>JAEXFN010000024.1 GCA_023400055.1 Bacillota bacterium
CAGAAGGCCAGGGATGGCGAAGACGATTACCGGATGCATAAAGGGAGGACGGGAATCCGTAGGTTCCAGCGCCTTTTTGGTTACTTTTGGGGCGGTCCAAAAGTAATCCCGCCGCCGGAACCGTGGGTCCAAAGAACGAGCCTCATGAACTGAACTTCCTAAGCGCCTTCCCTCACTTCACCCCGGATGGCTCAGCAAATATTCGATGGCGATGGCGCCGGTGCCGAGCAGGAAGGGGTCTCCGGCCAGGCTGGCGGCTTCGATCCGGACCTGCCGGGCGATCTCCGGCAACAGCCGCGCCCGGACGGTAGTGCGGACCGCGTCGATCCAGGCTGGGCCCAGTTCGGCCATTTCGTCGCCGAGGATGACCAGTTCCGGTTCGAGGGTATTGATCAAGTTGACGACAGCCGTCGCCAGATAGCGGGCGGACTCCCGGACCAGTTCCAGCGTCAGCGGGTCGCCGGCTTGGGTGGCCCGGACCAGAGCCGGGAAGGTCAGCGGCCGCTCCGCGGCCAGCAACGAGATTTCCCGGCCCGCCGCCAGCCGCGCTGCGGCCCGGCGCAGCAGGGCGGCGCTGGAACAGTATCCTTCCAGGCAGCCGACGTTGCCGCATTCACAGCGCGGGCCGTCCGGCACGAGGGTGGTGTGGCCGATCTCGCCCGCCATGCCGTGGGAGCCGTGGTAGATCCGGCCGTCGATGATGATCCCGGCGCCGACCCCTTTGCCGGCGGCGATATAGATCAGATTGCGGGCCGTTTTGCCGCCGCCCAGCCATTTCTCGGCCGCGGCCGCGGCGTGGGCGTCGTGCTCGATGACGGCCGGCAGGCCGAAGCGGTCGCGGATGGCCGGGCCGATGGCGATATCGCGCCACCCTTTGAAATTGCTGATGAAGGCGACCCGGCCCTCGGCCAGATTCAAGGGCCCGGGCGCGGTCAGGCCGATGGCCGCGACCTTGGCCGGGTCCGGACTCCGGCCGCGCAGCCGGGCGATGAGTTCCGCCAGCCCTTGCAGCACCTCGGCCACCGGGAGATCCGGCGCCAGGGCCACCCGCTCGGCGGCCAGGATCCGGGCGTCCAGGTTGAAGAGGCCGCCGCTCAGCCGGTCGCGGGCCAGCTGCACCCCGACCACGTAACGGCCGTCCGGGTTGAGCGCCAGGCCGATCGTGTTATGCCGGGCAATGGAGCCGGTCTCCCGCACCAGCCCCATCTCCAGCAGGTCTTTGATGATATAGGTAATGGTCGAGGCATTCAGGCCGGTGCGGGCCGCCAGTTCCTTGCGGGACATGGTGCCGTTCAGTTTGAGCAGTTGCAGCGCCAGCGAGCGGTTGCGCAACTGGATGGCATCCTGGTTGTGGCCGGAGAAAAGCAACGTTTCCTGGTCGGTCATGCGGTGCGGGTCGCTCCTGTCCGTTTTACATTATACGAATTCATTCAATGAATTCATCGAATGAATTATTTGCCGCGGCCGTTCGAATTCCTGCCGGGGTGGAAAATTTTTTCTGCGGCCCGGCCGGAACAGCCATTGCGGTTAGGATCATTCGTCCTCCGGTTCCCGTTGCAACGTTGTAAAGCCGGGGCGGAAATCATTGACCGTCCGAAAGAACTCATCATCCGCGAGATGAGCTTGATTCCGTTGCGAAATGAGGCCCTTGAGTTATCGAAGGAGCTCATTCAGTAACTGAATCAGTTCATTCGGTTACCGAACAATTTCGTTCAGTTGCGGAATGTTTTCGTTTCATTACGAAAAGTTTCGCTTCAGTTACTGAAAGCTTTCGTTCGGTTACTGATGCTTTCCATTCCCTAGCGGAATATTTACGTTTGGTTACGGATGATTGCGATTCAGTAACTGAAAGAGTTCATTGGGTTGCGGAATGGTTTGCCGGGGTCGCTGACGCGTCTCGCTCGAAAAGGGGCGGGCTTGGTTACGTTTATCGAGCGGTTCATTGAGTGACGGATGTAACGTCAGATGGGGCGCGCGGAGCAGGAGCGGGAACGCTGCGATGGGGCGTCGCGACCGGTTAGAGGTTAAGAAATCCAAAACAGCCAAATGATACAGTTGGGGGAAAAATTTGCTTGACAGTGATATATCACGTGATATATCATAAGGGTGTGGCAAGCGGAACCGCCATGTAAAGGGGAAATTGTTTTGAAACGTTCACTTTCGCAACGGGTTTACGATACCTTGCTGGAGCGCATTCTGCGCAACGAATGGGCGCCGGGCGATATGATCAACCGGCGGGAGGTCGCGGCGGACCTGGAGGTCAGCGTGGCCCCGGCGCTGGAAGCCATGTTGCAACTGGAGGCGGAGGGGCTGCTGGAGACGATCCCCCGCAAGGGCACCCGGATCCGGGTCATCACCGAGGAGGACCTGCGCGGCCAGGTGATTCTGCGCCAGGCGCTGGAAGGCCAAGCGGCCCGGCTGTACTGCGGCGAGCCGATCGTCCGCAACGAGTCCCGCCTGCTGGAACTGGCGGCGGCGGTGGACAACTCCGCCGTGAACACCTGGGACAACTGGGAGAAAGAGATTCAGTTCCACCGCTCGCTGGTGGAATTGGCCGATTGCGCGATCCTGGTGCGGGAGTTCAACAAGGTGATGCGGCTGAGCCTGTTCTTCGCCGCCAACAAGCTTTCCTCGCTCAGTTTCAATAAACGATACGACCATATCATCAACCGCCACACCGAGCTGGTCCAGAAGTTGCAAAACCCCGATCCCGACGTCGCCGAACGGGCCATGCGGGAACACCTGTACAGCGGTTTACTTAATCTGTAACTTCCATAACCGGCGGCGCCGGGCGTTGGCGGAACGAGGGTTTCGAACCAGCAGTCCCGCCTAGAGAGAGAATCCCGGCGGCGCCGCTCCGCAGCAAGGTTATTACGTCGGTTCGACCCGATGATAATAATATTTTGAAAGGGAGGAAAATTGAAGATGCGCAAGCGAGTCAGTCTGTTTCTATCACTGGTTTTAGCGTTTTGTCTGGTATGGAGCGTGACGGGTCTGGCCCAGAAAGGCGGCAATCAGATCGCGGCCAACCTCCGGATCCTTTATCCCGGCACCTCCGAGGTTGAAAAGGCCTGGGCGGAAAACCTCAAGAAGGTCGTGGCCCAGAAATACCCGAACATCAAGATCGAATACATCTACCTCAACTGGTCGGACATCGAGAAGAAGCTGGCGGTGATGGTGGCTTCCGGCGATTACCCCGACATGATGGACGTGCAGGATGTGATCAATCCGGTGGCGATGAACGCCCTGGAGCCGCTGGATGAGTATCTGAAGAAGAGCAGCATTAAGCTTTCCAACTATTCGCCGGGCTACCTGGAATACTCCAAGGTGAACGGCAAATTGTACTCCATCCCCTTGCTCGGCATCGTTTATGCTCACGTGATCAATACCGATATGCTAAAGAGCGCCGGTTACAAGATCAGCGACTTGAAAAGCTGGGACGCGGTGAAGGCCGCGGTCAAGGCGATGGCCAAGAACGGCAAATACGGCTATGCCATGGCCAACGGCGGCACCGGCCGCTTCACCTTCCGGGATTTCATGATGATCTGCCTCAGCAATGACGTCACTCCCGACGACATCAGCGACGCTTCCAAGGCCAAGTATATCGAGGTTCTGAAGCTGATCAGCGATCTGTCGCCCTATATGCCGAAGAGCCAGGTCACCTGGCTTTATCCCGAACTCTTTAAAGCCTGGGGCGCCGAGAGCGTCGGCATGATGCACTCCGGCACCTATTTCACGGCCAACGCCATCGCCCACAGCACCGAGATCATCGGCAAGACCCGGGCCTTCATCTTCCCGCACGGGCCTTCGGCCACCAAACCCAAGGCGATGGTCGCCAACGCCGGTTTCGCCATCATCAAAGGCTCGAAACAGAAGGAAGCCGCCTGGAAAGTGATGGAGATCCTCAATAACAGCGAAATGTCGGCCCGGTTGGGCGGCGCCATTAATCTGCCGGCAACCACCAAAGCCGATAAGAAGGTCCTGGACGAAGTGGCCAGGCAGACCTATCCCCAATCCTACCAGGGACACCTGCAGGTACTGAGCGATTTCGCGGCGATCGCCAAGAAATACGGCGTGCCGCAACCGCGCATCTTCGGCCAGCCCCAGATGGAGCTGGTGGTCCAGGGCGCGCTGGTCCGGCTGACCAACGGCGAGTCGACCCCGGCCGCCGCCTATGACGAGATTCGCAAAGGCATCCAGCGCGTGAAGGATGAGTTGAAATAAGACCGACGAACGGTTTCGAAGGGCTGAGCAATCAGCCCTTCAAAATCAATTCCCAAGTTTTCTGTTGAGGTGGCAAAAATGACGGATCTAACCCTACGCTCCCCGGCAAATTTTTGGAAACGCTACGGTTTCGGCTATCTCCTGATCCTGCCGACCGTGCTGTACTTGCTGATTTTTCAGCTGTATCCGCTGCTGGAGTCCTTCCGGATCAGCTTTACCAACCTGAATTTCCTGCGCCCGGGCAGCGGCCATTATATCGGTTTTCAGAACTATGCCAAACTGTTGACCCAGGATCCGGACTTCTGGCCGATCTTCGGCAACAGCCTGCTCTGGGTGCTCGGATCGACCGTGCTCCAGTTCATCGTGGCCATGCCCGCGGCCTTGGTGCTCAATGCCAAACTGCCATTCCGCCCCGTCTGGCGCGGGCTGCTGATGGTGCCCTGGGTGACGCCGATGGTGGTGATGGGCCTGATCTGGAAATGGATCTACGACGGCGACTACGGCCTGCTCAATTTCTATCTGCATACCAAGGTGATTTGGCTGGGCAACTCGGTTACGGTCTGGCCGGCGCTGCTGTTCGCCTCGATGTGGAAGGGCTTTCCCTATGTGACGCTGATGATGCTCGCCGGATTGCAGGGCGTTCCCGAGGAAATGTACGAGGCTTCGTATATCGACGGCTGCAACGCCTGGAAGCGGCTTTGGTATATCACTCTGCCGTTGTTGGTCCCGGTGATGTTCGTGACCGGACTGATCTGTATCATTACTTCGTGGACCAAGTTTGAGATGATCTGGGTGCTGACCGCCGGCGGGCCCGGCCATGCCACCAGTATTTTGCCGACCTATATCTACACCAACGCCTTCCAGTTCTTCAACCTGGGGACCGGTTCGGCGGTGGCCGCCATCTCGACCCTGTTCGTGCTGGCCATCGTGCTGGTCTATTTGCGGCTGTTCGACGCCAAGGGAAATGAGTGAGGTAACGTGATGCAGAACAGGAAAACACTCGCCAAAACCATCATCTACGGTGGCCTGATCGTGGTCATGGGCTTCACGCTGTTGCCCTACCTCTGGCTTTTGGTCAGCACCCTCAAAACCGACCAGGAGATCTTTCAGGTGATTCCGAGCTGGATCCCGAAGCGGTTCACCCTGGCCAATTACTTTTGGGCCCTGGGGCCCAACGGCACCAACCTGATCCCGTTGCTCATCAACTCGATCCTGGCCTCGGGCGGCACCGCGCTGCTGACCGGCTTTTTCGCGGCCACCGGCGGTTACGCGCTGGCCCGTTACCAGGCGCCCGGCTTTAAGGCGATCAGTGTGGCCATCCTCTTGTCGCAAATGTTTCAGGGGCCGCTGATCATGGTGCCGTGGTACAAAATGGCCGGCATGCTCGGCATCTTAAACACCCGTTCGGTCCTGATCCTGATCTATAGCACAGCGACGATTCCGATCGGCGTCTGGCTGATGAAAGGATTTTTCGGAACGGTGCCGAAAGAACTGGAAGAGGCGGCGTCGGTGGACGGTTGCACGAAGCTCGCGACCCTGTTTCGGATCGTGCTGCCGCTGACAGCGCCCGGGCTGGTCTCGATCATTATTTATTCGTTTATCCTGTCATGGAACGATTATCAATACGCCTTGATCCTGACCACCTCGACCCAGGCCAAGACGGTCCAGGTCGGCATCGCCGAGCTGATGGACAGCATGGGCAAGCAGAATTGGGGCGGGATCATGGCCAGCAGCGTCATCGTGACCATCCCGATCATCGGCCTCTTCGGCATCGTGCAACGGTATCTGATTGAGGGACTGACCTCCGGCGCGGTCAAAGGCTGAACGCCGGATTTAACTATATATGTTGCAATAAATATTTGTACAGTTCGAAATTATTGCAACATATTTCCTTGATTCATAAGTCGAAATAAATACCGTGATTTACCCTTTTCCAGCCATGCTTTAAGGATGGAAAAGCTTTCTCGAAATTTTATTTCAACTTATATACTGAAATGATAAAGCGAGGACAAGGACAATGGGAAAATTACAAGGCATTTATCCGGCGCTGATCACGCCATTCGACAAGCAGGGCGCCGTCAATCACCAGGCGTTGCGGGAACTGGTCCGGTTGAACCTGGCGAAAGGGGTCGACGGCTTCTATGTCGGCGGCAGCACGGCTGAGGCGTTCATGCTCAGTCTGGAGGAGCGGAAAGCGATCCTGGCGACCGTGGCCGAGGCGGCGGCGGACCGGGCGGCCATTATCTATCATATCGGCTGCATCCACACCGACCACGCGGCCGAGTTGGGCAAGTTCGCCGCGACTGTCGGCGTCGACGCCATCTCCTCGGTGCCGCCGTTCTATTACAAATTTTCGTTTCAAGAGATCAGGGATTACTACAATGATCTGATTGATCAGACCGGCCTGCCGATGATCGTTTATAATATCCCGGCGTTTTCCGGCGTGAACTTCAGCATCGCCAATATCCGGGAGCTCACCGCCAATCCGCGGGTGATCGGGATTAAGCATACTTCCTACGACCTGTTCCAACTGGAGCAGATGAAGAAGATCGACCCCCGGTTGACCATCTTCAACGGCCATGACGAAGTCTTCCTGGCCGGCCTGGCCATGGGCGCCGACGGCGCCATCGGCAGCACCTACAATTTCATGGCCGAAAAATTCGTCGCCATCAACCGGCTGTATGCGGCGGGACAGATCCAAGCGGCCCAGCAACTGCAGATCGAGGCCAACCAGGTAATCAACTTGCTGATCGAGGTCGGCGTCTTCCAGGGGATCAAATACATCCTGAGCCTGATGGGGATCGACTGCGGCGAATGCCGCAAGCCCTTCCGCCAATTGAACGAGGCGGAGCAGGGCCGTTTGGCCGAGCTCGCCGCGGCCCACCATTATTTCCAGGCCAAAGAGCTGATCCATTCCTAAACGCGCGCCGCAGCCGGCGGCATGCCAATCATGACTTAACGCGGAAAACGGGGCGGAGGACGAAACTCCGTCCCGTTCCGCATTGTAGCGTTCAATAATCTTAAAGGAGCTGAAACGATGGATTCGCCAAGAATGACTCATGCTGATTTGTTGATGTTAAAGCGCTGGAACACGCCGACCGTTTATAACGGCTGGGAACAGATTACCCGCCGCAATGCGGCGACGGAGTGCTTCAACCGCGAGGAGACCCGCGATTTCATGCCGCAGCTGGGCCCGATGGTCGGCTACGCCGTCACGGTGGTGATCGAGCCGAGCAATGCCGAGCACCCCCGCCGGAATCCCCAGGCCTGGCAGGAATACCGCCAGTATGTGGCGGGCGTCCCCGGGCCCAAGATCGTGGTGGTGCAAGACCTGGACAAACCGCATTTTGTCGGGGCCTTCTGGGGAGAAGTCAACAGCAACACCCACCGGGCCCTGGGCTGTGTCGGCACCATTTGCGACGGCGCCATCCGCGATCTGGATGAGATGACCAATGCCGGACTGAAGGCGCTGGCCAGCCGGCTCTGCGTCGGACACGCCTTTAGCATGCCGGTCCGCTGGAATTGCGAGGTGGAGGCATTCGGGTGCAAGGTCCGGCCCGGGCAGTTGATCCACGCCGACAAGCACGGTTTCCTGGCTGTGCCGGAGGAAGACGAAGCGCGGCTGCTGGAGGCGGCTTTATTTATGGACGCCAATGAATGCAATACAATCATTCCGGCGGCCCGAAGCGCTTCCGGTCAAGCGGTGGAAGAAATCCTGGCCGGACTGAGCCGGGCCGAGCAAGCCTTTGGAGCGCGGGTCCGGGAAAAGTTCGGCCGGAGCGGCGAGTTTTAACAGGACTGAAAGAATCGACTCCAGCCGCGGGAACGGGCCGGGTTGCAGCGAAATGCCAAGCGCGACCAAAGCCGGAGGAAGGACTTTGACATCGGGTTTTCGAGGGAGAATGAGATGAAAACGATTTTATGCTACGGCGACTCCAACACCTGGGGCTATCGGCCGAGCGAGGGCAGCCGTTACGACCGCGATCAGCGCTGGACCGGAATCCTCCAAGCGGAATTGGGCCCGGAGTATCTGGTCAGCGAGGAAGGTTTGAACGGCCGGACCACGGTCTGGGACGACCCGCTGGGCGAGAGCCGCAGCGGCAAAACCTTTCTGCCGGTTTGCCTTGAGACGCATCATCCGCTGGACCTGGTCCTGATCATGCTGGGGACCAACGATCTGAAGCAGCGCTTCAATTTGCCGGCGTGCGACATCGCCGCCGGAGCGGGGGCGCTGGTGAAAATGGTTCAACAAAGCGACGCCGGACCGGCGGGCGCGGCTCCGCAGGTGTTATTGATCGCCTCGCCGCCGCTGGGTAAATTGACCGCTTCGGCCGATACTTTTGCGGGCGGCCCCGCCAAATCGCTCCAGTTGGCCGGGTTCTACCGGGAAGTGGCCGAACAACTCGGCTGTCATTTCCGCGCCGCCGGAACGGTAGTGGTCACCAGCGATCGCGACGGCGTCCATTGGGAGGCCGAGGAACATCGCAAGTTCGGCCAGTGGCTGGCGCGGGAGATCGCCGCGCTAATATAAAGTGTTGTATCAGATGAATTTTGAAACTGTCTGGGATGGTCGATGAACTTATTCGGGAAACAGCCAAGACGATGCGCTAAGATTTTGGTTTGGACACGGGAAATAAAAAGGGTTGAGATAAACTCTGTCCGAAACGAAGGGATTTGAGAAGCAATCCGGGATTTACGGCCATGAAATTGAAACCGTAAAGACGCCGGGCGGAGACGTGCCGGTTTCAGCCCGGATGATTCGCGTAACTCACTTATCCACAAAAGATCGATCTTTTGTGGATAAAGATCTTCCTTTTGTTAATAAAGATCGATCTTTTGTGAATAAAGATCGATCTGCGACGATTCCAGATCGATCTTTTGTGAATCAAGATCTAACTTTTGTGGATAAAGATCTTGATGATTAAAGATGAAGTTTAATTCGCACAACGCGTTAATATAGGCGAATACTATCGCCATCCTATAGAGCAGAGCAGGTGAACTCATGCAAGAGATCGTCCATCGCTTAGAGACCGAGGTGTTAGTCGTGGGCGGGGGTGCGGCCGGCATTCGCGCGGCGCTGGCCGCCTACGACGCTGGCGCCGCCGTGTTGTTGATCGCCTCCGAACCCCCGGGAAGCGGCGGTTCAACCTTTTATCCGCACTCGCTGCCTTGGGGGATCCTCAGTGCGGGCGAATCCGAAACGGGTGCGGCCGAATTTTGCCAGGAAATCCTGTCTGTCTCCGGCGGAATGGCCGACCGGCGGCTGGTGGAGATTTTGGCCAGGGATTCCAATGCCCGGTTGCGGGATCTTTGCGATTACGGCCTCGAATTCAGCTCGCTGGTCCGGAATGGCGAGAAGCCTTGCTTCGGCGGACAGCCGCGCGGCTTCCAACTGAACGATGTGAGTCAAGCCAAAGCTTGTTTGCTCCGAGAATTGGGCCGACGCGCCATTCCGGTGCAGGACCGGCTGACGCTCGTCGATCTGCTGGTGCGCGACGGGGTTTGTGGCGGAGCGCTGGCGGTTGATTCCGACGGCCAACTGGTGGCGATCAGCGCCGGAGCGGTGATCCTGGCGACAGGCGGTGCCGAAGCCTTGTGGCGTTATGGGTTTGGAACGCCGCGTCAATTGGGGGCGGGATATGCCGTGGCCTTGCGGAACGGCGCTGCTCTGGTAAATATGGAGTTTATCCAGTTCATTCCGGGAACCCTCGCGCCGCGGCCCGGCAGCAATTTTCATCACCCGACGCTGAGCAGCCTGCCCACCCTGAGCAACCGGAACGGAGCGGAGTTTTTGGGCGATTATCTTCCACCCGGCATCGCTGGCGCCGCTTGCTTGAAAAGCCGCGCCAGCCACGGCCCGTTTAGTTGCGAAGACGAATCCCGTTATTTTGATCTGGCGATAGTCCGGGAAAGTGAGCAGTACCAGGCCCCCGGGGTGGCGGTGAGCTATGGCCCGGACTTTTTCGAGGAACCACGGTTCCGTTTGTGGCGGGAATATCTTGCCGCCCGAGGCATGGACCCGCGCCGAGAGGCGCTGTGGATCTACCCGCACTGTCAGGGTTTCAACGGCGGCATCCGGATCGACGGGACGGGGATGAGCGATATTGTCAATCTCTTCGCATGCGGCGAGTCGGCCGGAGGTCCGCACGGCGCCAACCGGATGGGCGGCAACGCCATTCTGGCCACTCAAGTTTTCGGGAAGATCAGCGGAGAAAACGCCGCCAGGCGGGCGCGGCTGGCCCCAAAAAGTTTTCCGCGCGCCGTGGCGCGGGAGGAATTAGCGAAATTTGATTCCGGTCAGGCGGCCCGGGTCGACCCGGAACAGGTATTAGCGGAAATTCGCGGCATCATGCAGCAGGGGGCGGGGATCATCCGCAATGAAACGCGTTTGCGTTCGGCGCTGGATTCCATCGCCGGATTGGAGCGGCAGTTCAATGCGCTGGGATATGCGGGACCGGCCTTTGCGACAGCCTTAGCGGCGGCCAACGCTTTACAGACGGCCACGGCGATCCTCCGGGCGATGCTGGTCCGGAAAGAAAGTCGCGGCCCTCACTTCCGGGAGGACTTCCCGGAACGGAACGATGCGGCTTATGGCGGTATGAGCTATCTACGGTTGAAGGGAGAGCGACTCGTAACCGCTTTTGCATCGGGAGCATCATGATGGCACGAACGATACGAGGCATAATAGCAATGATTCGAAAGCTTAGAAAAGAAAAGCACCCTTATAAACGGGGTGCTTTTAATCTTTTGCTAGTACAATCTCTTCCAGAAGAATCTAATATTTGCCGAATTCAATTGAATTTGGAATGCTTTGTCGGGTCGGCTTCTCTTTGAAAACAGTTGCTTGCCGACAAATATTTTTAACGCGGGAAATTCGCCCGTTCAGCGGGTTGTCCTTGCCAATTGGCCGGCGTTGAAGTAGAATGCAGATTAGGAGTATATATTACGGAACGTTATCAAGTATTAAATTGCCTGATTTATCAGGCATGTCGATCCAATGGTGTTGTAAGTAAATGGCAATCGGGAGGCTGCCCGTGAACGATGAGGCGTACATTCAGCTGGCGCTGAAGCTCGGCGCCGACCACGCGATCCGCTTTGAGCTAAAGGATATCATTTTTCGATCCCCGGACCATCCTCAAATGCATGTTTGGCTGCGCCGAATGGGGCCAGGGTCCGACCTGCGAGTAGGATTAACCCGGACCGTTTGGGGCGGGAGCGGGACATTTGGCCGCGTCGATCCGCTCAAATGGCGGCGGATTTTTTCCGTAATATATTATCAAGATTATCCCTAACGATACAGTGCATTCCCATCGGTGGTGACTCATGAGGCAACTTTGGAGGAGCAAAATCTTTTTACGCCAGTTCTGCTCGTTCAGCGGACTCATCTGTATGACCGTCTGTTTGATCGGCGTCTCGCTCTGGCAGATTACCCGGATAACGCTGGAAAAGCAACAACTGTACATCGTCGAAAGCTATCGCAAGGAAGTGGCGCAGATCATCCGGCGCTGGACCGAAGACCGCGAGGCCGGACTGAAGATCCAGGCGATGTACCTCGGCGCCCTGGGCGAACGACGCCTGGCCTCACTGGAGGTGGCGGCGTTCCTGCGGCGCGAATTGGCTTGGAACGATAATTTTTACAACATCGCCATCTTCGACCGCCAGGGCCACATGATCAACTCCGATGCCGGGCAGCTTCCGATCCGGGTGGCCGACCGGCCGTATTTCCTGAAGACGCTGCAAGGCGCCGGCACGACCAGCGGTTTTTTTAAGTCGCGCATCGACGGGGCGCCGATCATGGCCATCACCGAACCGATCGTCACCGGCGGGAAGGTCCGTTACGTCTTCGCCTGTTTCGTCAGCCTGGAGAAGTACCGGCGGATCGTCGCCCAGTTGAACCTGGGCCAGCTGGGCCAGGCTTATCTGGTCGACCGGCACGGCGCCCTCCTGACAGACAGCCGCCTCATCAGCGACGTGCTGGCCAACCGGCGGGGACTGGAGAAAGGCCAGTCCCGGCTGAGTTCGCCGGCGGTGCGGAACGTGATCCGGCGCCGCGCCGGCGGCGGCATTTACCGCGATTACCGGGGGGAGCGGGTTTTCGGCTCTTACGAATGGCTGGAGCCGATTCAGGCCGGCCTGCTGGTGGAGTTCAGCGAAGGGGCCATCATGCAACCGCTGCACAGTTCGCTGAAACTGCTGGGAGTCCTGGCGGTGGTGGTGGTCTTGCTCGGAGCGGGGCTGGCGTTCCTGCTGAGCTGGCGGGTGGTCCATCCGATTCAGCAGCTGATCGCCTTCGCCGCCAACATTACCGGCCAGCGTTACCAGGGGCCGCTGCGGCTCACCACCGGGGACGAGCTGGATGAGCTGATCGGGGGCTTCAACGCCATGCAGGAGGCGATCTGTGCCCGTGAAGCCGAACTTCACCAGCAGAATTACGTGCTGGAGGACCTGGCCACCAAGGACGGCCTGACCGGCCTGTATAATCATGCCTTGCTCAGCGAGCGTTTTGAGCGGGAATACCAGGAGCACCGCCAGACGCAGCGGCCGCTCTCTTTCGTCATGCTGGATATCGACCATTTCAAGGTAGTTAACGATACCTTCGGCCATCTGGCCGGCGACCAGGTGCTGCGGCAATTGGCGGCGATCATCGTGGCCAACGTGCGTCAGAGCGATCTGGTCGGCCGTTACGGCGGCGAGGAGTTCGGGTTGATCCTGCCGGACACCGATGCTGAAACCGCTTACCGCATCGGCGAGCGGATCCGGCTCAGCGTCGCCCAGGCGTCGTTCCTCCCCGACCTGGCCCCCGGCAAAATCACGGTCAGTCTGGGAATTTGCGCCCGGCGGCCCCTGGACCCTTCCGGCGGGGCGGCGATGATTCAAGAGGCGGACGAGGCGTTATACCGGGCCAAGCGTAATGGCCGCAACCGGGTGGAAGTGGGCCGGGTGGCCTGATCCGGGCCGCCGCATCCGTCGGCCGGGATAACGGCTCCGGCCCCCAATCGGACCGGGCCGGTTTTTTTAGGGCCGGAGCCGGTTATACTAGAGCCGGAGGTGTTGGACATGGGCGAACAGATCACTCCCGACGCCGTCGGCAAGGAAGTGGGCGTCCGGGCCGATCTGCGGCGGGGTCATCCCAAGCCGCGCGAGAGCGCTTCCCAGGAAGCGCAGCTGAAGGCGGGAGCCGGCCCTGGCGAGAACAAAGCGGTAAAACTCGGCATGAGCGAGAAGGTGCGCGGCCGGGATTGAAACAGGGCCGAGGAACGGGAAGGACAAGGCTGCCGGCGGAAGGCCGGTGGTCTTTTTGATTCGTTGAAAAAGTCCGGCGCTTCCCGCCGCAGTTCATTTTGTCACTGAATGGACGATGGCGGCCGTTGCCGGAGCATATTTTGTTAGCGAATGAACGATGGCGGTTACCGCCATAGTTTATTCTGTTCCTCAAGCAACTCTAGCAGTCGTTGCCGCAGTTCATTTTGTTACTGAATGAACTATGGCAGTCATTGCCGGAGTATATTTTGTTATTGAATGAACTACGGCGGTTACCGCCACAGTATATTTTGTAATAGAACCGGAATATTCTCGGACGGAAAACGGTCGCGCCACAGCAAAATAGCGATCTTTCAACGCAGAATCGCCCTTTTCTACTGCCGGAAAATGAATGTTGCTTTCCCAAATGCCCAGCCGGTCACCGAGCTTCGCCATTCTCCGGAAGGTGCTTTAAAAATATGATATAATATTAACAAATAATGCCACGGGATAGGAATTCCAATTGGTGGGTAAGCAATTTGTGATATTATAAAGCAAAAGAATGATAATGACGGAGGGTTTTCCATGCAATGGCAAGAATTAAGAAGCCAATATCCCAATACCTGGGTTTTATTCGAGGCTTTGGAAGCTCATTCGGTTGAAGGAAAAAGAATCGTCGACCGTATTTCGCTCTTGAATACTTACAATGAAGGTGAGGAGGCATTAAAGGCTTATCGGCAATATCATAAAACGCATCCTGACCGGGAACTTTATGTCGCCCATACCAAAAGGGAAGCCCTGGAAATTTTAGAACGAAAATGGTTGGGCATCCGATTATGATCCAGTCTTTTCAGATTGTTGATAATCTCCCTTTTGTTGAAATCAGAGTATCTTTTAAAGGCAATAAGATTACTTTAATCAATACCCTCATCGATACGGGATCCTCAGGAACAATCCTAAATGCTGATATAGTACGGGAAATCGGCATCAGACCGGAACCGGACGATCTTATCGGAAGCATTCGGGGAGTTGGAGGAATGGAATTTGTCTATATCAAACAATTGGAATGGATTCAATTGGGTGATTCACTGATTAAGGATTTTAAAGTAGATATCGGTGATATGGACTACGGATTGGCAATCGACGGTATTCTGGGAATGGATTTTTGGTTACGGACCAAGCTGGCAATTGATTTTGATACTTTACAAATAAAACAATATACAGCATGAAAAGCGGATAAGTGCGGTAATAAGATGCGATCCCCAATTAACCGGTTTCGCCATTGCCATTGCCGTCGAGCGATTGATCTCATGACTGTTGATAATTTCATCGCCGGGGCGGCAGGAAAATCCGGCGGCGGAATGGAATAGTCTAGCAACAAAGCTTAGTAACCTATCGCGGTAATTTTACGTACTAGTTTATCATTTGGAGTGACACGAATGGATATTTTGACAGGTTTGAACGAACCACAACGCGAAGCGGTCTGCCATGCCGAGGGACCGCTTCTTATTTTGGCGGGAGCCGGTTCCGGCAAGACTCGGGTGCTGACGCACCGCATCGCTCATCTGTTGGGGCAGGGGGTCGCGCCGTGGCAGATCCTGGCGGTGACCTTCACCAACAAGGCCGCGGCGGAGATGCGGGAACGGGTCGCCAATCTGGTGGGGCCGGCGGCCGATTCGATCTGGGTCTCGACCTTCCACACCGCTTGCGTCCGGATCCTGCGCCAGGAGATCGAACGGCTGGGTTATGAGCGCAGCTTTGTCATCTTCGACACCCAGGATCAGACTACCGTGATCAAGAACGTCCTGAAGGATCTGAACCTCAGCGACAAGAGCTACCATCCCAAGGCGCTGCTGACCTCGATCTCGGCCGCCAAAAACGAGCTGATCGGCGTCGAGGAGTACGCCCGCAAGGCGGCCGACTATTGGTCCAACACCGTGGCCGAGGTGTACAAGCATTATCAAAAGAAACTGCACCAGAACAACGGGGTCGATTTCGACGACCTGATTATGATGACGGTCCGGCTTTTCCGGGAATGCCCGGAGGTGCTCGAGAAGTATCAGGAACGGTTCCGCTATATCCTGGTCGACGAGTACCAGGACACCAACCACGCCCAATATGTGCTGGTGACGCTGCTCGCCGCCAAATATCAGAACCTCTGCGTGGTCGGCGACGACGACCAGTCGATTTACAGCTTCCGGAGCGCCGATATCCGCAACATCCTCGAGTTTGAGCGGGACTTCCCCAAGACGCACATCATCAAGCTGGAGCAGAATTACCGCTCCACCCAGAACATCCTGCGCGCCGCCAACGAGGTGATCAAGAACAACCGTGGCCGCCGTCCCAAACGGCTCTGGACCGAGAATCGCGAGGGCGACAAGCTCCTGTTGTACCGGGCCGACGACGAACGGGACGAGGCCTGGTTCGTGGCCGAGGAGATCAACCGGCTGGTCCGGGAGGAAGGCCGGCATTACAGCGACTTCGCGCTGCTCTACCGGACCAACGCCCAGTCGCGTAGCTTTGAAGAAGCGATGATTCAGCGCAACCTGCCCTACCGGGTCATCGGCGGGCTGCGCTTCTACGAACGGAAAGAGATCAAGGACATCCTCGCTTATTTGCGGCTGGTTTACAATCCGGCCGACCGGCTGAGCCTGGGCCGGGTGATCAATGTGCCGAAGCGGGGCATCGGCGACGCCAGTTACGAGCGGTTCCTCTATTTCCTGGACGACAACAATTACGCGGTATTGGAAGGCGCGGCCCATCTCGAGGAGATCCCCAGTCTGACCGCGCGGGCCATCAAACCGCTGACCGCCTTCTTCGGCTTGCTGGCGGGCTGGGTGGAGAAACGGGAGACGCTGGGCGTCAAGGATCTGGCCGAATTGATCCTGCAGGAAAGCGGCTACCTGTCGGAGCTGCGCAACGAAGGCTCCATCGAGTCCCAGAGCCGGCTGGAGAACCTCGACGAGTTCATCTCGCTGACGGTGGAGTTCGAACAGAACAGCGACGACAAGAGCCTGGCCGCCTTCCTGGAGACCGTCGCCCTGGTGGCCGACGTCGACAACTATGAGACCGAAGCCGACGCGGTGGTGCTGATGACGCTGCATTCCGCCAAGGGGCTGGAGTTTCCAGTGGTCTTCCTGGTAGGCTTGGAAGAGGGGCTCTTCCCGCACAGTCGCTCGCTGCTGGAGACCAACGAGCTGGAAGAGGAACGCCGCCTCTGCTATGTCGGGATCACCCGGGCCCGCCAGCGGCTGTACATTACTCATGCCAACATGCGGACCGTCTACGGCAGCACCAGCGTCGCGGTGCCGTCGCGTTTCTTGCTGGAACTGCCCAAGGAGATCATGGTCAATCTGAAGGGCGCCAACCGGCCGAGCCCGGCCGCGGCGGCCAGTCCGTCCCGCCCCGGGGCGAGCATGGGCATGCGGCCGGGAGCGCGGTTGCCAGCGAGCGGCGTTCCCAATGCCGGACATCCCGCCGGCGACCCGGCGGCGATCCGGGTGGGGACCAAAGTGCGCCACGCCAAATGGGGCATCGGCACGGTGGTCACCAAGGAAGGCGCGGGGGCCGACGCCCAGGTCAAAGTGGCCTTTCCCGGCCTCGGCATCAAGTCGTTGATCCTGGCCTACGCCAACTTGGAGCCGCTGGAATAATCGTCCATTGAAAGATCATTTCTTTTTAAGCAGCATTTGGCAGGAAACGCCGTTTTGGGGTAGAATGATTAACCCGAAAGGCGGGCGAGAGTTTTGGCCAAACGATCGGGTTTGCGGCAAATATTCATAGCGGGCATCATCGCGATCGGGTTGCTGCTGGCGGCGGGGAGCGCCGCGTGGGCCGAGGCCGGCGGCGCTTTGGGCGTCACGCTGGACGGCAAGCAACTGGATCCGGATATCCGGATTAATCTCAAAGACGGCGTCAAGTTTATCGACTTGCCGTTTTTGAACAAATATTTACATATCAACAGCAAGTGGGATCCGGATAAAGGCCAGATTTACCTGCGTTTCGGCCGGCTAACGATGATGCTGTACCAGGATGATTTGCGCTACTCGGTCAATGGCGAAATCCGCCGGTTGGCCGCGGCTCCCTTCGAACAGGACAACCAGCTCTGGCTGCCGCTGGAATTCATCGAAAGTCTGGGGTTGACCGTCAAAAGCCAAGATCAGCAGAATGTCGCGTTGGCCTGGTCGGCCAATTACCTGTTGGGCATGGAGGCCGTCCAATACCAGGACCGGCCGGCCTTTGTGCTGGTGGGATCCAGAAGCTTCACCCCCAAGAGCTTTCTATTGACCAGTCCCGACCGGCTGGTCCTCGATCTGCCGGGTGTCCAAGCCCATCCCGGCTTCGACAGCACCCTGGCGGCGAATCCTGCGGTCAAGCAGGTCCGTTTTAGCCCCAATGGCGACGGTTTGCGGGTGGTCTTCGATCTGACCCGGCTCAGCGGTTACCAGATCATTCAGGAACCGGGCTCCAACCGGGCGATGATCGTCTTTAACTATCTGGTGGAGTCGGTCAATTTCTTCCATAACGATCAGGAACGCAAGGTTTACATCAAGGCGACTTGCCCGGCCCGTTACGAGGTATCCACCTATGATCATCCCGACCGGCTGGTGGTGGATCTGGCCGGCGCCACGCTGGCGGGGGAGAGCAATCCCATCCCCGGAGACGGCCGCTGGATTAAGTCGGTGCGGATGAGCCAATTTAACCGGGATACCGTTCGGGTGGTCCTGGATCTGGTGCAGCCGGTCCCTTGCTTTGTGATGCGTTCCCGGACCAATCCCAACTGGATCGAAATTCGGACCCAGCAGAATATTACGGCGCTCACCTGGTTGGAAGAGAAGGATGGCGGCCGCCTGACCATCTCCGGCGACGGCGAACTGGTCGAAACCATCAGCAAGTTGAAGGATCCCCAGCGGCTGCAGATCGATCTCAACTTTAGCCGCCCCGCGCCCGGCCTCAAGCCGCCCGTCATCCAAAACGAGCAAGTCAAAGGGGTTAAGATTACCCAGCTCAACCCGACCACGCTCCGGCTGGAGGTCGGCCTCAATTATTATGTGGGTTATACCCCCAGCTTTTCGGCGGACCGCCGCCAATTGACCATCCAATTCCGGCGTTCGCCGATCATCGGCAAAACCATTGTGCTCGACCCCGGCCACGGCGGCGTCGATCCCGGAACCAGCGGCCGGCAGGGGACGCGCGAGAAGGATGTGGTTCTGGAGGTGGCCTTGCGCTTGAAGGGGCTGCTGGAGGACGCCGGTGCGCATGTGGTGCTGACCCGGGTCGACGACACGTTCATCAGCCTGTATGAGCGGCCGTTTCTGGCCAACTATCTTTTCGCCGACCTTTTTATCAGCATCCACGCCAACAGCCATCCCAACTTTCAGGTGCACGGGGTCGAAGTCTATCACTATGCGAGCCGGGCCGATTCGCAGCAATTGGCCAAAAACGTGTTGGACAACCTGGTGCGCACCACCCAGTTCAGCAGCTTGGGCGTGAAGTTCGACGATTTCGTGGTGATCCGGGAGGCTCAGATGCCGGGGATCCTGATCGAATTGGGTTTCCTGTCCAATTTCCAGGAGGAGACGACCATACGGACCACCGAGTTCAAGGATGAGGCGGCCGCCGGCATTCTGGCGGGGATCACCGATTATTATCAGAAAGATTGAGCCAAATTTTTGGGCGTTTAATTATCCATAATATAATATCGATAGCTTTAAAAGCGTTGTGATCAACCCGACTTATTGGCCGGGAAGGTTCAAACCCATCAAAAGCAGCGCATGATTCACAGCGGGAAAATCTTGAGTCACAAAAGATCGATCTGAAATCATCCCAGACAGATCTTTATTAACAAAAGATCGATCTTTATTCACAAAAGGAAGATCTTTATCCACAAAAGATCGATCTGGAATC
>JAEXFN010000052.1 GCA_023400055.1 Bacillota bacterium
ATCATGATGGGATGGTCAAAACTCCGTGGAGCATGGAGATTTTGACCATCCCATGGATAGTAAGGTAATTAGGAACCACACTTGACCCGGCATTTACCTTTACCAAACGCACCGAATGAAGTAAAGAGTCGATTCTGCCAATCGTAACTCTGCTTGAAAGTGATTCCTGTTTGGCAACGGCATGCGCTCCATTCGCAATGCCGTGCCGGTCTACCTCCCTGTAGACCGCTCGGGTAGATAATCTAGCCTAAAAAAACAAAACCAAGAGAAGTCTATACATTTTTGCATTCATACAGCCGCTACGGATGGCGGCTGCGCGGCGTTACTGCCGGATGAAAGCACCGCTTACCTTACCGGTTCACGGACGAACCGGACATTGGAGGGGTTCTAAGGGGAAGCAGTGTCCCCTTAGCGGCGGGGTTGCAAGGGGTTTGCCGCCGAAACTCCTTGCTCGCCTGCAGGCGAAATTCTTGTTTTAGGCTCAAAAACTTAAAACCAGCATACCCCAACTTTGGCTTACAATTTTAAGGGCGCGGCCCTTCTGGCGGCGTTTCGCCCGGTTCGCCGATGAGCTCCCCGGAACTCAGCCGGACCGTCTCCCCGGAATGGGTCCGCAGCAGGAGGCTGCCGTCTTCGGCCAGATCCACCGCCAGGCCGGCGACGCTCCGTCCGAACCCCTGGCTGACGGTGACCGTCCGCCCCAGGGTGGCCGAGTGCTCCCGGGCGTATTGAATGGTGGCGGCCAGCCCGCGGGCGGGGATGGCCGCGTAATTTGGCTCGAAATCGGCCAGGAACTCCCGCAGCAGGGCCGCCCGGGAAAAGGGCCGGCCACCGAACTGGCGGAGCGATCCGGCGCGGTCCGTCAGTTCCGACGGGAAATCGGCGGCCTCGTGATTGACATTCACGCCGATCCCCAGCACCAGATAGCTGACGAAATCCAGCTCGCCTTTGAGCTCGGCCAGGATGCCGGCCAATTTGCGGTTATCGTGCACCAAGTCGTTGGGCCATTTAATGGCCGGCGCGATTCCGGTGACCCGCTGAATCGCCCGGGCCATGCAGACCGCGGCCAGCGTCATGATGCCGGCCAATTCGGCCGCGCTCAGCCGGGGCCGGAGGACCAGGCTGAACCACAGGCCTTTGCCGGGCGCCGAGGACCAGGCCCGGCCCATTCTGCCCCGGCCCTGCCGCTGGGTCTCGGCCAACGCCACCGTTCCTTCCGGCGCCCCGCTTTCCGCCAGCCGCCGCGCCCACGAATTGGTCGAATCGATCTCGTACTGATAATGGAGGTCCCGGCCGAAGCGCGCGGTCCGCAGCCCGTTCTTTACCAATCCCGGCAGCAAAGCGTCGCCCTCGCCGGTCAAGCGGTATCCTTTGCGCGGCGCCGAGTCGATCGTGTAACCGAGGCCCCGCAACTGTTCGACCTGTTTCCAGATGCCGGCCCGGGTTATTCCGGCGCCGCGCGCCAGTTCCTCGCCGGAGACGTATTGGCCGCGCCGTTCCAAAAGGATTCGGAGTAGTTCTTCCATCATTTTCACCCTCCGTCATTATACCCCGAGCGGGCGAAGCCGCGCAACCACTATCCCCGATCGTCCGGATCGCTCCGCGAATCGTGGAACTATTTCCCACAGGAAAACGTTATATTTGTATCGAAAGTTTTCCAAAGAGGTGATCGCAATGGCAATGCATCGTTCCATTCGTTGGCGGATATTTATTTTGGTCATGTTTTTGGCGGTTTCGGTCGGTTCACTGCTGCCTCCGGGCACGGTCCGCGCCGCCAGCCTCAGTCCGGACATTGTCGGCACCAGCATCGTGGCGGATATCGCCGAGGCAAACATGGGGAAAGTGGTCTGGATCACTGCCAATTTTGAAAAACAGGTCCATGTTTTCCTCTTCGGCCGGCAGAAGCAGCAATTTCAAGGTTTCGGCAGCGGTTTTTTCTTCGATGATCAGGGCCATATTCTGACCAATGCCCACGTGGTTTCGGGCGCGCAATCGATCGAGGTCACGCTCCAGGGGCAACGCAACCCTATTCCCGCCAGCATCGTGGGATTGGATAACGATTACGACCTGGCGGTCCTCAAAGTGAATCTTCCCGAGAAGACAAGCTTCTTTACCCTGGGCGATTCCGATAAGATCCGGGTCGGCGAATGGGTGGTGGCCATCGGCAACCCCTATGGGCTGGACCATACGGTTACCCAGGGAATCATCAGCGCCAAGGGCCGTCCCCTGACGGCCGGCGAAGACAGCGGCGACACCACCACCTATGAGGATATGCTGCAGACCGACGCCGCCATCAATCCCGGCAACAGCGGCGGGCCGCTGCTCAATCTCCGCGGCGAGGTCATCGGCATCAACACCGCGGTCAGCTCGGCCGGACAGAACCTGAGTTTCGCCATTCCCATCAATTTCGCCAAGGACAACCTGAACGAGTTGATGACCAGGGGCCGGCTCAGCCATCCCTGGATGGGCGCGGCGCTCATCGATCTGAAACTGGTCGATAACCGGACCCGTAGATCGCTGGGCATCTCCAATGCGGAGGGCGTGTTGATCGGACCCTATAAAGGCGGGCCGGCCGACAAAGCCAATTTACGCATTTACGACCTGATCGTCCAGGTGGATCAGCGGGAGATCACCGGTGTCGATGATTTGGTCAAGCTCATCCGCAGCCATAAGGTTGGCGACAGAATCACCATCACCGCTATCCGCAAAGGCAGTCCGATCACGGTGGATTTGACCCTGGAAGAGAAACCGCAACCCAAACGCTGATCAAGTTGATCATTGCATAAGATTTCTATTGGTCATGAGATAAGAGCGGCATTCAGCCGCTCTTATCTTTATTTCCGCTAAATTTGGAATTTATTTAAGCCGCGAAACCTGCGAAACGGTCTTGAAACGACCTCAGTTCACGGTTTCGAGCTGGTATTCGGGGCTCCCCAAGCCGCGCTTTTCGAGTTCGCGGAGCTGGATAAAGGGATTTTTGCCATGCAGCCGTTCGAAGAGATGGCCGGAGGTTCCCAGCGCCATGCCCTGCGGGACGCCGCTGGAAATCAAATTTTCGACCTTGATCGCATCCAGACAGGCTTGTTCGATGGCCACGATGTCGGTCCCGGCCATGATCCCGATATCCGGAACCAGCGCCGGTGTGGTCAGCCCCCAGCAATCACAGAGCGCCGTGATCTGCAGCAAAACATTGATGTAGAAAACATGGCCCGGCTGGAAGGATTGCAGCACCGTATCGGTACAGATGGCCATGCCCTGCTGGAAATCCTCATACTGCCTGGCGTTCATCGTCAAGGCGCCGCTGGGACAGACCTTGACGCAGTGTTGACAGTAAGTACAGTGATGGAAATTGACTTGATACTTGCCGTCCTTGAAACTGTTGGCGTAATGGTTGCAACTGTTGACACAGAGTTCGCAGCCAGTGCATAATTGCTCATCCCATTCCAGGCCGCCCTCCAGGCCGTGAATCTGCTGCCGGGTCCGGTCGGTGACGCAACCCATGGCGATATTCTTGCAGGCCCCGCCGTAGCCGCAGGCGCCATGTCCTTTGACGTGCGAGAGATCGATCATCACCTCGGCGTCGTGAATATTCCCGGCGATGTCCACGTTCTTGAAGGTTTTAAAGTGGACCTCTTTCCCATAGAAATACTTGCCGGTGACGCCGCAGGCCGGAACGATCGGGACCCCCAGATAATCCTCGGAATACCCCCGGGCCTTGGCGTTGGCGATCTCCTGGTCGGTAATGAAAACTTTGGCGCCGTAAGCTTGCAATTTATCCACCAGGATCTTCACAAACAGCGGCGGAATGGTGGAGTAGCCGATTCTCCGCCCCAAATGCATCTTGATGGCGGTCCATTTTCCCCGGACCGTCTCAGCCATTCCCAGCCGGTCGATCAACCGGCCGAACTTGGCCGGCAAAGTGACCTCCGAATCATATTTATCGAAGGTTACCGGCGAAAACAAAATTTTTGCGCTCAATGAATCTCCTCCTGCCGATACGTCACGGAACGTGACATGATACGAGCCTGCGCCCGCGCGGATCGCTGCGCCGGATGCAAGCTCAGATTAGGATGTTCTCCCGGCCTGCCGTTGATACCCTTCCAACCGACCGTAACGGCATGCCCTTTCCGGCCCCGAAGCGAGGCCCGGATGGGAGTTATTGACTATTATACCATCGTCGGTATAATATAAAAAGTAGTTTCCAAAACGATACTAGTATCCGGCGGGTTACCGGCGATGCCCGATCCGAACGCCGCTTTTCCCGGTCGGACGAAGTATCATGTGGATGAAAGCGAGGCGCGTCCCGATGGAAGAACCGGTTGTATCCGAAGAGTGTCCGGCCAACGTCGAATGCTCGATCGAGAAGATCCTGGAGATCTTAGAAGGGAAATGGAGTTTTCTGATCATCAAGGAGTTATTTGACGGCATCAAGCGTTTTGGCGAACTGCGCCACGCCCTGCCGGGAATCAGCCCCAAAACCCTGGCGGGACGGTTGCGCGAACTAGAGGCCAAACAGATCCTGACCCGCAAGGCCTATCCGACCATCCCGCCGACCGTGGAGTATGAGCTGACCGAGAAGGGTTTGAGTTTGAAGCCGATCATTATCGCGATGAAATTATGGGGCGCCAAGTGGGGCTGATTCCTCAGGCGGCTCCGACGGCGCGGTTGTCGGCGTCCACCCGAACGATCCGGGGTTCCCAAGCCGCGATCTCGGCCGCATCATAGAGCCCGTAGGCCATGATGATCACGATATCGCCGGGGACCGCCAGCCGGGCCGCGGCGCCATTCAGGCAGACGACTCCCGAACCGGCCGCTCCGGCGATAGCATAGGTCTCGAAGCGTTCGCCGTTATTGACGTTGACCACCTGCACCATTTCATAGGGAAGGATGTCGGCCCGCTCCAGCAGGTCGGCGTCGATGGTAATGCTGCCCGCGTAATTGAGGTTGGCCTCGGTCACCGTCGCCCGGTGGATTTTGGATTTGCACATGGTCCGTAACATCGCCAAAGTTCCTCATTTCCGAAAGTAATTTCGATATTCTTGGCTGTCCGTAAATTATCCTCATGAGCCAGTCGCTCCGGCATATGCGGACTGAACCCCAAATTGTTTGCCCAAGCATGGCTGAATCAGCCGATCTTGAAGGTTTGGTTGTCGATCAAGCGGGTCTTGCCGATCCGGACCGCCAACGCCACCAGCACCTCGCCCCGCAGTTCTTGCAAGGGCTGCAGCGTCTCGCTATCGACGATGGCCAGATAGTCCAGATCGGCCAACGGTTCGGCCTGAAGCAATGCCAGCAGTTCCCGGCGGAGCGTCGCTTCGTCCCGCAGGCCGGCGGCAATCCGTTCGACGGCCCGCCGGATGGTCCTGGATAAAACCAGGGCGGCCCGCCGCTCGGCCGGTTTCAAATAAATATTGCGCGAACTGAGCGCCAAGCCGTCCTCCTCCCGGACGATCGGGCAGCCCACCACCGTCAGCGGGAGATCGAGATCGCGGGCCATCCGCCGGATCACCCGCAACTGCTGGGCATCCTTCTCGCCGAAATAAGCCCGGTCCGGCTGCACGATGTTGAACAACTTCAATACCACCGTGGCCACCCCTTCAAAATGGCCCGGCCGGCTCGCGCCGCACAGGCCGCGAGTCAGTTCGTTGACGGATACCGTGGTCTGGAAACCTTCCGGGTAAAGCTCCGCCACCTCCGGATGGAAGAGCAGATCGACCCCGGCTTCGGCGGCCATTGAGGCGTCCCGTTCCAAGTCCCGCGGGTATTGCGCCAGGTCTTCATGGGGGCCGAATTGCAGCGGATTGACGAACAGACTGACCACGACCAGTCCATTCTCCTGCCGGGCCCGGCGCATCAAGGACAGATGCCCGGCGTGAAAATAACCCATGGTCGGCACCAGACCCACGGTCCGCCCCTGCCGGCGCGCTGCTTGAACTGCTTGGCGCAGTTCGGCGATAGTTCCTACGATTCTCATAATTTTCCTCCCGTCCGGTCGGCGCTGACCCCGCTTTGCTCCAGTTCCTGCAAGGCGGCGGCTTCCATGCGCCGGGTATGCGCCGCGGTAGGGAACTGGCCGGAACGGACCTCGGCGGCATAATTGCCGATCGCCGCCACGGTCATTTTGCCGATCGGGGCGTAAACCTTGTTATGTTTCAATTGAACCTCCGGATTCAGGCCGAGCAGGTCGTGATAGACCAGGACCTGCCCGTCGCAGGCCGGTCCGGAGCCGATCCCGATGGTCGGCACCGTCAGCCGCCCGCTGATGAGTGCCGCCGCTTCCCAGGGCACCAGCTCCAGGACGATGCCGCAGGCGCCGGCGTCTTCCAGGCGGAGGGCGTCCTCCAGCAACTGGCGGGCCTTGGCCGCGGTTTTGCCTTGAAAAATGGCTCCGCCCAAACTGTGCACGGCCTGGGGCGTGAAACCGAGGTGGCCGAAGACGGGGATCCCGGCTTCGGTGATCCGGCGCACCGTCGGCGTCACGGCGGCGGCGCCCTCCAACTTGACCGCCTGGGCCCCGCCTTCCTGCAGCAACCGTCCGGCGTTCAGCACCGCTTGCTCGGCCGAGACTTGATAGGAGAGAAACGGCAGATCGCCGACGATCATCGCCCGCTGAGTGCCCCGCACCACCGGTTTGAGATGATGCAGCATATCTTCCAAGGTCACTTGGAGCGTGGTCTCATAGCCGAGGACCACGACCCCCAGACTGTCCCCGACCAGAATCAGATCGACCCCCGCCGCCTCCGCCAAACGGGCGCCGGCATAATCATAGGCGGTCACCATCACCAGCTTGGTCCCGTCCCGTTTCATTTTGCGCAGTTTCAATGCAGTCATCTCGCGCATCCCAGTCACCTCCGAAGTTATTGAAAAAAATAAAGAGCCCTCAAACGAAGGCTCTTCTCAAATCCATCCTATGCCCCCGTCTCGGTCTTTGCAGATCCAAGCGGACGAATATTCCTTATTGCTTGCTTACTTATTTCCCCACTCATCTTGCTTTTGGCGGTCCGGTTCACGAAGATACCGGCCTTTCAAAGCATGCGCAAAAATCAGTTCTGACCTTACATTTTTTACTGCGCTTTATTCCTTTAAATTATGAAAATTATACCATGCGAACGGCGAGTTGGCAAGTCAAACCAATGGCTCCCGCTCCTTGGAAAGCTCGAACTCGGCGGCTTCCATGATCCCGCCGACCGGCGGTTGCGGCTTACGGACCCGGACCAGCAAGCTTTTGAGGTCGAAAGCGTCCCACAGTTGAGCGAGGATGGCCCCGGCCATGGCTTCGATCAATTTGAACTCGCCTTCCTCGACGATATCCTTGACCACCGTATAGACATCGACATAATTGAGGGTCACGTCGAAGTCATCGTTGCGGATGGCTTCGCCCAGCTCCGCCTGGAGTTCCAGGTCAACCTCGATCCGCTGCCCCAACTCCCGCTCCGCGTCAAATACCCCGTGATAGCCATAGAAAGCCATATTCTTCAACCGCAATTTGGAAACCGTCATCGCTTGCTCCTCGAAAACTGCTTCGCCTGATGGCAATTTTATCGATCCTCACCATATTATCCGATTTTTTTAAAAAAGTAAATCCCATGGCCGAAGAGTTGACAAATGTTTTATCCAAAAGTAAAATGAGGATAATTATCATCTTGCAGCCGCGTCATTTAAAAAAACCGTTTTGTAAGAATACTATAGATCATATTTTTTAGCCCATTGAATTGACGTTTCGATTGGAGATTGACCAAATTGTCGACAGATTATACGGCGGATATTGCCGCCATCGAGCGCCTGCGCCGAGAACGCGACGCCCTGATCCTGGCCCACAATTATCAGAATGACGAGATTCAGGACTTAGCCGATATTGTCGGCGATTCACTGGCGCTGAGCCAGGCTGCCGCAGCCACTGACGCTGCGGTCATCGTTTTTTGCGGCGTCCATTTCATGGCAGAGAGCGCAGCGATCCTCTCGCCCGATAAGACCGTGCTGCTCCCGGCGGAGACCGCCGGCTGCCCCATGGCCGAGATGGCCGCGGCCGACGAAGTCTCGCGCTGGCGGGCCCAATACCCCCAGGCGGCGGTGGTCGCCTACGTCAATTCCTCGGCCGCGGTCAAGGCGGTCAGCGATTACTGCTGCACCTCCGCCAATGCCGTCCGGCTGGTGCGCCAAATCCCGGAGCGAGAGCTAATCTTCCTGCCCGACCAGAACTTGGGCCGCTTCGTAGCGGAACAGGTCCCGGAGAAGACCATTCACCTGTGGCCGGGTTATTGCGTCACCCACCACCGGGTCAGCCCCGCCGATCTGCGGCAAGCCAAAGCGCTGCACCCCGAAGCCATGGTCCTGGTACATCCCGAATGCCGTTCCGAAGTGACCGAATTGGCCGATTATGTGGGCAGCACTTCGCAGATTATCGCTTTTGTCAAGCAATCGGCGGCGGAGAAGTTCATCATCGGCACCGAGATGGGGATCATCCACAGCCTGCGCAAGGATAACCCCAAAAAAACCTTTTATCTGCTCAGCCAGGGCCTCGTCTGCCCGAATATGAAACAGACCACCGTGGCCAAGGTCCGGCGGGCGCTTGCGGCCATGAGTCCGGTGATTACCGTCGATCCGGCCATCCGCGCTAAGGCCCGGCGCGCGCTGGACCGGATGCTGGCCTACGTTTGATTGTGAGGGATTCATTTGACCCCGTTTCCCACGGCGCTGCCGGATGTCGCGGACAGCGCCCCGTATCTCATTGTCGGCAGCGGCATTGCCGGTTTGACGGCTGCCCTCGAACTCTCCCGGACCGCCCGGGTGATTCTGTTGACCAAGACCGGCCCGGCCGAGAGCAATACCGCCTATGCCCAGGGCGGCATCGCCGCGGTGATCCGGCCGCCGGATACCCCGGAGCTTCATTATGAGGATACCGTCATGGCCGGAGCCGGCCTCTGCGACCTGGCGGCGGTTTCAACCCTGGTCCACGAAGGCCCGCTCCAGGTGCAGCGGCTGATCGAGCTGGGCGTGCCGTTCGACCGGGAGCGCGACGGCGGAACCATTGCCTTGACCCGCGAAGCCGCCCATAGCCGGCGGCGCATTCTCCATGCCAATGGCGACGGCACCGGCCGCCAGATCGCGACGACCTTGATTGGTCAGGCCTTGCAACGCGAAAAGCTACGGTTTTACGAGCATCATTTCGCGGTGGCTCTGGTTACCCGGGCCGGCCGTTGCTGTGGCGTGGTCGCGCTCCAGCGGGGCCGGTTGCGTTTATTCCTGGCCGGTGCGGTCATCCTGGCCAGCGGCGGCATCGGCCAGCTTTACGGCAAGACCACCAATCCGGCGGTGGCCACCGGCGATGGCATGGCCCTGGCCTACCGGGCCGGCGCCGCCCTGCGGGATATGGAATTCATCCAGTTTCACCCGACCGCGCTCTACCGCCCGCCGGCGCCGCCCTTTTTAATCTCCGAGGCAGTCCGGGGCGAAGGCGCGCTCTTGCGCAACCGGGCCGGGGAACGTTTCATGCCCGGCTACCATGAGCTGGCCGAACTGGCGCCCCGCGATATCGTGGCCCGCTCGATCTTCAGCGAAATCGAGAAGACCGGCCACCCCTGCGTTTATCTGGATCTGGCGGCAATCGCCTCGGAACGGATCCGTGAGCGCTTCCCGAACATCTACCGGAATTGCCTGGAATACGGCCTGGACATCACCGGCGAGCCGATTCCGGTGGCCCCGGCCGCCCATTACATGATGGGGGGCGTCTGGACCGATCTATGGGGCAGGACCTCCCTGCCGGGCCTGTTCGCCGCCGGCGAGGTCGCCGCCACCGGAGTGCACGGCGCTAACCGCCTGGCCAGCAACTCGCTGTTGGAAGGGCTGGTCTTCGGCGCCCGGATCGCCGCTTACCTGGCGGACCATCCCGAGGAAGCCGTCCGCGCTGCCCCCGTCGATCTCCAGGTCCATTATCCGGAGTGCCGGACCGCCGCAGCAGGCCAAGGGGCCGATCGGGAAAGACTGCACCAGATCTGCGATCACTATCTGGGCATCGTCCGCGATCGATCCGGCCTGGAGCGAGCGCTCCAATTGCTGCGACAGTTCGAAACGGGCCAAGCCGCCCTCGATCCCGGCTACCTGGAGCTGCAAAACCTGATCGAACTGGCCGAACTGATGGTCACCGCCGCCCTGCGGCGGACCGAGAGCCGCGGCGGACATTTCCGCTCCGATTATCCGGCGCCCGATCCGCAATGGCGGAAACATATTCTGTTCCGAGAACATTCGCTGGAGGTAAGTAGCCAATGAACCGACTTTTGGTGGAAAAAATCGTCCGCGCGGCGTTGGAGGAGGACCTCGGCTGGGGGGATATCACCTCGGAGGCCATTTTCACGCCGGATAACGATAAAGTTCTGGAGGCGCCGTTCATCGCCAAGGCCGGCGGGGTCATCGCCGGATTTCCCGTCGCCAGCCTGGTCTTCGAACTGGTCGACCCGCGCATCCAAACGCTTCAGCTCCTTCCCGAGGGCGGGGAGGTCGAGCCCGGCACGGTCATCGCCAGGGCGACCGGCCCGGTGCGTTCCATCCTGACCGGCGAACGGGTGGCCCTCAACTTCCTGCAACGCTTATCGGGCATCGCCACCAAGACCCACCGCCTGGCGGCGCTGATCGCCGATCTGCCGGTGCGGCTGGTCGATACCCGCAAGACCACACCGGGCCTGCGCCTGCTCGAAAAATACGCGGTCCGCCAGGGCGGCGGCGCCAATCACCGCTTTAACCTGGCCGACGCGGTGCTGATCAAGGACAATCACATCGCCGCCTGCGGTTCGATCAGCGAAGCGGTGCGCCGGGTGCGCGGCCGGATTCCCCACACCATGACCGTTGAGGTGGAGGCCGAAACCGAAGCCCAGGTCCGCGAGGCTCTGGCCGCCGGCGCCGACAGTATCCTGCTCGACAATATGACTCCCGCTCAGATGGCGGCGATGGTGCGACTGATCGATCACCGCGCCGTGGTCGAAGCTTCCGGCAACATCGACGAACGCAACATCCGCGAGGTGGCCGCCACCGGCGTCGACATCATCTCCAGCGGCGCCCTGACCCATTCGGTGGCCGCGCTGGATATCAGCCTGAAGATTCCGTTCTAAACCAACCGCACCGTATCCTGCGGCTCCGTTCCGTGAATGCGGCCAGCCCTTCTTCTCAACTCCCGGGAAGGACTGGCAAACCATTTTCCGGGACCGCCGCAGCGGATTCCGGTTCCGTTGAAGCGAATTCCACTTCCGCCGAACCGGATTCCGGTTCCGCCGGAGCCCATTCCGATCCTTCCAAAGCGTTTCTCGGTCCCTCCCAATCCAATTCCGGTCCTTCTTAATCCAATTCCGGGACGGTTTAAGCTCGCGGCGGCCAAGGACGGACATCAGCCGCAAAGAGCCGAAGGTTAGTCTTCGTCCACCTTCCCAACCAGACCAAAAAGGCTGCGCCTCACACGGAGGGCAGCCTTTTGATTTTATATGATTCTTTCCTTAATGAAAGCCTTCAGTTCAGGCTTCCGTAGGAGTCAGACCCGCCGGCGGATTCTCGGCGGCCGGCTCTTCCGGCTTGGGACCGTCCCCGATCACCGCCAGGAATTCCGCGCCCTCGATGGTCTCTTTCTCGATCAACGCCTGGGCGATCCGATCCAGCGCGGCACGATGTTCCTGGATGATGACCGTGGCCCGTTGGAACGATTCGTCCATGATCTTTTTGATTTCGCGGTCGATGGCGGCGGCGATCTCCTCGCTGTAATTCTTGTCGCGGGAGATGTCCCGGCCCAGGAAGACCGTTTCTTCATGGCCGTGGCCGAAAGTCATATAACCCAGTTCATCGCTCATGCCGTATTCGGTGATCATCTTGCGCACGATCTTGGTGGAGCGCTCCAGGTCGCTGCGGGCGCCGGTGCTGATCTCGCCCAGCGCGATGACTTCGGCGGCCCGGCCGCCCAGGGCGAAGACCACGTTCTCCAGCAATTCGGTGCGGGTGTTATAATGTTTATCCTCCATCGGCAGCGCCAGCGTGTAACCGCCCGCCTGGCCGCGCGGAATGATCGAAACCTTGTGAATCGGATCGACCGTCGGCAGGTAGTGCCCGACCAAGGCGTGGCCCGCTTCGTGGAACGCGGTCAAATCCTTCTCCTTGGCGTTCATGACCCGGCTCTTCTTCTCCGGGCCGGCGATGACCCGCTCGATGGCGTCCTCGCAATCGTCCATATAGATCTTCTTCTTGCCCCGCCGCGCGGCCAGCAGCGCCGCCTCGTTGAGCACGTTGGCCAGATCGGCGCCGGTGAACATCGGCGTCTGGCGGGCCAGCACCCCCAGGTCGACCTCGGGCGCCAAGGGCTTGCCGCGGGCGTGGACCTTCAAGATGTCTTCGCGGCCCTTGATGTCCGGGATATCCAGCGTCACCTGGCGGTCGAAACGGCCGGGCCGCAGCAACGCCGGGTCCAGCACGTCGGGACGGTTGGTGGCGGCCAGCATAATGATGCCCGAATTGGGCTCGAACCCGTCCATCTCCACCAGGAGCTGGTTCAAGGTCTGCTCCCGCTCGTCGTGGCCGCCGCCCAGTCCGGCGCCGCGCTGGCGGCCGACGGCGTCGATCTCATCCACGAAAATAATGCAAGGAGCGTTCTTCTTGGCCTGGTCGAACAGATCGCGCACCCGGGAAGCGCCGACGCCCACGAACATCTCCACGAAGTCGGAACCGCTGATGCTGAAGAACGGCACGCCGGCTTCGCCCGCCACCGCCTTGGCCAGCAAGGTCTTGCCGGTGCCGGGGTGGCCGATCAGCAACACGCCCTTGGGGATCTTGGCCCCCAATTCGGTGAAGCGCCGCGGTTGTTTCAAAAATTCGACAATTTCCACCAGTTCCTCTTTGGCCTCATCCTCGCCGGCCACATCGTCGAAGGTGGTCTTGTTCTTCTCCTCCATGTGCAGGCGCGCCCGGCTCTTGCCGAACGACAACGCCTTGTTGCCGGTGTTCTGCATCTGATTCAGCAGGAAGAACCAGAAGATGATGAAGATGACGATCATCCCCAGATTGGGCAGGATAAAGGCCCACCACCCGTTACTGGGATTGGAGAAGCCGATCTTCACCCCTTTGCTGCGCAAGAGATCGTAGTACAATTCAGGATGGTTGACCGGTCCCTCTACGTGGTACCTGGTTTTCGAAAAGTCCTTTTGCTCACCGTCGATGGTTCCGTCGTTATTATTAATCTTCGCGTCGATTATTTTACCGGCTTCCACCCGCTTAATGAACTGATCAAAGTTGAGGTTGTCAACCGGATTGTCGATCTTCATGAAACGGGCTACGAATACGAGCACGAGAATAGCGACTAAAAAATAGAGCAATATTTCCCGAGCAATTTTCAGCAATGATAAACCTCCCTCCGGCAAAACGAGCCAAATTTGCCATGTTAAATATTATATCATAGGAAAAAAGTGATTACAATCAACCCTTTGGTAAAGGTTTAATTGCGATATGCCAGGCCTCGGCCCGGCCGTCGCCGACGCGAAACTCCTCTCCCGCCCGGTGGCCGACCACCCAGACGATTCGTCCGTCGGCCGCGACCAATAGCGGAATCCGCTTCCGTAACGACCGGGGGATCTTCTGATTGATGAAAAAATCATGCAGCTTTTGAGTCCCCGGCCCGCCAAAGGGCCGGAAGGCGTCGCCCGGCCGCCAGAACCGCAGCGCCAGCGGCAGGCGGAGCTTGGCCGGATCGACATAGATCTCTTCCTTGCCGATGGCCGCCTGGGCCGGAAATTGCGCCGGTTCGATCACCAGTTCCCCGTCGGAGCCGGGCAACGGAGTCCGGCCCGGCGCCTGGACCGGAAAGACGCGCCGGTCGTAGGCGAAAGGGCCGTCCTCGGCCCGGGCCCGGCTCAAAAATAAGGTCCCGTTTTGCCGGTAGACCGAGACTCCTTTTATTAGGTCATACTTTTTGAATTCCGGCCCGGCGCGACCGATCCGTTCCCGCAACCGCAGCAGCGGGGCAGACTCGATCGGCCGTTCCGGGCTGATCTCCGATACCATGCGTTTCAGAAAATAGTATTGCAGATAGGGCTGAAGCTCCGAGAAAGAAGCCAGGCTGATTCCCAGCCGTCCTTCCTCCCGGACGGTCAGGCGCGGCATCAACCGCTCCACCTCGGACTCCATAAACAAGCGGTGCTCGGCCGCCAAATCCGCCAACCGGACCACCGCTTCCTTGAATCGGGGGTTATATTCCTTTTCGAGCTGCGGCACCAGTTCCAGACGAATCCGGTTGCGGCGGTAAACCGTCTTCCGGTTGGAGGAATCCTCGACCCATTCCAGCTGATTGGCCCGGGCATACTCCAGAATCTGGCGGCGGTAGACGCCCAGCAGCGGACGGATGAAGATTCCGTCGCGGCGGACGGGGATCCCCGCCAGGCCGTCCAGGCCGGTGCCCCGCAAGAACCGATAAATCACGGTTTCGACCTGATCGTCCCGGTGATGGGCCAGCGCCACCTTGGCGGCGCCGATCTCCGCCCGGAACTCCCGGAAGATCCGGTAGCGTTCCTCCCTGGCGAAAAGCTGCAGGGATTGCGGTTTGGCGCGCAAGCTGCCCGGCACATCGATCACGAATTCTTTGGTGTGAACCCCGAAGCGGGTCCCGACTTCCCGGAGCAGTTCCTCCTCCAGCCGGTTTTCCGCCGGCCGCAACGAATGATTGATGTAGACCGCCCATAACTCCAGCCGCAAATCCGCCAGGGAATGCAGCGCGTGAAGCAGGCTGAGCGAATCCACGCCGCCCGAGAAACCGACGATGATCCGTTCGCCGGGCTCAATCAGCCGGTAATCGGCGATGGTCCGCTTTAACTGCTCCAGCATTCATTTCACCTCGGGAAAGGGCTGTTCCGTACGCCATTTTTGCCGCCGGAACCTGGTCCTGCTGTTTTCAACTTATATAACGGCCATAACGGCGAGCGGTTTGTAAAATCATTATGAAACTGTCGAACTATATATTTACTCCAAAAAGGCTCCAATTCCTGTCAAATGCCAAAATTTTAAAAATTTTTGCGTTCGGCGCTGCGTCGATGCCCGATCCGGAGCCGGGGCGGGGTTTCTTTCTTTCAAACGCCGGACTCATCGTTATAGTTCCCCGCTGTCAAAAAATAATATCCGGCTGAATCAGCCGGATATCTCGCACGTTTAAAAAAATGAGTGCCAAGACGAAGCGCGGTTATTTGGTGTCATTCTCGGTAAACTGCAATACCACCACGGTCATATCATCTCTCAGGGTGCCGTCCAGATTAATCTTGGCCAGGCTAAGCAGATATTCGCCGAGCGCTTCCGGGCCGACCACTTCCACCTGGCGCAGGGCCCGCACCACCCAATCCTCCTTGCCGGCCTGGTTGGCCTTGCTGTCGATAATGCCGTCGGTCGCCAGCACGATCAGATCGCCCGGCTGCAGATGAAATTCGGTCCGCTCGACGTCCACCGTGTTCAGGATCCCTGCCGGCAAGGACGTGGATTGAATGCTGATCACCTCGCGGCCGCGTTTGATGTAGCTGGTGGCCGCGCCGATTTTGATGAATTCGGCCCGGCCGGCGAAGAGATCCACTAACACCAGATCGACGGTAGCGAACGATTCCTCCGGAGAGCGCAACAGTAAGACCGAATTGACCATCTTGACTGCAAAATCACTATCGATCCCCGATTCCAGCAGTTTTTCGAGGATCGCCACCGTGGTCTGGCTTTCCTGGGAGGCCTTCTCGCCCGAACCCATGCCATCGCTGAGAATCGCGGCGAAATGCCCGTCTTTCAACTCCTGCAACGAATGGGTATCCCCCGAAGGTTGGCTGCTGGATTTGGACAACTTGCTGACATTGGTCTTCACCGCGTATTTCCGGACCGGGCTCAAGCTATAGGAGCATTGGCCGTTCTCCAGATCGCATTTCCGTTCCCAGACCCGGTAATCGGTGCCCAACAATTTGCTGATCATCGGCGCGGTCAGGCAGCGGCACTCCTGTTTGCGGTCGCAGCCGCGCTGGCGGATCTTGATCTCCAGGCGCTCCCCGCCCAAGGAAACCACCGCGATATCCTTAATGCTGACGCCGATGCGGTTAAAAGCTAATTTCAAATGTTCCTCCACCTCGGACCGGAACGACGTATCGGTGGAGATCTCCTTGGCCAGATTGCAAATGATATCGGCCATTCCCTGCAGCTGGTTGGCAAGAAAATATTTGCCTTCTTCCAGTTTCTTCTGCCACTGATAGTCGGTCTGGCATCGTTCAAACAGGTGATTGATGGTGGTCAGCAACTTAAACTGTTGGAAACAGCTCTTGGCCAATTTCCCCTTTAAATGCCCGGTGTTGACCTCGCCGTACAACTCGGCCAATGCCAGCAGGTCAAAGATCTCCCGGTAGGTCGAGTAGAAGTTCTCCCGCCAGCACAGATCGTAGCCGGTGCAATGCTGGCAGTTCTTGGTGCAAACCTTATCCAACAGCGAATAGAGATCGGGTTTCTGATCGGTGGCCGCAGCCGCTTCACCGTTATTGAAGCTTTTGGCCAGTTCTTCGAAGATCGACGCCAGATCGTCCAGCCGGGACATGACCAGCTCGCGCAATTTCTGCCGCTCCTCCCGCGAATAAGAAGCCGATTCCGGGTTGGGAAAATAGTTGGAGACCTGCGAGAGGTAGCGTCTGGGCAAACATAAGAATGCCGCCATCCCGATCCCCCAGGGCAGTACGGTCTGGGGGCTCAGCGCTTGGAAGTTCAACTGCCCCAGGGCCAGGAAACAACCGCAGGCCGCGCCGACCGCCGTTCCCCAGCGTCCCAGATCTTTCAGTATCCCGCCCAACAGGCCGCTGATCCCATAAAGCGCCACCAAGGGGATCATTCCTCCGTTGGTCACGCCCTGTACCATCGCGATGGACAGCCCGATCACTGCGCCGACTCCACCGCCGCCCAGGTAGGAAACGGTCATTAGCAAGACTATTGCCGCCAAATCCCGCAATTTTAAGGTAAAGAGCATCAAATCACCGCAACCGCCCAACGTCAGCATGATCATAATCACAAAAGCGGTCAATGCCGACTTGGAATAGGTTTTGAGCGGATTCTCCATGAATTTTAAACCATAATTAAAAATGAGTGCCAATAAATACGCCGCAATGAGTTCGAGGGCGGTCATCCCGTACCAATAAAGCGTCGGCTGGGCCAAGGTGGTGACGCCGATTCGGAGCACCGCCCAGATGGTCAAGAGGGTTAATGGATGAAGACTCGTCCGCTTTTTGAATAAAAAACCGCTGATGGCAAACCAGATGAGCAGAGCCGCGGTGATTAAAGAGGCTTTCAACGGCCCATAGACAGTGAATGTTCCGGCGACCACCCCCACCAGCGTCGTCCAGCTGACAAAGGTTTTTTGGCGGTTAGCGGCCAGCAGCAAAGCCGCCCCGGCGGGGTAAATCCCCCCTGGAACCGGAAACCGAACCAGGAAAAAAGCCAGCAACAAGTGACCGACCATCTGCAAGCTGTTCCCGATCCACGAACGTGCCGTAGTGGACCAATCCCGATGGATAGCGCGACAGTCTACCAGGAGATTGCGGTTCGGGATTGGGTCTTTCTGATAATCCAAGGTCAATTCTCCGGCCAACAACCCCACCCCATTCTGATGCGTCCAGTGATTCATCAAGGTCCAAAGAACTTTCTAAGATCACTGCAGCAAAATATCCTCGCAATTAAGTATAGCATTTACTTTGTGGTAATCATGTCGTTTTTTCCATTAAACATCCAAAAACTTTCCTTAATTTGCCACTAAAAACCGGCACAAAAATGCTCCTGGAAGTGAGGAAACGTTCGTCAGGGGACGACCGGGGGCGGACGCTTCAAAAGGATGAGGATCAGCAAAATGAGGCAAAGCAAGCCATAAAGCGGATAAAATCGGGCAATAAGGTTGACGAAACCGGCCCGGGCGATGGCGATGCCGACCGTGGTAGCGGCCAGCACCCAAAAACGGTAAGGCCAGCCCGTATGGACCGCCGCCCGTTGCGCGACCGCGAAAGTATTGGCGAGCAGCGTCGTCAGCATTTCCGCCCATAAAATCAGCGCGTAACCCCAATATGCCCAGGTGCCGACGGACTTGGCCAAATCCACCATGGGCAAAGGGTTGTTTTTCAAGTGCGGCAGGTGGCAAAGGATCGACCAATGGATCAACCCGGCCATCAGGCCCAGGCCGATGCTTCCCAGCCAGCCACCGGCCCGCAGCATCTTGGGGAACGGGTAACGTTTCGCCAGGGATAACAGCACCGGAACGGCCAGGATCAGGTTATACGCCGAAAATTGCAACGCCGGCAGCAGCCATTGCAGACCGGGCGTCGGAGCGGGCGGAACGACACAGCGCGTCCTGATGGCAAAAAGCGCGACGGCCGTAGCTCCGCTGAACATCAAGGGGATAATGACCAGATTGGCCGCGATCAATCCGGGGAGCTCGTGAAACAGGACCAGGATCATCAGCAGCGCGGTGGCGACGATTCCCGTCCAATAGCCCAATCCCAATTCCGCAAAGACAGTTCCTGAACCCGCGAACATTACCCCGATCAGGATCACGAAAAAAAGCAGCAGGATCAGATCGACAGCGCCCGTCAAGCGCTTTCCCAGGAGATAACGCAGGAAATCCTGATAGGACTGGGCCCGGATCACCCGGCCCATCTGGAAGACCCGGTCTCCGGCCATGCCGAGCAGCAATACGGTCAACGCCAGTCCCAGCGCACCGTTTAGTCCATGAGCGCTGAAGAACTGATAAATCTCCTGGCCGGAAGCGAAACCGGCCCCGACCACCGTTCCGATAAAAGTGGCCGCGATGGACGGAGCGATCCACGAAGCCCCCCGTAAGCGCATTCCGCTATTCACCAGAACCACCAACGTTTCTGGACCGGCTGCCGCACCACCAGATCGACGCCTGTCACCGTCTGCGCCTGATAGCGGTAGCCGATCTTACCCAACGCCTGGCCCGGTTGGAGCGGCGCCCGAAACGGCCCGCGGCCCAGCAACATTTGTGGCCGGACCAGTGATTCCTCGCCCTTGCGAACCACTGCGAAAAGATTGGCGCGCGGATAGAGCCAGACCCGCTCCGGCTTGCCATTAGCCACGGTCACCCGGGCCATCCGGCGTTGCGCGTCGGCGATCTGCACGGTGGTGAACTCTTTAAAGGCATAATCCAGCATCCGAGCGCAATCGCCCCAGCGGTCGGGCGAATGGAGCGCCACCGCGACGTATTGCTGCCCTTCCCGGGTCGCCGAGGCCACCAGGCAATAACCCGCCTCATTGGTGGTCCCAGTCTTGACGCCGTCGGCCCCTTGAAAGCTCCATAACAGACGATTGGTGTTCGAGAGCTGGGCTTCCCGGCCCTCCAGCTTCTCCATGGTGGCGGTCTTTTGGCAGACCAGTTCCGCAAACCTCGGATTCGCCAGACCATACCGGGCGATTAGCGCCAGATCCAGAGCCGTGGTATAGTGGGACGGTGCGCGCAAGCCGTGCGGATTCCGGAAATTGGTCTGTAAGGCCCCGATCTCTTTCGCCTTCAAATTCATCAGGTTGACAAAATGATCCACCGTGCCGGCCACGCCCTCGGCCACTGCTACGCTACCGTTATTGCCGGACTCGAGCATCGTCCCCTTGAGCAATTCTCCCAACAGCACCCGTTCGCCGGCCCGGATCGGAATGCTCGAGCCACCGACCGTCGCCGCGCGCCGGCTGATCTTGACTGCTCGGTCGAGGTTGCCCTTCTCCAGGGCCACAATGGCGGTCATCATCTTGGTGGTGCTGGCGGGCGCCCGGCGCTCCTCGGCGTTCTTGGCGTATAAAATCGTGCCGGTTTTCGACTCGATCAGAATCGCGGCGTCCGCCCTGACCTTGGGGCCATGCTCATATCCGGGCAGATAAGCCAGTGGGGGAAATTGTTCCCGGATCTTATAATTGCCGCTGTTTGCCGGCAAGGCCGGTTTGAGCAAGGCAACGGCCAGCCCGGCCCCAGCCAATAGAATAAACAACCCCATGAAAAAAGAGCGGCTCAGGCCGATCAAGATAATTCGCATGGTTAACCCCTCCAATAATGAATATTACCGGAGGAGCTGTTTCATGTCTGCATTGCATGAAACGATCGGGAACTTCGCCGGGATGGTGCCTACTCGGTTTGGACCTGACGATTGCGGTCCGGGAACCGGCGCAGATATTCGCCGCCCCACTGGCAGAGCAGTTGCAGGATGGGCTCGGCGCTCCGGCCGCATTCGGTCAGCGAATATTCGACTTTCGGGGGAACCTGGGGGTAGACCTCGCGGTGGATCATGCCGTCCCGCTCCAATTCGCGCAGTTGTTGGGTCAACATCTTCTGAGTGATCGCGGGCAACAACCGTTGCAATTCATTAAAACGTAAGGTGCCCCGGCTCAAGTGCCAAAGAATAAAGATCTTCCATTTGCCGTCAATGACATCGAGTGCGATATCCATCGGGCAACGCGGCAACCTGCTATGGCGATCGTCGCTCATCGGGGACTCCTTTCAAGCCAATCCGGCCTGCTGACAGTTTCGTCAACGAAACTACCGCACCAAATAGTGCGTACTTTGATTATACCCCATGATTGGCTATGATTGAATCAATTCCAAATCGAAAAGGAGCAGCAAATGATCATCGATAGCCATGCCCATGTCATCTTACCGACCGAAAAACAGCTGGCCGCGATGGCGGAGGCGGAGGTCGACCGTACGGTCCTGTTCGTAACCACGCCCCACCCGGAGCTGGCCGCCGATGGGGATGCTTTTGCGGCCGAACATCAAAAACTCCTGCGCGTGCTGGCCGGCGAGCGTTCGCTGGAGGAACAGCGTCGCCGCCTGGTTGCGGTCACCGCGGAACTGGCGACGGCAGTCGCAGCCCATCCTCGCCGTTTGCTGGGGTTCGGCACGGCCCCGCTGGGCCTCACGGCGGACCAGACCGCCCAATGGGTCGAAACGCGGGTGGTGCCCTACCGGCTGCGCGGCCTGGGTGAGTTTACCCCCAAGCCCGGGGAGATGGACCTGCTGGAACCGGTCTTCGCCGCGGCAGCCGATTGCGGCAATCTGCCGGTCTGGGTCCATACCTTCTTCCCTTGCGGCCCCGAGGATATCCGCGCGCTGTTGATCATCGCCCGGAGACATCCTTCCGTGCCGCTGATCGCCGGGCACCTCGGCGGATACCACTGGCTCCCCTTGCTGGAAGCGGCCCGGGATACCGCCAACGTTTACCTGGATCTTTCCGCCGCTTTCTCGGTTTTTCCGCCAAAATTCGCCATGAAAGAACTGCCGGAGCGCACCCTTTTCGCTTCGGACGCGCCTTACGGTGATCCCTGGTGGCGCGGCGGATGGTCGAACGGTTGAGCCCCGATCCCAAGGTCACCGAGCTGGTACTCGGGGAAAATATCGCGCGGCTTTTGCGGTTGCCCGGCTTCTGAAACGGGGCGGTGCCGCTGGCACCGGCCAGATCTTGGACCCGGGGTCGCCGTTCGTCCGAAGGACTCAGCTGCGTTCCCAGGTCAGCACGTGTTCAGCCTGCTCCATGGTGGAACTTAAAATGAGGCGGTTTCCCTCAAACCGGTAATGCCGTTCCTGGGTCTGGCCGATCCAGCTGTCAATGCTGCAAATCTCCAGGTGGTGACAGATGAGATCCTCCTTCAGCGAAAACCTCCCGCAATAGCTGAAGAATCCCAGCGCCGACGAATCCGTGCGCAACCATTTGCGAAAGAGGACCTCCATCCCGTTGACCTCGGCCGGGGATTGCATCACCGTCAGAGTCACGAACATTTCCGGGTGATACACCAGGTACCCGGAGGGACGCTTGCCGAATGGCCGGATGACTTTGTTATTGGCCGAATTCTGAATCTCCCAAGAGACAAGTTTCCAAACCCCCAAAAAATCCTGCGCTTCCACTGCCTACTCCTCCCTACTTGAGCCATCGCCGGCACGTCTTTTCTGTTATTGCGAAAGCCGAGTCATATAAAAAAGAACCATAAATTAATTCTTTGGCCAACCCTTAGATCCTTTTACGATTTCTGGAAATGCCCTTGCTTTTTGCAACAGATTTCAATACTATAAAAATATATAGTGGAGCGACGCTTACGACTCGATGATGGGGTGAGAAAATGCGCAACGGAATTATCGCCTCCGGCAATTGGATCGTCGATCAGGTCAAGCTGATTGACGCCTGGCCGGAACAGGGCATGTTGGCCAATATCGTCCAAGAGTACCGGGGCACCGGCGGGGCCCCCTTTAATGTGCTGATCGATCTCGCCAAACTCCAGGGCGGCCTGCCGCTCTATGCCGCCGGGATCGTCGGCAGCGATCCCGACGGCGACTTCATCCTGGAAGTGCTGACTGGCAACGGCATCGATACCGGCCGGATGCTGCGTACCGCGGAACGGCCGACTTCCAGTACCTATGTCATGACCGAGATAGCCAGCGGAACCCGGACTTTCTTTCATTCCCGGGGCGCCAATGCCCTGCTCGATCTGGAACACTTCGGCGAACTGCCCCCGGCCAAGATCTTCCACCTCGGCTATCTGCTGCTCCTGGACCGCCTGGATGCGCCGGACGAAGTCTACGGCGTCAAAGCGGCCCGGTTGCTCGAAAGTCTGCGCCGCCAGGGCTATCAGACCTCGGTCGATGTGGTTTCCGAGGTCAGCGAGCGGTCGCGCCAGGTCGTGCCGGCCTGCCTGCCGCATATCGATTACCTGATCGTCAACGAGATCGAGGCCGGCGCGGCGGTCGGCCAGTCCCTGCGCGACGCCGAACGGCGGATCGCTCCGGGCCGGCTGGTGGCCGCCGCCCGGCAACTGTTGGCCGGCGGGGTCCAACGGCTGGTGGCGATCCATTTTCCGGAAGGCGCCTATGCCCTGCCCAAAGACGGGCCGGGCCGGTTCGTTCCCTCATTTACCATCGCCAAATCGGCCATCAAGAGCACGGTCGGGGCGGGCGACGCGTTTTGCGCGGCGATGCTTTATGGCTTGCACCAAGATTGGCCGCTGGATGAAACGCTGCGCCTGGCCAACGCCAACGCCCGCTTCTGCCTGACCGGCGCCACCGCCACCGATGGCGCGGTTCCGCTGGCCGCGGTCCGGGAATACCTGCGCGATGCCGAGCCCGGCCCCTGGCAGTTGGAACTTTGACGGAAATACCAGAAAAAATTGGAAAAGAAATGCTACAGCTGGAATTAATTTTATGTTAAAATAAGAGTATAGGAGCCCATCATGGCGCTGCCATCCGGGCAGCCCGGCGTGGCCGACCATGGACCGACTGAATTGGCTTGAATGAGGGGAATGGAGCGAATGGCGTCCGATTGCGCGACAGTCATTCGTCTCCGTATGACAACCACAGCGATTTGCAGAAACATTCACACCCCGAAGCCGGTTGTGAATGGCGGATTTACTGAACTTTTTTCATCGGCGTTAGAAGCTATCGAATAAAGTCTTATGTAAAGAATTTAAAGGACTTTATTTCGCGCTTCGCTGAGCTTTTGTGATCGCCCTCCCGCGTGGATTCGGGTAATCACAACGCTTTTAAAAACGTAAGGAAACGACTTCGTAATTTACAGGGTGAACCGCGATGAAATATTCTCACACCGCCATCGAACTCCGTGATTATCTCAAAATCCAAAAAATACTGGCGCGGCTCGAGGCCGATAGCTCCCCCAAGTTGCGGCGGCTGAAGCTCAACAACCTTCAGCTCTTTCATTGTGCGCCCGAGGCCCGGCTGATTATCCAAAAGGGCCGGATCGTGCTCGCCAATCCCGCCGCGGCCGGCCTGCTCGGCGCCGGGCATCCGGCGCAGCTATGCGGCAGGCTTTTTCTCGATCTGGTCCCGCCCGAATATCAGGCCGCCGTGGCCGAACGGCTCGGCCGGACCAAAACCTCCCCCTCCTCGATCTTTCCCCGGCCCGAACAATACTGCCGCCTCGACGGGAGCATCGTCGCTGTCGAATCGTGGGGCACCGCGCTCCGGGCCCGGGATGGCTTCTTATGGGTCGCCCGCGATGTCGGCGCCGAAAAAAGGGCCATGGCCGAACTTCAGGCCAGCGAAGCCAAGTTCCGCGAGTTATTCCATAATCTCGGCGACGCCGTGGCCTTGCTGGATTGCGCCAAACCGTTTCGGATCCGCGAGGTCAACAACACCGCCGTTAACGAACTCGGCTACGCCCGGGAAGAGCTCATCGATCAACCGGTCGAGCGGATCCTGGCGCCGGATTGGCGCGCCCAAAGGGGCAAGATCGCTCAAAAACTGCTGCGGGAGACCCGGATCATCTTTGAAACGGTCGCGCAATGCAAAAACGGCCGCGCGATCCCAGTCGAAGCAACCGGATTCCGTTTTACGCTGAACGATCGCCCGGTGCTGCTGGTGATCGGCCGGGACATCTCCGAACGCCAGAAAATGGAGGCCCGCATCAAAAAACTGACCTTTTACGACCAGGTGACCGGGGTCTATAACCGCGCCTATCTTGAGGAAGAGCTCAAGCGGCTGGACAAGAAGAACGGCAACTACGGCGTGATCATGGGCGACATCAACGGCCTGAAGCTGGTCAACGACACCTTCGGCCACGATACCGGCGATAATTTTCTGCGCAAGGCGGCCAAACTGCTGCAGGAGGCTTGCCACAAGGAGGACCTGATCGCCCGCTGGGGCGGCGACGAATTCGCTATTCTGTTGACGGATGCCACTCCCCAGGCGGCGGAACGGCTCTGCCAGCGGATTAAGAAACGCTTTCTCAGCTGCGAATCGCAGCCGATCACGCTGAGCATCGCCCTGGGATTCGCCGTCAAGGACGCTTTCAACCAGACCCACCGCGAGATCATCAAAGCGGCCGACGAACGGATGTACCGCAATAAGCTGCAGGAACTGAACAACTCCTACGATTCCCTGCTGACCTCCTTGCAAATGGACCCCATCGGCCAGCAGCACGAGACGGACGAGCATTCCCGCCGCCTGAAGGCGATGGCCCAAAAGATGGGCGATTTGCTGGGCCTCTCGCTGCTGGAAAAGGATAACCTGGCGCTGCTGGCGACGCTGCACGACATCGGCAAGGTGGCCGTGCCCGACATCATCCTCGCCAAGCCGGGACCGCTGACCCCGCTGGAATTCACGATCATCCAGAAGCATCCGGAGGTCGGCTACCGCATCGCCAAACTGTATCTGAACCATATCGCCGAGGGCATCCTCACCCACCACGAACGCTGGGACGGCACCGGTTATCCGCTGGGCCTCAAGGGCGAGCAGATTCCGTTGATCGCCCGGATCGTCGCCATCGTCGACGCCTACGACGCCATGACCCACGACCGGGTCTACCGCAAGGCGTTGCGCCAGGAAGAAGCGCTGGCCGAGCTCGAACGCCACGCCGGCAGCCAGTTCGACCCGCAACTGGTGCGAGTCTTTCTGGAATTCTTCCGGAGTAATCCCGGCGCCGTGGAAGAAGCCCTGTAACCATCCGGGGCCGGCCCATCCCCCACTTCCCGCTGGGTTATGCGCAATTGCCACTTACCCGCTTAAAAAGGCCCTATATCCGCTTCCCCATGCTCCGCTGCGCAAAACCAATGCCGGCGACGGCCCTCCTTCCGCGCTGCCGATCGTCGTCAGGATTCAAGATTCAGGAATCAGGATTCAGAGAATCAGCCCGGCCGGGATCGGAATGGCCACGGCCGGAACGAGCCTTGGCGCGGCCGCGATTTCCGTGCAGCCTTGCACCGTCCGCCGGGGCTTGGCTTGTGAGAGGGAAGGTTCGTGGTTTGTAGTTCGTGATTTGTGGTTCGTGGTTTGTAGTTCGTGGTTCGTGATTTGATTCGTAACTCTCAGGCATTACCGATTAAACCGCTCCACCCCTGACTACCAACTACCAACCACCAGCCACCAACTCCGAACTACGAACTACCACCCGCGAACCATTGGGCAGAGCTTCGCAACGTTAGAGAGGGGCCGCCGAGGCTTGGGGCGGAGCGCGCCGCGGTTTGGAACATCTTCCGGGAGGTTTGACGGTTCCTCCGCAGGGTTCGAAGGAGCGTCGGAAAGCCTTGGCAGATCTTCCGAAGGGTTGGGAGGAGCGTCCGAGGCTTTCGGACGATCTTCCGGAAGAATTTCCGACGCTGATTTAAGTTATCGCCCGATCTTTTCACGGTTCGGACGACGATTCCAGGATTACCAAAGCCAAAGCTCCCGGTGACGGGAGCTTTGGTAAAAACAGCGAATCGTGATCGTAAACTCGCGCGAAACTTATTTGCCGCGGGCCAGGTCGATCTTGGCCAGGGCGACTTGGTAGGAAACGACGCCTTGGTAGTAACCGGTCAACGCTTTATCGAGCGCCAGTTGGGCGTCCATGATGTCCATGGTGGTGGCCAGGCCGGCGTTGTAGCGGGCTTGGGTCAGGCGCAGCGATTCCCGGGCCAGGTCGATGCTGGACTGGTTGGCGCGGGTCGTCTCCAGCGCCTCGGTCAGGCTCTGTTGCGATTGCTCGACGTCGAGCCGGATGGAGTCTTTGAGGCTGGACTCTTGCAGCGCCACCACTTCCTCCTGCTTCTTGGCGGCGGTGACCTTGGACTTGGTGTTGTTGCCGTCCCAGATCAGGCCGGTGACGCCCAGGGTCAGCGTGGCTGATTTATCCCATTTGCCCGGCCACAGGTCGGCGCCGGAGCCGTCATAGCTGCCGGTCAGGGCGATGGTCGGCTTGTCGCCGACTTCGGCCAGTTTGGTTTGGTACTCGGCCATCGTTTCCTGTTGATGAATCTGCTTCATCTCGGGCCGGTTCTGGTAGGCCTCCTCCACGAAGGCGTTGGAGAATTGCAGTTGATCCGGCAGTTTGAGCTGCGAGGCATCGTAACTGACTTCAAAGGCGCGGTCCTTGGGATAGCCGATCAGGATGGCCAGATTCAAACGGGCCAGCGCCAGATTGTTTTGGGCGGTGATCACGTTCGGCTTCAAGCCGTCGTGCTGGACTTGGGCCTGCAACAAGTCGAACTTGGAGGCGGTGCCCACTTTATAGAAATGCTCGACCTGGTCCACGTGGTGGCCGAGGTTGTCGTAGGAGGACTGGGCGACTCCCACCATCTGCTGGGCCAGCCAGGTCTGATAATAGGCTTGCTTAACGTTGAAGGCCAGGGTCTGCTGGGCCTTGCGTTGGCTCTCTTCGGCCGAGGCCAGCTGCAGCTTGGCGATCTCCAGCGTGTAGGTCAGCTTCCCGCCGGTAAAAAGCGGCTGGGTCACTTTGACCGAGCCAGTGTAACCATGGTCGGGCAGATCGATTCTCTTAATCCCCTCGTAAATTCCATTAGAATCTGGGTTCACCGGGACCAAAGTACTGCTATCCTTGGTGGTCGTGGTCGCGCCCGCCGAATAGCTGACCGAGGGCATGAAGCCGGCCTGGGCCTGCTTGACGGTTTCCTGGGCGATCTCCACGTTTTTGTCGGCCGTTTTGACCGATTGACTATTGGCGGTGGCCAGCTCCAACGCTTTATCCAGCGTGACTACTTCGGCCTTGGCTGGCGCCGGCGCGGCTGTCGCGGCCGGTTTGGCTGGCGGCGCCGGTGCTGCCGGCGCAGTAGCGGCGGTTGCGGCAAAGCTGCTGGTGGCCGGCAAAGCCAGCGCCAATACTACGACCATGCTGGTGACTGTTTTACGAAACATGGTTGAACCTCCTGCATCATAATGTTCAAACGATATTGGAACGGGACCGCCGACCGGTCCGTGGCCAGAATCTTCCGAGGAATTCGCTCCCGGTCCGCCAAAAACCTTTCGGTCGCCCGAAATTTTTGAACGATCCGGCCGCGGCCGCCCCGGCCCCGACAATGGCGTATACTTTAGCCTGCTCCGGCATTAGTGTTCGTATGCGGCCTCAGGTTTGGATTTCCTGACGAACTTGGCCTGCAGCCCCATGACAAAAGTACGGAACTGTTCCACCTTGGTATAGACGACCGGCACGACCACCAGGGTCATGAACATCGAGCTGGTCAAGCCGCCGATCAGCGCCCAGCCGAGGCCGGTTTTGTACTCCGAGCCGACGGCCGAGGACATCGCCAACGGCAACATGCCGAGGATCATCGTCATGGTGGTCATCAGAATCGGCCGCAAGCGTTCCCGGCCGGCCTCGATCAGCGCGTCCTGAATGCTCAGGCCTTCCTGCTCGCGGGCCCGGTTGGTGAAGTCCACCAACAGGATGGCGTTCTTGCTGACCAGACCGACCAGCATGATGATGCCCATAATCGAGAAGACGGCCAGCGACTTCTGGGTCAGGCCCAACGCCAGGAATGCGCCGATCACCGCCAGCGGCACCGAGAAGAGCACCGCGAACGGATAGATGAACGAATTGTAGAGCGCCGCCATAATCAGGTAGACGAAGACGATCGCCGCGACCAGCGCCAGCCCCAGACTGGCGAAGGATTCGGCCTGGGTCTTCAGGGTTCCGACCGGCGCCACCTTGATGCCGTCGGGCACTCCGTCCTTCATTACTGCCTGCATGATGTCGCGGCCGATGTCGCCACTGGTGCGGCCGATGGCCTGCGAAGATACGGTAATCGCGTAGTAACGGTCGCGCCGTTCCACGCGGGTCGGTCCGGTCGACGGCACGATGGTGGCGAATTGATTCAGTTTCACCAGTTGACCGGATTTATTCATCACCGACAGATCGCCGAGATCGGCGGTCCGGGTACGGTTGAACTCATCGAACATGACGTTGATCGGATATTCGGTGCCATCGGTATCCTGAAAATTGGCATTATTATCGCCGGCCATGGCCACCTTCAAAGTCTGGCCCACCGTGGCGATATCCAAACCGAGCTGGGCCATTTTGCGGCGATCGATCTGAATCTTCATCTCCGGCTGGCCTTCTTCGGACGAAAGCTGCACGTCGGAGGTTCCCGGAATTTGCTCGGCGATTTTCTTGACGCGCTGCGCGGCGCTCATGACCCGGCTCCAGCTCGGCCCGGAGACCGCCAGCTGGATCGGGGAGGAACTACCGCCGCCCATCAGGCCAGCCTGAGAGATGTGCAATTTGATTCCGGGCACATTCGCGAATTTCTTGAGCAACAGCTGCCGGACCTCCTCGGTGCTGAGCTTCCGTTGCTCCTTGGGAACCAGATTCACGTAAAAGTAGGCATCGTTGGCACTGGTGTTGTTGCGCCCGCCGACGCCGGATGCGGTAAAGCAGGACTCGATCACCGGTAGCTTGGTGAGTTCCTGTTCAATGACCTGAGACATCGCATTGGTCTGCTCCAGCTTAGTGCCCATCGGCATCTCCAGCTGGATCGAGAGCACGCCTTGGTCCGACTGCGGCATAAACTCGCTGCCGATAAAGCCCAACGGCACCAGAGACAGCGCGGCCACGAAGAGCACGGCGGCAAACAACAGCAGCCATACCGGATGTTTCAGGCAACCGCGCAGGATCTTCAGATAATCATTGGTCAACGTTTCATAGAACCTTTCAAAGGCGAGCCCGAACCGGCCCATCAAAGTGTTCTTGGTCAGTTTCTCCAATTTACCGAACCGCGAGGCCAGCAAGGGCGTCACGGTGAACGATACAAACAAACTGGTCAGGGTGGAAACCACGATAACCAGGGCGAACTCACGGATCATGCCGCCGATGATCCCCGTGACCAGGGCCAGCGGCAGGTAAACCACGACGTCCACCATGGTGATGGACAACGCCGTGAAGCCGATCTCATTCCTGCCCTTTAACGCGGCGGCTCTCTTTTCCTCTCCTATTTCGAGATGGCGGTAAATATTCTCCAACACCACGATGGCGTCATCCACCAGAATACCGATGACCAGCGATAAGGCCAGCAAGGTGATGACGTTGAGCGAAAATCCCAGGGCCCACATGCCGGTGAACGTGGTCACCAGCGAAGTCGGGATGGCGATCATGACGATCAGCGAGTTTCTGATGCTGTGCAGGAAAAGGAGCATGACTCCAGCCACCAGCATAATGGCCAGCAACAAGTCTTCCTTCACCGCGTTGGCCGAGTCTACCGTATAGGTCGAATTATCCATGGCGACCGTGGCCTTCAGGTCATAGCGGCTGTATTCCTTTTCAATCTGGGTCAATTCCTTGCGGATGCCTTTGCTGACTTCTACCGCGTTGGCGTCGGACTGTTTCTGAATCATCACGCCGATGGTGGACTTGCCGTTGATCCGCGTGATAACCTCGCTGTCGGCTTTCCCGTCCTGGATCTCGGCTACGTCGGAGAGCAGCACGTCGCTGCCGGCCGTATGGCTCACTACCAGATTGCGCAGATCGTCCAGGTTCTCAAACCGGCCCGCCAGCCGTACCACGAACTGGCTGTCCCGGTCTTTGACGGTTCCGGTGGGGTACTCCAGGTTGGCGTTCTGAACCACTTGCAACACTTGCAGCGGCGAGATCCCGTAGGACTGGAGTTTCTGGTGATCCATATTCACCTTGATCTGGCGCTGACGGCCACCCATCACCATGACCTGACCGACGCCGGAAACCTCGGAGAGCGACGGTTTGACGAAGTCGTTCATCAGCTGATAAAACTTGGTATCCGGGAGATTGCTGGTAAACCCGGTGATCAGGATCGGCATATCGTCCAGCGACACTTTGGAAACTGACGGGGTGTCCACCCCGTCGGGCAGCGCCGACAGGATCTGGCTCACTTTGCGCTGTGCGTCCTGGAGCGCGAAATCGATGTTGGCATCCTGGGTAAAGGTGATGGTAACCTGCGAAACGCCTTCCTGCGAAGTGGAAGTGATCGTATCCACCTTATCGAGTCCGGAAACAGCATCCTCGATCCTTTTCGTCACCGTCGACTCAACCGCGCTGGCCGAAGCACCATCATAATTCGTGGTGATGTTGACCGTCGGAATATTGATATTTGGAAACAATTCATACTTTAATTGGTTGTATCCGACGACACCCAACAAAGTCAAAGCCATGAAGATAACGATGATGAGGATCGGACGCTTGATCGAAAGCTCGGTAATTGTCATTACAGCACCACCTTACGTACTTACTACCATTACCTTAAATCTTGAACCTTACTTACCTATTCGCTCGATATTCGAAACGTTGTGATAAACTCTCTCAAAGGTCAAGGGATCACAAAAGCTCAGAAAAGCAAGGGATAAAGTCATTTTAAAACCTTTGCAAAGCAATTTCCAAATTTGAGGAACTTTATCGCATGGCTTTTAAAGTTGTTTCTTGTGGCGTCCCCGAGCCAGCTTTTGGCCGTTCTCTCCGCCCGAGCCGCTGGCGCTGTTGAGTTCCTGGCCGGGCTGGATGATCTGGACGCCGATATTATCCTTCAAATTGTCCTGGCCGTTCACGACCACGGTGTCGCCTTCGTTCAGGCCTTGCAAAACCGTGAGATTGGTGCCGACTTCCGGGCCGACCACCAGATCCCGCAATCTGGCCTTTTCGGCCTCCACCACATAAACCTGGGGATTCTTAATGCTGCCGACGAGCGCGTCGCGGGGAATGACCAAACCTTCCTGGCTCGGCAGATTAAAGGTGACCCGGCCGTACATGCCCGATTTGAGCGGGTATTGTTTGTCATTGCCGGGAATCACCACTTCCACCGGATAGGTGTGGGCGTCATCGCCCTTGGCGCTGATGAAACTGATTTGGCCGTGCAGCTTGACGCCGGGGTAAACGTCCGTTTCGACGGTGACGGCGTCGCCCACTTTTAATTTGAAAGCATTCTGCTCATCGATGTTCAGCTTGACTTTAAACTTGGAGGTATCGACCACATTGGCGACGACCGTGCCGGCATTGACCATCGAACCCAGGTTGACCGGGCGGGAGGTGACCACGCCGGAGATCGGCGAGGTAATCACGGCGTTGTGATACTGGCGTTGCGCCGTGATATACTGCGCTTCCGCCTCTTTGAACACCAAGCGCTTCGACTCCAGATCGGAATCGGAGATCAAGCCGTCTTTCTGCAGTCCCACATATCGTTCCCAGTCTTTTTTGGCCTTATCATAACTGCTCTGAGCCGATGTAAAACTAGCCTGCGCCAGCAGATCGTCCAGGCGGACCAGCGGCGACCCGGCCGATACGTAGGAACCTTCACTGACCATGACCGCGGTGACCTTGCCCTGCTGCTCGGAGACGACCGCCAGGTCGTTGTTGGCGGTGATCACGCCGACCTGAGACAAATTCTCGTTCAGGCTTTGCTTGGTCACTTTGACGACCGCTACCGGATAAGAGGTGATCGGATTGATTTTGGCTTTTTGGGCAATTTGCGCTTTGTTGTTGAATAAGGTAAAGACAATCAGACCAATGACCAAAACTGTTACCAAAATTACGATTGCTTTTTTCATCAATATCACCCTTGACTTTCCGCAAAATTTGGCGAATTTATTCAAATCCGCGTGAAATGGATACTCCTACCCATCTTACAGAGCGAATCTACCAAAAATAATACTATGGGAATATCTTCAAAGTATGATCCAATGATTACAAATTTGTAAAGCCTTTGATCCAATCCCTGGAAGATTCCTCCTCCCGTCGATTGCCCGATTACGCTGATGATTTAATGTTCGGCTCAGTGTTTGCGGATCGCTTTGATCACAAAGGCGTACATCTCTTCGATACCGATCAGCGCTTCATTGGGATCTTCACTAAACATCATGAACTTAAAATAATCGTTAAAGGTTTTAAGAAAAAGCTGCGCGGTTCGCAACGGGTCGTCAATCTCAAAAACGCCTTCCTGGACGCCGCGTTTCATTACATCGGCGATCAAGGAGCAGATCTCTGAGGTCAAGCGGTCCTGTTTGGCATAATTCTTGCGGAAATATCTGAAGCTCTCCTCCCCTTTGAGCAATTGGAGGAAGCCCCGGTTTTGATGCAAGGTTTCGCCCACCAGCAGGAAGAAGTTGATGATAAAATCGTGCAGCATCTGTTCGGCGGGGATACCGGTCACCAGCAACTTCTTACTATTTTCAACGAATTGAAGGTGGATTCGGTTCACAAAAGCGTCGATCAATTCTTCTTTATTTTTGAAATCATTATAAATGGAGCCCACGCTGATGCTGGCTTCGCGCGCCACATCCTGCATCGTCGTTTTATCGAGTCCGAAACGGCACACCAGTCGCACGAAAGCATCCAAGATCTCCGTTTTCCGCTCTGTTTGCATTGTCTCCTGCCTCACTCGCTTTAATATAATGAACAATGAATTATTTTTAATTTTATTCAAATCTTATATTACCTGGCAGGGCTGGCTTTGTCAATGACATTTTTGTAAATTATCCCTCAACTTCTAAGCTCTAGGCGGCATCCGGCGCGGCGCGGGCATTTCGCCGTTCCGCAATGTTCTGGAAATGCGCCGATTTGGACTGGCCTTGATCATAAGAACAGCCCCGGCGTTCAAAGTCGTCTCCGCTTCAAACGCAGGGGCTCGTGAGCATAACTCATCACCGTCGCATACTGCCGTTAAACGGTTTCCCACCTTCCGCTGGCCGCCGAACGGAAGAGCGCATCCAATACCTTCATATTATTGATGGCGTCCTCCGGATCGATCGGCGGCGTCGCGCCGGTCAGAACCGCTTGGCCGAACGCTTCGAATTCCAAACGATACTGGTCGGCCGGGCCGATTTCCAGGGTCCGTGCTCCCACGCTGGTCTGGACCGTGACTTTGGCCGGCACATCAGGATACATATTAAAAGGAACCTCCACCGTGATCGAACCGCCGCTGCCGAAGACCTGCACCCGTTGCTGCGGGAAGGACTGGGTGCTTACGGTGAATAACGCCCGAGCCGTTCCGAAGTCCAGCACGGCATTGGCCAGCACGTCCGTCTGGAACTGGGGATCGATATTCATGGCGCAAAAGACGCGCTGCGGCTCGGCCTGCATCACGAAGCGAGCCGACGATACGGCATAACAACCGATGTCATAAATGGCGCCGCCGCCGTTGGCCTTGATATTCCGGATGTTCGTGGCGTCGGTATTGGAATAGCTGAAGATGGTGTGAATCGCGCTAATCCGGCCGATCTCCTCGCAGCGCACCAGTTCCAGCACACGCTGCCATTGAGGGTGCAGCCGATACATAAACGCTTCCATGATCGGGACGCCCTTGCCCCGGGCATAATCGATGGCCGACTTGGCTTCGGCGGCGTCCAGCGCCAGCGGCTTTTCGCAGAGGATCGGTTTGCCGCAATCGGCGGCGCGGCGGATCCACTCGGCGTGCAGGTCGTTGGGAAGCGGTATGTAAACGAAATCGATGACCGGATCTTGCAACAACTCATCATAGCTGGAATAATGATGGGCTATCCCATAACGGGCGGCGGTCGCCTGCGCCTTCTGGCCGGCGCGGGATGCCACCCCATAAACCTCGATCAGCTCCGACTTTTGCAACGCCGGCAGCACCCTGGTGATGAAATGGCGGGAAGCGCCCAAAACGCCAAGCTTCAATGTTTTCATCAGTAACAGCCTCCTCGATTGAAAAGTTAACGGCAAGACCTTGTTAACGATTCCACATAAAATATTTTTTTCCTGGTAAAATTGTTAAATAATTCAGCTGGCCGGTGGAATGTACCGAAAATAAGCGGCCGGAGCCCGAAATCATAATAAAGCCGCCAGCACCAGCAAGGGCAGGATTTCCCGGTAAATCGCCGCCAAATCCGAAACCGGCAGCGGGTTTTGCCCCGTTCCGACCTCCACGGTGAAGCCGGGCCGGCCGAACTCCTGAATAAACCAGTCTTTGTAGCCGGCATGGGACGCATCGGACGGATTGGCTTCCAGTCCGTAACCGCTGGCGGCGGCCAGCGCCTGGGCGATGGAGGACGCCCCGGGCGGCGTCTGATCGGCGTATTGCCAGTAAATGACCCGGCCCTGCGAATGCAGCGCCAGCACTAGCCGGAAATTGTGTTGCCGCGTAAAGGCGGCCACGGCGGCGGTTTCCGGTTCCGACAGCGGCGCCGGCCCGCCGTAGTCGCTCGGAGCGGGGCCGCTGATCCCTTGGGCCCGCTCGTACGCTTTCGCCGTCTCCCAACCGGCCGGATAGTTCAGGTTCAGATCGACCCCCCGGATATTGGCTTTCCAGATCCGTTCGAGCGGCAGCCGGTCCGCTGCGCCGCTCACGCCAAGCTGCTTTTCGAACCGTTCGGGGCTTACCGTTCCCGCCAGCAAATCCGCCCCGTCCGGGTTGACCAGCGGCATCAGATAAAGGCTGCTCTGGTTCCAAAGCTGCGCCGCGGGGTAACCGCCGATCCGGCCCCCGGCGGCGCGGGCCGCGGCGGCTGCGGCGGCAAAACGCATCAGAAGCATGCCCGTCAGCCATTCGTTGGCGTGATGCGCCGCATTATAAAACACCTGATGCGGACCGGTTCCCAATCGCAGGTAATAGAGGTTTTGGCCCAGAACGCTCTGGCCGGCCACGCCGATTTCCAACCCAGGATAGCAATCCTCGAGCCTCCGAAGATCCCGCTCCAGGCAGCCATAATCATAAACGGTTTGGGCGTCGGGGTCCTCCCATCGAAATTCCCGTTCCATTCGCCTACCTCCCGCATTGGTGAGCCGGACCGGATTGTCCGGCGTTTGACGAACCCGGCACCGCTCGTATTATAATAGAAAAGATCTTTTCACCCGATTATCAAGCCGACGGAAAGCCCATCGAAGCTCCCGCACCCGGCTCGCAAAGGACGCGCCGCCATGATTATCGAAAAATTAAGCTGTCTAAAGGACTCGGCGCAAGCGCTGATCATCGCCGCAGCCCCCGAATCTTCCCCCGCCGCCGTGCTGCGGAGCTTCGAGCGATCGAGCGGGTGCTGGCGGCCGGCCTTCCCGGCCATGGCGGCGGTGATCGGGCGCAACGGTTTCAGCGCCGCCAAAGCGGAGGGCGACGGCTGTTCGCCGGCGGGGGTCTTCCGGCTCGGCCTCTGTTTCGGCAAAAGCGCCAACCCCGGGACGCGGCTGGCTTACCGCCAGACTGCGCCGCGCGACTGCTGGGTGGACGATAGCCGCTCGGCCTGGTACAACACCTGGCAAACGGAGCCGGCCCGCGGCCGCTGGCGTTCCGCCGAAAAGCTGAGGCGGCCCGATCATTTATATGATTATGCCGTGGTGATTCATTACAACACGGACCCGCCCGTCCCCGGCCAAGGCAGCGCCATTTTCCTGCACATCTGGGAGGGACCCGGCCGGGGGACGCTCGGCTGCACCGCCTTGGCCCAAGACCATCTGCTGCAACTGATCCGCTGGCTGGATCCGGCGGCCCGACCGCTGTTAATCCAAGGGCCCCTGTCCGAGCTGGCAAAGTGGCAATATGTTCCCGGCTTTGAAAACGCCCGGTAAAAATAAAGCGGAGGGAGCCCTTTGAACGGCTCAAGGAGATCGTTTTGTGGATAAATGAGCTTGTTTTGTGAATAAATGAGCTCATTCAGTCGCTTAACAAGCTTATTTTGTGGATAAATGAGCTTATTTTGTGAATAAAAGAGTTCTTTTTGTGAATAAGTGAGCTCTTTCAGTCGCTCAACGAGCTTATTTTGTGGATAAGTGAGCTTGTTTTGTTAATGAGAGAGCTCTTTGAGTGACTGAAAGTCGTATCTTAGGAGAAAGCCTTGTCTATCCACCTTAATCCTGTGCGAAATGTCCAGGGGTTGAACGGCCAACCCCAACACCGTGGACCTACCCCGCCGCAGGGCCTCATGCCGGCCCTTGACCCGGCATTTACCTTTACCAAACGCACCGAATGAAGTAAAGAATCTATTCTGCCAATCGCAACTCTGCTTGAAAGTGATTTCTGTAAGGCAACGGCATGCGCTCCATTCGCAATGCCGTGCCGGTCTACCTCCCTGTAGACCGTTTGGGTGGATAATCTAGCCTAAAAAATCAAGAGGAATCCATAGACATCCTAATTCCACCTTACATTTTTGCCTTCATACAGCCGCCAAGGATGGCGGCTGCGCGGCGTTGCTGCCCGGATGAAAGCACCGCCGTCGGCTAGGAACCATCATATAGAAGACGCCGGCAAGGGAGGCCGGCGGCAAACTTATTGTCCATTTACCTTGCCGGTTCAGGGAAGAACCGGACATTGGAGGGGTTCTAAGGGGAAGCAGCGTCCCCTTAGCGGCGGGGTTGCAAGGGGTTTGCCGCCTAAACCCCTTGCCCGCCCGCGGGCGGAATCTTTGTTTTAGGCCCAAAAACTAAACCATCATACCCCAAAATCCTCCAACCATGGTTCAGACGAAGATTCTATTCTTCAATTGATTGACTCGATTTCGGGATACGGATGATATTTTTCGCGTACGAAGATGATATTTTTCGGGTACGAAAACGATACTCCAAGCCCGGCTTTTCGCGGTATAATATCATCATGAAAGTTGTTTTTTATTGGAGAGTCCGTCGGTTTCACCGACGGACTTTCGGTCGTGAGGCAAAGCTTGCATTCTCATGCCCCGCTTTCCTAATGGATCGAGGAGGAATTGGCGAAGGCGGGTGGCCCTTAAACAAAAACGGAAGCACCGCGGCTTCCGTTTTTGCAATTCCGAACTTATCGACAATCAAATATTATGCCCTATCGCTCCGATTTATGCTCCTCGATTTCCGGCGGGGAATTTTCGGCCGGACTCTCCTGGGTCGGCGCCTCCTCCGATTTGGCCGGCTCCGGCTGATCCTTGCCCAGCAAAAGCACGGCGGCGATCATCATCAGGATGAAGCTGACCTGATCGACCACGGTTTTGTTAAACTGGAATTTGAAGAACGCCCCCAGCGCCCCGTAAAGGACGAACAACACGCCGATTCCCAGCGCGACGAACCGCTTTTGTTTTCGGGTCAGTTTGAATGGCAAATTGATTCCCATCCTTTTTCATAATTTCCAAGGGTCTCGTAATTGCTTTCATCTTATCATCGGGGGAGCGGGTTGTCCAGCGCGGGTTTTTGGCAAAAAGCCGCTTTTCAGGCGATCCCGGCCCGGCGGGCATAGTCCTGCTCCATCCGGAGCAGGTAGGCTTTGATGTCCAGGTAGCCGGTGCCGATATATCCGGTCAAGGCGCCATCCTTGCCGATCACCCGGTGGCAGGGGATGAAGATGGGCAAGGGATTGCGCCGGTTGGCCTGGCCCACCGCCCGGCAGCTGTTCGGCGCGGCGATGGCCCGGGCGACCTCCTGATAACTGCGGGTCTCGCCGAAAGGAATCTGCTGCAACGCCCGCCAGACCTTTTGCTGGAAAGTCGTCCCCGCCGGCGCCAACGGCACGCTGAAGCTGCGACGCTGGCCGGAGAAATACTCAGCCAGCTGGCCGAGGACTTCCCGGCAGGCGGCCCGGTCCCGAAGCGGAGCGGCGGGACTCGCCTGGCACTGTTGCCATCCGGGCTCGGTCATTAGCACTTCGCTCACCCGGCCGGCGTCCAGAATGACATGGATCGTCCCGAAGGGAGTTTCAAAATCGTCATAGACAAGTGGCATCAAAATTCCTCCTCACTGCCGCCGCTTGGCGATAGCGGCCGGGCGCCACCCCGGTCGCGGCCCGAAAAGCGGCGTAGAAATTGGAAAGGCTCTCAAACCCCACCGCCAGGCAGATCTCGGTGTTATTCAACCGCGAATCCGCTATCAGCGCGGCGGCTTGTTTCACCCGTTGCCGCTGGAGAAAAACGCGGGGCGTCACGCCCAGCCGGCGCTTAAACAGCCGTTGCAAATGGGCGGCGCTGACTCCCAAGCGTCCGGGCAAAGCGGGCAGCACCTCCGGATCCGCATATTCCTCGGTCAGAATCCGTTCGGCCGCTTCGCTCAGCGTGGCGGCCGGTTCCGGGTATTCCGCCGCCAGATCGGGCCGGCAGCGTTTGCAGGGGCGAAAACCGGCGGCGATCGCCGCGCCGGACGATCCGAAGAACCGCACATTCTCCCGGAGCGGCGGCTTGGACTTGCAGGACGGCCGACAGAAGATCCCGGTGGTCCGGACCCCGTAATAGAACTGCCCGTCCGCGCCGGAATCGTTGCTGAGCACGGCCCGCCACATCCGGGCGCTATCAAGCGGTTCCAAGGCATTCACTCCTTTGGGAAAAGGGCTCCCGGCCGGCTGATGGGTTCCATCGACTCTTTCGATCATTTCGTAAAATTCATTCGGCATGAAATCATTATACCACGCCCGATCGAACCCATCGTCCCGGATTATGCGATCTAATTTTGGCGCCGGCCCGGCTGAATTCTCGCGCCATGAGCTGCGCCCGGTAAGCGAAGCGAGGCAAGCGTCCCATTAATGGGCAGCCTTGGCCCGCAGCAGGCCGAGGCCCAAAGCGACGAAGAGTATCCCGGTCAGCTTATTGAGCAGAGCGGCGATCCGCTGATTGCCCCGCAACCTGGCGGTGGCCAGCGACGAGAAGAACGCCAGCGACAGGCACCAGAGCGTCCCGGTGGTGACGAAGGTCAGGCCCAGCAGGACAAAGGGCAACGGACCGCAGGCATTGTCCTTGGCCACGAACTGCGGCAGAAAGGCCAGGAAGAACAGGGCCGCTTTTGGGTTGAGCACGTTGTTCAGCACCCCCTGCCCGTAGATCTTCAGCGGGCTATCCGGCGTCAGATTCGTTTGGAAGGCGGGCCCCTCCGTTTTGGCAAACCAGGCCCGCCCGCCCAAGTAAATGATGTAAGCAGCGCCCAGGTACTTGAGGGCGTTGAAAGCCAGCGCCGACCGGGCCAGCAGCACCGAAAGCCCCATCGCCACCAGCAAGGTGTGGACCAGGATGCCGGAACTGATTCCCAACACCGACATGATCCCGGCCTTTCGGCCTTGGGAGATGCTCCGCCCCAGGATATACAGGGTATCGGAGCCGGGGGTGATATTGAGCAGCACTCCCGAAAGGAGGAACAAACCATAGTTTTCGATCCCGAACATGCCGGCACCTCTTTCATTAAATGAGAAGGATGGGTTTGAGGCTATTATATCATCCGCGGGATTCCGGAGGTGTTACGTTCCAGTGAAAAGCCCGATTGCGCTTTTCCCACAATAAAAGCAAAGACTGCAACCGACCGGGTTAGCCATCAAGGTTTATTCTGGGCGATGCGCTCGGCCAGTTCGGTCAGGTACGCCCAGCGTTCCATCAGTTGCTCCAGCCGCTGCTCCAAGCCTTCCTGGGCGGCCAGCAATTCCTGCAATACCAGGTAATCGCTGCCCGAGGCGGCAATTTTGGCTTTGACCCCGGCCAGTTCCTGTTCGGCCGCGGCGATCGCCGGCTCGATCCCCTCCAGTTCCCGCTGCTCCTTATAGCTCAGTTTCAACGGCCGGTTCTTGGCCGCGGTTTCGGCTGCGGCCTGGCTGCGGGCCGGCGGCTGGATCGCCCCGGCGTCTTGCCCGTCGGCAGCCGCTTCAGCCGCCTGGCGTTCCAGATACTCCAGGTATTCGCTGTAGTTGCCCACCAGGCACAGAATGCGGCCGGCCCCTTCGAAGACGATCAGCTTGGCGGCGATCCGGTCCAGGAAGTAGCGGTCATGGGAGACCGCGATCACCACGCCGGGGAAATCATCCAGATAATCCTCGAGGATGCTCAGGGTCTGAATGTCCAGGTCGTTGGTGGGTTCGTCCAGCAGCAGCACGTTGGGGGCGGCCATCAGCACCCGCAGCAGGTACAGGCGGCGTTTCTCCCCGCCCGAGAGCTTGGCGATGGGCGTCCATTGCAGCGCCGGCGGGAACAGGAACCGCTCCAGCATCTGAGTGGCGCTGATCGATCCGCCGTCGGCGGTGGGCAGATGCTCGGCGACCGCCTTGATGAAGTCGATCACCCGCTGGTTCTCGTCCATCTCCAGGTGTTCCTGGGTGAAGAAACCCAGCTTCACCGTTGGCCCGAGCTCGATCTGCCCGGCATCGGGCTGCAAATTGCCGGCGATCAGATTGAGCAGGGTGGTCTTGCCGATGCCGTTCGGGCCGATGATCCCGACCCGGTCGCCGCGTTGAAAGCCATAGCTGAAGCCGGCGATGACCGGCCGGCCGGCGAAGCTTTTGGCCAGCCGCTCGATGAGGATCACCTTCTTGCCCAGCCGGCTGGCGCCGGCCGCCAGCTCCATCTTGCCCCGGGCGGGCTCCTCCGCCAGCTGGGACTGGAGCGCCTCGAAGCGGTCGATCCGCGCCTGCTGCTTAGTGGAGCGCGCCTTGGCGCCCCGGCGGATCCAGGCCAGTTCGCGCCGGTACAGATTCTGCCGTTTGGCGGCCAGCGACTGTTCGAGCTCCTCCCGTTCCGCCTTTTTGGTCAGAAACAGGCTGTAGTTTCCGGTATAGCTGTAGATTTTCCCCTCGTCCAGTTCCAGGATGCGGTTGGTCACCCGGTCCAGGAAGTAGCGGTCATGGGTGACCATCAGCAGCGCTCCGCTGCGCTGATGCAGATATTGTTCGAGCCAATCGACGGCCTGGTTGTCGATCTGGTTGGTCGGTTCGTCCAGAATCAGCAAATCGACCGGGTTGATCAGGGCCGCCGCCAGAGCCACCCGTTTGCGCTGGCCGCCGGAGAGCGTGCCCACCTCAGCCTGGAAATCGCTGATCCCCAGTTTGGTGAGGATGGTCTTGGCCTCGCTCTCCAGCTGCCAGGCGCCGGCCTCATCCATCCGCTGCCCCAGCCGGAGCAATTCTTGCTGGAGCGCCGCATCGGCCGGGTTTTCGCCGGCCCGCGACAAAGCCGCCTCATATTCCCGGACCAGGCCGAAGAGGGGCGAGCCTCCCTGCAGCGCTGCTTCCAGCACCGAGCGCTCCGGCTCGAAGACCGGATTCTGGGACAGATAGCCGATCCGGGCCTGGTTGGCGTAGATCACCTGCCCGGTGTCGGGTTGTTCCCGGCCAACCAGGATCTGGAGCAGCGTCGACTTGCCGGTGCCGTTGATCCCGATCAGCCCGATCTTCTCTCCCGCGGCGACCCCGAAGGATACATCGGCGAAGAGGGTCTTGGGGCCATAATTTTTGGCAATCTTTTCAACAGAGAGGATATTCATGGCTGTCCTTTCGGATTCAATGAACCAGGATGGCATCCGGCCAACCGCCGGATTCGGAACAAACTCGACTTTAACAGGCACTCCGATCCTGCCAACTGGCAGGACAGCGAATGCTTATAAGCTAGGCAATACTATATCATTTCAACGCCGACATGGCAATAAGGCCGAACCCGTCCCTTCCCGCGGCGGCTCCGACCCCGTTGCCTAAGTTATCCTCAATATCCATGATTTCTCCACAACCCCTCCATTATCCATCCATAGCTTGGGTATATCATAAGGCCATGCAGTTGAGAACGAACCAAGCAAAACAAAAGGAGCTGAGTTCCATGAAAAAATTCGTTTTTACCGTGCTGGCATCGGCCACTCTTTTGGGAGCGATTTCCTTCACCACCTTAGCCAATGGTTTCGACCCCCGGTTTCCCGGTCCGGTTCATCAACAGCCCGAACGGCGGATCGAGGTCCAGCGCGCCAGCGAGCAGCAGTTGCAACAAGAGGCGCGCCAGGAACGGATCGTCCGCCGGATGCACGAACGGCACCGTTATTAAAGCAACTTTTCCCTTGGCGGGGCCGACCCGCAGCGAACCTGGCTTGAAATGAAAACATCAAAATAAAAGGAGCCGATTATCATGAAAAAAGCTATTTTAACCATTCTCACATCCGCCGTACTTATGGGCACGCTTTCCTTCGCCGCGCTGGCCCATGGCGCTCCGCCCCGCTTTCACAAACCGGCTTATGAGCAGCAGCAGGCGAAGCGGATCGCCATTGAACGGAGGATCCACCGCCAGCAACTGGAACGCCGCGCCAGACTCGCCCGGATCATGCATGACCGGCATCGTTGAGAAGCATTGACTTCACTGCTTGGGGGCGGTTCCGGGCCAGGTCCGGTCGGAACCCGTGGAACCGTCCCTGAAAACAAATTGAAAAAACAAAAGGAGTTGGATCCCATGAAAAAATGCATCCTAACCATTTTCGCAGCCACCGTTCTGATGGGCACGGTTTCCTTCGCAGCCTTGGCCAATGGCGCTCCGCCCCGCTTTCACGGACCGGCTTATGAGCACCCGGCCAAGCGGATCGCCATCGAACGCAGCATCCGCCATCGGCAATTGGAACGCCGCGAATGGATCGCCCGGAAACTGCATGAATGCCGACGCTGAATGCGGTCGGACCTGACCGCCCGGTTGCCCCGGCATTAACGACCCGCAATTCAAATAAAATAAGGGAGGCCTGTTGAAAATGAAACGTTATAGTCCTTTCATCCTGCAAGCGATCGTCATTCTGGCACTGCTTTTCTCGCTCCCGCTGGCCGCGCAGGCCAGTCCCTCGGCTGGTCCCGACTATCCGTTCACTTTTAGCATCAGCGGCGCTTCGAACGGTGTCGGCCTGGCCATGGGGCAACGTTTCGATGACTGGGGCGTAGAAATCGGCGCCGTCCTCACCGACGACAAGTATTCGGACGCGCTGGACTATCCCTGCCCCCACAATGACTACCAGGTGTTGGATGACGACTATATCAAGAATACATACGGTTTGGATTTTTTACGTTACTTCGATTTCAGCGATACGGTTGCCCTTTACCTAGGGGCCGGAGTGTACTTCAGCGACCACCAGGAAATCGTCCAATCCCGAGCCACCGGCTGGATTTATGAGAACTCCGATGAGACTCAGGTCGATCCGGCGTTTTCCGGCGGGCTGGTTTACCAGAATGGCAAAACCCTGATCGGAGTGGGTTATCACTCGATTCGCGGCACCAGCCTCCAGTTTGGAACGAAGTTTTAAAAGCGTTGCGATAAACCCTGTTTCGAAGGTCGGGAGCTCACAAAGCGCGGGGAAGCAAGGGATAAAGTCGGTGTAAATCTTCTTAGGAGACTTTATCCCATGGCCTCTAAAATGGCATAAGAATATTTTGAATTCCGGAACCTTTTTCCCATGACTTTCGTCTAATCCTAGGAATAAATTATCCTGGTATCCAAATCGGTTTCAATCGATAAGGAGGAGTTCATTTGAAGAAGTGGTTAAGGGGTTTGACGCTCCTCGTGCTCCTATGCGGTCTCCCGTTGAGCGCGTACGCCGCCAATCATCCGCCCGAAAAAGGACCTCGGCCTACGCCATTGCCGACGCTCGCTCCGGGCAAAGAAGATCCGAAACCCGGCGGCAAGCCGGACCAACATAGCAACCAACCGGGCAACCGACCGGATCAACATAACAACCAACCCGGTGGCAAACCCGGCCAGCCGTCCAACTCGCCCGGCAAACCGGGTAACAATCAACCGGGCAACCGGCCGGATCAACATAACAACCAGCCCGGCGGAAAACCCGGCCAGCCGTCCAATCCGCCCGGCAAACCGAGCAACAACCAACCGGGCAACCGGCCGGATCAACATAACAACCAGCCCGGCGGCAAACCGGGTCAGCCGTCCAATCCGCCCGGCAATCCGAGCAACAATCAACCGGGCAACCGGCCGGATCAACATAACAACCAGCCCGGCGGAAAACCGGGTCAGCCGTCCAACCCGCCCGGCAGGCCGAACAACAACCAGCCCGGCGGCAAACCCGGTCAACCGACCTATCCGCCCGGCAAACCGGGCAACAATCAACCGGGCAACCGGCCGGACCAGCATAACAACCAACCCGGCGGCAGACCCGATGACCGGGACCATCGGCCGGACGATCGCGACCGTCGCCCCAATTACGGACCGGGCCGCTATGACGATCACGACAATCGCTGGCGCGATCGGCCCAACCGGCCGCGCCGTTACGGCCATGAACCGATCCTGCAGGCTCAAACCAACGCCCGGCTGGTGATCCACCGCACGGCGCTGGTCATCGCCGAGGCCCAAGATGCGGCCCGTCACCGTTTCTACCGGGACGGTCTGGCTCAGGCCATCGCTCACCAGCAGATCGCGCTCCAGTTATACCGGAACGGCTCGTATTGGGATGCCATCTACCACTCGCTGCGCGCCCGCAACCTGGCGATCCTGGTCATTGAGAAGAACCACCGTTCCTTGGAGTCGGAATATAATTGGGATCCCGACGAAGACGATTATCTCCAGGAGATTCCCAGCGATGACGATCTGGATCGGAGCCTGATCGGCATCCGCATCATCACCGATGATGCCGCGCTCTTTATCCGGTTGAACCTTGACTTGTGACAGCGATTAGATAACCGTTTCCTCGGAATCTTGACGAAGATTTTGACAATCAAAAAGCCGGCCTACGCAAACTGTTCGTTGGGCCGGCTTTTTGATGGACCCGGTCGATCCTCCCGCCATTCTTCCGGAAATAGTCATTCGCCCACTTTCATAATCCTCTTGCCTTTTCCCACTCTTTCCGAAAATATCGGCAATTTTAATTTTAAATTCAGCAATTTAGTTTTTATGGTGACATTTTCTATTTTTACTCCCAATATTTTAATTTTACGGCCGGGAAAATCGATTCTCAGAGACGAAAATTGGATTATCGATCACGAATTTTCGATTCTCAGGATCGATTTTTTAATTATCATGAGCGAAAAGTAATTTATTCGGGTCGAAAAATCAATTCTCAGGATCAAAAATCCATTTATCCGGATCGAAAATTCATTTCTCGCGATCGAAAGTCGGATTCTCGGGATCGAAATGGCAATTCTCCGGCCGAAGATAATAATTTCCGCGATTCATGTTTCTTTTGCCGGAATTGTTTATTGGGCCGATTCTGTCGCCCCGGGCCGACCGCATGCATATTCTAAAAGCATCATCTGCACCGGGAGGAAATGCATGACCAAGACCGAATTCATCAACCAAATGGCCCGTGCCTGCGATGAGGCTTACGCCCGGGGAGCGCGCTTCAACAAGGCCGTCGTCTTCGCCCAGGCGGCTTTGGAATCCAGCTGGGGCAATTCCGAGCTGGCCCAGCAGGCCAACAACATCTTTTCGATCAAGGCCGGAGTCACCTGGGACGGTCCCACCCATCAGCTGACGGCGGCCGAATGGCATTACCAGCAAGGCTGGTACCAGGCGAGCTCCGCCTGGCGGAAATATCCCGACTGGACGGCCTGCATCATCGATTATGCGGCGATCATTGCCGCGGCACCCTGGTATCAGGCCGCTCTGGAGCACATCGACGATCCCGACCGCTTTTTGGCGGCGCTGCTGCCTTCGGCAAGCAAACCAGGCTGGGCCACCGATCCCGATTATTACCGCAAAGTGGTCCGGACCGCCGCCGAATTGGAGAGCTACGGCGGACCCAAATGGTCCTGAGGCGCCGGGCGCGACCGCTTTTTCCCGAATTGGCAGAAAGAAACATTTTTTCTGGGGATAGCCGGGCGCTGGCGCGAGATACTATATTTGTCGCAATAAGTTTTTGGATGCGATCGGTGCGGCGACAGCCCGCCGTTGCGGCGGGGACCAGTAATGATTGGGCATCCATGATTTTAGGAGGACGGGTTATGAAAGGTAAAGTCAAATGGTTTAATTCGGAGAAAGGTTTCGGTTTTATCGAGCGGGAAGGCGGCGACGATGTCTTTGTCCACTTTTCGGCGATCAAGATGAACGGCTACAAATCCTTGGAGGAAGGCCAAGCTGTCGAGTTCGATATCGTCAACGGGCAGCGCGGACCGCAAGCCGAGAATGTTACGATAGAATAACCTTCGAAACAAACCAAAGGCTCCGGTGCCAAACCGGAGCCTTCCCTTCATTATAGGGCCGCCAAATCGCAGGAAGGAATCCGACCGCTTCTGTCGAAGCTATTTCATATTTTACCGAACGGCTCAATCATAAAGAGGTAATCCCCATGCAATACTGGCTGGTCAAAACCGAACCGCAGGAGTACGCCTACGCCGATCTCGAGCAACGGGGCAGGGACCGCTGGAACGGAGTCCGCAATTGGCGGGCCGTCCAGAATATCCGGCGGATGCAGCCCGGCGACGCGGTTTTCATCTACCACAGCGGCAAGGAGAAGGCCATCGTCGGAACCGCCCGGGTGGCTTCGCCGCCCTATCCCGATCCCGAGGCCGGCGACCCCCGGCTGCTGGTGGTGGACGTCGAACCCCAGGGCCGCCTGGCCCGGCCGGTCACCTTGCGCCAGATCAAAGGGGATCCGTTCTTCAGCGAGTGGGAACTGGTCCGGCTGCCCCGCCTGTCGGTGATGCCGGTCCGGCCGGAATACTGGGAAAGGATCACCGCCGACGCCGCGATGCCGGTGCCGCTGTGAAATCTACCGCCGCATCACGGGGTGCGCCTAAAACGTCCCAAGGCGCCCGAGATCAGCAAGACCGCTCGTTCCCTCGAAAACAAGCGGTCTTTTTGCATGGCCGTGAGAATATTTTGAATTAAATGCCAACTTTCGCCAGACAAACAGCCTAGAACCAGATCTCCGATATAGAATGCAGCGGGAAGAACTTATGGATGCTTTTTCTTTTGGCCCACGGTTCCGGACCTCCCTTTATGCATCCGAGAATCGTCTTCGCCATCCATGGCCTTCTGTCTGGCTACCAGGTCTTGGCTTTCGATGTCCCCTCCGCAGGGCGACCGCCGTTTTTCATCCTCGAAAAGAGGCGTCGCTCGCCTTCATCCCTGAAGGCGGCGGGTATCTGAAAATTAAGTGGTCCGTACATAGCGCATAAAAGTTCGAAAGCACCCGTCTCCAGGGAGGGAGACGGCGCCGCTTCTTTTCAGGAAGAAAAACAGCGGTCGGGGTCGGAAGCCTCAGCTTAGTTGACAGTCAGATTGCCATGGATGGCGGCGGCATGCTAAAACCCCGGATGAATCAGGAGGTGCCGGAACCTCGGTTCCGGCTGGGCGGATTCCAAAGGGTGTCCCACTACACCCTTTGGTCGGGGGGGGTGGGGGCAGGAATAGCCCCCATCGACCCTCAATTACTTTCAGTCACTTAAATCTTTGCTTGCTTTTTTACTTGGGAAGTTGAGTATATGTCAAAGATTATGCGTTGACACGAAGCTTTCAAAGGTTTGCTCGTAAATTTGAATTGCGAAGGTTGAAATACCGATAACTTTCCACTTATATTATACCACAAAGCGGCCTTTTTTTCTCCCCTTATATTTTTCGCCGCGCCGCTTTACAATAAAGAAAGCTACGCGCCGCGACTTCCTTGTTTTAATAAAGAAACGGGCGCGGCGGCCGATACCAAGGGCAAAGGAGCTATCCGTCGTGGACGAACTGGAACTGCAAACCGAGCGACAACGGTTGACGATGGTGCTGCGGGAGATCGGGGAGCAGCTGGAGCTGGGCCAAGGGAATCTCAAAGGGTCCCGCCAGGAACTTCGGGAAGCCTTAGACGCCTATTGGGAACGGTCCGCCGCCAATTCGTTGGATCAGGCGCAGCAGATCGAGGCGGTCGCCCGCCAGAAGAGCCTGACGGCGGCATCTTTTCAAAAACAGGCCCGCCTGGAACGGCTGGCCGATTCGCCATATTTCGGGCGGATCGATTTCCGGGAGGAACAGCCGAAACCGCGCCATGCTCCGGAAGCGGTGTACCTCGGGATCGCTTCCTTGATCGACCGCCAAAGCGGCGCTTATCTGATTTACGACTGGCGCTCGCCCATCGCCGGGATGTTCTATGATTATGAGCCGGGACCGGCCAAGTATCTTTGCCCGGCCGGAACCATTCTGGGCGAGATCACGCTCAAACGGCAGTATCAGATCAAGGACGGAAAGCTGTTGTCCTGCTTTGATACGGATTTGCAGATCGACGACGAGATCCTGCAGGAGATATTGAGCCGCAGCGCCGATTCGAAGATGCGGACCATCGTCAACAGCATTCAACGCGAACAAAACCGGATCATCCGCGACGAGACCCACCGGCTGCTGTTGGTCGAGGGTCCGGCCGGCAGCGGCAAAACCTCGGTGGCGCTGCACCGGGCGGCCTACCTACTCTACCTGGAACGGAACGCCATCACCGCCAAGAATATTCTGATCCTCTCCCCCAATCAGATCTTCAGCGATTATATCTCGGGAGTCTTGCCGGAGTTAGGCGAGGAGAACGTGCTGCAGACCACCTTTCGCGAGTATATTCTGGGTTTCCGGAAGGCCTTTCCACTGGCGGTCGAGGAGCGCGACAGCCAGTTGGAATACTTGCTGGCCGGTCCGGCCGCTCCGGAAGATCCCGCCTACCGGGGGCGCGCCGCCGCGGTCCGCTATAAGTCGTCGCCCCAATTCCGCCAGGCGCTCCGGAACTACCTGATCTTCCTGGAGACGGATCTGATCCGGGACTGCCCGACCATCCGCTTCCGGGAGCAAACGATCATGAGCGCCGCCGAATGGCGGACCCTGTTTCAAAAAACCCTAGCGTACCTGCCGCCCACCGCTCGGCTGGCCCAGATCCAAAAACGAGTCCAGGTCCTGCTGCGGCCGCACCTCCACGAACTGCGCCGCGCCAAAGAAGCGGAGATCGCCGCCGGCGGCGAGGAAGTGAATGAGAAAACCATCAAGGCCCTGGCCCGGCTGGCCGCCCACCGCGAGCTCGGACCGTTGCTGGCTGAATTGGAACGCCGGACCACGCTGGTCCCCTACGAATGTTACCGCCGGCTCTTCGCGGAAGAGGGACTCTTGGAACGGCTGGCCCCGGGGAGCGAATTGCCGCAAGATTGGCCGGCCATCAGGGCGCAGACCCTGGAATGGTTCGACCGCGGCTTCATCCCTTATGAAGATCTGCTGCCGCTCATCTTCTGCCAGGGCCATCTGGACGGCTTCCCGGTCCGGAACGGCATCCGCCACTTGATCATCGATGAAGCCCAGGACTATTCGGAATTGCAGTATGAGATCCTGAAACAGCTCTTTCCGGACGCCTCCTGGACGGTGCTGGGCGATCCCGCGCAGGCAATCCACCCTTTTTTCCAGACCGCCGCTTTCACGGCCATCCCCGGGATTCTGGGCGTATCCCAGTCGCTGGCCGTCCGGCTGCAGCGAAGCTACCGCTCCACCCGGGAGATCCAGTCTTTCTGCCAGAGTTTGCTGGTCGCGGCGGAAGCGGTGGAGCCGATCAACCGCCACGGCGACCGGCCGGAACTCTACCGTACCCCGGCGGCGGCGCTTCCCGGGCTGATCCGGCAATGCGTCCGGAAGCTCCGGGACGAAGGCTGCCGGTCCATCGCGGTAATCTGCAAGACCGCCCGGGAGGCCGCATCCCTCCATGGGCTGCTCCCCGAAGCGAACGACCTGTTCCTGGTTACCCGGGAAGCCGCCGCGTTCCGCAGCGGCAGTCTGCTCCTGCCGATCTATCTGGCGAAAGGGTTGGAGTTTGACGGGGTAATCATCCCCGACGCCGGCGCTGCCGTCTATAGCCCGGAACACCCGGGCGACCGCCAGCTTTTGTATATTGCCTGTACCCGCGCTTTGCACCGTTTGATCCTCTGCCACAGCGGCGAGCTTTCTCCTTATCTGGCCTCAATCGACCGGGAGCTATACCAGGCAAGGATCTAATCTACCTGGTCTTTCGCCGGTTCAGGCCCTCCCCTTTTTCCGGTTTTCCCAAATTCCGGCCGGATTATTATTTTTTGGAACTTCTTTGGATTTCCGACAGGGTTAACCAATTTTTTATTGAATCTTTACTTAACAAAAAATTAACCCCATCGCAAGGAGCATAAGATGTCCCCCAAACTCAAGCAGGCCTTTTTCGGCTTCATTCGCGTCAAATTAATCAACTTGCGCATCGGCACCAAAATCATGCTGTTTTACCTATTGTTGCTGCTCCTTACCATCACCATCAGCAGCTTTCTATACCAGGCCATCAATACCAGGATTATGTCGGAGAAGATCAGCGATGTTTCGGTCCAGACGCTCCGCTCGATCAACCTCAATATCAATTTGTTGGTGGACACCGTCAATAACTACTCGAAAATGGTCCTGGCCAATGAAAACGTCCAGAATCTGTTGCGCACCCCCTATTCCTACCACGACATCCAGACCGAACGGACGGTAAACCGCTACCTGATCGAATTGACCGAGTCCTCGCCGCTGATTGAGGGAATCTATCTATTCCGGAACAATGGCGACAAATTCGGCGCCGATCGGGCGAGTCTCAAGGCGCTGCGCGTCCGGCAACTGCAAGACGCCTCCTGGTACCGGAAGGTGGTCCGCTTGCGGGGCGGCTATCTTTTGCGCCTTAATTCGGGCGGAGTGTTGCTCCCGGTCAAAGGGGCCAGCTTCGTCTCATTGATCCGGGTGGTCAACGACCTGAATACCCAACGTCCCATCGGCTTCATGCTCGTCAATATTCCGGGACGCTCCATCGTCAACTCGTTTGCGGAGATCAGCTCCAAGTACGATACCCGGATCGTTCTCCAGACCGAACGGGGTGAAGTGATCACCAACATCCAGGACTTGCCCGAACTAAACCTGGCCAAGCTTTTTAGCCACGCCGGCGGCCGCGATTACAATTCGATCACCCAGAAGATCAACGGCCGCAGTTATCTGGTTTCTTACCTGCGGAACAAGGCATACCACTGGAAGATCATCAGCATCATCCCCTTTGATGAGCTGGCTAAGGAATCGCAGTTATTATACTGGATTGCTTTTGTGTTCATCCTGATTAACGGCATCTTATTGTTCGCGGGAACCATTTTGATCTCGCGCTTCATCACCCACCCGATTCACCGGCTGTTAAAGTCGATGAAAGGCGTCGAGAAAGGGGTCTTTCAAAAGGTGACCATCAAAACCGGCAACGATGAGATCGGGGAACTCAAGGACGGTTATAACATGATGATCGAAGAGATCCAGAAGCTGATCAGCAAGATCGTTGTGGACCAGAAGATCAAGCGCAAGGCGGAGCTGGATATATTGCAAGCTCAGATCAAACCGCATTTTTTGTATAACACGTTCGATGCCATCAGCTCTTTGGCGCTGTCCGGCCGGAACCGCGAGGTCTATAGCCTCGTCAAAACCCTCGGCAGTTATTACCGGATCAGCCTGAACAAGGGCCGCGAGATCATCTCCATCGCCGAAGAACTGGAGATCGTCAAGAATTATCTGACGATCCAGAAGATCCGCTACCAGGATGCCTTCATCGCCCAGTTCGATATCGACGAACGGGTCAACCCCTACCAGATTCCCAAGCTGATCCTGCAACCGCTAGTGGAAAATGCGTTATACCACGGCATTAAACCCACCGGCGAGCCCGGCGTGATTACGATCACCGCCCGTTATGCCAGCGACTGCCTGACGCTGACCGTGGCCGACGACGGAGTCGGAATGAGCGAAGCCCAAATCGCGGCGATTATGGAGAGTAAGCCCGGTGAACTCCCGGGCGGTTTCGGGTTGCGCGGCACCATCGAACGACTGCGGATCTTTTATAACACCGCCAATGTACTGCAGATCACCAGCGGGCCGGAAGGCGGCACCCAGCTGACCATCACTATTCCCCTGAAGGAGGATTCGCAAAATGTCGGATGAGCTCTTGAAAGTAATCATCGTGGATGATGAATATCTGGTCCGGGAATTATTGAAAAACTGCATTTCCTGGAAGCAATTTGGCATGACGATCGCCGGAGAGGCGTCTAGCTCCCAAGAGGCCCTGGAGATGGTTGAGCGCGATGCACCGGATATTATCTTCACGGACATCTGCATGCCGTGCATGGACGGGCTGGAATTCAGCGCCCAGGTCATTGCCAGCCACCCCCAGTTAAAGGTGGTAATCCTGACCGGCCACGAGGAGTTCGAATATGCTCAGCGCAGCATCAAAGTGGGGGTAAGCGATTTCCTGCTCAAACCCATCAACGATGAGGAGATCGAAAAAGTGGCCGCCCGGTTGCAGGAGACCATTCGCAAGGAACGGACCGAACGGGACGAATATCAGCACCTGCGGCAGCATTTGGAAGAGAATCTACCCTACCTCAGAGAGCGCTTCTACAATGAGCTGTTGATGAACCCGGCGCCGTTTGATGAGGCGGAACTCCGGAACAAACTGGTCTATTACGACATCGCGCTCAGCGGCGAACGTTTCCAAGTGGCGGTGCTGGAAAGCCTGGGCTCGGAAAACCCGGCCCATTCCTGGGAAGAGGAAGAACGGCTCTTATTGGCCATGAAGAGCATGGAGCTAATCCGCCAGACTCTGGCCGATTATCCCGCCTGCCATTGTTTCTTTGACAACAACCAGCGGGTGGTGATCATCAACCCCGATGCCCGGTTGAACCTGGCCGAGACTTGTGAAACGATCAAGATGGTCGCCGCCAACTGCTTATCCGGTACCTTCTGCATCGGAATCGGCAGTGAGTACCCCGGCCTGAGCAACATTCGCCATTCCTATAAAGAAGCCTGTTCCGCGCTGCGTTACAAAGTGCTTTTCGGCAAGAACCAAGTGATTCATTACAGCGATCTCCATCTGGCTCAGGAATCGGAGTGGCATTTTCAAAATGAACAGTCCGACCTGTTTGAATTTTATCTCAAGGCCGGACTGGCGGACAAGGCCCAGGAACTGATCGACGGCTTCTATCAGGAGGTCAGCCACTCCCGGAGCGCTTCCCTGGCTCCGATCCGGGTAATTGCCGCTAATATCGTTTCCTGGGTGCTGAATGTGCTTACCGAACAAGGGATCGGCTTGACCGATATTTTCCAAGACCAGTTCCAGCCGTACCAGGATGTCTTTATCATCGACACGCTGCCGGAGATGAAAGATTATTTGCGGCGCCTAACCCTACAGGCCGCCGATTCCATACACAACGCCCAGCGCCGGAAGCTAAACAAGGTCACCGCCAGTGTCCAGGAGTATCTGGTCAAAAACTATGCCGACGGCGATCTCTCCCTGGCCAGCGCCGCCAAGGAGTTTTATCTGAATCCCAGCTATCTGAGCCGAATTTTCAAACAGGCTGCCGGCCAGTCGTTTGTGGAGTTTCTCACCAAAATCCGGATGGAAAAAGCCATCAAAATGTTGAAAGAGACCGATCTGAAAGTCTACCAGATCGCCGAACGGGTGGGGATCAAGGACCCGCACTATTTCAGCATCTGTTTTAAAAAATACACCGGCATGTCGGTGCTCGATTTCCGCAAATCCAATGATAACGCGCGCTGAGAAGGCCGGGATGTAATTCTAGGGTGGCGTTACGACCCGGCGCGGCGTTCCGGATTCACCTAAAAATATTTACCATTTTAGTAAAATGGATGAATTGTGACCCGCCCCGATTTCGATTAACATTTTCTTAATGGCAGGTTAGGGAATTGTAACCTGAAAACAAGAGGAGGTTTGTTTGATGAAAAAGCACCTTATCAGGCTGCTCGGTATCTTCGCGATCCTTTCAGTGATTTCGTTCGCGTTGATCGCCGAAGCCGCCCCGAAGACCGTCACCCTCAAATTGTGGCATCTCTGGGCCGCCGATACCGAGTCCAATAAGATCCCCATGCAAAGAGTGCTCGCGGCTTTCGAGAAATCCCACCCTAATATCAAAATCGAAGTGGACGCGGTCGAGAACCAAACCTATAAAACCAAGATCAAAACGGCCATCGCCGCCAACGAGGCCCCTGATATCTTCTTCACCTGGGGCGCTGGTTTCGCCCAACCGTTCGTCGAGTCCAAAAAGGTTTTAGCCTTGGACCCTTATCTCAAAGACGGTACCAAAAACCGCATTTTGAGCGGTACGTTGGCCAATTATACTTATGACGGTAAGATCTACGGTTTGCCGCTCTATATGTGGGCCGGCGTGTTCTATGTCAATAAAGATTTGTTCGCCAAGAGCAATATCAAGATTCCCACGACCTATAAAGAAATGATGGACGCCGTCAAGGCCTTCCGCGCCAAAGGGATCACCCCCATCTCCGTCGGTGAGAAAGACCGTTGGTGCGGCATGTTCTTCCAAAACATCTTCGCGTTGCGGACCGGCGGCGTCAAACTATGCACCGATGCTTTGGGCAAGAAAGCCTCGTTTGATCAACCGGCCTTCGTACAATCGGCGCAACTCCTGAGCGACCTGGTAAAGGCCAAAGCCTTCAACGACGGTTGTCTGGGCCTGACCCATGACGAGGCTCAAGCGGTATTCCTCAACGGCCAGGTTCCAATGTACTACCAGGGCAGTTGGGAAGCAGGTACTTTTGAAAGAGACGGTTCGCCGGTCAAAGGCAAGATCGTCGCCATGAAATTCCCGGCGGTCGAAGGCGGCAAAGGTAGCCCCGATGAGTTCCTGGGCGGCGCCATCGATACCTTCATGGTCAGCGCCAACACCAAGTATCCCAGAGAAGCGGCCACCGCTGTGAAATACATTTGCGAAAACATGTCGCGCGAAGCCTATCTGGCCGGCGGCAACCTCCCCACTTGGAAAGTGAATGTTGACAAATCCAGGATCAATCCGTTGCTGGCGCAGGTCGCCGATCTGACGAGAAGCGCCAAAGGCTATGTCCTGGCTTGGGATACCTTCCTGATCGGTTCCGAGGCCGATACCCATCTGAATCTAGTCCAGGAGATCTTCGCCGGAATGACCACTCCGGAACAATTCGCCAAAGAGATGCAGAAACTGAATCAAAAGTAAGAATAGCGTAACTTCAACCTCCCTGTTCGTGATCGAGGGTTTCCCTCGGTCACGAACAGGCTATATGTTATTCATGAACCGTTTCAAGGCTGCTTTTTCCGCTCTCCCCTGCGACCTCGGGAAAGCAAATACCCGAATATTGACACTTTAATCTTAATCGAATCTCAAACCGCGTCCGTTGCCCCAGCGTTAAAAATGACCGAATTTTTTATCGCCCCGGCCTGAAGAATCATTGAAAAAAGCCAGCGAAAGACGCAGCTGGCCCGAAGCCTTTTTCTGTAATCATAGTTGTAGTCATAGCGTAAGGTAGTATATGCCGCAAGCTTAACGCGTCTCAAAAATCAGCGTGGCATATACGGGAGGAAACGATGGATAAATTCCTTGCCGATAAAAAGGCGATTTGTGTCTTTGTGTTACCGGCTTTTCTCATTTTTGCGATGATTGTGATCGCCCCAATCTTTCTCTCCAGTTATTACAGCACGTTGCGGTGGGACGGGTTTGGCCAAGCTACGTTCATTGGCCTCAAAAACTTTACCGATCTTTTTGTCAATACCGCCGATGGCTTCCCGAAATCGATCATTAATTCGTTTATTCTGGCGGCGCTCTCGGTCTTCGTGCAGTTACCGTTGGCGCTGTTTTTTGCTCTGGTCCTGGCCCGCGGGATCAAAGGGGAAGTCTTTTACCGGACTGTCTATTTCATTCCGGTGATCCTCTCCACCGTGGTCATCGGCCAATTGTGGATGAAGATTTACCATCCCTCGTTTGGCTTGCTCAATATCTTCCTGACCTCAGTAGGATTGAAATCGTGGACCCACGCCTGGCTGGGCTCGACGGACACTGCCTTGATCTCGGCTTTCGTCCCCAGCGTCTGGCAGTATATCGGCTACCACATGTTATTGATGTATGCCTCGGCCAAATCGGTTTCCGACGACATTTACGAAGCCGCCAAGATCGACGGCGCCTCCGAGGTAGCCATCGCCCGTCATATTACGATTCCCTTGATCATGCCCATGATCAAGATCTGTGTGATCTTCGCCGTAATCGGCTCGTTAAAATCGTTTGACTTGGTGTATATCCTCACCGGCGGCGGCCCCGTCCATGCCAGTGAGGTTCCCAGCACGCTGATGTTCAATACCATCTTCTTCAAATATATGTATGGCTACGGCAGCTCGATGGCGGTGTTTATCATCGCGGAATGTCTGCTACTGACGGTGACCATTCAGAAACTGTTTAAAACCGAAGAAACTATCAACTAGAAAGAGGGGAACTGCTTTGACAATCAAAATGAATCGTCCATCGCCGAACGCCGGCTTTAACCTGAAGAAATGGGCCAAGCAATTCCGCGACGACCGGAAAATTTATTACTTGGTGACCTTCATTTTGGTCTTATTCACCATCATCCAACTTTATCCATTGGTTTGGCTGCTTTTATTTTCCTTAAAAGATAACATCGAGATCTTCGGGGGCAACGTCATCGGATTGCCGCACCGTTTTCTCTGGCAAAACTACAATCAAGCCCTATTCAGCGGCAAAGTGGGGTTATACTTTCTGAACAGCTGTATCGTGACCGGCGCGACCATCATTATTTCCGGTCTGCTCAGCGCCATGGCCTCCTATGCCATCGCCCGGATGAAATGGAAGTTGAGCAAGGTTACGCTGACCGTTTTTTTATTGGGCTTGATGCTGCCGATTCACGCCGCGTTATTGCCATTATTCATCATCCTGCGCGACACGCATCTGCTCAATACTTACTGGGCCCTGATCATTCCCTATGTGGCCTTCGCCATGCCGATGGCCATCTTCGTATTCACCGGGTTTCTGCAGATGGTCCCGCGTGAACTCGAAGAATCGGCCTGCCTCGACGGGTGCAACATCTATCAGATCTTCTTCAAGATCGTGCTGCCCCTGATCAAACCGGCCGTGGCCACCGTCTCCATCTTCACCTACTTGTCGGCCTGGAATGAATTGATGTTTGCGGTCACCTTCATCAGCAAACAGGAGTTTCGCACCTTGACGGTAGGGATCATGTCCTTGGCCGGCCAATACACCACCGAGTGGGGGCCGATCGGCGCCGGACTGGTAGTAGCCACGCTGCCGACGATCGTGGTCTATTCGTTGATGAGTGATCAAGTCCAAAAAAGCCTGACGACCGGGGCGTTAAAGGGCTGAAAAATTGATGATCTCAGCGTAAATTAGGTTTGTAAAGCAAAAAGCCAATCCCGCGATTGGCTTTTTTGATTGGCTAAGTTAAGCTGGCCCATTTTTGAACCTCACTTTTCCTGGCCCAACAGCCGTTCAATCTCGACCGCCAGCGCCAGCGGAGCGGTGGTCGGCTCATAGCGGCCGACGACCCCACCTTGACGGTCGATCAGGAATTTAGTGAAGTTCCATTTGATCGAATCACCCTTCAATATTTCTGGAAATTGCGTCTCTAAAACCTCCTGAAGTTTCGGGGCGATGGGATGGTTGGGATCGAATCCCCGGAAGGGCGCCTGAGCGGTCAAATACTTGAAGATGGGATGGGCGTTCTCGCCCCGGACATCGGTCTTGGCAAACAGCGGAAAAGTGACGCCGTAATTGATCTTGCAAAAGTTCTGCACTTCCTCGTTGGAACCCGGTTCCTGCGCCGCGAACTGATTGCTGGGAAAGCCCAGAATCTCCAGACCCTGACCCGCGTACTTCTCATACAGTTGCTGAAGCTCCTCGTATTGCGGAGTAAACCCGCACTTGCTCGCGGTATTGACGATCAGGATCACCTTCCCTTTAAAGCTCGCTAGCGGGATCTCCCGGCCTTGAATGGATTGAGCACTAAAATCATAAATACTCATGCGCTTTTTCCTCCCCATTTATTATATTCTTTAGCTCCAGCCAATTTTCTTTTGATCGTCCGGCGCCGGGCCGGATTAACCGCTGACAGCGCCATGGCAAAGATTTTTTAATTTAATTAGAATTTTAGGAACCCTGTCGCTTTAAAAACGCTGGGCAAGAGCATTCTTACCGGCGGACTCCTTATTATCCGCCCTCCAGTCCGTAGTCTATACCCATGGGTTCATTTATTTCTTATCGGCTCGGCTTTTGATCTCGAAGCGATCCTGCTCCGGATCTTGCAGATAGACGTATTGCAAGGCCGCCCCGGGAGTGAGACGGGCGAAGGTCTCCGCGGCGGCACCGCGGCATTCGGCGCAGGCGTGACGCGGGATCAACACCGCGGCAATTCGCCGTTCCGGGCCATAGCCTTTGCTGGCCCGGGAATGAATCACCCGGTAACCGCTGCAGGCAGGGCAGCGCCGGATCTCCTCCGACTGCTCCTCCTCGATTTGATCGGTATCATAATAGATCCGCCGGTTCCGTTCAAAGAAGGGCCCTTTGCCGAAGAGCCGGTTCAAATCGATATCCGCGCGCTGCCGCCAGATCTCCAGCAAATATTCGACTGCCTCACGCACCGCCGGATGCACCGGGCGATTATCGTCATTCAACGCCGGCTGCCAGTCGGGCTCGCGGACCTCCGAATAGTCCAGCCCCGCCAGAGCCAGAATGATTCCCAGATTGACATAAGGCAACGCCCCCTCAATGGAATAACCGCCTTCCAGGACCACGATGTCCGGATTCAGCAGTTCGGTCAGGCGGGCGTACCCGCCCGCGGTGACCCGCATGTCGGTCAAGGGATCGCTGTAATGATTGTCCTGCCCCGCCCCATTGATCAGGATATCCGGCTTAAAATCTGCCAAAACCGGCAGAGCGAGATGCTCGATGACATAGAGGAGCTCCCTGTCGCCACTGCCCGGCGGAAGCGGCACATTGAGGGTCAGGCCGAAAGCGCCCGGCCCTCCCAGCTCATTCAGATCCCCGGTGCCGGGATAAAGGGTGCGACCGTCCTGATGGATGCAGAGATGGAGCACGTCCGGATCGTTATAATAAATATCCTGGCTGCCGTCGGCATGATGGGCGTCGGTATCGACCACGGCGATTTTAAGATGGCCGCCGTACTTCTGGCGGATGTGCTCGATCATGATCGCTTCGTTGTTGATATTGCAAAAGCCGCGACAGCCGTGGACGATCCGCATCGCGTGGTGCCCGGGCGGCCGCAGCAGGGCGAAGCTCCGCTCCACCCGCCGTTCCAATACTGCGTCGGCCGCGACGATGCACCCGCCGGCCGCGATCCGGTGCGAATGGGTCGCCTGGGCGGCGACATCGGGAACACAAATATGCGCCCGCTGCACTTCGGCCGGAGTGGCCAGCCGCGGCCGCAGCTCGATCACTCCCGGCAGGTCCAGCAGTCCTTCCTCGACGATCTGGTCCCTGGTGTATAAGAGCCGTTCTTCCCGCTCCGGATGACTCGGATCGATCGCCCAGTCGAAGGCGGGAAAAAAGACCAGGCCGATCCGTTGATTGGCTTGAAGCATGAGCTTTCGCTTCCTTTTGACCGATTCTTCGGAAAGCTACGATGGTTAACCGTGCCGGCGGCCGGCCGGCTAGGCGATGCTGACCGGCGTCACGCCCGGCCGCACCTGGGCTTCGATGGTGTAGATCCGGCCCACGGTATGGAAACCGCGTACAGTATTGAAGACTTCTTCGTGGACGATGGCGATGGCTTCGTCGTCCGCTGCGGCTCCGATCCGCGCCGCGAACTCCTTCGCCTGAGCCAAGGCTTCGGCCCGGGCCTGCTTGGCGTCAAAGAGCATCGGCCGGCGCAGGGTCTCGGCGTAATCCAGCTCGGGAACGATGATCTTGCCCAGGCCGGTATCCGCATGCAGGGTAATGGCGGCGGTGGGCCGGCTGGCGGCCGCACCGGCAGCGTTGGCCACCTCGGCATGGGGCAGCACGGTGTATGGGAGCCCCATTGCCGCGGCGATGCGCGGAATATAGGTCCCGGCTGGCGCTCCCAGCCCAATGATCTGTTCCGGCGCGATAGCGGCCGGCGCCAGTACCTCGGAAACCGTATAGACCGGGCGGTCGGCCAAATTGCGATAAACCTCGCGGATCCCGGCCACGGCCAGCTGACAAAACCGGTCGATAATCACATTGGCTAATTCTGCGGGAGCCAGGCCCGCCTGTTGCGCTAGAGGTTGCAGAAGTTCCAAGGCCCGCTCCGGCTCGCCCAACGGGGCCAGGCCCAGGGCCACCGCGGCATCGGTCGGCGTAAGCGCCGGACCGCCGTGCACCGCCGGAAGTCCCGCGCGTTGCGGCCCGATCCGCAGAGTGCCGTCCTCCCAGGCGACCTTGCTGTCGCCGCCCAGGCCGATGGAGCGGGAGAACAGCGCCGGAACTGCGGTCTTGTAGCCGGAGATCTGCGCCCCGTCCCGTTCGCTCAAGGGTTCCCCCTGCACCAGCACGGCGATGTCGGTGGTGGTCCCACCGATATCCAGAATCACCGCGTTGGCGGATGGCTCCCGGACTAGCGCCAGCGTCCCCATGATGCTGGCGGCTGGCCCGGAAAGGATCGTCTCCACCGGCCGGGCCACCGCTTCCTCCAGCCGCAGGGTGCCGCCGTCGGCTTTCAGCAGGAAGACCGCCCCGCTAAGCGCCGCTTCTTGCAACAGTTCCCGGATCATCGCGGTAAAAGCGGCCTGGATGCCGGCCACATTCGAGTTCAGATAGGCGGTGGTGATCCGGCGCGGAAAATTCAAGCGGCCCGAGAGCCGGTGGCCGAGGGTGATCGGTCGCAACTGGGGAGCCTGGGCGCGGACCAGCCGTTCGATGGCCAGTTCCTGCCCGGGGTTGCGGGTGGAAAACTTTCCGACCACCGCCAGGGCCTCGGCCCCCTGCCCCACCGCCGCTCCGACCGCCGCCCGGACTTCGTCGTCGTTGATCGGCGCCACCTCCCGGCCGCGATGGTCGACGGAGCCTCCTAAAGGGTAAACGGGGAAATCGAATCCTAAGTCGGCCAGTTTCAACCCCGGCCCCGGGACCGCTAATACCGCCGTGGGAGACCCGCGCCGTTCAATAATGGCGTTGGTCGACAACGTCGTGCTCAGATGAAGCTCCAGCGGCTCGGCACTCCCGCTCAAAGCCGGCTCCGAGCGCAACAGTTCGTGCAAGACCTCGGCCGTCCCGGCCAGCAGGTCCGAATGATTCGTCGCCGCCTTGGCGGTGGCGGCGATCTGGCCGTCATGCAACAACACCGCGTCGGTGTTGGTACCGCCCACATCGATCCCGATCACATCGCCCATAGCGAGCCAGGCCTTCTTTCCTTGGTTAAAATTCGAGAATTGCGGTAATTATCTTGCCACAGTAGGATTACGGATTCAATCATTAATATCCGGATCGCTAGTTGGGTATGAATTCGATTTCCATATTCTTTTTCCTTTAAAATATCGCGCTGAAGATCGGACGCGCGAGCGAAACCGGGGCCCGCTCCAACGCAATTAAACAAGGAAGTTTTAAAACATGTCGAGAATATATTGGGATGGGCTCTGATTGCTTGCCATCTTATAATTGCCGCTTTGCATTTCCGGCAAGGTACGCTAAAATGCAAAAGAGAGCCGGACCGACCTTCAGAACTTTAAAGGTGACATGCCGTTGATTCGCCGTTTGCTACTGAATCTATATATGTTGCAATAAGTTTTGGTACCTTCAAAATCATTGCAACCTATTTCCTTGATTCATAAGTTAAAATAAATACCGCGCTTCGCCCTTTTCCAGCCATGCCTTACGGATGGAAAAGCTTATTCAAAAATTTATTTCAACTTATATATAAATAAAAAATCAGGTGAGAGCAATGAATCCAGATAACAAAGCTTACCTTAAAGTTATCGCGTATATCCGGGAACAGCTCGTGCGCGAGCAGTTGGCCATCGGAAATAAACTGCCGACGGAACGCGAACTCTCGGAAAATCTGGGGTTGAGCAGAAATTCCATCCGCGAGGCCTTGCGCACCATGGAAAATATGGGGATCATCGAAAGCCGCCAAGGCTCCGGAAACTATCTCACCGGCAACATCGAAAAAAGCTTCAGCGACTCGTTGGCAATGATGGTGCTGATGAAACAGGTCAGTTACCTGGAGATCAACCAGCTACGCCGGGGCATCGAAATGCAATCCCTGATCCTGGCGCTGCAACGGATTACCGAGGACGAACTGTCGAACATCGCCGGGCTCGTGGCGCAGATGGAACATTCCCCGCCAGACGAGGAGACCGCCTTGGACAAGGAGTTCCACTATGCGATCGTCAGGGCTTCGGGAAACGAATTAATGATGGGCATCATGCAGGCCCTGTCGGCCACTTGTGAACGGGTGATTGAGCACATCTTAAAACAGGAATTAAACGGCAAGAAACCCTTGTTGCTAAAAACGCACCGCCAAATTTACGAGAGCCTGCTGCACCGGGATTTGGACCTGGGCGTGGCCTCGGTCACCGCGCACTACGACATCATCGACGACCAATTGCAGCGCGATCTGAAACCGTGATCTCAAAGCACGGTTTTTTTCTTTCCGATAACTATTGACCCGGTCGCGCATTTGGTATATACTCCTTAATTGGTAGTACCAATTAAGGACCGCTTCGCGATGAACCAATACCGGACCGTAATCTTTGATTTAGACGGAACTTTGCTGAATACGCTGGACGATCTCACCGACAGCGTCAATTTCGCTATGGCGGAACTGGGGCTGCCCTCCCGCAGCTCGGCAGAGATCCGCAGCTTTGTCGGGAACGGAGTCCGGCGCCTAATGGAACTGGCCGTCCCGGGCGGAAGCCAAAATCCCCGTTTCCAGGCGGCACTCAACCTGTTTACCGCCCATTATTCGCAGAACTGCCGCAACAAGACCGCGCCGTACCCGGGGGTCATGGCCCTCTTGCGCTCGCTGTCCGCCGCCGGATATAAGCTGGCGATCGTTTCCAATAAATTATGATGACGCCGTAAAGGATCTGAACGAGCGCTATTTCAAAGCGTATATCGGCGTGGCCATCGGCGAAACGGCCGACATTCGCAAGAAACCCGCACCCGACACGGTTTTTCAGGCGTTGCTGGCGCTGAAGAGCACCAAAGGCGAGGCGGTGTATATCGGAGATTCGGAAGTGGATATTGAGACCGCGCGGCAGGCCGGCCTGGACTGCATCTCCGTCAGCTGGGGGTTCCGCGACAGGGATTGGCTGGAGAAATCCGGCGCCCGGCTGGTTGTCGACGAACCGTTGGCTTTGTTGCAGTATTTATGAGGGATTAAGCGGCCGCTTCAAGCGGTTCAAGGGATTTAAGCGCTCTCCTCTTTCACGATGCCGGCAATGCGGGGCGTCAAAAGAGTTGAGCCGATTCAAGGCTGACAATTTTCTATTTGATTATTAAGTTGAATCAGTAGACGGCAAGATAAACCGAACTCACCCCCCAGTTACTTTGGTGTTTTTTGATTGGCCCTACTCCCCCCTCTCTTTTTAGGCGATTTAACAGACCGTCTTGTCAGAAAGAGAGGGGGAGCCAGGGGGTGAGTTCGGTTTTGAAAACTGGGATGTTAAACGCTTGCTGACGGTTCCAGGCCTTTAACCTGGCCTGGCTAAGCTATTTCAGGATATTTTTATTTCTGAGCGAATACAATCGTCAGCATTCTTTATTTGAGGTGAAATCTCGGTCATGAAAGTCCTGGTGCAGTGCGGGATCCTTTTCGGCGTTTGCGTCGCCGGTTACATCATTAGCGTGGTAAGCCATTGGCCAATACCGGGCAATGTTTTCAGCATGGTGATCTTGTTTCTGCTGCTTTATAGCGGCGTGCTGAAAAAGGCGCAGATCAAGCGGATCTCCCAGTTTCTCCTCGGCAATATGGCTTTTTTCTTCATTCCCAGCGGCGTGGCGATTGTCGCCGATTACCGGGCCATCGCCAAGGTGATGGTCCCGTTTCTGCTGATCATCCTGGCCACGACCATCATCGTGCTGGGCGTGACGGGGCAGTGCGCCCAATGGCTGCAAAAGCTGTCCGACCCAACCGGGAAAACGGGGCGGTCGGCCGAAAATACTTTGGAGAGCAGGATGAGCCAATAACCGTGAATAGCGCCAAGGAATTAATCGTTTCCGATCCCCTGTTTGGAATCACCCTTTCCATCATCATCTACTTGTTTTGCTCCCTCATCTACCGCCGGACCAAGCTGACGATCTTAAACCCGCTGCTGTTGACGATCCTGATGATCTGCGGCATCCTGTCGCTGTTCCGTATCAGATTTGACGATTATAACGCCGGCGGCCGGTTTATCACGCTGATGCTCTCGCCGGCGACCGTGGTTCTGGTGGTGCCGTTGTACGACCAGTTGCACCTGATCAAGAAAAACGCCGCTGTCATCCTGGTCAGCATCGCCGTCGCCTCGCTGGTCTCGATGATCAGCATTGTCGGGTTATGCCGCGCCTTTGGCCTGGATAAAGCGTTGACGATGTCGCTGGTTCCCAAATCGATCACCACCGCCATCGCCATCGGCGTCAGCGCCAACCTGGGCGGCATCAAGGCCGTGACCGTAGTGGCGGTGCTGCTCTCCGGCATCGTGGGCGCGGTGATCGGGCCGGCGCTCTGCCGGCTGCTGCGCATCCGAAGCCGGGTTGCGATCGGGCTGGCCCTGGGCACGGCGGCCCATGCGGTCGGCACTTCCAAGGCCATCGAGCTCGGCGAGGACGAAGCCGCCATGAGCGGACTGGCGGTCGGCGTCGCCGGACTGATCACAGTCATTGTGGCCCCGCTGCTGATTACGGTGTTGATGCGGGTTTGGGGATGATGATTGAGGATTCTGTTTTTGTTATTAAATGCAATGTGCGGGCATAAACAAGTTAATGAGAGAAACTAAGACTTGTTAAAGACGTTTTTTCGGGAGAATTAAAATCAAAACTGAATGTCGATGGGGACGATTCCCTCCCCACACCCCTCGGACCAAAGGGTGTAGTGGGACACCCTTTGGATTCCGCCCAGTAGGAACCTAGGTTCCTACACCTCCTAATTCATCCGGGGTTCTAGCATGTCGCCGCCATCCATGGCATTCTGACTGTCAACTAAGTGTAGGCTTCCGTTCCCGACCGCAGTTTTCCATCCTGGAAAGATGCGTCGCTCGCCGCCTTCCTTGGCGGCGGGAGTAAGACGTTAAAATGAATTCATCCAATTTGATCACATGTTCCAATAAATAATGGCCCGAAAAATAAGTTTTAATTTTTACGATAATTGCTTTCATCTTCCCCATTCCCCACATCAATCGACCGACACCATGAACCTGACATTCCTCACCGCAATCCATCCCGGATCCGCGCTGTTCCATCGGGTATGGTCTTTGGTCTTGTAAGGGATCCCCTCATCCTTGTTAGGGATGTCATGATCCTTTCAAGGGATCCCCGTGTCCTTGTTAGGAATGCCCGTATCCGTGTAAGGGATCGTTTCATCCTTGTAATGGATCCGTTAATCCTTTCAGAGGATCCTCGCGTCCTTGTTAGGGATCGTCCCATTCCTGCTTCCCCAAAGACCGTCCCTACTTCCCCGAGCCGTGTCCTTGTTTCCCGAAGGCTTGGGGAAGTTAGACCGCGCTTTGGGGAAGCAGGACCAAGACCCGGGGAAGTTGCCCCAATTGTCATCCCTGTTCATTCATGACTCATCCCTATTGGACCACCATCCATCCCAGTTGCCCCAACAAATATCCCAGCTTCCCGGATAGCCGTCCGGGAAGCGGAGCGGTTTCCCCGTCTTCACTCCGTTCATTTCGCTTCCCGATCTTGCCGCAGATCAAAAACGGCTGCCCCACAACGTACGGGACAGCCGTCTGCTTTTAAAACAATTAGGCCATATTCTTAATCCGGCTGAAGTCGCCGCTTTGGGCCGCTTCCAAAATCGGCGTCATGTATTCGTCGACCAGGGCGGCGTTCAAAGGCACCGGCATATTCTTCAGCTTCATCTCCAGCTGCGGATCCTTGGCCGCGGCCAGGGCCCGCCGGATATGCTCGGCGCTGAAGCCCGGCAGATCGGCCAGCTTGGTCGGGGCGTTGATGCTCCGGCCGAACGCCGTCATCCCCTCGGCCACCGCCACGCCCAATTCCCGGCCATGCAAGCTGTGCAGATCGCGCTGGATGAATCCGGCCTCTTGATAAATAGCGCCGATGACCCGCAGCTGGGGCTCCACCGCCGGCGCGAAGAACACCGTGTAATAGGGATTCATGATGCCGCAGGCCCGGCCGTGGCTGGTCAGGTCCACCAGCGAGAAGCTGGTCAGATGGGGGCCGTTGGTCCCGCCGATCATGATAGCGTAGCCGCCCAAATCGGTGGCCAGTCCCAACGCTTCCCTGGCTTCCAAGTCGGCCGGGTTGGCGATGATTCGCGGCGCGTAACGGACCACCAGCCCGATTCCGGCCTGGGCGACTTCCTGCATCTGCTCGAAATGGGCGGCGCCGATGCCGTAAAAGACCTCCACGCAATGGGCGATCCCGTCCAGCGCGCCGTCGATGGTCAGGCTGAGCGGCGCGGTCTGGGTGACCGCATAGTCGAAGACCGCCTTGGCAGGGATCAACGCCTCGTCGACGATCAGCTTCTTCTGGCCGGCCACCGGGTCGGTGATGTTGGAGTATTTGGTCAGATGCGCCCCGGAACTGGCCGCGGTCTGCACCGCGATCAGAGGCCGCAGTTTCTGGCCGGTCTTTTGCAACGCCTCGGTCACCAGGCCGGTGCCGAAGTAGCTGTCGATCTCCGGGCTGTATTCCCCTAATGTCGCCAGCAGGTTGGCCGACTTGGCGGCATCGATCGAGCTGCCGCCGCCGATGACGATGATGCAATCGGGCTGAAAATGCAGGATATAGCTCTCGATCCGGTAGACGTCCTCGCGCGGCGCGTTGGGCCCGGCGTCGGGCACGATCCTGGCGCCGGCCAGCCGCACGCCGTTCCGCTCCAGCGCGGCCACCACCCGGTCGACCACCGGTTTCAGCCAGGCGCCGGGATTGGCGATGACCAGGGCCGACTGGCCGTAGCCGGTAGCGAACCGCCCCGTCTCCTCCAGTTTGCCGAGGCCGAAGGCGTAGCTGTCTCCTTTGAACTCCTGCAACAGTTGGCGCGCTTTTTCGATTAATTCCATCGTTAACACCTCTTTTGGGTTATCTTGATCATGTCGAGGATTTCAATTGCCAAAAACCATATTCCGGGCCATCTCAATGTCGCGGGCGACAGCGGCGGTGTAATAGGACCAGCCGAAGATCCTGCGCACCCGGGCCATTTGATAGGGCAGGTAGTGCTGGGAGCCCAAAGCGGCAAGCGCCTTCCAGGCCGCCAGACCCGCCTCGAGGCAGGCGATCGCCCGCTCCTTGTAACGCGGATCGCCGGTTTTCTCGAAGTAAACCAGCTGCAGCGCGGCGCTGAATTTGTTGATATAGTAACGGCCCAACTGTTCCCAGGCCTCGATGTCCATTAAGGTGCATTCCAAATCGTCTCCCAAATACCCGGCGGGGATCTCCGCCCGCAGGGTCTGGGCGCAACTGTGGCTGGCCGCCACCGCTTCCTCGAGGATCTTGATCACATCCAGCGGAGTTTCTCCTTCGCTGGCCACGCCCTGAAGATCGTCCGCGACGAACTGCCGGATTCCGACCGTGCCGATTCCCGGCATCGGCTTGCCGTTCATGAAATCGCGGACGGTTTTGAAGCCAAAGACCGAGAGCAGGCTCTCCGGATGCCATTCGAAATCGTAGTTGATCCAAAACAGCCGGTTCACCGGCGGAATGATCCGCGAGCCGGCCTTGATCCCCTGGTAAACCTGTTCGCCCCAGACTTTGCCGTAATGGCGGCGGTATTTTTGAATCCAGATATCCTCCGGCAGGTCGGGATTATAACCCAGGCGGCCCAACAGTTCGAACTGGTGCCAATGGCGCTCGAAGTCATAGCGCCATTGTTGATGGCCGTCCGGCATGTGCTGGAAGTCGCTGGCCCAGGTATAGCCGTCGGCGCCCCAATAAAAGCCGTGGACGTATGGTTTTTTCATCCCCTTGATGTAATCGCGCAGGAAGTCGCAGTCCCCCCAGCGCAAAGTGTGGCAATCGTCGTTGCGCACCGTGTAGATGACCTTGAGCCCGGCGAAGTCCATCCCCTCCCAGGCGCCCCAGAGCTTTTCGAACTGCGGCTGAGGGTGGGAATACATATGGGCGTTGGAATACTTCCAGCTGATGAACTTCTCCCGGCCGGGATACTGCTCCAGAAACGCCTTGGCGACCCGGCCGTTGCCCATGTTGGTCCGCATGATGAAGGGAAGGTCCCGGCCCGTCTCCTTGACGGCCTCCAGGTAGGTCTCCATGACCCAGTTTTGCCGCTCCACCGCGTCCCCGACCATCTCCTCGGCGCAGTTGGTGCCGATGCCGTCCAGGTCGCGGTAGGTGATGAGCAGCGTTTTGATGCACTCTCGAAAATAGTCTTTGATGACCTCCAGACGCTGCCGGACGGGATGAAACTCGGCGATATTGTTGGGAAGCCGGTTTTTCTCGTCATAGATCAGATTGTACCAGTCGGCCATGTCCCCGAGTTCCTCGGGCAGCCCCAGCCCCCTGGCGACCGCGGCGGTCAAGCGGATATTCCAGGTGATCAGGTAGACCTTGATGCCCCGTTGATGGGCGTGGCTGAAGATGAAGCGAAAGAGTCCTTTAAATCGATCGAGCTCGACGTCGGAGTACGGGCAGGTCTCCGGATATTTGGCCAGCCGGAACAGCATATGAAACGGATGCTCCGACCACAGGCTGAGGCAGTTGTAACGGTTGGCGGCCAGAAAATCGAGGTAGGCGCGCCAGAAATCCTTATCCAGGCAGGTCTCGATATTCTTGGCGAACGGATCGCCGCCGGCATAGGGTTCGAAGGGCAGGTTGAATTTGACCCCCCTCATTTTCAGAAAAGGGTTTTCCAGTTTCTCCTCGATGGCTTCCATTCCGTAGAGCTCGATGGTCTCGGCCAGATCCAGCAGGCCGTACATGGTCCCCGGATGATCCTTGCCGGTAACGAAGACGGTCTGCGCCGCAACCGTGATCGCAAAGCCGCCCTCTTCCAGGCCGGGCGAGTCGTCCCGGACCCCCTGCCCCGCAAAGGAAGCCACGATGGCCGGCTGGCTGCTTCCACCCACCCAGGCGGCCAGCGGATGCACGACGCAATACCAATCCTTCTGGGCGAGCGCCCGCTTGACGGATTCCACTCCGAACTTGATCGTCGCAAACCGGTTATCGGCATAGATAAGCATGGCAAAAGCTCCTTTCAATCGATTCGATCAGCGGGTCGCCACCGCCAGGCATTCCCAAACGTCGAGCCGGGGGACCACCACTTTGACGCGGTTCTGCTCCGCTTCGAACTTTAGCTCATCGCCGGCGATGAGCCGGCGCACCTTTTGCACCGTCGAACCCGCGTCCAGCGTTATTTCGAGCGCGATATCGTGCAGCGGGATATTCTGTTGCAACGGCCGGCGGCCGCTCATATTCACCAGATGGATCAACAGGTTGCCGTCTTGGGTGAAGGTCGTGACATGAAGTCCCGGGTAGAAAGTCACCTTCAGGAAGTTCGCCTCTCCGAGCAGCAGGTTCACGGCATTGGCCATCAGCCGGTAATGCTCTTCTAGCCGGAACTCGCTGATCAGCCCGCTCAACGAGAAAGGAATGAATAAAGCCTCGCCTTGGCCATAGCAATGCCACAGGCAAAGCGGAATCGCGGTATGGCTGACCGGCAGGGAAGCTCTCTCCGGAGGCGCGCCCACCGCTTCGAGCGGCGCAAACGGCGGCACCAGCGTCGCCAGCACCTTGGCGTCCTCCCGGGGCGTGCAGTAACAAACCCGGCCCCGGTGGGCGATGAGTTCGGTCTCCTCCATCCCCTTTTGCAACGGATTCTGCTCCGGCCTGCCCTCAAAGCGCAGATACGACGCGACCAGTTTCTCGCCGGCGCAAGTTTCGGGGGCGATGCCCAGCAGTTCGGAAAGCGCCCCGTATTCGGCGGGAATGCCGCCCTCGATCAGCACCTTGCCGCCTTGCTGCACGTACTGGAGCAGATCCTCGACAAATTCCGCGCAGTACGGCCAGCCCTCCGGCACGATGACCGTCTGGAAACGGCCCAGGTTCGCCAGGGTCGCCTGTTCCGGCAGCAGAATCCCGTATTGCACCTGCTGATTCAGCAAGCCTTCCGCCCAGCCTTCGGCCGCCGCCCCGCCGTTCCAGAGCAGAACCGCTGGCGTCCGGGGGACCGCTCCCGCCATCGGTTCCTCGACCCGTTTGACCATCGCATTGAACTGGGCGATGGTGGCCAGGATTCTTTTGTCGCCGATAGTATCGGGAATCCCGGTGATCGAATGCCAGATATGCCCGCCATTGGCCGGGACCTCGCTCAGCCAGGCCAGATACTCGGCGGTCGGCAGTCCGGTATGCCGCCAGTCCATGCCGGGACTGGAATGGATGATCCCGAAGGGATGGGGTTTATCCGCCAGGAACCGGCCGACCTTCAAGCTTACGGAAGGTTTCCAGTCCTCCGGCTTGCTCTGCCAGCCCAGGGACAAAATATCCTGGGGCTCGGTGCAGAACATGTCGGTAATCTCCCGGCGGGCCATGATATTCTCGTTGTAAGCGTTGTAATAGAGGATCATCGGCAGCTCCGGCTCGCGGCTCTTGATGAAGGAATAAAGATGGACGATATTGTCCCGGACGCAGACCGACTGCCATGAGCTTTCGAACTCCGCCGGGTCGGCCGGCAGCTCCTGCTGGTATAAGCTCCGGTATTTGCGGCGGCAGGTCGCGCACCAACAGGGAATGAAACCGGGATTGTTATAGAAAATGCCGTCGATGGCGTAGCGGGTCATCACTTCGTCCAGGACCGGCACAGCCACCGCGTCCCGCCGGTATTCGCTGTTGATGCAGGTCGACATCAGCAGCGACCATTCTCCCGGCCGTTTGGCGCCGATGATCTGGGGTTCGCCGGCCGCGTCCCGCACGAACCAGCTCGGCTGGTGGGCATACACCGCATCGGTGGCCTTGCTGAAGTCAAACCTGGCGATGAACTTCAGGTTCCGCCGGTGGCACTGGTCGATGACTTCCTTTAACAGATCGAAATTTTCCGGCAGGAAAGGATTTTGGTTGTGATAGGGAACCTTGGTGTTATACCAGGCGTAAATGCCGCCCACATTAAAGACGATGGCGTTGGCGCCCAACTGTTCCATCTCTTCCGCCAGCTTGGCGGGGTTGATGCGTTCCGTATCCCGGACTTGCAGATTGGGTTGGATGATCCGTAAGGGCTTTTCCCACCAATGATGATATTCAGCCATGTTTCCTCCCAAAAATTTATGACGTTATATATCAGCTAATCACACGCAAAGAACTGGAGCGGCGGCGCTCAGCCTTTGACCGCCCCGGCCACGATCCCTTTGATAATGTGCTTCTGCAAGAAGATGTAAAGGATGATCAGCGGCAGCATCGCAATGAGATAGGCCGAAAAAGCCAGCTCATACTGGGTCGAATACATGCCGTAGAAATGATACTGGGACAACGGGATGGTCCGCTTGGCTTCGCTGGTCAGGGTCAGCAGCGGAAACAGGAAGTCGTTCCAGATCCACAGGGCGTCCAGGATGACCAGGGTGGCGGTGACCGGCTTCATGATCGGGAAGACGATTTGCCAATAAAGCTTCAGCGGCGGACAGCCGTCGATGACCGCCGACTCCATGATCTCAGTGGGTATCCCCCGGATAAACCCCACATACAGGAAGATGGCGAACGGCAGGCCGCGACCTATGTAAGCCAGGGCCACGCCGATGAGCGAATTCAAGAAACCCAAGTCCTTCATCAGCTTGATCAGAGGCGAAAGCGTCATGTAAAAGGGCACCATGATTGCGCTGATAAAGAGGTAATAAAGCGCATTATAGAGCCGGTTGTTCATCCGCACGATCGAAAAAGAGCACATTCCGGCCACGATGACCAGGCCCGCCAGACTCAGGCTGGAGAGGATGGTGCTGTTGATGAAGACTGTCTGAAAGTTCATCAGCTTCCAGACGGTGACGAAGTTTTGCAGATACAATGACTTCGGGAAGCTCAGCGGCGCGATAATCGCCTCCCGAGTGGTCTTTAGCGCCACCGAGATGACCGTATAGAACGGATAGAGAAATGCCAGCACGATCAGGATCAGCACCAGCTCCAGGAGGCCTTTTTTCAGATTGAGCTTATGGCCGTGGTTCAATCTCACTTCATTAGAACGTAACATCCTCTTCCCTCTTTCGTAGGAATTTCAACTGGACCAGGGTCAGGATCAGCAGGATGAAAAACAGGACGACTCCGATGGCCGTTCCATAGCCGGCCCGGAAATTGGCGAACGACTCTTTGTAGATGGTCAGGGCGATGACTTCGCTGGCGTGCCCCGGGCCTCCGCCAGTGAGCGAGAATAACAGGTCGAATTCTTTGAAGGCCCGTTCCATGGTGATCACCATATTGATCGTGAAGGCCGGCGCAATCAACGGGAAGGTGATGTGCCGGAATTTATACCATTTCCCCGAGCCGTCCACCGCCGCCGCCTCATATAGCGACTGCGGTATCGCTTGCAATCCGGCGATATAAACCACCATGGTCCAGCCGGCCATCCGCCAGATCGTCACAAACATCGCCGCGTATAAGGAAGTCGAAGCGTCGCCCAGGACGTTGTTGGCCAGGAAGGTCCAGTTCAGCATCCTACCCAACGCCGCCAGCGGCTGCGTGAAAATGAAGCTCCAAATATAGCCCACGATCAACGGGCTCAACAACGCCGGGATGAAAATCAGCGCCCGCAGCAGATTCCGGGATTTGATCTGTTGATCCAGGGCGATCGCCAGCATAAGCGAGACGATGTTCTGGAAGATGGTCACCACCAAAGCGTATTTGAACGAATTGATGATCGGCTCCAAAACGTAGGAATCTTTGAAAAGCGTAATATAATTGGCGAGGCCGATAAACTTGATATGATTGTCGATCCCGGACCAATTGGTCAGGCTGTAATAAAATCCGCCGCAGACGGGATAGACCATGAATATCGCGAAAAGGACGATCGCCGGCAAGGCCAGTAAAAAATAGGGCAAATTCTGCCGCGACCAAAACCGCTCCTGTCTCCCGCGGGCCGGCGGCGATTTTATCAAACTTGAAATCTCTGATTCCGATAGCGCCATGATTTCACTCCCTTATCTTTATCCTCAGAGCCCGTATGATTTGGAAAACGCTTTTGAAGGCCCTCGCCCGCTCCGGGACAAAGCCTCCGGACCGGGCTCGGTGGTTGTATACCGTAAGTCTAACATCCCGGTAATGATAAAAACAGGTAACAAGTTTTGCAGAAAAAAGTGTACTATTTTAAAAAAGAGTAACCGGATTTTAACGAGTTGGTTAAAAAAGTCCGGAAAGGATCCGGGCTTTTGAGAAAAATAGCTTCGGTAAGCGGATAAAGGAAGACAAAAAGAAACCCGCCGGCAGCGCGCCGCGGACTGGGTGATTCAGGGCGGATCTAGAAAGCGCGAAGATGAGGAAACGGCGGCATCGAAGAGTCGCCGCAGCTAAGGGAAGCAACGGGAATGAAACGGGAAGCGGCTTGAACGCTCAGGCCTCCTTCTCCTCCATTTTCTTGAGAAATTCCTTGGGGGGCAGGCCTTCGACCTTTTTGAAGACTTTGCTGAAATAATGCTCATCGGCGAACCCGGTCATGTTCGCCACTTGTTTGATCGTGTATTTGTTCAGGTTCAGGAGCGCCTTGGCATGGTCGATCCTGACGCTCATCAGGTAATTTTGAAAATTGACATTGAGGATTTCCTTGAATAACATGCTCAGATAGCAGAAATTGATATGCTGCATGGCCGCGATGCTCTCAAGGGTAAAGCTCTTATTGTAATTGGCGTCGATATATTGCTTAACCTCATAAATCAGTTTGCGTTTGTAATCCTTGTCTTCGGGATGATGGGTGGCGATGATGCTGCGATACACCTCCTTGATGAACTCGAACAGCTCCCGCAGATTGTTGAAGCAATAGGCCTCTTTGGGGTAAAAGGCCGCTTTATCCTCTTGATACTGGTCAAATTCGTCCAATCCCAGCAGCAGGAGGTTGGTGTATAAATTCTGCAGGCTGCCATAAGATAGCGGCTCCCGGCTAGCCTCGTCATAGATGTCCTGTAAAACGCCTGCTAAATTAGCATAGTGGTGCGCCCGCAAGTTATGCTGGAGCAACGCGGCGCTCTGGGTCTGCAGCCTGAATTTGCGCTTGTATGCAACGGTGTCCTGATAATCGATGATCTGATTGGCGGCGATCAATACCCGGTACTTCATGGCGGTTACCGCCTCATTTACCGCCTCCCCGGGGTTCGGCTTGTAACCGCTGATTCCGAGGGTATAGTCATGGATACCCAGCCTCCGGACGAGCGCGGCGATGACGGCGGCGACGTCCGCCAAGGGATCTTCCGGGGCGGAGGCGGCCGGTTCGGCCGGAACCGGAACGCAAAAGATCAGCGCATATTCATTGATGTTATTCTCATACATGATCGCGTTCCGGTAACACTGCCAGGGACTGGCCGGATGAAACACGGTCGCGATAAGGCTGTCTTTGTTCAAGCGGACCTGAGGGTTGATATATAAATAAATGCATTTAAAAACGGATTGACCGGCCCGGTAGGCGCTGAAAATATCGTGAAGCTGGCCGTCTTGACCGTTCAAATACTTCAAGAATCTGCTTCTGGCCTCATCCAATTGCTCAAGGGTAGCGATGGCCGCCAGCTTCTGTCGCTCGCTATTTTGCTTGGCGATGGCGGCGATGCATTTTTGAAGCGAATGGACCAGATCCTCGCTATTGATCGGTTTTAACAGAAAATCGGCCACGCCGAGCTGCAACGCTTTCTTGGCGTAATCGAACTGGTCATAGCCGCTGATAATGATGATTTTGGTATTGGGCAGGATCTGAGTGACCGTTTCCGACAGCGTCAGACCGTCCATCTCTTGCATGCGGATGTCGCAGATGATAATCTCCGGTTTGAGCGCCTGGATGATCTGCAAACCGTCGTCGGCATTCTCAGCTTCGGCGATGGCCGTGAAATCCAAACCGCTTTTTTTGATCTTATTGATCAGGCCTTCCCTGATCCATTCCTCGTCATCGATGACCACGACCTTGTACAATTCAAACACCGCCCATACTGAAGATTTTTACTCCTCTTGCAGCGGCAGGGTTATCACTACCGTGGTTCCCTCCCGCTCCCGGCTCATATATTCCAGGCCGTAGGCGCTCCCGTAATAATTGACCAGCCGCTTGTGAACATTGAAGATCCCCACAAAATCGCCGGAATCGATTTTATTGGATTGGCTGATCTGTTGCAATTGCTCGGTGATCTCTTTCAGTTTGGCGGCGGGGATGCCGTTGCCGTTATCGGTGATATAAAGCTTGAGTTCAGATTGGGACTTTCTCGCCTCGATATGGACGATCCCTTTTTGCTTGCCGTTCTTGAAGCCGTGGTTGATTGAATTTTCGACGATCGGCTGCAGAATAAATTTGAGCGTCTTACACTTCTTAATAGCCTCGTCGACCCCGATCCGCACCTCGATCTTGTCTTTAAAGCGGATCTGCTGGATCGCAAAATACTTGTTGATCTGATCGATCTCTTCTGCGAGCGACACCACGTTTTCGCCGCGCAGATTATAGCGGAGCAGGTCGCCCAAGGCTTTGGTGATGATCTGGATCTCGGGGATCTCTTTGACTTCGCCGATGGCTTCCATCGTCTGCAGCGTATTAAATAAAAAATGCGGGTTGATCTGGAATTGTAACGCCTCCAACTGCGCCGACTTTACCAGCAGCTTTTCGAGATAGATATTTTGAATCAGCTTTCGGATCTCCGCCACCATCCGGTTGAATCCTTTGTAAAGCCGTTTGATATCATGGTTGGCGGTCCCTTCGTCCAGGCAGATATCGAAGTCGCCCCTTTCGACCAGCGCCATTTTCTGGGTCAGAATCCGGATCGGTTTTAAAACGTAGGCTGACATCAGGATCGCCAGGCCGAGCGAGAGCATGATCACAATGAACGCGATCAGCAACGTAAACCGCCTGGCGTCGGCCAAGCCCTGGCGGATATAGGAGACCGGCAATTGGATCACCGTGGTCCACCCGGTCACCGCCGATTGATAGCTCACTTCCAGATGATGTTCATCGGCCCGGCGGTAACGGCTGCCGATCTTGAGCTGGTTCAAGTCGAGGACGATGGTTCCGGTGTCATCGACCACCTGAATCGTAGCTTTGTTTTTAAACAACTGATTCTCGCGGATGATCTGCAACAGGACATCCACATCCGCCGATACGGTAATATAGGCTGTGACCTCGTTATTGTCGATCTTTTTCAAACAACGGATCACCGAGAACGCCCGATCGCCGTTGGTCAGCCGCAGATTGGCCTCGTAGGGAGGGATCAGCGACAATTCCCGGGAATCGATCCGCTGCTTGTGAGCACGCAGCCAGCTGTTATCGAAAAGATTGTGGTTATACTTCAGCAACTGGCCCATCTCGGCGAAGAACAGTTCGCCGTTTTTGCTATAAAAATCGATCACCGTCCGGTCGCGGATCGAGGTGAAGCTCAGCACCAACTGTTGGATCTTATAAAAATCTTTCACGCGTTGCAGATCGGGATAATCAGCCTGCTGGCTGTCGTCGATGATGTTTTGGATCTCGGTGTTCCCCAATAGGATTTTGCTGGTCCGGTCCATTTCGGTGACATATTGGGCGATGCCGTCGGAAATGTTTTTGCATAAATTATGGACGTACATGTCATTCTGCTGGTTAATAAAGTTCAGCGATTTATAATAATACATAATGCTGATCACGGAAGTGCTCAAGATGATAATCGAAACGAAACAGCCGATCATCCTGGCGGTAATCGTGTTGAACCCGGTTATTCTGCTCAGGCCGCCCGAGCGATTCATCTTCTCCATCATGCCACCTTTAAGTCTTAGCGGCTGTCGCCCGCAGCGCTGGCCAAGCCGTCCTCGGCGACCCTGTCCTTTTTTAAAAATTATCGGCTTCTGCAGCAGGTTTGCCGCAAAATATTTTTTAACGGATAAACGCTGCTCAAACAAGTTTTTTATCTTACGCTTATTGTATCATAAACGACCCGGCCGGCATCGTTTTCCAGCATGCTATAAAACGGACCTGGAAAAAGTGAAGATCCCAGGTCCGCTTGAAGCTTCAGATTCAAATTCGACCAGGAAGTCGGGTGGTTTCCACTATTGGTTTTCCTGGATAAAGCGTTTCACATAATCCGGATTGGCGTTCATCAGCCGTTGGTGTTCTGCCTCCAGATGATTCAGGACCGTATCGACGTTTTGTCCGGCGAACCACTCCTGGGTCGAGGTTTTCATGATCTCCTTGATTCCCGGAATCCATTGCCGCGAAAAATAGCCGATCCGTTTTCCCTTGTCCAGCATCGGCAATTGATTGGCCAGGCATTTGTCGAATTGGACCTTGGTCCCTTTAATCGCCGAGATGCTCCGGGCGCTCTTGGCATAAATATTGGCGGCCGGGGCGGTGGTGAACAGATCCAGAAAAGCCTTGGCTTCGGTCGGATATTTGGTCTTGCCGGAGATGCCGATGACCGTGTCCACATCGGAGACTGACACCAGACTTTGGGGATCGGTCACCCAGGGCGGGGGAATCAAGGCCATATCCAGATCGGGATTGCCCTTGCGGATATTGCCAATATCGTAGCTGCCACTGATCAAAAAGGCGGCGTTGTTGGTGTCGAAGCGCTGGAAAGCGCCGGCGGTGTCCAGCCCCAAAGCATCTTTGTTGATAAACGGTTTCATTTTACGATAGGTCTCGAACAGGCCGTGGAACTCGGGGCCGTTCCAATGGCGCTCCCCTTTGAGGACGTCGACGTAAAATTTGGGATTCTTGGCATAGATGGCCTGATAAATGTATTGGAAGTTGAAGGCGGTGATCGCGCTGCCATCTTTGGCCGCCATCACGATCGGTTCTTTCAGCCCTTTTTCGGCAAACTTTTGGCAGATGGCCAGAAACTCGCCGAAGCTCTTGGGCGGTTTCGGACTGACGCCGTATTTCTTGGCCGCTTCCAGATTGAAAAACACGCCATTGACGGTCAGATCGACCGGCAGGGCGTAAACCTTGCCGTTATACATGCTGAAGGTGCTGGTGCCCGGTTTCACCCGGTTCATCAGTTTGGTCTCGGTCAGATCCATCAGGTTGCCGCCCGACGCATAGAGGCTAGTGAGGGAACCCGATTGGTATTGGATAATGTCCGGGATGTCTCCGGCGGCCAATTTAGCGGACATCGCCGTATTGAAGGAGTCGACGGTGGGCATTACGGTGATCTCGACGGAGCGGTTGGGATATTTTTTATGATACATGCTGGCGATGGTATTCAGCCCGTCGGTTCCCTGCCCGGCGACGGTGATGAATTTCAACACCACGGGCGAGGCTCCTTGGCTGATCGGCAAAATGAACAGAAAACCGAGCAATGCGACGAATAAAATACCGACCGATTTTTTCATCAACTTTCCTCCCTTTCTCATGTCCCTAATTATATAACCCGGATTAACAATAATTTGATAATCTGTTTTATATAATTTAACATGGACATGATTCAGTTTAGCATTCCGCCCGGGAGAAAAACAGGTAATAAGTTTTGACAAAAGAAGTGTACTATTTTTGAATGGCCAGCGTGAGGGAGGAAAAGGTTTTAGTGGAACAGGAACCCGGCGCAGCGGCGCCATGGTTTTGAGTTGCCAAAAAGGAGAACCGATTTCAGTCGTATCATCTATCCAATTCGGAACGCGAATTACAATCTTCTAATGATCACTTGTTCCAATAAATGACGGCCCGAAAAATAAGTTTTAATTTGCGATAATTGCTTTCACCTTCCCTATTCCCCGCTCCAGTCGGCCGGCGCCGTGAACCTGACATTCCCCGCCGCCATTCATCCCGGATCCGCGCCGCTATAGCAGGGATGGTCTTTGGTCTTGTAAGGGATGCCTTCATCCTTGTTAGGGATGGCAGGATCCTTTCAAGGGATCCGCGTGTCCTCGTTAGGGATGCCCGTATCCGTGTAAGGGATCGTTCTATCCTTGTAAGGGATCCATTGATCCTTTCATGGGATCCGCGCGTCCTTGTTAGGGATCGTCCCATTCCTGCTTCCCCAAGAACCGTCCTTGCTTCCCCGACTCTCATCCCTGTTGCCCCAAGGCTCGGGAAAGTTGGACCGCGCTTCGGGGAAGCCGGACCAAGGGCCGGGGAAACTGGAACGAGCTTTCGGGAAACTGCCCCAAAGCTTCGGGAAGCCGGACCGGGCCGTGGGGAATCCGGACCGTCCACCGGGCGGCATCAAACGCGGAGATCGATTGAATGGATTGAACGCGGCGAACCCTCGCTTCGACAGCTATGGCTCGATCCAATCCCCGATCAGTTCCAGGCTTTCAATGATCCGCAGCGACCACATGGAAGCGCAATTGGTGGTGATCCCCGGAATCTCATTCAGTTTGGCGATGACTCCCGGCGTTGCGACCGTTTCGACCCGCAGCGATTCGTCGGTCCCAAAGCCGCTTTCCTCAGCCAGCAACACCCGCCAGGCCCGTGCCGCCAGTTCGGGATCGTTCCTGTAGCGGGCCGCGTAGGCCATGAGGCTGCCGGCGAACATCGGCCAACTCCAGTCTCGGCCGGTGATCCCGCCGCCGCTCCGCCGCGCTTTCTCCGCGGGGTCCAAGCTATAAAATTCGCCGAATTCGGCCAGCATGGCCCGCCACTCGTCATCTTGCAGCAGGTCGGCCAGTTCCATCCAGATCTCGGCCGCTCCGAAACAGATCACCATATGATAACTGTAGTTTTCATCGCCCAAGTAATGAAAGATTCCCGTCGCCGGGTCATAGCCGAAGGTCGGGCCCGAACAGAGCCGGAACGGCATCTTTTTCAGGCTGGCCATGCCGCGCCGGAGCTTATCGCGGTAAAAAGCGTCCTCATGCCGTTCCCAGCGGGTCAACCAGTTGGCGCAGAACGCCGCCCAATCGGGGCCGCTGCGGACGTGAGTCGGGAACCGGTCCTTCGAAAAATAAGCCCGCATCGGGTCGAGGCGCACCGTCGCCGCATCGGCGTCTTTCACTTCATCCATGATCTCCCCCAGCCGCTCGTCCCCGGTCAGATAATAATAGCAGCGATGCAGCCCGGCCATGCCGATCCGGGCTTCCTTGCAACCGCAGCCCCAGTGCAGCACATTATGGCGCGAGCCGAGTCCGGCATACTCGCCGCGATGATAAAGATCCACCTCGCTGGTGTGCCGGGTCATGGCCTCCGCCATCCGGAAGAGCGCCGCGTCGCCGGTCCGCAGGAAACTGTACCAGAGCCACAGATTCGGCACCAGCTCCGTATTCTGCCAGGCATACCCGCCGACATCATAACGCCAGGCATGGCGCACCGGATCATAGCTGTGCATCAGATCGCCGAAGTTCCAAAAACCATACCAGCGCCGCTGTTCGATTTCTCGCTGATAGAAGTCGAGCAACGCCGCCAGCTTCTCTTCCAGGCGGGCCTTGGCCGGATGAGCGCGTTCCGAAAGGCTCCATACCCCGAAAGCTTTCACCGCATGGTAGTATTCGGGCCGACAGACCAGCAACGTCGGGGCTTGCGTGACCGCGGCGCGCTCCAGCAATTCCGGCTGCGCCGGCATGGCGTCGAAACCGAACAGATTGATCTCGCTGGTGTTGGCGATCCCGTCCGGGGTGCTCCGCAACTCCGCCGCACCCTCGTAAGAAGAGACCGGATGCGTCACGGTATCGTAATGCCGTAAGTCCATCGCCGCCGCATCCGGAGTCCACAGCCATAGGCGCAGGCAGGCTTCGGGCTCCGACAGGCGCTGGATCTCCAACGATGACGGGTATTTTTGCCAGAAATTGCGGATGACGGCGGCCAATCCGCCCCGCGTGCCTCCCAAAAAAGCCAGTCCCTGCGAACGCCGGCCATGAGCCGCCTCGATCCAGCAACATTCCGGTTTGGTCCGCTTGCGGATCACGTAATGATCGGCGGAGTCCTGGACGATTTTAAAACTGTCCCAGACGGCCATGTCCTGCACCAGATCGGCCGGGCCTTCGCCGCGCTCCGCCGCCGGCGCGACGGCTCGGCCGGCCACCTGTTGCGGATAGGCTTCCGCATATCCGGCATAACGGGGCGATAAAAACTGGGCCACCTCGCCAAACAACCCGCTGTCCCCGGCCAGTCGGATCTGCCGGTTGTACAGCTCGCCGCCGAGCGGCACGTTAAACTGGAGCCCCAGGCCCTTGAGATAATCGCGGCGGGCGTCTCCGTCATAGATAAAAGTGTGAACCAACCGGATGGAGTCCAGTCCGGCATAGAAATAGCAGCGCAGGATGAAAGGCAGCCATTGGCGGCCGTCCGCCAGGCAGCGGTGGCTTCCCTCCACCCGGACCACGGCGCGGAGCGGACCGTCCTGTTCGATCCCAATTTGAGCGATATGGCCCTCAAAAGGCTCTTCCCGGCGCAGCTCGACGCCATCCTCCCGGCGTACCGTCTCGAGGAGGCCGATTAGCTTCCCGCCGGAGCAGATCTTGCTCCCCGCCATGGCGATGGCGCCGAAGATCAGCGGGCCACTTTTATTCAGGCTGCAGATCAGCTGGCCGGTATCGATTTCGATCCGCTCGTCCGTCTCGCGGACCGACAGCGGCCGTTCCGGAAGGGCCGGCTCCCCCTTTTGGAGCCGATAGGTCCGGGTCAAAGCGGCGCCAGCCAGATAGGCGGCATGGGTGGTCCATTTGACGCTGCCATCGGGCCAATAGGCCGCCGGCCAGCTCTGTACGGGTATTTTCTGCCCGGTTTCGCTGGTCAAGGCCAATGGTTCGTCCCTTCCCAAAACGCCTCTCTCCCAAGGGACGCCCCAGGTCACCCCCACCGGCAGGGCCGGCTTTTCATTCAGCCATTTTAAGAGGACGGGTTGATCATGCTGCGGCATCGTTCAGTCTCCTTTCGGGGTCAATCGCGCTTGCTCCCGATGCGACACGGCTTGGACCGTATGCAGGAGCTCCACTCCGGCCAGCATGACGATTCCGACGCCATGCGTATCATTGAAGTTCCACGACAGGTCGTTCTTGTAATAATCGGCGCTGAAGGAAAAACCCGAGCCCCGGCAGACACCGTAAATATTGCCGCGATCGTCGATGGCTTGGCGGGAAAGGCCCTCCCATCCCTTGAAGGCCGCCAGCAGATAGGGATCCTTCTCCTCCAGCCAGCCATAGCGCACGCCGCGGGCGAAAGCATAAATGAACATCGCCGTGCCGGAGGTCTCGGAATACGAGTCCTCGTCCGTGAGCACCTGGTGCCACATTCCCGTTTCATCCTGCAACGTCTGATAGCCCTCGCATAATTCATTGAAGATCTGCAACAGGCGGGGCCGGTCGGGATGCTCGGCCGGCAGGAACGCCAGGAGTTCCGCGCAGGAAAACAGCACCCAGCCGTTGCCCCTGCCCCAGGGCACCCCGGTGGCCCGGCCGATTTTTACGTCATAGACATGGGACATGATCTTCCGCTCCGGGAGGTAAAGGTACCGGTGAAACAGGAGCAATTGCCTGACAGCATCATCAAGATAGCGAGCCGCTCCGGTCAGCCAATAATAGCGGCAGAGAAACGGCACGCTCATATACAGATCATCCGCCCAGAGGGTATCCTCCATAAAGGCGTGAAAAGCCTTTTTGCGGTAAAAGGCGCCGTCCGGCAGCCGGGCCTGCCGCGTTTCGATATAACCGGCCACGAAATCGGCGACCGCCCGAAAGTCCGGGATCGCTTCGGTCCGGGCCGCTTCCAGCAGCAACGAACCGAAAGAGCCGCAGTCGTCGAGACTGTCGATGGTGGTCAGCTGGTTCAAAACCCCCGCCGCGCCATACTGCTCTTTATCCCAGAAGGCGTATTGGAATAGGGTCGTGCAGGCCGTCACATGCTGCCGGACGTATTCAACCAGCGCTTCGCATCCCAGCAGCCTCCCCGTTTGCAGGAGGCCGTATAAAGTGACTCCCAGCGGGTAGTTCCAGCGTCCGAAATTTTGATTTTCCAGATACGGCCGGACCCATACCCCGGGCCGATCCAGCCGCCAATAGCAACTGCCGTCCGCGCCGGCAAACAACCGGTCCATCGTTTGCAGCTCCACGGGGTCCGGGAGAGCGGATTCCGCAAACGGCCCGCAGTAAAGCCAGGGATCTTGGGCCCCGTAAACCGGATACGGAGCCTGCAAGGGAACCGTCGCCGCTCCGTCGCGCAATTGGATCTCAAACCCCCAGTCCGAATCCGGTTCCCTGCAGTCGCACAGGACCAGCAGATCCTGTTTGCCGAATGGCGCCTGGATCGGAAGATCGAACCGGCTCGAGGCTGCTGAGGCATAGATAGGCTGGCCGGCGAGATAAATCCGGATCGGGCCCTGATTGAAACCTTTCAAGGAGTATCGGCCGAGACCGCCGTGGGGAAAGAATGCTTTGGTCCAGCCAATTCCGGTGCAACCCCTGGGCAACCCGTAGAGCCTTTGCAGTTGGCCCACGGCCAATTGCGCCGCCGGCCACTCCCGCTCCGGGTACCATTGCAAGCCGGTGGCGGCTTCGGACGTTCCATGTCTGGGCAGTTCGTTGAGTTCGGCAACGAGCGGCGGGGTGAACAGCCATCCTTCCTGGCCGTCCCGTTCGGGCGAGGGCATCAGAAAACAGAGCGGAAAATTCTTGGGCGAAGCGGTGCCGACCAAACCGCCGCAACCGGCCGGGGTTTTGATAAATTTTACGACAATATCATTCCAGCCTTGCTTCAGCGGCACCGTCACCGCGCTTCGCTGATCGCCGAACCGCTCGTTGATAATGTTCGATTTAAAAACCAGTTGCCCATTCCAATAGAGGGTGACCGGACCGTATCCCGAAACCGCCAAATTCAGCGGGCCTTCTTGGGCGCCCCACAGTTTCGCCCAGGCATAGACCATGGTCTCCGGGACGGCCCCGGGAAAAAGCGCCGCCAGGTCAAAACGATAGCGGTAATCCGGCGCCCGCCCGATCCCGTCCCGGCAATAGGCCCGATAGGTCAGCGGATGAGGCGGATTGGCCCCGATGTAGCGGTTGGCGATCGTCCGGATAATTTTGCCGATATCATCGGCCTGTTTGGCATAGATGCTCTCATTTTCCGCGAAATACTTTCCCATGTGCCGTGATCTCCCTTCTTGCTTAGCGGCGGATCGGAACCGTTTCGCCGATCAGCCATATCCGGACCGGCCCCATCAACCCCGAATCCCGCCGCGCCCCGCTGAGCCGGTTCGCCAGGCTGTTGGTGACCTCGACCCGCAGCAAATTGGCGCCGGCTTTTACCAGGTTTGTGATGTCCAATGAATAAGGGGACCAGAGCTTGAAACCGGCACTCATCCCATTCAGATAGACTTGGGCGATCTCGCCCACCTGGCCCAGATCGAGCTCGACCTTTGAAAAGCGCGGCGTCGCCGTCATTTCAAATGCCGTTTCGTAAACCACGGTCCCGGAGAAATCGGCCATGCCCGGCCAGCGGGTCCATGAATCCAGCTCCCGGCCGGCCCGGATCTTCCCGTCCGGGGTTTCGATCTTCCAGTCATGCTGTAGCGCCACTGTGGCGCGACTGCTCGGTTCCGCAGCGCCGCAGTGAAACCTTTCCGGTTTCCGGGAAGGATCGACCCGGATGATGGCACTCTCCCGCCGCTGCAGCGCAAGAGGGAAGCCCAGATACTGCCGATCCCGTTGGATCAGCTCCGGTTGGCTGATCTCCCCCTCCCAGGCATCCCACCTTTCCACCAGCCGGTCCGTTCGAAGCCGCAATTCGCCCCGGATTGGCGTTTCACCCTCATTGACCAGCAGATAGAAATGCTGATTCTCTTTGATCACATGGCTCACACGCAAATTGGGATCGGCCGGCCGGAACAGCAGATCGCGGACTATCCGTTTTTCAACGGCGGCCACCAGCTCAGCGGCGGTGGCGATGGCAACCGCCCCTTCCGGCAAAGTCGCGTCCGGAGCCGGTTGGTACAGCAAGACCGTTCCTCCGCCTGCCATAAAGCTGTGCAACCGGGCGCGGAGTTCCTCCGTCACCAAGGCGGCATCGTCGATCACCAACACCCGGTACTGCTGCCGGGCAATGCAAATCGTGCCGTCCGCGATGCGACAGGCGACGGAGGATAAAAGCGACTCTTCGAGATAATTAAATTCCAGTTGATTCCGGTATAGCGGCTTTGCGACCGCCCAGGGCAAGCGGTCCGCCTCGCAAAGGACGGCTAGCGGAGTGACATTGACGCTGTCCGTCATCAGCCAGCTCAAACGCTTAATATAATTGGCGAGAGTCCGGTAATAGGGCCACCAGATGTTATGCGGCCCGACATCGGGCGGCCTCTCCTCCCTCCTTTTTGCGCCGTTGAGCGAGTAATAAAAGGCATGAGGGTAGATCAGATTCACGCCGCGCACGAAAAGCCAATCGAGGTACCATTTCATATCATCCATCGTCAACGCCCAAGGGATCCCTTGCGGGCCGCAACAACCAAGGCACTCGTTGGCGTTGCGCCGCCTGCCGCGGTGCCGGGCGGCGTCCGCCGAGCATTTCCCGACGGTGCTGTGCCGTCCCTCCAACCCCCGCCCCTCTTCCGGCGCTACCCAACGCCAGACGATATCCTGGCCGGGAATGTGAAAATAATGCAACAACCCGATATCATCGCTCTCATGGGGATGTCCGGTCAGCGCGATGCGATGCTCGGCGCACCATTGGGAAAGCTGGCGGTAATAGGCGGATTCCAGTCTCTGATTCACCGCCCGGCGGTAATTCTTCCGTTTGAGCCCGGTATCCGGACCGGCCTCGAACCATAATGCCGCCAAGTCCAGCTCGTCATTGCCGCATTGGCGGAAGTGCTCCAGAAAACCGCCGGTCCAAGGCTTGACATCCGGTGCGGCGCATCTTCCCAAAACATCGGGCTCATCCGTGAACATTGCCATGACGGTGCTTCCGAAATACTCGCGCAGCACTTCATAATAACGGTCGTGCGTCAGGCGGATAAACTTCGAAACGGCGGCCGGGTTGAGCAGATCGGCCGCCGGCGGCGCCTCCCGCTCGCCATCGTCCTCTCCGAAATGGATCCCGCGAATCGTCCCCCGGGTAAAAATCTCACTAAAAACCAGGACCGACCAATTTTCCTCCGTCGGTCTTTCAAAACGGACCCGGCCCTCCTCAAAAGCCAGTTTTCTGGTTCTGGCGGGTTCAATGGCATGGGCGGCCGATTTCACGACCGCCAGGACCGCGACGACCGTTTCTCCCGCGTCGAGTTCCGGGCTGAAGGCCAGCCGGCCGGGGCATGGGTATTCCCGCACGCGCAGGCCGCGCGAGGCAAACTCCGGATTGCCGGCCACCACCATCCCGTGGGCCGAACCGGATGGATACATCCCTTCATCGTAGAGAACGACCTTCATCCCGCAGCTGGCCGCTTCCAGCACGGCATGTTTCACCAGGCTCATGAACCGGTCCGACAGATAGGGAATATCCTTGGGAATTCCGATGCGGGGATGGAGCACCCAGCCGGAAACGCCTTTCGCGTGAAAATCACGGATCTGCCGGCTGATTTCCGCCTCATCCAGGGCATCGTTCCAGAACCAGAAAGGCAGCGGACCAAACTCGGCGGCGGGCTGATAAAACTCGGCTTTTAACTTTTCCATCTTTGCAGATCTCCTGACCTTATTACGGCTATTCTAAAAGCGTTGTGATAAACCCCTGGCCGAAAGGTCAGGGTGATCACAAAAGCTCAGAGAAGCAAGTGATAAAGTCGTTCTAAATCTTTGCAAAGCAATTTCCTAATTGAAAAGACTTTATCCCATGGCTTCTAGAAGAGCAGTGAAAAACCCGACTTATTTGCCGGGAAGGTTCAAACCGATCAAGAAGGTTCAAACCGCTCCAAAAGCAGCGCATGATTCACAGCGGGTAGATCTTGATCCCCAAAAGGTAGATCTTGATTCACAAAAGATCGATCTGGAATCATCCCAGACAGATCTTTATTAACAAAAGGAAGATCTTTATCCACAAAAGATCGATCTGGAATCGTCGCAGACAGATCTTTATTAACAAAAGATCGATCTTTATTCACATAAGGAAGATCTTTATCCACAAAAGATCGATCTGGA
>JAEXFN010000012.1 GCA_023400055.1 Bacillota bacterium
CACAGCGGGAAAATCTTGAGTCACAAAAGATCGATCTGAAATCATCCCAGACAGATCTTTATTAACAAAAGATCGATCTTTATTCACAAAAGGAAGATCTTTATCCACAAAAGATCGATCTGGAATCGTCGCAGACAGATCTTTATTAACAAAAGATCGATCTTTATCCACAAAAGATCGATCTGGAATCATCGCAGACAGATCTTTATTAACAAAAGATCGATCTTTATCCACAAAAGATCGATCTTTTGGGGATAACTGAGTTGACGCGATGAGCCGGGGATGAAATCAGCAAGTCTCCGTCTGACCCTGCCAAGGCTTCAATCCCAGTCATAAACTTAGCACCCTCGCATCCGGCCGGGGTTTTTCACAATGCTTCTAAAGATCGTATCAGAAAAACTAAGAAAATTGCAAAACCGCCGTCCGGATCGGCGTCCGGACCGGATGGGATCCCAAAATGCTAAGAATATGACAACGATGCGACAAAACAGTTAATTCCGGGTTAATCGATCGTCCGTTACAATAGAGAAAAGAGCAACGAAGCTCGTAAGCAATTTAAGGAGGGGTAGTTGTGCAGAAATTGGTTCGTAACCTGATGTTCTGGAGTTTATTGGTGATCTGCTTCGGAATGTCCGCTTTCGGCGTCTTCGCCGCCAAGAAAGCAGTTAAGTTGGTAGTGTGGGGCGGCGTCCCGGCGGAGAACGGACCCGGGGAACTGGTTCAGCAGTGGAATAAGGCCCATCCCGATATTCAAGTCGAATATGTCCGTTTCGTTAACGACGATGCCGGCAACACCAAGCTGGATGTGGCGCTGCTCTCGGGCGAGCAGATCGATGCCTTCTTTACCTACGGCGTCCCGTACCTGGTGAAACGGATCGAGGGCGGCATGGTGATGGATCTGTCGGGCTTGGGCGCGGATTCGTTCGTCAAGTCCAACATCGGCACCGACGGCGTCTTTCGTTACAATGGCAAGCTTTATAGCGTTCCCACCACCAAAGAGCCGGTGTACATGATGGTCAACAAGGCGGCCTTCGACAAGGCTGGCATCAAAGTGCCGACCCTTTGGACCTTTGACGAGTTCCGCCAGATCTCCAAGAAACTGACGGTGACCGAGGGCGGCAAGACCCGTTACGGTCTGTTCGCCACGCCCAGCGTCAACCCGGCGACTTCCACCAACCTTGACCTGGCGCGGGTTATTTTGGGCAACAACTATTGGTACAAGGCGGACGGCAAAACCTCCAATTTTGACAACCCGGCGCACCGTCTGAATGCCCAGATTTATTACGACATGATTTTCAACGATAAGTCGGCCTTCCCGTATTCGGAGATTTTATCGCGCAAGTTGCAAGCGTATTCGCAGGATGTGTTCCTGAATCAAGAAGCGGTGATGATGCCGTCCGCCCCGTGGATGCTGCGTTATGTCAAGGATACCGCCAAGTATCCCCACGACTGGGTGACCTCGTTCGCACCGATGCCGGTGCCGGACAAGAAGAAAAAATATTACAACCCCGGCGCTTTGAACAACTGGCTCCTGATGAACAGCAAGACCCAGTATAAGAAGGAAACCTGGCAGTTCATGAAGTATTGGGCCACCGAGGGCGCGGCCAAGTACATGCTGGCTTCGGGCAAGATTCCGACCTGGAAAAAGGTCGACGTCAAGATGGTGACCTCCGGCATCTTCAGCGGCTACGAGAAACTCTTCGATATGGACGCTTTCCGCCGGGTGGTGCTGGATCCCAGCATCCGTTATACCTTGGACACGGTCACGGTCGCCGCGCCGGAGATCATGCAGATCCTGAAGGAAGAGAGCGACAAGACCTTCCTGAAAGAACAATCGGTGGAGCAGTTGATTCAAAAGGTCAAGTCCCGTTCCGATGAGGCTATCAAGAGCGCGAAGTAACGAACCAAAGTAAGTACCGCGGAGGATAGACCCAAAAAAGTCTATCCTCCTTCTTTCAAAGGAGTGAGATGATGGCTTCAGCAATTCATCCCGGCCCGGCCGCCGATACGGCGGCCTTGAACGCCCGCGCGGCACGGCGCCGCGAATGGCAACGGAATATCACCGGCTACCTGTTCGTCGCCCCCAACTTGATCGGATTCCTCCTCTTTACGCTGGCGCCGGTCCTGTTTTCCCTGGTGGTCGCCTTCTCGGACTGGAATCTGTTCAAAGGGATCAGCGGCATGAACTTTATAGGCTTGCAAAACTTCACCAATCTGCTGCATGACATCTGGTTCATCGATTCGTTAAAGAACAACTTGATCTACACCGTGGCCACCATTCCGGTGATGATGATTCTGTCGCTGATCATCGCGGTCGTGCTCAATGACAAGGTTTATGGCCGGGTGGCGATCCGGGCGATGTTTTTCATTCCCTACATCGCCAACATCGTGGCCATCTGCGCGGTCTGGCTGCTGCTCTACAACCCGGATCACGGGGTAATCAACCAGTTTCTGAGCGGCCTGGGGATCGCCCATCCGCCGCAATGGCTGGCCAGTACCGTCTGGGCCTTGCCGGCGATCATGATCATGACCGTCTGGGGCGGGATCGGCTACAATTCGGTGCTGTATATGGCGGGCCTGCAAAGCATCCCGAAGAGCCTCTATGAATCGGCCGATATCGACGGGGCCAGCGCTTTCGGGAAGCTCCGCCACATCACCGTCCCGATGCTTTCGCCGACCATCTTCTTCCTGTTGATCACCAATATCATCTATTCCTTTCAGGTGTTCGGCCCGATCAACATCCTGACTCAGGGCGGGCCGGGCCGGTCCTCGACGGTGCTCGCCTACTACATCTATTTGAGCGGCTTCCGTTACTTCAAGATGGGACCCGCCGCCGCCATGGCCTGGTTCCTGATGGTCGTGATCTTCGCGGTCACCCTGGTGCAATGGCGGGGTCAGAAAAAATGGGTCAATTACTGAACGGGGTTGGGTGAAATCGGATGAAATTGCTGCAAAACTTCAAAGAAGGCTTGCCGTTCGGCTCGAACGCCGGCCGCAAGGTCGTATTCAAAAGCCTGGGGACCGTGATCATGGCCGTTCTGGGCCTGGCGATGCTGGTGCCGTTCTTCTGGATGATTTCGACCTCGCTGAAGATTCAGGGCGATGTCTATAAGTTCCCGGTGGAATGGTTCCCCAAGCTGCCGCAGTACGGCAACTACCATACGGTCTGGTTCAATCAGGACCCGCCGTTCTTCGTCTACTACTGGAATTCGATCAAGATCGCGGTGATCTGCGTCATCGGTGATCTGATCACCAGTTCGCTGGCTGCATATGCCTTCGCGCGGCTGCAGTTCAAGGGGAGAGATCAGCTGTTCCTGCTCTACCTGGTGACGATGATGATCCCGTTCCAGGTGCTGATGGTGCCGCAGTTCATGCTCTTCCGCTGGATGGGGATTTATAACACCCACTGGGCGCTGATCCTGCCGCGGCTGTTCACGCCGCTGGGGACCTTCCTGTTGCGCCAGTATTTCCTGACCGTCCCCTTCGAGCTGTCGGAGGCGGCCCGGGTGGACGGGGCCAGCGAGTTCCGGACCTTCTGGCAGATCGTGCTGCCGTTGGCCAAGCCGGCCCTAGCCAGCCTGGCGATCCTCTCCTTCGTCTGGCGCTGGAACGATTACGAAGGGCCGTTGATCTTTTTGACCAACCGCCAGCTGTATACGGTGCCGCTGGGGCTGACCAACTTCATCGACGAGGCCGGCAGTCAGCAGGATACGCTGATCATGGCCGCTTCGGTCTCGGCCTTCCTGCCGATCCTCATCGTTTTCCTGCTCGGCCAGAAGTACTTCATCGAGGGGATCACCGCCGGGAGTGTCAAGGGATGACCCAGGCTAGTTTGCAAATTGGAGGAGGTTGCCATGAATTATTATACTGAGCCGGCGCGGCGGATTCCCGTCGTGGCTGAGGCCGACGTGCTGGTGGTCGGGGGCGGCCCGGCCGGATTCGCCGCCGCGGTGAATGCGGCCCGGCAGGGGGCCCGGACTTATCTCTTCGAACAATCGGGCGCGGTGGGCGGCGTCGCCACCACCGGGCTGATGAGCCACTGGACCGGCAATACCCGGGGCGGTTTTTATGAGGAGTTGTTGGAGCGGGCGAACGACTGGCACGGCGACGAAGCGGCGTTGCGCTTGCGGAACTGGCCGGCCCGGCAACTGATGAATCCTGAAAAATTGAAGACCGTAATGCTGGAAATGCTGGCGGAAGCCGGCGTCATCCTGCGGCTGTATAGTTTCGCCAGCGCGCCGCTGCTGGAGGGGAACCGGGTGGCCGGCGTGATCACCGAGAGCAAGTCGGGCCGGGAAGCCTGGCGGGCCAAGGTGACGGTGGACGCCTCGGGCGACGGCGACATCGCCGCCCAGGCGGGCGTGCCCTTCCATAAAGGCCGCGAGAGCGACGGCAAGATGCAGCCGATGACGCTGATGTTCAAGGTGGCCGGGGTCGATACCGACCGGGCGGTCTTTCCGAATCAATTCGAGGAGACTTTCCCGGTGCCGGCCGGCGATCTGCAACAGCTAGGCCGGGAGCAACTGCCGCCGCCCGCCGGGCACGTGCTGCTGTACCAGTCGACCCTGCCCGGCGTGGTCACCTGCAACATGACCAACTGCACCGGGGTGGACGGCACCAGCGTCGCCGATCTGACCCGGGCCGAGATGCTCTGCCGCAAGCAGATCGACCGGATCGTCCGGTTCCTGCGGGAGTATGTCCCGGGCTTCGAAAATTGTTTCCTGATCAGCTCGGCTTCCCAGATCGGGGTGCGGGAGACCCGCCATTTTCAGGGCGAGTACACCCTGACCGAGGAGGATGTGCTGGCGGCGCGGGTCTTTCCGGACTGGGCGGTCACCAAGGCCCATTTCAACTTCGACGTGCACAGTCTGGACTCGAGCGGTCTGGATCCCACCGGCGCGCAGGATGGCTTCAGGCAAACGGCGGGCTACACCATCCCGTACCGCTGTTTCGTCCCCCAGAAGGTCGATCAGCTTCTGTTGGCCGGCAGGAATATCTCCGGCACCCATCTGGCCCATTCCAACTTCCGGGTGATGCCGATCTGCGCCAACATGGGGCAGGCGGTGGGGATCGCCGCCGCGCTCTGCGCCAAGGGCGGGATCCGGCCGCGTGATCTGGAGGTCCAAGAACTACAGGCGATCCTGCGGGAGCAAGGGGTGTGTCCTTAAAGATCGTGTCGCTGGAAGTATTTGATGGTGAAATCATGCCCCAAAACCGCGTGCGGAAAGCGCGCGGTTTTGTTTTTTTCGTTGAAAACAGGCATTTGAGACTGGCAGATTATCAGGTGGGAGCAATGATTCATCATCTGAGTTGTGAAGCTTCCGCTTCTGTGCAGCAAACTATTTTGCCGGTTATTATTTGATTTGATGATTATCAAGTTAACTCCGCAGGTAACTGAGGCATGAGCAGATGAAATTTATAGCCTCGCTCGCTGAGTGACTGAGCGAGCTTGCTGAGCGACTGAAAGAGCTTGCTGAGCGACTGAAAGAGCTTGCTGAGTGACTGAGCGAGCTTGCTGAGCGACTGAAAGAGCTTGCTGAGCGACTGAAAGAGCTTGCTGAGTGACTGAGCGAGCTTGCTGAGTGACTGAGCGAGC
>JAEXFN010000053.1 GCA_023400055.1 Bacillota bacterium
GGTTGACCGTTCAACCCCTGGACATTTCGCACAGGATTAAGCTGGATTGGCAAGACTTTCTCCTAAGATACAACAAATACGGCTTTCTGTCACTCAACATCGTTTTAACTGTAGATTTTTAAAAATCGGTTCTTGATAAATTGGTCAAAGCTTGCATTGTTTAGGCCCCGCTTCCCTTTGTGGAGTTAACCTGGTAATCATCTCGCTTTTGAGGATAGGACGGGACCGGCGGGATCCAGGATGAAAAGGGGAAACCTCCGTCGAATCCCTTCAAGGCTTAGGTTTCCCTGTTGCAGAGCTTGGATGGTTCGAAAAGCCTGTCCCGCGGCAGGCGCTGAAAATTATTCGTTTTTAAATTTTTCACCGGCTTTGAAAACTTAGGGGTGCTTTTATCATTTATACCGGGAAATCGGGATTAAAACCAGGGCGCCCACCGAACCGGCCAATGCTTTACGCCGGATGTTTTTAACATATTCGCTTGGAATATGACAACTTTTTTCCCAATCCCATAAAATGAATTAAAAAGTCATATGGGGGAGAGAAAGATGGGAAATAAGTGCTGCTGCGAAGATCCCGGCTATCATGTGCATTGTTATTGCATTTATACCGAAATCACCGATTGCCACCGTCACGTCATGCGGGGAGTGACCGACCCGGCGCCGGACCGGCGGGGCCATCGCCATAAATATGAGGGCGTCACTTCAATTTGCGAATGCCATAAGCATTGCTACCGGGGCTGCACGGATCGGCCGGAATATATGTGCTCCGGGCATATTCATTATTTGAGCGGCGAGACGGCCCGAGCCGAGGGCCACCGCCACCGTTACTGCGGCACCACCGACAAGGGCCGCCGGTCCGGCCGCAGATAAAAAGCGCTCAAAAGAGGATTCGCTTTGTTTTATTTCCGCGAACCCGCGTTTCTTTTAACTTTTTCTATCCTACGCAACTTCTTATCCGGAAACCGAGCCTCCTAGGGGAACCCAGAATGCGTCGCTGATTTTAGGCGACGCTTTTTTGTTTTCGGGAAAGGAATGCCCCGATTTGGGGCACCCTATGATTAGTGAGGTGAAAGTTCGTGGCGGACCTGCCCAAGGAGATTCAGGCGATTATGGACCGGAAGGAATTCCGGGCGGCGGCGGAGCGGCAACCGGGATCGCGCCGTTTTAAGGCGATGGTGCTCGGCCTGTCCACGCTGCATTTTATCAAGGAACAAGCCAAAAGCGATCCCCGGCCGGACGCCGAGCGCTGAGCAATGGCCGGGGCTAGACTGGTAAAAATCGCAAAGGAGCTAGTGATGAAGCAGAAAAACGAAGCAGAGCCGGACTTCCGCCTGTTGGACGACGCGGACGAAACTTCGACCGGCATGTATCTGAGCGCGCTCGCCGATGAACCGGGCGAAGCGGAAGCGGCCATGGTGCTGAACGCGTTGGTCGACGATCCGGAAAAGATGAAGCGCGAGGCATTGGACTTCCCGGCGGATGTTTAACCCCAAACAACTTTCTCGCCGGAATGGAATAGCGAAGCGCAGGAGGCGGTTCGATGCACGACTGTAAGCGGCGACTCCTCGCCGGGCTGGCGCTGGCCGCCTTGATCGTGGCCGGATGCAGTCCGTTCGGTTCGGGACGGCAGAGCCGCCCCGCGCCCCGGCGTTCCTTCCATGAGGCGGTGCGCCGCGCCAGGCAAATGACGCCCGGCCCGGGGCCGATGCCGGACGGCGGCCGATTGATTCCGACCAAGCCCACTCCCGCGCCCCAGCGCGAAAAGGCTTTTCGCTGATACCGGCAGCGCCTGCGGCCGGATTTCTTTGAGGGGCGGCGGGGAAGAAGCACTGCGCCGGCTCCGGGAAAAGCCTCCGAATCCCGCGGCGGTGCTAGCCAAGGCTTGAGACGGTCTGCCGCAGGGCCGGGAAGAACCGCCGGAGCGTCGCGACGGCCCGCCCAACGCTTCAGCGGGTGCGCTGCGGGCGTCGGAGGACCTGCCGGGAGCTTGGCGGCTTCCGCTGCAGGCTTCGGAAGCAGCGCCCAAACCCCCGGATGATCTTGCGGCCATTCCGGAAGAACTAAAAAGCCAACTCGATTCCAATTCAAAAAACCCTCTCCATTCCGAGAGGGTTTTGGTTTATATTATTTAATTTCCGACAATAACTGGCCTTTTGGACTCACCGCTTTCTGAAAGACTTCAGTACCCGGTTTTTTTCCTGTCCATTGGACTCACCACTTCCAATAAATATCGGCTCACCTTTTCGCTAGCCCATGGGACTCACCGCTTTCATTCGTCGTCGAAGATTCTTGCTGGCCCATCGGACTCACCTCATTGCTGTGATGAATTACTGTTTATGGCTTTATTATAAACGGGACGGGCTGTTTGCGCAAAGCCGGTTTTCGGCCAAATTCAGGCGATTTGACGAATTCATATTAATTAATATGGTTAAATATATCCATAGTCAAAATTACGGGCATACTCTCCCAGGATCGGCCGCTGCCGATGTTTATAGATAATCAAAGGATCGCGGCAGGGAATCGCCGCAAGGCAGCCAATAAAACAATAGAAAAATCAAACGTTGCCCCGGGCGCCTTTTCCGGTTCCGGAATCAAATTGCGAGCATTGAGGAGGAATATTCATGGAAGCCGTGAAACGAGTCATTTTGAACGACCGGTTTTGCATGGAGACGGTGGGGATCGAGCTGGTGGCGATCCGGCCGGGCTGGGCCCAGGCGCGGCTGGCGATCGGCCCGCGTCATCTGAACGGCCTGGGGATCGTCCAGGGCGGCGCCATCTTCACCCTGGCCGATCTGGCGCTGGCCGCCGCCGCCAATTCGCACGGGACCGCCGCGGTCTCGGTCAACGCCGGGATCACTTATTTGAAAGCAGTTGCGCAGGGCGTGCTCTATGCCGAGGCCAGCGAAGAATCGCGTGGCGCGAAGCTCGGGACCTATACCGTCCGGGTGACCGATGAAGCGGATGAGCTGGTGGCGCTGATGCAGGCGACGGTGTACCGCAAGAAGGAACGCCTGGCGGAGTTGGCGGGACGGGAGGAACATCCCTGAGCCATCGAACGCCCTCATCCGAATGGGTTGGTCGGAAACTTAGCGGCCCAGCGACGAAACCGTCGCTGACGGCGGCGATTACTATAGGAGGCATGATTACCATGGTTACGATCCCTCGTTTTGCCTTGATCCGCCAAGAATTACCCGCGCAAGCGGTCGCCGATGTCCCGGCGGAGATCCGCCGCGAACTGCAGCGAATCGGCCTCCAGCAGCGGATCAAACCCGGCGCGCGGATTGCGATCACCGCCGGAAGCCGGGGCGTTCACCAGATCGGGTTGATTTTAAAGACGGTCGTCGATCAAGTGAAAGCCCTGGGCGGTCAGCCGTTTATGATCCCCACGATGGGCAGTCACGGCGGCGCCACGCCGGAAGGCCAGGTCGAGGTGTTGCAGAACCTCGGCGTGACCGAGGCGTCGGTCGGCGCCCCCATCCTGTCGTCACTGGATGTCGTACAGCTGGGGACCACCGCGATGGGGCTCCCCGTGTATCTCGACCAATATGCTTCCGGGGCCGACGGCATCATCGTCGTCGCCAGGATAAAACCGCATACCGATTTCAGGGGCTCCATCGAGAGCGGCTTGCATAAGATGGTCGCCATCGGGCTCGGCAAGCATAAACAGGCCTTGGCCATCCACGATTTCGGCATCCGCGGCCTACGGGAACTGGTGCCCCAGGTGGCCCAGGTTACCTTGAAGAAGGCGCCCATCCTGTGCGGCTTGGCGATTCTGGAGAACGGCCATGACCGGACGGCCCGGATCGAGGCGGTTTTGCCGGAAGATTTCGCCGCCCGGGAACCGCAACTGCTAGATGAAGCCCGGTCGTTGATGGCCAGGCTGCCCGCAGAGGAGCTGGATGTCTTGGTGGTGAGCCAGATCGGGAAGAATTTCAGCGGCACCGGGATGGACACCAACATCATCGGGCGGGTGCGGATTCACGGCGAGCCGGAGCCGGAAAAGCCGCGGATTCAATATATCGTCGCTTTGGATATGAGTCCGGAGACCCACGGCAACGCCTTGGGAATCGGCCTGGCCGATTTTACGACCGAGCGGCTGATGAAGGGCATCGATTATCGGGCCACCCGGCAAAACGTCGCCACCAGTTCATTTGTGGAGCGGGGCAAGATCCCCCTGGCTTTTCCCAACGACAGGGAGGCGATTTGCGCCGCGTTGCGCTGCTTGTGGCGGCCGGATCCCGGCGCGGCCCGGCTGATGTGTATCCCCAATACGCTGGAGATCGCGCAGATAGCGGTGAGCGAAAGCCTGTTGCCGGAGCTGCGCCGCTCGGCGACGGTGGAGGTTCTCACGCCCTTGCAACCGTTGCCGTTTGACGCCGCCGGCAATCTGGCCATTAATTATTTTGATCAACCGAAGTAATTGTAATCGAGGATCGGCAGCAGTTGAGCGCCAACTCAAGATAAACAAGGGAGGAATACTACATGAAGATTGACAAAGTTGAAGTGTTTTTGGTTTCCACCGCGATTCCCAATCCGCCCTCCGATTCGACCCGGACCGTGGCCTCGCTCGGCTATGTCGTCGTCTGCCTGCATACCGACGACGGCCTCACCGGCATCGGCATCACCTATCACGAGATCGGCGGCGCGGCCATCCGTTCGCTGATCGAGAAAGATCTGGCCGGGTTGCTTCTCGGGCGAGACCCCTTGGCCACCGAGGTGCTCTGGGAACGGATCTTCCATTATGTCCGGGGAGTCGGCCGGAAGGGGTTGGCCTTCTGCGCTCTGAGCGTCATCGACATCGCCTTGTGGGATCTGAAAGGCAAGATGCTGGGATTGCCCCTCTACCGGCTGCTGGGCGGCGAGCGCAAGGAACTGCCGGTCTATGCCAGCGGCGGCTGGACCTCGTACGACGAGCGCCAGCTGCTGGAGGAACTGCAGGGAATGGTGGCGGCCGGCTACAGCATGGTCAAGATGAAAGTGGGCGTGGCCGACGGCAAACGGCCGGATCTCGACGTCCGGCGGGTCCAACGGGTCCGCCGTGAGCTCGGCGAGGAGATTGGGATCATGCTGGACGCCAATAACGCCTTCCAAGCGGCGGCCGCGATCCGGCTCGGCCACCAGTTGGCCGAGGAGAATATCCTGCTATTCGAGGAGCCAGTGCTGGCCGACGATCTGGAAGGCCTGGCCCGGGTCCGGGCCAGCATCGATATTCCGGTCGCCACTGGGGAGCATGAGTACACCAAGTACGGCGCGCGCGATCTGGTGAAGTACGGCGCGGCCGACATCATTCAGGTGGACGCGGCCCGCTGCGGCGGGGTCACCGAGTGGCAGAAGATCGCCGCGTTGACCCAGGCCTGGGACCTTTCCCTGGCCCCGCATTGCATGGACTATCTCCATATGCACCTGGTGAGCGCGGCGCCGAACGGCTTGTTCCTCGAACGGCTGCAGGCCTTCGAACCGTTGAACGAGATCGTTTTCGTCGATCCGCCGCAACCCCAGGGCGGCATCCTGACTATCCCCGATGGGCCGGGCCTGGGTCTGGTCCTGAATATGGAAAACGTCCGGAAATATAATGAAGATTGAGTTTACCGCTTTAAGATTCTGATTGCAGATTCACCAGCGATCCTGGCCCGGCCGCCGCCCGAAAGGCAATGCGGCCCGCCAGGATTTTTTTGATCGGGGGATGGGCTCATCATTATCTTAAAATTTTAATGCATTCTCGTTACGTTTTTGACTAGCAGTTCGGCGGCATCGACTTTACAATGGGATTAAAGTACCGGAAAACTTTTAAAATTTCTTCACGCGGAGCAGATGCCGATGGATAAACAATGGACCGCCAAGTGGATCATGGATCCCCGTTTTGCCGAAATTACCCCGCTCAATCTGTTGCATAAACAATCGGCCCCGGTGCGCTTGCCGGAGCATCGGCCGGACTTGCAAAACCACCATATGCTCGTCCGGAAGACTTTTCAATGGACCGGCGGGCGAAAAGCGGCCGTTTTGGAGATCACGGCCGACGATTATTACAAACTTTACATTAACGGCCAATTTGTCGGGCAAGGGCCGGCGCCCGGTTATTCGTGGCATTATTTTTATAACCGTTACGATGTGACGCGCTATCTTCAAACGGGCCCGAATGTCATCGCCGTGCATCTCTATTATCAGGGGCTGATCAATCGCGTCTGGAACAGCGGCGATTATCGCCAGGGAATGTTGGCCGAGTTATGGAGCGAGGATGGCCTGGTTTTGGCCAGCGACAGCTCTTGGAAGTACCGCCTGACCCGCGAATTTACCGGGCGGGAGACCTTCGGGTACGAAACGCAGTTTGTCGAGATGATTGACGCCCGGCTGCAGGAGAAAGGCTGGCGGGAGCCGGATTATGACGACCGGGATTGGGAGAGCCCGTATGAAAACCACGCGGACGACCATCGCCTGGTGTTGCAAGAGACACCGCCGTTGCAAGTTTACCGGGTGAATCCGGCTGAGGTCAGAATCCTCGCTCCCGGCCATTACCGGATCGATTTCGGACGGGAGATCACCGGCCAGTTTGCCATGAAGGCCTGGGGCGCCGCTGGACAGCGAGTGGAGATTGGCCACGGCGAGGAGTTGGAAGCCGACGGAAAGCGGGTCCGCTATCAATTGCGTTGCAACTGCAATTACCGGGACGTCTGGACGCTCTCCGGCGGACTGGATGAATGGGAGACCTATGATTATAAAGCATTCCGCTATGTGGAACTGTTAGCCCCGGAAGGCGTCCTGCTACCGGACAGTTTCGTCGCGGTAGTCCGGCATTATCCACTGGATGAATCGAAATGCCGCTTCGAATCGTCCGACCCGCTCCTGAATGAGATTTGGAGCATCTGCGCCCACGGGGTCCGCTGCGGTGCGCAGGAAGTCTTCGTGGACTGCCCCAGCCGTGAGAAAGGCCAGTACCTGGGCGACGCCACCGTCACCAGTCATTCGCACCTCTATCTCAGCGGTGATCTCCGTCTGACCAAAAAAATGTTGCAGGATTTCGCCCGTTCGGCCCGGATCTGTCCCGGTCTGATGGCGGTAGCGCCGGGAGGCTTTATGCAGGAGATTGCCGATTTCTCGTTGCAATGGCCCTTACAATTGCTGCAGTATTATCGGCAAAGCGGCGACCTGGAGTTCTTGCGGGAAATGGCGCCAGTGGCGGAGGGTGTGATCGGCTATTTCAAACAGTTTCGACGCCCCGACGGTTTGCTGGAAAATGTCAAAGGCAAGTGGAACCTGGTGGATTGGCCGGAGAACCTGCGGGACGGGTATGATTTCGACCTGGCCCAGCCGGTGGTCGGGGACGGCTGCCACAATGTGATCAACGCTTTTTTCTGCGGCGCGGTCCAGACGCTGAACACGATCCGTGCCATTTTGGGCCTGGCTTATCAAGACGAGTTTCCGGAGTTAAAAGAAGCTTTCATCAAAGCTTTCTACCGGCCGGACCTGAAACTGCTGGCCGATTCCACGGTTTCCGATCATACCGCATTGCATAGCAATTTCATCGCTTTATTTTTCGATTTGGTTCCGGAGGAGGCTCTTCAGAGCGTGGTCGAGCTCATCCGGAGGAAACGGATGAGTTGCGGCGTGTATAACGCCTATTTTCTCTTAAAAGCGCTGGCACGGATCGGCGAGTATGACCTGGTTTACCAATTGCTGACATCTACCGACGAGCATTCCTGGGCCAATATGATCCGGGAGGGGGCCACGGCTTGTTTCGAGGCCTGGGGCAAAGATCAGAAATGGAACACCAGCCTCTGCCATCCCTGGGCCAGCGCGCCGCTCCCTGTGCTAATCGAGGATATCGCCGGTCTGAAACCGGCCCGGCCCGGCTGGAGCGAAGTGTTTTTTACGCCCCATATTCCCGGGAGTTTGGCATCTTTAGAGATCGAGTTTTGGACGGGTCGAGGACGCTTCCGCGTGGTGGCCCGGGATGGCCGGGCGAATCTGGAAGCGCCGCCCGGAGTGAAGGTGATCGCGGCCCAGCCGTGATCAAAGTCGCCAGGGCCGTATTGCAATCCATTTATCAAAAAATGATCAGATTTTATCCATAATGTCGTAAGTTCGTAACTTAAAATTAAATGCCGTTTGCGATAGGATCTATTCCAAGAGCTGATTATGCTCTATCAATATATCAAAGGGGGAGAAGAATGTTACAGAAAGGTTTCAAGAAGCAGAACTATGTTGCCCTGTTCCTGGTCATGGCTTTGCTCGCTGTCGGAGCCGGCTGGGGTTCGGTTCATGCAGCACCCGCCAAAATCAAGATCAAAGTATGGACCATGAACCGCCACGATGCGGATTACATGAACGCAATGGTGAATCAGTTCAATAAGCAAAACAAGGACAACATCGAGATCAATTATCAGATTTTCACCGACAACTATCAACAGACTTTGGATTTAGCCTATACCACCGGTGAAGCGCCCGACGTTTTCATGGATGCCACCGGAGTGTATGAGAAACGGCTTCCCGCCGGAGACCTGGCGCCGTTGGATCAATACCTGACCCCGGCCTTTAAGAAGCGTTTCGGCGGCGGCGCGTTTCTCGACGGAATCAACATGGACAAAGGCAGCATCTATTCGATGCCGGCCATCGGAACCACACCCCGGTTGATCTATAACAAAGGCATTTTTAAGAGAGCCGGAATCAAAGCACCGCCGAAGACCGTGGCGGAGATGGCCAAGGATGCGATCCAAATCAGCACCAAGCTCAGCAAAGAAGGAATCTTCGGTTACGCCCAGAATTTCAAGAGCCCGACGCAGGCCTTATCGCGTTCCGTCGATTACATCATGATGCGGAGCGGCGGCGTCCGGGAAGGGTATGATTTTAAGACCGGCAAATTCGATTTTACGGGTTATAAGCCGATCCTGCAGGCCTATAAGCAGATCTTCACTTCCAATGGCGCTTTCCCGGGCTGCGAATCGTTGGACATCGATCCGCTGCGGACCCAATTCGCCGTGGGCAAAATCGGGATGTACATCTCCTGGACCCACTCCGAACCGGGCGTTTATCAAAACCAGTTTCCCACCAAGGAAGACTGGAGCATGGCTCCGTTGCCGACCATCAATGGGGTGAAGGGCTCCAATCGGATCAATTTGGCGGGACGTTTCTGGCTGATGAACAGCAAGACCAAATACCCGAAAGAAGCCTGGAAGGTTATGGAGTTTTTATACAGCGACCAGCTGCTGGCCGGTTACTACGAACATGGCTTGGGCCTGGTAATGGTGCCCTCGGCCATCAAGAAGGCCAAAACGCCGGCGACCGTTGAAAAATGGCCGGCCATCCAGTTTGACAAACATGACAAAATCTGGCCGAACATTCCGCTCGATGTGAGACCGGAAGGCAAAGACTATTATCAGGTCTTCTCGGAGATCATCTTCGGCGCTACTGACCTCGACAAGGGCATCACCGATCTCAATGCCCGGTACAATCAAGCATTTGACAAGGCTATCAGCGAACATAAGACCATGCGCATCATCTATAAGGATTTCGATCCGGCCGAACCCGGGAAAGTATTCAAGAAATAAACGGGCTGACTGCGGCGGCTACAGTTCCAAACTGTAGCCGCCCGTCATAAGGAGATCTATCACATGTCATCAACCCGAACCAAACGATACGGTCAGATTTATTGGATGCTTACTCCCAATCTGCTCATCTTTTTGGCGCTGACCATCTATCCGGTGATTTGGGCACTGCAGTATATGTTCTTTAGTTACGACGGAATCAACGCCGCCCGGTTTGTGGGATGGGACAATTTCATCCGCGTGTTCACCAGGGATGATGTTTTTTGGCACTCGGTCCTCAACACCCTGGTCTATGTCTGCGGCAAGTTGCTCATTACGTTGCCCCCCGCATTTTTACTGGCGGTGATCTTAAATAAAAAATTCAAGGGCCGGGGATTGCTGCAAGGGGTCATGTTCAGCCCGACCATCATGAGCACGGCGGTCATGGCGTTGATGTTCTACCTGATCTTCAACGTCTATAACGGCGTCGTCAATCACGTGCTGCTGGCGCTGGGTCTGACCCAAATACCCATCAACTGGCTGGGCAAAGATCTGGCCATGCTGACCTGCATCATCGTGGGCGCCTGGGGCGGCATCGGCAATTACATGATTTACTTCCTGGCCGGATTGCAGAGCATTCCCAAGGAGATTTACGAAAGCGCCGAACTGGACGGGGTCAACGGCTTCCAGCGGATGATCTACATTACGCTTCCGATGATGGGGCCGGTATTGCAGGTTATTTTGATGCTCTCCATCATCATCGCCTTCCAGGACATGCAAAGCATCATGGTCTTGACTGAAGGCGGTCCGTTCTCCGCTACCCAAGTGATGTTCTTATACATCTATCAGTTGTACTTTCCGATCTCGGCTTCGGCCAATACGCTCGTCAATTCCGACTTCGGATACGGCGCGGCCGTCAGTATCGTGGCCGCTGCAATTATCGGACTCATCACCTGTGGGTACCTGTATTTCTCCCGCAAGCTGGATTATTAAACTAACAAAGATGGGAATGGGATCGATGGACAGAACAATCAAGGCCGCGGCCAAGACTTTGAAATGGTTATTCTTGCTGATTATGACGGTCTTTACGTTATATCCGGTTTTTTACACCCTGGTCGGCTCGTTAAAGACCAACGCCGAGTTGATCTCCGGGGCTACGCTGCTGCCGTCGCAATGGATGTTCTCCAACTATGCGGATGCGTTCCGGCAGGGGAATTTTTTGCAATACACTTGGAACAGCGTCTATCTCAGCGTCATGGTGACGCTGCTGGCGCTGATTACCTCCTCGCTAACCGGTTATATTTTGGCCCGGCATGAGTTTCCGGGGCGCAAATTGCTGCTTAGCATGCACTTGGCCTTCATGTTTGTGTCCTTGGGAGCAGTCTCGCTGTATCCGCAATATCGGCTGATGCATTCCTTGGGGCTCACCGGTAATCTGGTCGGTTTGGCGCTGGTGTTGACCGGCGGGCAGGGGACCAACATCTTCCTGACGATCGGTTTCATCAAAACCCTGCCCAAAGAGCTGGATGAAGCGGCCTTGATCGACGGCTGCAGTTATTTCCGGGTTTACTGGAATATCGTCTTGCCGCTGTTGCGGCCGATCCTGGGCGTAGTGGCCCTATTTACCTTCCGGACCGCCTGGAACGATTATATTACCTCGTTTGTGTTTACGATGTCCAATCCGCTGTTGAAGCCATTGACCGTGGCCGTGGTCAGCCTGCGTTACTCGGCCAATGCCGCCGCCGAATGGAACATCATGACCGCCGGCGCGGCCATCGCCTTGCTGCCAGTACTGATCCTGTATTGCTTCACCCAGAAACAATTCATCTCCGGCCTCACCGCCGGCGCGGTCAAGGGATGAGGGCCGGACCGCTGCGCAGCCGCGTCGAGTTGAAAGATCTTCTTGCAGGTAAATAACTATTGGTGCTGAAGTAAGGGATCGACGATGATCATTTCGGCACTGGAAAGGATGGAGAAGAGAGCGATGCTGCTGGATTGGGTCCGGAACCTGAAACTTAAAAACAAGATCGCTTTGGCCTGTATGACGTTGATCGCGGTCTCGTCGCTGATCTCCGCCTTACTTTTGTATCGTTACGTGGCGGCGGAGATCCGCCAGAACGCCTATGTAAATTCGGCCGATCTCTTGACTCAGGTCAGCAATTTCCTGGATGAAAAGTTGAAGGGGATCATCCGGCGGGTTTACGCCTTGGAACTGAATCAGGATTTCAATAAGACCCTGTCCACCTTCTTATTCGATGACGAAAAGTATCGCTATGCCCTGGCGCTCTCGCGCTTTTCCAACTCCTTTTCGGAGATCCGTTCCACTGAGACCTTCACGGAATCCATCTTCATGGACACGCCGAAGGGAGCCTTTTTTGATCTTGCCAAGATCAAGAACCCGGATTTCGAATTTAAAAACTCCCGTCTCTACCGCCAGCTGCGTTTCCGCCCCGGCGAGGCCGTTTATTGGGGACTGAGCTGCAAGGACGAGATTTACCGCGACGGGAAGCTGGTGGTGCCGCTGGTCTTCCAGTTCGCCATCGACGGCTACAACAACAATCTCTATATCGTGGTCAATCTGGACAAAGCGGCCATTTTAGAATACCTGAGCAAGCTTTATTCCGGCGCGGGGAACTGGAGCCTGATCCTCGACAACCAGGGGCGGGAGGTGGTCTCCGATCACGATTCGAACGCCCGGTGGCTGCTGGCCGACCCGAGCGCCATCCGCGCAATCGCTCGCGGTTCGCATGGCCGGCTCATCCGCCGTCATCGGGGCGTCAATTATAGCGTCAGTTATCAGGCGATGTCCGTAGCGCCCTGGAAAATCGTGAATATCCAGTCGGAACGGGTACTGTTGCACCGGCTGAATAAGTTCGGCTTCTTTGTGCTGATGCTCACCGGCGCGTGCATGCTGGCGACGCTCATCCTGGCGGTGCTTCTTTCTAAAAGCATCACCCACCCCCTGGTAATGCTGGAAAATACCATTCATAAAGTCACCCAGCGCGACTTCAACGTCAAATTCGACTATGATTACCAGGATGAGGTCGGGCAACTGGGCAAGAGCTTCAATTTCATGGTGGAGGAGATCCGCGCGTTAATTCAAAAGCTGCACCAGTCCATCCTCCGGTTGCAGGAAGAGAAGGAGAAAGTCAAAATCGAGCAGCAGCTCAAACGGCAGGCGGAGTTGAAAGCCCTGCAGGCGCAGATTAATCCGCATTTTCTATACAATACGCTGGATTCGATCCACTGGATGGCCGATCAGATTCAGGCGGACGATATCAGCCGGATGACCATGGCCCTGGGGACGCTCTTCCGGACCGGCTTGAATAAAGGCCACGATATCATCACGATCCAAAACGAGCTGGAAAACGTGGATAGTTATTTGACCATCCAAAAAATGCGTTATGGTGAGCAATTCAGCTACCACATCGCGGTGGATGAAAAAATCCAGCAGTTGCTGACGATCAAACTGATCTTACAGCCGTTGGTGGAGAACGCGATTTACCACGGGATCAAGGAAAAACCGGGACCAGGCGTCATTGCCATCACCGGGGCCCTGACCGAGAACGGCGGCGCGGTTCAATTGACGGTCCGCGACAACGGCGCCGGGATTCAACTGTTGGCGCTGGGGCTGATCAACCGCCGCCTGCGCCAAGAGAACGCGGCCGAGCAGCCGCAGCCCGAAGGCAGGGGCTACGGTATTTATAATGTCAATGAGCGGATCAAGCTTTATTTTGGGAACCGTTACGGATTGCAGTTTGACAGTGAATGGGGTCGGGGAACCGCGGTCACGATTTTAATTCCGGCCGTCGCGCCAGAGGAGATTGCCAAATTATGTACAAAATCTTAGTCGTCGATGACGAGCCGATCATCCGCAGCGGAATCATCAATGCGCTGTCCGGGCAGGAGCACGGCTTTGTGGTCGCGGGCGAGGCGGCCAACGGGATGCAGGCGTTGGAGCTGCTGCCGGAGCTGGCGCCCGATGTGATCATCACCGATATCTGCATGCCGACTGTCAACGGACTGGAATTGATCGAAACCGCCAAATCCATCAATCCCGATCTCAAGATCCTGGTGATCAGCGGTTACGATGATTTTGAGTATGCCCAAAAAGCAGTGCGGCTGGGAGTCGACGACTACATTCTCAAGCCAGTGCAGGCCCAGCATTTGCTGGAGATTTTGGCGCGGGTCCGGGTCGAGCTGGATAAGCGGTACCTTTTCTTGCATGACGTGAGCCAGCTCCAGAAGCGGCTCACGGTCAGCCTGCCGTTATTGCGGGAATGGTTCTTGCAGGGCCTGATCGCCGGGAAAATGACCGCGCCAGAGATCGCCGAGAAATTGACCGACCTGGATCTGCGCCTGACCGGCCCGTTGTTTGGCGTGGCGCTGCTCAAAATGAAGAACCTGCAGTCCGTCACGGCGCCCGGCGCCGGGAAAGGAATGGCCCAGACCTTTCTGATGCAGATCGCCGCGGCGATCTTTCCGGCCAGGATCGGGGCCGTCCCTTTCTTCCTGAGCGAAGATAAACTGGCCATCCTGTTTGACATCGCCAGCTCCGACCGGCAACGGGTTTTTATCGCCCTGAACCAGAATTTGAAACGGATCGTACTGGCGGTTCAGAATCAGCTCAATGTCGCTACTTACGCCGCTCTAGGCAGCCTCTATGATGAACTGGCAGCGGTCAGCCGCTCCTATTCCGAGGCGGAGACCGCCCTGCAGTTCAGCTTCATTCAGGAAAAAGGCGGTCTGGTCAATTACGAAGACATCAATCTGCAGACCGAGACGTCGCTGGCATGGCCGCAGGAGCTGGAGCGGCAATTGTTGCTTCAGGTGCGGCTGGGCGACGGCGCAGGCGCTGCCCGAGGCGCGCAGGCGTTCTTCGCCTATTACCGCGCCCAGCAGGGGATTAAGCCGGGCCGGGTCAAACAGTCGGTTTTCGAAATGACGCTTTTATTGCAGCGGACCGTGGCCGAGGCTGGCGGCAACATTGCCGGTTATGGAGCGGACGCTCAAAGCGATCCTTACCAGCTGGTCCAGGAGTGTGAGACCCTGATCGAGCTGGAGCAATTTCTGATCGATTTGGCCCGCGCCTGTTGCGACGCGATCCAGAAGGCGCGGCTGGGCAAGAACTTTTCCATCGTCGAAAAGGCCAAACAGATTATCGAGAGTTCCCTGGAACAGAGCGAGTTTTCATTGGACGACGTGGCGGGGCGGCTGTTTCTCAGCTCCAACTACCTGCGCAGTCTCTTCAAACAGCAGGTCGGCGAGTCGTTCGTCGAATATTTGACGCGCCGCCGGATGGAAAAGGCCCGCGACCTCCTGGACTTGGACGACGTCACCTTGAAAGTGCACCACATCGCCGAGATGGTCGGCTACAATGATCAGCACTATTTTTCGATCTGCTTCAAGAAATATTTCGGCCTGACGCCGACCGACTACCGGGAGGCCAAAGCGCTCTCGGACCGCCCGGAACGGGCCTAGGCCGCTCGCGGCAGGGTTTCCAATCAGCGCTGTTCCCGACGCTCGTCCCGGTGACTTCCCAGTCGCCGGGGTTTTTTATAGGCGGCGGACGGCTCAAGCGGCCCGTCCCGTCCGGACGTTAAGTCTTTCCGTTGTTAAAGCCCGCAAAATATTGTAAGATAAAATAAGTTGGGAAAAATCTCAAATATCGTTGCTTAATGTCGGGGTGGCATTAGTATGTCAAAGCTTTTCAATCGGCCATTTCGGTCCTTGCGATTGGGCAGTTTAATTTCATTAAGGGAGGCGCGATCGGATGTCCGGCGACAATGAGGTTCGACGGTATGGAGAGAACTTGCAGGCGGAGCGGGAGGCCATCGCCTTGTATCAGCGATTGGCCGCAGCCGAGCCCAATCCCGATCTGGCCGCTATCTACCAGCGGCTGGTGGCGACCGAGGAGAAGCACGCCGCCTTTTGGGCGGAGAAGCTTCGCGCGGCCGGGCAGGTGGTGCCGGAGTTTCAGGCCGGCTGGCGCACCTGTTTCTTCGGCTGGCTGGCCGGCCGGTTGGGGCCGGCCTTCGTCCTGCCGACCATCGCTTCACTGGAACGGACCACCGCCAGCGGCTATAACGGCCAAGCCGACGCCGAGGCGATGCACATGCCGGCCGATGAACGCTCCCATGCCCGGATCTTCGGCCTGTTGGCCCGAACCACCCAGGGGCTGCAAGGAAGCGAGCTGGCCCGCTTCGAAGGACGCCACCGCGCCACCGGCGGCAATGCGCTGCGCGCGGCGGTGCTGGGCGCCAACGACGGTTTGCTCTCGGTCTTTAACCTGGTGATGGGGGTGGCCGGCGCCGGGGTGCCGGCCCGCAACATTCTCATCACCGGCCTGGCCGGATTGCTGGCCGGCGCGCTCTCGATGGCGCTGGGCGAGTGGCTGTCGGTGCAAAGCGCCCGCGAGTTGTACCAGCACCAGCTGGACATCGAGGAACGGGAGCTGGCGGAGGTTCCGGAGGAGGAAGTCGAGGAGCTGACCTTGATCTACCAGGCTAAGGGGATCGAGGCGGCGACCGCGCGGCAGTTGGCCGACAGGCTGGTCTCCGATCCCGTCACCGCCCTGGATACCCTGGCCCGGGAGGAACTGGCCATCGATCCGGCGGAGCTGGGCGGATCGGCCTGGGAGGCGGCGATCACCTCTTTCCTGCTCTTCGCGGTCGGCGCCCTCATCCCGGTCCTGCCTTACGTCTTTCTGAGCGGCACCGTCGGTGTCTTGGTCAGCGCCGGTTGCAGCGCGCTGGGCCTGTTCATCATGGGCGCGATCATCACGGTGATGACCGGCAAACATCCGGTGATCTCCGGCTTGCGCCAGGTCCTGTTCGGACTGGCCACCGCCGCGCTCACCTTCGGCATCGGCCGGATCATCGGGGTCAATTTGGGCTGATTAGGGAAAAGAACGGCAAAATGAGGCGCATTGTACAACCTTTGATGAAAGAACGGTCTTGGATACGCAGGGCCGTTTTTTCATACCCGCTGATCGTTAGCTCAAAGGAGGATGGAAGGTGAGACGAGTTCCTTAATCTTTTAGGACAAGAATCATTATCGGATTCTTTTTTAAGCGCTGTGCTCCAAGGAGACCCACCTACGTCCATCGCCTCGCAGAGGAAACTTTCTTGGCAGCTAAAATACTTTATAAAAGATCTTGACTTACTTATTCGTTAAAAGTATTATAAAAACAGATAACGTTTTCTATGATTTAAATAAGACATTGGAAACCTTGTGAGAAAGTTCAGTTTATTGATTTCTTAACTTTAAGGTTAAGGCTTAATGCCACTGCGTATAGAATGTATATTGGGAATTCGGAATAACTTTATGTTATAAATTGTAACCAAGCTGGAATTGATGAAAAGTCTTCGCCGAAGTTATCGTTTAAAGAATTGACAGATAACGTTTTCTATATTTTTATAGGATTTTTGAACGGATTAGCGCTGAAACATTAGGATTTAATATATTCAAAGTAAATTGACCATCGGCTGATGCGAGGTTTTGGGAGGCGGGATTGCATCATGACTAATATCACTATAAAGGATGTAGCCAAAAAAGCGAATGTGTCCACTTCAACGGTTTCCAGGGTATTAAATAACAACTACCCGGTAAGTGATGAGGTCCGCGATAAGGTTCTTCAATGTATGAAAGATCTGAATTATCAACCCAATGGAATCGCCAGAAGCCTGAAAAACAGTAAGACGCAAATGATCGGTTTTGTGGTTGCGGATATATCGAATCCCTTTTTTATGCAGATTGCCAAAGCAATGGAAAGCGTGATAAGCAATGAAAATCATAGCTTAGTGTTTTGCAGTAGCGATGGCATACCGCAAAAAGAGCAAAAGCTGCTGGAGTTGTTGAATGAGAAAAGGGTTGAGGCGATGGTTATCGCTTCTTCCGATCCCGAAGGACTTTATATTAAACAGTTAGTGGATCAAGGGATGCCGGTGGTCTTAATTGATAGGAAAATAAAGGGAGTCAACGCGGATGTGATAGTTGAAGATAATTTTAATGCCGCATATCAGCTTACAGAGCATTTAATAAAAAATGGGCACCGGAAGATTGCAATTGTCAATGTCTCTTTATCCATTAGTGTAGGCCTGGAGCGGTTTGATGGATTTCGGGAAACCATGCGACATAATGATATTGTCATCGATAATCGCTACGTATTAAAAGGTGGCTTTAAAAGGGAGGAGGCCCATGCTGCTGTTAAAAGGATGATTTTAGAGAATAAAAATGACTTACCCACCGCTGTGGTTTGTGCGAATAATATCATGGCGGAAGGCGCAGTCATGGCCATTCGGGAATTTGGATTGAGTATACCGAATGATATTTCAATCGTTTCCTTCGGAACGATCGACTTGCTTGAATTGATTGAACCCAAGCTTACTATCGCTTCGCAAAATACTTACGCCATTGGCCGTAAGGCGGGACAGATAATTTTGGATAGAGTAAATCATGGCAATAATCAAAATGATTTTAAAGAATATGTGCTGATTTCAGATATCGTGATAAGAGATTCGGTGAAGACCATATAAAAAAATTTATCTTGATAGAAAACGTTCTCTATATGTTCCATACCTGTTTGAAATGAAGGGGGGTACAAGGCTCCAAATAAACAGGGCAAATGACTAAAAGGGGTTGTGTAGAGTGGAGAATATGCCGGGAAATAAGCAACGATCCAGAAGCAAAAAAAGTGGCGGCTCAGCAATGGAAAACATGAGCAATGGAGCCATGCTTATCATATCGTTTGGAACGATGCTGCTTTTATGGAGTCTGATTTCTTCAATTTCCGGAGTAGGTTCAGTGATTGTCGGCCCAGTGAAAGTTTTTAAAGCGCTTATTTACAATATTTCAAATGGAAAACTGTTAGCAAACATAAATGTAAGCCTGATCAGGGTTTTCGGAGGCTTTGCGCTCGGTGTTATCGTTTCCATCCCCGTTGCCTTCCTTTTGGGTTGGTATAAGCTCTTTCGGGCAATTGTCGAGCCCTGGATTCAGTTTTTTCGAACCATTCCGCCGATTGCCTTAATTCCGCTGGTAATCGTCATCTTTGGCATCGGAACCTCCGCTAAAATTGCCATTATATTTTTTGCTGTGTTCCTGGTGATGGTGGTCACCATTTATCAAGGCATAAAAAATGTGGATCCCACTTTGATAAAAGCCGCGAGAGTGCTCGATGCAACCGATAAAGACATTTTTTTGGATGTCATTGTACCCGCTTCTTTCCCTTACATCCTGGTTGGCATCCGATTGGGACTGGCCACCGCCCTGACAACCCTGGTCGCGGCCGAACTCACCGGATCTTCGCAAGGACTGGGCAATATGATTCAAGACGCGGCTTTATATTTTAAGATGGACGAGGTAATCTTGGGGATCATCACCATCGGCGTGATTGGTTTCGTTTTGGATAAAATCGTGTTGTTTCTGGAAAGAAAGTTAACCGGATGGCAGGAGGTGCACAACCGTTGATGGACGGCCTGGGCAATCAGCGTATTGAGATTGAAATACGGAATGTAAGTAAAATTTTTGAGGGTCGTTCCGGCCCAAATGTGGCCTTGGAGACTGTGAATCTCGACTTGATGCCAAACGAGTTCGTTTCGGTGGTCGGCCCGAGCGGTTGCGGCAAAACCACCTTGTTGAATATTATCGCCGGGTTGCTGGAGCCGAGTACCGGGAGCGTAAAAGTCGGCGGCAAAGAAGTTAGCGGTCCGGGAAAGGGGAAAGGAGTCGTATTTCAACAATATGCGCTGTTCCCATGGATGACCGTCCAGAAAAATGTCGAATTCGGTCTCAAACTAAAAAATATCGCTCCCAAAGAAAGAAAAGCAATTGCTGCGAGCTATATTGAGTTGGTCGGGTTGAAAGATTTTTGTAATGCCTATCCGAAGGAACTTTCGGGAGGAATGAAGCAGCGAGTGGCAATTGCTAGAGCATACGCCGCCAGGCCGGCGGTGCTGCTGATGGATGAACCGTTTGGCGCACTGGATGCTCAGACGAGAGCGCAATTACAGGAGAATTTATTAAGCACCTGGGAAAAAGAGAAAAAAACTTGTTTTTTTATCACCCATGATGTCGAAGAAGCGGTGCTGCTGGCCCAAAAGGTAATACTGATGAGCGCCAGGCCGGGGAGAATCAAAGAGATCATTGATATTCAGCTGCCTTATCCCCGGACCCAACAGCTAAAGCTGACCAAAGAATACAATGACATCAAAAACGCGCTCTGGTCCAAGGTTTATGAAGAATATCTCGACCACATTAAGTGATCCGTCGGCGAGGAATGTTTAATTAAGCCTAAGCCACCGGCTTAGCAGCTGTCGTGGTTAATAAATAAACGAAAGGTGGTAGCTGGGATGAAAAGAAGTTTTTTCTGGCGTTCAATGGGAGGTAAATGTCTGCTGCTGCTCATGGTGCTGTTTTGCATGATCGGGACGGTTGAAGGAAGCGGCGGCAAAACAGCTGGCGAATCCGGCAAGGAGTTATTGCGCTTGAATGTCGCTTATCATCCTCACCTGGTTGGGTTGGGGGCGATCTTGGCCGCGGAGAAACAAGGCTATTTCAAACAGGAAAATTTGGAAGTGAAGATGGTGAAATTCACGGCCGGACCGCCTGAAATCGCGGCGATGATCGCGGGCGACATCGACCTCGGTTATCTGGGGGTAGGCGCCCATGTGTTCGGGCCCATGGGTCAATGCGTCATGTTGACCATGGATTGTACCGACCTCAGCAGCGAGATCATGGTGACGAAGAAATCCGGAATTAAGTCGATTAAAGATTTGGCGGGTAAGACGATCGGTATCACCAAAGGGACAACTTCCGAACTCTTTTTAAGTCTGGCTTTAAAGCGAGCCAAAATTAATCCGCTCAAAGTGAACATCGTCAATATGGATGCCGCCGGGAAAGTAGCCGCCTTCATGACGAATAAGGTGGACGGAATCTCCATCGAATCTCCCTACACCGATCAAATCAGAAAGAGCAATCCGGAAAATACGATCACGATCCAAACCTCCAAGGATTTCCTGCCCAAAGCCGTTTTCCCCAATAGCTGGGTGACAACGCCGCGGTTTTTAGAGAATCCCAAGAATCAGGAAGCAACCGTAAGGTTCTTAAAATGCCTGTTAAAAGGTCAACAATACCGGATTAACCATATGGACGAAACCGTCGGAATGGTTGCCGACTACTTAAGTCAACCGAAAGAAATCATCGCGAGCTTAATTGAGAAAACCAATTTCCTGGATAACCGTTCCGTAGAAAAGATATTCAAGAATGGTACCGCGCTGAAATGGTATGAACAACATGAGAAGATGTTCATCGATGCCGGTTTGCTCAACAATTTCGTGCCGGCTAAAAACTTTGTCAAATCTCAATATCTAATGGAAGCCTTTAAAGAACTCCATAACGAGAAGTGAGGACATGTAGTTTTATTCAGCTGAATTATTTTTATTATGGATCATGTCCCTGAAACCGGCCACGATAGGAAAATTAAGATTGATTTTATCTATTGTTTTGGGGTATTGAGGATGAAGTCGATATCATCCTCAATACTTCCCGGTTACTTCAAAAATTACAGGAGTCGAGTATGAGAGTTGTGAATAATCAACTTTTTTTAGAATTGCTGAGAACGAAACATTTTGAGAGCGGTTATCTTCCCGAGTCGCTCCATTTCACCCCGGATTATATTCTGGCCCAAGTCGACCGGCAGCAAATTGCCGCGGATATTTATTACTGGGAAAAAAAGCCGGTTCAAAATCGACCGGCAGTTATTTTCCTGCATGGCGGCGGATTTTGGAGCGGGGACAAAAAGCAATTTCAACGGCAGGCGGCTTACTTGGCTTTGCAATTAAATGTTTTTGCCGTATCGCTCAATTATCGCTTAAGTGGTGCGGCTCCTTTCCCGGCTGCGCTACAGGATGTGAAATGCGCGGTGCGTTGGGTAAGGTCCATAAGCTCAGCGTATCACATCGATCCCGCCAGGATCATTTTAATTGGCGGGTCTCCCGGGGGCAATCTGGCCGCTCTGGCCGGAGTGACCAATGGCGTGGAGGCATATGAGGGCACCGGCGGATTTGCGGATTTCTCCAGTGATATCAATGGGGCGATCATCTTCAACGGGGTGTTTGATTTTATCAGTTATATTGAAACGGCGGAAGATGAAAAAGACCATGTCCGACAGTACCTCGGCGGAAGCTTGGCGGATTTTCCGGAGCAGTATGTCGAAGCATCGCCATTACTGAGAGTTTGGCAAAACGCCGTTCCCATGTTGCTGCTCCATGGCAGAGAAGACGCAGTAATTCCTCATGAAAAGTCAGTGCAAATGCATCAAAAATTACAGGAAAAAGGAATATCGTCCGAGATTGCCATTTTTGATGGCAAAGGACATGGCTGGTTTAACCGGATACCGGATGGCATGGACGCATTGCAACGCGTCGAACGGTTCATGGTCGAGCGGTTCGGATGCCGGAATAGGGTTCGGATTAGTCAATGAGGATGATATTGGGTTGCGAATAAGCCTTTGGCGGAGGAGTGTTACAATGGCTCTGGTTAAGCCGGGAGAAATTTTCAAGAAAGCATACCGCGAGGGGTATGCGCTGGGAGCATTTAATGTTTTTAACCTGGAAAGCCTCCAGGCAGTTTTGCGGGCCGCCGAAATTGAAAGATCGGCAGTGATTGTTCAAGTATCCATGGGTACTCGAAAGTATGTGGGCGATGTCCAAATGTTCGTTAAACTCGTCGCCATGCTGGCCGAACCCTTGACGGTGCCGGTGTGCATCCATCATGATCACTGCGCCGACTTTGAAATATGCCGCAACAGCATTGATGCCGGTTTTGCATCGGTGATGGTCGATGGCTCGATGCTGACCTTCGAGGAGAATATCAAGCTGGTAAGAAAGGTCGCGGATTATGCCCATGCGAAGGGCGTTTGGGTCGAGGCGGAATTGGGAAGCCTGCCGGGATTTGAAGATGATTTCTTTTCCGCGGATAACCGTTATACCGACCCCAACGACGCGGTCGAGTTCGTCCGGAGAAGCGGTTGCGATTCGCTGGCGGTGGCGGTGGGGACTTCCCATGGCGGCATTAAGGCGGACCATGATCTGACCATCGATATGGAACGTCTCCAAAAAATTTCGCAAAACTTGCCGGGGTATCCCCTGGTATTGCACGGCGGAGCATCGATTACGGCCGAATACATCGATGTCATGAATCGGTATGGCGGAAAGGTAGCCTACATGAAAAACGTCCCCGAAAAGCTGATCAAGGAAACCGTAAAATTAGGCGTCTGCAAAGTGAACATGGATGTGGATAATTTTAACGCTTATACCGCGGCGGTGCGCAAACTGCTGGTCGAAAAACCCGAAATTTACGATCCCCGGAAATATTCCACGCTGGGAAGAGAAGCCTTCATGAAGGAAGTGCAACATAAAATGCGGGACGTCGTATTAAGCTCCGGGCGATATTAAAAGTTAGATTATAAATTGTATTCCAATTTAAGGGAGAAGAATTAAGTAGAATAAACAAATAAGGAACTTGTTGGCATGATTAGATGCATTTGTCTTAATCCGGTGATCGATAAGGTATATTTCATCAATAATTTTACAGCCGGCCGTTTGTACCGGGACAATTGCCCGGCGGTCTACGCCGGCGGAAAAGGCGTAAATGTCGCCAAAGTCCTGGCCTTGTTGGGCGAAACGTGCGCCATTTATGGTTTCATCGGAGGGGATTCCGGTAAAAGGCTGAAAAATGAAATCACCGCGCTGGGCATTCAGTCGAAGTTCATCGAAATCGCCGGCGATACGCGGACCACGGTCAATATCATTGATAACCAAAATAACGTTGAAACAGAGATTCTGGAGTTTGGCCCCACTGTTCATGAGGATGAACTGCAAAGGCTGCTCGGGCAATTGCAGGAGGACATCGCCGGGGATGACATCGTGATTTGTTCGGGGGCGATTATTAACGGCGCGGCTCCTTCCATCTATCAAACCATCGATGCGATCTGCGTGGCGCAAGCGGCCCATTGTTTTTTGGATACCTATGGCGAAGCATTTCATTCTTCCCTCCCGGGCTGTTATTATTTTGCCAAGCCTAATTTGAAAGAGTTCTTAGAATACCTGGGAATAGAGAATAAGGTCGACGAGGACACTCTGGTAACCAAAGCCGAGAGCCTGATGGCAAAGGGCTTTCAGAACCTGATGGTCTCGATGGGCAAAAGCGGAGCGCTCCTGATTAACAATGCGGTTAAGCTCCGGGCCCGGCCGCCCGTCATCAGCAATCAGTCTTCCATCGGGTCCGGCGATGCGAGCGTGGCGGGATATGCCGCGGCTATCAATCGCGGGAGTGATATTGAAGAAGCGTTTCGCCTATCGATGGCTTGCGGAGTCTCCAATGCAATGCATCGGGAAGTCGGATTCATTGACCTGAGTGAGGTAAACGAATTGAAAAACAGAATGGAAGTCCGACATTTATAAGCGATCGGGGGCCAAATCATGGTTTGAATCTTTCGGCATCCGATTCGCCTTGTCCTAAAAGTCCCTCACGATCGTGAGGGACTTTTAATTTTTTGTTACGGTCCGTTCCCCGAAGGTCCGGGGTAGCCTCCCGGAAACGCGTTCAAACTCCCGCGAACCTTCGTCAATTTTCCCCGCGTCTTAATCCATCATCCGCAATGATTGGTCTTGCTTCCCCAAACCTCGGGGCAGGAGGGACGGTTCTCATATAAACAGGGACGGTCTTCGGGGAAGCAGTTATGGTTCTCGAAGATGCAGGTAAGCTTCTCGAGAATGTTTCCACGCCCTTTAAGGAAGTAGGGATGGTTCTTGGGGAAGCAGGAATGGGACGATCCTTTGAAAGGATCGATGGATCCCTTACAAGGATGAGACCCTTCCTAACACGGATCAAAGCATTCCTTACAAGGATCAAAGGATCCCCTGAAAGGATCATCCCATTCCTTACAAGGATATCTTTTATCCTAACAGGGACGAAGAATATCCTAGTTGGACCGAAAGCCATACCTGACACGAAAGTTGGCAAAGAAACCGGATCACGGATGAAACGGATTAAGGGATTCCGCGGATAGAAATCACCAAAGCAGGGGCGGGTTTTTCCGTGCAATCTTTGAATCAGTGTAATCTGTGATCGGCTTTTACGGAAGAAAATTATTTTAGATGGTTTTGAGGGTACCGGATCACGGATGAAACGGATTAAGGGATTCCACGGATAGAAATCACCAAAGCATGGGCGTTTTTTTCCGTGCAATCCTTGAATCAGTGCAATCCGTATCGGTTTTTCCCGGCGCGAATCATTCCCGGTGGTTTTGGGGATTGAAGAACACCATCAGATGGCAAATCTCATCCTCGGAGATGCTGATCTGGTATTTTTGATTCAAAAGCGCGCAGTTTTGCCGGACTATCCGGTAAAGCCCGGGATTCTCGCCGATCAATTGCTGTTTCCCCTCGAAGGCGGCGATGGTCCCGCCGCCTTTCAAGCGGTCGATCATGCACCCGATATGAATGGCGATGCCGATCAGGACGCTGGTGGCGATTTTGAGATCCAAACGCTGGGTGATGGCCTCGATGAACCGCTTGACGTCTTGCACCACCGAGCGGCCGTCGACATGTTGCAGGTGGTTTTCAAAGGTATCGCCGATCCGGAGGTAGGCGGCCTCGACATCGATCAGATGCTGAATGGCCGGCAGCGCGCGCCCGTTTAATACCTCGTCGATGCCGAATTGCTGGAGATCGCTGTCGACCGGCAATGAACCGACCAGGCAGATGAGCCGGTATTGCCGCTTGAGATTTTCCAGCCTGGCCGCAATCCGTTCATTGCCGGTCAGGCCCACCGGAATCACGGCGATGGGGTTATCGGCCAATTTCAAATGCTGTTCCAGGAGGCTTTTGATCAGGCCGGCCCCGCCTTCCCCGGTGGTGCAGGCGGCGACGATCGCCAGAGCCTCGGGAGCGGGAGCAGGCGCCTCCCGGGCGGCCGGGAAACGGTCCGGCTCCAAAAGCTCATTGACTTGCAAAGTGTCCCGGTACACCTGGTCCAGGGCATAGCCCATCATCGCCTTGCGGGTGGCTTCGATCCCGTGCAAGGTGCTGACCAGGGGGATGGTCTTGGTCCGGATGCCGAATTCCCGCTCGATCTCCTCCCCGAAATTGGTCAGCGAACCCATGTCGACCAGGAACAAGATGTCGGAACGGCGGTCCGTTTCCTGCAAATAGTTTTTCAGCCGGGCGATGACCTGCTGCGGCTTCTCATCCAGCGGGGCATTCATCCCGAAGGCGTAATCCGTTCCCAGCAGGCTGTTGACGGTCTCCGCCAGCGAGGTCGCGGTGGACGCGCCATGGGCAATGATGATGATCCGCACGTTACTGCCGGATTCCCGGCCGCCGCCTTCCCGATAGACGAAGAACATCGCCAAAAAAGCGGCCTCGTCGATGGGCATGGCGATATCCAGGACGCGGTCGATGATCTTCAGGCAGTCCACCGCGGTGGTGAACTCCTCGGGGAACTCGGTCCGGATCTTGTTCAGCTGCGGATGAATGATCTTTTTATACCGTTTGACGCGCTCAATGGCGTTGGCGATATGGACCGCCATGCCGTAATGGATCCTTGGGCTGAAGGTTTTGGCCAGCTTCTCCTCGCTGAAGGCCACGATTTCCCGGACCACCCGAATGATCTCCGGACTGACGATGCTTTCGAGATTGGCAAAAGCGCCATTCCCATTGACGCTCCGCAGATAGGCGGAGAAATATTCCTCGATGTCCTTGGCCATCTCCTGTTCCAGCTGCGCAGCGCTGATTCCCTTGCTTTTCAGCTCGTGCACCCGGAGATCGATCATGTCATAGATGTTCTCTTCCTCTTCTTCAAAGAGGATCTGTTCCTCGCTGCTGTCGAAGATGCAATACCGTTTATTGATCCCGATGAGCTTGTTCCACAATTGGCGGTGTTCCGTCTCCCGGTACAGGCCTTCCCGGATATAGGCGGGGAGATCGATGCTGTTGATCCTGAGCGCGTCTTTTTTGTTGGACACCAGCTCGGCATAGGCTTTGGCGCAGGCCAGCTGGATATCGGTTTTCAATTGGCCGACGTTATGGGGGCAATGGTAACTCAGGAAAGACTTCATCGAATTGAGCGAGACGGAAATGGGCTTGCCAAGGCGGGCGGATTCCTCGCGCAGGAATTGACTGATCAGATGGAATCTTTCCTCCATGTTCCGGTCGCTCAGATTGGGCATCCGGATGATCATCGGAATGCGGCGGGTGAAGGTTTTCAGCAAGGCCGAGTCCGGATTTTCGGTGGTGGCGCAGATGATGAGCACCTTGGCCGTCCGCCCGGCATCGGTCTCGCCGAGCCTCCGGTAGGCGCCGCTGTCGATAAAGGTAAAAAACATCTCCTGCCCTTCCGGCGGCAGCCGGTGGACTTCATCCAGAAAGAGAATGCCGCCGTCCGCCTTCTCGACCAGGCCGGGCTTATCGGAATCGGCGCCGGTATACGCGCCTTTCTTGACGCCGAACAATTGACTGAGCAGCAGTTGGGGAACGTTGGCATAGTCGGCGCAGTTAAAGACGACGAAGGGCGAATTCCCCGCCATTCGTCCCATCTCCACGGCGTACTGATGGATCAGCCCGGCGAACATGGATTTCCCGGTGCCGGTTTCGCCCAGGATCAAGATGGGCATTCCCTTGGGAGGGTAGAGGACCGCCGCTTTCGCCTGTTCAACCGCTGGGAAAAGGCTGGGATTCTTCAGCGCCAGGCGATCCAATACCATCGGCCCGGCTTCGGCCGCGGTTTCCCGGCCGGCCACGGCGCGGTACAATACCGGCCGGACCCCGGCTTTGGCCGCTTTGCCGTCTTCGCACAGTTGATTCAGGTCGTTGCTGACATTGGCCCGGCTGAGCCCGAGCGCATCCGCCAGATCGTTGGTGGTTATGCCGGTTTCTCCACTGAGCTCTTTGAGCTTTTCATAGACGGTGTCGATTCGGCCCATGCGGACTCCCCCCTCGCATCATTATCACAAGTTTAACGATTCTTCATGCAATTTTCAAGTATTATCCCTTGCCACAGGGCCTTGGTGATGGATTTGCGAAGTGTTTTGGCATGATTCTTGCTTTATATTTTTGATGACTTTCAAAAATGAAACGGAAAAGCAGCCAAGGGAATCACGAAAATGACGAAACGGGAAATAGCCGTCAAAATCGGTTTAAATATCATTTCAGCGGCAATAACGGCCTTGGGAGTGGCGCTGTTTTTAAAAAGCAGGCTGGGCTCGGACCCGATCACCGTATGGCTGGATGGTTTGCACCATACCTTTAAGATGCCTTACGGTAATGCCTCGCTAATATATAACGCCATATTCTTAGCCGTTGCGGCGCTGGTTGCCCGCAAGCATATTTTTATCGGAACGGTCATCGCCTCCCTGGCCTGCGGCCCTTTTCTGAATTGGTTTGATGCAATCGTTCCGAACTCCATCGCGGCGATGCCTTTCCTAAACCGGCTGGGCGTGGTGGTTATCGGGGAGATCATCTTGTGCCTGGGGATGGGATTGACGACCGCCACCCGTTTCGGAGTTACCACTGTGGATGCCGTCGCCTTCGCCGTCTCCGAAAAGACCGGGATCCAGTACCGCTGGCTAAGGATTTCAGCCGATTTTCTTTATACTTTGCTCGGAGTGGGGCTGGGCGGGATCATTGGCGTCGGGACGGTATTATCGATCATTCTGACCGGAAATCTCATGGTCATCGTCATGAGATTTTATAATCGCACCCTATTGCGATACTTGAAGATCGCCCATCCGTTCAATGAATTTCAAGGAAAATGTCGTACAAGGGCAGCGGCATCGGATGATGAATGCCGCTGCCAGGAAACCGCCGGGGATAATCGATAGTGTTTTGGCACGGTTCTTGCTTTTATTCAATAAATAGAAACGCCAAAAGAGCCGTTGCTCTTTTGGCAAGGGCGTTATCAATCGAAAAGGGGAGTTTCAATGAAGAAGTTAAGGGTCTTACTGGTCTGTGGTTCGGGCGCCTCCAGCGGGTTCATGGCGGCGAATATCCGGAAAGCAGCGGTGGCGAAGGGGGTGGAGATCAGTGTCAATGCGCGCAGCGAATCGGAGATCGAGGATTATCTCGACGAGATCGATTGTTTGATGGTAGGACCTCATCTGGCCTATCTTCTGGATGAAGTCGATGCCATCGTCGGCGGAAGAGCTATCAAGGTCGCCGTGATGAAACCGGAATATTATGCGACTTTAAGCGGAGAAAAAGCGCTCGATCACATTTTATCATTATTCGAATAAAAAAAAGGGGGAGCATGAGCGATGAAAGCTTTGATAAAGTGGTTGGAGACCAGCTTTACACCGAAAATGAATAAAGTCAACAATAATGTGTGGGTTGTAACACTCAAGGATTCGATTATGCAGACATTGCCATTTATCCTGCTCGGCTCGGTATTCTGCTTATTGGCGATTTTAAACGACTATTTCCCGAAATTGCCCTCCTTCTGGGTACCCTTCGGGTGGACTTTGGGCAAGATTTCTCTGTTTGTGGCTTTTTTGATCCCGTTTAACCTGATGGAGAAGCAACATCTCCGTAAACAGCGCTTAATCGCCGGGATGACCAGCCTGGTTTTATTCCTGATGATTGTCACGCCCCAAATTGTCGCCGATAAAGAGATCGGTTTCGGGCACAGCGCCCTGGGCGCGGGAGGGATGTTCATCGCCATTTTCAGCGGCATTTTTACCGGTTTTATCATGAGCCTCTTTGGAAAGTTCTCTTTTTTCAAGGAAAATTCGGTGATTCCGGATTTCGTAAGGGCCTGGTTTGACTCCATGCTTCCGATCGGCATTGTGATCTGTGCCGGATGGATTGTAGTATTGCTGATGAAAGTGGATATTTATAATATCCTGCTGTCGATATTCATGCCGATTGCCGGCTTTATGGCGACGCCATACGGATTCGTATTGATAATGTTTCTTTATTGTTTCTTATATTCGATGGGCATATCCAGCTGGGTACTGACTCCGGTTACCAAGCCGATTCTGTTGGCGGCGATTACTTCCAATGTTGCCTTAGTTGCATCCGGCATTCACGCCGCATCAAGATTGAATGTTGTCACTTCAGAAACGATTTATTCAGCATATCTGTGGGTCGGCGGCATCGGATGCACACTGCCGTTAGTTATCATGATGATATTTTCAAAATGTAAATCATTAAACGCTTTGGGAAAGGCCTGTCTGGTCCCGGGTATCTTCAACATTAACGAACCGGTTGTATTTGGTGCCATTGCCTGGAATCCGCTGCTGATGCTGCCGATGTGGCTGCAGGGGATTATCCTTCCAATTATTATATGGATTTTCACCAAAGTGATTACGATTGCGCCCATTCCGGCGATATTATTTGATATGTGGTATTGTCCTTTCCCGTTTTCGACTTGGATTACCACCAAGAGTATTACCGGATTCATCTTATTGGCTATCATCGTTGTAGTAGCGACGGCAATTTGGTATCCGTTCTTTAAGACCTACGAGGCGCAAGCAGTGAAAAAAGAGCAAGAAGGTTCAAGTATCTAAAAGGGAAAGCGAGAAGCGAAAATGTGTGAATCAAACTCGAAAGACCAAATCGTGCAGACGGCGATGAAAATCATCATCAACGCCGGCGACGCCAGGAATTTAATCAAAGAAGCCTTGGATTCCATTGCGGATCAAGATTTTGATCGGGCCGCCGCCAAAATCAGTCAGGCCAATGGCAGCATTAAGATCGCCCATGAAGCCCAAACCAACATGATCCAAAGCGAGGCCAGGGGAGAAAAGCTGGAATACTCGATCCTGTTTTGCCATGCCCAGGACACATTGATGACTGTCGTCAGCGAATACAACCTTACCAGTCAGATGATCAAGGTTTTTAAGTCGTTGTCAGAGCGCATTCAAAATATCGAGCTGAGGAAGTGACCATGATGGAAGAGAAGCGAACCGGGTTTCCCGAAAACTTTTTTTGGGGCGGCGCCATCGCCGCCAATCAGGCCGAAGGAGCCTGGGATGTAGATGGAAAAGGCGTTTGCCTGGCTGACATTCATAAGTATAATCCGGGAATCGTCCGGGACAAAGCATTCAACGGGGAGATATCCACGGCCGAAATCGAACGCGCCTTGCGCGATACTAGCGGCTATTACCCCAAAAGATACGGCATCGATTTCTATCATACCTATCCGTCGGATCTGGCCTTGCTGGCTGAGACCGGGATGAATTCGTTCCGGACCTCCATCAATTGGTCCCGGATCTTTCCCAACGGGGATGAAACAGAACCGAATGAAACGGGCCTGAAATTTTACGATGCCTTAATTGATGAGATCCGCAAAAACGGCATGGAGCCCTTGCTCACCCTGTCCCATTATGAGATGCCCGTCCAGCTGGCGTTGAAATACGGCGGCTGGAGCAACCGCAAACTGGTCGATTTTTTTGTCAACTATTGCAATGTATTGTTTGAACGGTTCAAAGACAGGGTCAAACACTGGATCGTATTCAATCAGATTAATCTGATATTCCACGAATCCTTTAACGCGCTCGGAATTCCCTGCGACAAAGTCCCCAATTTGCTGGAAGCCAAGTTCCAGGGGGTGCATCATCAGTTCGTCGCCAGCGCTTTGGCAAAGCAAATGGCCCTGCGGCATGATCCGGACCTGAAAATCGGCCTCATGTTATGCGATGGCATCTGTTATCCCGCATCCTGCCGGCCGGAGGATGTACTGGCCGCGCTGAAAAAGAATCAGATGCAATATTTCTTTGCCGATGTATTGCTGAGGGGACGTTATCCCCGCTTCAGCCAGCGGTTTTTCGACGAGAATAACCTCCGGATTCATTTCGAAGCGGACGATGAGGCGATCTTGAGACAATATCGCGCCGATTTCCTGGCCATCAGTTTTTATTACACCAAAATAACCTCCGCAAAAAATTCCAGCGCCATCGGTGATGTTTCGCGAAACCCCTATTTAGAGGGTTCGCCCTGGGGCTGGGACATCGATCCGCTGGGGCTGCGAACCACCTTGAATCAGTATTATGACCGCTACCAGGTGCCGATCATCATTGCCGAAAACGGCATCGGAGCTTTGGACGAGATTGGCCCCGACGGGAAGATTCACGACGCTTACCGGATCGATTATCTTAGACGGCACATTGAACAAGTCAGGGAGGCCATCAGCGACGGCGTGGATGTGCGGGGTTATTACCCCTGGGGTCCCATCGACATTGTAAGCTGCTCATCGGCTGAAATGAGCAAGCGTTACGGCTTCATCTATGTGGATATCGATGACTTGGGCCGGGGGACCCGCCAACGAATGAAAAAAGACAGTTTCGACTGGTATCGAAGAGTTATCGCCACCAATGGAGCCGTATTGGATTAGTTTCCGTACAGTCAGGCGTTTTTGCCTCCGCCGGGACCAGCGTTCCGGGCGGAGCTATTTCTCAGGAGGAAGTAAAATGACATCACAAACCGTAACGGTTATCAATCAGACGGGGATTCATGCCCGGCCGGCTTCTCTATTCATCAAGGCTGCATCGGCCTTCCGGTCGCAGATCACCATCACCAAAAATGGCGCCAGCGGTTCGGCCAAATCCCTGCTCAGCATCCTGGCGTTGGGGATCCATAAGGGCAGCGTGATCACCATCGTCGCCGCAGGGGAGGATGAAAAGGAAGCGGTGGCGACTTTGGTTCAATTGGTGGAATCAAAATTCGGCGAGTCATGAACCGCCTCAGTCCCAGCGCAAGGAGGACAAACATGAAACAGGGCATTCCGGCTTCGGCGGGCTATGCGATCGGCACGGTATTTTTGAAGAAAGACGCGGCGATCAAGATCGGTGAGGCAACGGCGGTCGACGTAGCGGCGGAACAAGGGAAGCTCAAGGCGGCGATCGCAACGGCCCGAATCCAGCTGGAAGAGCTGCGCGAAAAAGCCCGGCTGGAAATGGGCGAAGCCGCGGCCGCCATTTTAAACAGCCAGTTGTTCTTCCTCGACGATCCCGAACTTACGGACACCGCCGCGCTCCGGGTTGAAACGCAGCGGATCGGCGCGGCCCAAGCGGTCCGGGACATCGTGGATCATTATGTCGCGGTGTTTGCCAATTTGGAAGATGAATACCTGCGCGAACGGGCCTCCGACCTTCGCGACATCGGAAAACGGCTGCTGAGTAACCTGACCGGAACGGCGGATGGTGGATTCGCCGGCTTGCCCGGGAACGCGATCATCGTGGCCCGGGAGCTGACGCCGTCCGATACCGCGCAACTGGATAAGGCGAAAGTGATCGCCTGGGTGACCGATGGCGGCGGGCCGACCGCTCACAGCGCGATTATGGCCCGAACCCTGGAGATTCCGGCCGTGGTCGGCCTGGGGGATATCACGGCGGCGGTCCGGACCGGGGACACCCTGATTGTCGATGGCGGCGCGGGGACGGTCTTCGTGAATCCGGACGCGGCGACCCTGGCCCGCTATCAGCGGAAAAAGGCCGAATTCGCGGCGGAACGGGAACAACTGAAGACGCTGGCCGGCGTCCGGACGGTTACCCAAGCCGGGAAAACGATTCTCCTGGCCGCCAATATCGGCAAGCCGGAAGAGGTCGATAAGGCCATCGCCAATGGCGCCGAAGCGATCGGCCTGTTCCGGACGGAATTTTTATACCTGGACCGCGCCAGTCTGCCCGGCGAGGAGGAGCAATTTCAGGCTTACCGGCAGGTCGCCGCGAAGATGGCCGGCAAGCCGGTGGTCATCCGGACGCTGGATATCGGCGGGGATAAACAACTGCCCTACCTCCCGATTCCGGAAGAACTCAATCCTTCCCTGGGATTGCGCGCCATCCGCTTCTGCCTGGAGCGGCGGGACATCTTCCGGAGCCAGCTCCGGGCGATCCTGCGGGCGTCGGCCGACGGCCATATCCAGCTGATGTTTCCGATGATCGGCTCCGTGGCGGAGCTCCAGGCGGCCAAGGAATTCCTGGGACAATGCATGGCGGAGTTGCGGGCCGAGGGAAGCGCCTTCAACGAACAACTGGCGGTCGGAATGATGATCGAGATCCCGGCGGCGGCCGTCTTGGCGGATGAATTTGCGAAGCGGGCCGATTTCTTCAGCATCGGCACCAATGACCTGGTCCAATACACGCTGGCGGTGGACCGGACCAACCAGCAGGTGGCCCATCTTTATGATCCGATGCATCCGGCGGTCTTGCGGCTGATCGAGACGACGATCGAAGCCGCCCATCGCGGGGGCATCCGGTGCGCCATGTGCGGCGAGCTGGCCGGCGATTCCCATGCCATTCCGACTCTACTCGAATACGGCTTGGATGAATTTTCGATGAATCCCGGGTCGATCCTGGCGGCCAGAAAGATCATCATGAACAGTTAATGATTCAATGAATGATTGCCAAGTTAGCTCCGCAAAGGGCGACTGAGAGATGTATTTTTGGGAGAAAGCCTTGTCTATCCAGGTTAATCCTGTGCGAAATGTCCAGGGGTTGAACGGTCAACCCCTAGGACCTACCCCACCGCAGGGCCTCATGCCGGCCCTTGACCCGGCATTTGACTTTACTAAACGCACCGAATGCTAGTAAAGAAATTATTCTGCCCATCGCATCTCTTTTTGAAAGTAATTCCCGTTGGGCAACGGCATGCGCTCCATTCGCAATGCCGTGCCGGTCTACCTCCCTGTAGACCGCTTGGGTAGATAATCTAGCCTAAAAAAACAAATCCATTTACCTTGCCGGTTCAGGGATGAACCGGACATTGGAGGGGTTCTAAGGGGAAGCAGCGTCCCCTTAGCGGCGGGGTTGCAAGGGGTTTGCCGCTCAAATCCCTTGCTCGCCTGCAGGCGAAATCCTTGTTTTAGGCCCAAAAACTAAAACCAGCATACCCTAAGACTTTCGCTTACATTTCAAACCAATCAAACCGATCAAGCGCTCTCCCATCGAAAACCAACTGCGTCTTTGCTGAGCAAACTGATAATCAAAATCAGCTAATGATTATCAAGTTAGCTCATCATAGGTAACCGGGACGGAATTGCTTGCTCAGCGGCTGAAAGAGCTTGCTGATTCGCAGCAAAGACTTGCTCACGGATTTAACGGATGAAAGGATTCCACGGCCTAACGATCGGAAAGTGGGTTTTGCCGTTAAATCCTTAAATCCATTCATCCGTGATCGGCTCTTTTTATAGCGACCTTCGACTTTGCATTCATACGACCACCATCCTTGACGGCCGTATGAATGTGAGTTGGAATTCCCTGGGCTCCTCGGCCGAATTGAATCATGTTAATCCTTGAATCCTACGAATCATGGTTCGGGATGCGGATGATATTTTTTGCATACAAAAACGATACTTCAGACCCGGCTTTTCGCGGTATAATATCGATCATAGAAGGTGTCTTTTATTTGGAGAGTCCGTCGGTGATACCGACGGACTTCAGTCATGGGTTAAAGCTTGCATTGCTCATGCCCCGGCCCTTCTTGCCGCCGACTGTTAACAGGAACAACATGGAAATTCAAACCGGGATGTGTTATCCTGAATAGAAATAGATGGTAGCCTAGGGATCCTGGCGATTACCTTGATGAAGGAATGACTCCTCTTGATGAAGCAACCGGATGATCGAACCGCCGCCCCGCCCGGGAGACGCTCGCGCCTGGCCATCCTGTGGATGGCGTTGGTGTTCGGAGCGCTTTCCGCCTTCGGACCGTTATCGATCGACATGTATCTGCCGGCGTTGCCGAAGCTGGCCGACGCGCTGCGGGCCAGCGCCTCCCAGGCCCAGCTCAGTCTGACCGCCTGCCTGCTGGGACTGGCGCTCGGCCAGATCTTGGTGGGACCGGTCAGCGATGTGCGGGGCCGGCGCGGACCGTTGTTGATCGGACTGGTGACCTATGCCGTCACGGCGTTGGCGTGCGTGTTCGCTCCGAGTATCGCGATCTTCATTCCGCTGCGCTTCGTTCAGGGCCTGGCGGGCGCGGCGGGGATCGTGATCGCCCGGGCGGCGGTCCGCGATCTCTATGAAGGCCCGGAACTGACCCGCTTTTACGCGCTGTTGATGTTGGTTAACGGCGTAGCGCCGATTTTGGCGCCGGTCCTGGGCGGACTGATTTTGCAGGTCGCCTCCTGGCGCGGCGTCTTCGTGGTCTTGACGGCGGCGGGCGGCCTGATGCTGCTGGCCGTCCTGTTCGGCCTGCCCGAAACCTTGCCGCCGGCGCGCCGCTCGGGCGGCGGAATCCGGAATACCCTGCGCACCTTCGGGAGCCTCGTCAAGAACCGCAGTTTCATGGGTTACGCGTTGAGCCAGGGGTTCGTTTCGGCGGCGATGTTCGCCTATATCGCGGGATCGCCCTTCGTGGTGCAGGATATCTTCGGACTTTCGCCGCAGCTCTTCAGCTTGTTTTTCGCCATCAACGGCCTGGGAATCATCGTGGCCGGCCAGATCACCGGCAGGCTGGCGGACCGGGTCGGTGAGCGCAAGCTGTTGGTCGCCGGACTGGCCATGGCCCTGGTGGGCGGATTGTGTCTGCTGACGATGATCGTCAGCGGCGGCGGGCTGGTCAGCATCCTGTTGCCGCTGTTTTTCGTGGTTTCCAGCGTCGGGGTGGTCGGCACCAGCAGTTTTTCCCTGGCCATGCAGGAACGGGCGAGCGCCGCGGGCAGCGCTGCGGCGCTGCTGGGACTGTTATCTTTTGTACTGGGCGGGTTCATGGCACCGCTGGTCGGCATCGCCGGCAGCCACACCGCCTTGCCGATGGGCTTGACCATCGCGCTGGCCGAGATCGCGGCGGTGCTGTGCTATTTCTTCCTGGCGCGGCAGCGGCTGGCGATCGGCTCCGAATCCCGGCAGGGTTTGGAACAATTGGAGCAGAGCCGGGAGGAAAATTAGAGACTCCGGGTTAAGATGCGGGCTTGGGGCTCCGGGACGGTTCGCGAGCGGAAAGCGGTCCCGGCCGCGGCCCCGCTGTCATTTGAAGATCCCGGTGATGAAGGCCTGGGAATGGTTCTGCAGGTCGAGGACGAAGGGCCGCACCAGGGGATTGCCCCGGCGGTCGGTGATCACCTTCAAAAGCGGCCGCAGCGGCATGTTTTCATTAGAATCGAGCACCACGGCCACTTCTTTCGAATTCAGCAGCACCTGGCAGCCCCGGGGGTAGATCGCGATGTGCTTCAGGAAGACCGTAGCAATCTGCGGATCGATCAGCGTGTTGGAGATGCAGAGCAGGTATTCGGCAGCTTCGTGGGGCAGGATTTTCTTGTTATAGGCCCGGTCGGAGGTCAAGGCGTCGTAGATGTCGGCCACGGCGACGATCTTGGCCAGCGGCGAAATGGCCGCGCCGCGCAGTCCGTCGGGATAGCCGCTGCCGTCGCAGCGTTCGTGGTGTTGCAGCACGATCCGGGCCACGTTGGGCTTGATCCCGGCTACTTTTTGGACCAGCTCGTAGCCGAGCCGGGCATGTTTTTTGGCCTCGGCAAACTCGGCCTCGGTCAGGGGGCCTTGCTTCGCCAGGATTGCATCGGCGATCTTCGTCTTTCCGACGTCATGGAGCAGGGCGCCCAGCGCCAGCGTCACCAGGGTTTCGTTCGGCAGCTGCAGCGCTTTGGCGGCGATCAGGCTGTAGATGCAGACATCCAGGGAATGGGCATACTCATAATCGCAAATTCCTCCGAAACCGGTCAGCAGCAACATGGAATGCTGATGCAGGTGCACAGCCTCCAGGATCCGTTCGGCCACCGGGAAGATTTGGGCGGTGCTCAACGGCTCGTCATTCTTGAAACCGTCGATAATCTCGCTGACCGCTTCATAGGTCTCGGTATAAAACCGTTCCACCGGATTGGCAAGGAGTTCCCCATAAAAGGCTTTTTCGGCCAGGACCGTGATCCGCGGCACGCCCCGGGCCTTTAAATACTCCACATAACTGGGCTTGATGACTGTGCCTTTGGACAATAGGAGCCGGCCCTCGCAGAGCACGTTTTTGCCGACGATCATGTCGGGCTTGATAGCGTCGATGTCCAGCTCAAAGCAGATCTTTTTCATCGCTGATGGCTCGTTTCATAAGTTTGAAAAATCGTGATTTGGGAGTATTATAGAAAATTTATTTTATCTGGAGATTAAATCCGTTTTCACTGGTAGCTATCGATAATTTAAGCTTGTGGGGGAAGAAGGAAGTTCGCTTTATGCGCCGGCTTGACTGGTGAGGATTAACGGGCAGCGGAACAAAAATAATCTATGGTATGTAGCGATTCAGGCATCTTCCGCCAGGGAGGATGCCTGAATCGTTTTACAGCCGTTTCTATAAAGCAGATTGATTCCGTTGGAGCCGCCGTGCCTTCCGGCGGGACCGCCGCTCTCAGGACTGCTTCCGTTCCTGCCGCAATGATTCGAAGCCGGGACAGCGGGCCGCGTCGAAGCCCAAGCCCGGTTGGGAGGTCATGGTAATCCGCTGCTCATCAAAGATGGCTCCGCCGGGCAGGGGATCGACGGTGCACAGGGAGGGTCCGTCCAGATCCAGCCGGGTAATGACGCGCTTGGCGGCAGCCAGGTGCGCGGCCGCGGTCACGCTGATCTTGGACTCCAGCATGCAGCCCATCATGCACTCCACCCCGTAGACCTCGGCCATGGCGCAGATCTGCAAGGCATTGTGAATGCCGCCGGTCTTCATCAGTTTAATGTTGATCAGATCGGCCGCCCGCATTTGCAGGATCTTGACTGCGTCCAGCGGCGAAAAGACGCTTTCATCGGCCAGGACCGGGGTGGCGACATGGTCGGTGACGTATTTGAGGCCTTCCAGATCGTGGGCGACCACCGGCTGTTCGACCAGCTCGATGTCCAGGCCTTCATCCTCCAGCTGGCTCAGGATCCGCACCGCCTCCTTGGGCTGCCAGCCTTGATTGGCATCGAGCCGCAGCTGGACCGCGCTCCCGACCGCCTGGCGGATGGCTTTCATCCGTTCGATGTCCAAGGCGGGAGTCTTGCCGAGCTTGACCTTTAAGGTATCGTAGCCGCGTTGGACCGCCTCGACGCTGTCCCGGGCCATCTGCTCCGGATCGTTGACGCTGATGGTGATGTCGGTGGTAAGTTTGTCGCGGTACCCGCCCAGCAACTGGTACAACGGGGCTTGATACAACTGGCCATATAAATCATACAGCGCGATATCCACCGCCGCCTTGGCGCTGCTGTTCTTGACCAGGCAACGGTCCAACCGGAACATGATCTCTTCCAGGTTCGCGATCTCCAGGCCGATCAGCGTCGGGGCGATGACGTTTTCGATCGCCCAGACCACCGAGCCGATGGTGTCACCGGTAATGACCGCCGTAGGCGGCGCTTCGCCCAGGCCAGCCTGTCCGGTATCGGTGATCACCTTTACGATCACGTCGTCGATGGCGCTTACCGACCTTAGCGCGGTTTTAAACGGTTTTTTCAGCGGCACCGCCAAGCGGCCCGTCTGGATTGCAACAATCTTCACCGCAGATTCCTCCCCATATTGATGTTCATCTATATCGTATATCATAACGTGCCAGTCGTAGCTGGCTGACGTTTCGTTTCAAAATAATCGTAAACCGCTCGGGATATCCGGCCGATGGCCAGCCGGGCATCGCAGTTGGTGCGGGCGTCCCACACCAGCACCGCCAAAATATAGGCGAAATCCTCCCGGTAGACGATCCCGACATCATGGCTGATCCCCGCCAGGTCGCCGGTCTTATGGGCAACCACCGTGTCATCGGGCAGCTGTTGCATCATCATGCTGTTATTCAGCTGGTTTTTCATGATCTCCAGCATCCAGGCGCTGCCGGCGGCATCGACCACTGCCCCGCGGTACAGCAGTTCCAGGAGCCGGGCCATATCGGCCGCGGTGGTAAAGTTTTCCCGGCCGGCCGCGCGGGCGGCGCTGTCCATCATCTTGCGTTGCAAGACGGTTCCGGGCAGGACCAGCTCGGCCAGGCCCTGATTAATCCGGTCCGAGCCGGCCCGATCGATGAGGAGATTGGCGGCGGTATTGTCGCTTTGGATGATCATTAAGGTGATTAAGTCCCGCAGGGAATAGCTGTTGCCGGTCTCCAGCAAGGTAAGGATGCTGAAAGGCACTTTGTCGGCGCTGGCCACGCTGATCCGCTGCTCCAGGGAGAGCCGGCCGGCCCGCGCCTGCCGCATCACCTCGACCATGATCGGGAGCTTGATCAGGCTGGCCGACGGCACCCGCCGGTTTTCATTCCAGGCCGCCGATTCTCCAGTCTTTAGATTTTTGACTACCAAGGCACAGTTCATTTTGGTTGGATCAAAGGCGTCGCAAATAAGCTCGCTAAGCATCGGTACCTCGTTATCAGTCAAGGTAATGGCATAAAAGAATGAGTCCGTTTTTGAAAACGGACTGCCATTTGCCAGGATATTCTGTCGAAACCATTATATCAATTCATTGCCGGTCCAACAACACTGGATTCGGCGTCGCCAAAAAAGCGAGAGCCGGGGGAGGGCGCGAACGCTTCCCCCGGACTCTTTCCGTAAACGTAACTTATTTTGAAACCTGACTGAGCCACGAGACTCCGACCGGATGAAGCTTGAAGCCCTTGACGTTCGGCCGGTAAGCGGCCATGTCCAGGGAATGGCTGATGAAGATCCAAGGGGCGTCCTCGACCAGCACCTGCTGCAGGTCTTGATATATCTTGACCCGGGCCTTCGGATCCAGCGTCGCGGTACCCTTTCTCAAAAATTCATCCACCTTGGGATTGGAATACTTGGAATGATTCAAGCCGGAATCGATTTGCGTGCTGTCGAATAGAGACAGGAAGTTGTCGGGATCGCCGTTGTCCCCGATCCAGCCGTAGAAATAAGCGTCGCCGTCTTCGGCTTTAAATACGGCGTCCTTGTATTCTTTCCAAGGATAAACCTTGATGTTGGTCTTGACGCCGATCTTCAACAACTCGGCCTGGATGGCTTCGGCCAGTTTCTGTCCGTTCACCGGGTTGTAGGAGCGCGCCACCGAGTAGGTGAGCATCGTGAAACTGAGATTGGACGCTCCGGCCTCGGCCAAGAGCTTTTTGGCCTGTTCCTGATTGTAGGAGAGCGGCCGCAATTTTGGGTCATAACCCGGGATGAAGCTGGGCAAGGGACCATTGGCGGTCTGGGCGTAGCCTTGGTAGAGGTATTTCACGATCTCGTTGCGGTTGATGGCCATCGAAATCGCGCGGCGCAGCCGGGGATCGTTAAAGGGCTTTTTATTACAGAAAAATCCCATGTAGTTGATGTTCATGCCCGGGTTTTTGATCACTTTCATGCCGCTGGACTCCAACTTCTTGACATCGTTGGGATCCACTCCGTCGATGATGTCCACCGCGCCGGTCAACAGCTCGCTGGCGCGCACCGAATTCTCTTTGGTGGTTTTATAGATCAGCTTGTCGACGAGGGCTTTCTTGCCCCAGTATTTATCGTTTTTGACCAGGACGATCTGTTGGTCGCGATCCCATTTGTCGAATTTGAAGGGACCGGTCCCGACCGGATGCTGGTTGGAATCGGGGCCATACTTTTTGACCGCGGCCGGACTGACGATCGGCGCGGCGAAGGCCATCGCCAGGTTGGCCAGGAACGGCGCGTACGGCTTGTTCAGGGTGAACCGGACGGTGTAAGGATCGATGACGTCGACCTTTTTGACCGGTTCGAAGGTAAATGAGGCATAGGGCATGTCGCTGGTGGCGTTCGGCGGCAATTCCCGTTCGACGCTGAATTTGACGGCTTCGGCGTTAAACGGCGTGCCGTCATGGAAAGTAACGCCGCGGCGGAGCTTGAAGGTCCAGGTCAGGCCATCGGGACTTTGGGTCCAGGAAGTGGCCAGGCAAGGTTGAATCTCGGTGCTGCCCGGTTTGTACTTGACCAGGTTTTCATAGATATTGACCATGATCTTGGCCGATTCCAGTTCCTCGTTATAGGCGGGATCGAGGCCCCGCGGGTCCGCCGCCTTGGCGTACACCAGGATTTTGGGGGCCGCAGCCACGCCAATTGCGGCAAAGGCCATCAAAAACGCCAATGCCAGGAACAGATACTTTCGCATTCTTTTTCCTCCTTTTTTTATAGGCGGTTCATAACCTATTTCTTACAATTAAACAGCGAAGCTAACATTAAAATAACAGTATACCTTAATACTACACCAAATTTAATGAATAGAAAACCAATACATTCATAAACGTACTAAAAATTAACTTTAATATATCATTTAGGGTCTTTAAAGCTAACATATTTCGAGTAACTCAAAGGATAAGCATCTTTTGATGGGAAATGGCAATCCAGGAAATAATGTTTATTTGAAGTCGGACTTGGTTAAACTAAGGACTGGAGTATTCCCCATCAAGGTTGCGGTTTTTCATTTTTTCATAAAATGGTTCAATTCTGGCAATGCTGAAACGGCTGTCAAGTTAACTTAGAGGTGATAAGATGCGGATATTGATGTTGAGTTGGGAGTTCCCGCCCAAAGTGATCGGCGGGATCGCCCGTCATGTGGACGACCTTTCGCGGGCTTTGGCCCGGCAGGGGGAGGATGTTCATGTGATCACCTGCGGCGTGCAGGGGGCGCCGTATTATGAGCTGTACCACGGAGTGAAGGTCCATCGCGTCGGAATGCACAATCCGGAGACGCCTGACTTTTTGACCTGGGTCCTACAGCTCAATCTGAACATGGTCGAAGAGGCTAACCGTTTGCTCCAGGACGGCTGGAGTTTTGACGTGATTCACGCCCATGACTGGCTGGCGGCCTATGCCGGCAAAAACCTGAAGCATTCGCGACAGGCGCCTTTGATTGCGACGATTCATGCCACCGAATACGGCCGGAACAACGGCCTTCATAATGAATTGCAGCGCTACATCAGCAACGTCGAATGGTGGCTGGGGTATGAATCCTGGCGGGTCGTCTGCTGCAGCCAGTACATGCGCGACGAGTTGCGCCGGGTCTTTCAGCTGCCCGATGATAAGCTGCGGATCATTCCCAATGGGGTTTATCCCAAGGACTTTCTGGAGACGACCATCGACCCGCAGAAGATCCGCGATCGTTATTGCGCCACCGATGAAAAAATGATCTTCCACATCGGCCGGATCGTCCGGGAGAAGGGGTTGGGGGTGCTGCTGGAGGCGCTGCCGCGGATCCTGGCGACCGAACCCAAAGCAAAATTGGTCATCGCCGGCAAAGGGCCTTATCTGGATGAGTTAAAACACCGCGCCTATCAGCTCGGCGTCTTTAACCGCGTTTATTTTACCGGCTTTATCGATGACAACACCCGCAACGCCTTGTTTCAATGTGCCGACGTGGCGGTCTTCCCCAGCCTTTACGAACCGTTCGGCATCGTGGCGCTGGAAGGGATGGCCGCCGGAGTGCCGGTGGTGGTCTCGGATACCGGCGGGATGAAAGAGATCATCAACCACGGCGTGAATGGCCTCAAGGCTTACTCTGACAATCCGGTCTCCCTGGCGGATAATATCCTCTGGGCGTTGGCGCACCCCGATCATGGCCGGAAAATGGTGAAACAGGCCCGGGAAGACGTCCGTGCCCTTTATAGCTGGGAGAAGATCGCCATGCAGACTAAGGTCGTCTATAGCCAGGTGTTGGAAGAGTACCGTCATTCGAACTGGCGTCAGTCACTAGACGAGGATTCGCTGAGCCGTTTCGACCAGCGGGATATCCGGGCCTTTAGCCGCTATCAGAATGTCCAATAATGAGTAGTTTTTGGTTGCGGATTGATTGGGGAACATTTGGCGGCCCCTGTTGAAACTTGGGGGCTTCGGTTATAGCATTCGGAACGGGATCAAGGAGGAAGTTATTTGAAAGCAGTCATCATGGCCGGCGGGAAGGGAACCCGGCTCCGGCCGCTCACTTGCAACAAACCCAAACCGATGGTGCCCATCGCCAACCGGCCGATGATGGAGCATATCATCTACCTTTTGCGGCAGCACGATTTCGACAATGTCTTGGTAACACTCTTTTACCTGCCGGAGGCGGTCGAGAATTATTTCGGCGACGGCCGCGATTTCGGCCTGGAGATGCGTTATTTCGTGGAGGAGAAGCCGCTGGGGACGGCGGGTTCGGTCCGTAATGTCGCCGCCGATCTGACGGAGACGTTCTTAGTCATCAGCGGCGACGCGCTGACCGACATCGATCTGACGGCGGCGCTCCGCTTCCACCGCGAACGGGGCGCGACCGCCACCATCATCCTGACCAAGGTGGAGAACCCGCTCGAATACGGGGTGGTCATCACCGATGCCCAAGGCGTGATCAAGCGGTTCCTGGAGAAGCCGGGCTGGGGCGAGGTCTTTAGCGACACGGTGAATACCGGCATCTATATTCTGGAGCCGAAGATCTTCAACTATTTCGAGCCGGGCAAGGAGTTTGATTTCAGCAAAAATCTTTTCCCGATGTTGCTGACCCAGGGTGAGCCGCTATACGGCTATGTGGCGGGGGGTTATTGGTCGGACATCGGTAATCTCGAACAGTACCGTCAAGCCCATTATGACGTGTTGAACGGCAGGGTCAAGGTTTCCATTCCGGGCCGGGAGATCGAACCCGGGCTTTGGGTCGGCGAAGGTGTGACGATCGACCCGGCGGCACAGGTGGACACGCCGGCGCTGATCGGCGATTACAGCCGGATCGAGGCCGGAGCCGAGGTCGGAGCCTATTCGGTCTTGGGAGATTACAGCATTGTCCAGGAGGGCGCCAGCGTCAAGCGGGGCATCATCTGGAACCATTGCTATCTCGGCAACTATTCCGAGGTGCGGGGCGCCACGCTCTGCCATCACGTCTATTTGAAAGGTAAGAACGCTATCTATGAGGGAGCGGTGCTCGGCGAAGGGGTCGACCTGGGTCTCAAGGCGGTAATCAAACCGGAGGTGAAGGTTTGGCCCAATAAGACGCTGGACAGCGGAAGCGTCCTCAATGACAGCCTGATCTGGGCTAAAAAATCGGCCAAGAGCCTTTTCGGGGCCTCGGGGATCTGCGGCACAGTCAATCAGGAGATTACCCCGGAATTGGCCGCCAAGTTGGGCGCGGTCTTTGGCTCCTATCTGAAACCGGGCGCCCAGGTGACGGTCAGTTCCGACAATTTCCGGGCTTCGCGGGTACTCAAACGGGCTTTGGTTTCCGGGGTACTGTCGACCGGGGTCAACGTTTACGATCTGGGAACCCTGCCGACTCCGGCGGCCCGTTACGCGCTGGCGGCCTTGGGCGCCAAGGGCGGCCTGCATCTGCGGATCGATCCTCAGGATCCGGAGGGGATTCTGCTTCAATTCATGGACGACCAGGGGTTAAATGTCGCCAAAGGTGTGGAACGGACCTTGGAGAACGCCTTCGCCAGCGAGGACTTTCCGCGCTGCCCGGCCGGGGCCATGGGTGAGCTGACCTTTGTACCGCAGTTGGTCCAACCGTACCTCCAGGGCTTGGTGGGTCCGGAAGCCCAAAAGTTGATCACCGGCTCGCAGCTGACGGTGGTCGCCAGCTACGATCAAGGCAGCTTGGCGTTGCTGCTGCCGGCGCTCTTCGAAGAATTGCAGTGCAAAGTGATCCATGCCGAGGTCGATGAAGAGGGAGCGGCGGTCTTGCCGCGGCCACGCACGCTGCAGGAATTGCTGGGGGCCATCAGCCGAGTCGGGGCGGCGGTGCGCGGTCATCACGCTGATCTGGGGGTGATCGTCGATAACAATGCCGAACGGCTCATTCTTCTCGACGAGAACGGCGAGATCCTCAAGGACGAGCAGTTGGTGGCGTTGCTCTCCCTGCTGGTACTGAAATACCACCCAGCGGCGGCGGTGCCGGTACCGATGACCGCGCCGCAATTCATCGAGGATCTGGCTCGGGAGTATCACGGCAAGGTGATTCGGACCAAGGTCAATCCGCGTTCCCTCATGGAGCAACTGGTCCAGGAGAGGCTTTTCCCCACCGGCCAGGGCGAGGGTTCGTTCCTGCCACAATTTGACGCCCTGTTCACCCTGGTACGGGTGCTGGAGCTGCTGGCTCGGGAACGGGTGAGCCTGGCCGGGGCCAAGGCGCTCATCCCGCAGGTGCAGCGCGGTTACGTCGAGGTCGATTGCCCCTGGGAAGTGAAGGGCCGGATCATGCGTAACCTGTATGAAGAGCAAAAAGATCGGCAGCTGGAGATGACCGACGGTTTGAAGGTCTATCACGATGGCGGCTGGGCCCTGGTGCTGCCCGATGCCGAGGAGCCGATCTTCCGGATCTATTCCGAGGCCGGGACCGGTGAGGAAGCGGATGCACTGACCCAGTATTACATGAGCCGCATCAATGAACTACAGTTGAGCTAGGAGGGAGCGGCAAAGCACCCGGTTTGGCGGTCGTATACGAAAAGTCTCGGTAAATATTGTAACAGACCGTTATCAATGGCCAAACCCTTGCAGGCATTGTGGGCAATCGGCATGCCTTCCGCTTGACAGAGCAGGGCGGGTGTGTTATGATAGTTCATGCATTCGGAGCGAACTCGGAGGAGTGTCCGAGTGGTTTAAGGAGGCGGTCTTGAAAACCGTTGTATCGCAAGGTACCGGGGGTTCGAATCCCTCCTCCTCCGCCAGACGTACGTAATCTGAATCGCTCACATGGTTCAACCTTACGGAGAGGTACCCAAGCAGGTTGAAGGGGACGGTTTGCTAAACCGTTAGTAGGAGTAATCCTAGCGCGGGTTCGAATCCCGCTCTCTCCGCCATAAAATCTTAAATAGCAGGAGTTTTGCAAAAAGCAAGACTCCTTTTTGTTTCTCCAATAAATGTATCGAATAATCGGTTTGCAAAGAATCTCTGCAAACCATTGATAATAAAGGATCGGATTAATGCCGATCCTTTTTCTTTTCTCAAAGGCCTCGCTCCTCTATGCAACTCATTATGCATCATAAATCTCAGCGATCGATCGTCGCATGGCTTAATTCTCTTGGATATGCAATGATGAGTATCCACGTCTGTTCCAAAAATATTATAGTGGTGTACTCCGACCCCGATTCGTTGAAAAAACAAGCTGGTCGTCAATACAGATTATCGATCCATTAAAATTCGGTAATTTGAGCATTGCATTCACTAATATATTAGTTTAATATACTAGTATAAAAGATATTGAATTAGTACTTATAAAGGGAGGTGATCATTGAAGCAGAATAAAGTTCCAACTTCATGCCTCAAATGATTTTTACTGCGTTGTAATGGAAAACGGGATATCTACAAAGTAAAGGGAGGAATAACACCATGATTGACATTATTGCCGGCATTTTACTGCTCGTTACATTTATTGGCCTGATTATCTATTGTATGAAAGGCGGAAATTTACTCGTTGGCTTTATCGCAGCCTCGATAGTTTGGTGTATCATTGGCCGGGTACCCATTCAAACCGTTGTAACTGATATTTTTCAAAGTTCTGTAGAGAATTATGGTAAAACCATCGCTATCATCGTGTTTGGAGCCTGGTTTGGACGGGTGCTTGTCGACACCGGTATTGCGGGTTATATCATCAAAAAAACCGTTGAACTGGCTGGCGACAAACCTCTGGTTACTACGTTGCTGTTGAGTATTGTTTGTGCTTTGATTTTCACCAGCGCGTTTGGCGTCGGTTCCGTCATGGCCATCGGTATGATTGTATTACCCATCCTGTTCTCCCTGGGCATCGATAAAAAAACTGCATTGGGCGCATATCTTCTTGCCGTTGCAGCTGGGATGTATTTGAACATAGCTTATGTAAACCAATTCTTTGCAGTGTTCCCGAATGTTAAATACAATGATAATTATATCCGCTTTGCCGTTATTGCGACCATTGTGCATATTGCCGTGATGGTTGCCTTCATTCTTTTCAATTATACGCGCGCTAAAAAAGGTGGCAGAGTTCGGGCCTGGGCGGTTAGCGGCACTTCTGAAGTGAAAGAAACCAAAGCTCTTGGCTGGTATTGTATCATTGTGCCATTTATACCTATCATTATGGTTTCGTTTTTCAAATGGCAACCGATCCCTTCCTTTTTATTGGGGATCTTCCTTGGATTACTTCTTACGCGTAATATAACCTCTTACAGTCTAGCTGTAGAAAAAGTTCAAAAAACCCTTTACGATGGCATCGCTGACAGCGGTCTTTTGATAGGAATGTTATACAGTGTAAACATCTTCCAAGCTGCGGCAAAACAGGTTTCTCCCATTCTGCAACACTTGCTGGGAGGGATCATCCCCACTGCACCGGTAGTGATTCTGATCGCTTTTTGCGTGCTGGCGCCGCTGGCATTGTTCCGTGGCCCGCTGATGATTTGGGGATCCGGCATTGCGCTGGTCTCTATCTTTCAGGCGCTGGGCGTTTTCAATGAGATGTTCCTGTTCGCCTTGTTCCTAATCCCGCCGGTTGCCATTGTGGCGAGCGCCTGTCCGACGCAGTCGTGGACGATGTGGGGTCTGAGCTACGCCAAGCTGGAACCGAAGCAATATATCAAAACCAATCTACCCTGGGCCTGGGCCATTTTGATTATTGTAGAGATCATCGCCTTTGTTATGATTGGCAACGTTTGACCGACGCTCGGAATGAGCCGGTCCGGACAGATAAAAAGGCGGACCGGCTTCTTTTTTCGAAACAAAATAGCAAGTAGTTGTTCGGGATGGCATCGGAGGTACATTGGCAAAGGCAGCCGGACTCCCCATCCCCGGCTGGCGGAAGCTGGCCGCATTTCCAAACACATCGGAGGTCTTTATTCATGGGTAACAGAGCAATTCGTATCGGCATCGACGTCGGTGGCACCCATACCAAGGCCGTCGCCATCGACAACAACACCAACGAAATTGTGGGCAAAGGTTCAGTTATGACCACTCATCACCATGAGCGCGGCGTAGCCGCCGGTGTGGTGGAGGCATTTCAGAAATGCCTTGCCGAAAACGACATCAAGCCCGATGAGGTTATTTTTATCGCCCACAGTACCACGCAGGCCACCAACGCTTTGCTAGAAGGGGATGTGGCCCGCGTCGGCGTGATCGGGATCAGCGGGGGCGGATTGGAAGGCTTTCTCGCCAAAAGGCAGACCAAGATCAAAGATATCAACCTCGGTACGGGCAAGTTTATCGAGATTGATCATACCCATCTGAAAATCAAGGAAATGTCGCCCGAAAACGTGAAAAACACGATAAAAGGCATGATCGATCAGGGCGACCGGGTAATCGTGGCCAGTAAGGCCTTTGGCGTGGATAATATGAGCGAGGAACGCGTTGTGGCCGAAGAAGCCGAGCGGCAGGGCGTTCCCTGTACCGTGGCTTCGGATATTACCAAGCTGTACGGCCTGACCACGCGCACCCGCACCGCCGCCCTGAATGCTTCCATTCTGCCGAAGATGCTTGAGACCGCCAACTCGACCGAGCAGAGCGTCCGTTCCGCGGGCATCGATGTACCGCTGATGATTATGCGCGGCGACGGCGGCGTGATGGAAATCAATGAGATGAAAAAACGGCCGATCCTGACGATGCTCTCCGGCCCCGCGGCCAGCGTCATCGGCGCTTTAATGTATCTGCGCGCTTCGAACGGCATCTACTTTGAGGTGGGCGGCACTTCCACCAATATCGGCGTCATCAAGAACGGACGCCCGGCCGTGGACTATTCCATCATCGGCGGACACCGCACCTATGTAAACAGCCTTGACGTACGGGTACTGGGTGTCGCCGGGGGCAGCATGGTGCGCGCCAGAAAAGGCGAGGTGATCGATGTCGGACCCCGCTCTGCGCACATTGCGGGCCTGGGCTATGCCTGCTTTACAGATACGGCCCTATTTGATGGCGCCACGCTGTATTACGTAAAACCCCGTGAAAATGATCCCGCCGACTACGTCGCGATCAGGTTAAACAACGGCCAGAGCGTCACCATCACTAACACCTGCGCCGCAAACGTGTTAGGCATTTTGGGGGAAAACGACTACGCGCGCGGCAATTATGAATCGAGCCGCCGGGCGATGCAGCTTTTGGCCGACGAGGTGGGGATGCCGGTCGCAGAAACCGCCAAAGCCATTTTGACGAAGTCCTGTGAGAAGATCGTGCCGGTTATTGAAGATCTGATCACCAAATACAAGATCGAGCGTGAGCAGATCGTGCTGGTAGGCGCCGGAGGCGGCGCGGGCACGCTGCTGACCTTTACGGCCAATCTGATGAACTTTAAATACCAGATCCCCGATAACGCGGAGGTGATCTCCTCCATCGGCGTGGCCCTAGCCATGGTGCGCGAGATGGTGGAGCGGACGATTCCCAACCCCACCGCCGCCGACATCGCCCAGCTGAAGAAGGAGGCCAAGGAGCTCGCTATGAACAGCGGCGCGGTGGAAGACAGCATCGAGGTGTATGTGGAGATCGACGATCAGGCGCAGAAGGTCACCGCCATCGCCATGGGTTCCACCGAGGTCAAGACCACCGATTTACTGAAAAACTGCACCGAGGATGAGGCCGTCGCCATTGCCGCGGAATCCATCGGGGTGGACAAGAGCGCGGTGAAGCTGGCCGCCTCCAACGGATTGATGTTTGTTGCCATAACCGAAAAAGGCGGCAAAGCGCCGCTGCGCGTCATCGATAAAAAGGGCTTCATCAAGGTTCAGCGCGCCAACGGCGTCGTGGAATGCACTACCAAAGAAAAGGCTTCGGATACTCTCCGGCGGATGTGGGACAATGCCAGCAACTTTTCCAGCGAGGTGCGCATCAATCCCGATGTCTACGTCATTGCCGGCTCACGCTTATTGGACTATTCCGGGATTCCCGAGTTTGTGCAGGTCACTGGCTTGATTGAGGCGGAACTCTGCGACAGCGCACCGGAGGACGACTTGATCCTGGTGCTCGCCCGCAACGAATTGTGATGATGCCCGCCCAGTATGACTCCGACGCGCTGCGTCATGCCGTGCGGGGGGCGCTGGACTTCTCGGACGGCCTTTGGTATCGCGATATCCTGAAAAGGGACGTTTGCGGCTGCGCACTCAGCGCTGAAGAGGAGCGCGCAGTAATAGACGGAGCGATGCGGACCGCCGCCGCCATGGCGCGGCGGATCACGGCCCAATACGGCTTGCTTGCTCCGGCGGAACTGGCCGGGAAGTTGCGCCTAAAGATCGGGCACAGCGCCGGGGAATTGCGGGAGCCGTATTTGTATATGGGACTTTATGAGCCGGGCAGCCGGACCATCACCCTGAATGACAGCGCCATTTCGTTGGTGCGGCAGTTCATCGCCGCGAACGGTTTGGACGGCCTCGTCCCGTCGGCCGCCATCAGCCGCCTGGTGCTGTTGCACGAGGTTTTCCACGCGCTGGAGGAAGAGACCCCGGACATTTATACGCGCAGCCGGATGCTGGAACGCAAGGCGCTGGGAGTTTTCGCCTATCGCCGCGGGCTGGCCGGCGCGTCGGAAGTGGGGGCGGTGCATTTCTCCAAGGAGATGGCGGGTATTTCTTATTCTCCCCGTATTTACGAGCGTTTTTTATTCATGGCGGCGGGCCGCCAGTTATCAATTGATTTTCTATCATTGAACGTGTAAAATGGGAAAAAAGGTAAAATTACGACGGCCGTGGCAAGGCAGCGGATGCGCCCAGCGATGGGCCGGTCGGAAACCGCGCGGCTGCGGCGCTCGGCCGTCCGATAAACTCGCCGGGACGGGTCGGAGAGCACTGTCCCCGGCTTCATCAGGCTAAAACCCGGGCGCTTCGGAAGGCCGGGGATTCCCGCGGCGCGGGCTGCCCGTAATCAAATCTCCTGTCTTGAGGTGTCGCATCACCATCAAAAATGCCGCTTCAACCAGGAAGGAGAGCTATAGTTGCAGTATAACGACCAATTGGTGCTCCTGAAAGAGCAGGCTTTGAATGACGGTGAGGTCTACCCGGTATTGCGCCGCGCCATTGTAGAACTATACCTGCAGCCGGGCGCTATTTTAAGCATCAAGGACATCGGCGAGCATTTTAAGATCGGCCGCTCGCCGGTGCGCGACGCGCTCATTCGGCTGGATCAGGAGGGGTTGGTGACCTTATTGCCGCAGCGCGGCACGATGATTTCGCAGATCGATCTGGCACGGGTGGAGCAGGAACGGTTTTTGCGCCTTTCGGTGGAGGAAGAGGTGATGAAGCTGTTCATCGCCTGCCATACCCCGTCGGACATTGCGCTGCTGAACGAGGCATTGCGTCAGCAGCAAGAACTGCTGGATCTCAGCCGCGGCAACGTGGATAGCCGCGAGTTCCTGGTGCGCGACGACGCATTTCATGAGCTGTTTTATGCGGTGGCCGACAAACTGTTCTGTCTGCGGGCCATTCAGAACGTCTGGGGGCATTATCGGCGGATGCGCTTGCTGACCTGCGGCGATCGCGCCAGCATGCAGGAGATTTTGCGGCAGCACAGCGCGTTGATCACCGCCATGCAGGCGCGCGATACGGAATTGATGTGCAATATTTTTCACTTCCACCTGCGCAAGCTGGACCGCGAGGAACGTACCTTGCTAAAAGAATATCCTCACCTGTTTAAGGGCGGCAGTGACCAGGAGTCGGCCAATCCGCTGTGGAAAGCCGATTATCTGCGGACTTTAAGCGCGGAAAAGGCCGGCCATTGAAGAGGAGTTTCGCACCGGAAAACGGCGGCGGAGCATAGCCAATATTTGCTACCGGTTTTGGCGAAGAAACAAATTGACAAGCCGCGATTTTTTGAGTAAGATAGATCGAGTGAGAGCGCCCGTGAGGTTAAAGGGCTGCTTTTTTGGACGCTTTACATTTTAGCGTCGGTGTGGTATAATAAATTCTCGTTAAAGTGAAACAAGCGGTTTAAGTCGTAAGTTTTGCGCCCGTAGCTCAGTGGATAGAGTATTTGACTACGAATCAAAGGGCCACTGGTTCGAATCCAGTCGGGCGCACCATATGTTAGCAGGGCTTTCGGTGATAACCGAAAGCTTTTTTTATTGGCTTTGCTGACAATTTGCCGCGTCGCGCCGGCGGTTTTATCCGGGCGCGGACCAAATCGTTTTTCGGGCAATCCCCAAAAGCTAATTCAGTTACTGAACGGAAAGCATCCGTAACCGAACGAAAGCATTCAGTCACTGAAACGAAAGCTTCAGTTACTAAACGAAAATATTCGGTAACCGAAAGAAAAGTTTCAGTTACTGAACGAAAAGCATCCGTAACCAAACGAAGATTTTCAGTTACTGAAGCGAAAGATTCAGTTACTAAACGAAAGCATTCGGTTACGGAATGAGCATGTTCGGTAACCGCAGCACCGTTTCGAGTTCGAGAAGCGCTATTTTCAGCCGCTCCCGGTGCGAGGGTAGCTTCCGGTCGAAACGGTTTAACAGGCGGTGCAGCCGGAAATTTGAGAGAGGAATGGCGTCCGGAAACCAATAACGTATCAGGCAACGTTAAGCGCCCTAACCCGACGACGGTCGCGGTTAGGGCGCTTTTGGCGATCGGCTTTGGACGAGCGATGGGCTGGGTCGCGGGAACCCATCTATGCGATCCGCGCCGCCACGTTGACCTCGATGTTATTCCGGGTGGCATTGGAGTACGGGCAAACCTGATGGGCCTCCTGAACCAGCGCATCGGCCGTGGCCTGATCCACTCCCGCGAGAGTGGCCGTGATGGACGCGGTCAACAGGTAACCGCCTTTGCCGTTGGGGCCGATCCCGACCTCGGCCGCGATGGCGCTCGACGTTAAAGTGATCTTTTGGCTGCGGGCCACGTGCAAAAGAGCGCTCTCGAAACAAGCGGCATACCCCGCCGCGAACAATTGCTCGGGATTCACGCCGGGCTCTCCGGAACCGCCGAGTTCGGCCGGTTTGGACATTTCGAATTCCAACGGGGTACCTTCGATGCGGACCTTGCCATCGCGGCCGCCGCTGGAAACCGCCTTCGCCTTATAGAGGATCTTCATGATCTTCATCTCCTTGACATTATTCTAAAGTTTTACTATATTAATTATATACCATATTAAAAGAAATGAAAACAAACGATTTGGGATGAACGAACGATTTATTCAGCGAAATCATCGATAAAACGAAACGGAGTGAGCCAAATGGGTTGGAAAGCGCGTCAGGGTTTGATCATTCAACTGGAGGATCGTTCGGGGCAAGCCGATCGCGATGCCGAGGAGATGCTGGACGAGATCCGGGCGATCGTCGCCAAGTACGGTTTCGCGGTGAAAAGCTGGAACAATGATGAGTTATACAATCAATTGATGTTCCAACATCTTTGCAAGGAACCGAAATAACGCCGTCCGCCGACGGGCGGCGTCTCAAACCGACCGTATGCCGGCCGATTGAATCAATTTGGCGAATGTTTCGACGATCGGCGGATCGAAATCGGTTCCTTGGCGGCTTTGGACGTGATCAAGGGCTTCGGCCGGCGTTTTGGCGCGGCGATAAACTTTCTCGGTGGTCAGCGCGTCATAAACGTCGGCCACCGCGACGATGCGCGCGAATTCGTGAATCGCTGCGCCGGCCAGTCCGCGGGGGTAGCCGCTGCCGTCGTACCGTTCGTGGTGCTGATAGGCCACGTGAGTGGCCACGGCCGAAAAATGGGAACTCTGCTTGAGCATCGCGTAACCCTGTTCCGGATGGACCCGGATCGCCTGCCGTTCCGCGGCTGTCAGTTCGCTGGTTTTGTTCATGATGGTCAGCGGCACCCGGGTCATGCCGATATCGTGAAACAAGGCGCCCAGCGCCAAATCGGCCAGCTTGGCCTGGGAATAGTCGAGCAGCGCGCCGATCTTCACCGCAACGGCGCAAACATTGACCGAATGGCCGTAAATATAATCGCCGTGGAAACGGATGTCGGTCAGGCCGAGTTGCCGGCCGCGGTTGGACAGGACCTCGTCCACCAGGGCGAAAAGCCGCTGCTTGTCGGGGGCGAGCGTTAACTTCCGGCCGGAACGGATGGCCAGGTCCAGTTGGGAGAGGCTGCTGACCAGATTGGCCCGGAGCGCCTCGGAGATCAGGCCGTCGAGCGCGGCTTGGTCGCCGGCGGCGTCCTCCGCGATAAAGGCCGCCGGCAGCCCCATGCTTTTCAGCTTGTGAATCAAACCCGGCGATAATTCGGCTTTCTGACGAACCAGGATTTTCCCGTCGATGGAATAGATCGTTTTGGCCAGCTTCATTCCGACCTGCAAATCTTCGATTCTGATTTTCCGCATCGTTTGCCTCGCAATTTTGAATAATGAACCTCGCACACCGTCCGCCAAGACCTAAAACATATCGGCAAACGAACGCCATTCCTTTAACTTCGATCGCCATAGTATCCATTGGTCCGATTCCTGTTTTGACGGGCCTTTCGGGCTGACGCGGCCGATTGTTAAATCACGGTTAATTGAAGGCGGTTCGCGAATGGCGCAATTTCCCGATGCGATCCGGCTCGGTTATTAATTATGAAGGGATTCATCAAAAAATTTGCTCCAAACGTTTGGATGAGGAAGGAATCTTGCCGGTGGCTGTCGAACCAGTGATCAGATAAACAGAGCTAAGTTGATTATCCGCCAGGTATGTTCCACAGGTTAGTCATATTTTGATAATACCGAAGTAAAATCGGAATTCTTTGAAATGAAACAGGAGCTTAGATGATGCGGTCGACCCTGAAAGAAATCGCGGCCAAGGCCAATGTATCGATATCGACGGTGTCACGGATTATCAATAATGACCAGTCCAAACCGGCCAGCCCCGAAACGCGGGAGAAAGTTTGGAAGATCGTCCGTGAATTGGGTTACGTTCCGAACCTGAACGCCCGGACGCTGGTAAAAAACCAGTCTCAGGAGGAGCAGCCGCTGAAGACCAAGGCTATCGGCTGTATTTTCACCTCCACCAAGGATACCTTCACCGATCCGTTTTTCTCGATCATTGCCCGCGGCGTTCAGCTGGAAGCGGCCAAGCGCGGTTATGTGTTGGGGTATTCTTTTTCGTCCTGCGACATGACCCAAGCCGCCCTTTATAACAATGTCACTTCCAATCAAGTGGACGGGGCGGTGGTGCTGGGTCGGTTCGACCGTGAATTCCTGGGTTTTCTCAAGACCAACTTCCCCAATCTGGTTTACGCTGGCTTGAACTGTGTCAATAGCGATTTTGACGAAGTGATCTGCGACGCGTATCAGGCTTCAATGCAGGCCGTGAACCATCTGATTGGGCTGGGGCACCGAAAGATCGGTTATCTGGGGCCCGTTCCGGAGACGGAAGCCGACGGCGTCATTAACGAACACCGCTATGAGGGTTTCGTCCGGGCGATGACCGAAAACGGCTTGCCGGTTCGTCCGGAATGGCTCCAGGGGGTAGAACTGACTTCTGATGCCAGTTATCAACGGATGCAGCAGTTGTTGCAAATAGAAGACCAGCCGACGGCGCTGTTTTGCGCCAACGATACCGTAGCCATCGGCGCCATGAAGGCGGCTCGCGAAGCGGGGCGGCGGATCCCGGAGGAGTTGTCGCTGATTGGGATCGATGACATCGAGATGGCCGCATATGTCACTCCGGCATTGACGACGATCCGGGTTCCCAAGGAAGAGCTGGGCAAGTTTGCGGCCAAGATCCTGATTGACCGGATCGAGGGCGGCCACGGCTTGCCGGTGCGGGTGAATGTCCCATTTGAACTCGTGGTTCGGGAAAGTTGTGCCGCGCCGAAGGAAGGTTAAATTTTTTTGGCAATCTATCCAAAGGTTTGGAGCAAATTTGGGGAAAGAAGGTTTCGATGATGGAGGAAAAGATTTTGGTCGTCCACGGCGGAGGGCCCACGGCAGTCATCAATGCTTCATTGTATGGGGTCATTCGGGAAGCGGCCCGTCATCCCGGACTGAAGGTCTATGGCGCCTGCGGCGGCGTGGACGGGATTTTCCGTGAGGCATGGATCGATCTGCTGAAACAGCCTAAGGAGCAAATTGAACGCTTGCCGGTGACCCCGGCCTCGGCGCTCGGCACGTCCCGGACGAAACTGCAGCCGGAAGATTACCGCCAGATCGTCGCCATTCTGAAACGGAATAACCTTCGTTATCTCCTGTTTAACGGCGGCAACGGCTCGATGGATACTTGCGGCAAGATTCAGGAGCTGGCCGCGGCCCAAGGGATTCAAGTCCTGGGCATTCCCAAGACCATCGACAATGACATCGCGGTCACCGACCATTGTCCCGGTTACGGGAGCGCCGCGCGCTTCCTGGCGGCGTCTGTGGCCGATGTGGCCCAGGACGTTCAGGCGATGCCGATCCATGTCAGCATCGTCGAGGCGATGGGGCGGAACGCCGGTTGGATCGCTGCCTCCAGCGCCCTGGCGCGTCGCCGTTCCGGGGTCGCGCCCCATCTGATTTATCTGCCGGAACGTCCGTTCAACGCGGTGGAATTTCTGGAGGACGTCGACCGGCTGCACCGGCAGTTGGGCGGGGTGGTGGTGGTCGCCAGTGAGGGGCTGGTGAACGCGGATGGCCGGCCGATCGTGGAGCCGTTGCTCACCAAAGGCCGGGATGTTTACTTCGGCGACGTCGGCACGCACTTGGCCGTGCTGGTCATGAAGGAGCTGGGCATTAAAGCCCGCAGCGAGAAGCCGGGAATCCTGGGCCGGGTCTCGATCGCACTGCAGTCGGCAGTGGACCGGGAAGAAGCGATCCGGGTGGGTGAATTCGCCGTTCAGTCATTGTTGGAAGGCAAATCCGGCTATATGGTGGGCTACCGACGGGTGGCGGATGAACCATATGCCTGCGAGACGGTACTGATCCCCCTGGCTCAGGTGATGCTGAATGAGCGGAAGATGCCGGATCATTACATCAATGCGCGCGGCAACGATGTCAGCGACGAATTCTTGAATTATTGCCGTCCGTTGATCGGCGGGCCGTTGCCGGAGTTTGCCGAACTATCTTAAATGAAAGACAGGAAGGATGGATCGATGTGCCGTTAGTCCCTTTACGTCCTCTGTTGGAGGCTTCTTTGCAACACGGTTTCGCCCACGGGGCGTTTAACGTCAATGCGGTCGCCCAGGCTCAGGCGGTAATCGAGGTTCATGAACAATTCCGCTCGGCCGCCATCTTACAGGGAGCGGACCTGGCCAACGCTTTTATGGGCGGGCAGGTCGATTTCCTGAACGGAACCCTGGCAGACAAGCGCCGCGGCGCAAAACGGATCGCCGCCGCGGTACAGCAGTTCGGCGAGGCTTCGCCGATTCCGGTCGTGCTCCATCTGGACCACGGCAAAGATTTTGAATCGGTGAAGGTCGCCATCGATAATGGCTATACCTCGGTCATGATTGACGGTTCCCACCTGCCATTCGCGGAGAATGTGGAGCTCACCCGGCAAGTGGTGCAATACGCACACCCGCTGGGCGTTACTGTCGAAGGAGAGCTGGGCGTGCTGGCCGGCGTCGAGGACGACGTCTTCGCCGAGCATTCCACCTATACCAATCCGATGACGGTCTGCGAATTTTTCAAAAAGACCGGCGTGGACTGTTTGGCCATCTCCTACGGAACCAAGCACGGAGCGGTCAAGGGCGATCATGTCAAGCTGCGGAAGGAGATCGCCATCGCCGCCATGGAGAACCTGCGTCACGAAGGCATCTTCGGCGTGCTGGTCTCTCACGGTTCCTCTACGGTTCCGCAGTACATTGTGGCGGAGATTAACCAGCTCGGCGGCAAGGTGAGCGGAGCGCACGGGATCCCCATCGCGGAACTGCAAGCCGTCATTCCGTATGGAGTCGGCAAGATCAATGTGGACACCGATATCCGGCTGGCGGTTACCCGGAATATCCGTGAGTATTTTGTCAAGAATCTCGCCAAGCAGGCCAGCTCGGTCATCGGTCCGGTCTGGGAGATCATGGAGCGGAAACCGGAGCAGTTCGATCCCAGGATATACTTGCCTCCGGTGATGGAACCGCTGATCACCGGTGCAACAATTAATGACCCGGATCTGCTGGATCTGGTGGACTGCATCAAGCGGGGCGTTCGTGAAGTGGTTGGAACGTTAATCGTTCAGTTTGGATCGGTCGGGTTCGCTTCACGGGTTGAGACAGTGTCCCTGGAAACCATGGCCGAACGCTATCGCCGCTATCAATCCGGATCCAAGTTACGATAATCAAACGACAGGTCGGGGAGGTGATCGCTCGTGCTGCAGCATGACTTAGCCCATCAACCCTTGCGGTTACATAGCACCCGGGTCCGGCGTCCTTTCCGGGGCGGTTTGCTGCTCGACCGTTGGCAAGGCCGGCCCAATCCCAGCGACGGATTCCAGGCCGAAGAATGGGTGGCTTCAACGTTGGCCGCGCGCAATCCCGATCCGTTCCCGGGGGAGGGCATCAGCCGGGTACTCCTGGCAGAGGGAGAACTGCCCTTGCCCGAGTTAATCGCCGGGGCGCCGCAGCTGTTTTTAGGTGCGGAGCATGTCCGGAAACATGGCCCGCAACCGGCGGTTCTGGTCAAGCTGCTCGATTCGTGCAGCCGGTTGATGCTCCAGGTCCATCCGGACCGCGACTTCGCCCGGGCCGAGCTGAATTCGGCCTTCGGCAAGACCGAAGCCTGGTACATTCTGGACGGCCGGGCCAGCGACGGGGAGCAACCGTATGTATTGTTGGGATTTAAACCCGGGATCAGCCGCGCGATCTGGCGCGATCTTTTCGAACGGCAAGATGTCGCGGGTATGGTCGACGCGCTGCACCGTTTTCCGGTGGAACCCGGCCAGGTTTACCTGGTAGAAGGGGGCGTGCCGCACGCCGCCGGTCCGGGCTGTTTTTTCATGGAGATTCAGGAGCCGACCGATTTTACGCTGCGGGTAGAGCGGATCGGACCCGCCGGGGCCCGCCTCTCCGATGAACAGTTGCATCAGGGGATCGGTTTTGAAAAGATGCTGGACTGCTTTCATTACGAGGGATTGAGCGCGGCGGAGACGCTGCGGCGTTGGCGGCTGGCCCCGCGGTTGGCCGAGGATGTGGCCGGCGGCCGGATCTGGCAGTTGCTAACCTATCGGGACACCCCGTTTTTCGCCATGAACCGGCTCGAAATATGGGGACGGCTGGAACTGCCGGCCGAAGCGCGCTTTTCCATCGCCGTGGTCTGGCGGGGCCGCGGCACCCTGCACTGGGAAGGCGGAAAGCTTCCGGTCGGGCCCGCCGCCGAACTGTTTCTCCCGGCCGCACTCGGGCCAATCGCCTGGGAAGCCGAGGCGGGGGAGTCTTTAGAAGTGATTCACTGTCTGCCGCCATTATAATAACGGGACTCGGACAAAGATTGCAATATCGGATCAATAATCAAGCGAAAGAGGGTAGGATAAGGCATGGGAAAACGCAGGATCTTCGTTAATTTGAAACGGTTTGACATTCCCCGGTCGCTGGGCGGAGTCTGCCCAGAGAAGGATCCCGACCAATGGATGAAATGGGTAATCGCCCAATGCGTCGAGCTCGGTCTGGGGCGGCGGGAGGATCTGGAGCTGACTCTGTTTCTGCCGGAAGGGCTGCTGTTGACGGCGGCCCAGGCCCTGGCGGAGTATCCGGCCGAGGCCATCCGGGCGATCCAGCTGGGCTGCCAAGGGGTATTCCGGGAGGACGTCGCCCCTGGCGGCAACTTCGGGGCCTTTACCAGCAACCGTCCGGCCAGCGCCGCCCGGAATCTGGGTTGCGGCTGGGTCATGACCGGGCATTCGGAGGAACGCAAGGATAAATTGGGGATCATCGCCGCCTATGATCCGGGCATCCTGGCGGATGAAGCCCGGCAAAACCAGGCCAACCGGGCGGTAGACGAGTTACTTCACGCTGAAACCCTTTGTGCGCTGCGGGCTGGGCTGAATGTGTTGCTTTGCGTCGGCGAAACGGCCGCCGAAAAAGGGGAAGGGAGCTTTGCTGAGCAGCAACCGCGGATCGCCGCAGTTTTGCGCTCCCAGCTCGAGGCCGGCCTGCAAGGCGTGCGGGATTTCCTGCCCCAGCGCCAACTGGTCATCGCCTATGAGCCGGTTTGGGCCATCGGACCGGGCAAGACGCCGCCGGGCGCCGAGTACATAACCTTTGTCGCGGAAACCATCCAAAAGATCGTTCAGGAGCTTTGGGGGTTCACGGTCCCGGTGGTCTACGGCGGGGGCCTTAAATTGGAGAATGCCGGGACCATCGCCGGGATCGCGGCCATCGCCGGCGGCCTGGTCGCTTTGACCCGTTTCAGCGGGACCATCGGTTTTGAACCGGCGGGATTGAATGACATCATCGCCGCCATGGATTAAGCGGAGAGCCCGGACGAACAATAACTGCAAAATCAGATCGTTGCCATTGAAGCGAGAGCGCAACGTCTTGAACTTGGTTCAATCATCCCCGCCGACGGGGTAAGGAGGCTTTAATCAATGAAAAAAATGGCATTTGAATACGGCCAAGGTTTGATGGAGGCGAATCTGCCCGATTCGACCGATGTATTTATTCCCGGCGAGACCGTCCCCGATCCGCCGGTGCTCCAAGATATTGAGGGGGAGACCCGCCGCTCGATCTTGAATCCCATCGGTCTGCCGCCGATCGCCGATTCGGTGAAACCCGGCTCCAAGGTGACCATCGTCTTTCCGGACCGGGTCAAGGGCGGTTTCCAGGAAAATTCCCACCGCAAAGTGGCGATTCCGATCATCATCGAGGAGTGCTTGAAAGCCGGCGTCGCCAAGAAAGACATCAAGTTGATCTGCAGCAACGGCCTGCACCGGAAGAATACCCGCGAAGAGATCAAGAGCTTACTGGGGGAAAAGACCTTCAACGAATTCTGGTGGACCCATCAGATCGTCAATCATGACAGCGAGGACTGGGATAACCTGATCGACCTCGGTCATGACGAGATGGGCAACCGGGTGATCATGAACAAAGAGGTTTATGAGTCCGATTTCGCGGTATTGATCGGCCATGCGCTGGGCAATCCGTACGGCGGCTATTCGGGAGGGTACAAACATTGTACCACCGGGATCACCCATTGGCAATCCATTGCCGCGCATCATGTGCCGCACGTGATGCACCGGGGCGACTTTACGCCGGTTTCCAACCATAGCCTGATGCGGGAGAAGTTCGACTCCATCGGCCAGCACATGGAACAATGCATGGGGAAGAAGTTCTTCACCTGCGACGCGGTGCTCGATACTTATCAGCGGCAGATCGCGGTATTTACCGGCTACGCCAAGGAGATCCAGCCGCTCGCCTGGGAAGTGGCGGACCGGCGGACCTACGTGCCCTGGGCGGAGAAGCAATATGACGTGATGGTTTTCGGCATGCCGCAGTCGTTTCACTACGGCAACGGCATGGGCACCAACCCGATCCTGATGCTGCAGGCCATCTCCGCCAATATCATCCGTCATAAACGGATTCTGAAGGATAATTGCGTGGTGATCTGCTCCTCGATCTGCAACGGCTATTTTCATGACGAGGAGTTTCCGGCCTATCGCCCGCTGTACGAGCTCTTCCAAAAGGATTATCACAATACGTTGCCGGATCTTGAGAAGTTCGGCGAATATTTCTCGCACAACCAGGAGTATATCGACAAATACCGCTTTAACTACGGTTATCATCCCTATCACGCCTTTTCGATGATCTCCTGCGGCCACATCGCCGAGATGAACTGCGCCGCCATTTATATCGTCGGAGCCTACGAACCGGGATATGCGCGGGGCATGGGCATGAAGACCCGGGCCACTTTCGAAGAGGCCTTAAAAGACGCCGCCAAGTACGTAGGGGATCGGCCGGACATTCTGGCGCTGCCGAAGACCTTCAAATTGGCAGCGGTGCACCTCGGCATGAAGGAGTAAGTCATGGGACACATCCAGCTTCCGCTGGCCGGAATCGAGGTTTGGTGGCCCGGCTTAATCCTGCTGGGAGCCTTCATCGGCATCCTGACCGGGCTGTTCGGGGTCGGCGGCGGTTTTTTGCTCACGCCCTGTCTGAAGATTTTTTTTGGCATCCCGTATCCGATCGCGGTCGGCAGCGGGCTGGCCCAGATCTTTTTGGCCGGCGCCTATTCCACCTGGAAACACGCTAAGAATGGCCATATCGACCTGCGCATGGGATTGATCCTGGGCGGTGGCGCCCTGGTCGGGACGGATATCGGGGTCGAGCTTTTGAAAATGCTGGGGACCGGCGGAACGGTCCATTTGAATGCCAGAGCTTTCACGGTATCCGATCTGGTGATGACCGGCTTGTTTTTGGTGTTGATGACGGCGACGACAATTTATATCGCCTATGAGACATCCCGTTGCAACGGCGACGAGGAAGCCTCGGCCATCGCCCAAAATTTGCAAGGTTGCCGGGTGCCGCCGCGACTCGCTTTTCCCAAGTCAAAGATTGACTCGTTGAGTTTGTGGTTCCCGCTCATCATCAGTTTTTTGGTGGGGATTCTCACTGGGATGCTCGGCGTCGGTGGCGGCTTCATTAATTTTCCGTTATTGGTTTATGTGATCGGGGTCCCGACCTATGTGGCGGTAGGCACCAGCGCGTTTCAGATCTTGTTTTCCTCGGGCTACGGGGCGTTGCGCCATGCGTTGCAAGGCCATGTCGAGTGGTTGCTGGTGTTGCTGCTGCTGGTCGGTTCGTTGGCTGGAGTGCGGTTCGGTGTTTATCTTTCCGGCCTTTGGGGTGGCCGGAAGCTGCGCAAATATTTCGCTTGGGTGATTGGATTGGGAATCGCCGTGATCGTTTGGGATTTGGCCCGTAAGATTTGGTTTTAAAACAAGCCTTAACTACGCGATACATATCATCGTAAGCTCAGTTGGACCGGCTTTTGCCGGTCTTTTTTCATTGGTGAAGCTTTTATTTAAAAGCGGGGAATCATCTTCCCGGCGCATCGCCGATCGTAAAATATTTCTTAAATTTCATCTGGTGCTCGCTTTTTTAGCTTTGGTGTCCATCGTTGCTATTGGCCGACTGTCCATGATAACGCTTTCAAAAAAGTATGAAAATAGTTACAACTTACGTGAATATCAAGTATCGATATAATGAAATTGATGTTAAGCTATCCTTTCGCAGGTTGGTTTAGCATTGAAACGATTTATCCCCCGGCTTTTAATCAGCACGAATAGGAGTGAAGATTTTGGCAAAATCAATGAATCCGACGGCCGGACAGGCTCCGGCGCAATCCGCTCCCGCGAAAAACGGCGTTTCCAGCTTGATGCTGAATGTCTTGGCGATCGTGATCTTTTTCGGGATCTGGATCCTGTACACCGCGGTGATCGCTCCCAAGAATTTTCTGGTCCCCAGCCCGTTCCAGGTGATCCAGGTGGGAGTGGAAAAATGGCGGTCCGGCCTGTTGCCGCAGCATATCCTCGCCAGTCTCTACCGGGTCTTTACCGCTTTTTGCCTGGCGATGGCCGCCGGGATCCTGGTCGGATTCCTGATGGGATGGTACCGGGTCATTCGCGGCGTAATCGAGCCGTTTGTGCAATTCTTCCGGATGATTCCGGCGATCGCCCTGATTCCGCTGTTCATCCTGTATGTGGGGATCGGCGAAACCTCGAAGATCATCGTTATCTGGCTGTCGGCCTTTTTAACCATCGTGATCACGGTTTATCAAGGGATCACCAATATCGATCCCAATCTGATCAAGGCGGCCCGGGTCTTGGGGGCCAAGAATTATGACATCTTCCGGCATATCGCGATCCCCGCCTCCTTCCCGTATATCCTGGTCGCGGCAAGGCTGGGTTCGGCGGCCAGCTGGACCACGTTGGTCGCCTCGGAATTGATCGCCGCTTCGCGGGGGTTGGGTTTCATGGTCACCGAGGCCGGGACCTACTTCCAACCGTCCGTGATGTATCTGGGGATCATTCTGATCGGCGCTCTGGGTCTGATCATGGATAAGGTCATCCTGTACCTGGAGAAAAAACTGGCCAGTTGGCAGGAGAAGGTGGCATAATGAACAACCCGGTAAAAATCGCGATTGAGGGAGTTTCCAAGGTATATCAGGGCCGGATCGGGCCGGTGGTGGCATTGGACGAGGTGCGGCTGGACATTTACGCGCAGGAATTTATCACCGTGGTCGGGCCGAGCGGCTGTGGCAAGACCACCCTGTTAAATATTCTGGCCGGTTTGGAGCAACCTTCCACCGGGCGGGCGCTGATCGACGGAGAGCCGATCACCGGGCCGTCACCGACCCGCGGCGTCATCTTCCAGCAGTATGCGCTGTTTCCCTGGATGACGGTGCGGCAGAACGTGGAGTTCGGCCCGATGCTGCAAAAGCTGCCCGCCGGGGAGCGGCGGCAATTGGCCGAACATTATCTGACGCTGGTCGGGTTGAACGGTTTCGAAAACGCCTACCCCAAGGAGTTATCCGGCGGCATGAAACAGCGGACGGCCATCGCCCGCGCCTACGCCGCCAATCCCGAGGTCCTGTTGATGGATGAGCCCTTCGGAGCGGTGGACGCCCAGACCCGGGTGATGCTGCAGGAGGAGCTGATGGCCACCTGGTCGCGGGAGAAAAAGACGGTCTTTTTCATCACCCATGATGTCGAGGAAGCGATCTATCTGGGCAGCCGGATCCTGGTGATGTCGGCCCGCCCCGGCCGGATCCGGGAGATCATTCCCAATACCATCGCCTATCCGCGGGCCTACGACGTGAAATTCACGGCCGAATTCGGCCAACTGAAGCAGCATATCTGGGAATTGGTTTACGAAGAGTATCACAAGAAACAACCGGCCGGGTAAGGCAAGGAGGTGGGCAGCGCTAAAAATACCGGCACGCCCGACGGGGCGTTGCAATTTGAAATCAATCATCCGGGAGGTATGAAAATGAAGAAACAACTTATTTTCGTCGCTTTATTGGTATTGAGCCTGGTTATCGCCTCGGTTTCCCTGGCGGCCGATAATCTGACGCCGATCAGGATCGCCTATCACGGCAACATCGGCGGCGCGTCCCTGGTCTCCATCGCTCAGGAGAAGGGCTACTTCAAACAGGAGGGTCTGAACCCGCAGTTCGTCCGCTTCACCGCCGGCCCGCCGGAGATCGCCGCGATGCTCTCGGGCAATCTCGATATCGGCTATATCGGGCCCGGCGCCATGTTCATCGTCATGGAGGGGCAGGTCAACTACATCGCGGTGGATTCCATCGCCACCGGCGATATGATCTACGGCTACCCCGGCCGCGGCATTAAGAAAGTCAAGGATCTGGTCGGCAAGAAGATCGGCATCGCCCTGGGGACGTCTCAGGAGATGCTGCTGCGGGTCGCTTTGAAGCTCAATAAGCTCAGCATCGACAAGGTCCAGGTGATCCCGATGTCGCCGGAGAATCAGGTGGCCGCCTTCAGCACCGGCCAGTTGGACGCCGTGGCGACCTACAGCCCTTACACGGTGCAGATCAAGAACATGATGCCCAACGTGGATCTGGTTCTGACCTCTAAGAATCTCTATCCGAAATTCACCTTCCCCCAAGGCTGGCTCGCCAACAAGGAATTTATGAAGAAGAATCCGCAAGCGGTCCGCAGCTTCCTGCGGGCGATCATGCGGGCCAACAACGACCGGGTCAAAGCCAGCGATTTCCTGGTGCCCATCACCAGCAAATTCTCGGAGATCCCCGTCGATCTCTTGCAACAAGATCTCTCCGCGATGACGGTGCTCTCCACCCCGCAACTGCGCAAGGCGTTCAGCAACGGGACGGTCGAGAAATGGCTGAATACCTTGAACGAGCTGTTCGTGGACATCGGCCGGTTGAAGGGCCCGATTCCGACTGCCCAGTATCTGGATAAGAGTTTCTTCCTCGACGCCACCAAGAATCTGAAATAAAAGGGACGCGTCCGTCTTCCCGGCCGGTTTGGTTCTGGCCGGGAAGATCGTTTTTCATTCGTAAAAGGGCCGGTTGCTATTTCACATCCGTTCGATGAGGGTGTGAAATATCGTCGTTTCTGTTGAAATTGCGCGCACGGAAATTACTTAAAGAGCCTGTTCAAAAAGGTCGGAATAACGAAAACGAACTCACCCATCTAGCTTCCCTCTCTTTTTTGAAAGAGAGGGAAGAAAGCCGATTCATCGAAGGGATTTATGGGCGGCGAAGTATAAGGTTACCCTCTCTTTCCAAAAAAGAGAGGGCAAGGGTGAGTTGGTGTTTGATTTTTGACCCCTTTTTGAACAGACTCTTAAAGAAAGTTACGGACATTCCCGGAAAAAATGCTGGGGATGCAGGATAATGGACGGCGAATCCGAAAAGATTACATTCAGTCCTCAGCTCGCCGAGAAAAAGGAGCCTGCCAATGAAGGACCGGAATCCCTCCTTTTATCAGCTGTCCCTGATCAGCTTCGCGGCCGCCCTGCTTTTGGTGGGCATCAGTCTGATCGTTCTGAACTCCGCGGGCGGTTCGCAACTGTTGCGCATCGCCTATCACCCCGATCTGCACAGCGCGGGAATCCTGGTGCTGGCGGAAGAGAAGGGTTTTTTCAAGGACGAGGGACTCCGGGTCGAGCTGGTCAAGTTCTTGAGCGGTCCGCCGGAGGTTCAGGCGATGGCCTCCGGCGACATCGATATCGCCTATTTGGGCATGGGCGCCCACTTCTACGCGGCCCAGGACCGCTGCCGGATTTTGGCCATCGACAGCTTTAACCTGGGCGACATGGTCATCGCCCGCCGCGATTCGGGCATCCGGCGGCTGGGCGACTTGCGCGGCAAACGGGTCGGCGTGCCGCAGGGCACTTCCGGCGAGATGATCCTGAATCTGGCCCTGGACCAGGCCAGGATCCGGCCGGAAGAAGTCGGGATCGTCAACATGGACGTGGCGGGAGCGGTGGCGGCCTTTGTGGCCGGCAAGGTCGACGCGGTGGCGCTGTGGAGCCCTTATACCACCGAGATCGAGCGGCAGCTGGGCCAGGAGAAGGTCGTTTTGCTGGCGGACAACCGCCAGTTCATTCCGGAGTACGCCTTCATCAATAGTTGGGTGACCACCGAGCGCTTTTTAAAAAGCCGCCCCGCCCTGGCCGTCAAATTCATGCGGGTTTGGGCCCGGGCCAACGATTACCGCTATCACCACCTGGCGGAGACCGTCCGGCTGACCTCCCAATTTACCCAGGTGCCCGAGAAATCGCTGCGGGTGATGGTGCATCAGACCCAGTGGCTGGAGTCGCGCGCTATCAAAAACTACTTCGAGAACGGCACGGCCGCCCAGTGGTATGAGAATCAAGAGCGGATGTTCGTCAAGACCGGCCGGCTGCCGCGGGTGGTGGACGCGCGGCGTTTCCTGCGGCCCGGGCCGTTGCTGGAGGCGCTGCGCTAGCTTCCCCGTCCGTCCCGGGCCAGCGGCGCCATTACCCGTCGCTCAGAGGTTCTTCAGTTGATGGGATGACCGCAAGGACAGGATAAGCGGAGACTTGCCGATGGCTCGGAAAAGCGCCGCTTTTTTTGGAAATAGTTCGCCTAAGGCTCGAGAAAGCAGGGATGGTTCTTGGGCAAGCTCGCCCGAGGCTTGGGACGGCTTGCCCAACGTTTGGGAATGCTTCCCCAAGGCTTGGGAAACCTTGCCCAAGACCCGGGAATGCTTGCCCAACCTTTGGGCGACCTTCCCCAAACCTTGGGCATCCTTGCCCAACCTTTGAGCATCCTTTCCCAAGCTTTGGGACAGCTTGCCCAAGCCCTGGGACGGCCCACCCGGAAGTCGGGCGGGTCTTCTCAAGCCGCGGACGGGGAAGAAGCCTCAGTCGTTCTGATAATGATAGAAGAGATCGTTCAGATTCAATTCCTTGATCAGATGGACCACTTCTTTGGTGCGCTTCTTATTGAACTTTTTGAGCAGCATGTTGATCTGGGACTTGACGGTGGACAGCTCGACCTGGCGGGTCTCGGCGATCTCCGCCGGGCGCATCCCTTGCAGCAGCAGATTGAGGATCTCTTTCTCCGACGGCGTCAGTTGGGAGAGAAGATAGACCGATTGCAGCAGGTTGCTTTCGTTCTTGCGGATGCGCGAGAACTCGTTGCGGATCTTGGCGGCGACCTCGGGCCGGATCGGCGAATGCCCCTGATAGGCCAGGCGGATGGCGGCGATGATCTCCTCGGCCGGACTCGACTTCAGCACATAATCCACCGCACCGTTCTCAAAGGCGCTGAAGACCGTCTCGTCATCCTCGTGGACGGTCAGAAAGACGATCTTCACCCCCGGCTGGGCGGCCAGGATCTGCTGGGCGGCGATGATGCCGTCGTGCTTATGATCCATCTCGATATCCATCAGCACCACCTGGGGCCGGTGTTCGGCCGCCAGTTGCACCGCTTGCCTGCCGTTGGCGGCGGTGGCCACCGTCTGCAGATCCGGCTGCTGGTCGACGATGGCCGCGAAATGTTCCCGGAATACCTCCAGATCCTCGGCCACCATCACCCGGATGGGAACGGTCTCGCTCATCGGGAATCCCTCCTTGAACGCGCTGGATTTCAAAGCATCGCTATCATTCATATTCGCGGCGGCCGGCCGTTTCCAATTTAACGGCTTTACGCCCGTCGCTTGATATGGGATCAAACTGTTCCGTTCCCGCTAAGCGTCGGCCGGATTGACCGGACCGACCGAGTAGACGGGCAGGAAAATATCGAACTGGCTGCCCTGACCCACTTGGCTGCTGACCAGAATATGGCCGAAATGACCCTGCACGATCTGTTTGGCGTAGGATAAGCCGACGCCCCAGTTCTTGGTGCTGTTCTTGCTGGTGAAGAAGGGGTCGAAGATCTGCTGCAACTGTTCTTTGGCGATGCCCGAACCGTTGTCGCTGATCCGGATCACGCACCACCGTTCCTCGACATAGGAACGGATCGTCACCCGGCCGGGCTGCTCGGCGGGAATGGCCTCGAAGGCGTTGATCAAGATATTGGCCAGCGTTTCGCCGAGGTGGAAGGCGTCGGCCAGCAACAGGCATTCGTCGTCCACCTGACTTTCCAGCCGGATGTGCCCCGGGACCGCCTTGATCTTTTGCACCGTATTCTGCACCAGCTCGGTATTGCGCAGCGGCCGCAACTCCAGCGAGGAAGTCTTGAAGGATTGATAGAGCAGATCCAGGCGCGACAGGGTCTGCCCCACGATCTCGGCGATCTTGTCCAGGTTCTGGACCAGCTGCTCGGCGGCGGGGGCCTCTTCCGAACGGGCCAACTGGCTGGTCTGGTCCACCAGGAGCTGCGTCATTAACAGCTGGTTCTTCATGCCGTGGGTAAAGACCCGGACGCCCATGTGCGCGGTCTTGAGTTTCCGCGCCAGCAGCAGGTCGGGCTGGCCGAACTGCTCCTGGACCTCGGTGTACTTCCAGATGGCGAAGATGCTCCAGATGGAGGTAAACCCGGTAAAACCGATCCCGATGTACCAATCGAGCGTGGTCAACGGCGGATTGAAGTTAGAGAAATCCCAGTAGAGAAAGTAATAGGTCCGAGCGTCGCTCACCTGCAGCGGGCCGAGGAAGGCCAGGTAAAAATAGAAGGCGATCAGCGAAAAGACGCCCAGCAGAATGTGCTTGAGCCGGTTTTTGGCCCAGGGAATCGACATCCGGCGGTAGCGCCAGATCATGACGGCCACCGCGATGACCGTGGAACCGATCACCCAGCCCCGGGTGATCAGGCTGACTACGAAAGTGGCGTCGCGATTCATCAGGCCGAGCAGCGAACGGTAGACGAGGGGGTCGTAAAACCAGAGGTTGGCGAGGGGCAGGACCGCGTTGAGCATATATTTGGGCCAGATCTCGTTAAAGGTGCGGTTATAAAAGAGCCGCAACGACAGGCCGGTCAGGCTGAAGATAAAGATGGAACGGCCGACGGTGATCAGCCGGCTGATCCAGTCGATCGAGATGGGCGAAGTAAGCAAGAATTGGCGGATCCGGTCGTCGAGAAAGAGGATCAGATTGACGTGGTAATAGAAGCCGCCGTATTTCGAGAAAAACAGGATCAACCCGGCCATGCTGAGGAACCAGCCGACCAGCATCAGGGCCATCCAGTACGCCGACGGGTTTTTGGCCTTTACAATAAATAAAGCGATCGCCGCGATGATCAGAATTGTCAGTAAGATAACCATGTTTCCCTCATCTTTACTTTATTATAGCGAAGCCCTTTCCAAACTGCAAAACCAAACTTTTGGATAACGCCAACGCCGCGCCGGATTACGAAAGAGTGAAAATCGACGGGAAATTTGCCCGGCCAGGTTGAAGCCGCATCGAGCGCATGTTAAGATGGACTTGTTGTACCTCAGCCCTTGCCATGCCGCTGGGCATGGCTCAAAGCGTTGGCAGGGGCCATCAAAGTTCGAGAAAGGGACGCTATGAAATGGTTGCGCCAGATCGGCATCATCATCGGCCTTTGTTTCCTCGGTGAACTGCTCCACCAGCTCCTGCGCCTGCCCATTCCCGGCAACGTCCTGGGCATGGTGATCCTGTTCGGCTGCCTCTGCGCCGGCTGGATTAAGCTGGAGATGATCGCCGAGATCAGCGATTTTCTCCTGGAGCATCTGGCCTTCTTCCTGATCCCGGCGGGGGTCGGGGTGCTCGCCTGCCTGGGCGTGCTGCGCGGCCAATGGCTGCCGCTGCTGGGGATCTGCCTGATCACCACCGCGCTGGTGATGGTGGTCACCGGGCATGTCGTACAATGGGTCAAGCGAGGTCCAAAACGATGAAGGAATTATGGCGTTCGCCATTGTTCGGAATCCTGCTGTCGGTGCTGGCTTTTGAAGTCGGAGTCTTCATCAACCGCCGCACCAGGCTCGCCTTGCTGAATGCTTACCTCATCAGCGTGCTGTTGATCATCGGGGTCTTGCTGCGCTTGCACATCAGCCTGGCGGCCTTCAACGCCGGCGGCAGCATTATCTCTTTTTTACTGGGGCCGGCCACGGTGGTCCTGGCGGTGCCCCTCTATAAACAGTTGCCCTTGCTCAAAGCCAACATCGTGCCGATCATGATCGGAATCATCGTCGGTTCGGCCACGGCGATCACCAGCGCCATCCTGTTCGCCAAATGGTTCGGCCTGAGCCCGGTGTTGGGCGCCTCGCTGGCGCCCAAGTCGATTACCACCCCGATCGGAATCGAGGTCGCCAAGGAACTGGGCGGCATCACGCCGATTACGGTTTCGGCGATCATCGTCAGCGGCATCATCGGCGCGGTGATCGGGCCGACCCTCTGTAAGCTTTGTGGGATCCGCGACCGCTTGGCGGTGGGAATCGCCATCGGCACCGCTTCGCACGCCATCGGGACCGCTAAGGCGCTGGAACTCGGCGAAGTCGAAGGGGCCATGAGCGGTTTGGCCATCGGCATCGCCGGAGTGGTCACCGTGCTGTTGGCGCCGCTATTGATTCGCTTGTTGTAACGCCGTGGAAACCGCCGTGCTTTATCCCGGATTTGGCGCGATGACGGCCAAAGGAAGTTTTGGTTAAAGAAACGCCCGCGCTGATCCATACTTCGGAAAATATGGTAAAATGGCATAGGATCCGACCCGTTGGGTCGGACGCAGGGACCGATGTAACGATAGGACCGGAGGTTAACCATGGCAAAATATTTAGAATATCTGGGTATCCAGCCGGAAGTGGCCGAGGCGCTGGCCGCCGAACGCCCGGTGGTGGCGCTGGAATCCACCATTATCTCGCATGGGATGCCGTATCCCGAGAACTTGAATACCGCCAGCCAATTGGAGGAGATCGTCCGGGCGAACGGCGCCGTGCCGGCGACCATCGCCATGCTGGCCGGCCGGATTACGATTGGCTTAAACTCGGAACAACTGCAGCATCTGGCGACCGCCCGCGATGTGCTGAAGGTCAGCCGGCGCGATATCCCCTATGCGGTGGCCCGCCGCCAGACCGGCGCCACGACGGTGGCGGCGACGATGATCTTCGCGGCGATGGCCGGAATCCGTTTCTTTGCCACCGGCGGAATCGGCGGGGTGCACCGGGGCGCGGCGCAAACCATGGATGTCTCGGCCGATCTGCTCGAACTGGCCCGGACCGATGTGGCAGTGATCTGCGCCGGCGCCAAATCCATCCTGGATATCGGGTTGACTTTGGAAAAACTGGAAACGCTGGGCGTGCCGGTGTTGGGCTATCAGACGACCGAGTTCCCGGCTTTTTACACCCGGAAGAGCGGCTTCCCGGTCGATTATCCGGTCGAGAGCCCCGCCGATTGCGCCCGCATCCTGAAGGCCAAGTGGGAGCTGGGACTGAACGGCGGAGCGGTGATCGCCAATCCCGTGCCCGAGCAGTTCGAAGCGGATGCCGCGGCGATTGATCGGGCGATCGGCGCCGCGCTGGCAGAGGCGGCGGCCCAAAACGTGAAGGGCAAGGCAGTCACCCCGTTCCTGCTGGCCAAAGTCAAGGAACTGACCGCCGGCGAAAGCTTGGAGACCAACATGGCCCTGGTCAAACACAACGCCGCGCTGGCGGCGCAAATTGCCGTCGCCTATCACGGGCAGCTTCGTTAGCCGTTCTTAAAGACGGAAGGATGACGGATGGCACGACCGGAAGTGGTAGTCGTCGGAGGAAGCAATATCGATCTGAAGGGCCGGACCGCCGGAGATTTGCGGCTGCGGACCTCCAATCCCGGGACGATCCAAGCCAGTCCCGGCGGAGTCGGCCGCAATATCGCCGAGAATCTGGGCCGGTTGGGCGTGGCCGTCAGCCTGTTGGGCGTGGTCGGCGTCGATCCGGAGGGGGAACGGATCATCCGGGCGACGGCCGCGGCCGGGGTCGATCTGCGCTATCTGTTGCGGCTGGAACGGGAGCGGACCGGCACTTACATCGCGTTGCTTAACAACCACGGCGAGCTGACGGCCGCCCTGGCCGACATGGCTATCCTGGACCGGCTCAGCGTCGAATATCTTCGGGCAGCGCTGGACCTGCTGCGATCCGCCCAGTGGATCGTCTGCGACACCAACATCCCCGAGGCGGCCATCGCTTTTTTAATCGCATTTTCCCGGACATCGGGCATTCCCATCTGTATTGAACCGGTATCGGTAGCCAAGGCCCAACGGGTTCGCGGCAATTTGCAGGGAGTAGCCTTGATCACTCCGAATCTGGATGAATTGGCGGCGCTCACGGGAGTTCCGACTCAAAGCGACAACGTGGCCCAGACCGCCCGACTGTTGATTGACGCCGGTGTCTCCGCCGTGGTCACGACCTTGGGCGAGGACGGCTTATGCTACACTACCAGCGAAGGCAGCCGTATGCTGCCGAGTTATCCCACCACGGTGGCGGAGGTTACCGGAGCGGGAGATGCGCTGACTGCGGGACTGATTTATGGTTTAGTGCGCGGAAAAAATCTCGGGGATGCCTGCCGTTACGGTCTGGCCGCTGCCGCGATCACGGTGGCTTCGGCCGACACGGTGAGCCAACGGATCAGCGGGGCCCGAATCGAGGCCATCGTCGCCGGGGCGGCAATATAACCGGCCGGAGCCGGGCTCGAAATATTTCATCAGGGGGGCGATCTGCCAATATGAAAACGATTCTCTGTTACGGCGACTCCAATACCTGGGGCACCGATCCCGCGGGCAAAGGCCGGTTCGAGCGGGACGAGCGGTGGCCGGGTGTGCTCCGCCAGGCGTTGGGCGAGGGATATCTGGTCATCGAGGAGGGACTGGGCGGCCGGACCACGGTCTGGGATGATCCGATCGAAGGCTACAAGAATGGCAAGGAGTACCTGATTCCTTGTCTGAATACGCACAAACCGCTCGATCTGGCCATCATCCTGCTGGGAACCAACGATTTGAAACACCGCTTCTCCTTGACCAGCTTCGATATTGCCCAGGGTGCGGGAGTACTGGTCGATCTGGTCCAAAACTCGCGGACCGGCCGGAATAACGGAGTCCCCCGGGTATTGCTGCTGGCTCCGCCGCCGCTGGCCACCCTGAACGTTGTTTTTCAGGAGATGTTCAAGGGCGCCGGAGAGAAATCGAGACAGTTGGGGCGCTATTACCGCCAGGTAGCCGAGGAGCGGGGCTGCGCTTTCCTGGATACCGCCAATGTGGTGGTCTCCAGCGACCGCGACGGCATTCACCTGGAGAAGGGCGAGCATCTCAAACTGGGACTGGCAGTCGCCGAGCTGGTCCGCAACCTGCTGGCGGAGGATTGAATTCCGGAATGTCCCGACCATGATAAATATCACAATGAGCGATGAATGAAGACTGCCGAGACGGCGGTCTTTTCATTTTAGGCCCGATTTAAACTGGGAGATTGTTTCGGAAGCGTAACGATTGAGTTACAAAATTATAGTAAAAAGTCAAGAAATTGGAGTGAGAAAAACGGACGGCTGTCCTATAATGAAATGGCGGTAATCAAAAAAGGAGGAGAATGTTGAATGAGAAAAATTACCATCTTGTTGTTGACTCTTGTCGTTGTGATGGGAATGATCTTCCCGATTCAGGCCGCATCCAAAACCACCACCCTGACGTTCTGGACCTTCCAAGAATTGCACAAGGGTTTTTGGGATGACGCGGTGGCGACCTGGAACAAAGCCAATCCCAACAATCGGATCGTGTTGAAAACCGATGTCTACAACTACGATGAGATGCATAACAAGCTGCTGGTCGCGTTGCAATCGGGCGTGGGCGCGCCGGATCTGGCCGATATCGAGATCAGCAAATTCGCCAATTATCTCAAAGGCAAAACTCCCCAACTGGTTTCCCTGAACAGCATCGTCAAACCGGTGCTCAGCAAGTGCATCAAGGCCCGCTTCGACAATTACGCCAAGGACGGCCAGTATTACGGCGTCGATTACCACGTGGGCGCCACGGTCATGTATTATAACAAAGAGTATTTGGACAAAGCCGGCGTGGATGTCGACAAGATCGTCACCTGGGACGATTATGTCGCGGCCGGTAAAAAAGTGGTCGCCGCCACCGGCAAACCGATGACCACCGTAGAAGTCACCGAGCACTGGACCTTCTATCCGTTGATCAGCCAATACGGCTCGGACATCTTCGCCAAAGACGGCAAAGTCATCCTGGATTCACCGGCCAACGTGAAGGTGCTGACCTTCCTGAAAGACATGATCTATAAAGACAAGATCGCGATCCCGGCCCCGGGCGGTTTCCATCACTCCGAGGAATACTGGGCGTTTATGAATAAGGGCGGCGCGGCCTCCCTGATGATGCCCATGTGGTACATGGGGCGGTTCGTCCAGTATATGCCCGATTTGAAGGGAAAAATGATCATCCGTCCGCTTCCGGCGTGGCACAAAGGCGGCCGCCGTTCGGCCGGCATGGGCGGAACCGGCACGGCGATCACGGCCCAATCCAAGAACAAAGCCTTGGCGCTTAAGCTGTTGGCCGCCGCTAAACTGTCCCGCGAAGGTTCGATCAAAACCTGGACGCTGCTGGGCTTCGACCCGCTTCGCTGGGATGTCTGGAACGATCCGGCCATGAAAGCCGACAATCAATACACCAACTATTTCGGGAAAGATATCTTCTCGATGTTGACCAGCATTAAAGACGAGATCGGACCGACGGTGATTACCGAGAAGTATCCGCTGGCCATCGATTTGATCAAGAAGAACGTGAGCTTCAAAGCGTTAAAAGAGCAGAGCGAAACTCCGGAACAGGTCCTTAAGGAAGTCGCGAACGAACTGCGGAAATAAACCGATTTTCACTGATGCCGCCCGCCGAAAGTCGGGGGGCGGCATCAGCGCCACATGCAAGGGCTGTAGCACTCGCTGATTTTGCTGCCAATACCACTTACAGCCCTTGTTATACTTTACGGGAGAAATTGCGGCTTGCCCACGAGTATGGGTTCAACGAAAACGCCTAAAACTTTTATTTAACTGTTGATTCAGCGCGAGACTTCAGTCAATTCTTCGTGAGGGAAGAAACTGTAGAAGGCAGGTCGGAGCATCGTGAACAATACCAAAAAAGCATTTTGGCGGATGTTTTGCAATTCGCCCAAAACGGTTCCCTATCTCTTTGTCGCGCCGTTTGTCCTGGCTTTTCTCATGTTTTATCTCTATCCGTTCATCGCCACGATTCAAATGAGTTTCCAACGGATCGCCGGCTTTAATGACGTCAGCTTCATTGGGCTGGCGAATTATCACAAACTGCTGAACGAACATTTCTTCAGCGCCGTCCAGACCACGGGCTATTACACGTTCTGGACCATTCTGGTGCTGGTCCCGTTGCCCATTCTGCTGGCGGTGCTCTTAAACAATCGGCGGCTGCGGTTCAAGAATTTTTTCAAGTCGGCGCTGTTTATCCCGGCGCTCACCTCGGTGATCGTCGCCGGAATCTTCTTCCGCTATGCCTTCGGCGAGCAGACCAGCACCCTGGCGAATTCCATCACCGGGCTCTTTGGCATCAAGCCCATCACCTGGCTGCAGATGAAGGGGCCGGCGATGCTGGCTCTGGTCATGCTTTGCACCTGGCGCTGGCTGGGGGTTAATATCGTATATTTCCTCTCCGGACTGCAAGGAATCTCCCAGGAATTATACGAGGCCGCCGAGATTGACGGCGCCAACTCCTGGGATCAGTTCCGTCACATCACACTGCCCGGTTTAAAACCGGTAATTATTTATGTGGTTACCATCAGCGTATACGGCGGCTTCTCAATGTTCGCCGAGAGTTACGCGTTTTGGAAGACGGCCACCCCCGGCGATATCGGGATGACCATCGTCTCGTATCTTTATCAAATGGGATTCAACAACTTTGACATGGGTTTCGCATCGGCCGTCGGGATCGTGCTGGTGGTATTGGTGATGCTGGTGAACTTGATTCAGTTGACTTGTTTTGGATTCTTCAAGAAGGATAGTGATTAAGATGGCTCGCTCCCAGGAAGGACAGAGGCTCATGAATCCGGTCGCCCGGAAAAAGAGCGGCCCCAGGCCCGGCACCATCATTGCCACGCTGATATTGCTGGCTTTCTGCATCTTTACCTTGGCGCCGTTCTATTTTATGCTGGTTTCTTCCTTTAAACCCGGGGTCGAGATGATCCGGAACGGCATCAATGTCAAGCTGCAACCGGAGATTATGACGCTCCAGAATTATTTGGTGCTTTTTACCGGAAAAGAAGGAATTTATCTACATTGGTATAAAAATAGTATCATGATCACGTTCCTGCAGACAGCCATCTCGATCTTTCTCAGCGCGATGGTCGGTTATGGGCTGGCGGTTTACCGTTTCAAGGGCCGCAATCTGATCTTCATCTGCGTGCTGGTCGTGATGATGGTGCCGATCGAGATTTTGCTGCTGCCCCTATACCAGCTGACGGTGTCGTTGCATATCATCGATACTTATGCCGGCGTGATTTTGCCCTTTGCCGTGCCGCCGGTGGCGGTCTTCTTCTTCCGCCAGTTCGCGGTGGGCCTGCCCAAGGATCTGATCGACGCGGGCCGGATCGACGGCTGTTCCGAGTTTGGGATCTATTTTAAAATCATGATGCCCATCATGAAGCCGGCCTTCGGCGCCATGACCATTCTGCAGGCGATGTTCAGCTGGAACAGTGTGGTTTGGCCGTTGATCGCCCTCCGCAGCGATGAAAACATGACCTTGCCGATCGGGCTCGCTTCCTTGATGACCCCCTATGGCAACAACTATGACATGCTGATGGCCGGGGCGGTACTATCGGTGATTCCGATCATCATCGTGTTCTTCTTTAACCAAAAGGCGTTCATCTCCGGCCTGACTGTCGGCGCAATTAAAGAATAATCATCAAATCCGGGAGCGCACATGGAAACAATGCGCGGCGCAGCGAAAATGATCTGGAACCGGCGGCTGAGAGCCGGTTGCACCATCCGCAACATCAAGATCCAAAACCGGCTGATCCTGCTGTTTTTGTTGCTGTCACTGCTGCCGATGGTGGTTACCGGCCTTTACTCTTTCCGCCAGTCGAGCCGAGCGATTCAGAACAAGATCAACACCTACTCGTTGCAAGTCGTAAACCAAGTGGCCCAAAACATCGTGGTCCAAATGAACCGGATGGAGAACGACGCCATCGATGTGGGGTTCTCCGAGATCGTCCAGCAGACTTTGATTCATTATAACGAACTCGGCAGTTGGCAAGTGATGGACGCCAAGTACAACATGCGTAACATGTTGATTAACAAGTTCTCCTTTTTGCATGACATCTCGGACGTGTTGCTGTTTACCCCCGGGAACCAAACCATCATCGCCTACGGCGATGAAAACTACAAGCTCAATCTGAAGGCCGGCTACCGGGAGAGCTTTATCCGGGAGATCAAGCAGCGGAGCGGCGTTCCGGTCTGGCGCGCTCTGGGCTGGCACGATGAGGATCATCTGGTCAACCGGGTGATCGATTTTGAAAACGGGCTAATCGTCGGCCGGGCCATTAAGAGCATGTACGAAGGGGAATATATCGGGGCGGTGGTGATCCGGACCGACGAAAAGTTCTTCTCCGCGATCTATCAGCATATCGACATGGGGCAGGGCGGGGAGATCTTCATTTTGGACGGGCGCGGCACGGTGGTATCCAGTCGCACCCCGGCGATTCCGTTTAAAAAAGCCTACCAGGAACCTTCGCTCATCGCCCTGCTGCACGCCAGCGAACGGCTGGGGAAGAAGGTATTCAGCCTGAAGATCAAGCGCCATCCTTACCTGGTGGCTTTCTCACCCATCGAAAACGCCGGGTGGTATGTGGTGAGCACCATCCCTTATTCCTATCTCAATTACGAATCGGGTCGGATCCGCAACGGCATCATGCTGCTCGGCGTGGGCTGTTTCTTATTGGCGGTGCTGCTGTCGGTGATCTTTACCAAGAGTATCGCCGGTCCCTTGAATAAACTGATTCAGGCCATGGCTGAAGTGAAACGGGGCAACCTCGCCGTGGCGGTGGCCGATGAGAACCGGGACGAGATCGCCGAGGTCACTCGCAACTTTAATGCGATGGTCACCGAGATCCGCAACCTGCTGGAGGATATCAAGCGGACCGAGGCCCAGAAGCGGACCGCCGAATTCAAGGCATTGCAAGCCCAGATCAATCCCCATTTCATCTCCAACGTGCTCAATACGGCCAAGCTACTGGCCAGCGCCCAAAAGGCCGATAATCTGGAATCGTTGTTGTCCTCACTGATTCAGCTGCTCCAGGTGAGTATGGGCAAGGAAGATGACCTGATCACGGTCCGCAAGGAACTGCAATACCTGCAGAACTACCTTAACCTGCAGGAGTTCCGGTATTACAACAAATTTCAGGTGAACTTCGCCATCGAGGAGGCGCTGCTCGATTATAAGCTGCCCAAGTTCCTGCTTCAGCCGATCCTGGAGAATTCGATCATCCACGGCATCGGCCCCAAGAAAGGGCAGGGGGTGATCGAGGTCCGGGGCTTCAGCTATGAGGGCAAGCTGATCTTCACCATCACCGACGATGGAATCGGCATGACCCAGGAGATGATCGCCCGGGTATTGCAGGAGGAGAATGTCTCCGGCAACCATTTCTGCGCCATCGGCATCAAGAATGTCCGGGAACGGATCCAGCTTTATTTCGGGGACCAGTACGGCCTGCGCATCGAGAGCTGCCCCAACGTATTCACAATGGTCGAAATGACCTTGCCGATCATCGGATAAACACGCCGGGTAAAGACAGAGGAGTAAACGTTGATGCTCAAGACGCTGATCATCGATGACGATGTCTTCGTCTATACCAATTTGAAAAAACTGATCGCCTGGGAAGCCGAGGGCTTCGAGCTGTGCGAGGCCGTGACCCATGGCGCGGAGGCGCTGCGAGTCATCGCCGCCGGGCTTCCTGAGTTAATCATCACCGATATGAACATGCCGGGAATCGACGGCGTGACGATCATCAAGTATGTCCAGGAGAACTATCCCCAGATCAAGGTGATCGCCCTCAGCGCCTACGATGATTTCCAGTATGTCAAGGAGAGCCTGAAACGGGGCGCCTGTGATTATCTTCTGAAACACAGCCTAACGGCGGAGAGTCTGTTGCCGGTCCTGCGCGCGGTGCGCGAGAGCATCGGCCGGGAACGCCGGGACGATGTGGAACAGCGGCGGATCGCCGAACAACTGCAGACCGGGCGGGCGGTGCTGCAACGCAACTTCATTCAGCGGCTGCTCCGGGAGGGAGTCCGGGATGCCGCGGCGGCGCGGCGGACCATCGAGGCGCTCCATTTGGAGCTGGGCGAACGGAATCTGGTGGTGGCAGCGGGAGCCATCGACGACTATACCCTGCTGCGCGGGAAGTTCACCCCGGGCGAGCTCGATGATTTGCTGAAGTCTTTCGGGGATATGAGTGCCGCGATCCTGCGGGACATGGGCCAGGCCCGGGCGGTTCTCGCGCTGCTGGACGACGCCGAATTTGTGATCATCTTCTCCATGGAAGAGCTGCATAGCGCGCAAAGCATCTATAACCAGGTCTTCGCGACGCTGGTCCGGATCCGGACCACCATCAAGCGCTACTTGAATATTAGCGCTTGTTTCGGCCTGGACGGGATCTGCGGCGGCCTCGACGAACTGCGGACCCATTACCAGAAGGCCCAGCGGCTGCTCGGCAAGCGCTTTTACGAGGGGAAAGATCGGATATTCTATGAACCGGCCGTCGACCCGACCCGGCAAAACGTGCCGGTGCTGGAGATCAAAGACGAAAAAACGATTCTGGAGCTGATCAAGTCCTGCCAGCGGGAATCCCTGAAAAACTGCATCAGCGATATCTTCCTGCGCATCCAGCGTTATCAGCCCAATCCGGCCGCGATCAAAATGGCCATGGTCAGCCTGATCAATATCAGCGTCAAAACCTGCCGGGAAGCGGACCTCGAGACCGCGCTGGTCTACGGCCACGGCGGCGACGACCCCTATGAACAGCTGGAACGGTTTGATACCCTGCAGGAGATGCGCGACTGGCTGCTGGCGGTCTATGAGAAACTGCTTGACGCTTTGGAGCTTTGCGGAACTAATTCTGTTTACGACGAGGTTACCAAGCAAGCCCTCGCTTACATCTACCGCAATTATAAAGCGGACATCAGCCTCACTGACATCGCTGCGGCGACCGGCGTCAACAGTTCCTATCTGAGCCGCAAATTCAAGAAGGACTGTGGCAAGGGCATCATTGAGTTTCTGCACTGGCTGCGGATGGAAAAGGCCAAGCTGCTGATGGCGGAGGGCAGGCGTCGGGTGAAAGAGATCGCCGGCGACGTCGGCTATCAAAATTATAACTACTTCTTCAAAGTATTCAAGGATAGCCAGGGCATGACGCCCTTGGAGTATGAGAAATCCTGTCGGTCCGGGGGACAGCAAGCGGGAAGCGCCGCCGACTTTCCGGCGGTGGCCCGGGTCAGGGATCCAGCGGATTGGTAAGGCGAGATGCATTGACAAATAGCTTAAATCTAAAGGGAAGGACTTTTGGATGCTTTTTCTTTTGGCCCACGGTTCCGACGGCGGGTTACTTTTTTGGCGGCAAAAAAGTAACCAAAAAACCGTTGGAACCTACGGATTCCAAGCCTCCCTTGATGCATCCGGTAATCGTCTTCGCCATCCCTGGCCTTCTGTCTGGCTACCGGGCCATGGCTTTTGAAGTCCCCTTCGCAGGGCGACCGCCGTTTTTCCTTCTTGAAAAGAGGCGTCGCTCGCCTTCATCCTTGAAGGCGGCGGGTTTATGAAAGTTAAGTGACTTGTACGTAAATCAACGAAAAATAGTATAAAAGTTCTAATGGCACCCGTCTCCAGGGAGGGAGACGGCGCCGCTTCTTTTCAGGAAGAAAAACAGCGGTCGGGGACGGAAGCCTACGCTTGGTTGCCAGTCAGATTGCCATGGATGGCGGCGACATGCTAGAACCCCGGATGAATAAGGAGGCGCCGGAACCTCGGTTCCGGCTGGGCGGATTCCAAAGGGTGTCCCACTACACCCTTTGGTCCTGGGGGTGTGGGGGCAGGAATAGCCTCCATCGGCCCTCATTCGCTTAAGTCAGAATCGCCCTCATCGGCCCTCATCGGCCCTCATTAACTTAAATTATTACTTTCTTTTTACTTTTTACATGGAAAGCCAAGTTACTTAATTATTAAATTTTACTTATATCGCAACAACAAAGGAGGTCCGTATGAAACAAGCGCAATGCATTATCGAAAAGGATTACCGTATCGGAACCACCGACCCCCGTTTATTCGGCTCATTCATCGAGCATCTGGGCCGGGCAGTTTATACGGGCATTTACGAACCGGGCCATCCGGCTGCCGACGAGCGAGGCTTCCGCCGTGACGTCCTGGATCTGGTCCGTCAGCTGAACGTGGCGATCGTGCGCTATCCGGGCGGCAATTTCGTCTCGGGGTACGACTGGCGGGATGGGATTGGCCCGCTGGCCGAGCGGCCGCGCCGCCTGGATCTGGCCTGGAAGTCGATCGAGACCAACGAGGTCGGGATCGATGAGTTCGCCGACTGGTGCAAGCTGGCCGGCGCGGCGGTGATGGAGGCGGTCAACCTCGGCACCGGGACGCCCGCCGCCGCCGGAGCGCTGGTCGAATACTGCAACCATCCCGCGGGCACTTACTGGAGCGACCTGCGCCGCCGCAACGGGCACGAGCAGCCCCACGCCATCAAGGTCTGGTGCCTCGGCAACGAGATGGACGGCCCCTGGCAGATCTGCCATCTGTCGGCCGAGGATTACGGCAAGAAAGCCCTGGAGGCCGCCAAGATCATGCGTTGGGTCGACTCGGAGATCCAGCTGGTGGCCTGCGGCAGCTCGAACACGGCGATGCCGACCTTCCCGGAATGGGACCGCACCGTGCTGGAGTATCTCTACGACGAGGTCGACTTCATCTCGCTGCACCGTTATTACGGTCACGACGACAGCGCCACCGCCGGCGACTTCCTGGCGTCGTTCGTGGACATGGACAATTTTATCGCCACCATCGCCGCCACCGCCGACTATGTCAAGACCAAGCGCCGCAGCAGGAAGACGCTCCACCTGTCGTTCGACGAGTGGAATGTCTGGGCGCAGCGCGACGTCAAGTTTACCAGTTGGGATTATGCCAAGCCGCGGCTGGAACAGATCTACAACCTGCTGGACGCCCTGGTCTTCGGCGGCCTGCTCTGTTCGCTGCTCAACCACGCCGACCGAGTGCGGATGGCCTGCCTGGCGCAACTGGTCAACGCCATCGCCCCTATCCTGACCCAACCCGGCGGCGGGGTGCTGAAACAGACCATCTTTTACCCGTTCCAGCAGGTATCCGCCCACGGCCGCGGCGAGGTATTGCGGCCGCTGGTGACCTGCCCGCACTACGACAGCGCGGTCTACGGCGACGTGCCGGTGCTGCAACCGGCGGTGGTCTATAACCGGGAGGCCGGGGAAGTGAGCGTCTTCGTGCTCAACTGCGATCAGGCCGAGGACGTGGCGGTCGCCTTCGACTTCCGCTCGTTCGGCGCCGTGCGCCCCATCGAACACCTGGTGCTCGACGGGCCGGATCTGGCGGCGGTCAATGATTTCGGCGCGCCCGAGCGGGTGAAGCCGCGCCAGACATCGGTCGAGGCGGCGGAAAGCGCCCGACCGCAGGCGCTGTTGCCGCGTCTGTCCTGGAACATGTTGCGTTTCGCGGTCCGCTGATTCCCAATGAACCGTTGCAAACCGTAGGGGTAACCGTGAAGGTTACCCCTACGGTTACCGGACGACATCCATTAAATAAATTGGATTCATTTTGTACAATTAAATCGGACCGCTCCCCTCCCCGGTGAAGTTAATTCCCGATGGATAACTCGCGTTTGGTCAGTAAAAGAGAGCGTTTTGTAAGTCAGTGAGCTCTCTCAGTCGCTCAACGAGCTCATTTTGTGGATAAACGAGCTCTTTTTGTGAATAAGTAAGCTCGTTCAGTCATTCAGCAAGCTCATTTTGTTAATAAAAGAGTTCTTTTTGTGAATAAGTGAGCTCTTTCAGTCGTTCAATGAGCTCATTTTGTGGATAAACGAGCTTGTTTTGTGAATAAGTAAGCTCGCTCAGTCACTCAGCAAGCTCATTTTGTTAATAAAAGAGCTCTTTTTGTGAATAAGTGATCTATTTTTGTGGATAAATGGATTCGTTGAATGGGGTTAATGGTTTTGGCTGTGGATAAGTCGGGAGAATCCCAGATAAAACTGCCAAAGTTAAGAGATTGGGTCGTTTTTTCCGGTGAAAGTGGAATCCATGATTCACTTCTATAAGAACCGATAGGGAAGAACAGAATCACGGATGAAACGGATTCGAAGATTTCACGGATTAAAATCTCCAAGAGAGCGGACGGTTTTTCCGTGAAATCCGTGATTCAAGTTGCATAATGGATTGCCGCAGCCGTCCGGGTCAATCGACAATAGGTTTTGGCGGCATTCCGTTCTTGGAGATCAAAAAAGGAAATCGCTATGTTGTTCCGAATATTTAAGGCGTTGTGATAAAGTGCGGATCAAATCGGATGAGGAGGAGCGCCCATGGCTTCGGAGAAGAACTACCGTGCGGAATTGGTGGGAGTGTTCGGCTATCCGGTGGCCGAGAATCCCACCGTGGTCATGCAGGAGGCCGCTTTTCGTGCGGCCGGCCTGAACTTTCGTTATCTCACCGTCGAGGTGAAACCGGAGGATCTGGAGGCCGCCATCCGGGGCATGCGCGCCTTCAACATGCGGGGCATCAATCTGACCATCCCCCACAAGGTGAAGGTCTTGCAATACCTGGATGAAGTGGCCGACGACGCCCGGCTGATGGGCGCCGTCAATACCGTCTATCGCCGGGACGACCGCCTGATCGGCGCCAACACCGACGGCAAGGGCTTCCTGCAATCGTTGCGCGATGAGGCCGGGACCGACCCGCGCGGCAAGGACGTGGTGATCCTGGGAGCGGGCGGGGCGGCCCGGGCGATCGGTGTCGAGCTGGCGCTGGCCGGCGCGGCGCGGATCACGGTCGTCAATCGCAGCGCCGGCCGAGGACGGGAACTGGTCGAGCTGTTAAACCGGGAAACCAGCGTCCGGGCGGAGCTGGTGCCATGGGACGCGCCCTATGCGGTTCCCGAGCGCGCGGCCGTGCTGATCAATGCCACGGCGATCGGCCTTTACCCGGCGGTGACGGCCAAGCCGAACCTGGTGTACGATACCATCCGGCCCGACCTCATCGTCTGTGACGTGATTCCCAACCCGCCGGCCACCGCGTTCTTGAAAGAGGCGCGCGCCCGAGGCGCGAGGACCCTGGACGGCCTGGGAATGCTGGTCAATCAAGGCGCGATCGGCTTCAAGATTTGGACCGGAATCGACGCGCCGTTGGACGCGATGCGCCAGGCGCTGCTCGCGGAGTTCCAAGAAGCGGAATAGGAGTTTGCCGTGAAGAACCTCAAAAAATACTACCCCGACCTCTTATTCGCCGCGGTGGCGGTTTTTTGGCTCTCCAACCTCAAATTCACCAAGATTACGCCGTTGCAGTACGTCATCTTCGGCCTGATCGCGGTGTGGCTGGTCATGCTCATCCTAAAGCTGAGCAAAGAACGGCGCGATCGCTGAGCGTCGCGGGACGGCCTTTAGGGAAAACCGATGCTGGCTTGGCGGTTAAAAAAACAGGACCGCCGACGAAGACGGTCCTGTTTTAAATCAACGCGCTCAGGCCCGTTTGGCCAGCACTTCCCGTTCGTAGGCGGCGACATTGTCGAGCCAGGCGCTGCCGACGGGGACGCGTTGGGTGAGGCAGTATTGCTGCCAGACCGCGCCGAAGGGCAGGGTCTTCAGTTCTTCGAGCAAGGCGAGGCGGTTGCCGAAGTTGCCTTGGATCTCGGCCTCTTCGACCAGTGCGGTCGGTTCCAGCAGCGCGAAGAGCAGCGCCTTGAGGGTGGCCCGGGCGCCGATGACCCAGGCGCTGATCCGGTTGATGCTGCCGTCGAAGAAATCGAGGGCCAGGGAGATCCGGTTCCAGGCCTCGGCACGCTTGATCTCGCGGGTCAGCGCCAGCAGGTCGTCGTTCAGGATCACCACGTGGTCGCTGTCCCAACGCACGCCCCGGCTGACGTGCAGCAGCAAGTGCGGCGCGAAAAGCAGCAGGGCCGAGATTTTGTCGGCGATGTTTTCGGTGGGATGGAAATGGCCCATATCCAGGCAGATGGCCAGCTGATGGCTGATCCCGTAGCCCATGTAAAACTCGTGGGAGCCGACCACGTAACTTTCGGAGCCGATCCCGAAGAGCTTGCTTTCGACCGCGTCCAACAGCTGGTTGCGGTCATAACTGACTGCGAAAATCTCGTCCAAGGCCTCTTTCAGCAGCTGCCGGTGGAGCAGCCGGTTGGCGGGCAGATCCTTGGAGCCGTCGGGGACCCAGATATCATTGACGCAGGGACTGCCCAACCGGGCGCCGATGGCGGCGGCGATGGCGCGGCAGCATTGCGCGTGGCGGATCCAGAAGGCGCGCACTTCCGGGTCGCGGCTGGCCAGGGTATAGCCGGCTGCGGCCTTGGGATGCGAGAAAAAGGTCGGATTAAAATCGAGGCCGATGCCTTGTCCTTCGGCCCAGCTTAGCCAATTCTGGAAATGATCGATGGAAAGCTGATCGCGTTCCACATAGACGCCGTTGGTTTCGGCGTAGATCGCGTGGAGATTGACCCGGTGCTTGCCCGGGATGAGGTTCAGCGCCGTGGTGATGTCCTGGCGCAACTCCTCGGCGTTGCGGGCTTTGCCCGGATGATTGCCGGTGGATAGGATCCCGCCGTCGCTCAGTCCGTCGGCGCCGACCTCAAACCCGCCGACGTCATCGCCCTGCCAGCAGTGGAGCGAGAGCGGCACCTGCGCCAGTTGTTGCAAAACCTGGTCGGTATCCACGCCGTATTCGGCGTAGATCTCCTTGGCCATCTGGTAACCGTCGTGAACGTTCTTTTCGGAAATGGAATTGCCCATCGAAACGATCCGCCTCCTTTTGCAATATTTGCGATAAATGATGATGCTTCACGGCCAAATCGGTTGCCATCGGGCCTTGGCCTTTGGAATCCAGCGGGGAACCCGCTTCATCGTCCGGTTGGCGCCGCGGCTTTTCCGGATCGGCCGGATGGTTTCATTATCATTATACCTTGCAATGGGCGGCGGTTCATGGGAAGATGTTATGCTGTTTTTAGGCGATTTTCAGAAGCGTTGGGATTAACTCCGCAAGACTTTATCTCAGGCGTTCAGACGAAGCGGCGGAAGCGAGGATGTCAGGATGAATTACGAACTTTACCCGGTGCTGCAGGGCAAAACGTTGTTCCGGGCCAACGAGGAAGTCTATATCAACCGTTCCACCGAATTGGAGGAGTTCTGCAACCGGCTGCACAAGCATGATTTCATCGAGATCGCCTATGTCAGCTCGGGCAGCGGGGTGCATATCGTGGGCGATCAGCAGTATCAGACCGGTCAGGGGGATCTCTTCATCATCCACGACGATATGCCGCACGGCTTCTTCGCGGAACCGGACCAAAGCGGCGACAGCCTGGTGGTTTACAATTGCGTTTTTACCCCGAAGTTCATCGACGGCTCACTCCTCGGCACCAGCCAGTTTTCGGAGATCGCCTCTTCTTTCCTGTTCAAGTCGCTTTTCCCCCAGGATTACCGGCCCATCCCCGATCTGAGCCTGCAAGGGGGGGAGCTCTATGAGATCGGTGAACTCTTCGCCAAGATGCACCAGGAGTATCAGACGATGCCCAAGGGTTATCTCGATCTGATCCGGGCCTATCTGATCGAGCTGATCATCAAGATCTTCCGGGCGCTGGAGCTTTCCCACGCCAAGAACCCGTCGTTGCAGCACCGGCGGATGATCGGCCAGGCCATCGATTATTTGCGCCGTAACTATAATACCCATGTTAAGCTGGAAGATTTGGCGATCCGTTCGTTTATCAGCAAGAACTATTTCAGCAAGCTGTTTAAGGAAGTCACCGGGATCAATTTCAGCGACTACGTCCAGAAGCTGCGGATCGAGGAAGCCTGCAATTTGTTGCAGGTCACCGACATGAAGGTGATCGACATCGCGGCCCAAGTGGGCATCAAGGATCTGAAATTCTTCTACGAAGTGTTCAAAAAGATCACCGGCCGGACTCCCGGCGATTACCGCAAGAGCTGAGCCCGTCATTCAAGGGCGACCCATCGGAAGCGCCAAACCGGCGGCCGCAATCCTTGACCGCAAATAAGCGGCCCAGCTTCAGGGACGGGCCGCTTTGAATTTCTTGAACCGGTTGCCGTTGAATTTGGCGGTATTGTTCCGCGAAGACTGGCGGTTGGCCTTCTCGATGTTGACCCGCCGGCCGTTGAGTCGGTTCAGCTTCAGCGAACTCATCACTTCTTCGGCGTATGGCCGGGGCACGTCGACAAAGGTAAATTTCTCGCAGATATCGATCGCGCCGATCAGGTTGCGGGGCAGGCTGGTGTTGTCGGCGATGCTTTCGATGACGTGACGGGGCTGGATCCGGTCCAGACTGCCGGCGTTGATGAATAGGCGCACCATTTCGCTTTCATTTTCAGCATTGGCGTCGAAGGAACCGGCGGCTGCGGCGTCAGCCGTTTCGCCATTCTTGGCCGGGCTGACCGCCATCTTTAATAGCGCGGCGGCGATGTCCATGGACGTGAGGTCATTCCCATTCTCATTTTCTTGTTCCCCGTTGAGGCCGGACTCTTCCAGCAACTTCTCGATGTAAGCGATGTATTTGGCGTGCTGGCCCGCGTTCAGCGTCTGTTTCAACTTGTCGAGAATGTTGCTGACCTTGCTTTCCTCGACATCCAGCAATGAGGGTGGTTTCAGAAAGGTGATGCTGGACTTGGTGTAGCGCTGAATCTCCTTGAGTTTGAAAAGTTCCCCCCGGCCAAATAAGAAAGTATAGGCTTTGCCGGTCTTGCCGGCCCGCCCGGTCCGGCCGATCCGGTGGACGTAATATTCTTCGTCGCTGGGCAGGTCATAGTTGAAAACCGCCTCGATATTGTCGACATCAATGCCGCGGGCCGCCACGTCGGTGGCGATCAGGATTTCGATGGCGCCTTCCCGGAAACGGGCCATCACCTTATCCCGCTGCGCCTGTTTCATATCGCCGTGCAGCGCCTCAGCCATGTAACCGCTGGCGCTGAGTTTCGCCGCCAATTCGTCCACGCGCCGTTTGGTATTGCAGAAGACCAGCGCCAGCTTGATGCCGTTGGCGTCGATCAGCCGGGTGAAAACGTCCAGTTTGTTGGCCTCCCGGACCTCGAGGTAGAATTGCTCGACCCCCGGCACGGTCAGTTCCTTGTGGGCGATCTTGATCAGCAGCGGCTCTTTTTGATATTTGGTGGTCAGTTCGATGATTGGCCGCGGCATGGTAGCCGAGAACAGGATGGTCTGCCGTTCGGCGGGGACCTGTTCCAGGATGGTGTCGATGTCCTCCCGGAAGCCCATGTTCAACATCTCGTCCGCTTCGTCCAGGACCAGCATCTTCAGGTTGGAGAGCTTCAAGGTGTTCCGCCGCATGTGATCCATGACCCGGCCCGGCGTTCCCACGATGATCTGCGGATTGTTCCGCAGCGCCATGATCTGGCGCTCGATGGACTGGCCGCCGTAGATCGGCAGGATATGGATGCCCCTTTTGTGTTGGGCCACATTTTTCAGTTCTTCCGCGGTCTGAATGGCCAATTCCCGGGTGGGACTGAGGATCAGCACTTGAATGGTCCGCAGTTGGGGGATGATCCCTTCGATGGCCGGGATGCCGAAGGCGCAGGTCTTGCCGGTGCCGGTCTGCGCCTGGCCGATGACGTCCTTTCCTTCCAGAATCGGCGGAATGGCCTGGGATTGAATGGGGGTGGCCTCTTCGAAACCCATTTCGGCGACGGCCTTCAATACCTCTTTAGAGAGGTTCAATTCGCTAAAAATAAGTTGGTTCATGATCGTTCCTTTGCTTTTTAAATAAAATTGGATTACGTTACGTTGTGATGATCGAGGTGTCCATGCCGTTATTTTGATTGAGAGAACCATAATTTATTACCGTATCGTAAAGTCAAAGCAAGCTGCCCTCCGCCTTTGAGAAGGCTGGAAAACGGGCTGGCGCTGTCGGACTTGGATAAAACAAATCCCCCGCCAATTAAAGAACCTATCGCATGGGGATTGGCCAAAGCGATGGGTATGGCAAGGGATTTTCATCACACGACTAGCTTAATATTGACGGCGGGGTTGAAAACAATCGCGGCAGTAAACCGGTTTGTCGCCGCTGGGTTGGAACGGAACCGTAGCCGTTTTTCCGCAAGTGTGGCAGATCGCGGTATACATGGGCCGATCCGAACGACCGCCCCGATCACCGCGTCGACCGGATTGCTCTTTCCGGGCGGCCCGGCAAGACGGGCAACGGCCGGGTTCGTTAGTGAATCCTTTCGATTCGAAAAACTCTTGTTCGCTGGCGGTAAATGTGAAATCATTCCCGCAATCCTTGCATGTCAGTGTTTTGTCTTGGTACATAAGAAAACCTCCATTTTTAAGCCTAGTGGGCTATTTACCTTTCCCTCGGGCTTATATAGGAGGCAATTTCTCGATTTGAATTTGCGAACCATACGAACCTCAGTTTAGGCATTATGATAATTATATCATGAATTCACAGGAATACAAGTAAAAAAATGGCATCGGTAAATCTTTTTGATCCGCGCAAGAAATAGCGGCCGCTCAAAGGCCGCTATTTCAAATGCAGTTTTGCTGATTTTTCGCCTTACCCGCGATACAATACCTCGAAGATGCCGCAGGCGTCCACTACGGCGGCGCGCATCATGTCCTCGGCCTTGGCGGTCGCGCGTTGCTCCAGATGTTTCAGGAGCAGCGCGGTATCGAGATGACGGGCAGCTTGTTCGCAAGCATCCCAGTAGAGGATCGAGCGGATGACCCGGTCGACGCCCTGTTCCTCGTTGTCATAGGCCCGGACCTGCATGTCATGGCCTTTCCAGCGGTTGAAGCCCGCATCGTGAATCAAGCCGGCGATGGCGATGTTCATGCCGTTGATCCGGGTGCCGTGGTCGATATCGTATTTGCCGGGGCCGCCGAGGATGATCCCGTCGTTGTAGCCCTGGCTGTTGAGGTGCATGTGGACCATGGCATCGTTGTCCAACTCCTCGACGGAGTCATAGACATGGTCGAGGCCGATCATCTCGGAATGGCCGAACTCCTTGTTGACGCCTTTCTGCTTGCGGGAAATGCCGAACTCCTCCTCCAGCTTGCGCCAGAAGAGCAGCGCCGAGGCGACGGTGGGGATCAGCATCGCCGGATGGCCTTCGTTCGGTTTGGGCTCGAAGCCGATGTGTAGTTTCCCGCCCAGCTCGGCCTCGCGGCGGCAGAGACCGGCGACGCTCTCCTTGAGGTTCTGGTACATGCGGCGGATGCCCACCGAAGCCAGGTCATAACCGTAGGAGCCGTTCCAGAGGATCAGCGACGGCGCCAGCGCCGGATCGGGATGCCAGGCTTTCTTCATGGTGCCGTAGGCCAGTTCGACCGTTCGAAGGCCCAGCTCCTCGGCAGCTTTGCGCTCGTTGGGATCCAGCGAAGCGATTCCGCCGTAGCCGAAATGAGAATGAGCGCCGGGGGTGATCATCGCCAGATGCATGCCCGCGTCGAGCAGGGCGTCGGCCATGGCCGCGGCGTTTTGGTCGTTAATCTCGGCGTCGTAATGGACTTCATAACCGAGCTCGATGTGATCGGGCATGCGGGGGGCGATTTTCTGCTTGATCAGGCCGATGACCGCTACGGAATCCAGCCGGTCGGCGCTCCAGGCCGGCCGCATGTCGGCCGGAGTGAAGCCGCTCTTGCCGGGATTGAAGGTCCAGCGACAGACGCTGTGGTAAGACTTGGGAATGGTCATTGTAAAATCCTCCCTTACTTATTGGTTTTTATGGAGCTGCTGGACGAGCAGGGCCCGCCAGCGTTGGTACGCTTCCTGGTAGGCCGGTTGCAGCGCCGGATCCGGTTCGATGACCTTGATCGACTGCAGGCCGGCGAAGGCTTCGTCGAAATTACGGTAAATGCCCGCGCCGACCCCGGCGCCCCGGGCCGCGCCCTGGGAACCGTCGGTGTTGTACAGCTTCACCTGGGCTCCGGTGACCGATGCGAAAGCCTCGCCAAAGAGCGGGCTGAGGAACATGTTGGCGTGGCCGGCCTTGACCGCCTGGACATGGACGCCCATATCGCGCATGATCTCCAGGCCGTAATTGAGCGCGAAGACGATCCCTTCCTGGGCGGCGCGCAGCAGATGGCTACGGTTATGAATGTTGAAGTTCAAGCCGTGAACGATCGCCCCGATCTCCCGGTTTTGCAGCGTCCGTTCGGCGCCGTTGCCGTAGGGCAGGATCGTCAGTCCGGCCGCGCCGACCTGGGCCTGGGCGGCCAGTTCGTTCATTTGCGGGTAACTGATGGCCGCGGAGCCCAGCAAGTCCCGGAGCCAGCGATTGAGAATGGCGGTGCCGTTCAGGCAGAGCAGGATGCCGTAGCGGGCCGCCGTTGCGCTGTGGTTGACGTGGACAAAGGTGTTCACCCGCGACTGCGGGTCATAGTTGGGCTGATCGCCGACGCCGTAGACCACGCCGCTGGTGCCGGCGGTGGCCGCCACCTCGCCCGGATTCAGGACGTTCAGCGAGAAGGCGTTGTTCGGCTGATCGCCCGCCCGGTAGGCGACCACGGTGCCGGGTTTCAGGCCCAGCTCCTCGGCTACCGCGGCGGTCAGTTCGCCCTGGTTCGAGAAGAGCGGGACGACCTCCGGCAACAGGTCCGGATCCAGCTGATAATAGTCCAGCACCAGCCGGGCCGGGGCTTGCTCCAGAAAATCCCACCAGATGCCCTCGGAGAGGCCGGAAGGGGTGGTCCGGACCAGGCCGGTCAGCCGCATGGCGATGTACTCGCCGGGCAACATCGCCTTGTGGACCCGGCTGAAGATCTCCGGCTCATTCTTGCGGATCCAGCGCAGCTTGGAGGCGGTGAAGTTCCCCGGTGAGTTCAGGAGATGCTTGAGACAGGTCTCCGATCCCAGCGCGGCGAAAGCCTTATCGCCGATGGCCACGGCCCGGCTGTCGCACCAGATGATGGCCGGACGGAGCACCCGTTGCTGCCGGTCGACCACCACCAGCCCGTGCATCTGGTAGGAGAGGCCGATGGCCGCCACCTCCCGGAGATCGGCGCCCTCCGCCTTGATGGCCGCGGTGGCCAGCTTGACATGCTCCCACCAGGTGGCCGGATCCTGCTCGGCCCAGCCCGGCTGGGGCGCGGCGATGGCCAATTCGGTCTGGGGCGAAGTGGCCGAGGCGACCACCGCTCCGGTCGCCGCATCGAGCAGCGTAGCCTTGATCGAGGAACTGCCGATGTCATAACCGAGTAAATAAGCCATGAAATCACTCCTTTTTATATAATGAATGGTTGAGGATCGAACTTTATTTTGGGGCGGCCGGTCCTTTAGAGACATGCCGCATGTTTGGGATCTATTTCAGCTCTAAACGGCGATTCCAGATTCTAAATCAGCTTATCCAGCGCCATCTCCGCCACGCCGAGAGCGGTGGCCCGGTCGCCCAGGCTCGAAAATTCCACCGTCAGGCCGCGGAAGGTCCGTTCCAGGGTGCGTTCCTTGATCTCTTTCAATAGCCGGTTGCGCAGCATTTCACCGCAGGTGGCGATCTTGCCGCCGACCACCACCAGCTCGGGATTGATGCCGTTGACGATGCCAGCGATGCCGATCCCCAGATAGGTGGCGATCTCCTCCAGCACCGCGCCGGCGTCGGGATCGTCCGCCTCGGCCAAGGCCAGCAGATGATCGTAGGCGGCCAGCCGTCTGCCGGTGCGCTGCCAATATTGCTTCAGAGCGGCCTCATTGGAGGCGAAAACCTCCCAGCAGCCGTGATTGCCACAACGGCAGGCCGGACCGTCCGGGTCCAGGGTCATGTGGCCGAACTCGCCGGCGTGATGGCTGGCGCCCCGGTAGAGTCCGTTATTCAAGATCAGTCCGGCGCCGATGCCGATGCCCACCGAGATGAAGCAGAGGTTGGCCGAAAGCCGGCCCGCGCCGTAGACCTTCTCGCCGATCGCGGCGGCGTTGGCCTCGTTCTCGATCAGCAACGGCCGGTCCAGGGCGAGCAGCTGCCGGAGGTTGACATTGCGCCACTCCAGGTTGGGTGCGAATTCGATGATGCAGGAATCGGGGTCGACGATCCCGGGGATCCCGATTCCGATATGGGCCAGCTTGGCGGGATCGATCCCCGCCTGGGCGATCGCCTCCCGGATGGTGGTGCGGATCGCCGCGGCCACTTGCCATTCGTCGGGCGCCTGGAAGGGGACGCTGTCCCCGGCGATGGGTACGCCGTCGAAGTTCAGGACCACGCTGACCAGCCGGTCCACCTGCAGATCGATCCCCAGCACGTAAAGGGCGTCCGGGTTGAGGGTAAAGATCTCCGATTTGCGGCCGCCGGTCGATTTGGAAGTCCCGGAGGAGGTCAGCTTGCGCTCGTCGATGAGCTCGTTGATGAAGGTCGAGACCGTCGTCAGGCTGGTCCCCAGCTGATCGGCGATCTCTTTCTTGGAAACCGGGCCGTGCTCCTTGACGAAGCCGAAGATCTGCCGTTTATTGATGGAACGCATCCGTTCCTGGTTGATCGCTTTGCGTACCACGGGGTAGTCTTGGTCCTTTCAAAACTTCATAAAAAACTTTTAAAAAGTAATTTATAATATTCGGCTGCGGCTGGGAAAATTCCTGCCGCCGGACGGAATTTTTTGGGGAGCCGAGCGGCGCGGCCGCGGTTGATTGGGCTTTCAGCTGTGGTTGGAAGATCTTCGCACCAACATTTTCTGTAAAGATAAAATGAAAAGAATATTTCTTTTCCTGGGCATAGCGACGGCATCCCGGAGAATCGGGACGCAAACGGGGGATTTTTTCCACGAACATTGTTGGGGCAACTGTAACATTCAGGAAGGAGTAATGCAAAGGATAGCGAATTTTTTAAATAGAGCCGCGCCGGCGGCTACTATACTCATAAGGAATGGAGAGCATGGGTAAACGAGTCAATCGGGTGAACTACACCCTCGATCCCAAAGACGTCACGGATTTACCCTTTGAAGAGATCCGGGCGATTTTACGCGGCGCCGACGATCTGATCATGCGCGCCGGCCGGACGATGCTTGCCAAGGTCCTCAAGGGTTCCCGGGAGAAAAAGCTCTTGGAAATGGGATTGGACAAAAATCCGGTCTATGGGATTTACCGGGAGGCATCCCTCGAAACGATCACCGCCCGGATCGATTGGGCCATCATCAACGGCTTCCTGGATCTGGAGTATGATTACCGTTTGCCGTTGTTGGTCTATACCGAGCGCGGCTGGGCCATTGAAAAGGACACCTACTCCGACGAGCTGCTGGAGCGGCTGCGGCAGGAAGCGCGCACCGGCCACCTGGAGCTGGTAAACACCTTGAAGGATCGCGACCGGGGGCTAATCTTGCTGCTTTTGGCCAAGATCGAGGCCACCGGGGACCGCCGTTTCATTCCGGTGCTGGAGGCCTGGAGCAAGGCCGATTCCAAGAAGGTGCGCCGGGCGATCCACGAGGTCATCAGCACGCTGCAACAAGCCGGCGATCTGATTCCGCCCGACGAAGCCCCGGTTTACGACAACGTCATCGATCTGGCCGCCTACCGGGCGCGTAAAAAAGCCTAGCCTGCCACGCGCCAAGGGTTTTGACCTCCGTGGTCCTTGCTTTTCGAAATATGAAATCGGCGATCGGCTGGCCTATCGGGCCGGGCGGGGCGACTCGCGACGTCGCCGCGGTTCCGGGCCTTTCATGATAGTTCCGGCCGATGCCGCAGTTTTCTTTCAGTCGCGCTTGTCGTCCGGCTCCCCGGGCGAATCCCCAGCGGCGCGCCTTCCAGATCCTTCGGCTTCGGCCTGACGGAAACCCCGCAATGGTTGCTCCTCATCGGTTCCCGCAGCGCCTATTCTTCAATTTCGTCCATTGGCAAACATTTTCACGGAATTGGAATATCCGATTAGTCTGATTAACGTCCCGGCTTTCGAAAAGGTTCCCGGATTTGTTAAGCGCGCCAAAATTTGTTCCGTCGTCCCGGGAAAGCCGGCCGGAAGGCCCGAAAAAGTCCGGAGCGGAACCGGAATCTCGTTGCGCAGGACCGCGATTCGCTAAAGCGGTTCCGGAATTACCGATCGCGCTTCCGCTGAACTCCCGGCAAGGACCGGAAAACGGCAAAGCGCCCCTGGCCGAGCCGGCGGAAGGACCGTGCGGCCCCCAAGACGAACCGCCCGCGGCCCGGGCCGGTCCGGAAGCGGTTCGGTCGCGAGCGCCGGGTCCGTTTTGGCAATTAAAAACCCCAGCCGGGTAGGGCTGGGGTTTGCTTTGAAAGGTTCGAATCCGTAAAACTCCATTCGGGCTGGGGCGCGTCAAGCGCGTTTCGATTCGATCAGCGCGGCCAGCTTGGCGCGGTCGGGACGGCGCCGGTAAAGCGGCTCGGTTTGGGCCCGATACGCCGCCAGCGTTTCCTCGAACGGCTTGCGGTCGCGATGGACGTAGAAGACCCCCAGCGGCAGACGGTCGGTCCGCAGCGCCTGGGCAAAGGCGGCGTTCCGGTCGGTCGGATCGTGGGTTTCGTCCAGATACTCGATGTGCTCCTTGAACCAGGCGTAGGTATTCAGCTTGTTAAAGGAGACGCAGGGGTGCAGGATATCGACCAGCGCGTAGCCAGGATGGCGGATGGCCTGCTTCAGGATTTCCTTGGTCTGCTGGGCGTCGCCGCTGAAGGCCCGGGCCACGAAGGAAGCGTCGAGCGCGATGGCCGTGGCCAGCGGGTTGAACGGCTCAGTGCTCACCCCGCCCACCTGGACCGGGGTCACCAAGCCCAGCGGACTGGTCGGCGAGGCCTGGCCTTTAGTCAAACCGTAGACCATGTTGTCGTGGACCAGGTTGGTAAGGTTGGGATTGCGCCGGATGGTGTGCATCCAGTGGTTGCCGCCCTCGCCGTACATGTCGCCGTCGCCGCTCTCGGCGATCACCGTCAGTCCAGGGTTGGACGCCTTGACGGCGGTGGCCGCCGGCAGCGCCCGGCCGTGCAGGCCGTTGAAGAAGTTGCATTTCAGATAATGGGGGATCTTGGCGGCCTGGCCGATCCCCGAGACCATGACCAACTGGCCGGGTTCGATCCCCAGCTCAGCCAAGGCGGCTTTCAAGGCGCTCAGGATGCCGAAGTTGCCGCATCCCGGACACCAGGCGATATCGGTCTGTTCCAGATTGAAATCTTTGGCTTCCATCAGATGGCACTCCCTTCCGAAGCCGGATCGGCCTCCAGTAATTGGCTGAAGCGCGCTGCCAGTTCCTCGACGGAGAACGGCATGCCGTTGTATTTCAGCACCCGGTCATGGACGGCGATCCCGGCTTCCTGGCGCAATAACTTGCCGAGCTGGCCGGTAGCATTGTTTTCCACCAGAATGATCCGGCGGGCCCGTCTCAGATATTCCAGCGCGGACGGTGGCAACGGATAGACCTGCTCCAGATGAAGCTGGGCTACGTCCGGCCGATCCGCAGCGATGCTCGCCAAGGCCTCGCGAATGGCCGGGTAGGTCGAGCCCCAGCCGAGCACCAGGGTCTGATAATCCGTCGGCCCGTGGAAAACCGGCGGGACGAGGTCGGTCCGGAGCAGCTCCAGTTTGCGAAGGCGTTTGTCGACCATGGCCACCCGGAGGTCGAGATCCTCGGTGATATGGCCGGCCGGGTCGTGTTCGTCGCTGTCCACCCCGACCAGACCGCTGCCGTAACCGGGAATGCCCCGCGGCGAGAGGCCATCCGGCGTCAGCTCGTAGCGGCGGTAAGCCGCGTCGGTCTCAATGAACTGAGGCTCGCTGGCCGGACCGTCCGGGTCCAAGCTTGGCAGATTAAGGAATGAATCCGCCAGAAACTGGTCGGTCAGAATAAAGACCGGCACCTGAAATTGGTCGGCCCACTGGAAGGCTTCAGCGGCCCGGTAAAAGGCGGCGTCGATGGAGCGCGGCGCCAGGATCAGCCGGGGGAATTCGCCGTGCCCGGCGTAGAGGGCCAATTCCAGATCGCCCTGCTCGGTGCGGGTAGGCAAGCCGGTGGCTGGTCCGGGCCGTTGCGCGATGTGGGTCACCAGCGGCGATTCGATCATCCCGGCCAGACTGACCGCCTCGGTCATCAGGGCGAAACCGCCGCCGGAAGTGGTGACGATGGCCCGGGCTCCGGCATACCAGGCGCCAATTCCCATGTTGATGGCGGCGATCTCGTCCTCGGCCTGTTCAGCGACGATGCCGAAGTCGGCGGCATACTGGGAGAGGTAGGTTAGCACGCCGGTGCCGGGGGACATCGGATAGGCGGCGATAAAGTTGCAGCCGCCGGCGACCGCGCCCATGGCCACCGCCTCGCTGCCGTTGACGATCAGATGGCCGGCCGCCGCCGGGTCCTTGGCCGGGGCCAGCCGGATCTGGTGCGTTTCGGCCAGGGCCAGGCCGGCCTGGTAGCCTTGGCGGGCCGCCTCGATATTCTGATCGATGATGGCCCGGGATTTGGTTCCAAAGTAAGCCGCGATGGCGCGGGCGACATTTTCGAATTCGACCTGGAAGAGTCCGGCGATGGCTCCACTGGCCACGCTGTTGGCGAAGAGCTTGTTGCCGATCGCCGTGGCGATACCCGCGAAGGGGATGTCGAGCACCGGCCGGGTCAGCTGAAGATCGGCCGCGTCGCCGACGATGATCGTCGCGGGAGACAGCCGTTTCTCCAGGTGCGCCGGAGCTTCCCGGTCCAACGCCACCAGCAGGTCGATCCGCTCGGCGAAAGCCGCTACCGGTTCGGAACTGATCCGGATGGCGGTAGAGTTGGAACCGCCCCGGATGCGGGACATGTACTCCTTGGAAGCGAAGATATGGTATCCTTCGGACTTTAAAATCTTGGCCAGTAGATATTCAATGGTTTGGATACCTTGGCCGGCTTCGCCGGCGATCACCACTGAAACCGCCTTGCGATCTGGCATCGTCTGGCTCACTGTCAGTCACCCTTTCTGCATCAAAATTAGGAGACCAGGCATGTTGTCTTGGCCTGCGTTTTAAGCCCCGTGACAATGGGAACTTGCCATAAATTATTCGGCGTTTCTTCGCCAGGACCTGCGTCGGCTGGTGCGGGTATCCGGGAAAAATTTTAGCAAGCCGGTCCCGATGTTGCGAATGCGCTGTCGACCTTTTACGGGCGACCTTTTCAGCCTATGACTCGGACAGGAGGAAATATTCGCGAGCGTTTTTCAAAATGCCGGAGGTGACGTATAATGTAGATGAGGATCGGGCTCAGAAACAAAGGGGGGATGGTTTATGATTCGTTTGCGGCAGATGGCGGCGGCTTTTTTGAGCAATGGGGCGGATCTCCTGCTGATGAAGCGGGCCGAAACCCGGGAATTGGCGCCGGGATTATGGGCGCCGGTCGGCGGTCATCTGGAAAATGCCGAAATGAGCGATCCGGCGGCGGCATGCTTGCGCGAAGTTTGGGAAGAGACCGGATTCCGCCCGGAACGGTTGACCGATTTCAAGCTGCGCTATCTGGTCTCGCGCTTGCGGGGCGCCGAGATCAGGCTCCAATACATCTATTTTGGGCGGACCCTGGATCGGGGTTTTCATCCGACGGTCGAGGGCGAACTGCACTGGATCGCCGCCGCTCGGGCGCTGAGTTTGGAAATGGCTCCGACCTCCCGTTTTTTGCTGGAACACTACCAGCGGGTCGGGCAATATAACGATACGATCTATGTCGGAAGCCTGGCCGCGGCGGAGGGCGGGCCCGCGGTTAACTGGGCCGAACTGAGCGATTGGGAGCCATAAGGCCGACTTGCATTTTCTGCGCTGGTGAGCGGGCAATCCATCGAAAAACCCGGCGCGGGTTTCAAACCGGCCGGGTTCGACGGTTATCATAAACTTACAATTTGCAGTTTGGCTCAGATAGCGAAGGTCGTAGTGCTTACAATCAAGAGGATCAGTACCAGAAAGATGAGAAATGCCAATTCCTGGCCACCAAAGCCGAAAAACCAATCCCGTCGTCTGTGGTGCCTTTTCCTCCTGCATTTGCAGCGTTTTTCACATGGATCCCATTCGCAGACGCGATGATGTCTAGACATGGGCGAAACCTCCTTATTCAAAAGACTGGTTGGTACCAGGGCCTTTATTCCCTTTGGTAATAAAATATTAAAAATCCCAGGCAAGGGGAACGGGCGTTTGGAATTAATTAAAAACAGGCTTTCCGCAGTACAGCGCGGCAGATTCCCCGAAAACTAAAAAAACCAGCCGGAACGGCTGGTTTTTGGCAACGGATGCCCTGTTTTCAGGAGCGGGTTCCGGCGGATTTTTGTCTGAATCCGTAATCGAAAAGTTTGATGCTGTCGTCGTAAATGGCATTGGACTTGAGCACCACCGCTATCAGACGGGTCCCGTTTTTCTCGGCCGCCGCCACCAGACAGCCGCCGGCGGATAAGGTGTAGCCGGTCTTGACGCCGATCGTGTAAGGATAGCGCCAGAGCAGCTTGTTATGGTTATAAAGGGTGAGCGTTTGACCCGGTTTATTGCCGGGAACCGTTTTGACCTTGGTCCGGACGATGCGGGCGAAGATCGAGTTGCGCATGGCATAAGCGGTCAACCGGGCCAGGTCCCGGGCGGTGCTGTAATGGTTGAGCGCCGGCAGACCGTTGGGATTCTTGTAATTGGTGTTGGTAAGGCCGATCTGGCGGGCTTTTTCCGTCATCAGCCGGGCGAAATCGGCTTGAGAGCCGGAGATGGCGTCGGCGATGGCGACCGCCGCATCATTCCCGGAGACCAGCATCAACCCGTAAAGCAAATCTTCCATGGTCAACCGTTCGCCGTAGGCCAGAGCCATCGATGAGCCGTCGACCGCTACCGCGTTTTTGCTGACGGAGACGGTTTTTTGAAGGTTGGAGCGCTCAATGGCAAGGATGGCGGTCATGATCTTGGTGGTGCTCGCCGGAGCCATGGCGGCATCAGCGTTTTTACTGTAAAGCAGTTTTCCGCTATTGGTATCCATTAATACTGCGGCGCGGGCGTCGATTTGCGGTTGAACCCCGGCGGCCCGGGTGTAAGCCAAGCCAAATGCGGCGAGTCCGATCAGACTGATGAGACTGATGCAGAACAAACGATAGCCTGATTTCAATTTCACGAGTACCAATGCTCCTTTGCCATCAGGGAATGAGAGTTTCCGCTGATTCAATTTGATATTTAATAGATATTCAGTGACCGCCGATAAAATTATCGGCTAAAAATCAAACTCCTGCTAGTGAAATTTTTTTAAATTTTGGGCAATGATTCCGGCGCTAGCAGCCGGATCAGCCGTTCGGCCAAAGCCGGCGCCGCTGGTTCGTGCCGGCAATAAACATGACTGTCCCAGCCCCGCTTTCGCCATTCTTCAAGCTTGTTAGCGATTAACTTCAATTGGGATTCGGAGTACGGACCGTCCCGCAGCCTGAGATAGGCCAAGCCGCAACCGGGTTCCGGCCAAGCCGCGACCGGAAACCATTGATCATTAAAGCATAACCCCAGCTCCCGTCGGGACAAGAGGTTAAAGAAGGATTCATTCCAAAGAGCGCGGTTGCGCACCTCCAGGATCCAGGGGTTTTGGAATGGGCCGTTGGCGGCGGTTCTGAGGGTTGTCAGGGCTGCCACCAGGCGCTCCGCTTCCGCCATCCCGGCGGCCGGTGGGAATTGGAAGAGCACCGGACCCAGCTTGGGACCCAGCGCTTGCAAACGGGACAGGAACAGTTCTAGGAAAGAGCGGTCCAGCTCCTTCCCGGCCGTGAGCGAACGGTGCGCCTTGACGCCGAAGCGGAACTCCGGGCCGACCGCCGCGGCCCATTTCGCCAGGTTGGCCGCTGCCGGCAGCCGGTAGAACGTGTTATTCAGTTCAACTGTTGGGAAATGTTCCGCATAATAGGTTAACATTTGCGCCGCGGCTAGAGCGGGCGGATAAAAAATTCCCCGCCATTCGGGATACGAGAAACCCGAAATTCCCACGTAGATCTCGGCCACCTGTCGTTACTCCCATTCTGCGCGCTAACCGAAAACCGCCGAAGTCGGGCCGGTTTTTTAAGCATCGTCCCAGAGTAGTATGGCCCGACCGCTGGAATTTGACTCGGCTGCCTAGGGGACCATTTTTGACTGCAAAAGAAGCCATGTGATAAAGTCTTTAAAATTAGAAAATTGCTTTGCAAAGGTTTAAAAACGACTTTATCCCTTGCTTCTCTGAGCTTTTGTGAACGCTCCGACCTTCGGACGGGGTTTATCACAACGCTTTTAGAAAGAATCCTGTAACCTTGGCCCAGTTCGTGATCATACAATGGCATAGACGGAAAGAGATGGGGGAATGTTCATGACTCCGGAATCCATAGCCGATTTGCTCATCGTCGGCTTGCCGTTGGTCACGGCGGGCAGCGTTTATGCTTTGACCGCGACGGCCCTCTATTTGACGACCCGCTACCGGGATAACCGGTTGGCGCAGGCCCTGGTCGTCCTGGATGAGGTGGTCATCAGCGTGGTCAAGGAGTTGAATCAGACCATGGTCGATGACCTGAAGAAAGCCCGGGCGGACGGGAAACTCACCCCGGAAGAGGCGGAACAGATCAAGAAGCAAGCCGTGGACCTGGTGATGAACCGTTTGGGCGCGGGAATACCCCAAGTGTTGCAAAAGACCTTCGGGCCATTGCTGGCGCTGGTCTCGACCAAGATCGAGGCGACCCTTTATGATTTGAAGAAGTCCCGCCAGCCGGTGCAGCGGAAGTACCCGGTCCGGCAACCCGCCAAACCCCAATATTTGGCAGCGGTCGGGACGAAGCACGGCCGGTAATCGGGACTCTCCAGGGTGTCGGCAGTATTGAGTTTTACTCGGAAAGACAATGCGATTCCCGGAACGGAAGGCGGCAAGGTTGGTGCCTTCCGTTTTTTATGACCCAAAATCGGCGTCCGCCCCGTCGCTCCAAATCCAAACCTCCCGAAAAGAATTATCCCGGCCCTAATTTTGATTTTATTGACCGATAATTCAATGATTGGGAGCGGATTCTCATTTATCCGGACCGAAAAGTCATTTCTGATGATCGAAAAATTAATTATCCGGATCGAAATTGCAATTCTCATGATCGAAAAGTTATTTATTGGGAAGGAATTTTTGATTCTCATGATCGAAAGATCATTTCTCGTGATCGAAAAATTAATTATCGAGATCGAATTTTTAATTATCCGGATCGATAATTCGTTTATCGGATCGAAAATGCAATTCAGCGCTTCGAAAAATAATTTTTGGCGCAAATTTATATTTCTCATGGCGCGACTTTTTATTAATGTAACTTCAAAGCTTATATCGCCATGGTTGTAACAACTTTTTTTTGTTGCGAAAGTTGGAGTTATGGTATACTCAAGACAGGTTTATTTTTTGTTACAATTTCAATTTTTGCTGCGATGCGGTTGCAAAAGAGTTATGATAAAAAGTATTAAGCTTTTTCGGACTGCGCTAAATTGGTTAGGACGCGTTGCAATGAAGGAGGGAATTAGTTGAAGGTAGTAGCCAAAGACATTCTGGCGCCGCGGATCGTCCGGTTGGTGGTCGAGGCGCCGCGGATCGCCGCCAAGGCCCAACCCGGCCATTTCGTGGTGGTCCGGCTGGATGACCGGGCGGAACGGATCCCGCTGACGATTGCCGATTTTGACCGGGCCGCGGGCACGATTACCCTGATCATCCAGGAAGTCGGCAAGAGTACGGCCTTGATCAATGCTTTGGAACCGGGCCAGTCCTTTGCGGATATTCTGGGTCCGCTCGGCACCCCGTATCCCATCGAGACGGTGGGCACGGTGGTCGGAGTGGCCGGCGGTTTGGGAGCCGCGCCGCTTTATCCCAAGGTCAAGGCGTTGCATGAAGCTGGTAACCGGGTGATCGTCATCCTCGGCGCGCAACGCCGGGAACTGCTGATTCTGATGGAAGAGCTCCGCGCCGTCTGCCACGAGTTGATAATCGCCACCGACGACGGCAGTTACGGCGAGCATGGCCTGGTGACCATGCCGCTGCGCCGGGTCCTGGAGCGCGAAAAGGTGGCTGAGGTGATCGCCATCGGCCCGGTGCCGATGATGGACGCCTGTTGCCAGATCACCCGGGAATTGAAGGTCAAGACCGTGGTCAGCCTGAATGCGGTGATGGTCGACGGCACCGGGATGTGCGGCGGTTGCCGGGTCAATGTGGGCGGCCAGAGCAAGTTCTGTTGCGTGGACGGGCCGGCTTTCGACGGCTTGCAGGTGGACTTCGCCGAGCTGCGCCAGAGGCAACGTTATTATCAGGCCCAGGAGAGAGGGGCCTATCAAGCCTATCAGGATGGAATGGAGGGTTGCCGATGCCGCGCCAAGTGATGCCCAAGCAGGATCCGGTCGAACGCGGCCGGAACTTTAACGAAGTCGCGTTGGGATTCACAGCCGAGCAGGCGCAGGCCGAAGCCGCCCGCTGCCTTCACTGCCCCAAGCGTTTTTGCGTGCAGGGCTGTCCGGTCGAGGTGGATATCCCCGATTTCATTCAGTTAATGAAAGAAGGAGACTTGCCCGGGGCAGCCGCCAAGATTAAGGAGAAAAACAGCCTGCCGGCGATCTGCGGCCGGGTCTGTCCCCAGGAGTCGCAATGCGAGAAGGAGTGTATCCTCGGCAGGAAGGGCGAACCGGTTTCCATCGGCGCCCTGGAGCGGTTCGTGGCCGATTACGCGACTGAGGATGCCAGCCCGGCTCCGCCCGTGCCTTGCAAGGCGGCGATCATCGGTGCCGGGCCGGCCGGTTTGACTGCCGCGGCCGATCTGGCGTTGCAGGGTTTTGACGTCACCGTCTTCGAATCGCTGCACGAGGCCGGCGGAGTGTTGCAGTACGGGATTCCGCAGTTTCGGTTGCCCAAGGAGATCGTCGGACGCGAGGTGGAGTACATCAAGCGGCTCGGCGTGAAATTTGAAACCAGTGTGCTGGTGGGGCAGACGGTCACCGTCCCGGAACTTTTCGAGCAGGGCTTTGACACCATGTTCATCGGGACCGGCGCCGGTTTGCCTTACTTCCTGGACATTCCCGGCGAGAATCTGAACGGCGTGTACTCGGCCAACGAATTTCTGACCCGGGTCAACCTGATGAAGGCTTACCGCTTCCCGGAGTACGACACCCCGGTGCGGATCGGCGAGCGGGTGGCGGTGGTCGGCGGCGGCAACGTGGCGATGGATGCGGCCCGGACCTCGCTCCGGCTGGGCGCCAAAGAGGTTTACATCGTTTACCGGCGTTCCGAGGACGAACTGCCGGCCCGGCACGAAGAGATCGAGAACGCCAAAGAGGAAGGGATCATTTTCCGGCTCCTGACCAATCCGGTCCGGATCATCGGCAATGAACGAGGCGAGGTCGGGGCCCTGGAGTGTATCCGGATGGAACTCGGCGAGCCCGATCAGAGCGGCCGGCGGCGGCCGGTCCCGGTCCCGGATTCCAATTACCAGTTCCCGGTGGACAACGTGATCGTGGCCATCGGCCAGGGGCCGAATCCGGTTCTGTTGCGGACCACCGCGGGGCTCGGGCTGAATCAGCGCGGTTACATCCAGGTCGATCCCGAAACGCTGGAAACCAGCATTCCCGGGATTTTCGCCGGCGGAGACATCGTCACCGGGGCGGCCACGGTGATCGCGGCCATGGGCGCCGGCAAGAAAGCCGCCCGCCAAATGATGGAGTATTGTCGCAAGAAGCAGGCGACGGGCTGATTCGAGGCGCCGGTGACGGGAGAGTGGCTGAAGACTCCAGTCCGGGAACGGATTGGGGTCTTTTTTGGGTTGAGCTTGATTTCCGAACAAATGTTTGGTATACTTAAAGGCATGTTGTCAAGAGGAGGTGCGGTCCGTTGGTTCCTGAAGCGGAGTTGCAGGAGTTTCTGATCGAGGCGAAACGCAATGCCTATGCGGGCAACGGCAAGGAAAAGGAGCCATCCCGGCCCAGTTCCAAGGATCTGCCGTTTCAGAAAGGGAAATATTATTATCTGGACAGTTACATCGGAGCGGCCCATTTTATCGGCGAGGAAGTAGTCTGGCATGATGGCCAGATCTTATGGGGCATGAATTATTACGGTGAGATGCTGATCCCGGAGGTTCCGCCCGGATTCGGCGATTTTCTAAAGGAAGCGTTGCGCCATTGCGGGCCGGAGCAACCGTTCCGTGGACCCCGCCAGTACAGCTCGGCTGGGTTCGAATACTATTGTCAGAGTTCGGGAGGGATCGGTAGCTTCACCGGGGAAGAGACGGTCGTCCGGGCCGGCAGCCCCGTCTATCGGCTGCGCTTTCACGGCGGGTACCTGAAATAGGGCCCGTTCCATTCGGGGGGCGTAAAACGATCCCTGATGTTATCCCATTTATCACATAAGAATATTGCAAATAACTGGCGAAACCCCTGCCGTGGGCGGCGGGGGTTTCCGATTGAGGGGTAAGCGAAGATGGCGGAAATCCGAATCGAAAAGGCAATCCTGCATATTCTGGATACCAACGTGGGTTTGCCGGTATTGTCCCAGCAGGAACTGGATTTGCAAGGCGAGGCGGGCGATTTTTTAGAAAAACTATGGACCAAAGTGCTGGAGGATGACCATCTCAAACCGGCCGAGTTTTGCGGCCCCGCCAATGCGCTGCGGGATCGCGTCGCTCAATATCTGGCCGACGGCGATTTTCTGGCATTTACGCAAGAGCTGGCCGGGAACCTGTATCAGTTGATGCTGGCGCATGTCGCTATCAGCCCGGCCGACCTGGTCTGCTGCCGTTTCGACGTCGACGGCCGGAGCGGCTTCGGCGCGCTCAAGCTGAATTACAAGACCGGCTTTATTCATCAGGTCGCCTATGAGGCCGAACAGAGCATCAACAGCCTGGTGCTGCAGCGGGCGGTCCTGCCTTCGGAGAGTCAGAAACTCGAGGAGTGTTTTGTGATCTACCTGGACGACCTCAGCTTGGGGCTGCTCGAGAAGGAATATGAGATCGACGGCAGTAAGGAGTTTTACTTGTCGCAACGTTTCCTGGACTGCGCCGACCAGCTTTCCAACCACGAGAAGGCGCGGGTGCTCGATAAAGTCACTCAAAAAGTGAGCCAGAAGTTCGGGGGCGAGGATTTCACCCCCATGGTCCGGCTGCGCCAGGCGATCGCGGCGGATCTCGACGATAACGGGGCCATCGACTTGCACCACGTGGCCCAGACGGTTTTCCACGACGATCCCGACGCCCAGCGCGAGTATTTGGAGGAGGTGCGCCGGGCCGGTCTGGTGGAGTCCCAGGTCCAACTGCCGGAGAAGCTCGCCAACCGGAAGTTCCGCAATCAGAAGATCCAGACCGACACCGGGATCGAGATCAATTTCCCGGCCGACTATTACAATAACCGGGAGAAGATCGAGTTTGTCAGCAACGCGGACGGCACCATCTCGATCATCATCAAGAATGTCGGCAAGATCCTGAATAAGTAGCGGACCTGAAAATCCCGGTCCTCGGGGGGCCGGGATGACCAAAACTCAATTGTAGCGGATAAACCCAAAAGGCTCATTTCTCGCCGGGCTGGCCGGGCTTCGCCGGATGAAAGGCGCGCCACAGTTCGCTGTCGCAGTCGATCAGGTCCATGATCTGCCGGTAAGGAATGGTAAAGCTCGGGAAACCGGCCGCATAGGGCGCGATCTCATAAGGCGCGAAATAAAGCTCCAAACTGTCTTCATGCAGCACGAATTGGGGATCGCTGCCGATGCTCTGAAAGTCCAGCGGAAAGCCGTCCGTTTTCTGGCGTTCGATCACTCGTTCGCGGATCAAGGCATTGAGCCGCTCTTGGTAGGGACGGTTTTTATGGAAAAGATCGCTTAAACGATAAAAATGGCCGGTTTTTACGTTAAGATGCAGAGTCTGGCGGAGCGGCATGCCGTGGGCGGCGCCCAAAGGGTAATAGTAACCGGTCTGTTGCAGCACCAGCAGATCGCCGCGGCCCAGCAGCGCCCGGAAATCCGACTCGAAATCGGCCCGGATTTGGGGATCGCGCGGCTGGGCGGCGAGAAAGATCCGCCGCAACCGTTGATTGAGGCGGTTTTGCAGTTTGACGTCGGCCATTCCGGCCAGTTGGGGATAGTAGACCAGGTAGTCCGGGACCGGCCGGTATTTGGCCTCCTCCAGCCGCAGGCCGCCGGCCAGCACCAGCTGGTGTTTTTCCTCCCAGATCAACTGGCCGTCGGCCTCCAGATAACGCAGGCGATGGTCCTGTTCGATCTGAAGCAGGCCGTCGCGGAGGCTCAGCCGTCCCCGGCCCTTGAAGTTCGGGAACCCTTTGGCCGGTTTGCCATCGCGGTCGATCAGGCTGATCCGGTCCCGGGCGCTTTCCGTCGAGGCCAACCCATCCGCGAACGGTTCGATAGTAACGAAGCTAAACCGGGTCAGCAGCCGCCCCTGAGCATCGCCCAGGGCGAAACGGTTGCCCAAATAGGTCTGCTTGGGATCCAGCGGCTGCCCCAGCGCGAATCGTCCCTCGCCCAGGCTCTGGATGGCGCTGAACCGCGGCTGCCAGCGATAGACGCCTTTCCGGTCGATCAGGCCGTAGCGGAAGGAAAACTCGCCGTCGGCCAGGCCGACCACGGCCAGGCCGTCCTGGAAAGGCCCGGCATAGCGATAAGCGGCCGGCAGCGCGATCCGGCCTTGCCCGTCGAGATAACCCCAGGGTCCGTTCTCCTTGTTTTGAAAAGCGAATAATCCTTCCCGGCCGGCCGGGACCACCGTCCGCTGGCAAATCTGGCGCAATATCCGGCCCGTGCGGTCGATCATTCCATAGCGGCCCGGAGCCAAGCCGACCAACGCCTCGCCGCCGCTAAAATCGGCCGCGGACTCAAATTGCGGCGCGATTACCGGCCGGCCGTCGCGGTCCAGATAGCCGAAGAGCACGCGGCCGCTGCGAGTCCGGCTGAAACTGGCCAGACCTTCGTGGAGATCGCCGATGGTTCCCGGAGTCCGGTAAACGGTCCGGCCGTTCTCATCCAGCAATTCGGTCTGCTTGCCGGCGGAGGCCACCGCCCGGCCCTCGGAAAAATCGCAGATCTCGTCAAAACGCAGCGGAACGACCACTTTGCCGGCGCGGTCGATCAGCCCGTAGCCGGTCCCGGGCCGGGCCTGAACCATGGCCAGCCCGTTGCTTTGAAAATCGCGGGCTTCGGAGTAGCCGGGCGGGATCGCGAAGCGGCCCGCCCGGTCGATGTATCCCCATTGCAGGCCGCCCAGCGCCACCCGGGACGCCGGGTAGCGGGTGGTGTCCGACGCGCCTGCCGCAGTCCCGGTCCAGCATCCGCCGAGCAGCACCGCGATCAGCAATAAGCTGCCCAACCCTTTCCGGAACGGCGTAAATCGGGTCCTCGCCATAAACATCAGCCTTCTTTCGTTGCCGGTTTGGTTCATAATGAAAGTTTCAAATGCAAGTTTCAATGGAGTATATTTCAACCTCGGCGCGATTAATCCTGTCGCCAAACACTCCAGCCAACAAGTTCCTGCCTTCGGCGCCGCCGCCGGTCCATCGGGCGGCACCGCCAAGACGTTCGGCAGTCCCGCCGGACGATTCTCCGGAAGCGGATTGTCCCATGCCCGAACCGAAAAGCGATTTTCCGGTTCCGCCGGGCGCCGGAGCGGTCCCGCCGAAGCATCCGGCGGGAGGGCCGGAAGGCGGGCCGATCCTCGCCGGCCTCGGTTCCCCCGGCGGCCGGGAAGGGCGCTTCTCCGATCGTCTACACTTGTAGTATGACGAAAAAAAATAGCCGAAGCAATCGGAAATTAAGAAATTGATAAAGAAATTAGGGACGATTTTCGATATAATGTAAAATATAGTAAAAGTATCACAGAACGTTTTGGATAGTTGTTATTTTCAGGAAAAGCAAAGATAATCATCGATCCGATTCGAGGCGAACCGCTTTGTCGTTACGCGTAAAGACCGTGCTGATCTTCAGTCTGATCCTTGCGGTGCTGGTCATGGCGTTGATGTTTGGGATGCGCTTTTTGCTCATGGGCCGGCTGGCGGCGACGGAAGAGTTGGAAGTCCGCGCCAATGGCGAACGGGTTCGGCAGGCTTTCTCCAACCAACTGGATGATTTGGGGGCTTTTTTACATATTCATAGCGTCCGGCAACCGGCGGAACGGGACATTCCCGCCGAAGTCGCGCGGAGCTTGCGGATCGGACTCATGGTTCAACTGGATGGGGCCGGGCGCGTCATTCGCGAGCAACGTTACGGGTCGGCGTTGCGCCGTTCCCGGTCGATCGCGGCCGAGCTTCGCCCCTGGCTCACGCCGCGCCTGTTGCGGCGGTTGGCGGCCGCTCCAGAATGCAGCAAAGGGGTGGTACGGCTCCCGGACGGCTTGCTGCTAATGGCCGCGCGGCGGCTCCCGGCGGCGCAAACGACTCATTCCGGCCCGGGCTACCTGATCGTGGGCCGCTATCTGACCCAGGCCGAGTTGCCGCACTTGGCGAAGTTGCTTCATCTGCCGCTCCAACTGCTCACGGACCGGGAGTTCCGGCAATGGCGGCCGCGCCAGGCGGCGGTCCGGGTCCGCAACGCTCACGAGATCGACGGCTACGCCGTGCTTCGCGACCTGGAGGGCCGCCCCGCAGCGGTGCTGCGCCTGATCATGTCTCGGACGATCTACAACCAGGGCCGGTTCAGCCTCTATTGCTTTTTGGGGGCCTTGCTGATCCTGGGGAGCGCCCTTTCCCTGTTGGTGCTGGCTTATCTGGAAAAGTCGGTGCTGTCGCGACTGGCCTTTTTAAATGAGCGGGCCGGCCAGATCGCGGCCAGCAGCGACCTGTCGATCCGCATTCCCATCAGCAATATGGACGAATTGACCAGTTATGCGACGGTTTTTAACCGGATGATGGACAGCCTGGAGGATTCCCGGCGCGAACTCGAACGGCACCGGGAACAACTGGCCAGCGCCAATCAACGGCTGGTAAATATCATCGATTTTTTGCCCGATGCCACGTTCGTCATCGACTGCCAGGGCAAGGTGGTGGCCTGGAACCGGGCCATCGAGGAGCTGACCGGCATCGCCAAGCAGGACATTTTGGGGCTTGGCTATTATGCCTATGCGTTCCCTTTTTGGGGAGAGCCCCGGCCGTTACTCATCGACCTGGTTACGGCCAATTTTTCCGAAATCAGGCGTTATTATCCCTCGGCCGAGCTGAAAGGAGTGATCCTCCAGGCCGAAGTCTTCATCGACCGGCTCCGGCGGGGCCAGGGGGTCTACGCCTTAATCTCGGCCTCGCCGTTGTACGATCACGCTGGCGGTCTGGTGGGCGCCATCGAGACGGTTCATGACATCTCCAACCGCAAACGGGCCGAGGAACAACTGCGCTACATGGGCTGGCACGATCAGCTTACCGGCTTGTACAACCGGACCTATTTTGAGGCGGAGGTCGAACGTTTTGAGCGGGGCGAGTATCGTCAGCTCGGACTGGTGATGTGCGATGTGGACGGCCTGAAGACCGTCAACGACTCCCACGGCCACGGCGCCGGCGATAAGTTGCTCCGGGTCGCCGCCCAGTTGATCGCGGCCGCGATCGACACCCATCAGATCGTGGCCCGGGTCGGCGGGGATGAATTCGCGATTCTCTTGCCGGATTGCGCCCCCGAGGAGCCGCAGCGGATTCAGGACCGCATCGGGGCGCTGATGGAGGAGCATAACCGGACGACCACCGAGCCCAAGTTGAGCATCTCCCTGGGCTGGGCGATCAGCGACGACCGGAAAACCATCCAGGAAGTGTTCGAGGAAGCGGACAACAATATGTACCGCAAGAAGTTGCACCGCATTCAGAGCATGCACAGCAACGTGATTCAGATCCTGATGAAAACCCTGGCGGCGCGCGATTTTATCACCGAAGGCCACGCCGAGCGGATGAAAAATCTGGTGCAAAACTTGGCCGAACAGGTGGGCCTGCCCGAACGCAAGGTGCAGGACCTGCGGCTGCTGGCCGAGATTCACGATATCGGCAAGATCGGGATCGCCGACAATATCCTCTTTAAACCCGGCCTGCTGACCATGGAGGAACAACTCGAGATTCGCCGCCATTCGGAGATCGGCCAGAGCATCGCCGAATCGGCCCAGGAATTGAGCTATCTGTCCGACTGGATTCTCAAGCATCACGAATGGTGGAACGGCAGCGGCTATCCGCTGGGCCTGAAAGAGCAGGAGATTCCGCTGGAATGCCGGATTTTGGCGATTGCCGACGCCTTTGACGCCATGACCAGCGATCGGCCTTACCGGAAAGCGATGCCGGTCGAGGCTGCCTTGAACGAGCTGATGAAAGGGGCCGGTACGCAATTCGACCCCGAATTGGCGGCCTTGTTTGTCCGGCTGGTGCGGCAGGGGCGTTTGCAAGGCGGCGGGGCCCCCGCCTGAAACCGGACGCTTTTAGCGGCGCAATGAAGCGATTGACGAGCCATGGACGCACTTTTGGCGACCGAATTCTTATAAAGGAGTTTAATTTTCGGGAACGGGTCAAAACCATATTGACGGCTGCACGGAAGGTATGTCATGATGTAACAAGTACTGGAATAACCCGGATTTAGCTTTTTTTATAAAGAACGACGATCAACCGTCCCCCGCGGAGTCCGGGACGGAGAAAGGGCAGCTTTGAGGCAGAAACCAGCGAATTTAACAGCGACGAATGGGGTGGACGATGGTTTCGGCGCGGATCTGCTCCATTGGTACCGTGAGAACGCCCGTCCCTTGCCTTGGCGCGCCACCAGGGGTCCTTACGCCATCTGGCTTTCCGAGGTGATGTTGCAACAGACCCGGGTGGAGACGGTGATCCCTTATTACCACCGTTTTCTGGAGCAATTTCCGACCATCGCCGCGCTGGCGGCTGCGCCCGAGGAGGCGGTCTTAAAAGTATGGGAAGGGCTGGGTTACTACCGGCGGGCCAAGCTGTTTCAACGGGGAGCCCGGCGGGTGGTTGCCGAATACGGCGGCCGATTGCCCGCCGATCCCCAGCTTTTGGCCGGCCTGCCGGGAGTCGGCGCTTATATGGCGGGCGCCTTGGCCAGCATCGCCTTTAACTTGCCGGTTCCGGCGGTGGACGGCAACGTCATCCGGGTGGTGACGCGGCTGTTGGCCTGGGAGGAAGATGCGGCCAGCGGCCATTCGCGCCGGACGATTACCGCCTGGCTGAAGGCGCGTTTTCCCGCCGGACAGGCCCGTGACTTCACCCAAGCCGTGATGGAACTGGGAGCGCTGCTCTGCTTGCCCAAGACGCCGCGTTGCGGACAATGCCCGGTCCGCCGCCATTGCGCCGCGACGGCTCTCGGCGACCCGGAACGTTTTCCGGTGAAACGGTCGGCCCGGCCCGTTCCCGTCGAGCGCCGGATAGCGCTCTGTATCCGCTGGGGCCAGCGGCGCTTGTTGATCCGCCGGCCCGCTACCGGGCTGCTGGCCAACTTCTGGGAATACCCCAACCTGCTGGCCGGCGCGGACGAGGATGCCGCGGCGATCGCCGAAGCCTGGACCGGGGAAAAGCTCGGTCGTCAACTTAACTTTACGAAAGGAGCGGCGCTGACCCAGGTTTTTACCCATCGCCGCTGGGATATTGAGATTTGGGAGGCAGATTGGCCGGAGGGAGACCAGCCGGCTACCCCGCCGCACGGTGCTTGGTTGAGCGCGCCGGAAGCCCAGCTTCTGCCGCGAGTCGCTTTTTTACGCCAGTTGGATAAAGGGATGGGAGAATCCGATGCGTTTAATCCCGATTGAAAAAGTGCAACCCGGCATGATATTGGGAAAAACCCTTTATCGGGAAGAAGACGGCAAGGTTTTGCTGGTCAAAGGTACTGTCTTAAAAGTCAAATATATTGAGAAAATGAAGAGCTTGGGCTATCTTTATCTTTACATCCGGGATCCCTTTGCCCCGGAGGATGACGAGATGATTCAACCGATCAAGGATGAAACCAAGCTCAAGGCGATCCAAATCCTCAAAAGCACTGTCAAGCAGGTCGAACAGAAGCAGGAAGTCAATATCAAGCGGATCCGCGATGTGGTGATCGAGGTGGTCGACCAGATCCTGACCGATCAACGGGTGATGTACGGTTTGCTGGAGATGAACCGCCATGACAATTATACCTACACCCATTCGGTGAATGTTACCATTCTATCCCTGTTGATCGGCACGCATATCGGGACTTCCCGGGCTGATCTGGAGATCTTGGGCGTCGGCGCGATGATGCATGATATCGGCAAAACGCTGATCGATCCGCATATTTTGAACAAACCGTCCCGCTTGAACCATGACGAGTTTGAAGTGATGAAAGAACATTCCCGGAAGGGTTTTGAGATATTAAAGGATAAGCTGTCCAGCTTCATCCCGGCCCACATCGCCTTGCAACATCACGAACGGGAGGACGGCAGCGGTTATCCGCGCGGAATCAGCGGCAACGGCATCCACCGTTTTTCGAAGATCGTGGCGGTGGCCGATGTTTTTGACGCCATGACTTCCAACCGGATCTATCAAAGCGCGCGCCCGCCGTTCGAAGCGATTCGGGAAATCGAGGCCGACACCGATCAGAAGTTCGACCGGCGGACCGTCGCCGCGCTGGCCAAAGTGGTCGCGCCGTTTCCCGTCGGCAGCGTACTGTTGTTTCAGAACGGCTCTCAGGGAGTGGTCACTTTTGTCTCGCGGCTGAAATGCCTGGTGGACTTCTTGGACGGCCCCAGCAAAGGGCGTAGCATCGACCTTTACCAGGACGACGATTACCAGGTGACTAAAGTGCTCGGCCCGCTGAACATGTAAAAAAACTCCTGCATCAGGAGTTTTTATGGGTCCGGCCCCACATCCGGCGCTGGTCAGCTGAGCCGCTGGTCCAACAGCTCCTTAATCTGCTGGGGCGAGTAGCCGCTGGCCTCGATCACCGGCGCTTCGGTTTTGATATCGTGCATCCCCAGGAAATTCTGGTCCATCCCCGAAGTCACGATCGCCGCCACATCCGCCAGCTGTCGTGCGGCCTCCTGATTGTGTTGAAATTCCAAAACATCATAGCCATGGCTGGTCAGATATTCACTAATATTCGATAATTGGGATTCCACCGCAATTTTCTGCTTCATCCGTTCATCCACCTCCGTTGTTATTTTGCCCAAAGGAACCGGAAATTCCGTTGGAATGATTAGCCAAGACCGGCGACGCGCGGCTCGGATAAGGGCGGCTGGGTCCGCTACCGGAATAAGTAACCAAAATAGTTCTTTAGTCCTATAACTTTTGACCTAACCATTCCGATACTTGTTATGCTTAGATGATTAAGGAGCTGGGATGGACCCGGCTTATTTGCGGTTTGGGGTGATCGTTTAAGGAAGCCGATGATTTACAGCAGGAAAATCTTGATCCACCAAAGCAAGATCGATGGCCAAATTCAGCAAGGTAGCGCTGTAAGTGCTTCGTAGATGATCCGTGATAAGTAGCGAGGAACGACGGTTTTGATTCGAAATAAACTTACGAAGCCGATGGCGGACTCGAAGATCATTCTCTGAGAGCTCATTGAGTGACTGAGAGAGCTTGTTGAGTGACTGAGAGAGCTTGCTATGGAATTTGCCTACTCCCTTAAAAAGCGGAATAAGCCTACTCTGCCGGGAAATAGGTTGATTTTGTTACCGAATATTTTCACATCTCTGGACCGGGAGGCGGATGGTTAATCATCAGAAGGATCTACGTTGCCATCGGCGAGAGTTTTATAAACAAATGAGCAGTCCGGTTTATCCGGAATCCGACGGCGGCGAAGCGCCGTTTTTATTTTGCGGCGGCCGGAGAAACTAGATGCAACGACATGAGTCCTTCCCGGATATGAGTTATGAAAGTGACGAACCCTTCACCATTTTTTTACAAATTATACGATTGAAATAATGTCGTTGCATATAGCGGCGGAACAGGGCGTTGGCGGGAAGCGGAGGGTGGTTCCCCGCTGGCGTTCAGCCAAAAAAAATAGTGCGGCTTTAAAGTTTATGGGTCATCGGAAAGGATCCTGCGCTTTTCATACCGAAATAGCATATAGGCCGTGAACGTCGCTATCCGTTTTGACGGAGCAAGGGATCGGCATTCACCATCCGAACCGCTATCCAAACCCAAAGCTTGAACCGTGAATGTCGAATGGCGGCGGCGCTGCAACGGCTCCCGGAGCGCGGGGCCGACCCCCTTGCAGCGCTGGCAAATCACTTTGAGAAGGGGAGCGTGCTGATGAAAAAACACTTATGGCTCGCCGTGGTGCGAAAATATCTGCTGATTTTCGTGGGAGCGATTTTGGCTGCGGTAGGGCTGGAGATTTTTTTAATCCCGAATCGGATTATCGATGGCGGAGTGACCGGAATCTCCATTATGGCCAGTTTCTTGAGCAAATGGCCGTTGGGTATCTTTCTTTTCGTGCTGAACGTGCCGTTTCTGTTCGTGGGCTATAAGCAGATCGGCCGGACTTTCGCCCTATCGACGCTGTTTGCGGTGGCGTCGTTGGCGGTGTGGGTTTCCATCCTGCACCCGGTGCCGGGCCTGACCAAGGACGTCCTGTTGGCCGCGGTCTTCGGCGGCATCATCCTGGGCCTGGGGGTGGGGATCATCATCCGTTACGGCGGGTCGTTGGACGGCACGGAGATCATCGCGATCATCATGGACCGCCGGACCGGCTTTTCGATCGGCGAGATCATCATGTTCTTCAACGTCTTCATTCTCAGCGCCGCCGGGCTGATCTTCGGCTGGGACAAGGCGATGTATTCGCTGATCGCCTATTTCGTGGCCTATAAAGTCATCGACGTGACCGCCCAAGGACTGAATGAATCGAAGGCCGCCTTCATCATCTCCGAGCAGGCGGAACAGATCGCCCCGGCGCTCATGGCCCGGCTGGGCCGCAGCGTGACCTTTCTGGAAGGCAAGGGCGGGTTCAGCGGTTCGCCCAAAACAGTCATTTATGCGGTCCTCACCCGCCTGGAGATCGCCAAGCTGAAACAGATCGTCAGTTCCATCGATGAACAGGCGTTCGTAACTATCAGCGACGTTTATGAGATCCTGGAAGGCAAATTTCACAAAAAGGCGATCCATTGACGCCGGACGGCCGGCCGAAGCGGCGCTGGGCCGATCAATCCCAGCCGCTTTTCGAGCCCGTTATTCTGAGGCTATCGTTAAATGAGCGTTATCGGAACGCCTCCCGATTTCGATCGGGGATATTGCAACGTTTTTAAAACCATGGGGCGAAAGCCCCTGGATCGGAGATCTGCTTGCCAATAGCTTTAAAATGATTTTATCCCTTGTTTTTCTGAACCGCTGCGAACAGTTTGACCTTCGGACGAAGGATATCATAGCGCGGTTGAGTTATCGGATGTAAGGAGCGATGCGGTTGAAGATGAATAAGCGGTTGTTATTGGGGATGGCGCTGTTGGGCCTGCTGCTGCTCTCCGCCGGGCCGGGGCGGGCCGCCGCCCCAGTGGCGCGGAAGGTGCTGATCGTGGATCTGCCCCGTCTGGACCTGATGGAGATCGGCCCGGAACTGCCGCACCTGTATCAATTAATCTCCGGCGGCGCGACTGGCCTCTTGAGCAACGCCCTGCCCAACCCGCTCACTCCCGACGAGGTATATCTGGCGTTTAATAGCGGCGCCCGGGTGAAGATTCCCAGCGACGCCTACCGAATGGCCGATGCCGCCGAGCTGGAGGCCGGTCGGCCGGCCGGGACGGTTTACCGGAGTTTCACCGGCTGGCCGGTGCGTGAGTCCAATATCGTTAACTTGGATATCCAACTGCTGTTGCAGCGGGAGGAGTTCGACGGCAACCTGGGCCGCTTCGGCAGGATCCTGCGCCAGCACCGCATTCGTACCGTGGCGCTGGGCAACGCCGACGCCGATCTGCCGCACCGCCCCGCCGCCGCCATGATCATGGACGAGACCGGCAAGGTCGGCCAGGGCGCCATCGGGGCCGCGACCTTGCTGGCCGACCCGGCGTTCCCCTATGGCGTCCGCAGCGACCCGGATAAGTTATTGGCGCTTTGGCGCGGCTATCACGCCCAACCCGGCTCCAGCCTGATCCTCTTGACCCTGGGCGATCTGGACCGGCTGCAGCGTTTCGCGGCCTATCTGAGCGAAGCGCGGCTCAGCCAATTGCGCCAAGCGGCGCTGCGAACCTACGACCGGCTGCTGGGCGCGATCCTGGCCGAGCTGGACACCCGCAGCGAAATGGTGATGCTTTTCAGCACCGAGCCTCCGGAGCGTCAAGAAGTGGGGAATGACCGGCTGAGCCCGGTGGTCATCGCCGGGCCGGACTTCACCGGCGGGATCCTCAATTCCAGCAGCACCCGCCGGCCCGGTCTGGTGGCCATCGAGGATCTGTCCGTGACGGTGCTGCGTTTCCTGGGAATCAGCGGCCGGGTGGGCTTCAGCGGCAAGCGGCTGGAGGCGGTCCCCGGCGACTGGCGGCAGCTCAGCGACAGGCGCGAACGGCTGGTGCACAATTATAGCGTCCGCTGGCCGTTATTGACCGGCTACGGTTACTTGTTGATCGGGATTTGCCTGGCGGGTTTGCTGACGCTCATTTTCAATCAGGGCAAGCAGTTGCCGTTTATCAGCTGGCTGTTTCTTTTCTGCCTGACGATCCCGGGGGTCTTTCTGCTGGAAGCGCTCTGGGATCCGCTGGAGTGGAGCGAGATTATCGGCTGGACGGCCGCGTTGATGATCGCGATCTTCGGAGCGATCTTTATCTGGGCCCGCCGGGATCTCTGGCGGATCCTCTCCGGAATCTGCGCATTCACCCTGGTACTGATGGTACTCGACGGGTTGAGCAACGGCATTCTGGAACTCCGTTCCTTCCTGGGCTATTCGGCCATCGCCGGCGCCCGCTATTACGGGATCGGCAATGAATATATGGGTTTCTTCCTGGGCGCTTACATCGCGGCGATCTCCGTCAATCTGGCGTATTTCAGCAAGTACCGCGCCAAAATCCTGTGGGGCATGGTCTTCATCATCACCTTGCTGTTCGCCCACCCCAATTTCGGCTCCGATATCGGCGGCGGGGTCACGGCGCTGCTCGGCCTAGGGATAACGACCTATTTTTGGCTGGAAAAGCCGGTTAAATTGCGCGAGCTCGGCCTGTTGGGCCTGGGAATGCTGTTGGTCCTGCTGATCGTGGGAGTTTGGGATCTGACCCTGAATAAACGGTCGATGACCCATTTCGGACAACTGTTGCTCTTCATCAAGCTGGACGGTTGGCGGGTTTTGGGGGATATCGTCGGCCGCAAACTGGCTCTGAATTACGCGCTGATCTGCGCTTCGCCGTGGTCGTTCGCCCTGTTGGCGCTGTTGGGGAGCGGACCGCTGCTGTATAAGTACCGGCCACCGGCCGTGGCCGCGTTGTTTCAAAAATATCCCGGACCGTTGAAAGGCTGGGTCGGACTGTCCTGGACGGCGCTGTTCGCCCTGATGTTCAATGATTCCGGGATTGTCAGCGCCGCCACGATGATGATCTTCGGCGTGGCGCTCTTGTTGCCGCTGGTCTGCTCGGAAATGGCCGGCCGCCGGACCCGGCAATCGGTGACGGAGGAGCGTACGATATCTTGATGAACAGGATGAAGCGGGCCGGCGGGTGGTTGCTCTTGGCGGCGGGTTTATGGTTGAGTCAGCCGGGGAACCTAATGGCCCAGGCGGCCGGCACGAAATCACGGCCGATTGTCATTGTTACCGTCGATAAGCTGGAGAGCGGCGAGCTATTCGCCACCCGCTTGCCCGCCTTGGCCAAACTGGTGGCCAGCGGGGCCAGCGGCCTGATGAACAGCCGCAGCGATAATGGGTTATACGACTCGGCCAGCAGTTATTTGACGATTGGCGCCGGGATCCGCAGCACCTTTCCGTTTCCGCCCCGCCAGCCCCTGAACGGGGTCCGCTTGGGAAACGACGCGGCGGTGAGCGATTGGCGCGTTTGGAGCCTGGGCCCGGCGGGCCGCCTGTCCGGCACCGCGCTGGGACTGGCCGATATCGGCTGGGTGCGGCAACAAGCGTTCCTGGAAGATCAGGCTAACGCTCCGGGGCGGTTGGGAACGGCGCTGGCGCGGCATGGCTGGCGCACCAGCCTGTTTGGCAATCTGGACACGCCGCAGGCGGAACACCGGCCCGGCGGTCTGATCGTGATGGACCGGCAAGGCACGGTGGCTGCCGGAGCGGTCGCGGCCGACGTCAATGAGGCGGACCCCGATTTTCCCTACGGCCAGCGTTTTAGCACCGCCAAGAGCCTGGCCTGGCTGCGGGCGAACCTCGCCCCGCGTCAGGTGATGGTGTTGGAATTCGGCGATCTTTACCGGCTCGATGTTTACCGGGACGAAATGATGCCGGCCCAGTATGAAAAGCTAAGCAAAAAGGCCTGGCAGCGCTTGGACCGTTGGGTGGACCAACTGCTGCAAATGCAGGATGAAACGGGATTTTGCCTGATACTCGTGGGGCCGTCGGTCTCCAAGAAGGTGGTCCGGAAATCGTTCCTGGAACCGCTGGTGATCCGCGATCCTGATTTCGGCAGCGGCCTGTTGACCTCGGGCACCACTAAGTGGCCGGGCGTGGTGTCCAATCTGGATCTGGCGCCCACCGTTCTGCAACTGGCGGGGGTTACCGGCAGCTCCGGTTTTACCGGCCGGCCGATGGCGGTCCGGGCCGTGGCCCAGCCCGGCAAGACACTGGAACGACTCAATGAGCGCTTGGTCGGGATCAACAGCAGCCAGCGGAATATCCTGGACTGGTACATGGGTTTGATCACCTTCGGCTGGTTGGTCGGCTGGCTCTGCCTCTGGCTGCGCCTGGAGAAGCTCGGCGCCTGGCTGCTCACCGGCTTGCTCGGCATACCGCTGGCGCTGATCGTTCTGCCGCTGACCCCGGTGAGCTGGTGGAATCTGGCCGGTTTCCTGGGCGTGACCTTGCTCCTGGGCGTGCTGGCGGTCCGGATCCGGCCGCTGGACCGGCGGGTGATGCTCATCGCCCTCTTCACCTGGGGAATTCTCATCGGCGATCAATTAATCGGCTGGCATTTGATCCGTTTTTCGGCGCTGGGCTACAGCGCGGCGGCCGGATCCCGGTATTACGGCATGGGCAATGAGTTCATGGGTCCGTTGATCGCGGCCGCGCTCTTGCTGGGGGATCTGCTCCGCCGCCACCTGAGACGGAATTGGCCGGCCTTAGCGGTGCTGGGGATCACCCTGTTCGTGCTCAGCTGGCCGCAGCTGGGCGCCAAATTCGGCGGGATCATCGCTGGCACGGTCGGTTTCTCCTTTTATCTGATCCGGCTGTACCGGCTGGACTGGCGGGATAAACGGTTGTGGGTGGTCGTGGCGAGCGGCTTTGCCGTCTTGGTCCTGGTGGGATTGTGGGATTTCATGCGCCATCCGGACCAGCAGACTCACATCGGTCGTTTCGTCGGGCTGCTTTTCTCGAAACAATTTGTGGAAGTCGGCCTGATTATCGGCCGCAAGATCGAAATGGATCTCAAATTGACCGTCTTCAGTCCCTGGATGCGGATCGTGCTGCTGGCGCTGGGAGTGGGCGTGCTTAACCGGCTGGTTATCCGCAAACCGCTGCTTCAGAGCGGGGACCGCATCGTTTGGCAGGCGGTAATGGCCAGCGGTTTGACGGCCTACCTGATGAACGACGCCGGCGTACTGGCCTTCGCTACTTGCCTGGCGTTTGGTTTCAGCTACTTATTGTTGCGGCGGATCGCCGCTCCGGAGTGAACCGCCGGACTATCTGTTTTCACTGCAAAAGCCTCGCCGGGGATCGCCGACAAGGCTTTTTTATTTTGGTTTCGCCGGGGGTCAGAGGTCGGATTCGTCGGCGTAAACCCGGACACAATTTCGTCCGGCGCGTTTGGCTTGATACATGGCCTGATCGGCGCGGCGGAACAGCCGTTCCAGGTCGACGGCGGATTCCGGCGGCAAGCTGGCAACGCCGAAGCTGGCGGTAATTTCGAGCCGGATGGCCTGGGGCTCCCCGGGCGGAGTGACCGTGATAGAGAGACTGGCCACCGCGGCCCGCAACCGTTCGGCGCTGCGCAGCGCCGCGGCGCCGTCGGTCTCCGGCAGGCCGACGATGAATTCTTCCCCGCCGTAGCGGCCGGCGAAATCGCCGGGACGGCAGTGGGCGCAGAGGCAGGCCGCGAAGGTTTTCAGGGCCAGATCGCCCGCCTGGTGTCCGTGGTTATCGTTGATCTGCTTGAAATAATCCAGATCGAGCAGGATGATGCTGAGGGCCCGGTGCTCCCGGCGCGCCCGGTCGATTTCGCTATCCAGGCGATTCAGCAGGGCCCGCTGATTCAAGAGGCCGGTCAGGCAATCGGTGGAAGCCAGCCGTTCCGCCCGGGCCCGCGACGCGTCGGCCAGGGCCAGCGCCCGGGCGATAGCCATCTCCGTCGCCTTCCGGTCGCTGATGTCCTTGACGATGATCATCAAAAACCGGGGACGGCCGTCAGCCCCGGGAACCAGCGAATACGTGACATTGGTCCAGAAGAGGCTGCCGTCGCGGCGCCTAAATTTCTGTTCCAGCTGACCGTAACCGCGGCCGGGCTCGCAGTCCCGGCTATCCTTCCGGCCCGCCGCGACCAGTTCCCGGTAACGGTGTTCATGGATGATCGAGTCCGGTTCCGGCAGCAGCTCCGCCAAGGGACGGCCGCGCAGTTCCGGCGCGGAATAACCGCTCAGCCTGGAGAATGCCGGATTGCTGTCGACGATCCGCCATTGTTCGGTTTCGATCAGTACAATGCCCAGGCCGGCATGTTCGAAGACCGCCCGGAACCTGGCTTCGTTCTCGGGGTGCGAATCCGCCGCCCGAAGTCCGCTCGGCAACGGCGCATTCCCGTCGCTAGCGGTTTGGTCATGGATGGCGCCCGCAACCGCAGCGGACTCCGGGGTGATTGGGTTAAAAGACTCGCTATTCATGTTTTCATCATCGGTTATGCCTAATCAGATTTTAATGGAGTTAACCATTATTTAAAGAACTTTTGTCAAACAAAAATTTTCATATATTAGCGACTCGATCATGAATTCATCCCGTTAATTTCATCCGTCGTGACGCGATAAACTGCTACCGTAGTTTTTCCCGCTGGGGGTATGGCTCAACCCTTTAGCCGGGGAGCTCCGGCCGAAGTGGTGCGGCCGGGCTGATGTGCTACTGGTTCCGGTCGTCCGGCGAAATTTTTTTGCGCGACGCAGCAAAGCCCTTAGGAAAAAATTTCGCGGCAAGCCGCCATGAATGCTCCAGCGGGAAATATCGAGCAAGCCTCCGGCCATATATATTAAGGATGGGAGTGAGGCCGATGTGGGTGATCATGCTGATTTGGAAACGAAACGCGCGCAGGATCTTGTTGTTGGGGTGGATCGTGTTGTTGATGGCGGCCAGCGGAACCGTGGTCCTGAACCGGCAGGCGGCAACGGGCGAGCTGGACCGCAGCGGCTATCTGAGCTTGATTATTGATGATTTCGGCAATCACGGCGATGGCACCGAGGCGATGTTGCAGCTGAATGTCCCGTTGGCCGCGGCGGTGATTCCATTCCTGCCGTACAGCCAGAGCGATGCGGAATTGGCGCACCGTTACGGCAAGGAGGTCATCCTGCACTTGCCGATGGAGGCCGTCCTGAACCGCCCCGATTGGCTGGGGCCGGGAGCGATCAGCGCCGCCTTGTCGACCAGTGAGATTCAGAACCGCCTGCACCAGGGCCTGGCCCAGTTGCACTGGGCGGTCGGCATCAACAATCACATGGGATCCCGGGCCATGCAAGATGAGCGGGTGGTCGCGGCGATCCTGGCCATCGTCCGGGAAAAGAATCTGATCTTTGTGGATAGCCGGACCACCATCCATAGCGTGGCGCCGGCGCTCAGCCGGGAGTTGGACCTCCCGTATCTCGGCCGCGACGTCTTTCTGGAACTGACCAAAAACAAGGCCGACATCTGCCGCCAGCTGCAACGCTTGGGCCAGCTCGCCTTGCGGCGCGGCTACGCCATCGGCATCGGCCATGTCGGACACGATGGCGGGAGCGTCACGGCGGAAGCGATCCGCGAGACCTATCCCGAGCTGCAGGCGCTGGGAGTCCGCTTCATTCCCCTGACCCAGATGCGGGCGGTGGTGATGGAGTATAACGCCAGACACGGCCGGAACCAGGCCGGCAATTCATCCCCTCAGGGATGAACGGTTGTTGAGGGTAGTCCGGGTTGGTGGTTGGGGAAGCCGATTCAAGTTGGTAGTTGTTGGGGCTGATTCAGGATGTTAATTCAGGTTGGTAGTTGTTGGGGCTGATTCAGGATGTTAATTCAGGTTCGTGGTTCGTATTAGAACTACCAACCACCAACTACCAACTACCAACTACCAACCACCAACCACCAACCACGAACCACCAGCAACCAGCAACCAACTTACCCTTACGCTATCTTAGGCTGGGCCTTCCTGCTCCTGGGGTTGGGCCTCGTTTGCCAGCGCGCGGGCTTTCTCCAGCCAATTTTGGGCTTCGGCGACGGGGACGTCGGAAAGGTCCGGCTCCTCGGTGATGCGTTCCACGGCCTTGGCCAGATTGTCGGCGGCGGCTTGATAATCGGCCAGCTCGAATTGGGACCGGCCCAGCCAGTAATAGGATTCCACCGGCCAGGAGATGTGGTCGATGGCCCACTCGTAATCGGCCTTGGCGGCGGAATAATCGCCGCTTTCGAAATGGACCCGTCCGGCGATCAGGACCGGCTGGGGATTGGCGATGTCCAGGCTCCGGGCTTTGTCGGTGGCCGCCAGCGCCTCGTCGAAACGGCCGGTCTGCTGGTAAACCCGCGCCAGGTTGATGAAGAAGGATAAGTCGCGGTAGCCTTGGGCGTTCAGCTCCTCCAAAATAGCGGTGGCCTTCCCCAAGTCGCCCATTTCGCGGTGGAGCGCGGCCAAGCGCACCCGCAACTGGGGAACCAGCTTTGAGGCGGAGTATTGGATGGCCCCTTCGAGCAGGGGAATCGCCTCGGCCCACCGTTTTTGCTTGCTATAGAGGATGGCCAAGCCGATATAAGGTTGGGGAATCCTGGCTCCGGCGGCGATGGACCGTTTGAGGAAGCGTTCCGATTTTTGCGGCGCCGGATTGGCCCCGGCGACCAGGTTCCAAAAGACGGCCGGGGCGGTAAAGACCAGGCATACCAGCCAAATCAGACAGCCGATGCCAAACGCGGGCCAACCGGGCCGGATGATCAGGGCGACCAAGCCCCAGAGCAACAAGACGAGCAGGATGTTTTTTTGCCAGAATCTTTGCAATTGCATGTCGATACCTCCAGATTGAAATCCAAATCCTAACGGTCGCGCCGCGGGAGATCATAGCGCGACTGGCGATTTTTATGATCGATTGAATTGAAAAAGGCGCCTATTCGATAAAAAACTGGGGATTACCGTTGCCCCTAATTGATAGAAACAATTATAACAGAATTTCAAGCGCCGGGGGAAGATTTTCATGGAACGGCGCTCGCGCGCTGGTCAGCCGGGCGTTTCCTTTTGGAAAAATTTATGCTATATTGGATAGAGAAACCGAAATCTCGGGACAAAATGGTATTTATTGCCAAATGAATCAAAAGGCTTCTGCCGCAACTTCACGCCGCAAGAGGGCGGGAGGCTCCAGGCGCTACAAGCAGCCGGGCAGCCCAACGGCTGTATCCTTGCTCCGCTGCGCTTTCAGGGACCGAGCCGGGTTCCATTCATCAGGAGGGTAATACCATGCCGATCGTTTATTGTGACCATTCTGGGTCGAAACGGATGGTTCCGGACGGATTTGCCGATCTGAATGAACTTCGGGAATGGCTGGCGCTTCACCCGGAACTTTTGGGGCTCGAAAATGAGCCCCGGCTGGCGCTGGTGCAGCGCAATGTGGCCTTGCCCGGCATGGAAGCGTTGGATCTGTTGCTGGCCGGGAGCGATGGTTATTTGACCATTGTTAAAGTTTGGCGGCCCGACGAGCGCACCCTGAGCCGCCAGATCTATGCCGCGGTTTTCGAGGCCGTGGCCGGAATCGCCAACCTGGGTGCAGCGGCGCTCGACCGCAGTCTCGACGGGGCCCTCGCCCGGGCGCTGCGGGGCTTGGTGGACGATCCCCAGGACGATTACGAATTTAATCAGGGTTGGCAATCCTGCGATGCCTATCTCCGGGCCGGCAAGGTCCGGCTGACCGTGGCCAGCGATCGCGCCTCCGCCGGGCAGACCCAGGCTTTCCAGTTCATCAAGGATCATAGCGACCTGGATGTGCGCTTATTGCTGCTGCGCAAGTATGCCAGTCCCGACGGGGCCGCCGTCCTGGTGCCGGAAATGGCCGTCTATGGCGCGGTCAGCGCGGCGCCGGAGCGGCCGGCCATCCCGCTCGCCGCCCGGCCGGAATTCGAAGCGGTAATCGCCGCCTACGCGCGGATCGCCGACTCCGGCCTGGAGCCGCAAGGCGAGGCCGCCCGTTACCGCGGCGTGGCCCCGGCCGGCTGGCCGGGCGGCGTCCATTACGAGTTTTGCGACGAGGGCGGGGAGATCGGCGTGGAGCTTCATCTGGAAAGTCCCGAACTGGCCGAGCTGGCCGGGATGTTGCGCGCTTTGGCGGGCCGGTTCGCGGCGATCCTCCCGTCGGCCATCGTCCGTTGGGAGGACGGCTGGTCCGGCGGCCCGGGGCGGCTCCGGGTGCTGGTCAGCGCGGGCGCTTCGCCTCTGGACGTGGCCGGCGCGATGAAGCTGATGATCAAGGAAACCCTGGCGCCGATCGCCAGCGCCTTGGCCCTGAAACCCTTGAAACCCTTGGAATCCTTGGAACGGCCGCGGCCGGCCGGGCCGGTGGCAACCGTCGCCCCAGCGTCGGAGCACCCCCACCAGAAAATCATTACCGTCGGCGACCAAAATATCGTAATCGAATTGGACCGCCCCGCCGCCAAGCCGCAGGAAGCGCGGAACGGCCCGGACGATCCGGAATGGGCCGTTGAAATGCCGGCGCCGCCCTTGCCGCCGCTGGCCGCCGCTCCGGAGGCACGGCCCAACCCGCTGCCGGGGGCGCTGGGGGATCGGCCGCCGTTGGCCGGGGCAGCGGAGGATCCGTTCGACCCGGCGGGAATTCCGGAGGGGCTGTTTCCCGACCAGCCGGCCGTTAAACCGTACGGAGTCGGCGACCTGGCCGCTTTGGCCGGATTCGTCGAGTTCATCGACGAGAATGGCCGCAGTTCGATGATCAGTCCCCTGGAAATCAGCGATCTGGTGGCGGTTCCGGCGGTCTGGGAGGGTTATGTTTCCGAGGCGGCCGTCGCCGATTCCGAAATGGGACCATTGAAAGCGGAGACGGCGCGTCATGCCGATCCCGAGTCCGGCTTGGGGATGCCGCCCGGCGCCGCGCTGCCGCCGCCGGACGGGGACGATTGCAGCGAGGAGGGTGCGGCGGAGCCCGGTGCGACCAAATCCCCCCGGCTCAGTTCGCGTCAGCTGGATGAGTTGCTTGGAAGATTGGAAGGGCGTTGATAATTCGCTTTAAAGCAAACGACTCAACTTTCTGTGAAAAAGTAAGCATAAGCATTCATGTAAAAAAGTAAGCAAAGATATAAAGATATCATGATGTAAGAGATTAAAAGCCGATGGGGATGATTTGACTTAAGCTACTGAGGGCCGACGGGGGCTATTCCTGCCCCCACCCCCCCAGGACCAAAGGGTGTAGTGGGACACCCTTTGGAATCCGCCCAGCCGGAACCGAGGTTCCGGCGCCTCCTGATTCATCCGGGGTTTTAGAATGCCGCCGCCATCCATGGCAATCTGACTGGCAACTAAGTGGAGGCTTCCGACCTCGACCGCTGTTTTTCCTCCTGAAAAGAAGCGGCGCCGTCTCCCTCCCTGGAGACGGGTGCTCATCCTAGGTTAAGCTACTAAATTTATTTTTGATGAATGCACTTAAATTTTGACTGCTCGCCGCCTTCAAGGAGGAAGGCGGGCGACGCATCTTTTCATGGATGAAAAACTGCGGTCGCCCTGCGAAGGGGACATCGGAAGCCAAGACCCGGTAGCCAGACAGAAGGCCAGGGATGGCGAAGACG
>JAEXFN010000004.1 GCA_023400055.1 Bacillota bacterium
CAAGCTCTTTCAGTCACTCAACAAGCTCTTTCAGTCACTCAACAAGCTCTTTCAGTCGCTCAACAAGCTCGCTCAGTCACTCAGCAAGCTCGCTCAATTATCCAAAATACTCTGGCGGTAATCGCCGGAGTTGATCGATCACCCAAAAGGACCTATTCAGTCCCCGCAGGAACGATGGTCCCGACCGCCCTGGCCAATTCGGCTGCGGAAAACCCGCCGCCGGGACGACCCAATTTTTTCGTTTCGGCCCGGAAAGGCTCTAACAAAAAAACCGGCGGATGCCGGTTTTGAACATGAACAATAGCTTTTCCCCGCCGGGTTACAGGCTGGCCACCGAGCGGTCCAGCAGGCGGCCGCGGGCCTCCAGCACCGCTTCCCAGGCCTCCGGCGCCAGCGGTCGGTCGAAGCTGCGGAAGCCGGCCAGTTGGAAGCCATGCTTCCCGGCCAGCTGTTTAGTGTAGGAGATGGTCTCCATGCTGATGTCGATGCCCAGGCTGTAGTGACGGTAATCTTGCTCCAGCGCCAACATCATCGTCTCGGACATGCAGGCGTAGGCCAGGCCTTTATCAAAACCGAAATTCCAGCCCAGATCGGGCAAACCCGGCACGGCCATCACGCCGCCGTCGATCACCAACACGTCGGGGCGGACCTGCTTCACCTCGGCGCTGACGTCCTGCGGCCGGGCCACGTCGCAGACGATCGCCCCGAACTTGAGCATCTCCGGCGTGATCAGGCTGTTCACCTGGCTGGTGGCGGTCACCACCAGATCGGCCAGCGGCAGGAAATGTTTCAGGTCGACCGTATAGATCACCGGCGACTTGCCGATCACGCTCTCGGCGAAGGCTTGGTACTCCTCCAGCGGCGCGTCGGGCCGGGGAACCCGGGGATGATTGCGCACAAAATCAGCGATGGCGTTCTCCGCCGCGTTGTCCGCCCGGTTTAAATATTGGTAGATCTCGGCGGTGACCTTCATCAGCCGCCGCCGGCTGTGCTCCTGATTGGCGGGGTTGCCGATCAGCACCAGCGAATGGACCTGCTCGGCCAAGAGCAGCGCCACCGCCCGGCCGATCGAACCGGTGGCCCCGACCACCGCGGCGATGGAATCGCCGATCGGGATTTCCAGCCGGCGGGCCGCTTCCAGGGCCGCCTCGGCCGCCGCCGCCACCGTGTAACTGTTGCCGGTGGTGATGGCCACTCCCAGATTACGCAGATCGCGGCCGCCCTTGCTGACCACCGAGGTATAAGCGCCCAGGCCGACGATGCCGGCGCCCCGGTCGCGGGCCAGTTTGACGGCGGCCCCCAGCTCGGCCAGGGCTTGCTCCCTGGGCATCGCCGTCAGTTCCTCGGAGGTCCGGCAGACGCAGATGAATTCGCCGTAGGCCCGCTGGCCGGTCCGGGAAGTGATCCGGGTCCGCGAGACCACGAACGGCTCCACCAGGTCGTTCCAGCGCCAGACCAGGTCCTTCATTTCTTGCTCGGAAAAGCTTTTCAGCGTTTCGTCGAATTCAATGTAATTCTTCAGATATAACGGATGCACCAGGAAGGCGAAACGGCCCTCCGCCGGATCGCCGCTCGGCCTGGGCATCGACTTCGGCGGCAGTTCCCGGGCCGTGATCGCCGGGGGCTCGGCCCCCACCAGATGGCAGAGGAAGGCGGCGGTATTGCCGGTCGCCAGCCGGTTGGCCATCCGTTCGATCGATTCCAGGGCCCGGTCACACTGAGCGCGGCTGACGATGAGCGGCGGCTCCAGCCGGATGACCGAGGCGCCGTTCAAGGTCGGCGCGACCCGTAATTTCTCGACGTTCAACAGGTAACTGGAGACCACCGGGGACAGGAACTCCTGATCGGCCATGATGCCCAGTAGCGATTCGGGCAGGCTCTCCTGGGAAGCGCCCAGTTCCAGGCCGATCATCAGGCCCCGGCCGCGCACCGCGGCGATCACCTGCGGGTAACGCGCGCGGATCGCCTCCAGCTTTTCGAGCAGGTAGGCTCCGTTGGCGGCGACGTCCCGCAACAGCCGGCCCCGATCCCGAGTGAGCATTTCCAAGACCTTCAGTCCGATCCGGCAGGCCAGCGTGTTGCCGGCGAAGGTCGACGAATGCTTTTCGCCGAAATCGTCGGTATAAGCCGCGGCCGTGCAGATGCAGGCGCCGATCGGCATGATCCCGCCGCCCAGGGCCTTGGCGATGGTCATGACATCCGGGGTGATCCCGTCCGCCTCGCAGGCGAACATCCGCCCGGTCCGGCCCAGTCCGGTCTGGACCTCATCGAGGATGAGCAAGACGCCGTAACGGTGGCAAAGTTCCAAAGCTTGCCGCAGGTATCCGGCGGGCGGAATGATGATGCCGCCCTCGCCCTGGATCGGTTCCACGATAAAGGCGGCGTAATAATCGGGCTTGGCCGCCAGCGCCGCTTCCAGCTCGGTCGTCGACCCGTAGCCGATCCGCTCGAATCCCGGGGCCGGCGCGCCGAAGCCTTTTTGATAGGAGTCCTTGCCGGTGGCCGACAGCGCTCCCAGGGTCTTGCCGTGAAAACTGTTGTCCGTGGTCAGAATGCCGTGGCGTTTGGTATGGATGCGGGCCAGCTTGAAGGCGGCCTCGTTGGCCTCGGCGCCGCTGTTGGCGAAAGTGACGTACTGCATTCCCGGCGGGGCCACCCGGACCAGTTCCCGGGCCAACATTCCGGCGGCCTCCAGCGCCGACGGCTGGATGAAACTGGGTTCGCCCGACTCCGCCACCGCCCGGATGGCTTCCCAGATCTCCGGGGGATTGAAGCCGAACGGCAAGGCGCCATAGGACGCGATAAAATCCAGATATGTATTCCCGGTATCGTCAATCAGCTCGCAACCGTTGCCGCGCCGGAAGATCTTGTCCATGTTCAGTTGGTGCAGCCGTTTTCCAAGAATCGGATTGACAAACTCCATATAAGGGTGCATGTTATCCTCCATCAACCGTGTGCCCCATCGTTCTCGTCCGAACCGCCCCGCGGCGAGCGAGGGACGCCAATGCGCCGCTTCCCGGGGAACGATCGGCGCGCCATTCCTTCCGGTCGCGGACGAGCGAACTGTTTCCGGGCGATAATGGGCCTCTATCGCGGCGGTTCCGCTTCACCGGCGCTTCCACCGGATGATGGCACCATTTCCGCATTTGAGTATAAAAATTCAAACTAAGTTTAGCACTAAACAAATTCCCGGTCAACCTCGATTTGTCCCTGGCAAATGATAGTCTCTCCCAGGTTTCACCAATAAATAAGCCCGGAAAAGCGTTTTTTATTTTTCAGCTAATTTTAACTTTGGACCCGTCAGCCCGTCCGGCGGAATCGGTCGGGCTGACGGCATGGGCGCGATAAGTAAGAAAGGCGCTTACGCGCCTTTCTTTGCCTTGGACTCCCGGTTGGGCACCCAGAACCAGCTGATCTTGCGGCCGCACTGCTTGCGCTTGATCAGGCGGTGAATAAACCATATCGCCAGCGCCAAGATGAGCAGCGCCAGCAGCAGACAGGCCCAACCCGGCAGCTTCCAGCCCATCAGATCGGCGCCGACCGGTTCCAGCATGGCCAGTTGCCCGGTCTTGACGTCGAACGAACGCAACTGCTTCACCTGGCTGGCATTGTCGACCGCCAGAATATCCAGCACCTGCGGTTCGATCAGCTCGTCGTAGCCGCCGCCGATCACCCATTCTCCGGGATCCTTCATCACCCGGCGGAAGAAATCCTCGCCAAACCCGTCATACGAACCGACCAGCACATAATAGTGCCAATTGCGGGCGGGCCTACCCACCAGCTTCTCCGGCAGCACCGCCCGGATGGTGCGGTGATCCCCCAGGAGCATGGTCTTTAGCGGTTGCACCTGCCACTTCTGGGGTGTGGCGGTAATCAGCTGGCTGTTGCCCCAGCCGGCGATCCGCAAGCAGAAATCCCAGGCGTACTTGGGGTCAAACCGGACATAGGCGCCCTGCTGCATCAAGCCGGTCGCACCTTGATTGGGAATCGAGTCCACGAAGATCCGGACATTCTGGTGGATGAAACCTTCCGGCGCCATCCAGGGATTGGTATTATTGGCGAAGGTCGTATCGAAAGCGATCTCGCCCGGCCCTTGCTGCCATACTTTGAACTCGGTGATGTCGAACAACCCCTGGTACGGCTTGAACGCGACGTTGCTCGGATACTGGTACGTGCCATAGCCGTGCTCATCGCCGACCGGATCCTTCATCTGGAAATAAACCTCCGGGGCTGCGGCGGCGCCGGCCAGCAGGAACACCAAGAGCAATAACCCGGGAACCCAAAGGAATCGTCTCATAAAAACACCCCCACGACATAGATTTATGCGTGGGGGCGGACAAATATTCCGTCTCCGGGTTTACTCGACCGCGACGACGGCCAAGACCCGACCCGTTTCCAGCCAGTCGCCGGGCTCGGCTTCTCTGGATAAAAGCACCCCATCGAGCGGCGAAGGCACCCTGAAAACCGCGCCATCCACCATGATCTCCAGAATGTCCTGATCGATCTCCAGCGTCGCGCCCACCGGAACCAGCCAGCGCACCAGCTCGTAGGCGGTCTCTTCCGGGCTCAGAAAGGGCATCTTGATCTCAATCTTGCGCATCCGAACTCCCGTTCCGGTAGATCCGCGGCACCCGGTCGCTGATCATGCAGATAATCTCATAGTTAATGGTCCCCAACTGCGCGGCCACATCGTCGACGCTAATCGTCGCCCCGCCCTGGGAACCGATGAGCACGATTTCCTGGCCGATGGCCACCGGTTCATCGCCGACATCGATCATGCACTGGTCCATACAAATGGTCCCGACGATGGGATACTTCTTGCCATTCACCAGCGCCTGCGCCTTATGGGTCAAGCGGCGCGTCCAGCCGTCGGCGTAACCGATGGGAATGGTGGCGATGGTGGTCTCGCGTTCGGTATGGTAACGCTGGCCGTAGCTGATCCCGCTGCCCGGCGGCACTCGTTTGACGAAACTGACCCGCGCCTTCAGGGCGAAGGCCGGCTCCAGACGGAGCTTTTCCTTGGCGACCTCGTCCGACGGATACAGCCCGTAGGTCACGATTCCCGGCCGCACCAGATTATAGCAGGACTGGGGCAGATCGATCACGGCGGCGCTATTGGCCAAGTGGATCTTGCGCGGCGTCAGTCCCCGCTCCTTCAGATCGGCCAGGGCCCGCGCGAAGTTTTCCATTTGCACCCGGGCATAGGCTTTATCCCGTTCATCGGCGGTGGCCAGATGGGAGAAGATCCCGTCGATTTTGATTCCGGGCAAACGGCGGAGGGCCGAGACAAATTCGACCGCCTCTTCGGGGCGGATTCCCACCCGGCCCATGCCCGAATCGATCTTGACATGCACCGCGGCTTCCTTCCCGGCGCGGACGGCCTCCTCGGACAGGGCGACCACTGCGTCCAGCCAGCAGACGCAAGCGGTCAGATCATGGGCCACCACCGCCGCCACCTGATTGCGATCCAACTGCAACGGGCTGAAGATCAGGATCGGCGCGGTCAAACCGGCCTGGCGCAACGCGATGCCCTCCTCGGGCAAGGAAACCCCCAGCCAGCTCGCGCCGGCCGCCAACGCCGCCCGGGCCACCGGAATCGCGCCGTGGCCATAGGCTTCGGCCTTGACGACCGCCATTACTTCCACCGCCGGGCCGACCAGCCGTTTGATCTCCGCGATGTTATGGCGGATGGCGGCCAGATCAACCTCGGCCCAGACCGGCCGAAGCTGTTTGTTATAACGACTCAACCTTTTCAACACCTTCTTTAGAATCTGGTGATGCGTTCCGGCTCCCTAGCCGGAGTATCGTGCAATGCTTTCAATGCCGCCGGAATCTCCCGGACCAGATCGCTGGCGAGGATTCCGGCCGGACCGATTCGCCCGGCGGCCAGGTCACCGGCCAAGCCGTGCAAGTAAACGCCCGTCACCGCCGCTTGCCACGGCGCCAGCCGCTGCGCCAGCAATCCGGCGATCAGCCCCGCCAGGGCATCGCCCATGCCCGCCGTGGCCATTCCCGGGTTGCCGGTGGAATTGATATAACAGGCGCCGGTGGGCAGGGCCGTTACCGTCCGGGCGCCTTTCAGCACCACGATCGCGCCCCATTCCGCCGCAAAACGCCTGGCGCTTTCCAGGCGATCCGCCTGAATGGCCGCAACCGACAAACCGGTGAGCCGGGCCATCTCCCCGGGATGCGGGGTGAGAATCAGCGGCGCTTTGGCCAGCCGGAGCAGCGCCGGTTCGGCGGCGATCAGATTTAAGGCGTCGGCGTCCAGCACCAAGGGAACGCCGGCCGCCGCCAGCAATTGCCGCAGCAGTTCCCGGCCATCCTGCGCCGTGCTCATCCCCGGACCGACGACGATGCCCCGGTAGGCGTCGAGCTTGCCGGGCAAAGTATCCCAGTCCACCACCGTGGTCTCCGGAGGCTTCTCGGTGAACGGCGTTCCCGGCCGCAAGGCCACCGTGGCCAGACCGCCGCCGCTGCGCAACGCACCCAGGGCGGCAATGGCCACCGCGCCGGTCATTCCGGCGCTGCCGCCGGCGATCAGCACATGGCCGGTGCTTCCCTTGTGGGCGTCCCCGGAACGCCTGGGCAACCACGGCCGCAGATCCGCGGCGGTCATCCAGTGCGTGGTCAACGAATCCTCGGTCAGCAACGGCTCGGGGAACCCGATCTCCGCGATGATTAAGCTTCCGGCGCAGGCGGCGCCCGGAAAGATCAGCAGTCCCGGTTTGGGCAGGCCAAACGTCACCGTCAGATCGGCCCGCACCGCCGGCTCGGACAACTGTCCGCTATCCATGGCCACCCCGGTGGGCGCGTCCACCGCCACCACCGGCCGGTCCAGCTCTGCGATGCGCGCCGCCGCCCCGGCGATACTTCCCTGCAGCGGACCGGCGGCTCCGGTTCCCAGCAGGGCGTCGACCACGATCTCGGCCGCCCGCGCTGCGCGGAGTTCCAGACTCGCCCAGGGCAACAGCGGAATGTCGAACTTCCGGCAGCGCTCCAGATTATCATGAGCCAACCCCCGGCATTCCTCGGGCGCGAAGGTCAACAGCACCGTGACGTCGGCGTGCTCCCGGGCGAGCAGCCTCGCCAATGCCAGGCCGTCTCCGCCGTTATTGCCTTTGCCGCAATAAATATGGATGCGTTTGCCGCCCAACGGACCGTAACGTTCGATCATCGCCTGGCGCACCGCCAGAGCGGCCCGTTCCATCAGCACCACGCCCGGGATGCCGTATTCCTCCTGGGCCAGCCGGTCGATGCGCTGCATCTGCAAGGTCGTAGCGACTTTCATTTAAACGCCTTCTTCCAAAATGACCTGCGCCACCGCATACTCCCGCGAATGGGAAATGCTCAGATGAATCCGCGTCACTCGTTTGGCGGCCAGAAAATCCCGCACTTTGCCGTTGACCGTGAAGCGCGGCGCTCCCAATTCGTTGTGGCCGACCTCCATCTCCCGCCAGGAAAACGAGGATAAGCCGGTGCCCATCGCCTTCAGCAGCGCTTCCTTGGCGGCGAAAAAGCCGGCCAGCCGATGAGCAGCGCCCTTGGAATCGGCCAATTCGCCCGGGGTGTACACCCGTTCCCGGAAACGCGGGTTCTGGGCGGCCGCGGCGATCCGCCCGATCTCGATCAAATCCACTCCGCTGCCCACGATCATCAGGCCTCGCTCCTTTCGGCCGGAACCGGCTTCCGGTAAAAGGACGGCAGATAGCTCTCATAACCCAGTTGCTTGTAGTTCAGCAGCGGCTCCGTCCCGCCGACCAGCAGAAAGCCGCCGGGCCGCAAGGCCGCCAAAAATTTATCATATAATAACTGTTTAGCATTTTCGGTAAAATAGATCACCACATTACGGCAGATGATCAGGTCCAGGTCGGTTTCAAAAGGCTCCCGCAGCAAATCGTGATGGCGAAACTCCACCATTCTTTTGACCGAATCCAGCAAGCGGTAGTTATCCCCCTCCGGGACAAAATATTTGGCCAACAGCTCGGCGGGCAGATTCTTCACTTCGTTGGCATTATAGACGCCGCGCTGGGCATGGTTGAGGATCAACCGGTCGATATCGGTCGCCAAAAGGCGCGCCCGCCCCTCCAATCCCAATTCGCGCAGGATGATCGCCACCGAATACGGCTCGGCGCCGTTGGAACACCCGGCGCTCCAAATGGCAAACCGCCGGCGCTCCTTGGCCAGCAGCGGGATTAACCTGGTATGGAGTTCCGTAAACCGCTCCGGGTTGCGGAAAAATTCCGATACATTGATGGTCAGCTTCTTTTCGAACTCGCTATATTTACGCGGATCGCTCTTTAACACCGCCAGGAATTGATCATAGTCCGCAATCTTCCACGCGCTCATCAGCGAGTGAATTCGCCTGTCCATTTGCTGGCTCTTGTAGTTCTCCAGATCGATCCCGGCCAACTGACCCGCTAATTTCTTAAAGGAAAGATAATCAAGCAAGGCGTTTCCTCCTTAATTTTCCTTCCTGCTTTTATTCTACCCCAAAAATGCGAATCCTTCATTGCCGGGCCGGATTTATCGACTGTAAGGGAATAGGATCCCGCCTTTCGCGGCGCAAGAATTATCAATGATTCAGACCCATATTTTGATCTTAATGGCCGATAATTTAATTATCGGGAGCGAATTTTCATTTATTCGGATCGAAAAATCATTTCTGGTGATCGAAAGATCAATTATCTAGATCGAAATTACAATTATCGTGATCGAAAAATCATTTCTTCAGAGCGATTTTTTATTTCTCAGGATCGAAAAATCAATTATACCGATCGATTTTCTAATTATCGTGATAAGAATTTAATTTATCAGCTTTGAATTATAATTTCTTGCGTCATCAGCCGGAGTTCGCGGGCGGAATCCGATTAACTATATCGTATCGCGCCGCGGAGATTCCGCCTAGATCCACAGCTCCTGATCTTTCGCCGCCAGGTGGCTCCGTCCCGGCAGCCGCGGCAGGGATCAGTCGAGGTACTTCACGATCGTTTCCAGCGGCCGTTTGGCCGGGCCGCGCGCTTCCTTGAGCGGGTGGCCGATGGGGATCACGGCCATGAATTCGCCTTTCGGCTCGCCCAGCAGGGTCAACACTTCATCTTTTAATAGAAATAAAATTCCCAGCCAGACGGTTGCCAAGCCCAGAGAGGTGGCCGCCAGCAACAGGTTCTGGACCGCCGCCGCCGAACTTTGGATCTCCATCGTCCGGAAAAAATCGTGGGCCAGCTCCTGCTCCACCTGGAACAGCTGCGTGCCGTGCTCGATGAGATCGCCGGTATTGGCGACGGCGATGACCGCCGGGGCGCTGGCGATCGAACGCGAGGCCATGCGCAGCAAGACCGAAGATGATTTGGGGAATCCGGTGGCCCGGTGGTTGACCAGCTCCACCAGTTCCCGTTTTTTCTCGCCCCGGATGACGACGAACCGCCACGATTGCTGGTTGTGAGCCGAGGGCGCCTGGTTGGCGGCTTTCAATATGATCGCAATGGTTTCATCGGCCACCGGGTCGTCCGTGAACATCCGAATGCTATGCCGCTCGCGGATCGTCGTTAAAGTGGCGTTACGGTTATACCAATGTACAGTCTCTTCCATGCGAGGCTCCTTTTGAAGTATGCTTGAATTTTTCCTGTATTATAACATATTGCCGGGATAGCGCCAAACCGGGAAATCGCGACGGCCATTCCCGCCAGCGGCCGCACCGTGGCAGAGAGCCCTTGATTTCGCGGCGGATCGACGTTTACCATCTTTACCCGGTGTAACCATTTTGTAAAACCTACAGGAAACCTCTTCACAAAACGTGAATAAATGATAATATTATTCATGTAAACACGTTTAGGCGTGTATATCATTCACAAAGGAGTGACGAGTATGAAGAGAATGCTAATGGTTCTAACACTGGTCGGTTGCATGATCGTTTCCCTTTCCGCCGCGGCTATGGCCAGCAATGTCTACGTCGGAGCTACTGGCGGCGGAAAATGGTCCAATGACCTGAACGTGAGTGATGGCGATCAAGACTGGGGCGCGATCGTCGGCGGCGAGTACAACTTCGACAAGTTCAAAGTCGGCCTGGAATACCTTTCAGGGACTCAGGAAGACGGCAAGTCCATCGGCCGCGATCTCGATTACCATTCTTATGAACTGAAGTTTGGCTATCGTTTGGTCCAGAATGACCAGTTCAGTCTGGATGGCACCCTGGGCTACTACCAAGAGAAGTACAAAGATAACGCCGACACCAAGATCAAAGGCGCGATCCTCGGCGTCGACGCCAACTACAAGTTCAACGAGAAGTTTGCGCTTTCCGGTTCGCTCGGATTTTCGGTCGACGGCTCGATCGATGCCGGAGGCACTGCCTATGACGGAAACGACGCGGACATCTTAATCGGCAAAATCCAAGGCAATTACAACTTCACCGATGAGATCTCCGGTTTCGTAGGTTATCGCTATGTCAGTTCCGATGTCGATTACCCCGGCGATTCCACGATCAAAAACCATGGCGCGACCGTGGGTGTATCCTATAACTTCTAATAGATTTTAGCGCAAGGTTTCTAATGTTCTCCTCCCTCCAAAGTTGGCGAACATGCGCTCAAAACAAAAACCGGCTCGAATCGAGTCGGTTTTTGTTCGCATTTATCAATCCATCGATCATTCTTTTTAAACTTGAACCTAGCCGCAGATTTGCTCGTATCGCGTTTCGACGGCCGCCGCAAGATTGATTCGCCGGTTCAGGCCATCATGCAAAAGCTGGTACATGGCGTCCAAATCGGCTAAAATCTCGTCGATATTCCGCTTGGCCATAATGAGTTGGGCAAAATAGATATTAAAAGCATTCAAAAACAAGCCGGCGGTCCGTGAGACATTTTCAATCTGAAAAACGCCCTGATCGACTCCCTTTTGGAGAATCGCCGCGATTAACGCGAGCAGTTCCTCTTTAATCTCAATGGCCGGATTGGAGCGGTTCCGGCAAGTGCCCAGGAAGCCCTTTTCCATGACATATTGGTGAAAGCCGCGGTTCTCCAGGATAAATTTGTTCATCTGCATGAAAACCTGGCGGATAAAGCTGTGCAATAGTTGTTCCGGCGGCAGATCCTGTTCGACGATATGGGCGCAGCCGGCGACAAACTGATGGCTCATCCGGATCAAACAAGCTTGCAGCAAGGCATCCCTATTGCTAAACTCTTGATAGATGATGCCCACGCCGATCCCGGTCTCCTTGGCCACGTCCTGTATCGTCGTCTTGTCAATGCCGAAACGTCCCAAAAGCCGCATGAAGGCATCCAAGATAATTTCTTTACGATCCGTTTCCGGTTTAAAATTGATCATTTACGATCCAGACTTTCTTTATTTTTATAACCATTATAGCGGATGAAATTGTAAATTTTTTGGACAACCTATTTTTTTGGAACTTATATAAGAATCATTCGTTATAGTTTATCTTTTTCCTTCATTTTTGTTACCCACTCCAAATAAAAAAGAGCGTTCTTTTTTGAACGATCTTTCCTATTGCGCTTCGGCGATCTTTACTCAACCGGACAATCCATTTTACCCTTATTATCCTAATATCAACTCTGATGATTATAAAGCTTGAAAGTGATTCCTGTTGGGCAACGGCATGCGCTCCATTCGCAATGCCGTGCCGGTCTACCTCTCTGTAGACCGCTGGGGCGGATACTCGGGCCTAAAAAACAAAACTGAAAGGAATCCAGGTCGATTTCAGGATGCGGATTGCTACTTTTCGGGTACGAAAACGATACTTCAGGTCCGGCTTTTCGCGATATAATATCAATCATGGAAGTTGTCTTTCATTGGAGAGTCCGTCGGTGATACCGACGGACTTCGGTCATGGGTCAAAGCTTGCCTTTCCCATGTCTCCATTATCGATGCGGATCTAACTTGATAATCATCTCAACCCTTGACCGCTCCCCCGGTTAAACCGTAAATCAACTGTTTCTGCATGAAGAAAAAGAGCACAATAACGGGCAGCGAAGCGATTACCGCTCCCGCCATGATGCAGGACCAATCGGTCATAAATTCGCCCAGCAGCGAACCCAAGGCGACCGGCAATGTCTTGGAAGCTTCGGAACTGGTCAGGGTCAAGCCGAACATATACTCGTTCCAGGCGTTCAGAAAAGCATAAATGCCCGTGGCCACATAGCCCGGTTTGGCCAACGGCAAAATGATCCGCCAAAAAATAGCATACTGTGAACAACCGTCGATGATGGCGGCCTCGTCCAATTCCCTGGGAATCGTATCAAAATAGGCTTTCAACATCCAGGTGATAAAAGGCAGCGTGAAAGTGAGATAGGCCAGGATCAGCGCTAAAACGGTGTCGAAAAGATGCATCTTGAGCATGATTTGAAAAAACGGGATCACCAGCAACGGGCCAGGGAAACTTAAGCAGATTAGAATAAACGCATTGACATGCGGCTTGGTTTTAAAGTAAAAACGCGACAGTCCGTAAGCCGTCCAGCCCCCGAGCAGCGTTGACAGGAGCACCGAGGAGCAGGCTACGACCAAGCTGTTCACGATATAAATGTTGAAGTTGCGGGGGCCAAACAGCCGCTGGTAAGCGCCGCCGGTCCAGGCGTGCGGTAAAACCCTGGGGGGCACAGTCATTGCTTCCTCTAACGGTTTAAACGAGGTCAGCACGATCCATAAAAAAGGAAACAAAACCAAAGCCAATAAGATTGAAGCTGCAACCGTCCGGAAGGTCGTCACCATGATCTCTTTTTTGCGTTGCATTGCAAAGTTCCCCCTCCAAAAATCCGAGTAAATCGGATCAACCGATATCATAACATCTTAATTGGCATTATCTTTTTTCAAAGAATACGATACATAAATAAAACCCGGGATCAACATGACCAATAGCAGCAAAATTCCCAGGGCCGACGCTAAGGCGTAATCGTTGTAATTGAAGGCGTTTTTATAGATTAAGGTAGGCAACACTTCGCTGGCGTGACTGGGGCCGCCCATGGTCATCGTTTGGACCATGGTAAAGTTGTTGAACTGCCAGATCGTGTCGGTCAACAGCATGACAATGGAAACCCCCTTCAATTGGGGCAACGTCACGTACCAAAAGGTACTGAACCAATTGGCGCCGTCCACTTCGGCCGCATCATACATGGCGCGCGGAATGGTTTGTAAACCGGCCAGCAGAGTCGCCACGTATAAGGGAAAACCGCGCCAGATGTTGGCCAGGATCACCATGGCCAGGGCGGTATAGGGACTGGCCAGCCACGGCACATAATTGTCGATCAAACCCAGGTGTTGCAGGATACTGTTGATAATCCCGAATTGACCGTGGAGCATCCAGCGCCAGATGATCCCGGGAACCACCGCCGGAAACATCCACGGGATCAGGAATCCCACCCGGAAGAAACTTTTGCCGTAAATTCGGTCGTTGGTCAGTAAAGCGATGGATAACCCCACGATATAATGACCGATGACTGAGAAGATCGTAAAAATACAGGTATTCAAGAGGGTCTGCCAAACCAGCGGGTCGCGGAAGACCTTCAAGTAACTCTCGAAGCCATAGCCATTGACTGTCAACAAGCTGTTTTGAATCGCCAGGATGGTCGGATAGATGATCAAGGCGGCCAGAATCAGCACTGCGGGCATTACAAATACGTAGGGCGCGGCTTTGGGCGAAGCCAAAGAAAAATGGGTCGGGTTTTTAACCAACAATACCACCTCTCCGTGAATCCCGGCTCTGCGAGTCAGCTCGCAGAGCCGGACATTGATATTGGCTTATTTGACGGGATAAATCAGATTTCCTTTGTCGCCCAGAATATCCTTGATCCGTTTGGCGGCCTGGTTGACCGCGTCTTTGGGACTGAGGCTGCCGATGAGCATCCCTTCCCAGGCGGGGCCCCAGCCTTGATCTTTACATTTCAGCCATTCGGCGAGCAACAGCTCCTGGGCCGAGAAATAGGCATACTTTTGTTGTTCGGCGAAGACTTTCATCATCGGATTGTTCTTGACCTGCGGCTCGTTGGCGGCGGTCTGCGTCAGAACGCCGTAGCCCTTTACAGCCAGTTCCGCACCGATATTAACGGTAAGATATTTCAAGAAGGTATAGGCTTCGTTCGGGTTTTTGCAACGTTTGCTGATAGCGGTGATCAACGGCGCCGTCCGGAGCCGCGGTGCGCTGCCGTTGGGGGTCGGATGCATGGCCACGCGGAACTCGATATTGGGATTGGCCGCCTTAATGGTGGCGATTCCCCAAGGTCCGGTGGTCAACATCGCCACTTTGCCCTGGGCAAAGAGACTGATCAGATCGGGGTAGGTCAGCTCGACCGTGTTGGGCGGGATCGATTTGTCGTCGACAAATTTCCGTAAATACTGCCAAGCCTTTAGCGAGGCCGGACTGTTGACCAGGATGTCCCAGCTGTTGTTCTTCTTGCGGTTCAGGCGGAGAATGTCGCCGTTGGCGCCGGCATTGCTCATGTAATGCATGATCCTTACGGCATGAACGGTCTTGCCGTAGATCCCCATGCCGTATTGGCCCTTCTCCGGCTTGGTCAGTTTTTTGGCGTAATCCTGAAGCTCGGCCCAGGTTTTCGGCGGTTTATTGGGATCCAGCCCGGCTTCTTCAAAGAGTTTCGGGTTATAGAATAAGGCATCGGTACCGCCATACAACGGCAGACCGTAAATTTTGCCGTCCAATCCGGTGGCCGGATCGAGACTGAAAAATTCCTTGTTCAATTTGTCTTTCTTGACCCAGGCGGTGATGTTCAGGAGCTGGCCGTCGGAGGCGAAAGGCTCGATCCCCACCGCCTGCAGGCCGATTACATCGGGCAGCATCTCGGCCTTGGCATATGTAACGATCTTCTGTTGAATCTGATCGTTGGGAACGCCTTCGATCTCGATGTGGATATTCGGGTATTTGCTCTCGAACTTCTTGACGCCCTCTAAGATGACGGTCCGGGACGGTTCTTCCAAGATATTGTGGGTCAGATAACGGATCGTGACCTTATTGTCGGCGAACGCGGTCATGGTCCCCAAAAGCAAGACGATAAAGATAGCAAGGCTGATCCATCGGAAAAATCTCTGTGATCTCATCAAAACATTTCCTCCCTTACTTTGTATATTTTTATGGACACTTACCACGGCCTGATGGAACCGGCGATCTCCCCCTTTACGCTATATTGAAACGCCCGCTGGACGGTTTTCCCGGACCTACCAATCCTGAACCGTGCCGTCCTTACGGCGCGATACCGGCAGATAGCTTCGGCGGTATGGATATTGGGCCGCCGCGGCTTCATCGATCTCGCAACCGATGCCGGGTACGTTGGCGACGGTCAGATAGCCGTCGTCGAAGATGGGCTGGGCCGAAAATACGTCCTGAACTTCGGGGGCAAAGGCGCATTGCTCCTGAATCCCGAAATTAGTGACCGCCAGATCGAGATGGACGTTGGCCAGATGGGCGATGGGTGAAATGTCCGGCGGACCGTGCCAGGCGGTTTTCACATGATAGACCTCGGCCCAGTTGGCGATCTTTTTGGCTTCGGTCAGCCCGCCGATGTGGCTCAGGTCGCAGCGGATAAAATCGATCAGCTGCTCTTCGAAGAGGGTCAGGCAATCCCATTTGGTGTTGAACAACTCGCCCATGGCAATGGGGATCGCGGCGCCCTGACGGATGATCCGAAAACTCTCCTTATGTTCGGGACGGAGCGGGTCTTCCAGGAAAAAGAGCTGATACGGCTCCAGTTCTTTGGCCAGAATCTTGGCTTCCACCGGAGTCAGCCGTTCGTGGACATCATGGAGCATTTCCAGGTCGCTGCCGAGTTCGGAGCGTAAGTACTCAAAGAGCTTCGGAATGGTCTGCAGATAGGGGCGGGGTTCCCACTCCTCCACAAACGGCAGATCATTGGAGTCGATGCTTTCAATCCCGTATGTGCCTTTACAGCCGGGAATCCCGACTTGGAAGCGGAGCGCTTTGTAGCCAAGCTCCATATATTTCAGAGCGGTCTCCTTCACCTCCGCCAAATCGCGGCCGGAGACGTGGGTGTAACAGAGGACCTTTTCGCGGCTTTTGCCGCCCAATAACGAATATAACGGCAAGTTGGCTTTCTTGGCCTTGATATCCCACAGGGCCATGTCGATCCCGGCCAGCGCGGTCATCAGCACCGGGCCGCCCCGCCAGTACGAACCGCGGAAGATGTGTTGCCAGATATCCTCGATCGCGTCGGGGTCTTTCCCGTTCAGCAGCGGCGCGATATGTTGCCTGAGAATTTCGGCGACCGCCAGTTCCCGGCCGTTCAGCGTGGCATCGCCAACGCCGCTCACCCCAGCGTCGGTTTCGATTTTTACAATAACGTAATTCCTGCCGGGGCAGGTCACAATGGTTTTGACATTGGTGATCTTCAAAAATCTCGCTCCTTTGTGATTAGTGTACACAACGCCGTTTATCGTCTCATCCGACCACTCCAGTTCGTCGATGTCTGCGGGCCATGGCCAAAACGGCCGGCCAACTTGTTGGTTGTCCTACAAGTTATCTCAAAAAATTTTGGTCGTTCACTTTCTGGTGTAATTATAATGCACTTGCTGTTTGACGTTCTCCTTATCGCTTTTGGAAAGCATGCCGGCCAGTTCATAATCGCGATTTTTAATCGCGTCCAACAAGCGGACATGGCCGAGAACGCTGAATTCCAGATTGCCGTTGCGGTTCATCTCTTCCAAATGATTATAAATGACGTCCTTCAAACGCAACATCGCCTTGTAAAAGATCCGGTTTTTAGACGCCTTGACGATACTTAAATGAAATTGATAATCCGCCATGGAAAACTTTTTATAATCATGGGTATTGGCGATCATGCTATCCAGGCAACGCTGGATATGCTCCAGATCCTCGTCAGTGGCCCGCTTGGCCGCCAAACGCGCGCTCTCGTTTTCGATGATGTCCCGGAAATCGACGATATCCATCATCTCTTCCTCATCCAACGAGACCAAAGGGATAAAACTGTCGATCAGGCTGTCGGCAATGGACTTGAAGACAAAAGTGCCTTTCCCCTGTTCGGAAGTGACCGCGCCGATGGCCTTCAGCTTCTGAATGGCGCTGCGGACCGTGTTCCGGCTGACATTGAACAACTTGCAAAGATCGTTCTCCGAGGGAATCTTCTCGCCGGGGCTCCATTCGCCGGTGATGATGTTGTCTTTCATCTGCTCGAATACTTTTTCGACCAGATCAACCTTTTCAATGGAATGAATATTCATGGATTGCTTACCGTTCTCTCTCGAAGTGTCGCAAAGATCCGGGATATTGCTATCCCATGCGGATCCATCGGGTCCTTCGACTTGTAAGATGTAGTACAACTTCTTTGATTATTACATATTCTGATAAAAAAAACAAGCAATCTACCCCCATCCGGAAATATTTTTTCCAAACCGCCCGATCCAATCAACACTTAAACGGTATATAGCTGGTAATTTAAATGGCAGTTTGCTAAAATCAAACATAGATCGCAAAAGGATAAAACCAGGATAAGATCGAGAGAAGAAAGCCGATTCACCGATCCAATACAATATGCGACATCTGGGAGGTTCGTCTTGAAAGGTTCGACGCATGCAACGATCGGAATATGGGGCGCTTTGAGCTTGACCCAGGCGTTGGGGCAGCCGTTAGTCGGGCCGTTGCTCTTCGCCTATCTGGGTTCGCTGTGGCCGGATATCGATCATCCCGATAGCCGGCTGGGCCGGCATTTCCGGTTTCTCTATTTCAGTTTCGCCTGCTGCTTCGGCTGCCAGTCATTCTGGGCGACTTTGCTGTTCTTCACGGTTTGTACCGGCGTTTTCGCCGTCATCGCCTACCTGCGGGGGCTGGGGCTGCATTGGGCATTGGGATTCGCCGGTTTCCTGGCCTGGGATTGGCTGCTGTGGAAGGTTCTCTTTCATCAATTCCCCCGGCTGAAGGAGTTCTTTCACGGGCTCTTCGCCCACCGCGGCTTCTCCCACTCGCTCGTCGGATGGCTGGCTTTCAGCGCGCCCTGGCTGTTCGGCCTGCTCCTCCTGCACCTGCCGTTATGCTGGGGGCTCTACTTCGGACTGGGTTATTTGCTGCATATCGGCGCGGATCTGCTCTGCAACTCCGGAGTGCCGCTGTTTTGGCCGTTTGAGATGCGCCGGGTCCAGTTGCCGCTGTTTCGCACCCGGGGCCTGCGGGAAATGCTCCTGGAAGGCGTGCTGGTCTGGGCGATTGTTTCGCAGGCTTTATTGCTGGCGAACCATGGCTTAATCATGCGGCTGGGGAAGGAGTTCGGCTGGATGAGGGGTCTGGCGCCGGCACTGAAAGGTTGGACGAAGCGGCTTTAGCAACTTTCGCGGATCGGGCAGTAATCGGTACAACGTGGTGCGGCAAGAGATGAGCGACTATTCGGAGACGGCCTCGCGATCGGGCAACTCCGTTTCGACCCGGTTCTTCAGCCGCTGATACTGGTTGATCAAATGATCCAACTCGATGCTGGCGGCCAAGACGGTGGCATCGCTGACGCCGCGCGCATTCCAGAGGTCCTGGAGCTTGCAGCGGCTGGCGGTGATCTGTTGTTTCAAGGCATGGATCGGGGTCGGGTTGGTCGGTTGCATGGTACCTTTTCTACGTTTCTGCAACGATATGGAATTGGAATCGTCCGAATTTCAAACCTTCAACTTCCACAACTACATATGTTGCAATAAGTTTTGGTACCTTCAAAATCATTGCAACATATTTCAACTTATATAGCTTGCCACGCATCATCCGCTTTAAAAAACGAACCACCGTTGCCGCAATGATATCCCTTGAATCCGAACGACCCCCATGCTTCGCCGCCCTGTCTTGAGCCAATCTTTTTAAGTGATTCCAAGGCGAAACAATCCTGCTCGTTTCGGGAAGGACGTTTCGTCTCGCGAAGGAAATATATTACATATTTTACTTACTTTTATTATATTTTGATCGTATAAAATGTCAAGCAATTTTTAAGCGGATTAACGCTGGGTCTCCGCTGCCTCCGGCCCGTCGAAAAACCGTTTCAGATCGGCGTACTCCGGCCGGTCCAGAATATCGAGCCGGCCTGCGGTGGCCTGCCGGACCCGGCTCCGGCATTTCTCGAGCCGGTGCAGCATCGGCATGGCGTGGGAATTCATCTGGTCCGCGAAATCATACAATTCCCGCTCCGAGATGGGGAGTTTGTAGCCTTGGCTGCTGCTGGCGATGATCACGCCCTCGTCGCGCAGCTTGGCGATGACCTCCGACCGCAATTGCTGGATGTTGTCCTTGGCACGCCCCGCGGCGCGATTCAGATTCCGCAATATCTCCCGGGTCGAGACATACTGATCCGGCCGGTCGAAACGCAACTTAAACAGCAAGAACTTCAAAAACCGCACTTGCGTCTGGACCAGCGGCTCCTGCGAAGCGGCATGGCGCTCGACGAATTCCATGGCGATCCGGACGGCCAGGCCGGCGACGGTCGCGTCAAAGTCGCCGCGATCGGCGATGGCGGCATGGACCAGATAATTGCGGTAAGCCTCGGGCCATTCGGAGAGCCCGATCATCTTGTCCTTGAGCAATGCCCAAAACTCCGGGAAATGCTCCGAACGGCGCCGGTGGTCGAAGCCGGCCGCCAGCGTGTCGCCGATCCATTGCGCCAGCCAGCCCAAGTGTCCGGCCCGACGGTCCGCGAAACCGAAAGCATACTGCCCGAACAGATTGGGGCTGTGCTGCCGGTCGACATACTCCCTGAAGCCCCGGATAAACTCCCCGACCCCGGTCCCGGAGTCTCCCGCCACCAATTGGAGGTTGGGAAAGGCCCGGAACAACTCGTGATCGATGCGGCTATTCAAGAATTTGGCGAAGCCTTGCCGGTCGACGAAGCCCGATTCCTGATAAATCCGTGGTTTGTCGGCCACGAAGCCATAGATGCCGAACTTAAACGGCCTCAGCTCCTGCAGCAGCTTAAGTCGGTGCGTCACCTCACCCGAGTCCGGCAGCGGCCACGGCCGGCCGTCCTCGTAAAAAATGCTCCCGATCCGTTCCAACCCGGCCTCGAGCTCCGCCATTTCCGCCTCGGCCACGATCAGCGCGGTAATCACCAAATGGCTGGAGCCATCCGCCGCCTCCCAGTCGAAGCCGGGATCCCCCGCTGCGGCGAGAAACGCCCAACGGCTCGCCGCATCGGGCGCCAGCGGCTCGGCCGAACCATCCATCAAAATCGCCAGCGAATCCATAACCCCCACCTCCGGATGGATCAATTCCACATCCATCCAATCCTTTCCTGCCGATCCGCGGACGAAAACCGAGCCATAATCGAAGCGGAAAAACACTTGATTTTGCGCGGGATTTTCCGTTCGTTTGCGTTCCAGGCCAGCATAATCCCGCTGCCAAAATGCCGTCCCGCGGCCTCAATCTTTCCGATTTGTCAGGGCAAGGTGAGGTATAGCCTCCGGTCCGGCGGGAATAGCCTTTATCCGGGCAATGGATCGTTCTATTTATGTAATGGATGGCAGGATCCTCGCCAAGGATCTTCACCTCCTTGTCAGGGAGCGGTCGATCCTCGCATCGCCAAGCCTTGGGAAAGCTCGCCTGGCCCTCGGGAAAACTCTCCCACGGTCCGGGCAAGGATGCCCAAGACTTGGGAAAGCATGCCCAAGGTTTGGGACAGGATTCCCAAGGCTTGAGCATGCACTCCCAAACCGTGGGAGAAGTTTCCCGGGGCTTGAGAAACTATTCCCGGGCGTTGGGCAAGTCGTCCCAATCTTCGGGCGAACATGCCCAGCCGCTATCCCTGCTCGCTCGACCGCCATCCGGGCCGGAGCGGCCAGCGGGATTGCTCAATCGCAGCCGCAGCCGGCAGAGTCCGCCTCTTATCGGCTTTCGGCCGGCTCGCCCACAGCTCTTCATCGGGGCACGCCCCGCTGCAGCGCCGGAACATCAAAAGCCCGGAATAAATTCAGCGGCTGACTTTATCCCGGGCTTTCGGTTTTCAGCGATATAAAGCAATGTTTTCGAAAACATGTCATCAAACGACGGCTTCTTTTCAGCCCATGATTTGCAAAAAAGGCGAAGCCTCCGTTATTTTCACAAATCCGACTCACCGAGGATCCATGCCGTTGCCGATTCGATCGACAAAATACCGCCCGCCATCGGCTGTTGAAAATCCGCTGGCAAAGGCGCTTCATCATCCGGACCGCCCCTAAAGCGTTTTAACGGTCGGACGGTTAAGCAACGCCGGCTCTTTAGGCGCCGGAACTGTTTTCAGCGATGATGATACTCTCCCGGACCCGCCCCATCCTGTTTCAAACGGTGATACTGGTTGATCAGATGGTCCAGCTCCGCACTGGCGGCCAGGACAGCGGCGTTGCTGGTCCCGTGGACGTTCCACAGATCATTGAGCCGGCGGCGGCCGGCGCTGATCTGCTGCTTCAGGAGCAGGACGGCGGCGATATTGGTTTGCTGTTTCATGCTTTTGCCACGTTTCTTCAAAACATCCTTTTCATGGTGCGATTACCGGTATTTAATCATTAACTATTATATCGGCTGGAAAAGGTCTTCGGATGATTTAATTCGGGCGTTGCTTTGTTAAAAAAGCATAAACAATCCCCGCCGCCCCGCAATCATTTTTATTCTATGGTAATATTCGTCATTTCTGGATAAATACTTTAAAGAATTTAAAATATCCCGTCGTCCGGTTTGGCGAAGAAGGCTCCCGGATTCCGGCCGATATCGGCCATTGCCATTGACGCGTTCGTAATGACGCTGCGCTCCCCCTCGTTTGGGAGCCTTGACAAATCTTGCGGCCCGCAATAAAATATCGTCGATCGATTATATCGTAGAACGATTTATTCTACCATCCGATTGGAGCGATGCCTATGCCCCCCGCCGAGCAGATTGGCCAAATCATTGAGACCAAAAAAACCATCGACCGCCTGATTCACGATCGCCATCACCAGCTGGCCCAGAGCTACGGCCTCAGTCTTGAGCAATTTAACCTGCTCATTGAGCTGGACGAGCTGATGCTGGACCTTCCCGCCGACGCGGTGGCCCCGACCGTCGGCGCGCTCGCTAAAAACATCAACAACACCCAAAACACCGTCTCCGAAAAGATCGGCCGGTTGGAGAAGAAAGGACTGGTCGCCCGCGTCCGGGACGAGCTGGATAAACGGATCAGCCGGGTGGTACTGACCGATCAGGGGCGGAAGCTGATTGTGGCCATCGAAAAAGAGGCCGAGGGCAGTTTTCTTGCGGACGCGCTGGCCCGAATGACCGAGCCGGAGATCGCCAGCCTGGCCCGGGGATTGCGCCAGTTGCTGCTGGCGCTGGAGCCGCCGCTCGGCGAGGAGCGGTCTCCGCGGTGAAACGGTAAAACCAAACGAAAAGCCCCGGGCGATGATGCGCTTCCCGGGGCTCGATGGAGCCAGGCTGGGCCTTCCTTTTCTTCTCAATCTAATTCTTTGCCAATGCCCACGGCAACGAAAGACCGGCCGGTTTACCGCGGCAATCGGCGAGCCGCTGGCATGTTTAGTCGGTAAAAACCTCGACCTTCTCGTGATCGTCCTTTTTCTTCTTATTGTACCGCAACAACAGGATCGGCAGCAATCCCAGCAAGGTGACGCAGGTGGTCACCAGGAAGACGTCGTTCACGGCATGGACGAACGCCTGGCTGGATAAATGCTGGCCGATGGCGGTGATCGCTTGCAGGGTCACATTATAGGCTTTCAGCTGATAGCTGTAAATCGGCCCGCCGACCTGGCGCTGGATAAAGCTTTGAAAGCCTTGCAAGGTCCGGGTGGTGGTGGGCGAGGTCAATATGATCGATTGACTGTAAATCGTGTCGTGAAAAATGGTCCGTTGCGTCAGCAGGGTCGATAAAATGGCGACTCCGAAACTGCCGCCGATCTGGCGGATGACATTAAACATCCCCGAAGCCTGGGCCATCTTTTCGCGGGGAATGTTCGACATCGAAATGGTGCTTAACGGCGTGAACATCAGCCCCATGCCGATTCCCCGGATAATCAGGGGAAGCATGATCTGATGATGCTCCGAGTACAACGACTGGTGACTGTTGAGGAACATGCTGAATGCCATCAATAAGATCCCGATCGTCGCCGGAATTTTGGGATTGATCTTATCCGAGGTCATGCCGGCGAGCGGCGAAATAAACGCCTGAATCAGGCCGACCGGCAGGAACACGGCTCCGGCTTGAAAGGCGGTGTAATTCAACGAGTTTTGCAAGTATAACGGCAATATAAACGTGCTGCCGAACATGCCGAGCCCGAAAATGAACAAGGTAATGTTGGCGAGGCCGAAATTATAGTCCTTCAGCAGACGGATCTCGATCAGCGGATGCTCCACCAGGAACTCGTTGACCAGGAAGATCACGAAACAGACGAAGGATAAGCCAAAACAGACATAGATGAACGGCGCGTGCCAGCCGTCCACATTCCAACTGGCATGGGCGTCGTCCAGGGCGATCAGCAACGTGCTCAGGAAGACCGCCATCGAGACAAAACCGACGATATCGAAGGAACGGCTCTGCTCCGATTTATATTCCCGCTGGATAATAAAGGTGGCGACCATCCCGAAGATACCCACCGGCACGTTGACATCGAAGATGGCCTGCCAACTGATGTGATCGATGAGATAGCCCCCGATCATCGGTCCCAGCGAAATGGAGGCGGCCGCGGCGATTCCCCAGAAGCCCAGCGCCAGCCCCCTTTGCTTCAGCGGGAACTCCCGGGTGACGATGGCCATGCCGACCGGCATCAGTAACCCGGCGCCGCTGCCCTGGACGATCCGGAAGAAGATCAGGGCGTTTTCATTCCAGGAGAGGCCGCACAGGAACGAGCCGAATGTAAACAGGAACAGCGCCGTGAAGTAAGTCTTCTTATACCCGTAATGATCGGCCAGCCAACCGGAGGTCGGCAGCATGACCGCGAAAATAACCATGTAAGCCGTGACGATCCATTGGATCTTGTCGAGGCTGGCGCCGAAACTGGCCATGATCTTGGTCAGGCTGACATCGACGATGGTCGCGTCCAGCACGGCCATGAAGGTGCCGATCATGATGTTGGCGAGCACCAGCCAACGGTAGGATTCGTGTTCGGGATTTAAAGCATCGATCCGCTGAATGAGGCCTTGGCGCAAACGACGGTGAACCGCTACCATTTATCTCACCTTCACTTTGACCTCGACCGACATGCCCGGCAGCAACGGTTTGGCCTGGAGGTGGGTATCGATGGCGATTTTAATGGGCACCCGTTGGGTCACCTTGGTGAAATTGCCGGAAGCGTTGTTCGGCGGAATCAACGAGAACTGCGCCGCGGTGCTGGAGCCCAGGTTAATGATGTGGCCGTTGAAATGGGTGCCGGGATAGGCGTCGACCTCGATGTCCACCGGTTGATTCAGCCGCAGGGAAGCCATTTTGGTCTCCTCGAAGTTGGCCGTGATCCAGACATGCTTGTCATCGAAGAGCGAGAAGATCGGTTGGCCCGGTTGAACCACGTCGCCCGGCGTCACCCAGCGCTTCGAGATTACCCCGTTCATGGGCGCCGCGAGGACGGAATCTTGCAATTGGGTCCCGTCGATCTCCAGTTTGGCCTGGGCGGTCTTCACCGCGGTCGTTTCCACCGCCAACTGGGCGCGGGCGGCATCGACGGTGTTTTTAAGGTGATCATAATCCTGATTGGAGATAAACCCTTCTTTAAATTGGGAACTGGCGCGCTGGAAATCGGCCTGGGCCTTATTCAGGCTCACCTGGTCCAGCGTTATTTTTTGTTGGGCGTTCACCAAGGCGGCACGGTCCTGATCTTCCTGGGCCCGCAAGTTGGAGTCGTCCATCCGGACCAGGACTTGACCCGCCGCGACCTGGTCGCCTTCTTTCACCGTTAAAGCGGTAATTTTACCAAGCGCCTTGGGGCTGATGGTGGACTGAAAACTATCGACCAGGGCGTCATCCGTGGTAATAAACTCACGCATGTTGGCATACCAGTACCAGCCTCCGGCCGCTCCTAAAACCAATACGACCAAAACAACAACGATAATACTCTTTTGCGACTTTACGTCCATCAACGGGTCATCCTTTCCGACTATAACTAAAACTAAAAAACTCGTAATAAACCCCATCCGCAGACCAGGGCGAGCACCAAAACTCAAGGAAGCAGGGATAACGTCGATTCAAAGCTTTCATCAAAGAATTCTCGATGCGACGGACTTTCTCCCGTGGTTTTAAAATTCAGGATTTTTTATACCATCCAAGATGATTTTGGCAAATAGTATCATCTCCTTGTTGATTTGGGCATATTTCTCCTCCTCCGAAAGCCGGTCGCCCATGATTTTCTGATAGAAAAAGCGAAGCCCGCGCAGAAGGTGCAATAGCAATCGAGCCGTCTCCGGACCGTCCGGAATTTGAAATTCACCCGTTCGCCGGCCTTCCTCTACAACGGACTGAATGAGTTCCAGTTCATTGCGGGCGAATTGCTCGTATAAATCGGTAAAAATAGGTTTCATCTGATAAAATGTCTGGCAGTTCAAGGTACTGAGATTGGTGAGATCCCGGAAATAACGAAACCGGTTTTCTAAATACGACGTGAGCTTGGCGCCGGCTGTGATATCCTGTTGCAGCAGAGCCTTCATCACCGTAATGAATTTATCCATTTCCCGGGCGATGACCGCCTGAAACAGGCTTTCCTTGGTCGGGAAATAATAGTACAGCGAAGCCTTCCCCATCCCGATGTCCTGGGCAATTTCATCCATAGTTACTTTGGAAAGGCCGTAACGGGCAAATCTTTTTTGCGCCGCATCCAGAATGATCTGGTGTTTTTCCGTCGTCCCCTGTTCGACCATTTTTTAACTCGCATTTAAAATTTCGACTATTTAAGTCAATTGGTCCAATTATAAGATGAATTGGTAAGTAAATCAAGTGACTGACTGTTAACAATGATTAAATATCTCTGGTAGCAGCCACGCCTCTCCTGGCGGTGCCATGCCATTGATACCGTGTCGCGAAGGCCCAATTGTGGTCAGTAAGGACTAGCCGGAAAATTTGGTTCCGGCCGGTCCAACAGTTATCATTAAACCTCTTCCACTGCAGCTACCTTCGGCCGGCGCAAGACCGCTTTCAACTTAGCGCTATACTTATCCACCAGCAGGTAGATCACCGGCACCAGCACCAGCGTCATCAGCATCGAGACGCTTAAGCCGCCGATAAGCGCCCAGCCCAGGCCGCGCTTGTATTCGGCTCCGGGAGCGTCGGATAAGGCGATCGGCAACATGCCGAAGATCATCGTCAGGGTGGTCATCAGGATGGGGCGGAGTCGTTCCCGGCCGGCCTCGCGCAGGGCCTGCGGCGTATCTTTCCCTTCGGCCCGCGCTTTATTGGTGAAATCCACCAATAGGATGGCGTTCTTACTCACCAGGCCGATCTGCATGATGATCCCCAGGATGCTGAAGATATTCAACGAGTTCATCGTCAAAGCCAGCGCCAGCATGGCGCCGATTACCGCCAGCGGCACCGCGAAGAGCACCACGAACGGATAAATAAACGAATCATACAGCGCGACCATGATCAGATAGACGAAAATGATCGCCGCCACCAGCACCAGACCGAGGCTGGCAAAGGAGTTGTTCTGCTGCTCCACGTCGCCCATATAGGAAAGCTCCGTGCCCGGCGGCAGTTTTTCCCGGGCAAGCGCCCGGTCGATATCCTCGGCAATGGTGCCGCTGGGCCGGCCGATCGCCTGCGAGGAAACGGTAATGCCGTAACTGCGGTCGATCCGCTGCAGCTTGGTCGGTCCCAACGTCTGATATACCCGAGCAAACTGTTTTAGCAGCACCGGTTGCCCGCGCCGATTCATCAGCACCATGTTCCCGATATCCTCGGTAGAGGAACGGTCGCCGGCGTCCAGCAGCACCCGGGTGGCGTATTCGGTGCCGTCCCTGTCGCGATACTTGGATTGATCGTCTCCGGTCAGCCCGATCTGCATGGCCGTTCCCACATCGGCGATGCTCAGGCCGAGCGCGGCCATTTTTTCACGGTCGATCTCCACCCGGGTCTCGGGATTGCCCTCGTCGGCCGAAAGCTTGATGTCAGCAGTGCCGGGAACTTTTTTCATCACCCGTTCCACCTGCTTGGCGGCGCGATAGGTCTGCTCCCAACTGCTGCCGCTGATCGCCAGTTGAATGGGGGCGCCGTCGGAGGTTCCCCAAAGCGTGATGGGGTAAACCCGGCATTCGACGCCCGCCACCCGTTGCAACACTTGACGGCGGATGGCCCGGCCGATCGCATCGGTGCTGCGTCCCCGTTCCGCCTTGGGCTTTAGGATCACCAGGATATCGGCGATGTTAGCGGAGGTCATTCCGATAAAGCCGCTGTTGGAAGCGCCGACATTTACGATCAGCTTTTGCACTTCCGGGTAGTGGGCCAACATCGCCTCGACCTGATGCGTCACGGCGTTAGTCTGCTCCAGTTTCACGCCGGGCGGCAGTTCCAAGGCAATGGAGAATTCGCTCCGGTCCGACTGCGGCATAAATTCGGCGCCGATGAAACGGGCGAAGAGCAACCCCAAGGAGCCCGCCAAACAAAGCAGCGCCACCAGCACCACCTGCCAGCGGTGGCCCATGCTCCATTCCAGCAATTGCAGGTAAGTATGGATCAAACGTTGATATTGACCTTCGAACCAGGCGCCAAACTTGCCCATCAGGCTGCCAGCGCTCAACTGTTCCAGCTTGCTGAAACGGGAAGCCAGCATCGGCGTAACGGTAAAGGAGACGAATAGGCTCATCAAGGTGGAGATTACGACCACCAATGAAAATTCCCGCATAATGCCGCCGATTACCCCGGAGACCATGGCCAGGGGCACGAAGACCACCACGTCGACCATGGTAATGGAGAGAGCGGTGAAACCAATCTCATTCCGGCCCCGCAGCGCGGCGGTATGTTTAGCGGCGCCGTTCTCCAAGTGACGGTAGATATTCTCCAACACCACGATGGAGTCATCCACCAGGATCCCGATGACCAGCGACAGCGCCAGCAAAGTCATCAGATTTAACGAATAGCCCAGCGCCCACATGCCGATCATCGTGGCCACCAGCGAGGCGGGAATGGCCACCATTACAATGAGCGAATTGCGGATGCTATGGAGAAAGAGCAGCATCACCGCAGCCACCAGGAGGATGGCGATGCCCAGATCTTCTTGCACGGCATTGGCGGCGGCGATGGTAAATTCCGAGCTGTCCTGGGCCACATCGAAGTGGAGCCGCAGCCGGGCATATTCCCCTTCCAGCCGCGCGGCGGCCCGGCGGACCTGCTTGCAGACCTCTACCGCGTTGGCATCCGACTGCTTTTGCACCAGGATTACCACGGCGGAACGGCCGTTGATCCGGCTGAAATTGGTCATTTCCTTAGTCCCGTCCTGAATCTCGGCGACATCCGCCAGCCGGATCTCCCCGCCCTGGCTCGACTGGCCGACGATCAGCCCCCGCAGTTCATCGAGGGAGCGGAATTTGCCCGCCAGCCGCACGATAAACTGGCCATCGCGGTCTTTCACTTTCCCGGTGGGGAAATCCAAGTTGGCCGCTTGCACCGCTTGGCTCAGTTGGAGCAGCGATAATCCGTAGCTCCGCAATTTCTGTGGATCGGCGTTGATCTGGATCTCCCGTTCCTCGGTACCGATCAGGGCCACCTGCCCGACCCCGGCCACCTGAGACAGCTTCGGTTGGACCGTATCCTCCAGAAAGTGGCTGAAGTCCCGCGACGGCAGATTGGAGGTGGCGCCGATCCGCAAGACCGGTTGCTCGTTGAGCGAAAGTTTGGACAGCGAAGGCGACTTGGCGCCATCCGGTAGATCGGCGGCGATCTCGTTCAGCTTGCGCTGGGCATCCTGCATGGCGAAATCAAGGTTGGCGTCTTGCTGAAACTCGACGATTACGATGGAGGCCCCTTCCTGGGAAGTAGCGTGAACCGTATTCACCTTATCCAAAGCCGAGATGGCATCCTCGATCTTTTTGGTGACGCCCGTCTCCACCTCGGCGGCGGAAGCCCCCGGATAGTTCGTTATAATACTGATAACCGGAATATTGATATTGGGAAGTAATTCGTATTTCAATTGACTATAGCCGAATAACCCCAGCAAGGCGACGGCGATAAAGAGCACAATGATTAGAGAGGGCCGTTTGATCGCCAGTTCAGTAATGGACATGATACCACCCCGTTTACCCTCGTTTACAGCTGCCGTTATATTGCTTGGACCAGTGTTACTTTTACGTTATCACTCAGATTGTTCTGGCCGTTTACCACCACGCGCTCCCCCTCGCGCAACCCCCGCAAGACGGCTAAATAGGATCCGGATTCCCGGCCGACTACGATCCGGCGCAAGCGAGCCACCCGGTCCGCCACCACATAAACTTGGGCGTCCTTGATGCTCCCTACCAATGCCTCGCGAGGAATTACCAATGTGTTTTGCTGTGCCGCAGTCTGGAAAGCGACCCGGCCGAACATCCCGGCCTTCAGCGGATGGTCCGGATCATTGCTGAAACGGATCTCCACCGGATAAGTATGGGCTTCATCCCCCTTGGCGCTGATCGTCGCCACCCGACCTCTAAATTGTTGGCCGGGATAAACTTCGGTGCTGATCGTCACCGGATCATCCGGTTTGACCTGAAAAACATCGGCCTCGGCCAGATTAAGTTCTACCTTTAGTTGGCTGATATCGACCACGTTAGCTATCTTCATGCCGGGCGACACCATCGTGCCCACTTCGATCTGCTTGGCGCTGATTTGGCCGGCCACCGGGGCAGTGATGCCCGAATTATTAAACTGGCGTCGGGCCGAAGTATACTTGGCTTCCGACGCTTGAAACGCTAGACGGCCGCTCTCCAGTTCCGAGAGGGAAATAATCTCCTGGTGGTAGAGCGATTCCAAGCGTTCCAGATCTTTGCGCGCTTTCTCGTAATCGATCCGCGCCGCCAGGAAATTGGCACGGGGCAGTTCATCGTCGATTTTGGCCAATAATGAACCGGCGGCCACTCGCGAACCGATGTCGACATAAACCGCTGTTACTTTACCTTGAGTCTCCGATACCACCTCGACATCCTTTTGGGCTACGATCCGGCCGACTTGAGTCCAATCGGCGGTCAAATTCCGACGCATCACCTTATTTACCACGACCGGATAGGAAGTCAGCTCGAAGGTCTCGCTCTGCGCGGCCATCCTGGCTTTGTTGTTCAATAGTACATAGCAGATTGCGCCCAGTACCAACAACGCGCCGATTACTCCAAATAACTTTTTCCGCACCCGAATTACCCCTTTCTACTCCGGTTTTTCACACCATTTTCCTTAGGAAACCGAATCGGTTTCTTGGGTTTCCTATTGGTTAAAAAAATAAACGTTCAAAACCCGATCGTTTCCTGATTATAACGTACCTGCGGTGGCTAGTTTGGCGCGGCCTTGATCGGTAATGATGCCAACCATCATGATTTCAATGATGATATCGATCGCTTTATTTAATGAAAATCCCATCTGTGAAAGCTTCTCATAGGTCAAATGTCCCTGCAGACAATCGATGATTAACAGCACAACCGGCAAATTGGTATCTTTACAGATAAAACCCTGCTCGATTCCCTGGTGCAGCAGTTTTTCGAAATACAGCGTCAGCCGTTCGTGCGAATTGCAATGATACGACCAATCGTTAAACTTATACTTCTGTAACTCCTTCAAAAATTGCGGGCCAAACTTTGAATTGCCCAAAACCAACAATTCCGAGAGTTGTTTGGTCTTATCCAGAAAATCGAGGTTATCGTCGTTGACCAGTTCCGATAGCTGCGCCTCCATCTCCAGGTGTTCCCGTTCCATCACTGCCTCGAGCAGACTTTCCTTGCTCGAAAAATACTTATAAATGGTTTTCTTGCTGATCTCCAACTCCTCGGCAATCTGCTGGATCGTGATATTGGAAAAACCAAATTTGAAAAACAGTTCACCCGCCCGGTCGATGATTAGCGGCTTCAGTTTATCTTCGTCATTCATCATACGGACCTTCTTTGTTTTTTATCCTAAGTTGATGTAGAAATTGGCAAAGCCGGGGAAATCGTTTTTATTGACAATGTCACTCTGCTACTCTATTTGGTTCTTTGGAAACTCGTTCGGTGTTTACGGTTTCCATTATAGCCGGGACTTTCCAGCCAGTCAAGTTAACAACACCATTTCAAATGACAATTTTAAACCATCCGGCAAGCGGCTTTTATTCGCTACTGACTTGAACACGGTCCCTTTTTTCGGTGGGACACTTCCGGCGGCAAAAACAAAACCCGGTGGCAACACCGGGTTTCATCTTGACCCTTCATCTTTAGGAACGGATGGACCCTTATTACATTAGGACCCGCTTGCTCTTCAGGACATTACCGAATTGATCTACGGTAATCTCCAAACGATGCATGAAATCTCCCAGCGAAGCCAGTTTGGAGACGCTTTCCAGGTTCATGAAATCGGAGAGCGTCTTCTCCAGTAACTGATAAACCTCGGCCAGTTCCGTCTCGCGTTTCCGCAATTTTTCCCGTTCTTTGTCGATCACGCCATGCAAATTTTCATTCTCTTCGCTGAGCGCTTGAATCTCTTCCATCAGTTTATCTTCCCGTTTCAAGTCGCGTTCCACCGCCAAAAGGTGCTCGATGAAACCGCGCAGATCCAGTTGATGGCGTTGCTGCTCCTCCAGCTTGACCAGGCGCTGTTCATGATGCTGAACCGTCTCCGGCAACGAGGAGATTGCATAAAAGAAGGAATTATCGCCGGCCCGATTTAACGCGGCCGGTTGGCTCAGCTCCATCGCGACCGTCGGTTCAACGGCTGTTTCAAGTTCAAGCGTCGAAGCGGCCACATCCGGCTGCGGTTTTGCCAGCGGCTGCTCCGCCCGGGCAGCGGGATCCCCCAACAATTGGCGGCCGATCCGTACCAGATCCTCATCACGGTACGCCATCATTTTAACCAGGCGATAAAAGCGTAATTTCAATGCAGCTTCCGTAAAATTGCCGCCCAGGATCTGTTGCAATTCGACGCAGGCCTGGGTCCGGGAATTGCCGAGCGCCTGGTGCTTGCAGAAAGTCTCCAAAATCATCCGGTCGATCGCTTTGGATTCCGGGTTACGTTTGCGGATTTCTCCGCCGGATTCCTCGGCATGCTTGCTTTGCATCAACTTATAATAATCCTGATTGGAGATGCCCTTTTCTTTAAGTAACCGGCAGAACTGGCTGCGCAGGGCGCTCATCGCCCGACCCAACCGCGCTGATAATTCGCGCCGTTTCTGAGGATGCCACCACGAATCAAATAATAATTGATTCTCGTCGTCGGTATAACGGGGTTTCACTTTCAACATGTTTTTTGTTGCGGATTTTGCTACAGCTAGAGCTTGCTTGGACATTCGCTTCACTCCTTCAAGTTAATCCCTGAAATAGGTTCATGTCTATTGTGTTACCGAATGAAGCATATTATACGGGATAACATAAAAATTTTTACATCCGCATTTCGTAATTTGGATAAGATGGCGTCCGATCAACCCCCGGATTGCTTGGTTCCCCCCTGCCGCAGCGCTTGCAGATAGGTTTGCAGATCGTGGTTTTGCAGCACATTTCCCGCGGGGAACCAGAGCAGAATCTCTTGCTCGACGTGTTGATAAACTACTTCTTCCTGGGTGAAGGGCAGTTTGGCGCGTTCCGGCGGAACATACGGGACGGGATCGAAAAAATTCGTAATCCGGTAACTTCTCGGCACCATCCGATCGTAGGCAGTTGCAAATTGATCGTCCCCCACCCGCGGACTGCCGAAATTTACCATTGCCAGATTAAAGAAACCTGCGTGAGCGGCCAAATCCAAGGCGGCCAAGGTCGCCAAGGCAGCGCCCAGACTATGGCCGGTGATCAACAACTGCTTCCACGCCGGCAACAAACGAATGGTTTGGATGATCTTATCCCGGACCGTTTCATATAGCTCCGTAAAGCCGGAGTGGGTCCGACCGGCCGGCAAATAGGGATACGGCACCTGCCGGAACGCCAAATCTTTCAACCACTCCCCGGCGGTGCGCGTACCGCGAAAGACCAGCACCACTTGAGAAGCGGATTCGATGACATAACCCATCAATTCCGGGAAAAGATCGGCCTGGCCGGCCACTTGCAGCACCAGCCGGTAGCCGGCGGGAATCTCGAAAACCCCGCCCGATTCAAACTGTTCATACGCTTGAACGATACAGTCGCCCAGCCAAATGCAGAGCTCACGATCGGCTGCTTGAAACATCATCCGCTTACCGCTCCCTAATTATGATATTTCAATCATATTCGGTGCGTACGGCAAGGGTGACAGGGATTTCAACCGGACGGGGCTTCCAACCTGCCCGGATAACATAAATGGGACTTGCAGTCTATCGCCGCAAACTTTAACAGTTTTGCACTAAAAGCCATGGGATAAAGTCTCGCGAATCGGGAAACGTCTTGCCAAGAATTTTAAAACGAATTTATCCCTTGCTTTTCTGAGCTTTTATGAACACTCCCGTCCTCCGGACGGAGTTTATTACAACGCTTCTCAATCGGACAGTTGAAATTCTTAACGGCCACTCTCTTCTGCAACATTAAATAATGACCTTGACCGCGTCAAAAGACTGTTACCAAAAAGATTCCCCGGCCGGGACCTTTTTATGCGGGACGATTGACAATTCTGTCCCGATCTTTTTATAATGAAGATACTTCTTGGCTCCACGCGGTTGCAATCCGCCTGGCAGCGGGACGCGGCCGCATAATTTCCGCTTTATCCGGGTACCTTGATCGAAGGGGGTAAATTTGATGAGTCCCAAACGCTTGTACCGTTCCGTCACCGACCGGCGCATCGCCGGCGTCGCCGCCGGAATCGCCGAGTATTTCGCCATTGATGTAACGTTGGTCCGTTTAATCTGGATTCTGGCAGTTATCTTCGGCGGTAGCGGCATCCTGGCCTACATCATCGCCTGGATTGTCATCCCCGAGCAGTCGGCCCGGACCGAGGCCGAAACGCCGGCCGAACAGGCCGAGCCCAATTATGCGGCCGGGCAGACCATCGACGTCTCACCCGAGCGCAACACCAATAAAATCAGCTATTTGGGGATCTTCCTAATCCTACTGGGCTTCTTCTTCCTGGTGCGGACCTTTATTCCCTGGCATCTCAGCCGGTATCTCTGGCCGTTGTTGTTGGTGGCGCTGGGAATCGCCCTGCTGGTCCCGGTCCGCCGTAAACCCTGAATATCGCACCGGACTATCGAATTTCTGGCCGGCCCGCTTCGCGGAGCTGGCTTTTTTCTACTTATCCACAGTTGTGGATTAAATCTGTGGGCATAAGGATAACTTTGCAGCATATTATAATCGTTCGGACCATTATTGCCTCGAGTCAACTCCGGAGCTCCATCCCGCTGCGATCCGTTATACTCCATCCCCGAATTTCTTGGCTCCCCCGTTCATAAAATGAAGCGATGCTACCGCCTCATGTCGGTTTAAACGAACGATCCCAAAAAATTTTCTCACGGCGATCGAAAACGGCAGGATTTGGCCCGGCCATCGCGAATTATTTTCTCGGTATAGTGGTCTGACCACCAGACTATCATTCCAGGAGGGATATCCGTCCGTGGAGATCAATCCCATCAATGCCAAACGGAATTATCAATCCATCATCGAACAGTTTATTCAATTGATCGAGCGCGGCCAGGTCCGGGTCGGCGACAAACTGCCTCCCGAACGGACGCTGGCGGAAATGTTCGCCGTCAGCCGGGCTTCGCTCCGCGAAGCGTTCAGCGCGATGGAGATCATTGGACTGATCGAGGTCCGGCCGGGCGAAGGCTCATTCGTCACTGATCTGAATATCGCTCCCTTTATCAATACCATCGCGCCGTTGTTCATCCGCAACGGCAACATGCAGGATGAGCTGCTGGACTTGCGGCGCTTGCTGGAATTGGAAGCCGTTGAGCTGGCGGCGGCCAAGGCCGGAACGGCCCGGGACCCGGAACCGGAGACGGCCCCGGACTGGGCGCCGCTGCAGGCATCCCTGGCGGCGATGGCCGATGCCATTGCCCGCAATGACTCCGGCGCCGGCGCCGAGGCCGACATCGCGTTCCATAAAGCCATCTTCGCGCTGACCGGCAATACCATCCTGATCAAAGCCGCTGAATGCATCTCTTCCATCATGGAAGTCTCGGTCCGTTTCAACCGCACCAAGATCTTGATGGACAACGACAATGCCCGGGTGCTCTATACCCAGCACTGCCAGATCGCCGCGGCGATCAGCCGGAACCAGCCCGAACAGGCCAAGGAACTGATGCGCAAGCATTTGAATTTCGTCAAAGAGATGTCCTAAAGTCCCGGACATCCTGTAAAATTCCCGCGGCGCGGGCCGGACGCCCGGCTGCAGGCCAAGAGGTGAAACATGAAGATTATCGTCTGTATCAAACAAGTCCCCGGCACCACCAAGGTGGAGATCGACGAGAGCACCGGCGTTTTGAAACGGGACGGCGTCGAAAGCAAGATCAACCCCTACGATCTCTACGCCTTGGAAGCGGGTCTGCGGATCCGCGAGAAGCTCGGTGGCAGCGTCACCGCGGTTTCCATGGGACCGCCGCAGGCGGAGGCGATCATCCGCGAAGCTTATATACTCGGAGTCGACGCCGGAGCGCTGATCTCCGACCGCCGGTTCGCCGGTTCCGACGTACTGGCGACCTCCTACACCCTTTCCCAGGGAATCCGGGCGCTCGGCCCCTTCGACCTGATCATCTGCGGCAAACAGACCACCGACGGCGACACGGCGCAGGTCGGTCCGGCGTTGGCGGAATTCCTGCAGATTCCCCATGTGACCTGGGTCCGCGCTATCAGCGAAGTCACCCCGGAACGCCTGACGGTCGAACAGGATCTGGCCGACAGCTACGAACTGGTGGAACTGACCTACCCCTGCCTGATCACGGTCGAGAAGGGCATCAACCAACCGCGCCTGCCCTCGTACCGGCGCAAATTGGCCACCGCCGGCCGGCCGATCCAGATGATCAGTTGCCGCGACCTGCCGGATCAGGACGAACTGCGTTATGGTTTAAACGGTTCGCCGACCCAGGTAGAACGGATCTTCCCGCCCGAAGTCCGCAGCGAACAAGTACTCTGGGAGGGCGAAGCCGCCGAACTGACCGTCAAACTCTGGCAACTGCTGCGGGAGGCCAAGTACCTCTGAAGCGGCCGACCCGAAAGGTGTAACGGAGCAAAATACCTGCCGCGCCGGGCCAACCCATGGCGGGAACCGGCCGGCCTGAGGAGTGAGAAAGTGTCCAATCTCCAAATCGACATAGCCAAATGCAACCGCTGCGGCCAATGCGTCAGCGCCTGCCCGTTCGGAGCCATCACCGAGGAAGCCGGCGCGCTGGTGATCAACGCCGCTTGCAAGTTCTGCAAGATCTGCCTCAAACGCTGCCCAGCGGGAGCGATCGCCCTGGTGGAATCCGCCGGCCGGAGCATGCTCAATAAGGACGACTGGCGGGGGATCCTGATCTTCGTGGAACATTTGGACGGCGCCATTCATCCGGTCACCCTGGAATTGATCGGGAAAGCTCGGGAGCTGGCCGCGCCGCTCGGTTACCCGGTCTATGCGCTGTTCCTGGGCGCCGGGATCGACCGGCAAGCGGCCGAACTGTTGGGATACGGCGTCGACAAGGTGCTGATCTATGACGACGAGGCGCTGCGCCATTACCGGGTCGATGTCTACGCCAACGCTTTCGAAGACTGTATCGGGCGCCTGAAGCCGGCCATCGTGCTGGTGGGCGCCACCTCCGTCGGGCGGTCGCTGGCGCCGCGGATCGCCGCCCGTTTCCGCACCGGCCTGACCGCCGACTGCACTCAGCTGGCGGTGAAGCCCAACAGCGATCTGGTGCAGATCCGGCCGGCCTTCGGCGGCAATATCATGGCCCAGATCATCACCACCCGGCACCGGCCGCAATTCGCTACCGTCCGCTATAAGGTGATGGATCCGGCCGCCTGCGTGCCCCATCCCCAGGGCCGGGTGGAACGGGTCCCGCTCGATCCGGCGCGGCTGCAGTCCCGGATCCGAGTGCTCAAAGTTCAACGCAAAGAGCAACAGCCCAGCATCTCCGATGCCGAAGTGCTGGTCGCCGCGGGCCGCGGCTTGAAGAACCCGGCCGATCTGGCCCTAGCCGAGCAGTTCGCGGAATTGCTCGGCGGGCAGCTGGCGGTCACCCGGCCGATGGTCGAAGCCGGCTGGGCGCCTTATACCCGCCAGATCGGCCTCTCCGGCCGGACCGTCAAGCCGAAACTGATCATCACCTGCGGCATCTCGGGCGCGGTCCAATTCACCGCCTGCATGAACACGGCGGAACGGATCATCGCCATCAACAGCGACAAAAACGCGCCGATCTTCAAGATCGCCCATTACGGCATCGTCGGCGATCTGTACCAGATCATCCCGGCCATGATCGACCGGATTCAGAGGGAGGGACCCAATTCATGCCCAGCTATCAACGGCTGACCCCCGCCGACATCCAGGCGCTGCAAGCCATCTGCGATCCGGAGCGGGTCCTGGTCGGCCCGGCCATCAACGATGATTATTGGCACGACGAAATGCCCGAGTACGGCAAGTTCCCGCCCGAGGTCGTGGTGGAGGCCCAAAGCGCGGCGGAGATCGCTGAGATCATGCGCTACGCCAGCGCCCAGCGGCTCCCGGTCACGCCGCGCGGTTCGGGGACCGGCCTCTGCGGCGGGGCGGTGCCGGTCCGGGGCGGCATCCTGCTCTCTACCGCCCGGATGAACCGGATCCTGGAGATCGACGAAGAGAACCTGACGGTCACCACCGAACCGGGCGTCCTGCTGATGGACCTGGCCAAGGCGGTCCTGGAAAAGGATCTGCTCTACCCGCCCGATCCCGGCGAGAAGAGCGCCACCATCGGCGGCAACGTCATGACCAACGCCGGCGGCATGCGCGCCGTCAAGTACGGCGTCACCCGCGATTACGTGCGCGGGATGGAAGTGGTCCTGCCCAGCGGCGAGCTGCTGGAACTGGGCGGCAAGATCGCCAAGAACAGCTCCGGCTACAGCCTGAAGGATCTGCTGATCGGCTCCGAGGGCACCCTGGGGATCGTCACCCGGCTGACCCTGCGGCTGGTGCCGTTGCCCAAAAAAGTGCTCAGCCTGCTGGTGCCCTTCCCGGACCTGGATGGCTGCATCGACACGGTGCCGCGGATCATCAAGTCCAAGGCCGTGCCCACCGCCATCGAATTCATGGAGCGCGAGGTGATCATCGCCGCCGAAGAGTATCTGGGCAAAAGCTTCCCCGACAAATCGGCCGACGCCTACCTGCTTTTGACCTTCGACGGCAACAGCGCCGCCGAGGTGGAGCGCCAGGCCGAAGAAGTGGCCGAGATCTGCCTGGCCGCCGGGGCGGTGGACGTCTTCTTCTCCGACACCGAGGAGCGGCAGGAAGCGATCTGGAACGCCCGGGGCGCCTTCCTCGAGGCCATCAAGAGCTCGACCCCGGAGATGGACGAATGCGACGTGGTGGTCCCCAGGAACCGCATCGCCGGCTTCGTCAAATTCGTGAAGGAGCTGGAACGCAGGCACGCCATCCGCATCCGCAGCTTCGGCCATGCCGGCGACGGCAACCTGCACATCTACGTCTGCAAGGACCAATTACCCGAGGCGGTCTGGCACGAGAAGCTGGACCGGGTGATGCGGGAACTCTATGACAAAGCCAGCGAACTGGACGGCAAAGTCTCCGGCGAACACGGCATCGGCCACGCCAAGGTCCCCTTCCTGCGCCAATCGGAAGGCGAAACCTATTTCAGCCTGATCACGGCCGTCAAAGGGGCATTCGATCCGCAGGGAATCCTCAACCCGGGCAAAATCTGCGGCGCTTGAGCGGAGAATGGGGGCGCGCCGAAACTGGCGCGCCCGCTTCTCCCGATGAGCGAACCTTCCCAGCGACTCGATAAGGTTCTTCGGTCACTGAATCATCTCATTCAGCGACTGAAGAACCTTATTTAGTTACTGAACGAACTCGTTCAGTAACTAAATGAGTTCATTCAGTAACTAAATAAGCTCGTTCAGTAATTCAATGAACAGCTTCAGTTACAAAACGAACATTTTCAGGAACTGAACAAACATATTTAGTCACTCAATGAGCATCTTCAACAACTAAATGAGTTCCTTCAACCGCTGAATGACCCCATTCGGTTGCTAAATAGCCAAATTCCGGCGCACATGCAAAAACGCCCTTTCCGGCGCGGGCCGGGAAGGGCGTTTTGGAGGTTGATCAAGCGAGCGGCGCAAATTTCAGGAGACCCGCAATCGTTGCTCGGCCGCTTCGGTCAGGAACGGGCGGACATCGGTGGCCACCATTCCGGCGCGGCGCGCCGCCTCCAGGCCGAGCTCCCCGTCCTCGAATACCTGGCAGTATTCCGGGGCGACCCCCAAACGGTCGGCGCACAGCAGGAAAGTCTCCGGCGCCGGCTTGGGATGCGCCACGTCGTCGCAACAGACCAGCGCCGCGAAGTATTTCTCCAGTCCCAAGGCGCGGACGTTCTGCTCGGCGATGGCCCGGCATTCGCCGGTGCCCAGTCCCAGCGGCAGGCGGCCGTAAAACTTGTGCACCAGGGCGACCACCGGCTCGAAGGGCTTGATCGCCTCGATATGGCGTAAGTAGGCTTCGTTTTTGGCGGCAATGATCAGTTCCGGGTCCAACTCCAGACCAAAGCGCCGGTTAAGCCAGTTGACGATCGCCCGGCTCGACATGCCGGCATTGGCATAAAAAAGCTCCTGCGGATAGCTGAAGCCGTAAGCTCTCCCCGCTTCCTCCCAGGCTTTCCAATGCACCGGCATGGTGTCGCCCAGCGTCCCGTCGATATCAAAGATTAATGCCTTGACCCGCAATTTCACATAGAGTCCCATCCGTCGGTTTTCATCTCCATAACAACATTGCCAAATTTCGTTTACGCAAACGAGATGACCTTTTCGCCTTTTTAAAAGCAAACCCCTGCGTTGCCTGCGAAAATTAACGATATTGACATACTCCGGGGCCGCCAGCATCAAAAAAGAGACTGCCGGAGCAATCTCTTTGGACGGTTTGATTTTCGAGAAGGGCCGTTAAACGTTATAAACTTCCTTACCGCTCAACAACTTGACGTTGTGCAGCTGCAGCAGTTCGATCGCCCGGTCGATGTGCTCGACCCGGAAGACCACCACCGCGTCATTGTCCGAGCGGCCCACGAAGGCGTACATGTACTCGATATTAATCCCGCAATCATCCAACGTCTGCAGGATCGCGGCCAGGCCGCCGGGATGGTCGGGGACCTGCACGGCGATGATCTCGGTCATGCTGACGGTGTATTCCTGTTCCTTCAAAATCCGCCAAGCCTTCTCGGGATCGCTGACGATCAGCCGCAGAATCCCGAAATCGGTCGTATCGGCGATCGATAAGGCCCGAATGTTAATATCATTATCCCCCAGCGTCTTGGTGACCCGGGCGAGGCGACCCGACTGGTTTTCTAGAAAGATCGAAATTTGCTTGACTTTCATGCTCATTCTCCTTTCTCTTAATCCGTGATCCATGGCTGAATTACCATTTTGGAAAATGCGTTAAAGCATCGCGATTCTCCAAATTGCTGGCAGGGATTACCACCGGAGTATTACGATTCTTTTTGCCGATAATACTTCGTGATCGCCACCAAAAATCCCTTTCCCCGATAGCGGGCGAAAAAAGTTTTTTGAACGGTGGCGATCATTTCAAACTGCTCTTATAATTTATGTCGGCTGCAACGGACCATTCCCGCCCTCGACCGGGATCCTCATTGCTGGGAATCGGAATAAACATCACGGCGATCGATCACCCGTTTGGCCTTGCCTTCGCTGCGGGCGATGGTCTTGGGCTCGACCAGCTTAACCCGGGCCGAGATCCCCAGGGTGCTTTGGATCTCGCGTTTGATTCGGCCTTCGATCTCTTCCAGTTTGCGGACTTCATCGGAGAAGAGCCGCTCGGAGATCTCCACCCAGATCTCCAGATCGTCGAGATTGCCTTCGCGATCGACGATCAATTGGTAATGGGGTTCGGTCTCGCCGATCTCCAGCAACACGCTTTCGATCTGGGACGGGAAGACATTGACGCCGCGGATGATCAGCATGTCGTCGGTGCGGCCCATCACCCGGTGCATCCGCAGGTGAGTCCGGCCGCAAGGACACGCCTCGTTGAAGAGGATGCTGATGTCGCGGGTGCGGTAGCGGATCAGCGGCAGCGCTTCCTTGGTGATACAGGTGAAGACGAGCTCGCCTTTTTCGCCGTAGGGCAAGACCGCGCCGCTGGCCGGATCGATCACTTCCACCATGAAATGATCCTCCCAGACGTGCAAGCCGTTCTGAACCAGGCATTCGCTGGCTACGCCGGGCCCCATCACTTCGCTCAGGCCATAGATGTCGATGGCTTTGATGTTCCACTTCTCCTCGATCTCCTTGCGCATGGCGTTGGACCAGGGCTCGGCGCCGAAGAAGCCGACCCGCACCGGCATGCCGCGCAGATCGATCCCTTCCTCGGCGGCGGTTTCCGCCATGAACAGGCTGTAGGATGGCGTACAGGCCACGGCGGTCGTGCCAAAGTCGTTCATGATCTGCAGCTGGCGTTTGGTATTGCCGCCAGAGATGGGAATGACCGCCGCGCCGATCTTCTCCGCGCCGTAATGGGCCCCCAGCCCGCCGGTGAACAATCCGTAACCGTAAGCGATCTGCACGGTGTCCTTGTTGGTCACCCCGCCGCAGCTCATGGTGCGGGCCATCACTTCCGCCCAGGTATTGATGTCACTTTTGGTGTAGCCGACCACCGTCATCTTGCCGGTGGTGCCGGAAGAGGCGTGGATCCGCACCACTTCGTCCTTGGGCACGGCGAACAGTCCGAACGGATAATTGTCCCGCAAGTCTTGTTTGTAAGTGAAAGGCAGCCGGGCCAGATCGGCGACGCTATGAATATCTTCGGGCGCGATGCCCGCTTCCTGCATTTTTTGGCGGTAAAACGGCACATTCTGATAAACGCGCGCCACCGTCCGGCGCAACCGTTCCACCTGCAATTTTTGCAATTCGGGGCGGGGCATGGCTTCGATCTCAGGATTCCACAAGATTCATTCCTCCTTTTTCATTTCACCCGATCCGGGGCAGGTAAAATCCGCAACAAAATCGATACTGCTTTTGGCAATTTCAATGGTATAATCGTATGAGTAACGAAAGCAACCACCCCCAAAAGACCGATCCGAAAAGCAATTTCGGGAAAAAAGCGATAAAAAAACCTTTCGTCTCCATGAGACGAAAGGTTTTTTCGCGGTACCACTCAATTTGATCCCGGCGACGGGATCCGCTCACTGGCCGCAACCGGCACAATCCATGCCGGTTAGGGCTGCTCCACGGATAACGGCGGGAGATTCCGGCCTGACCTACTACCGCGCTCAAGGCGGATTCAGCGGGCAACTCCGAGGCGAACTTCCGGCCGCTTCCGTAAGCCCCCTCCCACCAACCGGGGCTCGCTGTGATTACGCTCCACGCCGTACTTTTCCTCTTCAATGTCGTTAAGCTTTATGGGTCATTCGAATATGACGGACATATAAAATTGTTTCTATTATATCACCGGGTCCGGCTCCGGTCAATCCTCGAACTGCCGGGAATGGGTCCCGATCGTTAAATTCTCCGGCCTGCCAGCATCCCAGATATTTGGCGACCGTTTCGAGATTCAGTAGGACCCATTTCCCTCCTGCCGTTTTTGGGTTTGAAAAAAGCGCCCCATTGGCCGCCCTTTCCCCATTGATTTTAACCGTCGGCTATTGCCGCCGCAGCATGATCCGGCGCTGCTTCTCCGCGAGACTGAGCTCGGCCGGCCAAAGCTCGCTGGGCCGGCCCTCACGCAGCGCGGCGGCCAGATTGTTGAAGATCCGCTTATCAGTCCGCGCTAATTTGCGGATCAAGTCTTTGGTCTCCGCCCGCTTGGTCCGGCCGTCCTGCGGACAGGGACTGGGGATCGGCGTAAAACCGGTCACCGGCACCAGCTTGCGGATCTCCGCTTCTCTGAAATAAACCAGCGGCCGGATGACCGCGATCCCCGACCGTTCCAGCTCGGTCCGGGGCAGGAAGGTCTTGATCTGGCCCGAATAAATGATGCTCATCAGGAAGGTCTCGACTGCGTCATCGTGGTGGTGGGCCAACGCCACCACATTATAGTCATGCTCCCTGGCGAAACGGTTCATCGCACCGCGCCGCAGGAAGGAACAGGTAGCACAAGGCCCCTCGGGGTTCTCCGGGCCAAAGGCGTACTTGGCGATCTCCGTTTTCATGAGGTGAAACACCACTCCCAGTCGGTCGCAATACGCCGCCAGCGGCGCCGGATCGGAGGGTTCCGCAAAACCGAGATCGATATGCAGCGCCCCTAGGGTAAAGGGAATTATCCCTTGGCGCTGCAGGAGCGATAACCCGTAAAGCATCACCGAACTGTCCTTACCGCCGGAAAGGCCGACCAACACCCGGTCATTCGGGCGGATCAGGTCAAACTCCAGGATGGCCCGGAGCAATTTCCGGGTGGCGGTACGGGGCAGGCTGAGCCGTTGCTCCGACATGAAAAAACCTCGCTTTTTGATCTTAATTAATCCGATCGATCATGATAAACGATTTTGTAAAATCGCTTTTTTCGCTATAAAATAACGAATGCCCAATAATATCATTTTACACCGATCGCAACCGAGAAACCACGGGAAATCGGCAAAAATTAGCGTCAAACCGGATCCGCCAATAAAAAAATCCGGTATAATCCGGATCGTTTCATTATTATTTCTCAATTTTATATTATTTTATATTCGAGGCTCGGCTGTTACATCGAACGGCTGCCCACGATCAAGTTATTTTTAATCGCTTCAAAACTCTCGTTCTCCAGAATCTTGCCGGTGCCCAACGCCACGCAGGAGAGGGGATCTTCGGCCAGATGAATGGGGATGCCCGTTTCTTCCGCCAACAGCCGGGAAAAGCCATGCAACAGTGAGCCACCGCCGGTCATCACGATGCCTTTGTCCACGATATCCGAGGCCAGTTCCGGCGGAGTCCGCTCCAGCACCGATTTGATGCCGTCGACAATGGCGGTGATCGGCTCCGATAAGGCCTGGAACGAATCGGTGGAGGTAAACTTGATCGTCCGGGGCAGGCCGGTCACCAGATCGCGGCCCCGGATCTCCATGGCTTTCCCTTCGCCCTCCGGATAGGCGGAGCCGATCTCGATCTTAATCTCCTCGGCGGTCCGTTCGCCGATCATCATATTATACATTTTCTTGATGTAACGGATGATCGCCTCATCAAACTTGTCCCCGCCGATGCGAAGCGACTCGCTGACCACGATGCCGCCCAATGAAATGATGGCGATATCGGTGGTCCCCCCACCGATATCGACCACCATGTTGCCGCTGGCTTCGGTGATGTTCAAACCGGCGCCGATCGCCGCGGCCATCGGTTCCTCGATCAGGATCGTCTTTTTGGCGCCGGCTTGAACCGCCGCTTCCAAGACCGCGCGCTTTTCGACGCTGGTTACTCCGGACGGGACACAGACCACGACTTGGGGCCGAAAGAAGCGAGGTTTGGGGGAGACTCGTTCAATGAAGTATTTGAGCATGGTCTCGGTCACGTCGTAATCAGCGATGACTCCGTCTTTCAACGGCCGGATGGCGACAATGTTGCCGGGCGTCCGGCCGATCATCTGCCGAGCCGCTTCACCGACCGCTAAAATCTTATTGGAGTCTTTCTGCAAAGCAACGACCGAGGGCTCACGGATGACGATTCCGCGTTTTTTCACATAAACCAATACACTTGCGGTGCCGAGATCAATCCCGATGTCCGTGACAAAATTGCGCCAGTTCAATCCGCTGCCCTCCTAAAATAATATGTCGCAGTCCCTTGGAACGCGGACATAGATTCCGAAATTTACCCGACCAAAGAATGCTGCAATCTGCCGCTTTGAAATGACAATGACCCTTGAAATATACGAAAACCAGCGTAAGAAAGTAATATTTATATCAATCATCGCAATATATAGATGACTGGATAAATTGCGACTATTTTTTCCGGGAATAGCTAAAAATTCCAATAATTTTCCCTGCGAAAAATTTTTCTACGTCTTTTTGGAATATCCTCCTTTTTTTAGTGATGTTTCGGGCTGTTTTTGGTATTTCTTACGAGTCGCTTCACCGCCGCGGATATGGCGTTCCGCCTTGTTCACTTCCAGAACGCGCTTGACCTCCCGGGCGAGGCTGCGGTTGATCCCGGGCAATCTTTCTGTGACGTCTTTATGAACCGTGCTTTTGCTGACGCCGAAAAATTTGGCGGTCTGCCGGACAGTGGCTCTTTTGTCGGCGATATAATTGCTCAGGTCCAGCACGCGCTTTTCAATGTAATCCTTCACGACCCCCCCACCCTCCATATTTTTTACTACATGTATATGGCTTGGGCAGGGGGATTATGAAGATATTCCGCGATTTCGATCCGGCGGCAAGCTGCCGATAGAAAACGCAGCTTAAACTAAAGGAATTTTTTTCCTCATGACTCCGGCAAGATGAGGATCTGGCTCATCCTGTTACAAGCGGTAGTAAGTTGAATCAAATCCCTTAACTTTGATCATGGCCAGTTTTAGAGAGTGAAAAGCATACTAAAAATTCAATTCAGCCTGCCATATCGGGCACGTCTATTGCGGGGACTCTAACCCGTCGACAATCTTGCCCGGGTCAACCGGCTGTTTCTCGTGATATAAACCAAAATGGAAGGCGGGTTGCGGCTGATAACATCCTTTCGGTCCACTGGTTCCCACCACGACTCCCTTGATGACCTTCTCGCCTTCGTGGACCATGGCCTTGCTGAGATTGGAATAAACGCTTTCCCAATCATTGCCGTGATCGAGCGTCACGGCATAAGTTCCGCTGCCGGTTTTGGTCACTGCGGTAACCATTCCTTCGGCGGCCGCCATCACGCTGGTTCCTTCCGGTACCGCCAGATCGACGCCGGGATGCAACCGCCAGGCATGATCGTCCGATACCCAATCAAATTTTTGAATGACTTGTCCGAGCGCCGGGCGGCTGAAACTTTGGGGGTCGAATTTCGCTCCCGGTTGCGGCCGCTGTTGCAGTTGCAACTCTTTTTGCAACCGCGCCACTTCTTGCTGAAGCGCAGCAACGGATAATTTGGCGTTTTGTTTGATCCGGGCCGCCTGCCAGGTTTGAATCTTCTGCAAGCCATGGGTCGGTCCCCATAAAAAGAAACCCGCTCCGAAGGCGCATAAGTAAATGATCCAATACCGCGGCGCCAAAAACGGCCGGCCGCTTCTTAACAGATTCCGGCCCTGCCGGCGGATCTGAATCAGCTGTTTTTGGAAAGCCACTAGAAAATTCAACCAGCTCCGGCGGAAGTTCATCTTACCCAAGACGATCACCTCAGCAATATTCTTTCCAGCCGGAGAAAATTTATCCAATTTTTTATTGCCGGTTTCAGAAAAAAATTCCGTCGCTGGCAGCTGCGTCGTTACTGGGGCAGCTGGAGTTTGACCAGTTGAACTCCCCGGTAGTAGTGAAGCAGAATGCGGCGATAATCCCAGCCGCTCTTGGCCATGCCGTTGGCGCCGTACTGGCAGAGTCCGACACCGTGCCCATACCCGATGGTTTTAAAGACAATTCCGGCGGAGCTCGCCGTCCAGCCGATACAGGTGGAGGTCAAGCCCAGCTTTTGGCGGAATTCGATGCCGGTAAAATGATGTTTCCCGGCCTTCACCGCCAGAACACGCCCCTGGGCCGTACGCCGGGTGATCGCAAGTTGCCTGGCGTCGGCCAGCGGAATGCCCAGGGCCGAGGCCAGGCCGTTCCAGGTGAAGGAAGCCTGATTCTGATAACGTGGCGATTCCCGATCGAAGCCGCAGCTCTCACTCTGCAAGTAGGGGATGTCGTTTCCCCAGACCTCGGCGGCGGAAGCCGTGCCGACCCCGCAGGTCGAATGAAATACCGCGTCGATCGGTCGACCCTGATAGACCAGGATGATCCCGGCGGTCTCGCGCACGGCTTGTTTGATCTTGCGGTAGAATTCAGTAAACTCCGGCCCGCTCCAACGCTGACGCATGGAGGCAATCCCCACCCACGCCTGGGCTTCGTTGGGATCATCGCTGAAATCGGCCGCCGGATTGTCCGGGCAGCCTTTCCCGCCAAAACGCCGCATCCGCCGGACCGCCAGGGTCCGGGAGGCCACCGCTTGCGCCTTCAGAGCCTCCAGGGCGAATTTGGCCGGCATCTCCGCGGCCAGGGTCCCGACCAGATATTCTTCGAGATCCATCCGGTACAAGCGGCCCTCGCTATGAGCCATCAGGGTCACCGGAATCCCCGAATCGGCCGGTTTAAAACCATTTCGCTGAATAAGCACTACCGGGGTCAAAACGAGCAATAAAAAAAACATGGCCACGATTAAGCCGTTATTGGGGTGCAACCGAATCCCTCCCGCCCTAATGTCCAGCATATGCGAGGGACTTGGAAAAGATGACTTTGGCCCAGGGAGACAGCGAATGGAATCGGAGCGAGTCCGCTTCAAGTAAGCATTATAAATAATTAGAAATTCCCTGACTCACCTCTGCTTACTTCGAGATGGGAGCCGAATTGATCAACCGATGGATCGAAATGTCATAAACAGCGGAGCCGGTGTGTTTTAAAAACTGTCCCGTTCAACTCGACCAGCAGCGTCTCCTCCGGCCCGATGAGGGTATCGCCGCCGGCAGCCAAATGCCCTGCGAGCCAGCGCTGCAAGTCGGACAGCATCTGCTCCAGAAATTCGGCATGGAGCGATTCCGGGTACTGGGCCCGGGGAATCGGATAAAACAACAAGGCCGGTTTCAATTGCCGGTCGATGGTAACCTTGGCGATGACGATCCCCGCGATTTTCGGCCGACTGACATAGCGCGGATTGGGTTGAAAGCTGCGCTGCTTGCCAAATTCGATCCGCATATCGGCAAACTGTCTCGCCCAGGTTTGTGCCTCCGGCACCGAACAGGCATAGGCTTCGGCAGGTGAAAGTTTTTTAAAACTGGCGACTTTGACGGCCATTCCAAAAACCCCTTTGGCGCCACACACGGCGGTCTATTTTTAGTTTTTTTGATTTATCCTTTTCAAAAAACCTTGTTTTCATAAGTTGCTCCATAAAGCGGTCAAGTTCATATTATTCAACGCCAAAAATGCCTCACCTGCTTGGCGGAACATTTATTGCGGTATGCAAACACACATTATGTCCAGAACAAAAAAGAGCCTGCCATGACGGCGGCTCCTGACATTTTTAATAAATAAGCCTAACAGAATTGCTTTTATTGCACCGGGAATAAACTCGGCAGGAAGGTCGTGACCCAAGGAACATAAGTTGTCAACAACAAGGTGATAATCATCGCGGGCCAAAAGATTAACATCGCTTTGGTGCATTTCTCCATCGTGGTGTTGGCGATGGAACAGCCCACAAACAACCCGGCACCCACTGGCGGAGTGGTTAATCCGACCGCTAAATTGACCATCAGTAAGATTCCAAAAGTAACCGGGCTCATTCCCGCCGCCTGCACCAAGGGCAGCAAAATCGGAGACATAATCAGGATTAAAGGCGCGACATCCATAATGCAACCCAAAAACAACAACAGGCCATTGATCATCAACAGCAGTACAATCGGATTATGAGACACCGATAAAAACGCCGTAGTAATCATCTTCGGGATCTGCAGGTACGTGACCATCCAACCAAAAGCCGAGGCCGTTCCGATTAACAACATAATAATCGACGTGGTTTTGACCGACCGTATCAGCAACGGCCATAAGTCGCTAATTTTCATCTCACGGTAAACCACCAGTGCCAAGAACAAGGCATAGATTACAGCGATGGCCGAAGCTTCGGTGGCCGTGAAGATGCCGAAGGCAATTCCGCCCACGACGATTACTGCGGCGAAAGTACTTAACAAGCCATCTCTGATAATGACGATCGAGTCTTTAAAACGGGGCGGTTTTTCACAGGGATAACTACGTTTGACCGCAACAATGTAACAAGTGATCGCCAAGCATACCGCCATAACCAATCCCGGAATATAACCGGCCAAAAACAGCTGGCCGATGGAGACGCCCCCGACTACCATCGCATAAATGACAATGTTGTGGCTTGGCGGAATGATAATCCCCTGCGTCGAAGCGCTTACCGTCAAAGCGGTGGCGAAATCCCGATCGTATCCTTTTTCCTCCATCATCGGGATTACAATCGGTCCGATTGAAGAGATATCCGCTACAGAAGAGCCGGAAACGCCGCCAAAGAACATCGCTTGGACGACATTGACCATGGCCAGACCACCCGGGAAACGGCCTACCAGGACATAGGCAAAGTTGACGATCCGTTTGGCCACTCCGCCTTTGGTCATGATGGCTCCGGCTAAAATGAATAAAGGGATGGTGATCAACGGGAACGACTGCATCCCCGCGGCAACCCTTTGAATCAGCATCACCGGGCCAAATCCTACCGAAGCCGCTGTAATCAATGCCGAAATCCCCAATCCGAACGCGATCGGCAGGCCAATCGCCACTAAAAACAAGAATGTGCCTAGTAGAATGGTTACTTCAAACATGATGCGCCACCCCCCTGTCTCCAAACTTATAGAAGGTTAAGATCCGGCTCAGCGCTTTCACCAATGCAAAAAAGATTATTAGTACCCCCGAGATCGGCACGACCATATAGGTATACCCGACGGCAATCGGCAAACTGGACAATGTCCCATTCATTAAATTCAGCGTCAGCTGCCCACCGTAAATCGTCAGATGAAGCGCAAAATAAACGATCAAAAAATCTCCCAACACCCGCACCCAAAGTTGCACGGCTTGTGGCAAACGATTGACAATCATTTTCAGGTCCATATGGCTATCGGTCCAAACCGCACCGGCGGCTCCCAATAAGCCGATCCACATCATCAAGTTGGTCGCGATCTCCTCGGTCCAAAAGGGACTATGCCGAAAGCAATACCGCGCGACCACTTGCAGGGTGACGACCAATGCCATAAACAGCATGATCGACGCGGTAAAATTGGTAATGAATCTTTCCAGCTTGTCGATCCAACGCCAAGGTTGAGCTTGGTCATGTCGCACTTCACGATTTTCCATTATTTCACTCCTTAATTCTCCTGATATTGTTACGGTCGCGTCATGCTGCGCGACCGTAACAACAAGGGCCAGGTTCATCCCGTACCTCTTATTTCGTTTTGATGATCTGTTGAATCAAGTCGGCGCCGATGGTGGCTTCGTAAGATTTATATACCGGAGCGGCTACCGCCTGAAAATCTTTGAGTCGCTTTACTTCATTGAAGATCATTCCTTTATCTTTCAGCTGTTTAACAGTGCTGTCCTCCATATCGGCCCAAATCTTCCGCTGATAAGTTGTAGTTTCGACAGCGGCGGCTTTCAGCGCTTTCTGAATGTCTTTCGGAACGGAATCATAAACCATCTTGCTCATGATTAAAACATCGGGGATCGAGGAATGCCGGGTGTAAGAAAAATATTTGCATACTTCAAACATGTTGTAGGTCAAAACGGTCGGTTCATTATTCTCCCAGCCGTCGATCACCTTTTGTTGCAGCGCCACATAGACATCGCCCTGGCCCATCGGAACCGCGGTCGCACCGAAGGCGTTAATGGTATCCACCAGCGGCTTGCTTTGCATAACCCGGATCTTCAACCCTTTTAAATCAGCCGGCACATTGACCGGTTTCTCACGGGTCGACATGCTCCGGAAGCCGGCGTCAAAATAAGCCAAACCGACAAAACCCTGCGGTTCCAGATCGGTGAATAACCGTTTCCCGATTTTCCCATCGAGCACTTTATGTTGGTGTTTGGCGTCCCGCCAAATAAACGGCAAGCTCACCACTTGCATACTATTGGAGAATTGCCCTAGCGGAGCGGCGGAAACCTTAGTCAGTTCAATCGCGCCCAGTTTGGCGCCTTGAATATAATCTTGCTCCTGGCCCAGCTGACCGGCAGGATAGACCGTAATTTTGACTGCGCCGTGGGTTTTCTCGGCGACTTTATCGGCAAAGAAGACCAAAGCTTTATGAACCGGATGGGTATCCGGAAGAACTGACGCCAATTTCCAATTGTATTTCGCCGCGGAAAAACTCGGAGCGGCCATGGCTAAAATCAGAACGATCATTGCAATACTGGCTAAACTTCTGGAATACTTGCTCATCTTCGACACTCTCCCTTTTTAATTTTTATCCGGGAACAAAACTTCGGTAACAATCCACCTCCAGTTGCCGTTCTAAATCAATCCTTGAATCGAAAATCATTCGCAAAGAGATTAAATTAACTTTATCCCTTGCTTCTGAGCTTTATGAACAGCCTAACCATCGGATGGGCCGTTCACAACTTTTTGAAATATTAACTTAATAATTCATTAACAAAAAGCATTAGCCTATAAAAATACATAAAGGGAATTAAAAACATAAAAAAAACAGCAAAAAAGCCCCGGACTTTCTTCAAAGTCGAGGGAACATTCTTCGGAGTTCTTTATCGGATACGGAAAAGGTGTTTCTCAACCCAAAAGTCAATCCGTTAATTGCGGAAAAAAGGGAAATGAGGACGGGACCATAGCGGAGAAAAGTTTTGTCGCAAACCAGTATGCCAAAACTTCAAGCATAGCCAGCCTACGCTTTAAGTTTATAGATATAGGTGGGGCGGCCCTGTTTGCCATAGATCAAGTCAAAAGAAACCAGATTGCGGTCTTGGAGCAGTCTTAAGTAACGCCGGGCAGAAACGGTCGAGATCCCGACCTCGGCGGCGATCTCCTCCGCGGTTACTCCATTGGGCCGAGTCTCGATGATCTCCACCACCTTATCCTCGGTTAATTGACTAAACCCTTTGGCCTGAGAGCAATCAGCGCCCACCCCGGCGGTGCCCAGCCGGTCCAGATCGTCCTGGGAAACTTGCGAACGATTCAGGGTCTCTAAAAAATCCCGGTAATTTTGGAGGGATTGGTGCAGGCGTTGTTTGAGAAAAGGTTTGATCAGATAATCGCGAACCCCTAGCCGCAGGCACTCTTGAACCACGGGAATCTCCCGGGCGGCGGTAATCATGATGAAATCGATCTCTTTCACCTTGTCCCGTACGTTCTCAATGACCGCCGAACCGTTAAAATCGGGAAGAAAGTTATCAAGCAAGATCAACTGCGGTTTTAGCTCCTGGACCATCTCCACCGCGGTTTGACCGGAACCGGCCACCCCAACCACTTCGAAGCCCCGGCATTCCTTGATGAACTCTTGAGTGATCTCCACCACCATCGGGTCATCTTCAACAATTAAAATCCGAATGGACATCATTACCGTTCCACCCCCGCTTTTAGAGGAATCTTCGCCAGGAAGACCAGGTTCCGGCCGCTATGAAAACGGAGCGAGCCGCGTAAATTCTCGACGCATTGTTTAACGAGGCTCAGGCCGATCCCTTTGTTCTGCCCTTTTTTGGTCGTAAAACCGCGCTTGAAGATCTGTTTGCCGATGCTGGCGGGAATGCCCGGCCCGTTGTCAGCCACAGCGATCCGCAGGAATCCGCGCTTCGATTGGATTTTCACCCAGATCATCTTCTGGTCCTGTTGGCTTTCCTGTAAAGCCTCAAACGCATTTTCAATCAGATTGCCGACAATACAGACCATCTCATTGTCGGGAATCCGGACATCACGTGGAATAAAGCTGTGCTGGTCGAGTTCGAACCGGATATTCAGCTCTTTGGCCCGGTTGAATTTGCCAAGCAAAATCCCGGAGACCGCTGAGGAAGGGAAAGCCTCCGTCAATTGCGAGATCAGATCCTGATGCGATTCACTGGCCTCATGCAACAAGGTAAGGGCTCGATCGTATTTTTTAAGTTGAATCAGACCCGATAGGGATTGCAATTTATTCATGAATTCATGCGATTGCGCCCGGAGGGCCTGGGTATAATTCTTGACTTCCACCAGTTCCTCGGCGACCTTTTGAAACTCGGTCAAGTCCCGCAGAGTGATGACGGCCCCGCGAATGGTCTGTTTGCTTTTCAAGGGGACCATATTATAGACGACCACGGTTTCGCCGATTACTTGCTGTTGATTGTATAGCGCCTGGCCTACGGCGAGAACCTCCCGGAAATTGAGATCGCGAAAGAAATTCTCGGCGGGTTGGCCGATCATCTCCAGATTCGACGGCAACATCTGCTGCGCCACTTTATTAATGAGCGTAATCCGGCCGCGCTGGTCGAGTGCAATAATCCCCTCGAAAGTCGATTGCAGAATGGCGGTTCGCTGATCGAGTAAAGCGGCAATTTCCTGGGGTTCCATGCCGAAGATCGAGCGTTTGATATTACGCGCCAGAAAGTTGGCGCCCAGGACCCCGAATAATAAGCCTACGCCCACCACAGCCAGGGAGAATATCTTCAGGCGCAACAAAGCCGCCAAAACCTCGGTACGGGTTTTGGCGATCGCAAAGATTCCGGAGAAGGTCGCGTCGGTGGGAACCGTAAAGAAAATGAAATAGTAATTGGGATCGGTTCTGCGGTTGCCGGTTTGAAAGACTGTTTTCCCCGAGTTGGTGGCGAGCTTCTGAAAAACCGCTGCGGGCAACTGAGCGATCCTGGGAATCCCCAACAACAAACGGCGGTTTCCGAACAGTAACAGCTTACTGTGTAAAATCGAAGAAAAATAATTGTTCAGCCGTTGGTCGATAAGAGTTCCCAGATTCAAATAACCGACAACCTGATCGGCGAAAGTGACCGGGATAGTGGTCACCAAGTATATTTGTCCGTCCCTTTGCGTCAAATAGGACTCGTAACCGCCGGGAAGCGGCTTTTTAAAACTAATCCGCTGAGCGAGGCGCTCATAAGCTCTATGATTATCCGCCAGTAAAACACCGCGTCCGTCGATGGCCTCGATCAAATCCAGGTTATAATCCTGCGCCACCTGTTTAAAGTAAAAATTCAGCACCGAAGGGATCCGTTCTTTAATCGAAAAGGCAAAAATTTCGCGCCGAGTCTGGGCCGAGGCTTTAAACTTCTGCTCACTGATGATATTGTCAAGCGTCAACTTAAAGCTTTGGTAGGTTACCCGCAGGGAGCCCTGGGCCTCCTCTTCCAGCTCTTTTTGAAAGAAATATTGCGTGAACATAAAAACCGAAAACATCAAGATCATCAGAATAATACCGAAATAAATGTTGATCTTGGTAATCAGCCGCAAAAATATCACCCCACGGATTCGTAATTTCGACATCGAGGATGATATTTCCTTGAAAAGTTACATTAATGTTAATAGATAACTATTGGAGGCGCTTGAATACTTCGATTACAATGGTTTTGCGTTTCAGATTTGTAACTTCCTCGAAACGGGACAGCCTTAAAATGGCTGTTGTCAGTTCTTATATCCTATATATTGTTAGTTATTGCAAGTTACCGTATAATTAAAATAGAAAAATTTTCCTCTAATTTATTTAAAATCAGTCAGGAATGAATTTTAGCGCATTTAATTTTATTCCTTTGGAGATGAAAAGCTTTGAGCGCTGTTGAAACCGACCATGATTCCGATTTGGAAGCCCTTTATGCCACCATTGCCGCCCGAGGCTTTTTGGCAATCGGCACCGGAAAGCTCCAGTTCGATCCGTATTTAAATCATCCGGATGCCGACCAGCGGCGCGGTCTGACTCTGCTCATCCGGATCGGCGGTACGCTCGGCGCAACCTTTCATGCCATTCAGGAAGCCTTACGGCGCGCCGACCCGGGACAGTATTATTATCCTCCGGATGATCTACATCTGACCGTCCTCAGCCTGATCAGCGCCAGTGCCGATTTTCGATGCGCCGCGGCGGAGGCGGACCACTGGGCGAGGCTGGCGGCCGAGGCGCTGCGCGGGATAACGCCGTTTGTCATCGGATACCGAGGGATAGTTCCCAGTGAAGCCGCTATTATCGCCAAAGGATTTTATACCCAGGGATTGGCGGCCATTCGCGCCCAAATTCGGCGGATGGCCGCCCGCAACGATATGAACTTGCGAGAACGTTATCAAAGTATTGCCGCTCATGTCACTCTGGCCCGATTCCGGGTCCCTCCCAACGACAATGAAAAACTCCTGGCCATGCTCCATCAATATCATGATGTTGACCTGGGGGAACTGCGGGTGAACCAGTTGGATCTGGTAATCCACGATTGGTATAACCATTCCAGTGAAACGATTGCTCAATTCACTTTGGGAAGGGAGGATGGTTTCGATTAGGGCAGGGACGGTGAGTCAGCCTGACAGCCTATTGCTCGATTTTTGCTCGACCTGATAATGTTTATAGGCGCTCCAAAACCAGACCAGCGACGTCCCAAAGCGAAACCACGGATTCCAGAAGTGGTACTTTAGCAATCCCGCTTCGTGAAAGACTTCCTCAATGCTGGCACTGGCCAAGGCAAAAATGACCAAATATAACGGAAGGGCATACCAGGACTTTTCCAGCGGCAGATAATAAAGGAACAACATAATTGCGGGAATCCAGGCACAACCCAGCCAGAGATTGATGCCCAGTGTCTTAAAGGGCTCGGCTTGAAGGTATTCAAATAAGTGTAACCAGCTTGCGAGGATCCAAATGAATAGATAGCTACAAAACAATCCCCACACCAAACCATAAAACAGCAGTGTCTTATACTTATCTTTGGGTATTAAGACCAAAGCCATGATCCACATCAGCCCAAAAAGCAACGGATAATAAAGATCTTTGGGAATCCAACTCATCTAACTCCTCCTCAACCTATTCTCCGTAGCATCCCATTCATATGTCCATCGAGCTCCCCTCCGGTGGTTCCTCAATCGTTAATCGTTAATTTGCTTTTCTAGCAGCTTTTCTTTCTTCTCCATATACCGGATGATATATCCCAGGATCATGCCATAAATGATCGAATCCAGTGAGTTGATGAAGGCGGTCAGGATGTGCCCATCCGCCAACAACCGAATGTTGAGTCCCAGCACCGCGGCACGAATGGCGAACCAGACGATGGCTCCGTAATAAGCGCCCCATAATAGATAATGCTTCGCTTCCAAGCGGGTGGTAAAGTAAACAAAAATGATCCCCAACAAAATGCTGAAAATTGCTTCGAAGATGATTGAATAAAAATATTCGGCCATTCCTCGCGGGCGATGCCCGAGCACTATCACTCCCGCATAATCCAGAAAGGTAATATTGGTAATTTTGAGACCATAGTAAAAAAAGGCATCCGGAATGTCTTTGAGAATCCCCGCGATGATCCCCCCGAGCACCCCGATAAATAACCTCTTTTCCATTCGCCTTCACTCGTTTCCGGTCTGAATTCCGTGCTGCGGCCACGAAAACTATCATTAAGACCCGCTATCTTCGTATAATCTCAAGAAGTTAACGATTCTTGGAGCACCCGGATGGCTCCCAGGATAGAGAATTCAATGGCAACTCCAGCAAAAAATCTAGAAATTATTGTTTGTAATTTTAGTTTTTTCATTCAGTTGAAAACCCAACCAAACCAACCGCTTTACGAAAGCAGCATCATCTAAAAAGCCTCCCGGCAAATGCCGGAAGGCTTTTTAGATGACGCAACCATTGCGCATATCGAAAGATCTCGTTCAAACGTGACGGCCGGATCGCTTCGCAGCGGTTAAAGCGCGAAAGCCTTTAGATCCGCAATAAAAGCCAGAACCGCTTCTTCCCTGGTCGCCCAGGAAGTGACCAGCCGGATGGCAGCGTTATCCGCGTCGGTTTGCTCCCACACGTAGAAGGCGTATTTCTCCTGTAGCTTTTCGATCAGCCGGTTCGGCAAGACCGGGAAAATTTGATTGGTGGAGGAGAGGGTTAGGAAACGGTAGCCCGCGCTTCGAATGGCCCCGCTCAATAAACCGGCCATCGCATTGGCATGTTTCGCCAGATCGAAATAAAGATCGTCTTTGAAAAGCTCTAAAAACTGAATACCGATCAGTCGTCCTTTGGCGAGCAACGCTCCTTTTTGCTTCATGTGGAAGCGGAAATCTTCCCCCAGCGCATCATTGCCAATGACCAACGCCTCCCCGAGCAGGGCCCCGTTCTTCGTCCCGCCGATGTAAAAGGCATCCGCCAGCTGACTGAGGTCCGATAAGTTCAGGTCGTTCTCTGTGGCGCATAACGCCGAACCCAATCGCGCGCCGTCGACATATAGATAAAGGCGGTTCGCTTTGCAGAACCGGGCCAGATCTTCCAGTTCCTTCTTTTGATAAATGGTGCCGATCTCAGTGGGGTTGGAGATGTATACCAGTTTCGGTTTTACCATATGTTCGTCGGTATGCGCCTGAAGGACGGCTTGGATCTGCTCCGGAGCGATTTTGCCTTGATTTTCCGGGACCGAGATGACCTTATGTCCCGTAGCCTCGATGGCGCCGGTTTCGTGCACCAAAATATGGCCGGTGTTCGCCGCGATGGCCGCTTCGTGCGGCCGTAAAAAAGCCGAAAGGACGGTGAGATTGGTTTGCGTGCCGCCGGCAAGCAAGTGGACCGCGACATCATTGCGGCCGATCCTTTGTTTGATGAGCGCAATGGCTTTTTGGCTGTAGATATCTTCGCCGTACCCTTCGGTCTGCTCCAGATTGGTTTCCAGCAGAGCCTGCAGGATTCGGGGATGCGCTCCTTCGCTATAGTCGTTCTTAAAACTGTACATCATCATAGCCCTCCCTTGCCGATTTGCCGGCGGCCTTCGACCGCCACCTCATGCCGTCGTCCCGTTACGAAAAAATAACATTGATTTTCTAACGCAAAAAACCTCCCGGAACTGCTTCCGAAAGGCTTGTCAACAGAATTGGTGGACCACCGGGGACTCGAACCCCGGGCCCGCTGATTAAGAGTCAGCTGCTCTACCAACTGAGCTAGTGGTCCAGAAAATAAAATAAAATTTGGTGGCGGTGACTGGGATCGAACCAGTGACACTGCGGGTATGAACCGCATGCTCGTACCAACTGAGCTACACCGCCAATTGCCGAACGCATAAAGTATTATATTATAATCTCAGCAATAGATCAATAGGGTAAGCCCTAGTTTTTTCTGGGAATGGGACCAATTTCGATATTTTAATCTTCGTTTCCCTATCACTGTTGTAAGTTCTCGATTAACTTGAGATTTTTAATGAGCTTTCGGCTAAGGAAAAATCCGTTTTAACGGGAGGTTCTCTTTTAAGACCTATTTTTCAACTTTTATGAGAACTCACAGCTGTAGCGCCTGTTCGAAGACGTCGAAATACCGTTCAAAGGTCTTGGCGGTGCAATCCGGATTCTTAATGACGATCCCCGGCGTCCTCAAGCCGATCAGGGCCAGAGCCATCGCCATCCGGTGGTCGTCGTAGGTCTCCAACTCCGCCGGCCGGGGAGTCCCCGGGTAGATGACCAGCCCGTCCCCGGCGATCTCGGCCCGGATCCCCAGCCGGGTCAGTTCATTGATGATCGCCGTCAACCGGTCGGACTCATGATAACGGATGAAGCCAATGTTCCGGATGACCGTCGGCGAAGTAGCGAAGGGCGCCAACGCCGCCACGGTGGGAGTCTGATCGGGCAGGCCGCTCATATCCACATCCACGCCGGGAAAACGGCCGTCGGCCGGACCGGTCACCCGGAGCCCGTCCGCCTCAGCGCGAATCTTACAACCCATCTGTTTCAAGATATCCAGCAACTTGATGTCACCTTGCAAAGTGTCGAGACTGGCGCCCCGGACCAAAACCGTGCCGCCGGTCAGGGCGGCCATGGCGAAGAAATAGCCGGCGTTGGAGAGATCCGGTTCGATATTATAGTCGATCCCCCGATAACGCTGGCCGGTTGTGACCGTAAACCGCTCAAAGTCATGATTGACCGCCTTGACCCCGAATTCCCCCATCATCCGCAAGGTCATGGCCACAAAGGGCTGGGCGGGAAGTTCGCCCTGAAGCGTAATCTCCAGGTCGGCAGCGGCGAAACAGCCCACCATCAGCAAGGCGCTCAAAAACTGGCTGCTCTGGGTGGCGGTCAACCGGACCGCTCCGCCCTTGAGCCCTTGGCTTTTCATCCGGTAAGGCAATGCGTAGGGTTTGGCCAAAAAATGAAATTGGGTGCCCTGCTCCCGCAACGCGTGCAGCAAAGGGGCCATCGGCCGGGCGTTCATCTGTTCCGAGGCCTCGACCAGATACTCGCCGCCGCCGGCCGCCAGCATCGCCGTTAAAAAACGGGCCGCCGTCCCGGCACTGCCCACATAGATCGCGGCCGTCCGCTGCGGAATGAGACCGTTCCTGCCAATGATCTGGACCGAATGGGCCGCCTCGTTAAAGGCCACCGGAAACCCCAGCCGGATCAGCGACTGCAAAAAATTCCGGCTGTCATCGCTGAATAGCACATTATTCAAGGTAACCATACAATCACTCAAAGCCGCCAGCAACAAGGCCCGGTTCGTAATGCTCTTCGAACCCGGGATCTCCACCTCGGCATTCACCGGCCGCTGTGCCGGCGGGACTGCGTAAAACTGAGCCATCCCGTTCACCTCGATTTATCGACCATCCTATTATATCACTCCATCGCGCCGACGCAAATCAAACGCAGGTAAACAAGAAGTAAAGGAGCGCCGCCCTGGGACGGAACGCCTTACCCGCGTTCGATCCGGACTTGGCTGCCCGAGCCGTCCAGATCGGCCGGACGGATGATCAACCGTCGCGGGATCCGGTTGCGCAGCTCCGGCAGATGGCTGATCAGGCCGATCACTAAATGCTCCTGCTGGAGCCGTTCCAACGAATCCAGCACCACTTCCAGCAAGGCCGGGTCGAGCGTGCCGAAGCCTTCGTCGAGGAAGAAGAACTCCAGCGGGTTGCGTCCGTTCAGTTGAATCTTGGCCGACAGCGCCAAAGCCAGCGCCAACGAGACCAGGAAGGTTTCGCCGCCGGACAGCGAGCTGACCGGCCGGGCCAGGCCGCCGTTGCCGTTATCGCAGATGATAAAGTCTTTGTTCTCGTCCAGTTTCAACAGGTATCGGCCGTTGGTCAGGTTTTGCAACCGTCCCGAGGCATCCTGCAAGATATAGCGCAGGTGCTCCTCGGCAATGTAGGCCACAAAAGCATCCCCCTGCAACAGGCGGTGCATCTCGTCGGCCTGGGCTTTGCGGCCGGCCAGCTGCTGGCGGTCCTTCTGATATAGGCGGATCCGCTCATATTTGGCAGCCATATTGGCCAAGGTGGATTCCAGCCCCCCGATCTCCCCGGCGATCCGTTCCTTGGCCGCGCCGGCCTGGCCCCGTACCGCCTGGATCTCCTCCCAGGCTTCGGGAGGGATGGTTTGGTCGCCCAGCTTGGCCAGGTTCTGCTCGATCTGCGCCGCCAGCATTTTGGCGGTATCTTCAAAGGCAGAGCAGGCTTCCTTGAGCTGTTGCCGTTCCGTCGCGGTCCGCAGCGCCGCCGCAAAGGCAGCAGTGGTCGTGAATCCGTTGGCGGACAGCTTTTGCCCGAGCGCCGCTTCGGCCTGATCCAGCGCCGCCTGGGCCAGTTCCTGCTGCTGCAGCGCGGCGGAACGCCGGTTGGCCAGGGCCTGCAAGGTTTCCCGGGAAGATTCGTAGGCCGTTTTGGCTGCCGCCAGATTTTCCTCTAACAGCGCCAGGGCTTGCCCCGCCTCGGCCAGCAACGCTTCAACCGGCCGATCGCCGGTGATCTCGCGCAGCTTGGCCCGGCGTTCCTGAATCTCGCGCTCCAGATTCCTGCGATCCGCTTCCCGGCCGGTCCACTCGGCGCGGGCCGTCTCCAGCTCGGTTTGGAGCTTTTCGTAAAGTCGGTCGGCTTTCTCCAGCTCCTGGAGGATTACGGCCAGCTTCCCGCGGCCTTCCTCCGACGCTTTATCCTTGGCGGAGATCTGCTGCGACTGCTCGGCAAATCCGGCGGTCAGCCCCAGCTCGGCGCGGCTGGCTTCATATTCGGCCGCCATATCCGCCAAGGCTTGCTGGGCCGGAGCCAGCTCCCGCTCCAGCCGCTCCAGGCCGCTCCGGCAGGCAGCCCATTCGGCGCCGAGCTGAGCCACGACCCGCTCCTGTTCCAGCCGTTGCTGCCGCAATCCGGCCAGTTCCCGCTCGAGCTCGCCGTCCCGCGTCTCCCAGGCGGTGATCGCGGCGTGGAACGCCTGCAACCGTTCTTGCTCGATCTGCAGCAACTCCGGCCAGCGCTCGGGAGGCCGGTCGATCCAGACGGCGGGCAATCCCGCTCCGAGCGCCGTCCATTGTTGCACCGCCGCTTGTTGTTTCTCCCGGAGTCTGGTCCGTTGCTCCGCGTCGCCCGCCCGCCGAGTTTGATGCTGAACCGTTTCCCGGTTCAGCTGATCGATGGACTGCCGCAATCGCTCCAGGGTGGCTTCCAGCTCGGCCAATTCGGCCCGTTCCCGTTGCAACGCCGCCGGATCCGGGCCGATGGCCAAACGGGGATGATGCGCCGAGCCGCAGACCGGGCAGGGAGTTCCCGCGGCCAGGTTCGCCGCCAGGACCGCCGCGGCATTGGCGGTTTCCTGCTCTTTCAGCGCGGCTTGACGGCGTTGCCGTTCCGCCTCCAGCGCGGCCGATTGACGCTCCAGTTCCGCAATCCGGCTCCGCCCCTCTTCCAAGTGCCGCTCATGTTCCCGCAACCGCTCGTCCAGGCCGGCCAGCTCGTTTTGCCCGGATTGAATGGCGGCCGACAACGCCGCTAACCCATCCAGTTGCCGTTCCAAACGGCTCAGCCGCTCGTACTGCGCCGCATAACTGCTGAGATCGCCCGGTTTGGCCTGGGTGTGTTCGGATCGGACCTTTTCCAGCCGTTCGATCTGGGCCACGATCTGTTGGGTTGTCGCCCCTTGCGCCGCCAACCGCTCCGCCAAAGCGTCCCGGATCGCTTCATCTGCGGTCCGCGTCGCGCTCAACTTGGCTACCTCGGCCTGGCGATTCAAGTACTCCTGTTCCAAGCGTACTCCCGCCTGAACCCGCTCGCGCAGATCGACGAGCACCATCAGGCTGGCCAGTTCCTCCTCTAGCCGTTTCCGGTCCGCCTCTTTCTCAGCCTTGTACTTTTCGCCCTTGGCCAAACGGCTTTGATGCTCGGAAACCCGCGCCGCCAAACCGTTCTGGTACGTTTCCAGCGCCGCCAAGTCCGCCTCCTTCCTTTGCAGCTCGGCCGTTTCGGCTACCAACGGCTGGAGCCGCGCCTGTCGGGCGATCCAGCCCGGCTGCTCTTCCCGGAAAGCGGTTTCGGCGGCGTTAAAAGCTGCCGCCAAGCGGTCATGGCGCGTTTCCGCTTCTCCATAAAGCGCGGCCGCCGCCTCCAGTTCCCGCCGGCTGGCCTGACAGGAGGCGCCCGCCCGCTGGTAGGCTTCATCGTAGGGGCGAACCGCCTCGGCCGCTTCGGCGCGGCGCAAGATCGCGCAACGCTCCAGATGGGCAGCTTGCTCCCGCAAGTGTTCCTGTTCATCCTGGCGCAACCGTTCCAACTCCTGTTGCAGCTGCCAAAGCGCCGCCACCCGCGCATAATCCTGTTCCACCGCTGCGGCGCGGGCCACGATCGCCCGCCGCTCCGCTTCCTTGCGCTCCAGTTCCTCCCGGAGTTGCTGCAAGGTCTCGCCCGAGACATTGCCCAGCTCGCGCAGGATCCCGTCCACCTGATCCAGCTCGGCGCCGAGCCGCTCCCGCTCGGCCTTGACTTTCTCGCTCAGCTTGCTGCCGTATTCGGCCAGGGCGAAGATGCGCTCCATCATCCGCACCCGATCGGCGTCGCGCAGCTTCAAAAACTGCGAGAACTCCCCCTGGGGCAGCACTACCGAGCGGGTGAAGTCTTCCATGGTCAACCCGATGATCTCCTCGACCTTCCGGGTGACCTCGGTCGGCCCGTCGGCCAGGATCGTTTCCGTTTCGGCGCCCAGTTCGATCAGACGGCAGACTCCGGCCGTCACTGAGTCCCGCTTATCCTTGTTCCGCCGGAAGCTCCGCTCTACCCGATAGCTGCGCCGGTCGTCCGCCGGCCCGATGGCGAAGGTGAAGGCCACCTCCAGCCGGTCCTTCTGGCTGTTCAGGATCCCTTGGGTATTCTTGGCGGCCCGTTTCACCGAGCCGTACAAAGCCAGGGTCATCGCGTCGAGGATGGTCGACTTGCCGCTGCCGGTGGGCCCGAAGATCCCGAACAGTCCCGCCCCGGCCAGCTCGGCGAAGTCCACTTCCTGCCGTTCCTTGAAACTATGTAAACCCTCGATGGCTACCTTAAGCGGTCGCATCCGGTTCACCTCCCGCGGGTCGCTCCTCCGCCCGGACGCTCTCCCCGGCGGCGATCTCCAGGAAATAATCGAGCAGCTCCGGCTTGGGCGGCACCCCGGTCCTCGCCTGGTAGAACCCGGCGAACAACTCCGGCAGCGGCTTGGCCAACCGGCTCTCCTCGGGCCCGGCCGGCCCGGCCGGATCGACGATCACCGGCCGGATGCCGATGATCTCTGGCCGCGCGTTGCGCAAGGTTTTGATCTCTTCCTGGGAAAGCGGCCCGTCGACCCAGATCTCCAGATCGATCCAGGCTCCCGCGTCCCGGCCGGACTGGCACCAGGCGATCGCTTCGGCCACCCCTTCCTTGGCCACCCAGCGGACCAGCGGCCGGCCGCTCGATAACGGCACCTTCTCGACCACGGCCGCTTCGCCCGGCCGGGCGTCGATCAGAAAGACCGCTTTCTGGCAGCCGCTCTCCGAGAAACTGTACTGCAAGAGCGATCCGGCGTAATAAGCGGCGCCCTTGAAGCCCAGCGCCCGCTGCGGTTTATGCAGGTGACCCAGGGCCACATAATGAGCGCTCCCCGGCAATTGGTCCGGGGTCACCGTCAATGCCCCGCCCAGCTGGATCGGACGCTCCGAGTCACAACCGTCGCCGCCCATGATAAAAAGATGGCTCAGTGCCAGGTTGACGGTGTCCGGCCGGAAGTGCTCCGCCAGCTCGGCGAAGATCCGGCCGACCTTGGCCGAGTAGGCCTGTTGCAGCAGCTCCTCGTCCAGGCTCTCGGCCAGCGCCTCGTCGAGCCGGGCCTCCGACGGATAGGGCAAGGCAATGATCATGGCGTGTTCGGCGGCGCCCGGGAGAGCCAGCTCCAGCCAGCCCGGCCCCGACTGGACGACCTGAATCCCGGCCGCAGTGGCGCTAAGTGCGGCCTGACTCCCCGGCAGGCCCAGCATGATGATGCCGTTCCGGTCGGCCAGGGGCCGGGCCGCGCAGAGCCGGTCCGGACTATCGTGGTTGCCGGCGATGATCACCACCGCCCGGCGCCCCCCGCCGGCCAGCCGCTCCACTGCGTCATAAAAAAGTTCCTCCGCCGCAGCCGGGGGAACATAGGTATCAAAAATATCGCCGCTGACCAGGACCAGATCGACCGCCCGCGCCTCAGCGATCCGGCAGACCTCGTCCAGGACTTGGCGTTGCTCCGGCAGCCGGTCCCGGTTCTCCAGATACTTGCCGAGATGCCAGTCGGAGGTATGTAAAATTTTCATGGGATGCTCCTACTAAAAAATTGATCGGGAAAAATTTCGGCATAAGCGAGAAAGAATCCTGCCGAATCCGTCGGCTCGGAACCATCCTAAAATAAAAGCCGAAGCAAAACCCCATCGTGGTCTGAGAGGATACCCGGCCTCATTGATTTTCGAAGATATTAACAAAACCTTATAAACTACAATAAACTATCCGTTTCCCATTTTAACGGGTTATTGCGGATGTATTCACGGATTCGATTTAATTCCGGTTCATTTCGAATAATATGTTCCCAATAATTGCGTTGCCATAATGTTCCCAATACAAACTGCGGTTCGTTTAATTGAATCCATTGCAAACATTCATGCATGCATAACGATTTATATGCCCCGACGACATCCCCAACCGTCGGTTGCGTTGTAGGGGCGACCCTCGCGGTCACCTTTTCGGGTGTGTCATTTTTTTCGTGGATATTTACGTTGATATGGGCATTATTTGGGTTATAGGCATCCATCGGTTCGGGATGTCTGTAGGTTCATGGGCATTATGGACATCATGGGCACCCACGAGGGGTGCCCCTACTTTCAAAAAAACCAATTGCGATATGTTATCCCTTCATCGCCCTGGTGGCGATAAATGTATTAATATAGGGATCGAGCAGGCCTCCCCCTGCGGAATCTTCGTAGAAACCATTCATCAGCAACCCCGCTGCCATTTGGCCGCCAATCAGATCGGCCAACGAATGCCCGAACTCCAGGGGCTCATTGGCTTCAATTCTCGCTTTTAATTGCTCTTTGGGAAGATGTTCCGCGTCGGAATAGGGAATGCTATATCGCACCGCCAAACGATGATTGATATCCCATTCTTCCGAATCAAAAATATAGATGAGCGGATTACAAAATCCGGCCAGCAAAATACCACCTTTTTTCAGAATTCGATAGCATTCTTTCCAGACACTGCATACATCATCGATAAAACAGTTAGCTACCGGATGAAAGATCAGGTCAAAGCATTCATCCTTAAATCTTGATAAATTGCGCATATCCCCTTGTTCAATAGCGATCGTCAATCCGTCTCTTTTGGCAACCATTTCATCCTGAGCGAGCTGCGCCGGACTATTGTCGAAAACCGTCACTTTCGCGCCCGTTGCGGCCAGAATGGGGCCTTGTTGTCCTCCTCCCGATGCCAGACATAACACTTCCTTGCCTTCAAGCTCCGGAAACCATTCCCTGGGAACAGGCTTCGTCGGTGTCAAAAAAATGCTCCACTCGCCGTTTTTAGCCGCTGCGATTTGCCAGGAATCGACCGGTTTCGTCCAAATATTGCCCGTTCTTACCTGTTGATTCCACGCTTCACGATTGTGTTTTAAAATATCGATTTCCATGTATCTCGCACCTTTGCAGCAGTTATTTGGGAATTTAAATTATGTTTTATCTTTAAGGCGTACGGTTGACACCGGAGTTGGGACTCAGGCATTTGAAAACCCCGAATCCCGTGACCAAGAGTCCGTCGGTAACCGACGGACCTCAATAAAAAGCAGTTTCCATTATCCATATTATACCATGGAAATTTGAGAATAAAGTATCCTTTTTGTACGGCAAAAGTATCCTCCAAAGCAAGTTTTCAAAGCGGCTGCGGTCCCGCCGGGCAGTCTAGCCGGACCGCCCGGACCACTAGCGCTTCCGCCGAAACGTCCGGCGGAGCGCGGGTCTTCCCGAGGCTACGGCGGAACCGACCGGGCCCTCGGAGGAGTCGCCCGGCCTGCGGGCGCTCTGTCCGGCCAAGCGGGCGGAACCGTCCGGGCAAAAGCTAAGCCACGCCTTGGGCGCGGCTCTGGCCTTCGCAAAATATTCAAGCTACGTCTGGTTTCGATCAAAAACCGGAAAATTATCCTCTAGCTCGACAGCGATCCGTCCCAGGTATCGACCTTCTTTTTCCGCAGTTCCGCCTCGTCGAACCAGCGGGTGGTCACCGCCTTGGTTTCGGTGAAGAAGCGCACTCCGTCCTTGCCGAGGGTATGGAGATCGCCGAAGAACGAGTTCTTGTGGCCGGTGAACGGGAACACTCCCACCGGCACTGGAATCCCCACGTTGATCCCCACCATGCCGCCGTGGGTCCGCCGGGCGAACTCCCGGCTGTAATAACCGTTCTGAGTGAAGATCACCGAACCGTTGGCGAAACGGTTGGCGTTCATCAGCCGCAGCCCCGCCTCGAAATCCGCCACCCGCTTGATGCACAGTACCGGCCCGAATACCTCTTGGTCGCCGATGGTCATCTCCGGCGTCACGCGATCGAAGATGGTCGGCCCGAGATAAAAGCCGTCTTCATAACCGGGCACGCTGATCGCGCGGCCGTCCAGCACCAGTTCGGCCCCTTCCCGGATCCCTTGCTCGATCCAGTCCAGTACGAAGCGGCGGTGTCCCGCGTTCACCACCGGACCCAATTCCGAACTCCGGTCATAGGCCGGACCCACCTTGAGTTCGCCGGCATATTCGACCAACAGCGCCACCAGCTTATCGGCTACGCTTTCCTGGACCGCCACGACCGGCAGCGCCATGCAACGTTCGCCGGCGCAGCCAAAAGCGGCGTTGATGATGCCCCGCGCCGTCCGTTCCAACGGCGCGTCCTCCAGCACCAGGCCGTGGTTCTTGGCTTCGCACAGGGCCTGGACCCTTTTGCCGTGCGCCGCCGCAGTCCCGTAGACGTGCAGGCCGACCGCGGTGGAGCCCACGAAGCTGATCCCCCGCACATCGAGATGGGTCAAAAACAGTTCCGCTTCCTTGCGGCTGCAGGTGACGATGTTGAGGACCCCGTCGGGCAGGCCCGCTTCCTGCAGCAGTTCGGCGCAGCGCAGCGCGGTCAGCGGCGTCATGCTGGCCGCCTTCAGCACCAGCGTGTTGCCGGTGGCCAGGCAGAGCGGCATCATCCAGCCCATCGGGATCATGGCCGGGAAATTAAACGGCACGATCCCTGCGAACACCCCGACCGGCTCCCGGTATAGCACGGTGTCATAACCGGCCGAAGTATCCATCAACGACTCTCCCATCAGCAATGAAGGGATCCCACAGGCGTGCTCGGTGATCTCCTTGGCCTTCAGCACGTCCCCCCGGGCCTCATCCCAGACTTTGCCGTTCTCGCGGCAGACCAGCTCCGTCAATTCGTCCAGATGCCGCTCCAGCAGCTCCCGGAATTTGTACAGCACCTGCACCCGCTTCAGCGGCGGCGTGTCCGCCCAGCCTGGGAAGGCGGCGCGGGCCGCCCGGATGGCTTCCAGGACCTCTCCCTCGGTGCAACAGGGCGCCGCGGCGATCTTCCGCCCGGTGCTCGGATCCCAGATATCCATGAATTGGCTGGTTTTGGATTCTTGCCATTGGCCGTTGGCAAAGTACTTGAGCCGTTGAATTTCCTTCATGATCTTTCCTCCTCGCATCCTGTTCGATTTCAATCATGCTTCATCCGATCCCGACCCCAACCGGGATCCCCAAAATATACCAGCCGCGGTTCGGAAGCGACCGGCCGTGACCGCGGGCCGCGCCAGTCCGAATCATCCCGCTGGTTGCCCGGCGCCGGGCTGCGGCGGATAACAGGCGATGACCTCCAACCCTTCCGCGGCAGCGGCTTCCCAGCGATGGCCGCCCAGGGCCGCCGGCAGAAACAACGCATCGCCCCGGGCGACCCGCTCGCTCCCGCCGCGGCTGCGGATCCGGCCCGCGCCCCGCGTGACGATGGCGATGTAAAAGCTCGGACAATGCATCGTTAACGCTTTTCTCACCGTAAGGCGGGCGGCGCCGAAATAAGCCGCGATCTCCGGCCCGTACAGCAGCGCCTCGACCCTACCGCCCGCTTCGTCGCGGATCAGCCGCGGCGCAATCCGCCAGCGTTGCAACGCGGCCGCTTCGGAAATCCCCTCGTAATGGAAGCAGTCCAACGCCGTTTCCCAACCCAGTCCCAGATGACTGGCGCTTCCTTCGGCCCGGAGGTCCTTCCCCCTGGGCTCGACGAAGATCGTATCATCCGAGGGTTCCTGAACCTCCACCATGAAGACACCCGGCCCGATGGCGTGCGGCGTGCCGCCCTGGATATAAAAGACGTCCCTCGGTTGCACGGTGATTTTATGGAACAGCTCCAGCAAGCCCCGCTGCTCCGGGTCGAAGACGGCCTCCCTGAACGCCTCCTCGGTCACCCCCTCCCGAAAACCCAGGAGGATATGGGGCGTTTCCGCCCCGACCCTCCGGGTCTCCATCACGATCCAGGCTTCCGTCTTGCCGTGGGCGGCGCGGAATAGCTTTTGAGCCGCCTGCCGTCCCGGATGGACCTGCAGGCGCAGCCGGATGCGAGAATCAAGCAGCTTGACCAGGAGATAAGGATCGGGACCGAAGCTCGCGTTGTGATCCGCCCCGAGCATCGCCCGGGGATTGCGCAGGATCAGATCACGCAGCCGAATCTCTTCCATTCCGAACCGAACCGGGCTCAGTCCCTCGTCCGGCTCGGTCCCAGTCCGGGATGCGGTCACCGATGCGATCCAGTCCTCAGGGAACCAGCCGTCCCCGGGCTGCGGATAACCGCGGAACTTTTCCAGCAGATAGCCGCCTTGGTAAGAACGGCGCACCCGGTTGGGGGGCAAAAAAAACGGCCGCTCCCACTGTTCCGATTCGCTAATGGCCAATTTCGCCGCCTCACTTTCGTCATTCGCCGGCCGCGGTTCCGGGAGCTCCCCGGCTTCAGACCGCCCTTTTCCGTTCCATCACTTCGTGACAGGCGCGGACGATGTCCGCCGCCCGCAAGTTGAACTTTTCCTGGAGAAACGCCAGGCTTCCGACTTCCCCGAACCGATCCCGGACCCCGATGCGCCGGACCGGCACCGGATAGCGCTCCGCCAGCAATTCGCAGACGGCGCCGCCCAATCCGCCTAGGACGTTATGGTTTTCCGCCGTGACCAGGCAACCCGTCTCCCGGGCGGCCGCCACCAGCAGTTCCTCGTCGAGCGGCTTGACGGTCGCGGCGTGAATCACTTTGGCGGCGATCCCCTGCTTTTTCAAAAGCGCGCCGGCTTCCAGCGCCACATGGGTCATCCAGCCCGTGGCGCAGATCGCCACATCGGTGCCCTCCTCCAGGACCAGCGCTCTCCCCGGCCGGAACTGGTAGCTCTCGTCGAAGACCGGCGGCATCTGGGTTCGGATCAGCTGTAAATAAACGGGACCGGGGAAATCGACGATCTCCCGCAAACAGGAGCGCAGTTCATAGGCATCACAAGGAGCGATGATCGTCATCCCGGGGATGGAGCGCAGGATAGAAAGATCCTCAAACGACATATGCGTGCCGCCGTTGTACTCGGCGGTGATCCCAGGGGTGGTACCGATCATTTTGACATTTAACTTGGCGTAAGCGACGGAAATCGTCACTTGATCGCAAGGCCGCCGGGCGATGAACGGAACGAACGAGATGACAAAGGGCTTCTTTCCCGCGGCGGCCAGCCCTGCGGCCACGCCGATCATGTTTTGCTCGGCGATTCCCACGTCAATGTATTGGCGGGGACAGCTCGCCGCGTAGGCGATGATTCCGTTGGTCCGTTGCAGATCGGCGTCGAGCAGAATGAGGTCCGGATCCTGGCGGGCCAGTTCGATCAGGGTATCGCAGAAAACTTGACGCATTTCCAATTCGTGTAACATCTTCAGCAGCTCCTTTCGTCCAGCTCGGCCAAGGCTTGTTCGAATTGCGCCGCAGTCAGACGCATGTTATGGCTCTCGGCCCGGTTTTCGGCGAAGGAGAGCCCCTTGCCTTTTATGGTATGAGCGATCACCGCGGTCGGCCGATCGGTGATCGCCGCAGCCTGCGCCAGTGTCCGGGATACCGCCGCCAAATCATGGCCATCGGTCTCCAGCACCGCCCAGCCGAAAGCGGCCCATTTCTGGCTCAGCGGCTCCAACAGCGGGGTCGTCGCCCCATTGGACTGCAATTTGTTGTAATCGACGATCACTGTCAGGTTATCCAGCTGCTTGGCGGCGGCCAACATCGCCGCCTCCCAAACCTGGCCCTCATTGAGTTCCCCGTCGCCGAGCAGCACCCAGACCCGATGGTCCTGACGGTCCAGTTTGGCAGCGAGCGCCATCCCGATGCCGCAGGATAGCCCCTGGCCCAGGGCGCCGGTGGTCATATCCACGCCGGGGGTGCGGTTCATATCGGCGTGGCTGGGCAGAATGGTGTCGCCCTGGTTCATGGTGAAGAGTTCCGCTTCGGGAAAATATCCCTTTAAGGCCAGAACAGCGTACAGTCCGGGGCCGGCATGCCCTTTGGACAGGATAAACCGGTCGCGCTCGCTCCAGCGCGGTCGGGCCGGGTCCAGCCTGAGGACACCGAAATATAACACGGTGAGCAGCTCGACGATGGACAACGACCCACCCACGTGGCCCGAGCCGGCCCGGTAAATCATCTGGACGATCAACTTCCGGACCTTATTGCTGATCATCCTCAGTTCATTCAGATCATACGGCTTCATGTTGACCTCCTGCTTTTAAGTCCTTTTGGCCTGCGCCAGTCTTTCGTTCCGCCAATTGCGTCAGGTCGCGGTGAATCCCCTTCAAGAGCGGGTACAGTTGGCGATTGAGTCGGTAAAGCTCATCATAGGCCGCGCCGAGCCCGGGATCGGGCAAAAAGCGCTGGTCGACCCGGTAGGTCCGGCGCGTAGCCTCGTAGAGATCGGCATATATTCCCGTCCCCACTCCCGCCAGCAAGGCGGCACCCAAGGCGGTCGCCTCCTTCACCACCGGCACTTCCACCGGCAACCCGAGGATATCGGCCTTGATCTGCAGCCAATAGTGGTTGCGCGCCCCGCCGCCCATGGTGGTGATCTGTCGGACATCATCGGGGATCAATCGCCGCAACCGTTCCAGAATCGAGCGCAGTTCAAAGCAGACCCCCTCCAGGACGGCCCGAACCAGATCGGGCGCGCGGTGGAAGGCGCGGAGCCCGACGAAGGAGCCCCGGGAATGATTGTCCCAATCCGGGAAGCCGCTGCCCCGCAGGTGGGGAAGGAAGAGCAACTGATTGGCGCCGGGCGGTCTTTGAAAGGCCCGGCCCATGATCGTCTCATAGTCGAACGGGCCCGTTTCGGCCGTTTCGGACCAATCACCCAGCGCGGCGCAGCGTCCCACGATCCAATCGACCGAGATTCCCGAACTGTTGAACCCTCCGCCCGCGTAAAATGAGCGGCCATCCACGTAATTGCCGACCGAAAATCCGACGAAATCCTCGATCCGCTCCACGTCGGCACCGAGCAGGCCATGGAGGCTCTCCGCGCTGCCCGACGAATCGAGCAGCCGGTTCCCCAAGAGCAGGCCCGCGCCGAGCGAACCGCAGAAATGATCGTGGCCACCGGCAATCACCGGGACGCCCTCGCCAATGCCGGTGAATCGAGCGGCCTCCCGGGTCACCGTGCCGATCCGGGTCCCGCTGGGCACCGCTTCCGGAAACAGCTCCGGGCTCATTCCGACTGCCCCCAAGATCCGCTCCGACCACTGCCGGCTGAAAACCTCGAAAGCCATGGTCCGCGAGGCGATGGAATAGTCGGTGACCATCTCCCCGGTGAGCCGGTAGTTGAGATAATCGGGGATGCATAGCCATTTGCGGGTTTTCGCGAAAACCGCCGTTTCATTCCGTTGCAGCCAACGCAGCTTGGTCAGAGAGGGGATCGGGCTCACATTCAATCCGGTCAGCTTAAAGAGTTCGGTCTTGCCGAACAGGGCCGTGATCTCCCGGGCCTGCTCGGCTGAGGTTTCATCAAAATAAGGAATGATGGGATAAACGGGTTGATTGTCCCCGCCCAGCGGCAGCCCGGACTCGGCCATGCTGGCGATGCACACCCCGGCCACCTCCGACGGGGTGATCGCCGCCATGACCCGCCGGATGACCCCGGCCACCGTCGCCCATAATTCATCGGGCCGATAATAATAAGTTCCGGCCGGATCGTGATGCGTGATCGTGTCCACGCTCGCCGCCGCCTCGACCCTTCCGGAGTCGTCAAACAGCAAGGCTTTGCAATGCGTCGTCCCGACATCCACTCCCAGTAAAAATTGTCGCTCCGACATCCCATTTCGCTCCTTTTGATAGAATCCTTCCACCCAGCACACCGCTGCGAACTTCGACAACGGAGAACGGACCGGCACAGCAGCTGTCGGCCCTCAAGCTGGGGATTGCAGCGAATCGTGGTTTTGACGCTCCGGCAACGGCGTGTTAAAAACCGTCATATAATGCCGCACCGTGCTCTTAATGGTGCGGTGCATCTCGGCGGTGACCTCGATCCAACCCGGACATTTCGGAATGGCCTCGGCCACATTGCGCATGGTCGACAACGAAAGTTCGGTGAAGATGTTGACCTTGTCGATGCCGCAGGCGATCGCGCGCTGGAAATCCAGCTCGCTCAGTCCCGAACCGCCATGGAGCACCAGCAGCACCTCGACCGCCTTCCGGATCGCTTGCAGCCGTTGGAAGTCCAGTTTGGGCGGGGCTTTATAAATGCCATGGGCCGTGCCCACCGCTACCGCCAGCGCGTCGACCCCGGTCCGTTTCACAAAATCGGCGGCCTGAGCCGGCTCGGTATAGTTCGAGGCATCCTCGGGGTTGAAATCGTCGCCCCGTCCCACATAACCCAGTTCGCCCTCGACCGAAACCCCCATCGTATGGGCGATGCGCACAATTTCGGCCGTTTGGAGGACATTTTCTTCATAGGATAGGGTCGAACCGTCGAACATCACCGAAGAGACGCCGTGGCGCAATGCCTTGACCACGCAATCGAAACTCTTGCCGTGGTCAATGTGGACCACGGTCGGCACTTTGGCCCGCCGCGCCAGATCTACGCACAGATGGACCACGTTTTCCAAGTCGTAAAATTGGAAGAACCGCTCCGGAAGGCCCAGAATCACCGGGGTGTCCAGCTCTTCGGCGGCCGCCAGGATCGCTTCTGCGAACTCCAGTCCGGCCACGTTGAACAAGCCCACGCCGCGGCGTTTCTCGCCCGAATTCCGCAATTGGTTTAAAGTTACAAGTGGCATGATGATAATCTCCTGTTCTACGATTTTTCTTCAGTTTCCGATCCCCATGAATCACTTACATTGCAGTTGCAAAATGGTATACTCGCCTGCATCCAAGCGCCCGGCGCTTCCCGCTCATCCTTTCACCGCACCCGCCATCATGCCTCGGATGAAGTATCGTCCCAGGAAAACGAAGATACACAGGGTCGGCAACGCGGTTAACACGGCGCCCGCCATTTGAATGCTCCATTCCACAAAATAACTGCCGGCGATATTGACCAGGCCGACGGTGATGGTTTGAACCTTGGGGCTTTGCGCCAGGACCACCGGGAATAAATAACTGTTCCAGATCGAAGTAAACTGCCAGATAACGACCACCGCCGATGCCGGAAGCGAAAGCGGCAAAAAGACATCGCGGTAGATCCTGCCGAAACCGGCGCCGTCGATCCGGGCCGATTCCACTAATTCAGTGGGTATCGTCGCATAATAGTTGCGGAAGATCAGCGTGGCAATGGGGATGCCGTAGATGACCTGGGCCAGAATCAGGCCGGGGATGGTGCCGTACAGGCGGATATTGCGCATGGTTTCCACCAATGGAATCAGGATGCTCTGATAAGGGATGAACATTCCGAATAAAAACAGCGAAAAAATGAGCGACGAACCGCGAAAACGCCATTTGGTGAGCACATACGCGTTCAGGGAACCGATGACCGTCGAGAGCAGCGTCGCCGGAACGGTCATATAAACGCTGTTCATGAAGAGGCCGCCCAAACCGTTGAAACCCTTGGCCGGATTGCCGAACCAAGCGTCTCTGAAATTGGCCAGCGAGATCCCCTTGGGCAGACTCCACATCTGCGCCAGGCTGATTTCGGCGAAAGGCTTTACGGAGGTGACGAAGAGAATGTATAAAGGCAACAGGTAAAAGACGGCGAACGACACCAGCAATAGGTAAATCACCGCGCGGGAGAGCTTAAACCGTTTCGGCGGCGCCGGGCTGTGGATACGGGCATTCAAACTCACGCCTCACTCCTCCTCAGATAGATCAGATAAGGAATCACCAGAACCGAGACGGCGATCAGCAGGACCATCCCGATCGCGGCGCCACTGTTAAAGTTATTGCCACGGAAGGCTGTGTCCCACATGTAATAGGCGGGCACATCGGTGCAGAATCCCCTGCCGGGTCCGGTCATCGCCGCGACCAGGTCAAAAACCTTGAGCGACATATGCCCCAGCACGATGACGTTGCCCAGGATTACCGGGTTCAGATTGGGGAGAATGATGTAGCGGTATATTTGCGGCTCGGTGGCGCCGTCGATCCGGGCCGCCTCGCGGAGCTCGGCCGGAATCCCGCGCAGCGCCGTCAGAAAGATGGCCATGATATAGCCGGACAATTGCCAGATGCCGGCGAGAGCCACGGCGCTAATCCCGATCCGCTGATCGGTGTACCATCCCGAGGTGAAGCACTTCAGATTGAGCCAAGCCAAGAGTTGGTTGATCCCCAGATAGCCGGTGACCGCGTTGCCAGGGCTCAAGAGCCACGACCAGATCACTCCGGTGACCACCAGCGCGATCGCCATGGGACACAGGAAGATGCCCCGGAAAATGCTCTCGCCGCGAATGTTCTGGTCCAGCAGGATGGCCAGCAGCAAGCCGACCAAGGTACAGCCGCCGATAAAAACCAGTGAAAAAACGAGCATGTTGAGGCAGTCGATCTGGAAGCGCTGGGTATTGAAGAGCGCCAGGTAGTTCTGGAACCCGTTCCAGGAATAATCGGCCACGATGCCGCTCCACTTGCTCAAGGAGACCACGCCGTTCCAGACGATAAAGCCGTAAACGAAGACCGCGATCGCGACCATCGAAGGGACGATGGTCAGAATAGACCCGATGCGATCGCGCCGTTTCGACAACCGCGCCCAATAAGTCGACCTTTGTTGAACCGGAATTGCTTGCATTCCCATTCCCCCATATGGGCCGGGCGGAGCGCCGCCCCGCCCGGCAGAACTTTTCCGGATTTACCGCAAAGCTTTCTCCGCGGCCTGAACCAACGCTTTTTGAGTCGCTTGGACATCGAGATTGGCGGCGAAGATATTGATGGCGTCCTTATATTCCGTGGCCCAGCTTTCTTTGGCCGCGGAACCATGGACGCAGCTCGGCACGATCTTGTTGCTGCTCCATTCCTTCTGCGACCACTTTAGATAATCGTCGAAATTGCTCAGATCGGCATCGACCCGCGCCGGGATGCAGCCTTTATTGTAAGCGAAAACTTCTTGAGCTTTTTTGGAGCCGACGGTCCGCAGCCACTCCAGGGCGGCGTCCGGATGCGGAGCCCCTTTGGGCACGCCGAAGGTATCGTTGGCGGGTTCGAAGATCCCCACGGTGCCCGGCGAGGCAGCCCAGCCGTAATCGAAGTCCGAGAGTTTCTTGGCCTTGATCCAACCGTTGACCCAATCGCCCTGGATGATCATCGCGGCTTTCTCTTTGATCACGTAATCAATGGCCGCATCCCAGGATAAGGCGACGTGATCGCTATTGACGTAGCTCAGCATCCTTTTGAAGAGTTCCAGTGACTTGGCGACCCTGGGATCGGACCACTTGGTCTTGCCGGTCCAAAGCCCGTTATAGGCGTTGGCACCCAGCTGGCCCGCAAGGATGGTCTCAAAGGTCATCCCCAGTTCATAACCCATCCGCGATCCCAGCGCCAACGGAATGATGCCTTTGGCCTTGAAGGCCTCCGCGACTTTAAAGAAATCAGCCATGGTCACCGGGACTTTCTGGCCGTATTTGGCGAAGACTTTCTTGTTATACCAGAGTACGTTGCAACGGTGGATTCCGACCGGCACCGCATAATACTGGCCTTGATAGGTGACCAGATCGCGGATCCCTTTCGGATAGACTTTTTCCCAGCCCTCACTCTTCCAGAGCGAGGTCACCTGGGTCATTTTGCCGACTTTGACCCAGGTGTCGATCAATTCCTGACCGCCGTGAACCTGGAAAGCATCGGGCGGATCTCCGCCCATCATCCGGGAGACCAGGACCGCCTTGGCAGTGGTGCCGGCCCCGGTGCCGACGGTGGCATTGATGATCTCCACTTTGGGATTGGCCTTGTTATACTCATCGAACAACGCTTTGAGGCCCGTCGCCTCGCCGCCCACCGTCCACCAGCTGAAGATCTCGCATTTGGTGGATTTCACCTCGCCCGATACCGGGATCAACGTTACCGCGAACACCAGACAAGCTACGACTACCGACCACAATCTGCGCATCAATTGCTCCCTCCCCTTCTTTTTTGGATACCGAAGTTCACCCGTTTTACGCTCCTCATTCGCTCCTTTCCGCAATATTTGGGGGCGTTGGCGGATGGCCGCAAATCCCCCGCCCCACTCCATTCATTTGAAATTCTCCGCTTCGATCGCTTGAATCTTCCGGTAGCCTTCGGATTGGACCTGGCGCCGTTCCTCGCTGAATCCCTGACCGACGGCGGCGTTCAGCCAGCGATCGACGATGTCCAGCGCCACTTTCTCTCCGACGATCCATTTTCCCATGCACAAAACGTTGGTCCGGTTGATCACGTAATGCAACTCGCCGGTGGTGGCCGATTCCGCCAAGGCGGCGTAGATCCCCTTGAATTTGTTGGCGCAGATGCAGACGCCCATGCCGGTGCCGCACATCAGGATTCCCCGTTCGGCCTCGCCGTTTTGGATCGCCCGGGCCACGCGCGGCGCGGTTTGGTAAAAGACCAGCGTTTCTCGTTCATCGGTCATGCCCAGGTCCAAAAGCTCATGGCCTTCGGCGAGCAAGTGTTCCTTCACGACTTTCATCAACGGATACGAACAGACTTCAGCGGCAATGGCGATTTTCATGAAATGCTCCTCCTTTATTTGGCTTTCAGCGTTCTCAGGCTTAGCTTGGCTTGATTTGGGGTTCAAACGCGCCAGGATCGTTCGATCTCCGCTGCGGTTGGATCCACCGGATCCGCTTTCAACCCCGGAATGTAGCGGCAGGCTTCATAGAGAACCGGCGCGATTTGGCCGTGGACTCCGACGCAGTGGTGGATGTACGGCCCGTGAATGAATTGATGCTCCCATTTCGGCCAATCGTTGAATTCGACCCAGACATAGGTCCCGATGGTGGCCGGTCCGGCGACCCCCCGGCCATGGCCCATCAACAGCGAGTATTCTCCGGCGGCGCCGTCGAAGCGGGCGATGGTAATGTCGCCGCCTTTGATCTCCCAGGCGCCCACCGCCGGGATTTTGCGGTTGAACTGGGTGGTCAGCACCGTTTCCCGGTCTTCCCTGGCCAGGGATTTCGGAAATACGCCGCAGTGCCAGAAGAGCTCGGCCTGATCGTTTTCGGGGTGGCGAACGGTGACGTCGGCCAGGAAGATCGGGCTCCGGCCCAGCTGGGCGGCTTGCACCAATACGGCGCTGATTGCGCCGTGAATGTCCGCTTCGCAGATCACCGGCAAGCCGTCGTCGGTGAGCTCCGACAGGCTAAAACAGGGGCAGATTCCCGCGGTATCCACCATCGGTCCCCAACACTGGCTGGCGGCGGCCGTCAACCCCTCGTCCTCGGCCCAGCGCCGGATGGCCAGCTTTAAGGCGGCGGCGCGGGCCAGACCTTCCGCGTCGAATTCGATCCGGGCGATCGCAGCGCCGATCCGGTCGATCTCCCGCCGGACTTCACCGCCGTGATCCTGGCGCACGGCATCGAGCATCCGTCGCAGATCGGCCAGCGTAATCGGGACGATTTCGATCCCGAAGCGTTCCAGCAGTTCCGCCTCGTTGCATTTCACCGACCAGAACGCGCCGGGGCGGGTGCTGATCTGCCCCAGCCGCAGCCGCTTGAAGGCCTTCACCGCCGCAGCCGCTCCCAGAAAATTGCGGAAACCCCGTTCGAAGAGCTCCTCCTCCAGCCGGCAATTGGTGATGTATGTAAACGGGACGCCGCACCGGCTCAGCACCTTGCTGGTGGCGAACAGCCCGCATTGACTGTCGCGCAGCCGGAAGCCGTCGGGCAGCGGCGCGTCATCGCGGGGTCCCCACAGCAAGAGCGGCTTATTGATCTGCTTGGCCATTCTGGCGACGGCTTCTTCATTGCCGAAGTTGCAGTGCGGCACGAAGAGCGCGTCGACCTCTTCCGCCATGAACCTGCGGGCCACCGCCTCCCCATCCGCTCCTTCATAGAGCAGGCCTTCTTCGTTGAGGAAATCGAGGTTCACCACTTCGGCTCCCCAGGACTTGATTTTGGCCTCGATGCCGTCCTTCTGCCGCTTGGCCTCATCCTTGTTGAACACCTTCTCGCCGCTGAGCGCCCGGCGGGTCGGCGCGAAGCCCAGCTTCAGCCGGGTCGTCTTCCGATAATAATCCATCATCATTAGACCGCTCCTTTCTTAAATATTGCCTCCCGGTCGGGCCGGGACTTCGGGCCGAATATGCCCGCGGCCCGGCAACGATGCAACGTGCCGCAGCCCCTATCTGAAATAATTGCCAAATTCCTTTCGCTTCGGGTTCAAATGAAATCATTATGGAAATGGCATATTGAGCGTTCCCTTCCGTCATCCGGTTACAGCCGGCCAATTCGGCGGATCGATGTTGCGAAATTTTCAATCATTTTGAGATGCATATTTGGAAAATTATCAATCAAATTAGAACGTATTTGCAAATCAAGAATATCATTATTACGGATAAATGTAAATACCATTAATTTTATTTTAAAAAATAGACAGATTTTCCCCTTCCAAACTGCGCTTTTATATTCCGGTCCTTCTCGGGTTGCCGTTTCTTTTCAGTTACATCAACACAAATGTCGTTTTTCCTGGTTTTCAGCTCCGCTCATCAACGAACAATCAGCGTTTGTGATTGATTATTTTCCAATTTGAACGATGTCAGGAATATTTCGTTCTCGTTCCGAACGACCACGGCCGGTGTTTCCGCCTCCGGTCACGCGGCCGTTTGCGTTTTCTATAATTGACCGATTATGATTGATTGTGATACAATAAAAATACCTATTTATCCCGGTGAGCCGGCGGAAGACTTTAAAATTTTTGGATAATTAAACTTAAATAAGGTGATATTTTGCTTACTGCGCAAAGACATTCCCTGATTCGCCAGATCGTCCGCGAGAAATCCTCGGTGAGCGTCGCGGAACTGGCCAAAAAATGCGATGCTTCGGTGGTTACCATCCGGCGCGATCTGGCCAGCCTGGAGCGGGACGGGATCGTGGTCCGGATCCGGGGCGGGGCGACCCTGGCGGATCTGGCCCCGGATCGCCTGGTCAACCGCTTCGAGGAACAATGCTCCCTCCATTACCAGGAAAAACAGTTGATCGGCAGCGCCGCCAGCGCGCTGATCGAGCCCGGCGAGACGATCATCATCGATTCCGGCAGCACCACGCTGGAGTTGGCCAAGAACCTGGCCGAGCTGAGCGGGGTCACCATCTTTACCCCTTCCATCCGCACCGCCGAGGAGCTGGAGCACTATACCGCGATTAATACCATTCTGACCGGCGGCACGCTCCGCTCGCGAACCTCATCCCTCGTCAATCCGGTGCTCGATAAGAGTCTGCAATCGGTGATGGCTGCCAAGGTCTTTCTGGGGGTGACCGGCGTTTCCGCCGAATTCGGCTTGACCACCGGCGATTTCGCCGAGGCGGACGTGAAAAAGATTTTGATTAGCCACGCCCAAGAGGTGATCGTGCTGACGGATTCGAGCAAATTGGATCACGTGTCGCCGGCGTTCATCGCCAAGCTCGAACAAGTTCACACTCTGGTGACGGATTACAAGGCCGATCCCGATTTCCTGGATTCCCTGAGAAAGAACGGCTTGAAAGTCGTCATCGCTTATCCCGCCTCGCAACAGGCCAAGGAAATGGCGGGCCCGGTTTGACTCGCAGCGACTGCCATCCATCGTAACTGCATCTTGAAGGCTTAACCTTGCGGCGTCCACGGATGGACATCGCCGCAAGGCCGGATGGGCTGGTTCTCTCGTAAATCCAAAACTGATTGTCCCATCGATTTGAATCCGCCACTCTCGAAACGACCGCCGTGACATTGCCTTTCCATCCGCCCCTCCCCATTATCCCATGGTTATCCCCGGCCGAAGTATCGTTTTCGTATCCAATGCGTAAGCAGTCCGGTTTTTCAAGTCCATCGCCAGCCCGGCCGGGAATTTCGGCCGGCCCACCCGCGCCATCCGCTTCAATTCTCAAAACCTTCCCCCGTCGCATGAATATTTGGGTTGCAATTCCCGCGGCGCCGCTTGACAAAAATAGGGAAATCCCGTAAGATAATAATTAATTCCTATAGGAAAACTATGATATAGGATCGCCGATAATCATTGAGCGTTACAAGGAGGCAGGACATGGTCGTTCTGGTGGTGGGCGCGGATCGGCTCGGCAATATCCATGAACAGTTGAGCCATGACGGGACCTGGGAGATCATTCACTGGTCGGGCCGCTGCAAGGCCTGTACCAACCGCTGTATTCCCAAACGGGTCCAAAAGATCATCGTGTTCTGCGATTACATCAATCATGCCTTGATGGGCAACATCAAAAAGAAGGCCAAAAAGGACGGGATACCCGTCGTCTACAGCAAACGCGCGTTGTCCCACAAAGGAGACAGCTTGCTGGCCAATTGATCTCCCGACTGCGATGCCAGCCCGGGTCGCCACCGAAGTATCGTTTTGGGTTGCAAAAGCTTCCCAACGCCTCCGTCATCTGGTCACAGCCCGCGAAATGCCATCCGGCACTTTCGTCCGTCAATGGATCCGCGCTGTTCCATCAGGTACGGTCTTTGGTCTTGTAAGGGATGCCTTCGTCCGTGTAAGGGATGGCAGGATCCTTTCTCGGGATCCGTGGATCCTTGTCAGGGATATCCGCATCCGTGTCAGGGATCGTTTCATCCTTGTTAGGGATCAAAGGATCCTTTCAACGGATCCGTTCATCCTTGTTAGGGATCGTTTCATCCTTACTTCCCCAGACACCGTCCCTACTTCCCCGGCTTTCATCCCTGCTTTGCCGAGGCTCAGGGAAGTTGCTCCGGGTCGCGGGGAAATTAAATCAGCGACCATCCTTCCTGATCCGCGCCTCATCCCAATCGGACCACCTTACGCCCAAGTTGCCCGGACTCTTATCCAAACGTGACAGACCGCCCGGCCGGGATTCCCAATCTGTCCCCCGGCGGCGGCGCGCCCCGGAACCAAAGCACCGGAATGGCAATTGACAATCGCTTGAACCTATGGTTTAATATAGGTGATTCTTTACCGAAAGAGGTGGAGTTTATGTCGGCCTATAGCCTTGTCGTAAGCAGCGTCTTGCATAGCTCTGCCTGTATTTCCGCGTAAGATCGCCCGGTTTTGATGGGTTAAATCGAGGATCGTTTGCGCCGTGGGCAGAGTTGTCCGCGGCTTTTTGCTGCCCTTTGGCGGTCCGTCCGGATCGGCGGAGGGCGGTTTGGCTTTGCCTTAGCCGCGTAGTGATGGAACGCGGCTTTTTTTATTTTTCGCCCCAAAATTACCATCCGAAAGGAAGATCCGCATTGAACGATAAAACCTTGCAATTGCTGGAGTTCCCGGCCATCCGCGCCCAAGTGGCCGGCTATGCCTTGAGCGGTCTCGGCCGGGAATTGGCCGAGACCCTCAGCCCCAAAACGCGCGCCGCCGCCGTGGCCGAGCTGCTTCAGGAGACCAGCGAGGCCCGCTGGCTCCTGGAATCAGCCGGTGCGCCGCCCCTGTACGGCCTGGCGGACCTGCGCGAGGCCTTCCGCCGGGCCGCGATCGGCGGAGTGCTGGACCCCTTGTCGCTGCAGTCCATCGGCGACTTCTTGCGCGGCTGCCGCAAAACCCGCGAGTTCATGCTGAAACGCACCGTCCAAGCGCCCATGGTGGCTGGTTATGCGCTGCGCCTGACGGCGCTGCCCGATCTGGAGGCGGCGATCGAACGCTGCATCCGGGACGGGCAAGTGGCGAACGAGGCCAGCCCGGAGTTGCGCCGCCTTCGCCGGGAAATAGGCCGGCTGCAGGATAAGATCAAGAGCAAGCTGCAGCAGTTATTGGCGGCGCCGGGTGCCCGGGAATGGCTGCAGGAGGCGGTGGTGAGCTTCAAGGAAGGCCGCCAGGTCTTGCTGGTCAAGGCGGCCCAGCGGCAGAAGGTCCCCGGCGTGGTGGTCGGCAGTTCGGGCAGCGGCGGGACGCTTTTCATCGAACCCCAGGCGGTGACGGAATATGGCGCCGAACTGCGACAACTGTCCGCCGCCGAACAGGAGGAGGTGCACCGGATCCTGGCCATGCTCAGCGCGGCGGTCGCCGCCGTCCTGACCGAGCTCGAACCGAATCTGGAGATTATGGCCCAGTATGATCTGGCCTTCGCCAAGGCCCGCTTCAGCCGGGCCACCGGGGGCATCGCGCCCCGCTTGAATGAACAAGGCTATATCCTGCTGAAGACGGCCCGCCACCCGCTGCTGCCGGGGACGCCGGAACCGCTGGACTTGATCATCGGCCGGGACTACCGGAGCCTAGTGATCACCGGCCCCAACACCGGCGGCAAGACGGTCGCCTTAAAAACAGTGGGGCTCTTGACCCTGATGGCCCAGACCGGATTGCATGTTCCGGCCGCGGCAGGTTCGGAGCTGGCCGTCTTCGCGACGGTGCTGGCCGACATCGGCGACGGCCAAAGCATCGCCCAGTCGCTGAGCACCTTTTCGGCCCATATCACCAACATCACCGCCATCCTGGGGCAGTGCGGCCCGCGCAGCCTGGTCCTGCTCGACGAGGTCGGGACCGGTACCGATCCGGCCGAAGGCGCGGCACTGGCCACCGCCATCCTGGAGTATCTCTACGAGCAGGGCGCGGTGACCGTGGCCTCTACTCATTATCCCGAGATCAAGCAGTACGCGCTGGACGCGCCCGGCTTCCGCAACGGCGCGATGGCCTTCGACCGCCACAACCTGAAACCGCTCTACCGGCTGATCATCGGCCAGCCCGGCGCGAGCCAGGCGCTGTGGATCGCCGCCAAACTGGGCATGCTCCCGGCGGTCCTGGCCAAGGCGGAACAACGGCTGGCCGGGATCAGTTCCCTGCGCCAGGACGTTGCCGAGCTTCCGGACACTCCGGTGCTTCCCGGCGAAATATTCCCGGCCGCAGAAGAAGCTCCGGTCGATCCAGTTCCCGCTCCCGTTCCGGCCGAAGCGGCGCCGCCGGAACTGCCGGACGCACCGCTTCCCGAACGCCCGGCGGTCAAGATCGGCGACCGGGTGAGCGTCCCTTTCCTGGGAGAACAGGGCGTCGTCTGCACCGCACCGGACGCCAAGGGCCGGATCCGGGTGCTGATTAAGGGCAAAAAGATGGATCTGCCGCTGCAACGGGTCCAGCTGCTGATCCCGGCCGAGCAATTGTACCCCGAGAATTATGATCTGAATATCGTATTGCTCAGCAAGGAGGAACGCCGCCTGAAGCACCGGATGAAACGGAAGCACCTGCCGGGAGCGGCGCGGGTGGTCAACCCCGATGAGCAGTAGTGCGCCAGCAAAGCGGAGCGGAACATGGTGTTCCGCTCCGCTTCATGCCTGCCAGCGAATTAGTCCCGGCCGATTGGGCGAGGCGATCTGCTTTAATTCAATTCAGCGCCAAAACATGCTGACGCCGAAGCCGATCAGGAACGTTCCGACCAGATAGTCCAGCCAGCGAATGGCTCGGGGGTGAAGCAAGCCCAACACGGCCCGGCCGAACCAGGCCATGATGCTCAGGAAAAACAGCGTGGCGCCGACACAGCCCAACGCATAGAGCAGAATATTGTCCCATCCGACTAGTTTCCCCGAGGCGATCAACGTTCCGAAGGCGCCGGCCCAGAACAATACCGTCAAGGGATTGGTCAAGGTGAGCTTAATCCCATAGCGCAAGCTGCCGCCCGACGCCTGCGCACCCCCGCCTCCGCCGGAGCTTTGCCTGAAATAACGGAGACCGAAGCCGATCAAGACCACGGCGCCGCCCCACTCGATAATCCTTCTCAAAAAATCGATCCGCAGCAAACTGCCGATCCCTGTGAATGAAACCGCAATGTAAAGAGCGTCGACGAGCGCCACTCCCAGGATCATCTTAGCGGCCTCGCCGTAACCTTCCTTGACCGACTTATCCAACACCGCCAAAAATACCGGCCCCACCGCCAGTTGCAGCGTCATGCCGAATAACAACCCTCGCAGCCAGGCCATCCTCCCCGCCTCCCCGCTTTAATCGGTCTTGATGCTGGAAAGGGCAATAAAAGTATTGCTGCGCACCACGCCGGGGATCGTCTTCAAACTGCCCGTGATGAAATCTTCCAGGGCCCGGGTATCCTCCACCAGCACTTTCAGCAGGTAATCATAGCTTCCCGCCACATGATGGCATTCCAAGACCGGTTGCAGTTTGGCGATGGCGCTGCGGAAAGCGGCGCTATGTTCCGGCGCGGCGAGATTGACGAAGACGAAGGCCACCAGTTTGAGCCCGAGCTTCTCCCGGTTGACGGCCACGGTGTACCTTTCAATAATGCCCGAGGACTCCAGCTTACGGATCCGGGCCGACACCGCCGGGATCGACAACTTGACGATCTTGCCGAGCTCCGAGTGGGAGATACGGCTGTTCTCCTGAAGCAACTCCAAAATTTGACGGTCGATCCCATCCACGGTTACCCCTCCGTATTGATGATTTTAAATGTATTGTAGCGTCCGGTTGCAACCAAGTAAATATTTTGGCGAGATTTCCTTCATTTCTAAAGTTTTTTCGTCATAATCTTTCGGTTTTAAAAGCGGGGCGGCACCAAGGGCTCCGGATGGGTCTATTGGAAAAAGGCCCCACTTCCGATATAATTAAGGGAATGGCTAATGTCACAACTCGATAAAGGAGGCCCCATGAAAAAGTATTCCATCCTGGCACTTTTGATCGTCCTGTCCCTTTTCTGCGCGACTGCGGCCGTCCAAGCCGCGGATTACCAAAATGTCCAAGGCGACTATAAGATCTTCCGGCTGGGCGACTCCGAGGCAGTGACCGTCGATAAGATCAACTATTTGTTAAGAAACTCCCAAATATCCGACGCCGAAAGGGCCGATAGCGGCTATATCAGCTATATCACCGAGCTGCTGGGCAAGGAGGTTTACAGCACGGTCAATTTCGATGACGATGACCGCTTGAATTCCATCGACTTTCAAGTCGAGAGCGCCGAGACGCTGGCCGATGCCATTCAAACCGACTATCTCAAAAATCTTACGCAGCTGTTCACCGAGATTTACGGCGAACCGGCCCCATTTGAACTGGCTTCCGACGCCGACCTGGACGACGACCGCCAATATCCGCTGCAACTATGGCAATTATCCGATAAATATCTTTTGTTATCCGTCACCCATTATCTCGAAAACAATTACACCGTCTGGCTGGAGATCACCCGCGGGACTTATGAAGCGGCGGAGTCCGAGCCGGAGATCCAGGAACCCACGCCGGAAGAACTCCGGGCCAAGGCCAAACTGGATTTCAATTGAACCGCCCGCCGGGGGAATGGACCGAAGCAGAAACTTTGAGGCCGGAGCCGTCGGCCGAAAATCAGAAAGAACTTTTCATTTCAACCATCGCCTGGACGCCTTGGTATGAAGTGAAAAGTTCTTTCTTAATTTAGAAATAGATCGCTTGACAGTTACGAATTCTTCGGGCTCCGTCCCGGCTCAACCGCGCAACGTTTTATTGGCCCAGATCACAAATTCGGCCATCGAGAAGACCTGAATCGTTTTGGGTTGCCGCGCATCCTGGTAAAGCTTTTCCCGAGCGGCGCGGCGCAGCCATTTGACGGCGCCCGGCCGGGCGCCCTGGCCGTCGACGATCAAGATGATATTCTGCTCCGGCATCTTCTCGATGCAATTCAGATAGAGATACGGAAACTTCTCGTCCACGCTGCCGGCCGATTGCTGCCATTTGCACTCGATCCGGTACTCGCCGTAGCGCCGCGACACGATTTTGAACTCCGTCTTGCTCTGCTGGCCGTAGATGTTTTCGAACGGCACGTTGGTCAGGAGCAGATCCGCTTCGGAAAACTCCAGCAACGTCCCCTGATACTTGCTGTACGGTATCACTTGAAAGCCCTTTTGCTGCAAGGTCGTAATCACGACCTGCTCCAGGGTCCGGCCCTGGCTGTTGGCCAGCCCGCCTTGTTTGTCCATGAGCGTCTCCTCTCAATCAAAAACCGCCAATACCTCGAGCACCGAGTTCCGGTTCGCCCCGTCGCAACTGATGAAACGCCGCACCGGGAAGGTCTCGATCCGGGCCGCGCGATAGGTTTGGGCGATAAAGTCGTTGTAATGATTGGAGATCAGCGTCACGACCCCCTGCCGGGCCATTCGGGCGGCCACCTCGGCCAGACGGATCTGATCGGCGGCGCCGAATCCGCCCGAACTGTAAGCGGTGAAATTCGAAGTCCGGGTCAGCGGGACATAGGGCGGATCGCAGTAGATCACATCCCTCGGCCCGGCCTGGCCCATCATGGCTTCAAAATCGATACAGCTGAAGGTGGCCCGCCGGAACTTGGTATAAAAATGCTCCAGCTCGGCGGCTGGGAAATAAGGCTGTTGGTAACGGCCGAACGGCACGTTGAACTCCCCGCCGGCGTTATAACGGCACAAGCCGTTATAGCCGAAACGGTTCAGATAAACGAAGAGCGCCGACCGCACCGTCCGATCCCGCTCGGCATTGAAAGCCTGCCGCAATTCGTAATAACGGTCCGGCGTATTGTTGTCCGGCGTAAAATAACTCCGGCAAAAGGCGATGAATTCCCGGCCTTCGGTTTGCAACGTCTGATATAAATTGATCAGGTCTTGATTGATATCGTTGAGCCAATAATCCTGGTACTCCGTATTCAGGGCCAAGGCGCAACTTCCGGCGAAAGGTTCCAATAGCCGCCGCCCGGCGGGAAGTTGCGCCTTGATCCGCTCCACCAGCCGGTACTTGCCGCCGGCCCATTTCAAGAAAGGTCTCATCTGCTTCCCCTTTATTTCATCGGCTGCTCGCTTCATGAATGATCAAATTTTATCATACCGCCCATTGCATTTAAATCAAAGAATTAGCTAATTTCCTTCGGGGCGCGGATTGACCCGGGCTCAAGGATGCCCGACCTTCCGAGGGGCGAAAGCTTTCCCGTAACCACGGCCATTGCCAAATTCATTGGCGCGGGCTCATTGTAAACGCGAAATCGGGGTATGTTTTCCCGCTTCAAAGCCAAAATAAAGCGAGAAGGGGTGTTTACGATGAGGGTTAGCGACGACCCGTTCACTTTATGGTCGATATCCGGATGCATCGGCGTGGCCATTCGCGATCTTTACGATCTGGTGATGGCTTTTTTCCAGCATGGGCATGGAAAGAATATGATTTGGAATATTGCCGCCGACATATTCCTAAAACCCGCCGAAATCCACTCGGTATGGGGAAATGTCCTGGGATTGCTGGCCGATCTGGTCATCGGCGGAATCCTCGGCGCCATCATCGGCCTGACGATCAAACTGACCGGTCCCAAAAACTATTGGCTCAAGGGTTGGGCAATCGGCTTGGTAGCTTGGCTGCTATTCTTCGGAGTATTGCTGCACAACCTGCCGCATATCGAAAAGACCGCGCCCGAAGACGCGATCGCCAACATCCTCGCCTTTATCGGCCATTCCATCTTCGGCCTCATTACCGCCTGGGTCTATATCCGTTTGGCAAAATCCGCCGCGCGCGAATAGCCGCCTTTGCTCCGGGCCCAATCGCTGCGTAAGCGCTCAGAGCTTTGATTTTAACAAAATTGTATTTTAGATTTCAAACGAATAACCTTTGTTTTTAGCAAACTTACGCTATAATCATTCTTAAAATTGATGTAGCGATGGAGAGTAAAAAAAGTATGGGGAAATACATTCAATACAACGGCCAGCGCTTCCTGTTATTCGGCACCATTCCGCTGTCCGACGGATGGAACAAGATCTATTACTGGGAGCAGAATGAACTCGGCCGGATGGAATCCAGGATGATCGTAGGAAAAATGAAGGCCGTATCGCATCTGGAATTCGAGATGACCGAAACCCGGAATCAATCAACCGGTCGGCGCCACCCCGAATGAATTCCGCATGTTAAAACTGCGCCATTCCCGGCGCAGTTCCGCATCCGAACCTCCATTTCAATCGCCTCTCGCCTGCAACCATCCTTTTAATTACAGCTAATACAGCATGTTTGCCAAGGGTCCGTTCTCGTTGATAATATCCTGCAACTCATAGACGGAGATCGGGAAATAAAGGATGCCGTAAACATAGGCCGCCAGCTCATATAGCTGATAATAAACCACCAGCGACTTATCGGCGATGTAAAAATCCTGGTTGGGTTGAATTCCTTTATAGGTGTCGAGTAACGGAATCTGGCGCTGTTGAATCTGCTGACTCACCAACCCCGAGATGACCCGCACATAGTCGCTGCCGGGCTTGAACAGATCCGCCAGCGAATACGCCTGGCCGGTCTCCACATTAAAGGTCAGCGAGCGTACCACGGTCATGCCATGCGCCCCGCCGGAGTACCAATAATTCAAAATCGACAGGCTCAACACGCCGCGTTGATTGTTCTTCAACTCATAAGTGCCCGTGATCTCGACTTGCGGAATGCTGGAATAGTCGGTCTCCTTAATCAACCGATTAACCAGCTGAAGGATGGTTTCGTTGATCTGTCGCTGCACTTTGTTATTTCGTAAGCCGGTCACCCGGGGATAGGCGAACTTCAGCCGCGGTCGGGTGATATGCTCCGTGGATATCTGCACCGGTAAGTTATTATCCATGATCGATCCGTCCCTTCCCAAAAATCTCTTACAGTCTATTCGGGAAGTCGGGATTTAGGCATACAATCAATCTTCAATGCCGGGACGCATCACCGCACGGCATGGCCGCGCCCCCTTCCCACGACCGGGAAAAAGGCGCGGCCGAAATCGGACCGCTCAGAGCCCGTGCTTGGAACGGTCGCGCAGCTCAGCTTGTTTGGCATCGTTAAACCGGTCCACCGTCGACAGGTAGCCGGTGATCCGGCGCACCCGGCGGATTTGGGGCGAGCCGCACGACGGGCATTCATCCTCGGGAATCACGCCCCGGTAGGAGCAGCTCAGGCATTCGTCGATCGGGAAATTGATGCCGGCGTAGCCCATATCGGCGGCGGCCATGTGCCGCAACAATTTTTCATAGGCGTCCAGATTGTCGATGGGCGGCGCCTTCATCTCCACATAGCTGATATGGCCGGCATTGGTCAGCCGGTGGTAAGGGCCTTCCAGGGCCACCTTGTCGTAGGAGGAGATCTCAAAACTGACCGGGATATGAAAGCTATTGGTATAATACTCCCGGTCGGTAACCCCGGGGATGACTCCGAAACGTTTGCGGTCCATGCCGACAAAACGGCCGGAGAGCCCTTCCGCCGGAGTAGCCAGCAGGGTGTAGTTCAGGTCATATTCCTCGGCGAAATCGTCGATCATTTTGCGCATGAAGCCGACAATCTCCAGCCCCAACCGTTGGGCCGAGGGATCTTGGCCGTGATGGCTGCCGGTCAGGGCGATCAGCGCTTCGGCCAGGCCGATGAAGCCGATGGACAGCGTGCCGTGCTTGATCACCGCGGCAATGGGGTCGTTGGGTTGCAGTTTTTCCGAATCCAGATACAAGCCTTGTCCCATCAAAAACGGCATATCTTTCGCCTTGAGCTTGGCCTGGACCCGGTAGCGGTGGTACAGTTGGCGGGCCGCCAGGGTCAGCATCCCCTCCAGCTCATGGTAGAAGTTCTCCAGGTCGCCGCCGGCCTTGATGGCCAGACGCGGCAGGTTGAGCGTGGTGAACGAGAGATTGCCCCGGCCATCGGTGACTTCGGCGCCGTGGCGGTTGCTGATGGTCCGGGTCCGGCAGCCCATGTAAGCGACTTCCGCGCCAAACGACTGGTTGAAGGAGGAATCCATGAAAGAGAAAGTCGGGTTGAGCCGCTGCGCCGAGACCCGCATCGCCAGCTGGAACAGATCATAATTGGGATCCTGGGGCTCGAAATTGACGCCCTTTTTCACCCGGAAAATGATATTGGGGAAGATCGGGCATTCGCCCCGGCCCAGTCCCTTCTCATAGGCCAATAACAGGTTCTTGGTGACGCAGCGGCCGGCCGCCGAAGTGTCACAACCCAGATTGATGCTGGAGAAAGGCACCTGGGCCCCGGCCCGGCTGTGCATCGAATTCAGGTTGTAAATCAACGCCTCCATGGCCTGATAAACTTCGTCCTCGTCCGCTTCCGCCACATAGGGAGCCATATCGCGGTCAAAGAAGGCGAAGGATTGTCCGCCATGCATGTCGTTCTGGGAACTCTGCAGGATGATGGCTGCCAGCGCCGTGGCTGAAGACGGGCGGTGCGGCGGCCGGATATAGCCGTGGCCGTTGTTAAACCCGTTTTGTAACAGTTTACCCAAGGGAATCTGCACACAGGTCAGGGTTTTGCCATAGAAATCGAGGTCGTGAATATGATAATCCCCCGTAACATGGGCGCTGGCCATTTCTTCGGGGATCAGGCGCGATAAGTAATATTTCTTGCTGGCCGCCGCCGCGATCTGCAACATCTTGGCCGACGGCGAATTGCCGACGTTGGCATTCTCCCGGCTAGTCTCCACCAGGATGTCTTCGACCACATCCATCAGTTCGGAGCGGGATTCGCGCAGGCGGGTACGGCGATCCCGGTATAGGATGTAAGCTTTGGCGGTTTTGGCGTGTCCGGTCTCGATCAATACCTTCTCCACCGCGTCTTGCACCTCTTCCACGGTGGGGATGCCTGCGCCAAGCCGTTTTTGCAGATACTGAACTACCACTTCGGCCAGTTCGTCGGCGAGACGCTGGTCTTCGCCGCCGACCGCCTTGGCCGCCTTAAAGATGGCCGCCGCGATCTGACCCACCTTGAACTCGACGATCCGGCCATCCCGCTTGCGGATGGACCGGAAAGCCCGCTCGGGGCCGCGCTGGACCAGTTCAACCACTTTAAGCAGTTCTTTTTTCGCACTTTTCTGGACGTCAGGTAGCTCTGCTTGATTGATTGCCATTTCCCTCTGCTCCTCCCATATTTAAAGCGTTGCGACAAAATCGGTTCGCCTTTCAAAGACTTTATTCGATGGCTTTTAACCTCAAAGTGCTGCCGGTGGCCGATCCAAAAACACTATATCTAGTACCATAATCTATGATACACCGCAACATTTGGGGCGTCCAGCAAAATATTCCTTTTTTTTAGAAAAAGGATGAAAGGCCTAGCCGGCCCTAGGACGGCGATAGGTCTTTCATCCCAAGACTCCGGCGCGCGCCGCGATGCCCCGCTTCTCCCCCATCGGGCCCGGCGCCTCAGCCAATCTCTCCTGAAAATGGCAACGGTTCCTTTGGTATTATGTTGACCCTAAGGGCATCATCCCGTTACAATAAGTTATGTGTTGCATCCCGACCGTACCGGATAAGCGCAGCTCAACGTGCTAAACGGGCGGCCGTATCATTCTCTTGGAACGGCAGGCATGCGCCGCTCCGTGCCGATAAATTCCTCGACCATGGAACTGTTGCATTCCGTGATGTCGCAATACCCGTTGCATCATCCCCGGCCACCGGTTTGGGCTTGAAAATCAATCACCGGCCGAATGCAACCCGGTATGATTCCCGCAAGCTGTCTCGACTTGATCGATTTCATTTGGAGGGAGAAAAATGAGCAACAAACAACTGCCCCAAGTAGCCTATTTTTGCATGGAATTCGGACTGCATGAAGACTTCCGGATCTACTCGGGCGGCCTGGGCATCCTGGCCGGTGACATTTTGAAAGCGGCCAAAGACGGCGATTATCCCTTGATCGGGGTCGGCATCCTGTGGCGGCAAGGCTATACCACCCAGGTATTCCGGGAAGACGGCCGGATTTACGACTGCTATCCGGAGTACCAGTATGACTTCTTGCAGGACACCGGCGTGGTGGTCGGGGTCAAGATCCGCGGCCGCTGGGTCCATTGCAAAGTCTGGAAATGTTCCAAGTTTGACAATGTCGATCTCTATCTGCTCGACGCTAACCTGCCGGACAACTGCGATCCCTTGATCACCGGCCAATTGTACGGCTGGTTCTCCGAGGAACGGATCGCCCAGGAGATGATCCTCGGCATCGGCGGAGTGCGCGCCCTGCGAACGCTCGGCATTTATCCGGACGTCTACCATTTCAACGACAGTCATCCGGTGATCGCCGGGATCGAGCTGATCCGGCTGAAGATGGACGACGAAGGCATGGATTTCGAAGCGGCCTGGCGGCGGACCCGCGAGGAGATCGTCTTTACCACGCACACGCCGATCATGGCCGGCAACGAGGTTCACGGCCACGACCTGCTCCAGTACATGGGCGCCTATAACGGACTGACCCATGAGCAACTGGTGCGGATCGGCGGCGACCCGTTCAGCATGACCGTGGCCGGACTGCGCCTCTCGCGCAAGGCCAACGCCGTGGCCGAACTGCACGGCCATACCGCCCGCGATATGTGGCGCGGCGTCGAAGGCGCCTCGGAGATCCTCGCCATCACCAATGGCGTGCACAACGGGACCTGGCAGGATTCCCGGTTGGCTGCGGCCTACGCGGCCGGCACCGATCTCTGGGAACCGCATCAAGCGGCCAAACGGGAGATGATCGCCGAGATCGAGCGACGCAACGGCGTCAAGCTGAACGAGAACGTGCTGACCATCGGGTTCGCGCGGCGGGCCGCGCCCTACAAACGGGGCGATCTGATCTTCCGCCGGCCCGAAGTGATCGAGCCGCTGTTGCGCGAGGGCAAACTGCAGCTGATTTTCTCCGGCAAGGCTCATCCTAATGACCTGACCGGCAAAGGGATCATCACCCGGCTGTATGAGATGGCCCAGCGTTTCCCGGGGCAGATCGTCTTCCTGCAGAATTACGACATGAAGATCGGTAAGCTCCTGACGCGCGGCTGCGACGTCTGGCTGAACAATCCGATCCGGCCGATGGAGGCCAGCGGTACCTCGGGCATGAAGGCCGCCATGAACGGCGTATTGAACTTCAGCGTCCTGGACGGCTGGTGGCCGGAGGGTTGCGAACACGGCGTCAACGGCTGGCAGATCGGCGACGGCAATTACCATCCCGATCAGGATGGGGCCGATGCCGACGCCCTCTACTACGTGCTGGGCAACGACATTCTGCCGACCTATTACGGGAACCGCGCCCAATGGACCGCCATGATGCGGGCCAGCATCGCCATGGCCAGCTGGCGTTTCTCGGCCGCCCGGATGGTGGAGGAATACTACCGCCGGCTCTATCTGGCCGATGCCGATGCCGCCGATTATCAATTCCCGGAGCTCCCGGCCTATCTGCGCGAAATGCCCAGTTGCCCGAGTGAAGGGCTATACTCCGGCATGTGATAGCGGTTGACAAATGAATATGCAAAATTCAACGAGGCCCAGCCGGTCATCCGGCGGCCTCGTTTTTTCGATCCCGCTGCGTCTCCGGATCGCCGGATCTAATGTCCGGCGCTGCACAGATTGAGCCCGACCGCTCCCACCAGAATCAACCCGATAAACAGCAGTTTGGCCCAGTTCAGCGTCTCGCGGAAGCAGACCGCCCCGATGGCCGCGATCAGGACGATCCCAATCCCCGACCACAGCGCATAGGCCACTCCGACCTCGATCCGCTTTAAAGCCTGCGCCAGCGCGATAAAGCTGGCCATGTAGAGGGCCAGGGCCAAAATCCCCCAATACAGCCTGGTAAAGCCGGCGGAAAGTTTCAGCAGGCTCGTTCCGCAGACCTCCAACAAAATCGCCAATCCCAAGTAAACCCAATGCATTTCGTCAATACCCCGTTGCAATGCCATTTCCACAGTTTCGGCGGCCCCGCTCGGAAGCGTATCGCTTGCGGACCCACCCGTCCTTCCGCTAGTCGCTCCGGCAAGATCCGATTATCTTTCTTCGCCTTCCACCCATCATTTCCCTTCAGCTTCATCCGAAAATTACTGTAAAACCTTTTCCGCGCCCGCTTTCATAAAATCTACAGTAAAAACGATGTTGAGTGACTGAAAGATGTATGCTTAGGAGAAAATTTTGCCAATCCAGCTTAATCCGGTGCGAAATTGTCCAGGGGTTGAACCGGCCAACCCCAACCCCATGGACCTACATTTTTGCATTCATACAGCCGCCAAGGATGGCGGCTGCGCGGCGTTGCTGCCCGGATGAAAGCACCGCCGTCGGCTAGGAACCATCCTATGGAAGACGCCGGCAAGGGAGGCCGGCGGCAAAACTTCATTGTCCATTTACCTTGCCGGTTCACGGATGAACCGGACATTGGAGGGGTTCTAAGGGGAAGCAACGTCCCCTTAGCGGCGGGGTTGCAAGGGGTTTGCCGTTAAACCCTTTGCCCGCCTGCAGGCGGAATCCTTGTTTTCGGCCCAAAAACTTAAAACCATTATACCCCAAATACTTTAGCTTAAAATTCAAATCAGTCTCCCATCGAAAACCAACTGCATCTTTGCTGAGTAAACTTGATAATCAGAACTGCTCTCTTTTTGTGGATAAGCGAGTTCTTTCAGTCACTCAACAAGCTTGCTCAGTCACTCAGCAAGCTTGCTCAGTCACTCAACAAGCTCTCTCAGTCACTCAACAAGCTCTCTCAGTCACTCAGCAAGCTTGCTCAGTCACTCAACAAGCTCTCTCAGTCACTCAACAAGCTCGCTCAGTCGCTCAGCAAGCTCTTTCAGTCGCTCAGCAAGCTCTTTCAGTCATTCAGCAAGCTCTTTCAGTCACTCAGCAAGCTCTTTCAGTCACTCAGCAAGCTTGCTCAGTCGCTCAACAAGCTCTTTCAGTCACTCA
>JAEXFN010000044.1 GCA_023400055.1 Bacillota bacterium
GGCAAGAGCATCATCATGATCTCTTCGGAGATGCCCGAATTGTTGGGAATGTCGGACCGGATCGCGGTGATGTGTGCCGGGCGCCTGGCCGGCATCGTCGACGGCCGGCACACGTCCCAGGAAGAAATCATGCGTTTGGCAACGCAGTTTATGGCCTGACCAAGGTAAGCTAAGGTAAGGCAAGGTAAGGAGGAGCGGAACGATGGATTTCAAAAAGATGAGCGGTTTTATTTATCAAAATGCGATTTATTTCGTTTTGTTGGCCCTGGTCGTGATCATGGCGCTGATCGATCCCCGGTTTATTTCCTTGACTTGTTTGCGGGATATTCTGCTCCAGTCATCGACCCGGATGATCATCGCGCTGGGCGCGGTCTTCGCCATTCTGACCGCGGGCGCCGACCTTTCGGCCGGCCGGATGGTCGGTCTGGCGGCGGTGGTTTCGGCATCGATGTTGCAGGCCCCCGATTATCTGCGGCTGTTCTTCCCGGGTCTGCCGCACCTGCCCCTGCTGGTGCCGATTCTGATCGCGATCGGAGTCTGTACGTTTTTTGGAATGCTGAACGGCGCGGTCATCGCCAAATTCGGGGTGCCGCCATTCATTGCCACGCTGGGCTCGATGGTCGTGATCTACGGCATTTCCTCCATTTACTTTGACATGCCGCCGAACCAATCCCAACCCATCGGCGGCTTGCGGGCCGACTTCACCGGGCTCGGCTCCGGAGCGATCGGTTCCGGGCCGTATTCGATTCCCTATATCGTCATCATTGCGGCGGTGGTGACCTTACTGATGTGGGTCCTCCTGAACAAGACCCGCTTCGGCAAGAACACCTATGCCATCGGCGGCAACGTCAACGCCGCCAAAGTCTCGGGAATCAATGTGGCCAAGACCACGATCTGGATGTACACCATCGCCGGCGCCCTTTACGGCCTGGCGGGCGTGCTGGAGGCGGCCCGTACCGGCGGCGCCACCAACAACTACGGCAACGGCTATGAGCTGGATGCCATCGCTGCCTGCGTCGTCGGCGGCGTCTCCACCACCGGCGGCATCGGCACCGTCCAGGGCATCGTCGCCGGCGTGCTGATCTTCAGCGTGATCAATTATGGGCTGACCTTTATCGGCCTGAACCCTTACTGGCAGATGATCATCAAGGGTTTGATCATCGTCAGCGCAGTGGCCGTGGATATCCGGAAGTATCTCAGCAAGAAATAGCGGCCGGTAACGGTCCGGCGTTCCTTGAACCGCAATTGGAAAAGCCGCTATTTACAATCGACCGTCCGCAACCCGGGCGGTTGCTCTTTTTATACGGCGCAAAAGGGGCTTGGGAATCGCGGGCCGATGGGGTAAAATGGAGTCATGGCAGTAAATACGAAGAAGGGGGCCTGGCCGATGGCGCGGGCGCGTTTGAAATGGGTCCGGTTCTTGCTGATCGTCGGGTTGCTGATCGTCCCGGTCGTCGCCGCGGCGGCTGCTCCGCAGGTGGAGATCTTCAGCTGGTGGATCGGCGGCGGCGAGGAAGAAGGGTTGCAGGCGATGATCAAGCTGTTTCAGCGCCAAAATCCGGGGATCGAGGTCAATAACGCCACCGTGGCGGGCGGAGGCGGAATCAACGCCAAGTCGGTCCTGCAATCGCGGATGGTGGGGACGACGCCGCCGGATTCTTTCCAGGTTCACGGCGGGGCCGAGTTGATCGAATCCTATGTCAAAACGGGGATGATGGAACCGCTCGACGACCTGGTGGACAGCTGGGGGATCCGGGCCAAATTCAACCGGCAGATCCTGGCGCTCTGCAGCTATCAGGGGGCGATCTACTCGATCCCCCTCGATGTGCACCGCGGCAATGTGTTATGGTATAACCAGGCGCTGTTGGCCAAGCATCATGTGCAACCGCCGGACTCCTTCGCCAGCCTCCTGAAGGCCTGCCAAACCTTGCAGCGGGCCGGAGTGATCCCGTTGGCCCTGGGCGATCGCAACAAATGGGAGGCCACCCAGATCTTTGAGACGCTACTGGCGATGACTTTGGGTCCGGCCCGGTACAACGGATTGTGGCGCGGCACGACTTCTTTCAGCGCTCCGGGGCTACGGACCGCCCTGGAACAGTTCAAACAGTTGACCCGTTACGCCAATCCCAACCACGCCTCCCTGGCCTGGCAGGATGCGACCAAAATGCTTCATGACGGGAAGGCCGCCTTCAACATCATGGGCGATTGGGCGGAGGGCTATCTGAAGACACTGGGCTGGGAGCCGGACCGCCAGTTCGGCTGGCGGCCTTTGTGCGGGCCGGGCAGCAACTTCATGGTGATCAGCGACAGCTTCGGATTGCCGCGCGGCGCGCCGCACCGCAATAACGCTATCGCCTGGCTGAAGCTGGTGGCCTCGGTGGCCGGCCAGGATACCTTCAACCCGATCAAGGGCGCCATTCCGTCGCGGCTCGATGCCGACCGGCGGCTTTACGACGTTTACCTGCAGAGCTCGATGGCGGATTTCGCCCGCTTGACGCTGACGCCTTCCATCGCCCACGGTTCTGCGGCGTCCCAGGTCTTCTCCGGCGCCCTCGACGATCTGCTCAATAATTACCTGGCGGACGGCGATACCGACCGCGCGCTGAAGAATATCCAAAAGGCGGCCCGCCTCTGGCGGGAATGATTGCCGAGCGCCGGCCCGGAAACGCGGAACTTCTTCCGGGATGGTGCTTTCTTGTGTCCACCGCTTCGAATACATGCTTGCCTTGTGGCGCATAATATATTAAAATAAGGGAAATATCTGGTAAACATTCATAGGATAGTCGATGATGGGGAAAGTAATGGTTGCTTTGGATCAGAGAGCTGATGGCCGCTGCGAATCAGCCAGAGCATTCCATGAAGTCCGCCCCGGAGACGTTGGTGAGGAATCAAACCGTCGCACCGGTTATCGTGCGTCAAGTGAGTTAGCGCAGTCTACGCAAGCTAACTAAACTGGGTGGCACCATGGGTATAACCTCTCGTCCCTGATTGAATTCAGGGCCGGGAGGTTTTTATTTTTAACGGCTCATGCCGGGAAAGAACAGGGGGTCCGATCATGCTCGATATTCGTTTTATCCGCGAGAATGCGGCGCTCGTCAAAAAGGCCGTCGCCGACAAAATGATGTATGCCGATATCGACCGGCTGCTGGAACTGGATAGCCGGATCCGCGAGTCCGTCGCGGCCATCGATGCGCTCCGGGCCGAGCGGAATCGTCTATCCCGGCGGGGCCCGACGCCGGAGGGAACGGACCGGGAGGCTTCCAGCGCCGGCGTCAGGGCCATCAAGGAGCAACTGCAGCAGCTGGAGCAACGGCTCGACTCATGGCGGCGGGAGTTTGACGCCATCATGCTGACGGTCCCCAGCGTTCCCGCGCCGGAAGTGCCGATCGGCAAAGACGAATCCGACAACGTCGTCATCCGGAGTTGGGGACGGGTCCCCAGTTTCGATTTTTCGCCGCGCGACCATCTCGAACTTGCCGAACTGCTGGATCTGGCCGATGTGCCCCGGGCGGTCCGATTGGCGGGCAGCCGGTCGTACTTCTTGAAAAACGAGGGCGCCCTGCTGGAAATGGCAGTCTGCCGCTTCGTCATCGACTACCTGATGGCGAAGGGGTTCACGCTGATGATCGTGCCGCTGCTGGTCAAGGAGAGCGCCATGCTGGGAACCGGCTATTTCCCGCTCGGCTATGAACAGGCCTACCGGATTCCCGAGGATGAACTGTTCCTGGTCGGCACCGCCGAGGTGTCGCTGGTCTCTTATCATCAGAACGAGGTGTTCGACGGGGCGGATCTGCCCAAACGCTATGCCGGGTATTCGACCTGTTTCCGGCGCGAGGCCGGGACCTACGGCAAAGATGCGCGCGGCCTGTACCGGGTGCACCAGTTTCAAAAGGTGGAGCAGGTCGTCATCTGCCGGGCCGATGAGGCAGAGGCGGAGCGGCTGCATTACGAGATCCTGGGCCACGCCGAAGCCATCCTGCAGGCGCTGGAACTTCCCTACCGGGTCGCCTTGGCCTGTACCGGCGAGATCGGCATCGGCCAGGTGCGCAAGCATGAGGTGGAGACTTGGATGCCCAGCCGGAACTGTTATTCCGAGACCCATTCCTGTTCGACCTTGAATGACTTTCAGGCCCGGCGTTCCAATATCAAATACCGGGACGTCGACGGCACGCTGCGCTATGCTTATACGCTCAACAATACCGGGATCGCCTCGCCGCGGATCCTGATTCCCTTGCTGGAACTCAACCAGAACGCGGACGGCAGCGTAAATATACCGAAAGTCCTGCGTCCGTACATGAATCAGCTGGAGAAGATCGCGCCCAAGCGCGCCTGAGAGATGCCGGGCGGGCTCTGCCGCAAAGCATTGCCCCATCGGAAAAAGGTTGCCGCTCTGGAACGGCTCTCCTTTGAATACTCCCTAGCACCGTTTCGCCGCCACAACTTTTCATTTCAGCCCCAGCCTTCCCGGTTCAGTTTATTCGCCACTGGAAGGTTGGTTTTTTTCTCCCCATTCGGACATGAGCTCCAGGATCGGAATCAGCGTTTCGCCCCGCTCGGTCAGGGAATATTCCACTTTTGGCGGGATTTGCTGATATTCCTGGCGCTGGACTAACCGTTCCGCCTCTAATTCCTTAAGTTGCTGACTTAACATTTTATGGGTGATCGGCGGGATGCTTTTTTTGATCTGCCCATACCGCTGCACGCCGTTTTCGAATAAGATGGCCAGAATGATCCATTTCCATTTGCCGCCGACGACGGAGAGCGTATAGCTGAGCGACTTGCCGCAGTTGTTCGTCCATTGAGTTGCCATTACACTTTCCTTTTCCATAGTATCTAACTTTTAAGTGCATACTTGTCTTTTGAGACTGATATTATACAATGAAACGAGAAAAATCAAGTCGTCAGCTTCAAATTAAGGAGGACAATCCTCGATGAAAATCATCGCGGTAAACGGAAGCCCCCGCAAAACTTGGAATACCGCCACTTTATTGCATAAAGCACTCGAAGGCGCGGCCGCGCAGGGCGCCGAGACGGAGCTCATCCATCTTTATGATTTGAATTACAAAGGCTGTATCAGCTGCTACGCCTGTAAGTTAAAAGGGGGAAAGAGTTATGGAAGGTGCGCCGTGCATGATGACTTGGAGCCGGTACTGCAGCGAATCGAAGCGGTGGATGGCGTGATTCTGGGTTCTCCCATCTATATCGGCTCACTCACCGGTCTGATGAGATCGTTTCTAGAAAGGCTGATCTATTCCTATCCGTTCGCCGATCCGGCGGGCCGTTTCGGTCCTTTAAAAAAGAAAATAACCGCTGCTTTCATTTATACCATGGGCGCTACGGAAAGCCAAGCCAAGGAAACGGGGCTCGCTAAGTATGTAAAGACCATTGAGCAGTTTAGCGTTTTTGAAGTAAAAGAGTCGCTTTTGGTTTACGACACCCACCAGTACGACGATTATTCGAAATACGTCCTTCCGGCAGCGCTCGATCCCGAAGCAAAGCTGAAACGGCGGAATGAGGAATTCCCGAAGGATTGTCAAAAAGCTTGGGACATGGGGGTAAAGTTGGCTCGCCGCGCTGAAGCGTAAAATAAAAGGCGGGTTCATTGTCGCAAAAATTTCGGGGGATGGAGGCGTCACTGATATGAAAATCATCGCAATCAACGGCAGCCCGCGTAAAGGCTGGAATACTGCCACGCTGCTCGCCAAGGCGCTGGAAGGGGCGGCGTCGCAAGGCGCCGAGACCGAACTGATCCAGCTTTATGATCTGGATTACAAGGGATGCATCAGCTGTTTCGCATGCAAGCTCAAAGACGGGAAAAGCTATGGCCGCTGTCCCGTACCGGATGATCTGGCGGCGGTCTTTCCAAAAGTGACGGAGGCCGATGCGGTCATCCTGGGTTCCCCGATTTATCTCGGGAGAGTTACCGGCGAGATGGCGGCATTTTTGGACCGTTTTCTGTTCCAATATTCCGTATATAGCGATCCGCCGCGCTCACTTTTCCCCAAAAAGATCCACACCGGCTTCATTTATACGATGAATGCCACGGAAGAACTGATGAAGCAAAATGGTTTTGACCAAAATATTATGATCAACGAACACATGATGCGCCGCGTATTCGGATATTCGGAAACGCTCTGCAGTTTCGATACGTATCAGTTCGAGGATTATTCGAAGGTGGAGGCGTCCCGATTTGACCCGGCCGAGAAAGCCCGGCGACGGGAAGCAGTATTCCCCCGAGATTGCCAGAAGGCTTTGGAGATGGGCGCAAGATTTGCGCGCCAACGGGCGGCCGATATGTAATTGGCTCCGAAGGGCCCGATTCGCGGCAGGATGATGACCCCGCGCCAAACGATGGCGCGGGGTTTTGCCTTTGTATTTCATGATGGCCAGTTGCCGCCGCGGCAACGCCTGTTCCCAATTTTGAAGCGTTGCCAATCCAATAAACTGCGGCGGCAGCCGCCGGAGTGCCTTCGATTATCCAATGAACTGAGGTAGTTACCACCGGAGTATCTTCAATGACCGAAAGAGCTTGCTGAGCGACCGAAAGAGCTTGTTAAGCGACTGAGCAAGCTTGTTGAGTGACTGAAAGAGCTTGCTGAGCGACCGAAAGAGCTTGTTGAGTGACTGAAAGAGCTTGTTGAGTGACTGAGCGAGCTTGTTGAGCGACTGAAAGAGCTTGTTGAGTGACTGAGAGAGCTTGTTGAGTGACTGAGAGAGCTTGTTGAGTGACTGAG
>JAEXFN010000061.1 GCA_023400055.1 Bacillota bacterium
TTCCAAAGGGTGTCCCACTACACCCTTTGGTCCTGGGTCAGGACATGGAAGTCCAAAATCGGCTTAGCTAGGACGGCGAATAAAGCCGATGGTGTGGGGGCAGGAATAGCCCCCATCGACCCTCAGTCTCTTAAATCATTGCTTACTGTTTGAGAACATTCAGCGCTCGATTTTAGCAAAAGATTAACGTAACGCTTTCGCGCGAGAAGTACTCTATCTTCATTCTGCTGCCGATGGTAGTATGTAGTATTCTGTAGGTTATCTCCGTCGTCCGCCGCGGATTGGCAGCGGTCCGTAAGGGATGGGCCCGGTCCGCCGGCGGATCATCGCTGTTCCATCAGGTACGGCCGTTGGTCTTGCAAGGGATCGTCTCATCCTTGTAAGGGATGGCAGGATCCTTGCAGCGGATCCCCGGATCCGTGTCAGGGATGGCTTGATCCGAGTTAGGGACGGGCGGATCCCTGCAACGGATCGGCGCGTCCGTGTAAGGGATCGTTTTATTCTTACTTCCCCGAGAACCATCCCTACTTCTCCGAAGGCCATCCCTGGTTCTCCGGACACCATCCCGTTTCCCCGAATGCTCTCCTTGCTTCCCCGAGCCCGGGAGAAAGCGGACCGCGTTTTGGAGAAGTTGCTCCGGGGTCCGGGGCAGGCCGACCGAGCCGTGGGGAACCCCGATGGAGCCGCGGCACTTCTTCCCCGGGCTTTGGGAAGGCCATCCGGACCGTCGGCCCGGCTTGGCGATCGGGATGCTATCAAGAAACGGTCCGGCCGCGCGGGGGGACGCGGACCGGACCGTTTCCGGAGAAGCAAAAGGTTGGCGCGGGAAATCCTCCACCGACCGCCGGGCGAAGGCCCGGAAACCGGCTTACTTGACCGGCGGCACCGGCAGTTTGATGGTAAACTCGGTTCCGGCGTGCAAGGCGCTGGTCACGGCGATGGTGCCGCCGTGGCTCTCGATGATCGATTTGGCGATGGATAAGCCCAGTCCGGCCTGGCCCTTGGAACGGGACCCGTCCACTTGGTAAAAGCGGTCGAAGATCTTCGCGACATGCTGGGGAGCGATTCCCTCGCCGGTGTCCTTGATCTTCAGCCAGATCTTCTTTTCCTGCAGGAAAAGACGCAGCGTGATCCGGCCGCCCGCCGGAGTATGGCGGATGGCGTTATCCAGCAGGATATCGATGACCTGCCGGATCCGGACGGCGTCGCCCAAGGCGGTGATCTCGCCGGTGACGGCCGCCGCCAGTTCGAGGCCCTGGGCCGCGGCGCTGGGTTTGAACGCTTCCAGACCGTCGGCCGCCACCTGGCTCAGGGAAAAAATTTGCTTATCCACCATGGGCTGGTTGGAATCGGAGCGCGCCAGAAATAGCAGGCCATCGACCAAGTGGGCCACCCGCCGGGCCTCGTCGCCGATGATGTTCAGCCATTCCCGCTGCGCGGCGACGCTGGCCTGCGGCTCATCGAGCACCACATCCAGCGTGGTTTGAATGATCGTAACCGGCGTGCGCAGCTCATGCGAGGCATCGGCGATAAAATCCTTCTGCTGCTGCCAGGCTTTCTGGATGGGCGCGATCGCCCACCTGGCCATCAAAAGGCTGCCCAGCAACGCTAAGACCAGGCAAACGAGGCCGATGGTCAGCGAGTTTTGAATGACCGAGCCCAGCGGGCTCATATCCTGAAACACCAGCAGCGTGCCGGCCGGGCGGGAGGCCGCCGTCTTTGAAAAGTAATAAGTGATGTCGCCGAAGCGGAGCATCCCATTGGCTTGGCGGATTTTCAAAACCTTGTTCAACAGTTGCCGCAGCTGAACCCGATCGAATGGTTGCTGGTCGGACGCGAAAGAGATCGTCCCGCCGGAGGTGGTTCTGATGAAGAAAATCGGCTTATCCGGTTCCCGCTGCGGCCGCCCGGGCGGTTTTGGTGGCAACTTGGGCGGCAGCGCGAACGGGTAAGGCGGGTTGTGGCCGGCAGGCGGCCCGGGGGTCCCCGGCAAAGCATCGGCTTTGAAGTTGGTCGCCAGTTGGCTGGCAAAGAAATTGGCATGCTGGATCAAATTGTTTCGCATGGAAAAGTAGGCGCTGGCGGTGATCACCACCAGCAAAAACGAGATGATCGCCAGATTGGTGACGACAAACTGCAACCGTAGCTTACGAAACATCCTGTTTTTCTTCCTCCTGGAGATAATAACCCACGCCGCGCACGGTCTTGATGCAAGGGGTATGTAACTTCTTGCGCAAATAATGAATATACAGGTCGATATTGGAGAATTCGCTCTTGGAGTAATAGCCCCATACCCGCTCAAAGATCCGTTCTTTGGTGATCACCTGCCCGGGATGGCTCATCAGCAGTTCGAGCAAGGAAGCTTCTTTGACGCTCAGTTGAATGGTTTGATTGCCCTTGATGACTTCGTTTTTTAAGGGGTCCAGCCGCATGCCGGCCGCGCTGAGCGTATTGTCGACCATCACCCGGCTTTTGCGGCGCAGCAAGGCCCGCAAACGGGCCAGGAACTCCTCGGTGGAAAAAGGTTTGACCAGATAGTCGTCGGCGCCGCAGTCCAAGCCCTCGATCCGGTCTTTCAGGCCGTCTTTGGCGGTTGCAAATAAAATCGGCACATCCAGTTTATGGCGGCGCAATTCCTTAATAATCGACTTGCCGTCCTGTCCCGGCAAGAGCCAGTCCAGCACGATGATGTCGTACTCTTCGGCCAAGGCCATGTCCAGGCCGGACTTGCCGTCGGTAGCGACATTGACAATATAACCGTTTTTTTGCAACAAATAGGTAAGCGTCTTGGTTAATTGTACTTCGTCTTCGATTAATAATAATTTCATCGCAATTTGATGTCCTCCTATATTTGGCAACATCATGTCGCTTGATAAAATTCCCTCCATGTTTTTCATATTTTTATATTTTAAACGACAAATGTTAGAATTAATAGAGAAACCAAGAAGTTTCAAAGGATATTATAGAAAATTAATGAGCCAATGCTTCAGGCCAAATTTAAGTTTCGGCAAAGGATGTTAGGAATCCATAAAAAACTCGCCAAATCGCGAAAAAATTTTTTGTGCGCCAGTCGCGCCCCGATGTTATAGTAAAGTAAACCACTGTCATTCCAAATCGGAGGATGAACAACCGGACACGGATAGTAATGGACGCGGTGATCGACCGGAATATCCAAAGACAGATCCGACGTTTTAGCGCCGATCCCGGAAAATACAGTGAAAGCCCGCTGCTTCGGAAAGAAACTGCTATTCGGTGAATCGCTTTACAAAGAAAACAGGAGGAGATGACGAAGATGGACTCAGCCGAAGAGGGTATCTTCCGCGACCCTTTTACCGGGGAAACGCTGATCGAGACGGAGCAAGGCCTGGTCAATCCGGTGACCGGCCGGAGTTATCCGGACCGGCACGGTTATTACGACTTCCTGCAGGAACGGGGCTTGCAGGGAGACAACCGGAAATACAGCGTTTTCTATGACCGAATCGCCTGGGTTTACAACTTCAGCAGCCGGTTCTTCCTTTTTCTGAAGTTTGGCGGCGAAGGCCGGGCCCGCCGGGAGTTCCTGGGAGAGCTGGCGATCGCGGCTGGCGACCGGGTTCTCGAAGTGTCCATCGGCACCGGGGATAACCTGCCCTACTTAAATCGCAACGCCCGCTATTTCGGGATCGATATCTCCCAAGGCATGCTGCGGATGGCCGTCCGCCACCTGCGGCGCTGGCGGATACCCGCCCGGCTGTGCCGGGCCGAGGCCGAGCGGCTGCCGTTCGGCGATGATTCGTTCGAGGTGGTCTTCCATCACGGCGGGATCAATTATTTTAACGATAAGGAGCTGGCGATCCGGGAGATGATCCGGGTAGCCAAACCTGGCGCGACCATTTTAATCTCCGATGAGACCGCTGCGGCGGTCCGCGCGATCTATCAGAAGAATCCGCTCTCGGCCAAATTGTACCGGGACGATAGCGCCGCCGTGGCCCCGGTCGATCTGGTGCCCGAGACGATGCAGGATCTCCGGGTCAAGATCGTCTATCAGGGGCTGGTTTATTGCCTGATCTTCAAAAAGCCGCTATCTTAATTAACTCAACCGCTGCAAAATATAATCGTTTTTATTTTTTAACCGGCAGGAAGGAATATTCCAATTCAAGTAGAATATAGATATCTCATATTCGGAAAGCCATGCCGTCAAGTCAAATCGAGTGAATAAGTGCTGCTGATTTAAGCGCTTGACGTTTTAACTTTTGTTTTCATCCCGGTCTTGGCGGGCCGGGTTTCTCATTGGAGTATTAATAAAAGCGGTATTATTTAAGGATGGTAAAAAATGCCCATCAATATCCAGGATGTGGCCGTTAAGGCCGGAGTTTGCGTGACCACGGTTTCCCGGGTGCTGAACAACAATGGCCGGGTGCGCGAGAGCAACCGGCAGAAGGTGCTGCAGGCCATCGCGGATTTGGGTTATAACCCGAATGCCGCCGCCCGGACCCTGGCCAAAGGAAAAACCGAGGTTTTGGGGATCATCCTTCCGACGCTCAATGATCCGTTCTGGGCCGATCTGGTCACCGCTATCGAACGCGCCGCCTTTGAGGAAGGTTACCTGGTGGCGTTGGCGCTGACCCTGGACAACAGCGATGAAGTCATCAAGAAACTCTGGGTCAAACTGTTCAGCGAGAGCCGGGTGGACGGGATCATGGTGATCGCGCCGGAGTATGAGACCGATTATATCTCGGAGTTGCGCAGCCGCAATTTTCCGCTGGTACTGCTGGACAATAACGAAAACAATTTAAAGGTCCCGTCGGTGGTGGTGGATAACCTGAAAGGCGGCTACCTGGCCACCCGGCACCTGATCGAGCTGGGCCATACCCGGATCGGCCATATCGTCGGCGATCTGAAGTATCAATCGGCCCGGGGGCGGCTGCAAGGTTTCCGGAAAGCCATGAACCAGGCGGGACTGGCCATCCGGGAAGAATGGGTCCGTGAGGGGGGCTTTCATTTCGAGCGGGCCTTCCGGATCGCCAGCGAGTGGTTGACGCGGCCGGAACGACCCACCGCGATCTTCGCCGCCGATGACGACATGGCCTCCGGATTGGTGGAAGCCGCCCGCCAGCTTCATCTGAAGCTGCCCGAGGATCTATCGATCGTGGGATACGATGACAGCCCGTTTTGCTCCCGGGTCCTGCCGCGCCTGACGACGGTGCGCCAACCGGCGGCGGCCATGGCGAAGGAGGCCGTCCAATTATTATTGCGTTACATTGCCGCGAAACCGCCCCGGACCAAGACGGCCGTCATCGCGCCGGAACTGATCGTGCGCGAATCGACCCAGCGGATATCGTAGCTTTTTTTGCTTCAAAAATAAAAGCGCTATTATTTTGTTTCCGCGAAGGCGTCGAAGGAGGTGGAGGAACGGCTGATGTTTTAAGTTGCCCTTGAGCAGGAGCACCGACGAAGATCGTACATTCTAAAAAGATAAAGGAGGCAGACCATGAAATTCTCGAAAAGCAGGCGGTCCGCCATCGGATTGCTGATGCTGTTCATTTTGGCGATAGGCTTATCGCCCGGCTGGTGCAAAAGCAAGACCACGATTCGCTTCGCCTATAATTTCACCGGCAATGATCCCAAGGCGCCCATCTTTGAGCCGTACTTAAAGCAGTTTCAAAAGCAAAACCCGGACATCAACCTGGTATTGGAGCCCAATACCGCCGCGATGCCGGATATCCAGGCCAAGATTTATACTGCGGCCGCCGCCGACAATCTGCCCGACGTCTTTCAATTCTGGCCCGGCCCCGGCATTCTCAAGAATCTGGTGGACGGCAAGAAGCTCGCCAACCTGAAAGATTACGTCACCCGCGACAAACAATTCAAGGAATATTTCAAACAGGATTTTTATTACGACGGTTCGGTCCGCTTCCAGAAGAACGGCCCGATCTGGGGTCTGCCTTGCGAACTGTACTACATGTATCTCGCGGTCAATAAAAAACTCTTTGCCAAGGCCGGCGCCGCCTACCCTAAGACCTATGAAGACTTGAAGGCGATTATTCCCAAGTTCCGAGCCAAGGGCATCGTGCCGATCGCTATGGCCGGCAAGGACCAGGACCTCAACGTCTGTTTTTGGTTCGGGATGTTAAACCGTTTCGGCACCAATGACGAGATCAGCCAAGGGATCACCACCGGGGCGGTGGAAAAATACCCGGCGTTTCTGAAATCGGCCCAGGTCATCTACGATCTGGCGGGTCGCCACGCCTTCCCGGACGGCTGCGTGTCGTTGCAAGCCTCCGAGGCGCTCTCCCTGTTCGACCAGGGCAAGGCGGCGATGTTTTACGGCGGGACCTGGTATTTCGGCAACGTCTCCGCCAAAACCGCGGCCGATTGCGACGTGATTCCGCTGTGGACCTTTGCCGACGGCAAGGGCGATCCCCGGGAGTTGTTGGGCGGAGTCTCCCAGACCTATCTGGTCAGCAGCAAATCCTGGCAAGATCCGGCCAAACGGGCGGCCATCGACAAGTTCCTGCATCACGTCATCAACCCGGCATTGGAGAACAAGCTGATCAATTATGCGGCGCCGATGCTCCCGGTGAAAGCCGGTCCGGATGTCAGCCCGCTGGTCGTCAAGGCTACCCAGCTGGAAAAATCGGCCTCGCGGCTGACGCCGAACTACGATTCCATCGGTTCCCAGCAAGGTAACGACGCGCTGAACAGCCTCTCCCAGGCCTTGTTGAACCGGTCGATCACTCCGTCAGAAGCCGTCAAGAAACTGGCCGCCGCCGTCAAAGCCGGCCTCCAGGATTAATACCGGCAAGACCTGAAAATTTAGAAGCTTATTACGCAGCAAGGCGGGGGAAATCGGAATCCCCCGCCTTCTCCGGGAGGCGGTTGCGTGGACTCGAAAAGAAACAAGACCATCGGTTTATTCTTGCTGCCGGCTCTCTTTCTGTATACGGCCTTCGTGGTCGCATCGATCGTCCGGGTGATCTATTATTCTTTCTTTAAATGGAACGGGATCACCGGCCGGCATTTCATCGGCCTGGCCAATTTCGGCAATCTGCTGACCGACGAGTCGGTGCGGGCGGCACTGTGGAACAATCTGATCGCCATCGCCCTGGCCATCGTGGTCCAGATCGGGCTGGCACTGATCCTGGCGATCGCTTTGTCCAATTGCCAGCGGGGGATGCAGCTCTACCGGACCATCTATTTCTTTCCGGTAGTGATCTCGGCGGTGGCGGTGGCCATGATGTTCGGCCAGTTTATGAAGGGAGATTACGGCCTGATCAACGGATTGCTGCGCGCAGTCGGTCTGGGATCGCTGAGCCGCCTGTGGCTCTCCGATCCCCACACCGCGGTACTGGCGTCCTTGATGCCGCAGACGCTACAGTACATAGGCTGGCATTTGATCATTTTGCTGGCGGGGATTTTTAATATCCCGGACAGCCTGTATGAGGCCGCTTATTTGGACGGGGTCGGTTATTTTCAGAAGATCCGCTATATCACCCTGCCGTTGCTGTGGGAGGTCATGCAGATCTGCATCATCTTCGCGGTGACCGGTTCGTTGCAGGGCTTTACCCATGTGATGGTTCTGACCGGTGGCGGGCCCAACTCCCTGACCGAACTGGTGGGACTGCTGATGTACCACCGGACCTTCCAGTGGATGCAATTCGGTTACGGCAGTTCGATCGCCACGGCCATCTTCGCGCTCGGCTTATTCTTTTCGATCATTTTCAAACGATACTTTTCCGCGGAAAAGATCGAGTTTTAAGGGGTGTGCTTTTGAATGGCCAACCGATCCATGATTTTCGCCGGGAAGCTGCCGGGTAAAGCGAAAGCCGGCCTGAATACCGGCGCGATCTTCTCCCAAGTCCTATTGATGGCGGCGGCGGCCGCGACGCTGGTTCCCATGCTCTGGGTCCTCGTCAGCTCTTTTAAGGATAACAACCAGATCTTCGCCGCATCCTTTGGCCTGCCGCAGGTTTGGCATTTTGAAAATTATGCCCGGGCCTGGATCGTCGGAAATATCGGCGCCTGTTTTCTCAACAGCGGGCTGGTGGCGGTGGTCTCGGTCCTGGGTATTTTGTATATCGCGGCGATGGCCGCTTACGTTCTGGCGCGGTACCGCTTCCGGCTCAACTTCGCGCTGTATTCCTATTTTTTGATGGGCCTGATGATCCCGTGGGCGTCCAATCTTTTGCCACTGTTTTTAACCTTAAAGGCGCTGCAAGTGTACGACACACTGTGGGCGTTGATTCTGCCCTATGTCTCATTTGAACTGCCGTTCGCCATCTTCATCCTGACCGGGTTCATGAAGACGATCCCCAGCGAGCTGGAAGAGGCGGCCCTGATCGACGGCGGATCGCGCTGGGTGGTCTTTATCCGGGTGATCCTGCCCCTGAGCAAGCCGGCCCTGGCCACCGTGGCGGTGTTGACCTTTCTGGACGTCTGGAACGAGTACCTGTTTGCGCTGGTATTTCTGAATAACCCGGCCAAGTTCACCCTGCCGCTGGGGCTGGCGGCCTTTCAAACCGCCCGGGTGGCTCAGTACGGCGTGATTATGGCCGGCATCATCATCTCGGTCATCCCGGTCCTGATCCTCTACGGGCTGCTGCAGAAACAGGTCATCAAGGGAATGACCGCCGGGGCCTTGAAGGGATGACCCTGGCCGTGCCTTCTGCGCGGTGCCGAGGAACCATTTGCAAATCTTAAAAAAGGAGCGCTTCACGTCACGAAGCGAAGGAGTGGAATCAGCATGGGGAAACTGAAAATTGCCGTGATCGGCGCGGGCAGCACTTATACGCCGGAATTGGTGGACGGCATCATTAAACGCCGGAATGAGCTGCCTTTGACCGAGCTTTATTTGATGGATATCGATCCGCTGAAGCTGGGGATCGTCGGCGGTTTGATCCGTCGGATGCTACAGGCGGAGGGACTGGAAGCCACGACGGTCCTGACCGCCGATCTGGAGGAGGCGGTGCGCGGTGCCGACTTCGTCATCTGCCAGATCCGGGTGGGACAATTGGCGGCGCGGATCCGCGATGAAAAGATTCCGTTGCGCCACGGGCTGATCGGCCAGGAGACCACCGGCGCCGGCGGCTTCATGAAAGCGTTGCGTACCATTCCCCAGCTTTCGCGGATCGCCGGGGTCATGGAACGGCTGGCCCCCGATGCCTGGCTGATCAATTTCACCAATCCCTCGGGAATCATCGCCGAGATGCTCCTCAATCACCACCGGGTGAAGAGCATCGGCCTGTGCAACGCGCCGATCATGATGCAGCGGGATGCCTTGCAACGGGTGCCCGTCGAACGGCTGGCCGAAGCCAGCGTCGAGTACGTCGGTTTGAACCATCTGAGCTGGGTGACCGATGTTTACCTGGCCGGCGAGCCGATTTTGGCGGATCAATTGCGGGGCCATTTCCGGACCTTCCGCCCGGCGAATCTGCCCCAGATCGACTTCGAGCCGGAACTCTTGCAGGAACTGGGGGCCATTCCCTGCAGTTATCTGACTTATTATTACTACCGGGAGCGCGCCCTGGCGCACCTGAAAGAGGAACCCAAAACCCGCGGCGAGATCTGTTTGGAGATTGAAGCCGAACTGCTCAAGCTATACCAGCAGCCGGAACTGCATGAGAAACCGGCCATTCTGGAGAAACGGGGCGGCCACCTGTATTCGGAGGCGGCCATCTCGCTGGTGAGCGCCATCTACAATGATAAAAACGAAGCACACATCGTCAATGTCCCCAACCAAGGGGCGCTGCCCTTCATGGCCGACGGGGACGTGGTGGAGATCCGCTGCATGGTCGGTCGAAACGGCGCCCGGCCCTTGCCGCTGCCCAATTTCGCCAACCAGCATGTCATCGGCATGATGCAGACATTGAAAGCGTACGAAAAGCTGACGGTACAGGCCGGACTGACCGGTGACCGCAGTCTGGCCCTGCAGGCGTTGCTCAACCATCCGCTGGTGGGGGACTATGCCAAGGCGCGGGCGGTGCTGGATGAGATGCTCGCCGCCAACCGCGAGTTTCTGCCCCAGTTTTTTCAAGGGTAACGGAGGGACGGCATGCGACAATACGTGATTGGGGTGGACGGCGGCGGGACCAAGACCCATTATGCCCTGTTTGATCTGGACGGCAATCTGGCCGGTTTTCACCAGGGCGGGCCCGCCAACCACGAGACCTACCCGAACGGCTACCAAGGAACCCGCCGGGAGCTGGAGCAGTCCTTCCAAGTCCTTTTCGAGCAGAGCGGCGCGGCGATGAATCAGATCCGATACGGCTGCTTCGGCCTGGCGGGGATCGACGTCGCGCCGCAGCAGGCCGCGTTGGCCGCGATCATCGCCGAGATGGGCCTGGAGCGGTTCCGGGTAATGAACGACGCCTTTCTGGGGATTAAGGCGGTCAGCGACTGTGGTTCCGGGGTCTGCAGCATTCATGGGACCGGCACCTGCTGCGCGGCCATCGATCCCCGGGGCCAGCGGCTGCAGATCGGCGGGACCGGCTATTTCTTCGGGGACGAGGGCGGATCCCATTATTTGGGAGGGATGGCCTTCCGCAAAGTCTATGACCAGCTCTTCCGGTGCGGGCCGCCGACCGTCATGAAAGAGATGCTCTTCGAGCTGTTGGGGATCGGGCGCGCTGAGGAGCTGGTGGAGACGATTTACCGTCAAAAATGCTTTGACAATTGGGACCGTTTTTTGAAGCTGCCCTTTTATGCGGCCAATCAGGGCGATCCGGTGGCGCTGGATTTATTGCGCTATACCGGCTGGCAGGCGGCGCAGTCGGTGGTCGGGGCCATTCGCCGGCTGGATTTCGCGGCGGCCGATCCGCTCGAGGTGATCATGGCCGGTTCGGTCTATGTCAAAGGCGAAAACCCGACCTTGATCGAAGCGTTTCAACGGGAGATCGGCGCCCGGGTCGCCCAGCCGGTGCGTTTCACGTTGTTGCAGGTGCCGCCGGTGGCCGGCGCGGTGCTCTGGGCGCTGGAAGCACTCCGGCCCGGGCTCGACCGCCGGCTCCGGACTCAGGTATTGCGCAACCTGGCGACAGTCGTCTGAAGCGGCGCCAACGAGCGCTACCGCTTGAAACGGTCGGCGGCGGCGGCCAATTCCTCGGCCATCTGCTGCAAATTCCGGGCGGCTTCGGTCACCACCCTGGTCGAAGCCGACTGCCCCTCGAAGGTGGCGGCCACCTCTTCCGCAGCCGCCAGATTATCCTGGCTGATCCGCGAGACGGCGGTCATTTCGTCGATCACCGCGGCGTTGTTGGCGCCGACCTGGTTGGCGATCTGGGTGATCTGCTCGACCTTGGCGGTGATCTGCCCCACCCGGCCGGCCAGCTCCTTGAACAGGCCGATGGTCTCCATCAGTTGGTCGCGGCCGCGGTCCATGGCCCCGGTCCCCTCGGCCACGCTGCGGACGGCCTGGTCGGTCTTGGTCAGGGTTTGGTTGATCACCGCGTGAATATGCTGAACCGACTGGCGGGCTTGATCGGCCAGCTGACGAATGTTGGTGGCGACCACCGCGAAGCCTTTGCCCTGATCGCCGGCGCGCGCCGCCTCGATCGAGGCGTTCAGCGAGAGCAGCGTGGTCTTTTCGGCGATCTCGTTGATTACGTCGGCCAACTCCCGGATCTGTTGCGAATCGGCGGCCAGCTCCCGGACCATCCGCTCGATCTGGGTCACCGTCGCCACCAGATTATCGATGGTCGCCTGCATCTCCTCGGTGGCCGCCTCGCCGCGCTGTCCGGCGGCGGAAGCCTCGCGGCAGCTGTTGTGAATGGCGAAAGTGGCCTCCAAGACCGCGTCGGTCCCCTTGGTGGCTTTTTGAACGGTCCGAATGGCCGAATCCACTGTATTCGTCTGGACGGTGGCGCCCTGGGCCAGATGCTCCACCAGCTGGTTCAGCTCGCCCAGCGAATGGCCCGTAGCTTCGGTTACCTCGAACAGACTGCTGGTGGCGGTATTGATCTGTTGGGCGTGTTCGGCCGCATCATTGACCATGGTGTGCAGTTCGGCCACGGCCTGATTGAAAGCCTCGCCCACCGCGCCCACCTCATCGTGGGAAGCGATCGCCACCCGGGCGCTCAAGTCGCCCCGGGCGAGCCGTCCGGCGCTGTCGCGCAACCGCCGCAGCGGCCGGACGATCGAGAAGGCCACCAGCATGCCGATGAGGATCGCCAGGACCAGGCCGATGACGGAGACCCAGATCTGCAGCTCCACCACGGAGTCATAGATCTTTTTGCCCCGGTTATAGGTGGCCAGCCCTTCGATGCGCAGTTTTTTATTGATTTCGAACAGCATGCTGTAGAGCCGTTGGGATTCCCGGTCAAACCGCAAATAGCGTTCGGTGACGCCGGAAGTGTTGTTACGCAATTCGTTATAGAGATCGCGGGCGGCATTCTGGTAGCTGTCCATCGCCTTTTGGAGCCGGGCGGAGGTACTCTCCGGCAGATAACTGATGAAATTGCCGATCTGGCCGGTGCCGTTGGAAATCTCCGCCGATAGGCTGGAGATGGCGCTGCCGTTGCCGTTAGCCGCTTCGGCGGCGTATTTTTCGGTGCGGTAGATCTCCTCCAGCACGTCGGACAACGGATACAGCACGGAGGCATTGCTATAAAAGATCGCGTTGGCCACCTGATTCATCTCGCCCAGTTTGGCGATGCCGATCAGGCCGACCGAGGCGGTAATCAGGCTCATGAAGGCCAGAATCGCGCCGATCTTGACGACCACGCTCTTCAGATTGAAGCTCGGGAAAACCCCCGTTTTACGCTCGTGTTTCATCCGAAAGCCCTCCCTTTCGATTCCGAACCGGCGAACCAATTCCTGCGAGCCTTCCCAAATGACCATGGCAGGATTCATTTTATCTTACATTCCCTGATCATAACATTGGCGGGATGAAAGGTATCTGGAAAAGAATGTCGATAATATGTATAAATTTGTTATAAATGGGTTACATATTCTTAAAATTTAGCGGTTAGCATTTTCTTGCGATCATAAAATCCTACCCGCTGGTCCAGCTTGGCAACGCAAGCAATGCAAACGCGGCGAGGACCCTCTCCATCTCCGTCACGCCGATTGGGGAGCGCATGCCCATGGAGCGGGCATCGGGAGCCAGGTTCCGAAAAAAATGCCGGAGCGGAAAGGATTATAAATGATTATCAAGTTATCTCCGCATAGATAACCGGGGCAGAACCGCTTTGCTGAGCGACTGAAAGAGCTTGTTGAGTGACTGAGAGAGCTTGTTGAGTGACTGAGAGAGCTTGCTGAATGACTGAGCGAGCTTGTTGAGTGACTGAGAGAGCTTGTTGAGCGACTGAGAGAGCTTGTTGAGTGACTGAGAGAGCTTGTTGATTCCCAAAAAGATTTGATCACGGATTTAACGGATGGAAGGATTCCACGGCCTAGAGATCGGGAAGTTGGTTTTTCCGTAAAATCCTTAAATCCATCCCTCCGCGACCGGCTTTTCTATAACGACCTTCGATTTTACATTCATACGGCCACCATCCTTGATGGCCATATGAATGCAAAAATGGTAGGATTCCATGAGATCCCCGGCCGAATTGAATCAGGTTAATCCTTGAATCCTGCGAATCATGGTTCGGGAGGCGGATGATATTTTTCGGGTACGAAAACGATACTTCAGGCCCGGTTTTTCGCGGTATAATATTGATCATGGGAATTGTCTTTTATTGGAGAGTCCGTCGGTGATACCGACGGACCTTCGGTTATGGGTCGAAGCTACGTTTGGGGTCGAAAGATATCGAATTCGGTCCGCCGCGCCAAGGCGCGCAACATGGCGGAGCGCTCCGACGGCCCGGCCTGTTGGATGGATCGCCGCATCGCCCAGCTGGTGAGCGGCCAATCGCTGTCGGCCAGCAGGCAGATCCAGTCTGCGATGGTCAGCGTCAAACCGCTGCCGGCGGGAACCGGCTTGCCCGCCAGCAGGTAAGCGGCTTGCAGAAAATTGGCCAGCCCGGCTTCGGGCGGATCGCAGTGATTGTGGCAGAAGGCCAGCGCCTGGACGACCGGCGCCGGGAAATCGCGGACGATCGCTTCGCTGATGGCGAAGATATGATGGCCCCCGGTTCCGGCGATAGTAATCTCGCCGTCGTAAACGGTTTGCTCCGGGCCTTGACCCGGTTCCGGAGCATGCCACTGAAAGACCGTGGCCTTGGCGATGTCGTGCAGGACCAGGGCCACGACGACGACGTCCCGGTCGACGGGCAACTGGTAAATCCGCTGGTAAACGTCGGCGAAGGCCAATCCCAGCTCGATGTCGGCGGCGGTGTGAAAGACCAGGCCGCCCGGATAGGAATGATGGTCGTTCATCCGGCTGCCGGGCGCGGCCAGAAAAGAGACCGGCCGCTCCCGCGGAACGAGCCGGCTCCGGTAGGCGCGGAACTCGGCGATATCGGCGATGAGGCCCGCCTCGAATAGTGGCGCGGCCGAGGCGTCCCAGTGCTCGGCGTCCGCCGCGAAGGTCAGGCGGGGATCGCTCAGGAAGGCGACGATTTTGTCCCGCAAAAAGCGCAGCCCGCTCAGTTGGTCCAGGCGCGTCAGAATCCGCTGGTAAGTCTGGATGACTTCGGGGCCGATCCAGGTTTCCGGGTTGACATTGGGGTCCGCCATAGGGGATGAGCCTCCTTGGCAAATTAATCCGGGAATGGGATGCGGTTTGCAATCCAATCCCGCGAATGCGGGGGATATTTCGGCTTACAAGAAATAAAGGTTATGCGGGCTGAAACCGACCGCCACATCCCCTTGGAAAGGGCCGTGCTCGGCGGTCTTGGCGTCGTCCACCACCAGTTCCTGGCCGCCGATGTCCAGCCAGTAACGGGTGATGGTCCCGAGAAAACTGCTGCGCTCGATGGTGCCGCGAATGGCGCGATCCGCCGTGTGGCCGGCGGCCCAGGGCATCAGGGTCAGCGCTTCCGGGCGCAACAGGATCTTCATTGTCCGGTCCGGAGCGAGTGCGGCCTGCTCGGTCCTGCCGCTAAACTCCCGATCCCGCCAGCGAAACCGGACCTGGGTATGGCCGGCCGCCGGCTGCGCCGCCAGGATCGCGACGTCCAGGAAATTGGTCTCGCCGATAAACCTGGCCACGAACTCGGTTTTGGGCCGGTAGTAGACCTCCCAGGGCGTTCCGTACTGCTCGACCACCCCTTGATTCATCACCGCGATCCGGTCGGAGATGGATAAAGCCTCTTCCTGATCGTGGGTCACATACAGCGCGGTAATCTGGAATTGGCGGCGCAATTCCTTGATCTCGTAACGGACCTGCAAACGCAGCTTGGCGTCGAGGTTGGACAACGGCTCATCCAATAACAGCACTTCCGGGCTGAGCACCAGCGCCCGGGCCAGGGCGATCCGTTGTTGCTGGCCGCCGGAGAGCTGATTGGGAAAGCGGTCGGCGGTTTGGGAGAGGCCCAGTTGATTCAGGATGGCGGTCACCCGGTCGCGGATCCCCTGTTTGCCGGTTTTGCGCAGCTTCAGTCCGAAGGCGATGTTCTCGAAGACGCTCAAGTGCGGGAACAAGGCGTATTCCTGGAAGACCAACGGCATGCCCCGCTGATAGGCGGGCCTGGCGGTGATGTCCGCGCCGTTCAGGACGATGGCGCCCCGGTCGGGGAGGTGGAATCCGGCGATCATCTGCAGGGTGGTCGTCTTGCCGCAACCCGAGGGGCCGAGCAGCGTCACCAGTTCGCCGCGCTGGATATCCAAAGAGACGCCGTTGACCGCGGCGGTCTTGCCGAACCGCTTGTAAAGGTCGGCGATTTGCAAATGATTCCGGTCGGTATGGATGTTGGTGGTCATGACGGGTCAACCTCTTTCCAAGGATGTTTGATGAGGGGGCGGTATCCGAATGATCAGGGATCCCGGCGCTTCAGCCGTTTTCCGGCGAAGGCGTCAAAATGATGCCGTGCTATAACGTTATCCCAACTCGTTGCCGAACCAACCCTCCGAGCGGTTTCCCATGAGGGCCTTGGCGAGTCCCAGGGTCAGCAGGGCGATGGCGATGAGCACGGTGGTCAGCGCGGCGGCACCGCTCCAGGCGCCGTTGTTCACCAGCGACAGGATGGAGACGGTCCCGACGACGGTCTTCGAAGAGACCAAAAACACGGTGATGCTCAAGTTGGTCACCGACCGCAGAAAGGCGATGGTGAAGGTGGCGGTGAAAGCCGGTTTCAACAGCGGCAGGACGACTTTGCGGAAAGTGGTCAGATAGCCGGCCCCGAGATTCAGGGCAGCCCGTTCGATCGATTCGTCCAGCTGCTGCAGGGCGGCGACCCCGGCCCGGTAACCCATGGGCAGGTTCCAGAAGGCCAGGGCCAACACGATGATGGTCGCCGAGCCGGTCAACAATAACGGCGGTTTGTTGAAGACCAAAATGTAGCCGACGCCCAAGAAAATGCCGGGAATCGCGCCGGGCAGCGTGGCCATGGCGTCCATCAGAAGGCGGATGGCGCCGGGTTGCCGCTGCGCCAGATAGGCCGCTGCCATGGCGAAGAGCGCACAGCCCAAGGCGGCCGCGAACGAGAAACCGATGCTGTTGGCGATGGCGCCGGCGTGGCTGAGTACCTGGCTGTAATTGGCCAGGGTCAGGGCGCTGTCGACGCCCCAGACCCGGCTGAAGGAACCCCAGACCAGCGTGGCGTAGATCAGGGCGATGAATCCGCCGCAACCCCAGACGAAGCCATGGAAGAACCATTTTTCGAAGCGGGTGGCTTCGGGTCGCCGCAGGCTGGAACTTTTTCCGGAAACCGTGACATAGATCCGGCGGCTGACCCAGAACTGCTGGATGATAAAGAGCAGGGCCGTCGGGACGATCAGCACCGTCGCCAGGACCGCCGCGGCCGGGAGATTGTACCAGCCGACGATCTGCATGTAAGCCTCGGAGGGCAGCAGGGAATAGTTGCCCGCGATGATAATCGGGTTGCCGAAATCGGCCAACACCGAGATGGCTACCAACAAGGCCGCTCCGGCGACGCCCGGCCGGGCCAACGGCCAGACGACCCGGGTGAAGACCGTCCAGCGCGAAGCGCCCAGATTCTCGGCGGCGTATTCCAGATTGGCCGAAATGGCTCTCAGGACATTAGCGATCATCAGGTAAGCATAAGGGAAGAAGGTCACCGTCTGGACCAGCCACAAGCCGCGCCAGCCGTAAATGTCGAGCTGCAGGCCGAGCAATTGATAGGTGATCAAGCCCCGGTTGCCGAAGAGCATCACATAAGCGATGGCCACCACGAAAGGCGGCGACAGGATCGGCAGGATGGCCACGAAACGCCACCATTTGGCGCCGGCGATCCGCAGCCGCGTCGTGCCGTAGGCGAAGAGGAAGCCGGCCGCGGTCGTCGACAGGGTCGACAAAACCGTCATCACCAGGCTGTGTCCGGTCGCCTCCAGCCAGCGGCTGCGGCTCCAGAATGCCGCATAATCCTTCAGGCTGGGATAGCAGATTACTTGATAAAGCGGAGCGACCACAAACCAGCCGATGATGGCGACGGTGATTAAGGCGGCCGCGGCCAGGATGGGCTCGGTGGTCAAACGGGTCAGGAAGGTTTGGCGTTTTGCTGTCCAAACGGCGTTCATCATTTCATCCCCTGTTATAGCGCATAAGTTGGAAAGAGGCCATAGAATCTTGAACGCTCAAAACTCCATAACCTTTTCCAACCGTTTGCTTGTTTGACGGACCGGACTATCGTGTTGACAAGGTTAATCCGGTTATTTGATGGTGCTTTCCCACTTCTTCAGCAGTTCGTCCTTGTGGTCGGCGGCCCAGTCGCGGTCATACTTGACCAGGGTGACCTTCTTCAGTTCGGGCATTCCCTCGGGAGCCGGCACATCGGGGCGGACCGAATAACGGAGCGAATTCTTGGTATTCAGATTGCCGGCTTCCTTGGTCAGCAGCCAGTCGACGAATTTCTTGGCGCCGGCCAGGTTGCCTTTGTCATTCTTGATGATGGAAACCGCGCCGATCTCAAAAGCGGTGTCCTTCGGCACGATGACTTCGATGGGATAACCCTGCCGGTGGGTGTTGGCGATGTCATGGGCCCAGGACATTCCCAGGATAAACTCGCCGTTGGCCACGGCGGTGATCGGGCCGGGCGCGTTGGGGGTATAGTGATGGACGTTCTGGTTCAGTTTGGTGAAGTAATCCCAAGCCTTGGCCTCGCCCAGGCGGAAGATCTGGTCGCAGAGGAAGATGTAAGCGCCGCCGGCGGTGGAGGGATTGGAACTGACGATCTGGCCTTTCCAGGCCGGTTTCAACAGATCATCCCAGGTAGCGGGTCGCTTGACGCCCTTGGGAGCCAGTTCCTTCTCGAAACGGCCGCTGTTTAAGACCAGCCCCAGCACGCCCATGTACCAGCCTTGCCAGTAGCCGTCGCTGTCGATGAAGGTCTTGGCGACTCCCTTGGCGTTGGGCGACAGATACTTCTGCAACAAGCCCTTGGCGCCCAGCGCGGCGTGGAATTCCGACGAGCCGCCCAGGAAGATGTCGGCTTGGGGATTGGCGGCTTCGGCTAAGACCCGGGTCTGAACCTGACCGGCGCCGCCCACGACGACGTAATTCAGTTTGATGCCGGTCGCTTTCTCAAAGGCCGGGGCCAATACGGTCATATCCTGGTCTTGTAACGCGGTGTAGACGGTAATCTCCGCCGGGGCGGCCCAGACCGGCGCGAAAGCGAAACAAACGATGGCGAACAACAGGCCGAGCAATCCGAGTTTTTTCATGATACAGCGCCTCCTTAGCGATTTGAAATTTTAATGCATGACGACGGGATGAAACAGGCACGATAGTTTTGATCGAAGCTACACTCACCTCCGTATCGATAAGGATTGGAAAAGAATAGCCATCATCGTTCCCGGTAAACCAAGAGTTTGATGAAACCGCTCTTCAGGTAGTCGACCGAATAGAAGACCGGCTCATTATCGGGACCGAAATGCAACTGTTTGAGTTTGACGATCTGCCGGCCCAGGAGTCGCAGGGCTTTTTTGTCCATGGGGTCCGCCGGATCGGGAGCCACGATCTCGGTGATGCAATGGCTGATCCTGGCGCCGGTCCGCGCTTCCAGGATGGCGAAGATCGAGTCTTTAAAGTCCGGGGTGATTGCTTCGCCGGCGATCGCTGCGGGAATGATGTTATAATAAAAGGCCACTTTGACGGCGTCGGCGATCCGGGTCCGTTCCACCACCACCACCGGGGCGGCGGTCCCCAGTTTCTCCCGCCACTCCGGGAGCGGCGCCTGCCGGTATACCCGCACATCGCTCTCGCTTTCGCTAAAACCGGCGCTCCGGATCATGCTGCCCAAACTCTGCAGTTGATTGAGAGGATTCTCGATCGGGGCGGCCTGCCGGTTGATGAAGGTGCCGACCCCGTTCAGGCTGACGATGGTCCGCTCCTTTTGGAGCATTTTCAGCGCCTCGCGCAAGGTGGGGCGGCTGACCTGGTAGGCCTTGGCCAATTCCGGCTCGGCCGGCAATTTGGCGCCCGGCTGCAAGCGCCCGTCCTGGATCTGGCGCTCGATGTCTTCCTTGATTTGCAGGTACAAAAGTTTTTTTTCGATGATGAGCCCGCCTTTAAGATGAAATGCGCTGTCAAGCTGTCTGACATCTTCACTTTAGTCCCCGCAAATTATCAGGGTGTTTTTGGTTGGTTAAATGCTCATTAAGCGCTTTTGAAATCTTGCAACGCCGTTACAATGCAAAAAACCGCATCGTTAACGATACGGTCGGAAGCCTTATGCATGCAATAAGGAAGGACTTTTGGATGCTTGTTTCGATGGCCCACGGTTCCGGCGGCGGGTCACTTTTTGCTCGCCCAAAAAGTAACCAAAAAGGCTCCGGATTCGGCCTAATCCATCCATGGGGCCTCATCTTTGCGACGTCCTGTCGCCGAGCAGCTACGGATTCCGGACCTCCCTTGATGCATCCGGTAATCGTCTTCGCCATCCCTGGCCTTCTGACTGACTACCGGGTCATGGCTTTCGAAGTCCCCTCCGCAGGGCGACCGCAGTTTTTCATCCATGAAAAGAGGCGTCGCCCGCCTTCATCCCTGAAGGCGGCGGATATCTGAAAATAAAGTGGCATACATAGCCATCGGATAAGGCATTAAGGTTTGAACGAGCATCCGTCTCCAGGGAGGAAGACGGCGCCGCTTCTTTTCAGGATGAAAAACAGCGGTCGGGGACGGAAGCCTACACTTGGTAGTCAGACAGAATGCCAGGGATGGCGGCGGCATTCAAAAACCCCGGATGAATGAGGAGGCGTTGGAACCTCGGTTCCAAGTGGGCGGATTCCAAAGGGTGTCCCACTACACCCTTTGGTCCTGGGGGGTGGGGGCAGGAATAGCCCCCATCGACCCTCAGTCCGCTTAGAATTTTGCTTACCTAATCTACATGGAAAGCTGAGCATCTGTATAAGCTTGTTGAGAAGCCAAAAGAGATCATTCAGTCACTCAACAAGTTCATTTTGTGGATAAATGAGCTTGTTTTGTTAATAAGAGAGCTCTTTTTGTGAATAACTAAGCTCTTTCAGTCACTCAGCAAGCTCATTTTGTGGATAAGTAAGCTTGTTTTGTTAATGAGAGAGCTCTTTTTGTGAATAAGTGATCTATTTTTGTGAAGGCTGTAAAATTTTTTGTGTAAACCTCCGAAAAAGGAAAAAGAACAAGGAGGAGCACAAGTTGGGAATCTTAAGCAGCGAACAAATCAGAGGATTAATCAAAGAGCACAACCTAAAAGACGCCAAAGACGTAGAAAACATGCTGAAAGCGATGTTTGCCGACACAATAAAGGAAATGCTTGAGTCCGAGATGGACCATGAACTAGGGTACTCTCGCTATGACTACAAAAACAAAACGACCGATAACAGCCGCAACGGGCATACCACCAAAAAAGTACGAACCAATGACGGCGAAATCGAACTAAGAATTCCCCGGGACCGCAAAGGCGAGTTTGACCCGCTGGTCATCAAAAAGCACCAACGGGATATCTCCAGTATCGAAGATCGGATCATTTCCATGTATGCCAAGGGAATGAGCCTGCGGGACATCCAGAAACACCTGAACGAGATTTATGGTTTTGAAGCCTCACCCACGTTAATATCCAACATCACCGATAAGATCCTGCCGTTGATAACCGAATGGCAGAACCGGCCGTTAGAAGCGCTTTATCCGGTGGTATTCCTGGATGCGATACATCATAAAGTGAAGCATAACAACCAGATCATCAATACTGCGGCGTATGTGGCCATTGGGATTGATACGACCGGCCGAAAAGACGTGTTAGGGATCTGGATTGGTGAAAACGAAAGCGCGAGATTTTGGCTAAACGTGTTGAACGAACTGCGGAACCGGGGCGTAGAAGACATCTTGATTATCTGTGTTGATAATCTGAGTGGGTTTAGCCAAGCCATCGGGGCAGTTTTTCCTGAAGCGAAGATTCAAAAATGCATCGTGCATCAGATACGGAACAGCTTCAAATATGTTCCTCACAAACATGCGACAGAATTCATCGGAGACTTACGAGCGATCTATCAAGCGCCAAGCGAAAGTGAAGGATTAAGGAAGCTGGACATTTTGGAAGAGAAATGGGGCGAACGCTACAGTCTGGCGGTAAAATCGTGGCGCAGCAACTGGAACGAACTGGCGACGTTTTACGAATATCCGGCGGAATTACGGAAACTAATCTACACGACCAATATCATCGAAGCCTTCAATCGGCAATTACGGAAGATCACCAAACCCAAGGCGGTATTCACCAATGATCAATCGCTGATGAAAATACTATACTTGGTAACCATGGATGTCACGGAGGCTTGGACCCACTCGGTACTAAATTGGAAGGCGGTTCTGGCCCAGCTTTCGCTTTTCTTCGGAGAGCGATTAACCAAATATCTTTAATTCTTTTGAAGGTCTAAAAGACATGACGCAGCTTCCGCTGCGTCAAAAGCGTAAAGATTAAAACAAAAAGACGAAAACAACTCGCAGCTAAAGCTGCGAGAAAAACTTTAGGTTTACACAAATTTCTTGACAGAACCGTTAACAGCCCCGGCTGTGAATAAGTCGGGGGTACCCGTTAAAGCCACTGGAAAGTCAGGGGTTCAAAAACTTGATTGCTTCCCTCCGGTGGACACCGGAATGATGCAAAAGGAGACTAAAACGATCACGCGCTTTTGTCGCCTTCAGTCAGCATCCTTTGGTAATAGCCGTTTTGCGCGACCAGCTCGCGGTGGTTCCCCTTCTCCACGACGGCGCCGTCCTTCATCACGATAATCTGATCGGCGTTGCGGATGGTCGAAAGCCGGTGGGCGATGACCAGCGTGGTGCGGTCGCGGGTGATGTTTTGAATGGCCGTTTGAATCAGTTTCTCGGTATGGGTGTCGATATTGGCGGTCGCCTCGTCCAAGACCAGGATGGAGGGCTGATGGGCGATGGCTCTGGCGAAGGAGAGCAATTGCCGCTGACCGGAGGAGAGGGTGTTGCCCCGTTCCAGCACCGGTTCGTCGATTCCGCCGGGCAGGTTGGCGACGAAGGAAGCGGCGCAGGACAGCTCCAGCGCTTCTTGGACCCGGTCGTCCGCGATGGGATCGTTCAGGGTGATGTTGTCCCGGATGTTGCCGGAGAACAGAAAGACATCCTGGAGAACCACAGCGATATTGCGCCGCAGATCCTTCAGCCGAATCCGCTCGAGATTGATGCCGTCGATCAGGATCTCGCCCCGCTGAATCTTGTAAAACCCGTTCACCAGGCTGATGATGGTGGTCTTGCCGGCGCCGGTTTCACCGATGAAGGCCACCGTCTGGCCGGGCTCGATCTTGAAACTGATGTCCTTGAGGACCCAATCGCGATCATTGTAAGAGAACCAGACGTTTTTGAATTCAATGGCGCCGCGGATCCGCTCCAGGCCGATGCCGGTCTCCAGATCTTCCAGCTTCCGCTGCCTCTGCAACAGGCCAAAGATCCTCTCGGTGGAGACCAGCGCCGACTGGATGTTGGTGTATTGATCGGCCAGATCGGAGATGGGATTGAAAAATTGCTTAATATAAGTGGTAAAGGCGTAAAGTAGGCCGATCTGCAGCGCGTGGTGGGCGATTTTGTCCATGCCGTAGCTGATCAGAATCGCGGTCGCCAGATTCTGAAACATATCGGAGGCCGGTTTCAAGATGCTATTGAGCCGGACCTGGATCAGGGTGGTCTTGAAATAGGCCTGGTTGAGCCGGAGGAATTCCGCCTGCCGCTCCCGCTCGGCCCGGAAGATCTGGATGACCTTCATGCCGGAGATGCTCTCGGCCATGAACCCGTTGATCCTGCCGATAAAATGCTTCATCAAGAAGAAGTTCTCCTTGATCTTCTTCTTGATGAGCACCACCAGCACGGCAATGACCGGAATCACCGCGAACGAGAGCAGCGCCAGCTCCAGGTCGAGCGAGACCATGGCCACGACGATGCCGATCAGCAGGAAGAGGTCCTTCGAGAGATTCATGATGGCGTCGGTGTAGAAGTCGCTGATTTCGGCGATGTCATTGGTGGCCCGGGTGATCAGCCGGCCGGAAGAGGTCTTATCCAGCTCGGCCAGGGGCAGCAGCTGGATCGTACGGAAGACCCGGCTGCGCAGATCCTTGATGATCTGCTGCCCGGCGCGGTTCACCAGGTTGACCTGGCCGTAAGACAGGATCCCGCTGCCCAGGGAGACCAGCAAATACAGCAGCCCCAGCGAAGTAATGGAATAGAAGCCGCTGCCCACGATGCGCCGGATCAGAAAATCGTCGATCACCAGCTTCAGGATATAGGGTTTGAGCAGCTGCGCGGCGTTGATAAGCAACACAAACAGGCAGGCGACGAGGATGCGGTTCTTATAAGGCAGGGAGAGCTTGACCAGTTCCTTGCAGCTGTTTATCCTCTGGCGGCCGGAGGGCGGGGTTTCCGGGGTTGTCTTTGGCCTGCTCCATGAAAATGTCATAATATAACCCTCCTTTTTGCAGCAGTTCGCTATGGGTGCCTTGCTCGCGGATGCGGCCCTGGTCCAAGACGACGATGAGGTCGGCATCGGCCACGGCGGAAGTCCGGTGGGAGATGATCAAGGTGGTCTTGTTGCGGCGCAGGGTCTTCAGGTCCCTCAGGATCTGCGCTTCGGTGACGGTGTCCACCGCCGACAGCGCGTCATCGAGGATCAGGATGGCCGGATCGCGGATGATGGCCCGGGCGATGGCGATCCGCTGTTTCTGGCCGCCCGACAGGTTGACGCCGCGTTCGCCGAGCTGCGTGTCGAACCCGTCCGGGAAACCGACGATCGAATCATAGATATGGCTGTACTGCGAGACTTTCTCGATCACATCGTCGGAATAGCTCTCCTTGAAAAAGCTGATATTCTCCTTGATGGTCGCCGAGAATAAAAAAGTCTCCTGCGGCACAAAACCGATGCTGTCGCGGATGGCCGCCAGGGAGTAGTCGTTGATGTCCGTCCCGTCCAGGAAGAGCGCGCCGGAGTCCACCGGATAGAGCTTTAAGAGCAAATTGGCCAGCGTGCTTTTGCCGGAGCCGGTCTTGCCGATGATTCCCAGCGTCTGGCCCCGTCCGATCTTGAGGCTGATCCCCGTCAGGGCGGCTTGCGGGGACTCGGGATAGTGAAAGCTCAGCGCCCTGAACTCGATAGTGCCATGGATCGGCCGGGTCAGCGCGGTTTCGTTTGCGATGACCCCCGGTTGGACCGGGACGCTGAAGATTTCATTCAAGCGTTCCAGCGAGGCCATGCCTCGTTGGAAATTGGCGATGACCCGGCCGATCGACAGGAGGGGCGCCATGATGATCGCCAGAAAACTGTTGAAGGCGACGAAATCCCCCAGACTGATCGTGCCGCGCAACACCATGTTTCCGCCCAGGATCAGATTAAGGATGAAACTGACGCTGAAGCCCAGCTCGATGATGGGAGCGAGGTAGGAAGAGGTCTTCACCATTTGAATGTTGGCTTCCATCATCCGGTCGCTCAGGCGTTCGAAATTGCGGATCTCCTGCTCTTCCTGGACGAAGGATTTGATGACCCGGATCCCGTAGATATTCTCCTGCACCTTGTCGGAGATGGCGGCGAAGTTTTCCTGTACCTTCTTGAAGCGCAGCTGAATCTTTTTCCCGATCGTCAGCATCAGATAGATCACCACCGGGAGGGGCAGCAAGGTGACCAGGGTGAGCCGGACATCGATGGTCGTCAGCATCAAATAGATGGAGGAGGCGCAGATGACGACGGTATTGAACGACATGGCCGTCGCCGGGCCAAAAGTCATGCGCACGGCCGAAATATCGTTAATGGCATAGGCGATCAGATCGCCGGTCTTGCGTTGACTGTAAAATTCCGGCGCCAGCCGCTGAAAGTGCTGAAACAGCCTTTCCCGGAGATAGCATTCGAGATTGCGGGCGTTGCCGATGACCAAGTTCCGCCAGATGAAGGTGCAGACGAACGTGGCGACGGCGATTAGCAGGATCCAAAGGACATTGATCAGAATCGGTTTCGGGTCAAACCCGCTCACCTTCAGCCGATCCATGGTGTCCCCCAGCACCTTGGGGAAGAGAGTCTGGATATAGGAGGCCAGGAACATAAAGATGAAGCCGATCCCATAAGCCAGTTTATTCTGACGGAAGAAATCCAACAGGATTTTGTTTTTCAAGGCAGTTTCCCAGTTTCTGAAGATTTATAGCGCCCGCACCGAGTCCCGTTCGATGAGCTTGCTCAGGATGCTGATATTTTCATAGGGCAGTTCGGGATGGGCGATCCGTTTCAATAAGGTGGCCACGGCCACGGCGCAGGAATATTCGATATTCAGGTCCAGGGTGGTCAGGGCCGGAATGGAGAGCGCCGCCATTTCGGTATTGCCGCTGCCGATGATCGAAACATCCTGCGGCACCCGGATATCTTCCTCATGAAGTAATTTCAGGAGTTCAAAAGCGGTAAAGTCATAGTCGCAGATCAAGGCGGTCGGCGGCGTCTTCCCGCCGAGCAGTTCGCGGACCCGCTGCAGATAGTCGGCGCCGGTGTCCACCAGGAACTCTTGGCGCAACGCCAATTCATATTCGGCCAGAGCCGCGGAGATGCCGAACAACCTTTCGGTATTGCGGAAAAGCTTGGTGTCTCCCACGAAAGCGATCTGACGGTGATTCTTCTGAATAAGGTACTCGGCGATTTTATAGCCGGCGTTGTTGAAATTGTACCAGACGCAATCGAACTCATAGGCCGGCGAATATCCGGTGAAGAAGAGCAGGTGGTCTATTTTTTGGCGGATCAGCCGGGCATATTGACGGCTGAATCTCCCGATCAGAATGACCCCGTCGAAAAGAAAGCCCTGCGCCAGATTGTAGGGAATCGCCCCGCTGTCGTGGGCCGCTGCGGCCACGAATTCCAAATTGTAATGGACATGGGCGTTCTGCAGCGCCCGTTCGATCCCCTGGAGCTTATGGCCAAGATTGCTGCTGTCCGCCGGATGGTTGTAGAGCTGCTGGTAAAGGACTAAAATCCGGAATTGGCCGTTCTTCTTGGCTTTGGCATAGCCCATTTCCTTGGCTTTGGCGATGATTTTCCGCTTTAATTCCTCGCTGACGCCCGGTTGCCCGGTCAAGGCCCGGCTGATCGAGACGGTCGAGATGCCGAGCGCCCCGGCAATGTCGGCGATGGTGATCTTTTCGTTTTTCATAAAGCCTCCCTGGTATCGCTTCCCCAGAATATTATACAGAAATTTTAAGTAAGATACAACGAAATAACTGATTAAAATGAACGTAATTTAAATTTGTTTATTAAGTATAATATATATGCCGACCGTCCCGGTTTTGATTCGCGGTCGCCCCGAATTATTTTGGTGCCGCGCACGAAAAACCTGTTGACAAATATTTGCCGGTGATAATATAATGAAATAAATCTTTTTCGTAAAACATATCGGAATACTAGTAATTTGATAATTGCGCAAAACCGGGTCCATTTATTACGTAAAAAATACTTAACGAAACATATCAGTTAACGTTACAAAGAATAGCTGACTATGAAATTAGAGGCTAGGAAGTTTGTGCTGAACGCGGCATGACTTTCGGGCCTTTTTTTATTGGTCTGAATCTGAAAGGGGATTTCCGAAATGACGGAGATGGTTGTCACAGATGATTCCAGGATCGCGGCTGAAACGGGCTGGCCAGTCGCCCCGATCGGCTGCGGGAGGACCGCCGGAGCCGCTAAACTGTCCGTCGCTGAACTGAGCGTCGCCTTTGAAAACGGCCAAAGCGGCGAATGGACTGCGGCGGTTGATAAAGTATCGTTGGAGATTCAACCCGGCGAATTCGTGGCCATCGTCGGGTTGAGCGGCTGCGGCAAGACTACCTTTCTCAACGCGGTGGCCGGGTTGGTCCCATCCCAGGGCGGCCGGATTGCGGTAAACGGAAAGCAGGTGGCAGGACCCGGCTACGACCGGGCCGTGGTCTTCCAGAAGGCCTCCCTTCTGCCTTGGCGGACTGTGATCCGCAACATCATTTACGGTCTTGAGCTCCGCGGCATCAAACGGGAAACGGCAATGGAGCGGGCCAGGAGATTTGTGGATCTGGTTCATCTGAGCGGGTTCGAGAACTACTACCCGCATCAGTTGTCCGGCGGCATGCAACAGCGGGTCAATCTGGCGCGGGCGCTGGCCTGCGAACCGGAAGTCCTGCTGCTGGATGAACCTTTCGCGGCCCTGGATGCCATCACCCGGGAATCGATGCAGAATGAACTGCTGCTATTGTGGGAGCAGACCCAGAAAACGGTCCTGATGGTGACGCACCAGATCGATGAAGCGGTCTTGCTGGCCGATCGGGTGGTCGTATTTTCGGCGCGGCCGGCCACTATCGTGGCCGAGGTCCAGATCGACCTGCCCCGGCCGCGGACCGCCCAACTGAAGGACGATGCCGAGTTTGACTTTTTAGCCAAAAAGATCTGGGGTCTGATTCACACTACCGCGCGAAAGGAGGCCAAGATCGAATATGAAATCTAAACCGCAAAAGCGCAACGCCAGAAGGTTCAAAAGAGCCTCCCAGAGCGCGCTGCTGGGGGGCGGGGTCATCGTGGCGTTGCTGTTGCTCTGGGAAATAGCGAGCGATTTGCATTGGATAAATCCCATATTCTCCAGTTCGCCGTCGCGGATTGTGATCTCCGGCTGGAAGCTCTTCAAGGACGGTTCGATCATCGTCCACATTCTCGCCAGCGGCCAGGTATTCGTCTACGGCTACCTGCTGGCCGCCCTGGTCGGAATCCCGGCCGGGATTTTGCTGGGTTGGTTTAAAAAGGCCAGCCAGGCATTCGGTCCGATCATCGCCGCATTTTACACTACGCCGCGGATCGCGTTGATGCCGCTGTTCATCATCTGGTTTGGACTCGGGCTCGGCTCCCGGCTGGCGCTGGTCTTTTTAAGCGCGGTATTTCCGTTGATCGTCAATATGCAGACGGCCGTGGCCAACCTTGACCAGGATCTGACCCGGGTGGCCCGGGCCTACGGCGCGACGCAGCGCCAGATATTCTGGACCATCGCGCTGCCCCAATCCATCCCGTTCCTGCTGACCGGGCTCCGGCTGGCGACGGGCCGGGCGCTGCTGGGCGTGGTGGGCGCCGAGGTCTTCGGGGGCGCGGAAGGGCTGGGGTATCTGATCCAGTACGCCGGAGCGACCTTCCAGACCGATAAGGTGTTCGTCTGCGTGGTCATCATCGCCGCGCTCGGCATCATCATGGATCGCGGTTTGTTGGCGTTGAACAGGCGGTTTGACAGTTGGCGCGGCAGCGATCGGTGAGTTTCGGCCGGGCCGGTTGTCTTCCAGGATATCCATAATAACCAAACGAGGAGAGATACAGAATGTCAAACGGAATAGCCTTCGCCGGCATCGATGTCGGCTCGCTGGGAACCAAGGCGGTGATCCTGGTCGATGGAGAAATTGCCGGATACAGCATCCTGCGCACCGGGATCAACACCGAGGAAAACGGGTTGAACGGGCTGAACAGCGCGCTGGAAAACGCGGGTCTGGCCCGCCACGACGTGCAATACATCGTTGCCACCGGCTACGGGCGGATTTCGGCGCCCTATGCCGACAAGACCGTCACCGAGATCACCTGCCACGCCCGGGGCGCCCATTACCTCCATCCCCAAACCCGGACCATCATTGACATGGGCGGGCAGGATTGCAAGGCCATCCGGCTGGATGAGAACGGCAATGTCACCGATTTCGCCATGAACGACAAATGCGCCGCCGGCACCGGCCGCTTCCTGGAGGTGATGGCCAATGTGTTCAAAGTAAGCCTGGATGAGCTGGGTCCGCTGTCGCTGGAGGCCACCCAGGTATTGCCGGTGAGCAGCACCTGTACGGTGTTCGCGGAATCGGAGACCGTCTCGCTGCTGGCGCGGGGCGAGAAGCCGGCCAACATCATCGTCGGCATTCACCACGCCATCGCCAACCGGGTCGGCGGAATGTTCTCCCGGGTCGGCATCGAGAGCGACCTCTTCTTCTCCGGCGGCGTCGCCAAGAACGTCGGGATGCGGAAAGCGCTGGAAGAAACGCTCAAAGTGAAAATCGCCGAACCGGAACAGGATCCGCAGTTGGTCGGGGCGATCGGGGCGGCGGTCATCGCCCAGAATTCATGGAAAAGAGGGAGACAGCATGCCGTTGCAAACGCTTGAGAAAATCCGGCGCCGCCTGGCGGAAAGGCCCGCCGAGCTCGCCGCCGCCCGTCGCGCGGGGTGGAAGGTCGTGGGCTGGCAGGGTTATAACCTGCCCGAAGAGATCCTTTATGCGCTGGGCTTGATCCCGATCCGGATCGGCGCGGGCGGCGACGACCGCCTGGTGGAAATCGGGGCCCGCTACATCTCCACCAAAAACTGCGTGTATGTCCGCGAGACCGTCGGGCTGTTCGCCGAGAACAAAGACCCGTACATCCAAAATACCGATGTGCTGGCTTTCGACGTCACTTGTCTCCAGACGTACCGCACCGCCGAGATCCTGCAGTATTATTTCCAAAAGGAAGTCGTGATCCTGGGCGTGCCCCGCAATTTTTACTGGCCCGAGGCGAAAGTCTACTTCGCCAAGGAAGTGGCCCATTTCACCCGACGCTTCGAGGAATACGCCGGCGCGAAGCTCAAGCCGCAAAGGCTGGCCGAAACGGTGGCGCTTTATAACCAGATCCGCGCCGCCATCATCCAAATCTACGATTACCAGGCGACCAGGGAGCGCTTGATCTCCTGGGAGGAGACCTACGACATCATCCAGGCCGGCTACTATTTGGACCGCCGGGAATACCGGACGCTCTTGGAGGAAGTCTTGGCCGAGCTGGAGGCCAAACAAGGCCAGCCCGTCATCGAAGCGGTTGAGGACGAGGCGCGGATCTTCATCTCCGGCAGCGTCATTCCGCCGGGAGATAAAAAGCTGATCAATATCATCCATCAGGTGGGCGGCAGGATCGTCGGCGACGATCTCTGGTCGGGACTGATTCCCTATCTGGATGTCCACATCGCTGAAAACACAATCGAGGGAATCGCGCTGGCCTATATTAACCGCACTCCGCACGGCGCATTGCCTTATCTGGAGCTCAATACGGATAAGCGGATCAAACGGCTTAAAGAGCTGATCCACTCCTTTAAAGCCCAGGGAGTGATCTATCACACCCTACGCTATTGCGACCCATACACCTTCAAGGCCAAGGAGACCAAGGATATCTTGCAAAAGGAAGGGATCCCGCTCTTAGAGATCCATACCGAATACGCCGGGTCCGATTACGAGGCCATCCGCACCCGGGTGGAGGCCTTCGTGGAGATGATTAAGAATAAGACGATGGAGGAGGCGATCGCGTTATGAGCGGTGCCGCGAGTTTATTCAAATACCCGGAAGCGATCCGTGAGGAGTTTGTCGCGACGGAGGCCATTGCTTTCCGCGACGGTTCGCGGGCTACTGCGGCTGAGGTATGGGAATACCTGACCGAAACCGGCCCGGTGAAATATCCGAATATCTATGATACCAGCAACTACTACGGCCGCAAGATATCGGGGGACGTTACTCTGCCGTTCTCGTTGAAACACAATTACCTGATCATGACGCTGAACGAGCGGATGATCAAGGCCAAGGCCAACGGGACTCCGGTGGTTTTCGTCCAGGGCGGTCAGAGCGTCGACCCCTATTACGCCGCTGGAGCCATCGCCCTGCGGCCGGCCAGCGTCGGAATCTGGGCCAGCGGGCAACATGAGGGGCTGACGCTCAATCAGGAAGAGGTGCGGCGCTCCGACCAAAAGGAAAAGGCCTACCGGGCGATCAGCTTCGAGGTTTGCCAGTCGGCCGGTTACGAGAATATCCAGGAAGGCACGGTGCCGGTGGACATGATCGCGCCATTTTCCTGCCTGCGCTGCTCGGATGTGTCGTATGGCCTGGAAGCCCACCGCCACGGCCCGCGCCAGGATATCAAACTGTTTCTGGCCGATTATCCGCTGGACGGGCAGAAGGACAAAGCCTGGGCCATCGAATATTTCGCGGCAAACATCCGCCGCCTGTTCGACAGCATCAGCGAATTGACCGGCCAGGAGCGCACGGCCGAGGATCTGCGCCAGGAGATCAAGCTCCATAACGAGGGCCGCCGCTTGGCGATGGAGATCGCCGATCTCTGGTGGTCGGCCGCGGTCCCGCCCACCAACGGCAAAGACCGGCGCGACCTTTTCCAGATGGGGGGGATGGAATTGCACGGCGATCCCCAGGCCAGCCTGAGCCTGTTACAGGAGGCCAAGGGCTACATCGAGGCGCGGGTGCGCCAAGGCGTCCAGGGTTTCGGCGTCCCGGATGATCCGGCCCGGATCTTCGTCTGCGGTTCCTGCGTGTTCCCCAACGAATACCGCATCGAGGAAGCGGGCGGCATCGTCGTCGGCAATGACAACCACTGGAGCGACATCACCACGCTGGTGGAGGAGGACGGCGATCCGTTCTACAATTTATCCAAGGCGATCCTCTCCTACCCCTATGAGCAATCCATTGAGGAACGGGCCGCCTGGACGGTGGAGCAGATCCAAAAGTCCCGGGCGGACGGCGTGCTGTTCCTGTACAACTGGGGCTGCAACACCCAGTCGGCCGTGGCCCGGGCGCTGGTGGACGAGATCAAGAAGACCGCCGGCGTCCCGACGCTGATCATCGAGCATGAACAGCGCGGGATCCAAACCGAACAACTGCAGAACCGGGTGAACGCTTTCGTGGAAATGCTGAAATGAACGGATTGGACCGTCTGGGTTGACGTTAGGCGGGTGTTTTATTACCAGACATTATGAGGAGGGTTTGCGATGAAAAAATCATTACCGTCACTGCTCCGGATAATCGGGGTGCTAGCGATCGGCCTGCTCCTTTTCACGGGACAGTGGCATGCGGCGGCCGAGAAGACGGGCGGGCCGGAGAAACTGGTGAAGATCCGTTTCGCCAATCTGGCCTACGGCCTCGATTCGATCTACCACGAGTTGGCCACCGCCAAAGGAATCTTCGCCAAGTACGGCATCGAGCTCCAGGTCATTAATTTCGTCAAGGGCGGACCGGAGGCGGCGGCCGGCATCGCCAGCGGCCAGGTGGACATGGGTTCGTTCGGGACGCCGATCCTCACCGCCATCTCCAAGGGCATTCCCATCAAGGTGGTGGCTTCGCCGCCCGACCGGAAGATCGATTTTGTGCTGGTGGCGCGGCCGGAGATCAAGCGGGTCAAGGATCTGAAGGGCAAAACGGTGGCCACCGGCGCCCTGGGCGGCGGCAACCACCAATCGCTCTTGAAGATACTCTATGCCAACGGACTGACCGAGAACGACGTCAAGATCGTGGCTACCGGCGGCACCGACGCCGAGATGATCTTGAAGTCCGGCCGGGTCGACGCGGTGCAGACCAACGGCGTCACCGTCAACAAACTGGTCAAGGAGGGGACCGGGCGGATTCTGGCCAAGGCGGTGGATGTTTACGGGCATTATCAGCACAGTTATGTCTTCGCCACCGACGCCTTGATCAAGAGCAATCCCGAGCTGATCCGGAACTTCCTGAAAGCCAGCCGCGAGGAGTATCAGTACGGCAAGACGCATCCAGCGGAGCTGGTGGCCTACGCCAGGAAGAAATTCGACATCGACCCCGATTTGATCCGGGAGTATTACCGGGACAACATCAAGGACTGGGACTTGAGCTTCAAAGTGGATCTGGAAGGCGCCGCCAACGCGGTCAAAATCCTGCAGGATCTGGGGGAGATCGATCCGAAGGTGAAATTCGACCCTCAGACCTGGCTGGACTCACGGTTTCTGAAATAGAAGCGGCGGAGCGTTCCCCAAAATGATTCCTAAGGAAAGGCGGAGGTGAGTCGGATGGATCCCCATCAAATCGACTGGAATATCGAGACCGATGTGGCGGTGGTCGGCTATGGCGCGGCCGGCGCGGTCGCCGCCATCAATGCCCACGATCACGGGGCCGCGGTCGTGCTGCTGGAGAAGATGCGACATCCGGGCGGCGGCTCGATCCTGGCCGGCGGCGCCCTGAAAGCCGTTCACGATCCGGAGAAAGCCGTCGCCTATCTGACCGTCACCCAGGGCGGACGGGTGGACGAAGCGCTGATCCGGACCTTTGCCCGGGGCCTGCTGGAGCTGCCCCAGTATCTTGAGCAACTGGCCGAGCTCGACGCGGCCACGGTCGGCCGCCGTCCCGAGAATGCGCCGGCTGGCCTCTATCCTTTCCCGGGGGCCGAGACCTTCTTTACGGTGCAGATCCAGGCGATCCCCGGTTTCCAGGGCTATCCCTGGGCGTCCACCGGCGGCAACCTGAACGGCCAGCGGCTGATCAAGCTCCTGGTCGACCAGGTGGAGTCGCGCCGGATCCCGGTCCATTTCGAGACCCCGGCCACCGCGCTGATCACCGACGAAGCGGGCGCGGTGATCGGGGTGCGGGCGGTCCGGGAGGGCGTCGCGATCGCGATCCGCGCCCGCAAGGGAGTTATTCTGGCCTCGGGGGGCTTCGAATTCAATGAGAAATTGAAGCGGGAGTATCTGGAGGCCATCCCGGTTTACGCGATGGGCAATCCCGGCAACACCGGCGACGGGATCCTGATGGCCCAGAAGGCGGGGGCCGCCCTGTGGCACATGTGGCACATTCACGGTTCCTACGGCTTCAAGTTTCCCGAGGTCGAGCCGGCGATCCGGGTCAGCATCGGCGGAGCCCGCAATCCGGAGCGCAAGGTCGCCTGGATCCTGGTGGACCAGGGGGGCCGGCGTTTCATGAACGAATACCAGCCGGCGCCCCAGGACACCATGCACCGGCCGCTGGGGTATTTCGATCCCGACCGGCCGGGCTATCCGCGGATCCCGGCTTACCTGGTCTTCGACGAGGAAGGCCGCCAGCTGGGGCGCATCGCCCATCCCCTGGCGGCCCAACCCGGCCAGGATTACCAGTGGAGCAGCGACAACCGCGCCGAGATCGAGCGCGGCTGGATCAAACAGGCGGATACCCTCGCGGGCCTGGCGGAGCAGCTGGCCATCCCGGCGAGCGAGTTTCTTCAGACGGTGGCGCGTTGGAACGAGCAGGTCACCGTCGGCCGGGACAGCGATTTCGGGCGGCCGCCCGGCACCATCGTCCCGATCCGGCAGGGTCCGTTCTATGGGGTGCCGGTCTGGCCGATCTGCACCAACACTCAGGGCGGTCCCGAGCATGACGCCGAACAGCGGGTCCTGGATCCATACGGAAAGCCCATCCCGGGACTGTATGCCGTCGGCGAACTGGGCTCCTTCTTCGGCCATCTCTATCTCTTGGGCGGCAATCTCAGCGAATGCGTCATCAGCGGCCGGATCGCCGGGAAAGCGGCGACCTTAAATGCCCGCTGAACCGGCTGGCCCCGGATTTCCGGGGAGGACTGCGGCGCGCCGGACGGTGGACCGGTCCGCTTCCGTTGGCGGCTGACTGAACCGGGATGGCGGGCGAGGAAGCTTTTCCGCGTCTCCGTCCCGATTCCCCGTGGCTTGGGGCGACTTCCCGAAGGCTCGGGGCTGATTTCCCGGGTCCCGCTCCGGCATCCCCGAAGCCCGGTCCAGTTTCCCCGAAGCTCGGGGCGACTGGGATAGCCTGCGAGGAAGTAGGGATGGCCTTTGGGGAAGCAGGAATGGAACGATCCCTTACAAGGATAAGAGGATCCGCTGCAAGGATCATGACATCCCTAACACGGACCGAGACCGTCCCTGACACGAATCGCGGCATCCCTGACCCGGAACCGGGAACCCCATGAAAGGATCGGCGCGTCCCTAACAAGGATGAGGGCATCCCTAACAAGACCAAAGACCGTACCCAATCTACTATTAGGATCCCTATCGGATCAGTTCGATCCGCATCTCCGGCGACGAGAGTTCCGCTTCACCCGGGACTCGGTCCACTCCCTCCGCGGGCGCCGGAAACATCCTCCGCTCTCCCGGAACTATGAACCCATCGCTTCCGATTGGGCATACTATTTTTACTTCAAGGGATGGCGATTCCTCTCAGCGCAGGAGCTTGTATAAAAGTTTCTGCGCTGGCTTATTTTACCGGGCGAGAACTTTTAACCTGTTTATTACAGTTTTTGGTGAACTTTGCGGCCGGAAATACGTTGGATATAAGGTTGATAAAAAAGCCGGCGGGTGCTGATATAATGATGCTAAGGATCGTATCAGAAGGAACCGCGAGGATGAGGTGGAAGCAGCGTGTCGTTTTTGAAAAAGTACATCCCCAAATACTGGAAACTATTTTGCCTGGCGGTGGCCTGTCTGACGGTGGAGGCGGTCTGTGACCTGCTGCAGCCGACGATCATGGCCCGGATCATCGACCACGGCGTGGCCAATCGCCAGCTCGATACGGTGCTGCGGCTGGGGTCGCTGATGCTGATGGTGACGGCCTTGGGCGCGGCCGGCGCGGTGGGCCGCAACATTCTGGCGAGCAATGTCTCGCAGCGTTTCGGGACCGACCTCCGCTTCGATCTCTTCAAACACATTCAGAGCCTTTCCTTCGAGAATATCAACCGCTTCGAGACCGGGTCGCTGGTGACCCGGCTGACCAATGACGTCACCCAGGTGCAAAACTTCGCCAACGGGCTGATGCGCATCTTCGTCAAGGCGCCGCTGGTCTGCGTCGGCAGCATCATCATGGCCACGGCCCTCAATCCGCATCTGGCGCTGATCTTCGTGGTGGTCGTGCCGGTGCTGGGGATCCTGATGTCCCAGAACGTGCGGATCGGCTATCCCTTCTTTCGCAAAGTGCAACGGATGATCGACGGGCTGAACACGGTGATCCGGGAATACCTCTCCGGCGTACGGGTGGTCAAAGCCTTTAACCGTTTCGAATATGAGACCGAGCGCTTCGGCCGGGCCAACCAGGAGCTGGCCGGAGTGACCACCACCGCCATGCGGGTGATGGCCTTTTTTACGCCCGGCATCACCCTCACTGTCAACTTGGGGATCGTGGCCGTGCTCTGGATAGGCGGGCTGCGGGTCTCCGGCGGCCACATGCCGGTGGGCCAGGTGATGGCCTTCGTCAATTACCTGATTCAGATCCTGGCGTCGTTGATGACCATCTCCTTCGTCTTTAACATGTTGGTGCGGGCCCGGGCCTCGACCGAGCGGATCGCCGAGGTCATGGCCGAGCAAAACACGATGCCCGTGCCGGAGCGGCCGTTGCATCCGCCGGAGCACGGCGGCCGGGTCGAATTCGACCGGGTCGGGTTCGCCTATAATCAGGAGGGCGGCGAGCCGGTGCTGCAGGAGATCAGCTTCGACGCCGCGCCGGGCGAGACGGTCGGCATCATCGGCTCGACCGGTTCGGGCAAGAGCAGCCTGGTGGGGCTGATCCCCCGTTTTTACGATGTCACGGCGGGCGCAGTGCGGGTGGACGGCCTGGATGTCCGGGAGATGGCCCCCGAGCAATTGCGGGAGCGCATCGCGGTGGTGCCGCAGAAGAACGTCCTGTTCAGCGGGACGATTCTGGAGAACATCCGTTGGGGCAAACCCGACGCCAGCGTCGCCGAGGTCGAGGCCGCGGCCAAGGTGGCCCAGGCGCATGAGTTCATCATGGCCATGCCCGAGGGATATCAGACCATGCTGGGCCAGGGCGGGGTGAATCTGTCGGGCGGCCAGAAACAACGGATCGCCATCGCCCGGGCGCTGGTGAAACGGCCGGCCATCCTGATCCTCGACGACAGCACCAGCGCAGTGGACATGGCCACCGAAGCCAAGATTCGCGCCAATATGAAACATTATATCCAGGGAATGACCTGTTTCCTGATTACTCAGCGGATCATCTCGGTAATGAGCGCCGACCGGATCATCGTCCTGGACAACGGGATCATCGCCGGCATGGGCAATCATCAGCAATTGATGCAGTCTTGCCCGGTATACCGGGATATCTACCGGTCGCAGCTCGGCAAGGAGGAGATCTGATCATGGCGGAACAGCAACATGGCGCCAATCAGGGCGGGCCCGGCCAGATTCCGGGCGGCCTGCCCGGCGGCGGCTTCGGGCGGGGCGGCGGCGGAGCCCGCTGGATGATGCCGACGGCCAAGCCGAAGAATTTCCGGGAGACCCTGGCCCGGTTGTGGCAGTATTTCGGGAAGGAACGGCGGCTGCTCGCGCTGATCTTCGGGCTGGTGGTGGTCAGCGCCGGACTGGGCCTGGCCGGGCCGTACCTGATCGGCCGGTCCATCGATGCCATCGCCGCCGCCGGTCGCGGGGGAGGAGTCCGGTTCGGGATACTGCAGACGGCGGTCCTGGCGTTGCTGGCGGCCTACCTGACCGACGCGGTCATCAACTTCCTGCAGGGCTGGCTGATGGCCGGCGTCTCGCAGCGGATCGTGCTCAATATCCGGGGGACGCTCTTCGCCAAGTTGCAAAAGCTGCCGATCGCCTTTTTCGACCAGCGGACCCACGGCGATCTGATGAGCCGGCTCTCCAACGACATCGACAACATCAGCAGCACCATCTCGCAGTCCACCACCCAGCTGATGTCCAGCGCCTTCAACATCCTGGGATCGTTGGTGATGATGCTGGTGCTCAGCCCGCTGCTGACCCTGGCCAGCCTGATCACGGTACCGCTGGTTTTCCTGCTGACCCGGACCATCGTCGGCCGGACCCGCATCCTTTTCAAAGAGCAACAAGCGGCGCTTGGCAAGCTGAACGGGCAGATCGAGGAGGCCATCTCCGGGATTCAGGTGGTCAAGGCCTTCAATCACGAGACGGAGGTGATCGCCGACTTCGACGCGATCAACACCGAACTGTGCGGGGTGGGAATCAAGGCCCAAACCTGGTCGGGCTATGTCATGCCGCTGATGAACGTGATCAACAACATCGGCTTTGCCGCGGTGGCGGGCGTGGGCGGCGTCCTGGCCGTCCGGGACCTGATCACCGTGGGGATCATCGCCAGTTTCCTGAGCTATTCGCGGCAGTTTTCCCGGCCCTTGAATGATATCGCCAATATCTTCAATACCTTACAGACCGCAATGGCCGGCGCCGAACGGGTCTTTGAGATCATGGACGAGGCGGAGGAGCCGGATGACCGCTCCGATGCGCTGGGGCTGACTCAGCCCCGCGGCCAAGTGGTTTTCGAGGACGTTTCCTTTGGCTATCGCCCGGACCGGCTGATCCTCAGCGACGTCAGTTTCACGGCTGAGGCGGGCAGCAGCACCGCCCTGGTGGGGCCGACCGGCGCCGGCAAGACGACCATCGTCAACCTGCTGGCCCGTTTCTACGATGTCACCAGCGGCCGGATCCTGATCGACGGCCGGGACATCCGGGAGTACACCCGGGACAGTTTGCGGCGTTGCTTCGGGATCGTGCTGCAGGATACCTATTTGTTCGCCGGGAGCATCATGGATAACATCAAGTACGGCCGGCTGGACGCCAGCGACGCCGAGGCCCGGCAGGCGGCGCGGATGGCCAACGCCGACGACTTCATCCGCCGGCTGCCGCTGGGCTATGATACGCCGCTGACCGAGAGCGGCCGGAACCTAAGCCAGGGGCAGCGGCAATTGCTGGCTATCGCCCGGGCGATCCTGGCCGATCCGGCCATTCTGATCCTGGATGAAGCGACCAGCAACGTCGACACCCGGACCGAGCTCCGGATTCAGGAAGCCATGCTCAAGCTGATGAGCGGCCGGACCAGCTTTATCATCGCCCACCGACTCTCCACCATCCGCGACGCCAATACCATTATGGTCATCGACGGCGGCCGCATCGTGGAAAAGGGCAGTCACGAAGAACTGCTCAAGCAGCAAGGCGTTTATTACGGCATCTATTATAGCCAGTTTCAGAATGTCGACCCCGATCGCGATGCCGATTTATCCGGGGATGGCGCCGGCGTTCCGGACGCCGGCCAGGCCTCAACGGTCCGGGACGAAGCGTTGTAAGGGGATGGCCACGCCGCTGGCCGGCGGGGTTTTGGGCAGCGCGACGGTCAATTGGCCGGATTCGTAGACGGCCGTGGCGTCCGCCGCCGTCACCGGGGCCGGCAGCGGCACCTGCTGGCTGAAGGAGCCGTCATTGTCAGCGCGGCTGCCGGTTTTGCCGCTGATATGCAATGAGCCGTCCCGGAGCTCAATGCGCAGATCGGATTCCGCTGCGACGCCGGGGATGAAGAGGCGCACCCGCACCGTATTTTGGCTCTCCGTGACATCGGTGTTCCGGTCGACGGCCTTCGCTGCCGGAGCGCCCTTGGACCAGATGGAATTGAGCGAATTCAGACCGCCGTTCAGGAATGGATCTTCCAGGCCCCATTTTTGCAAGAGCTCCAGGACCATGCCTTGGACGTCAGCGGTGGGGTTGTTGTTCTTGGTAAGTTCGGCCGCTTTCCGTTGCAGTTCAAACAATTCCCCGAGCCAGCCCTGGTTCAAATTCATTCCGCTGGCCCCCGCTCTTTCCCGGTCCGCGAGCCCCGGCGCGTTTTGAGCATTCCGGCCCAATCCGGGTCGCAGACAATGTTGACGCAGCCGGCGCACTGGCTGGAATCGCCTTCGAGATCGAGGCCGGTGTTCTGCTTGCTAAACGCCGACCATTGCGCGTGGTAGTTCTCGCCGCTGAAAATGCCCGATGAGGACGAGAGCTCCGTGACTTTCAGACTTGCGATGCTGATCCGGATATCCATGGCGGTTACTTTACTTCCTTTCTTCATTAAAACAGGCGAAGGGTGCGCCGCGTTTGGCCGGTTCGGCGCGGGAGCCGCTGCCGGTCTCCCAAAGCATGTCGACCTGGTCGGGATCGAGCACGTAATTAGTGCTGGCAGGGAAGGAGTTATGATGGCCCGAAACCGTTCCGACCCCGGCGTTGGTCTTCGACATGCTCTTGAAATCGCGCAGGAAATTGCGGCCGATATTGAAAGAAGAAGCATTTTCAATGCTGCCGATGGTGATCGATTGGATGGTCAACTGAAAATTGATTTCTTTCATGGCTTCGCTCCCCGGGCGGGACGGGTCCGTGCTTTAGAAGCCAGGTGATAAAGTCTTTTCAATCGGGAAATTGCTTTGCCAAGCTTTTAGAACGACTTTATCACTGCTTCGCTGAGCTTTGGTGATCGCCCTGACCTTCGGCCAGGGTTTATCACGACGCTTTAGAGACGCGCTTGGTATACTCACCGAAAAACCGTCCGAAACGTATGATGGTGTTATACTTTATGAATTTGGCGACAGGGGTGTGTCATGGCGGTTTTTATCAATTTCGGAGTCATGGTCGTCAACACCATCGAGACGAACGCGGGATTGTTTTTTGGCGAAAACGTGCAGCAAGGTTGGGATGCTCCGTCCAAAACCAATCAGGCGCTGGCGATTTACGGGGCCGGTTGCATTTCGGTGGGTAACGTGAACATCGTCAGTGACCCGGATGTCGTCGACACTCCCACCATGCATAACAATTTAAACGCTCCTCCCGCTCCCGTCATCCTGAAGGTTATCTGATTTTGCCCGGCCGGCCGCGGGCCGCAGCGGGCTTTGAAGGGATGATCCCAATCAGCGAAAAAGTGAGCAATCTGAAAGCCTACGATTGGAAATACCCCGATTTATGCGCTAAAATCGCCGAGTTGGAAAATCAGCTTCAGGAGCTGAAACAAAAGCAACAGGAGGCGGCCGCGCCGACCATCATTATTGAGAACCTGTACGTCCGCAGGATCGATGTGGATAAACTCCAATTCAAGCTGGATGAGATTAGCGTGGACGATCTCAGCGGCATGCTCAACGTGGGGATCAACAGCGACGGGAAGATGAAGAAAGAGGAACGGAATAAGTAAGGGGAAACCGGCCGCCGCCATGGGTATCGAACCGGGAGGGGAGCCGGTTCCTCAAGCTCGCCGACCGGACAAGTTTCCCCCAAAAGCGGGAAGGCCCCACGCGATTTCAGCCGGGCTGAACGCGGCCGGGTCGGCGAGGGCTGACGTTGTTTAGTCGTTCATTGGTTTTTGACGATCGTTATTTTGTTCGAGAGTATCAGGTTGAGCAGCGCGATCACCGCCGCCGCCAGGAAAACGTACTTGTAACCCAGCGCGGCCCATAAGATGCCCCCGAAGAACGGGATGGTCATGGCCACGACATGATCGAGACTGGTGCCCGCCGACAAGGTGGGAATGACATCGTTGGAATCGACGGCGATCTTCCGGACATAGGTCGAGCGGGCCATTTCCACGGCGCTCATCGAATTGTCAATGATGTAGCAGGCCGCGATGATCACCACGGCGATGGCCGGCCCGAAGAGATCGGCCGCAAAGGCGTAACCGAGGCAGATCAACAGCAGAAAGACGGCCTCGATCGAGAGGACAAACCGTTCGCCCTTGATGTCAATGGCATTCCCGACCGCAGTCCGGGTCAGGATGCTGACCACGGAAATGATCACGCCTAGCAACGCAAAGATGGGCGGGGTGACGTGATAGGCCTGGATCAGCACCCAGGGGGCAAAGGTCAGAAAGATCTGTTTGCGGGCTCCGTTGACGATGCTCAGACAGTAGTAAAGCCGGTAGTTTTTGCGAAACAGGAAACGAACCGGTTTCAACTTCGGCCGCTGTGGGTTCATGAAACCCAGGAAGAAAGCAGACAAAACATAAAACAGCGCCGCGATGATGAAGGCCAGCTGGTAGGTAAGGCCCAGATACTTGAAACCGAGCCAGACGATGGCGTAACCGATGATCGTCGCCGCCAGGTTATAGGCGTTAAAGCGCCCCAAGCGCACCCCGTACTCTTTTTCATGCGACAGCGTCATGCCGATCCCCGGCGCCAACGGCAAGAAGATATGCGTCCCCAGGCTCAGCATCATCATCCAAACCAGCATGGTGGCAAAGGTGGGGGAAAACATGCCCAGCCCCAGCATGCCCAGGGCCGCCGCAATCATCCCCACGGCTGCCATCCGGATATCGCCCATGAAAGAGAGCAGTCCCAGCACGATCACGATCAGGGCGCCGGGCAGCTCGCGGGGGAATTCGACGAAGCCGCGGGCCTCGGCCGACAGTTTATAAACGTCGCTTAAAAAGTTGTTGAACACCGTGGTGTTGATGCCGCCGGCGATCCCGCTCAACAGCCCGACGATCAGGAATAATTTGAAGTCCCGGTCCTGCTTCAAGAACTGCCAGCGTTCCAGGCAAGCGGCATGAAAAGCCGGGCGGTCCGGTCCTTTTTGAAAAGATGATTTTTCCATAGTAAGAAATATCATATCGCGTCCGGAAGCTTTATGCAACTGAGAGAATTTCAAATCGCGCAGAAAAAGCTGCTCGGTTCAAGATGTCGATAAGAGACATCGGGGTTAATCACTATATATTGTACTACGAAGGGCACATTATGGAATTGAAATTCTCCGAACGAAAAGCCACCTAATAATCCCGACTTACTTGGCCGGAAAGTTTACAACGCTTGAAACGAAGCAAATGATCGTAGCGGGAAGATCTTGATCCACCCAAGGAGTAGCATGATCCACAAAAGGAGTTCCTTGATCCACAAAAGATCGATCGGCTGTAGATAAGCGAGGGACCGGAATCAACCGGGATGAAAGATGGTAAATCTCCGCTGCAACCGCGAGCGACCGGGGCAGGCCGCCCCACCCCGCGGCGACACCTGTAAAAAGCCGACCATTTCCTGAAGAATCTCCCTTCATCGATGGGCCGGGCTTTGTTACAATCGGATTGCAACGATTTAAACAAATGCAAATCAAGGGAGGAGATCTTATGGTCAGAAAATTCGTCTCGCTGCTGATGGTCTGCGCGTTGGCGCTGAGCCTCGCCGCCGGTTGGGCGCTGGCGGCGCCGAAAGAAGTCAAACTAACCATGTCTTACGCCGGTGGCGATCCGTTAACCAAACAGTTGATTCACGATATCGTAACGGCTTTCATGAAAGCCAATCCCCATATCAAGATCGAGGAGTTCCCCTCCGGTTCGGGAGCTTATACCGATTTCCTGAAGGTGAAGGATTCGGTGGGCGAGTTCCCCGACGTGGTCGAGATGCGGGATACCGCGTTGTTCGTCCGGGCCGGCAAACTGGCGCCGCTGCCCCGGGATATCGTGAGCCTGTTTGCGGCGACGATCCCGGTATATGGAGCGGATTATACCGCGCCGATGGTCGGCCTCAATACCTCGGGGATCATGTACAATAAGAAGTTCTTCAAGCAGAACGGATTCACCGAACCCAAAACTTACGGCGAGTTTCTGCAATTGTGCGAGAAGATCAAGGCCAAGGGCGTCGCGCCGCTGGTGATCGGCATGAAAGACATCTGGCATATCGGTTTTTGGTTCAGCAAGTACTGGCTGGACGAGATCGGGATCAAGAATCCCAACTGGATCGCCGACCGTTACGCCGGGAAAGTCAAATTTAGCGACCCCGATTTCGCCCGGGCGATGAACGGCTTGATCGACCTCTTCAAAAAAGGTTACGTCGAACCCGGTTACATGAGCACTTCGGAGAGTCAGTGCCCGGCGATCCTGATCAGCGGCAAGGCGGCGATGTACTATTTCGGCACCAATGTATTCAAGCAGCTGGAGGAGGCCGATCCCAACTTCGAATACGGCTGGTTCTTCATCCCCGACGCCAAGGGCAAATTTAACATCATGGGCGGGCCGACCTCGCAAGGGTGGGCGCTCTCGGCCGAATGCGCCAAAGATCCGGCCAAATATAAGGCCGGTGCGCAATTCATCAAGTTCTTCTTCGCTAAAAAACAATATACCTATTTCCTGGAGAACATGAATGCCTTCCCGACCACCAAGGCCAAGATCAGTTGGAACATGACTCCGAACATGAAAAAGGTCTTCCAATATTACACCGGGCCCAAATATCCCAAGGGGTTGAACTGGAATAACGGCGCCGGTATGAACGAACTGCCGCCGGCTTTCCGGAATTACACCTATAAGCTGATTCAGGAGATGTCCCTGAATATGTACAGCGTCGAAGAAGGGCTCAAGAAGATGGATGCCGAGTGGGCCAATGAAGTCAAGGACTTCAACCCGGCCAAGAAATAACTTTTTTACCGCAACCGATTAAAGGCAAACGAACCTCCCGGCCCAATCCGCTGGGAGGTTCCGATTCAGAGGTGGCCCATGAAAGAAAAAATACATTTTGACAAAGTGGCTTATCTGGTGCTCTTACCGGCTTTGCTGCTCTATACCGGGTTTCTGATCGGCCCGGCGCTGTCCAGCATCTATTACAGCCTGACCTCCTGGGACGGGCTGAGTCCCCAAATGAAATTCGTCGGCCTGGACAACTTCGCGATGATGTTCCATGACCCCCGGTTCTTTAATGCCTTGAAAAACACCCTGCTGCTGACCGCGGTGGTCACCGTCGCCGAGAACCTGCTGGCCCTGCTGCTGGCGGTGCTGGTGGACCGGGTTAAGTATCTCAAGAGTCTGCTACGGAGCGCGTTCTACATCCCGGTGCTGCTGAGCGGGATCATCGTCGGTTTTATCTGGACGATCATGTACAACTACAACTTTGGGGTGATCAACAGCCTGCTGGCCGCCTGGCATTTGGAGTTTCTGAAGGTCGACTGGCTGGGGCGGCCCGAATCCGCCCTGTTCTCGATCATGCTCACCCTGACCTGGCAATGGGCCGGCTATTATATGGTGATCTATCTGGCGGCGCTCCAGGGCGTGCCCCAGGAGTTGACCGAGGCGGCCAGGATCGACGGGGCCAACCGCTTTCAGCAGTTCTGGCGGATCACCTATCCGATGCTGGCGGGCGCGGTGACCATCAATCTTACGCTGGCGCTGATCCAAGGGCTGAAGGTGTTTGACCAGATCGCCGTGATGACCGACGGCGGACCCGGCTTCGCCAGTGAGACGCTGACCTATATCATTTATAAAGTGGCCTTCGCCGATTTCAAACAGGGCTATGGCACCGCCATCGCTATCGTTCTTTTCGTCCTGATCATGATCCTGGCCACGATCCAGATCAACATCCTGCGCCAGAGGGAGGTTGAGTTATAAATGAAAAAAAGCGAATCAGGGCTGGGTTTAACGGTCATCGGCCTATTGTTGGCGGTCCTATCCTTCTTCCCGGTGTATTTCAGCCTAATTTCGGCGTTTAAAAGCAATGGCGAGATCATGCGGGACCCGGTCGCCCTGCCGACCGGGCTGCGACTGGACAACTTCGTTTATCTGTGGCAACACACGCGCTATCCGGCTGCCTTTTTGCGTAGCTCCTTTCTGACCCTGACTTCGATCGTCCTGATCATCCTGGTCATCCCGATCGCCGCGTATATCCTGGAAAGAAAGAAAGTGCGCTTCAGCGGCTTGATTTACATCTATTTCATCGCCGGGATGATGATTCCGTTTCAAGCCTATATGATCCCGCTCTTCCGGCAATTGAAGGTCTTGGGGCTCTTCGGCAACATGGCCGGGCCGATCGTCATCTATGTGGCGGGTTCGATTCCCTTCGGCACCTTGCTCTACGCCAGCTTTATCAAGGGGATCCCTAAAGAGGTGGAGGAAGCGGCGGTGATCGACGGCTGCAATACCCTGCAAACCTTCTGGAAGATCGTTTTTCCGCTGCTTACGCCGTGCACGGCCAGTCTGATCATTTTAAACGGGATGAGCATCTGGAACGATTTCTTAATGCCGATGCTGGTGCTGCCCTCCAGCCAGGCCAAGACGGTGAATGTGGAGATCTTCGCCTTCGTCGATCAATACGCCAGCCGCTGGGACGTGGTCTTCGCCGGGACGTTCTGTTCGATCATTCCGGTGCTGATCGCCTTCGTCGCGCTGCAGCAGTATTTCGTCAAAGGGATCACCGCCGGGACGGTCAAAGGATGACTCAATTTTACTTGGGAGGGAAGCCGATGGAACAAGCATTATCCTATCAGCAGGCCTATGAGCTTTGCCTGGCCAAGATCCGGGCCAATCTGCCCCGGATGGCGGATGAGCTCAAGTCCTTCGCCTGGGCCGCCGACGGAGACTATTTCCAGAATCCGGAGGGGTTTTACGAGAACGGCAACTGGACGACCTCTTTCTTCACGGGAATGGCGGCCTTGGCCTTCGAGACTTCGCGCGATCCTTTCTTTCTGCGACAGCTATACCGCTTGGCCGAAAGCTATGAAAGGAAACTCGCCGATCACGGCATGGATACCATGCACGATCTGGGTTTTCTTTACGTGCTGTATTCGGTGGCGCTGTTCCGGCAGACCGGCGATCCGCACCACCGTCAAACCGCATTGCGGGCAGCCGATGAACTGGCCAAGCGCTTCGATCTGGCCGGCGGATATATCCGGGCCTGGGGCCGGATGGATGAAGAAGACGGCGAATACGCCGGGCTGGCCATCATCGATTGCCTGATGAACCTGCCGTTGCTTTTCTGGGCCGCGACTGCATCCGGACACCGTTTCTACCGCGATATCGCGGTAAAACATGCCGACACCGCTTTGCGTTTTTTGATCCGGGATGACGGATCCGTTTATCATGCCTACCGCTTCGATCCCCGGAGCGGAGCGGCGGTGGGCGGCGCCAATTATTGCGGCTACGGGATCGAATCCCATTGGGCGCGCGGCACCGCCTGGGCGATCTACGGTTTCACGTTGGCTTACGGATATACTGGGGACCTCCGTTACCTGGAGACCGCCCACAAATTGGCGGCCAAATTCTTGGGATGCCTCGACGAGGAGTGGGTTCCGCTGTGGGATTTCCGGCTTCCGCCGGAAGAATCGCCGCTGCGCGACTCCTCGGCCGCGGCGGTGGTCGTCTGCGCTTTTTATGAATTATTGAAGTACGATCCGGCCGATACCTGGTTGGCGCGGTCGGCGGAGCAGATCCTGACCAGATTATGCACCCCGGAATACTTAGATAGCGATGCGGCCTGCCCCGGCTTGTTGAAGCGGGGCCAGATCGGCGCCGGCATCGGTAAAGCCCGTTATGCCTATACCAGCTGGGGGGATTACTTTTTCATGGAAGCGCTGGCAAGGAAGGTCTATAGCGCGAAAGGTTACTGGTGATCGCGGGCTGGAAAGCGATTCTGCCTTCCCTTTTGCAAATTCTCAAAGGTAAAACCGGCGTTTTGGCGAAGATGGGACTCGGAGAAAAATAAAAGTATTGGGTGAGGATCATGATGAACAAATTTCGCAAATGGCAATGCCGCCGCACCGCCGAAGCGATGGTCGAGGTATTGCGGCAGAAATGTTACGACGCCCATTACGCCGAGGACCTGGATGAAGCCTTGAAAATGGTGCTGGCGATGATTCCGGAAGGATCCAGCGTCGCGGTGGGCGGCTCGGAGACCTTGGGTGCCATGGGGCTGGTCGATATCCTGCGCCGCGGCAATTACCGCTTCTTCGACCGTTACCAGGACCGCCCCTTCGAGGAGATCGTCGAGATTTACCGCCAGTCGATGCTGGCCGACTTTCTGGTGACCGGGACCAATGCCCTTACCCGGCAGGGCGAACTGGTCAACGTGGACAGTTCCGGCAACCGGGTGGCCGGCATGATCTTCGGGCCGCGCCGGGTGATCGTGGTGGCCGGCGCCAATAAAGTGGTGGACGATCTGGCCGAGGCCTTCAAACGGCTGAGGAAGATCGCGCCGATGAACGCGCTGCGCAACGGCCATCAGACGCCCTGCGTCGCGACGGGCGTCTGCGAGGATTGCCAGATTCAGGCCCGAGTTTGCAATGCGATCGGCATCATCAATCACGGCATGAAATTTGCGGGCCGGATCTCCGTGATCATGGTGGCGGAAGAAGTCGGTTTTTAGAAGCTGCCTGGGGATGAACTGCCGGGGCTAAGCGAAGGCTTTTGGCATGGCCGACTGGCAAGGCAAAGGGGATGGCCGGGATGAGACTGCAAAGGAATCGCTTATTCATCAAGAGCATCTTTTTAAAGTTCACCCTGGCCTTTATCGCGGTGGGGCTGATTCCGCTGCTTTGTTTCAGTTATATCGCGATCGGGGCCTTCTCCCGGCACATCGAGCGATCCACCATGGATGACAGCCGGCAGTTGCTGGGGTTCGCCGGCCAGAGCCTGGATAAGATGGTGGCCGATTACAATAACATCACCAAACTGCTTTACTCCTACAATGCCGGCCGCAACGGCGGGCTGGAGAAGCTGTTGCAGACCACCGTCAACGCCCGGCCGGGGACCATGCCTTCCTTCCAATCCATTCAACTGATGAACGACTTCGTCCGGTATGTGCTGGACACCGACGCCCATATCCAGAACGTGATCTTTATCGACGCCAACCTGCGGACCTACTATACCTCCAAGTCTTCGAAACAGTTCGATAATGATTACAACTTTAATACCCGGGACCAGTTGCAGGCGATCCTCGCCAGCGGCAAACGGCTGAAGATTCTTCCGCCGCACCGCGAGGCGTACTTCGTCCGTTCCCGCAACCGGGTGATCACCTTCGCCCGCAACTATTATGAACTGACCAACTTCGAAAAGCCCCGGATCTTGGGGACCCTGCTGCTGGACGTCGATTTGGACGGCTTTGACGCGGTCTTTAGCCGCCTGAACCTGGGAGAGAACAGTCCGGTGGCCGTGGTGGACGATCAGGGCTATTGCATCGACAGCAACGATCAACGCCAGATCGGCCTCAAGCTGGACTGGTTTCTCCGGAAGCGCCGGCTCTTCACCGGCGACGCGGCGGCCGGCATTATCCGCGAGCGGGACGCTTATTTCATTTTCCAACGGGTTCCGCTGGGCGACTGGACGGTCATCGTCCGGCTGTCCCGGCAGGACGTCTTCAAGCGAGTCAATGCGATCCGCAATTCGATCGGCCTGATGATCCTGGCCTGCATCGCCGCGCTGGTCCTGCTCTCCCTGGCCTTCTCCAAGGGTTTCGCGGTTCCGGTCCGCAAGCTGATGGGGCAGATGCGCCGGGTGGAAAAAGGCGATCTGACCGCCCGGGTGGCCGTCCGTTCCGAAGATGAGATCGGCCAGCTGGCGAAGGGCTTTAACCAGATGGTCGGCGAATTGCAGGATTACATCGCCAAATCCTATCTGGCGCAGATCAAACAGAAAGAGGCCGAGCTGGAAGCCTTGAAGAGCCAGATCCGGCCGCACTTCTTATACAACACCCTGGAAGTGATCCGGATGTGCGCCATCGACAGCGGCGCCACGACCGTCGGAGAGATGATCCATTCGCTCTCGGTCCAGTTGCAGTACACCATCGGCTTCAACCGGGAGATGGTCGCCTTGCGGCAGGAGGTCGCGATGATCCGGAATTACTTCCGGCTGATCAAGATCCGTTATGAAGACAAAATCGGCCTGGAACTGAGCCTGCCCCCGGAATTGCTGGAGTTGGGAATCTTGAAACTGAGCCTGCAGCCGCTGGTCGAGAACGCGGTGCTGCACGGGATCAAGCCCAAGGACGGGCCGGGCAAGGTGCTGATCAGCGGGGAGCTTCGCGCCGAGACGCTGATCATCAGCGTGTTCGACGACGGGGTCGGCATGAGCCCGGCCCAACTGGCCCGGCTCAATGAGTTGCTCTCCAGCGAGCGGATGGGCGAACGGACCCCCGAAGGCTGGAAGCAGATCGGCCTCAAGAACGTCCAGGACCGTTTGCGGTTGAATTTCGGCGCCGGTTACGGCCTGACCGTCGCCAGCCAGGAACGGATCGGCACGGTGGTCCGGTTGGTCATGCCGATTATCAGCGAGGTGACGGAAGATGCCGGTCAAAGTATTGCTGGCCGATGATGAGCCGCTGATCGTCCGCGGCTTGCGCAAGTTGGTGGACTGGGAAAGCCTGGGCATGGAGCTGACGGGCGAGGCCTCGGACGGCAACCGGGCGGAGCGGCTGCTGCTGGCCCAAGAACCCGATATTTTTATTTCGGATATTTGCATGCCCGGCAAGACCGGGATCGAACTCCTGAAACTGATCACCGAGCGCCGGCTGCGCACCAAGGTCATCTTCCTCAGCGGCTACCAGGATTTCCGCTATGCCCAGGACGCCTTGGCCTTCGGCGCTTTGGACTATATCCTGAAACCGATCGCCAAAGAACAGCTGGAACGGACTTTGCGCAAGGCCATCGCGCTGATCGACCGGGAAAGCGAGGCCGCCGCCAACCGCGACCGGCTATTGAGTTATGAATCGGAACGGCGGAAGCTGCTCCAGCGGAACCTGGTGGAAGGGCTGCTCGACGGCCAGCCCCCCGCGTCGGCCGCTGATTATCAGGTTTGCGGCATTGCGGCCGATTGCCCGGATTACACCGTCCTGGCCATCGCCATCGAACGCCTGGGGCGTCAGACCGTTTTGACGCCGGAGGAACAACTGCTCAAATACGCGGTTTTCAACCTGCTCGAACAGCGGGTCAGCGCGGCCCACGGCGGAGTGACCCTGGAACGCGGCAACCAACTGGCGGTGATCCTATTCCATCATGCGCCGGGAGCGGGCCGGACGGCGGCGCTAGCGATCGCCGCCGCTCTGAAAGGCGCGGTCTATGGCCGGATGAATGCCGTGATCGCCGTGGGCGTCGGGGAAAGCGTGCCGAGGTTGGCGGCGGTCGCCCATTCCTACCAGACGGCGCTGGCGGATCTGGCGCAAAGAATTTTTTTCGGCGCGGACCCCGCCGCGCTCCCGGAAGCGAGCGAGCCGGCCCGCTATCGGAGCGACGATCTCTTTCAGGAACAACAGCGACTGATCGACAGCTTGTTAATGAATGAAAAAGCAGCCGGCGCCGGTTGCCTGGCCCGGTTGCGGGCGATCATCCGCGCCTTGACCGGCGGCGACCGCGCGGCGGCCATCGGCTATTACCTGTCGCTCATCGGTCAGGTCCGGCTGGAGTTGTCCCGGCTCGGGCTGGCCGCCGGGCCGCCCGACCCGGCGGGCCAGGACATTCTGAAAGAGTTGGGCGACTCGGAAACCTTCGAGCAATTGGCCGCCCGGGCGGCCGAGTATCTTCAGAGCCTCTCCAGGCAACTGGCGGCGACGCTGAAGAACAGGGAAAGCGCTGACCTCAAAAAAGTGAAGGACTACATCGCCGCCCATTATCAGGAGAATATCACCCTGGAGACCGCCGCCGCCCTCGCTTTCATGAATCCCAACTATTTTAGCGCCTTCTTCAAGAAGCACACCGGGGAGAACTTTAAGGATTTTCTATTGCGGGTCCGGATGGAGCAGGCCCTGCGGATCCTGCTGACCTCCGACGCCAAGACCTATGAGATCGCCGCCCGGGTCGGCTTCAACGACGCCAAGCATTTCAGCGAGATGTTCAAGAAGTATTATGGCAAGAACCCGCTGGAATATAAGCGCGACCTGAACCGGGGGCAGGGGTAGGGGTAAGGGGAAGGTCCGCAATCCATGCGCTGCCGCATTCCGCCGCTTTTCGGCCGGCGGTTTTTTGGCATGCCCGCGGACAGCCGGGACGGCGAACCGTCCCGTAGGGATGGAATGCTGTCCGGTCGGGATGAGAGACGAAATAATTGCCCGGCCGGTCCGGACGGCAGGGATGGGTCTCCGTCCTGTTTCCCCGAGCTCCGGATCAGCTTGCCCAGTCCTTGGGAAGGCAGGGATGGTCTTTGGGAAAGCAAGAATAAGACGATCCCTAACACGGATAGGAAGATCCGCCGAAAGGATCGGCAGATCCCTGACAAGGATGGCCCGATCCCTGACACGGACGTTGGCATCCCTGACGCGGATATGAGGATCCTTGGATGGGATCGGCACATCCCTAACAAGGATGAACGGTATCCTAACATCGATAAAGCATATCCCTGTCGGACCAAAGGCCATCCCTGACATGAGGGTTCCGCTCCGGAACGGATGGAACGGTAGGGCATCATGCCGGAGCCGAAGGGAAGCAAGACCGGGAGGGCGGCCAAACCAAACTGCCAGTTTCGCCGCAGACCCATTGGCTGATACATAATTGATCCATCGGATCCAGATAATACTTTTGGGTGAAGCCTTTGTACAAACGCTGGCGCCAGAATCCGCCGGAGCATTCCGGTCCGGAGCCGCAGCCGGATGGGGAGTCCGGTTGGTCCACCGCCCTCGTCGCCAATGAGGTGCGCTTTCGCAAACTGTTCGAAAATGACGACACCGTGATTTACCGGCATTTCAGTTCCAGGGTCGATGCCGGGTTGCGCTGCTGCGCCATTTTCGTCGACGGAATGGTGGATCAGGAGATCGTCAACCAGAATATCATCGGGCCGATCCTCGGCCATGCGCGGCGGGGAACGGACGGGCCGCCGCTGGAGGTGTTGCGGACCCGGGTCATCGCGGCCAATAATATAAAAAAGAGCGCCGATATCGGGGAACTTAGCGAAGCCATCAATGGCGGCGACACCGTCCTGCTGCTCGACGGCGCGGCAGAGGCGCTGATCATCGCTTCCAGGGGTTGGCAGACGCGGTCCATCACCGAACCGGAAAGCGAGAAGACGCTGCGCGGACCCAAGGAGGGCTTCACCGAATCGCTGATGATCAACCTCTCCATGCTGCGGCGGAAACTCAATACCCACCAGTTAAAATTGACTTATAAGGTCTTGGGCAGCCGCGTCCGCACCAGGGCCTGCATATGTTACATCGCGGGATTGGCCAATCCGGCGATCCTGGCCGAACTGGAAAAACGGCTGGATGCGATCGAGCTCGACGGTGTCCTGGGCACCGGCTATATCGTCGAGTTCATCAAAGACGCGCCGCTCTCGCCCTTCAAAACCGTCGGCAGCACCGAACGCCCCGACGTGGTTGCGGCCAAACTGCTGGAGGGCCGGGTGGCCCTGATCCTCGACGGCAGCCCGGTGGCGCTCACTTTGCCCTACATTTTCATCGAGTACTTTCAGGCTAACGACGATTACTATATCAATTTCTTTTTCTCGTCGATCAGCCGGAGCATCCGGATTCTCGCGTTTATCTTCGCCACCAGCATCCCTGCGATTTATCTTTCGTTGACCAGCTTTGATCAGGAGATCCTCCCGACCCCTTTGCTGCTGAGCATCTCCGCGGCCCGTCAGGGGGTGGCCTTTCCGACCACCATTGAATTGCTGCTGTTGGGATTGGCCTTTGAACTGCTGCGCGAGGCGGGGATTCGGATGCCCGCCGCCATCGGCGAGGCCTTGAGCATCGTCGGCGCGCTGATCCTGGGTCAGGCGGCGGTGCAGGCCCGGCTGTTCAGCGCCCCGATGGTCATCATCACCGCCCTGACCGCGGTCACCGGTTTGATGATTCCCGGCCTGAGCGGGGCGATCATCATCCTGCGCTTCGTTTTGGTGATTTTATCGGCCTTCCTCGGCTTTTACGGCTATATCTTCGGCATGGTCGGACTGCTGATCCACCTGCTGCAGATCCGGTCCTATGGCGTGCCGTATATGACGCCGCTGGCCTCGCTGAATCTGCAGGACGTGAAGGATACCGTTTTCCGGGCGCCGTGGTGGTATATGAAAACCCGTCCCAAATTTATCGGGGCCATGAACCGGATCCGCCAGGCCGGCCACGGTCCAAAACTTTGAGGAACCGGGAGGCGCACGATGGAGAAACCTGAACCGCAACGCAGTCCAGTCCCGGGACAGTTGCCGAGCATGAGAACGCGCGGAATCCTGCGGCTGCTGACGGTCCTCCTGGCGGCGGCGCTTTGCGCCGGCTGCTGGGATTACAAGGAGATCGACGACCAGGTCATCATCGCCGGGACGGCCATCGATTACGATCCGGGCAGCCGCGGGATCCTGCTGACCACCGAGATCGCCTTGCCCACTTCCTCGGAGAAGGAAAGCAGCTTCGAGTCGAAAATCTACCAGGGCCGCGGTCAAAACATCCTCGACGCCGCCGTCGACCTGCGCGCCAAGGCCGGCCGCCGGCTGCTATGGAGCCATTCTAAGGTTCTCATTCTCAGCCGGGAGCTGATGGCCGAGCGGGATTTGTTCATCGGCATCCTGGACTGGGTCAAAAGAAACCATCAAATGCGCGATACCAGCTGGCTGCTCCTGTCGAAGGAACGGAGCGCCGCGGCGATTTTGCAGCAGGCTGCTCCCCAGACCGAAAAGATCACCTCCTATTATTTGGATCATTTTTTCGCCATGCCCCAATCGGAAATTTTTTTAAGCATGACTTATTCGAAATTTATCGCCAATTTGCAGTCGGAGGGCGGCTGCACCGCGTTGCCCACCGCGCGGCTCGCCAATTTCAGCAACGGCGTTTTGCCGTTCGTCGACGGAACGGCCTTGTTTCTTAAGACCAGGCCGGTCGGCTGGCTGGACGGCAGACAGACGCGAACGCTTTCGCTGCTCTTGAACAAGCTGGGTCAGGCGGTTCTGGCGCCCGAACCGTCCGAAAAGCAAAAACTTCAAACCGTTTCCCTGAAGGTCAGCCATTGCCAAACCGCCATCGAACCGGCGTTCCGCCGCAAAAAGCTGATCATGACGATCCGGGTAAAAATGACGGCGGCGATCGGCGAGATCGACGGCGCCAAAGATGTGTTTCAACCTGAAAAAATCAAGAAAGTGGCCGCCGGAGCCGAAAGTGTGATCACGGCCCGGATTCATAAGCTGCTCGAGCTGCTGCAAGGGAACTATCGTTGCGACATCTTGGGCTTCGGCAATCAAGTGGCGGTAAAGTATCCGCGGCTGTGGTTGCGGCTGAAACGCGACTGGCCGAACGAGTTCGCCAAGCTTCCCGCCGTCATCCGGGTAAAGGTCGACATCGACGGCAGCGAACAAAGTATGAAGGAAACGCAGGAGGGACAGTAGTCGGAATGTTTTTACTGGTGATCGCGGCTTTTGCCATCATCGGATTGCTGGAGATCGTGCCGCTGGTTCAAGCGGCCCGGATCAAGGAATTGCTGTTGTATGGGGCGGTTTTCTCGGTCGCCTTTCTGCTCAGCCTGCTGTTGAGTTTCAATGTCAAACTGCCCAGTCCGGCGGGAGTGCTGGATCAATGGGTCAGCGCCGCGCTTAAATTTTTTTCTTCCTGAATTCCGCGACCAGGAAGGTCAGGACCGGGATGATGATGAGATAAGGGATCGAATAGGGCACCAGGTCTTTTTTGAGCCAAAGCGTGTAATCCAGCGGGCTTTCGTAGAAAAAAAGTGCGGCGCAGAAGGCTAACAGTCCGACGGGAGTGACAATAAAGCGGTAATCATCCCGAAAACCGAAGGTTCGCGCCAGGGCCTTGCAACATACCGAGAAATAGACATTGGTTTTGACGAAAGCGCCCAGGATGTAAACGATGGACAGAATCAGTTCCAGTCCGTGCAAGTAGGCGCCGATCATGATGCGCGAAGCCGATATATAGGTAGGGTAATAGACGTCGGAAGCCAGGTTGATCCCCAGCACCAATACATTGCTCACCGAAATGACCAAAACCACCAGTGCCCCGATGCTCGGACCGATCAGCAGAACCTTGTAGGCGGCTGCCGGGGTGCTGAATTTTTGAAAAAAAGCCACAAATATGATGATTTCCCCCAGCGGGAAGATAAAAGTGGACAACGAACCGTACAAGATATGGCCGAGACTTTCCTGAAAGGCCGGCAGCAGATTGTTGAAATTCATCTGGGGAACCAGCGCGGTAATCATGATCGCGATCGACAGCAGGCTGGGGCCGAGAAATAATGTCGCGAAATTGCTGATCAACTGCACGCCGCCCTTGGTCATCCAGATGCAGATAAAGGTGATAAGGATATCCAGAACGACTTTGGGCGTGTTCGGCAGGGCGGTCGCCCGGATGAAGTGAATCAGAAAGGTATTGATCAAAACTACGACGTAAAAGGCGGATAGAACATAAACGATGTGGACTGCCTTTGAAAGCACTTTTCCGAAACATTTTTCGAAGATTTGAAAGAGATCCAGGTCCGGAAATAAAGATTTCAACCTGGCGATCATCAGGCCCATTAGCATCGCCATCAGGTAACAGATCAGGATGCTGAGCCACAAGTCCTTTTTGGCTTCCAGGGCCATGATCACCAAGGAAGACGTCCCAATGATATAAAGGACAATGAGGGCGATGCTTTGTTTGTCGGTGATATGCGCTTTGTCCAAATCTGCTCCTCCGTCGGATCGGCCCGGATCGCACGGTGATCCCCGGTTCGCGGCAATTTCCGGCGCTGCTTCTGGCTCGGCTGGGAAAATCGAATTATAAACGATACTTTTGCCATTATTTTCAAAAATATTCGCAAACTGTAACGGAAGCGCCAACGCAATAACGCAATACTCTGAGGTGCTTCGTCCGAACCGGACATTTTTTTGAGCGAGAATGATTTACGCGCTAACTGTAAAATGATCTATTCGAATATGACATATCGTTGTCTTATTTCCTTGTTTATAATAGAGAAAAAAGGAGCGGATACGATGTCTACAGCTATTAAATTGCCGGCGCCGATCGCGGCGTTTGTCCAAGCCAAGAATGAGCACGACAGCGCGGCGCTGGCCGCCTGCTTCGCCGAGGATGCGGTGGTTCATGACGAAGGAGAGGAACATCGCGGCACCGCCGCCATCAAGCATTGGAACGAAGCTAGCAATCAAAAATACCAGGACACGCTGGAGGCTACCGCTCTCGTCGAGCGCGGCGGAGCGACGATTCTCACCGCCCTGGTCGCGGGCAACTTCGAGGGAAGCCCGGTCCCGCTGGATTTTTACTTCACAATCGATGGCGGCAAGATCACCGGCCTGCATATTGAACTGACCGGAGAATGACCGCCTTCGGGAGAAGCACCGGAGCTCCTGGAACCTTTGAAAGTCATCGTCGTGCGTCGAAGGAAATGATTACCCAAAGCCGCTTCACCGAAAAATGAGGAGGAAATGAAAATGGTCACCAACAATTTAATGTTGAAATTAAAAGAGCGCACCAGCGAAAATATCGCCAAAACCAGGGATGTGCTGCTTGGCATGAAGGGGAAGATCGAACCGCTCCGCGATTTACAGGTGGAAGTGAACATCCGTCCCGGCGCCTCGGCCTACGATATCCTGCTGATAACCAAATTTGCCGCCATGGCCGACCTCGAAGCTTATCTGGTGCATCCGGTCCATCTGGAAGTGGCCCAATATATCGGCCAAGTGCTGGATACCAGCGCGGCCGTATGTTATGAATCCTAAAATCGGGCTGTGTCAGCATTAATCTTTAGCACGTCAAATGAAAAGAACCTCGGGCTCGTATGGATGGCCGGAGGTTCTTTTGATGCTGTTTTAGATCATTTGACCATAGGAAATCACGTCCCTTCGTTTGATGATGTGCGCAGTGTCGTACGAACGAAGGGATTCATTGAAAAAATTGAAAAGATTGGCATTTTTTAGAAGGATTTCCGGGAGGATGCATGGAATAATTTAATCGATTAAAATTGATTGAAGGAGTCCACTCGAACTTGAACATCAGGGAAATATCGAAACTGGCCAAAGTCTCGACTGCCACGGTCTCGAATGTGCTCAACAACTCGCCGAAAGTCACTCAGGCCACCCGGGAAAAAGTGCTGCGGGTGATACATGAGACCCAATACCGGCCGAGCACCATCGCCAAGAGCCTCAAGGTGAAGCGGACCCATCTGATCGGAGTAATCTCCGAAGACATCACCGTATTCAACACGCCGGAGATCATCAACGGCATTGATGAAGACACCGAGAATCACGGCTTTCACATCATCCTGAACAATCTGCGGCTGTATAAAAGGCTCGGCAACCATTACGCCGATACCGCCAAATACCGCAATCTAATCGCGGAGACGGTCCAGATCCTGCTGAGCCGGCAGGTGGACGGGATTATTTATATCGGAGCCCATTCCCGAGACCTTTCGGGGATCATCGAGAACCTGCCCGTACCCATCGTCTATACGTACTGCTATTCGGCGGGAGCCAAGGATTACGCGGTGAATTATGATGACGAGGCCGCCGCTTATGACGCGATTCAGTATTTGATCGACGCCGGACACCGCAAGATCGGCGTCATCAGCGGCTTATACGATTCGCTGCAGAGCCAAGCGCGGTTTAAGGGCTATCAGCGGGCGCTGCTCGATTATAACCTGTTATTCAATCCGGCCTATTTGAAGGCCGGCGACTGGGAACGGGAGTCCGGTTATGCGCTGGGCAAGGAGCTTTTGACGCTGCCCGATCCGCCGACGGCGATCTTTGCCATGAACGATCTGATGGCCGGCGGGGTGATCGATGCCGCCAATGAACTCGGGATGGCTATTCCCGAGGCGGTTTCGCTGATCGGCTTCGATAATCGGGAGTGCAGCAAGTTTTTCGCGCCGTCCTTGACCACCATGGCCTTGCCCCTGAATGAAATGGGCAAACAAGCGGTGCAAATTCTGATGGAGCGGATCGACGATTCGCAATCGGGGGCGGACCGGCACGACTACCGTTTGAAATGCACTCTGATCGAACGGCAGTCTGTGGCTAAACGGGTGGTTTCGGCCACCGCGCTGGGATAGAAAAATTTTTACCGGATAATTTAATCGATTAAAAAACCAAATAATCAGGAATTATCTTAAAAATTCGGGGTGTTGACCGTGACCGCAAACCGCCAGTTCGATTCCAAGCAACGCTTCTGGGCCGTGCCGCACCGGGCGGTTCAGATCGAAGACCGCTTTTGGCGGCCCCGTATCGAGGGCAACCGGCGGGTTTCCTTGCCCTACCAGTATCAGCAGTTAAAGAGCAGCGGGGTGCTGGACAATTTCCGACGGGTCGCGGGCCGGGCGGATGGCGCCTACGCCGGACCCTTCTGGATGGATTCCGATGCCTATAAGTGGCTGGAGGCGGCCAGTTATTCCCTGGCCAGCCAGCCCGACCCCGAGCTGGAAAGGGCAGTGGACGAAACCATTGCGCTGATCGCCGCCGCTCAGGCGGCCGACGGTTACCTGGATACCTATTTTCAATGGGTCGAACCGGATAAGAAATTCACCAACCTGGCGATGGGCCATGAATTATACTGTGCCGGGCATCTGATTCAGGCCGCGGTGGCCCATTTTCAGGCCACCGGCCGGCGGACCCTGCTGGATGTGGCCTGCCGCCTGGCCGATCATATCGACGGGGTGTTCGGGCCGGGCAAGTTCGAGGCGGCCGACGGCCATGAGGAGATCGAGACCGCCCTGGTCGATCTGTATCGGACCACCGGAACCAAACGCTACTTGGACTTGGCCGTCTTCTTCATCGGTCAGCGCGGCCGGCCCGATTCCCGTTTCCGTTGGGAGCTGGGCCATCTGGATGAAATCGCCGGCAAGCCGGGCCAGGTCAATGCGCAATACTACGGAAGCTATGAAAATTATGACGGCCGTTACGCCCAGGATCACCTGCCAGTGACCGAACAAGCCGAGGTGGTCGGCCACGCGGTGCGGGCCATGTATCTGTACTGTGCTATGGCCGATATCGTCGCCGAGAGCGGCGATCCCCGGTTACTGGCGGCGCTGGAACGGCTCTGGGAGAACGTCACCACGCGGCGGATGTATATCACCGGCGGGATCGGGCCTTCGAACCGCAATGAAGGGTTCACCCGGGACTATGACCTCCCCAACGACACGGCCTATGCCGAGACCTGCGCGGCGGTGGGCATGATCATGTGGCAGCACCGGCTGTTGCAGTTGACCGGCGCGGGCCGCTTCGCCGACATTTTGGAGCGGGTACTTTATAATGGCTTTTTATCCGGCGTCGCGCTCGACAGCCGCAAGTTCTTCTATGACAATCCGCTGCAGAGCGCCGGCGATCGCCACCGCCAGGGCTGGTTCGAATGCGCTTGCTGTCCGCCGAATATAGCCCGGCTGCTGGCTTCGCTCGGCAAATATATTTATTCGCAAAACGCGGCGGGGTTGGCCGTCCACCTGTATATCCAGGGCGCGGCCCAAATCACCCTGGCCGGCGGGAAGCCGCTGATCGTTCGGCAAACCACCGATTATCCCTGGGAGGGCCGGGTCGAGTTGACGATGGAATTGGCCGGTCCGGCGGTATTCGCTCTCCGGCTGCGGATTCCGGGCTGGTGCCGCAGTTGGGTCTTGCGGGTGAATGGCGCAGCGGCGGAGCCGGTCGTCGCCGACGGCTATGCCGCTCTCCAGCGGGAGTGGGCCGACGGGGACCGGGTGGAGCTGATCCTGGCGATGCCGGTGGAGACGGTGGCGGCTCATCCGGCCGTCTGGCAGGATGCGGGACGGCTCGCCATCCAGCGCGGTCCTCTGGTGTATTGCCTGGAGGAAGCCGATCATCCCTGTCCGGTCACCCGGATCATGCTTCCCAAAGACGCCGCGCTGACTGCCCGCTTCGATCCCGACGTTCTGGGGGGGATCGTAGTGATCGAAGGGGAAGGATACATCAGCGAGCTACACGGTTGGGACGGGACATTGTACCGGCCGGCCGACCGCGGGGAAGCGTACCGGAAAATCCCCGTCAAAGCAGTTCCCTATTACGCCTGGGACAACCGGGAACCCGGTTCCATGGCGGTCTGGATAAGCCGGCTTTCATAAGGCGAGACGCCCTGCCGGGCGGGGCGCCGAAGGGAGGGAAAAGATTCGGAGCAGAATGGGAAACTCCGGGTAGTGGTCGTGGTCCAATAAAAATAATCGAGGGAGGAAGATTCGATGGTTGATTTTAGACGCTGGTCCTTGGTGTGGTTGATCATCACGCTGATCGCCCTTTCGGCCACCGCATTCGCGGCCAAGACCGAGATTACTTACATGGCCTGGTACAATACGACCGAATCCGAAGCGGCCGATATTCAGAAGACGCTCGACAAGTTCAACGCGTCCCACGACGGGATCCATGTCACCCTGATCGCCGTCAGCCGCGCCGACTACGAGGCCAAGCTGAATACGATGGCTGCCGCCAAACAGTTGCCCGATACCTGCATGATGGCGGAGCCGATGACCATCCGCTACGCCGCGGCCGGTCTCCTGGCCGACGTGGGCGATATGTATCAGCCCGACGAACGGCCCCTCAAATCGTTGGCCTTTACTTACAAGGGGAAGGTCGTTGGGTATAGCTGCGCCAATGAAGTGCTGGTGCTCTACTATAATAAGAAACTGTTCGACGTCGCCAAGCTCCCTTATCCGCCGGCCAGCGCCGCCAAGGCCTGGACCTGGAAGCAGTTCGTGGACGTGGCCAAAAAGCTGACCAAGGATAAGAACGGCAAAACCCCGAACGATCCCGGCTTCGATCCGAAAAACATCGTCACCTACGGCGCCGATTTCAACCGGCTCTCCTGGATGTGGCCGGTGCTGGCCATCTCCAACGGCGGCGGCGTGATGAGCCCCGACGGTCAGAAGCTGCTCCTGGGGACCCCGCCGACCATGCAAGCGCTCCAGGCCATCGCCGACCTCTACCTGAAAGACAAGGTCGCCCCGTCGATCGGCGACAAGAACAACATGCCCAGCCTGGACGTGACCCTGCTCACCGGCAAGGTGGCCATGGCCACCAGCGGCCAGTGGGAGATCGGCGTCTCCCTGAAAAACTCGCTCAAGGACGGCCTGCAGTATGGCGTGGGCGTCCTGCCGAAAATGAAGCAGGCGGTCACCTACAACACCGGCGGACCGTTCGTCGTCTTCAACAGCTCCAAGAACCTCGCCGCGGCCAAGACCTTCGTGCGCTGGATCAGCGACGAGGATAACGGCTGGGATCTGATCACCGGCGGCATCTGGATGCCGGTCTCCGCCAAATGGTACGCCAATGACGAAGCCATCCGCAAGTGGGCCGACAACTCCGTCCATCCGCCTTACGCCCAATACAAGACCGCGGTGGTCGAATATGCCATGAATAACGCGGTCCAGGTTCCCTGGTATTTCTTCCCGAGCTATGACAAGCTGAACGATTTGATCGACTCCGGAATGGACCAGGTTTGGAACGGCAAACAAACCGCCAGGCAATACATCACCGCCATTCTGCCCAAGGTCAAAAAGCTGTTCGAAGAGAACCGGCCCAAATAAGAACGGTAAACCCCGTTTTTTCCCCTTCCGCGCTTCACGGAAGGGGAAAACCGGTCCTTTGGGACGGAGCCGACGGGCTAATCCGGGTATGAAAGATTTTCGACCGGAAAACCGCGTCGAGATTCAATATAGCGGACGTTAGTGGAGTGAAAGCAATGGAACGGAGCAAGTTAAAGCGGCGCAACGCCGTCACCGCCTATCTTTTTTTGGCCCCGGCCATTCTGGGGCTGCTGTTTTACACCATTTTCCCCATTCTCGGGGTGATCGGCATCAGCCTGACCAATTGGACCGGGCTGGAGCCGCCGGCCTACACCGGGCTGAGCAATTACATCGATATCTTCACCAGCGACTTTTATTTTCAGAAATCGGTCGCGGCCACCCTGTACTTCGCCATCGGGGCCGTGATCAGCGGCATCATCTATTCCTTGGTGATGGCGCTCATGCTCAACCAGCGGATCCCCGGCCGCGGCGTCTGGCGCTCGATCCTGTTCCTGCCTTATATCGTGCCGATCATCGGCTCGAGCATCGTCTGGTCCTGGATGTACGAGGCCAATTTCGGGGTCTTCAATTATGTCCTGAACCTGCTGGGCTTCGACAAGCTGCAATGGCTCCAGGACGAGCGGCTGGTCATGCCCTCGATCATCGTGATGATGGTCTGGATGAGCGGCAACCTGATCGTCATCTTCCTGGCCGGGCTGCAAGGGGTGCCCAAGACCTACCTGGAGGCGGTAGAGGTCGACGGCGGCAACTTCTGGCATAAGTTCCGCCACGTCACGGTGCCGCTGATGTCGCCGGTCATCTTTTACAATTTCCTGATGAGCCTCATCGTCAACCTGCAGGGCTTCGTGCCCGCCTACGCCATTACCAAGGGCGGCCCCAGCGACGCGACGCTGCTGATGATCTACCTGATCTACCGGGAAGGGTTCATGCGCAACAACTTCGGCCACGCCAGCGCGCTGTCGGTGCTGTTCTTCCTGTTCATCGCGGCCCTGACCGCGGTCATCTTCGCGACCTCCCGGCGTTGGACATTCTATGAGGCAGAGTGAGGTAAAATCGGCATGAATACAAAGCGGAACCTGTGGCGCCGGGCCAATGCCGGCGCAGTGATCATCATCTCTCTGGCGGTGCTCTTCCCCTTCTTCTGGATGGTGCGGTCTTCGTTCATGTCCAACCTGGAGATCAACCAATACCCGCCGCTATTGCTCCCGGTGCATTGGCGCTTCGACAATTACCCCTACACCCTGTCGGTCTTTCCGTTCGGGCGGTATTTCCTGAATACGCTGAGCCTGGCCCTGCCGGCGGTGGCCGGGGTGCTGCTGACGGCGACCCTGGCGGCTTACAGCTTCGCCCGGCTCGATTTTCCGCTCAAGCAATTCTGGTTCACCCTGGTCATCGGGAGCATGCTGATGCCGGGGGCGGTGCTGATCATCCCGATCTTCATGGCCTGGAGCTCCATCGGGCTCAGCAACAGCTACATTCCGCTGATCGTCCCCCATTTCCTGGGCGGCGGCGCCTTGAATATCTTCCTGATCCGCCAATTTCTGATGACCATCCCCCGGGAGCTGGACGAGGCGGCCTATATGGACGGCGCCAACCATCTGCGGATCCTGTTCCAGATCCTGCTGCCGCTGATCAAGCCGGTCCTGATCACGGTGGGCCTTTTCACCTTCATCCTGATGTGGAACGATCTGATGGGGCCGCTCATTTACATCTCCCGCAACGAAATGAACACCGTCTCCCAGGCGCTGGCCAACTTCAGGTCGGGCTTCGGGACCGACTGGAAAGCGATCATGGCCGCCTCCACGCTGTCGATCATCCCCAGTGTGATCCTGTATTTCATCGGCCAGAAGTATTTCGTGGAAGGCATCGTGCTGTCGGGATTGAAATAAGGGGTCCCAAAGCTTTGCCATAGCGAACCGGCGCCAGAATGAAACGCTCCGACTGTCCCAACCGTAATTGGCGGTTGGGACGGTTCGTTTATGGGCTTGGGATATGAAGCAACCCGAGACGGATGATTGCTCGGGATGCCGAACCGAGGCCCGCTGAAGTAGGAACGGTCTCCGTAGCAACTCGGACGGAAATCGGTCCAACTGGGGCATGACCCCGATCAACCGGGATGGCGAACGGTCCGACTGCCTCGAGCCCCGGTCCGGTTTCCCCAAGGCTCCGGGAAGGAAGGACGCGACTCCGGGCAACGGGGACGAATGCCGAGGAAGAAGGGACGGTCCTTCGGGAAGTAGGGACGGTCTTCGGGGAAGCAGGAATAAGACGATCCCTAACAAGGATACGAGGATCCTATGAACGGATCATTCCATCCCTGACACGGATGGGACGCTCCCTGACACGGACGCGGGCATCCCTGACAAGGATACGGGGATCCTGTGAAAGGATCATGACATCCCTTACAAGGATGGCGGCATCCCTATCAAGACCGAAGGCCGTACCCAATATACCAGGGGGGATCCGGAGAGGAGGAAGGCACAGTCGTGCCCCAGAAGGAGGCGGGCGGGAAGAATCGGATCCCGGGAGTTGACGATCGAGCCGATCGGCTGAAGTTTGAACTAAAGCTGAAACGCAATAACGAATTCCCATGGATTAACGGAGTAAATTTGAAATATTCCATCCTTTTGTAATGTAAATGGTATAATTGGCAGCGCATGATCGGCGCCGATGCGGTATAATTATGAGTCGTAGCCAATCATGCGCGGTATTTTTTGCGAAACAAAGCATAGCAAATATCGTTAATAGAGGCAGGGCATGGGTAATTCCTGTTTAAGCGATGCAATGAATCGGCCGGTCGGGCGGTGCGCCCGCTGATTTGCTTTTGCCAGGGAGCCGTAACCGGAGAATTGGGGGGAACGCACCTCCTGGCATTCATTGCGCCGCATCTTTTGGAGAAGAGGTGGCCATTCTGGAAACCAAGAAAAGCGTCTGCCGGGAAAATATCGAATCCCTGGCCATTGCCGTTCTGGTCATTGTGTTCATCGAGGTGTTCGTGGCCCGTTCCTTTGTGGTCGACGGCCCCTCGATGCAGCCGACCTTTTACACCGGCGAGCGGCTGGTCGTCAACCGTCTGGTGTATCAATGGCGGCCGCCGCATACCGGGGATATTGTGGTGCTGATTCCGCCCCACGACGAGCAGCGCCTATATATCAAACGGGTGATCGCCGGGCCGGACCAGACCGTCGAGATTCGCAAGTCCAAAGTCTACGTGGACGGCGAGCCGCTGACCGAACCGTATATCAAGGAGAAAACCTTCAACGATTTTCCGTTGCATGTCGTTCCCGAGGGCGATATCTTCGTCATGGGCGACAACCGCAACAACAGCCTGGACAGCCGCGAGGATCAGGTCGGTTTCATTCCCCTGCCCAACGTCATCGGCAAGGCGGCCTTTATCTTTTGGCCCTTCAATAAGCTGGGAGTCATCGCCAACCCGGTCTACGCGCGCCCGGTCCTGACGCCCAGCGATCCCGACGACATCCGGACCATGGTCCGCGATGCCGGCCGCGCTCCTTTGCGAGGGAACGGGCGGTGAATCACCGCCGTGGCGGGCAGCGTCGGACGATCGCTGCCGCCGCTGTCCTAAGCGCCGATCGTCTGCCCGCCTCCGCCCGATAAATGCCGGGCACGCTCCCGCCGACCACTCTGCCGATTCCGGGCAGTTCATAATTTCATACCAAAGTATCGTTTTATCGGGTTGCATTCCGTGCGGCGCTATGATTTAATTAAAAATTAATATTGTATCGCCGTCGTTTCATATTTGGTTGCGGTCCGTCATAAATATGGGGATAAACCGGGCCGCGTTCCCGAAACGGGTGGGAGCGCCGGTGGGCCGGAAAGAGGGCGGCTCCTTGCCGGATTTGGCTTTAAAAAGTCGGCGCACCCTTAGCGAATGCACCAAACGACAGGAGGAAAGGCCATGGAATGGGAGATGATTCTGCGACTGATTCTGGCGGGCGCCTTGGGCGCGATCATCGGCATGGAGCGCACCAGCAAGCGGAAGGAAGCGGGCCAGCGCACCCACTTTTTGGTGGCGGTGGGCAGTGCCTTGATCATGATGGTGTCCAAATATGCGTTCTACGATATTCTGGGCGTTAAAGGCATTGCGCTGGACCCCAGCCGGATCGCGGCCCAGGTGGTGAGCGGCGTCGGCTTCCTGGGGGCCGGCATGATCATCATTCAACGGCAATCGGTCCGCGGCCTGACCACCGCCGCCGGCCTGTGGGCGACCGCCGGCATCGGTTTGGCGGTCGGCGCCGGCATGTACTGGGTGAGCGTCAGCACCACGGCCCTGGTGCTGATCTGCCTGGAATTCCTGCATTTCAGCAAGAAATTATGGGGCACCAAGTTCACCAAGCTCATCGTGCATCTGCGGCAGCGCGAGACCGTTCCGGAAGTCCTGAAGCTGCTGACCAACCACGAAGTCAAGCTGTTTGAATATCAGGAAGAGAATCAAACCGAGGATTCCGGCCGGACCGAGATCGTGCTGGAACTGGAGCTGCAGATGCCGACCCATCTGAACAACGCCGAATTGATCGGCGCCGTGCAACAGCTCTCCGGCATCAGCTTCGTGCGCATCGAATCGTGAGCGGAGCGGCGGTGTTGCGCCAGGGGCAAAGGATGGGGGATTGGCCCTCCGGCTAAGGGGCATGCTATGTCATTATGGGACACCGATGAATCGAATCTGTCGTAAGGAGTGTCGCGCATGGGTTTCTATGAGGATTTCGCCTTTTGTTACGATCGGATCTTTCCGGCCGACCCGGAGACGGTCCGTTTTTTACAAGCGACTTTTATGCCGCCGCCGGGGCGCCTTGCCGACCTGGCCTGCGGCACCGGCAGTTACGCGGCGGCGTTGGCCGGGGCCGGTTATGAGGTCACCGGGATCGACCTGGCGGCGGAGATGATCGGGATCGGCCGCCGGAAGCTGGCCGACCGCACCCATCCCCGGCTGCTGGTTCAGGACATGAGCCGGCCGGACATCGGCGCCGGTTATCAGGGCTGGTATTGCATAGGCAATTCCCTGGTCCATCTGGCGGGTCCGGCGGCCATCGGGGCCGCGTTGGCCGAATGGCGCAAACTGTTGGCGCCGGGCGGCCGCTGGGCCATTCAGATCCTGAATTACGACCGGATCCTCGACCGGAAGATCGCTTCCCTGCCGACCATTGCCCGGTCGGATGGGACCGAACTGATCCGCGAGTATGAGATCCGATCGGACCGGGAGATTCTTTTCAAAACCCGACTCACTTGTGAGGGACGCAGTTATGCCAATCAGGTTCCGTTATATCCCTTAACCCGGAAGAAGTTCCTGGGGTTATTGGAAGAAGCGGGATTGAAGCTTACCGAAGAGTTTGGCGAGTTCGACCGCAGTCCCTGGACCCCCGCGAGTTTTGCCTATATTGTAATCGGTACTGTATAAATGACGGAGGAATCAGACACAAAATGATGTGAGAACCCCTTGTAAGGGCGGCCAGTCGGCCGTCCTTTTTTGATCGGGGAATGACCAGCCGCTTGAGGCCGGCGATTTTGAAATTGGGTTCTGGTCCGGCAATCTCGCGCGGGGAAGCGGCAGCCGAAGCTCTTCTCAAATATCAAATTGACAAGGACCGGCGGTATTTTGGGATTGGCCGAGAATTGCCAGCGCATCCTGCTCCGTCCTATCGTTTAATTAAATGTAATTAAAATTCGGGGGTTTAAAAATTGGATTCCAGCGGGCCGGAAAGCGCCGATAAAAATGCTATTACTGTCGGATATTAGGGCATATGCGATGAATTAAACAGTTGACTTCAAGTTTAATAAAGCTTATAATCTGGTTAATAGATTAATTCAGTTTAATTAAAATATAATCACCCGGATAGATTAGAAACTCAGGAATTGCCGCTCATCAAAGGGAAATTGGGAATGGCGATTAGAAAGGGGCTCGCGCTTTAGTTAAATTATATTGAATTTATCGGGGAATTTAAATTGATATTAGAAGCGATTAACTGCGGTTGCAATTGTAGCAGAGAGAATTTCAATTTTGGGGGGAAAATTCGGAGCCAATATATTGATGGATGTACTGGGCCAATCACTTTATATTCTGTTGCTGAGGGCGCATGGGGATGATTGAAATTCTCTGAATCATAAGGAAAGGATAAGATGCGCGTGGCCAATTTGCTGGAACTGAGAAATATTGTCAAAGTATTTCCTGGTGTATTAGCATTGAAAGACATGAATTTCGACCTTCGCAAGGGAGAAGTTCACGTGCTGGTCGGCGAAAACGGGGCCGGGAAATCAACGCTGATCAAAATTATCTCCGGCGCTTACCAGCCGGACCAGGGGGAAATTTTACTGGAGGGCGAACCAGTAACGTTTCAAACTTCCAAAAAAGCTCAAGAGCTTGGGATTGCCACCATCTATCAGGAATTCAACCTGATTCCGGAACTGACCGTGGCCCAGAATATTTTTTTAGGCCGGGAGCCGAAAAAACTGCAGAATTTTGCGATTGACTGGAGCAAATTATACGACGACGCGGCCGCGATCATCAAAACGCTGGGCGTGGCGATTAATCCGCGTTCATTAATCTGTGAATTGTCCGTATCGCAGCAGCAAATGGTGGAGATCGCCAAGGCGCTTTCGCTAAAAGCCAAGCTTATTATCTTTGATGAACCGACCGGGACTTTGGGCGCCAAAGACATTAAAAACATCTTTAACATCATTCGGATGTTAAAAGACAGAGGCGTGGGAATCATTTATATTTCGCACCGTTTGGAAGAGATCTTTGAGATTGGGGACCGGGTGACGATTTTGCGCGACGGCCAGTTTATCAAGACGATTCCGGTCGCCGATCTGGATTTGGATGAAATGATTGTGGCCATGGTCGGCCGGGAAGTCAAAAACAAGTATCCCCGGACCTATAACAATTTTTGCCAAGAAATGCTGCGAGTGGAGAACCTGTCGCGCGACGATCTGTTTGCGGACATTAGCTTTACGGTCCGCAAAGGAGAGATCGTCGGTTTTTCCGGACTGGTCGGAGCCGGGCGGACGGAAGTCATGCGGGCTATCTTCGGCATCGATAAACCCTCCGGCGGGACCATTCTGGTTAACGGCCAGAAATACGAGCCTTCTCCCTTGAACGCCTTGAAGGCGGGAATCGCTTTTATTCCGGAAGATCGGAAACGAGAAGGCTTGTGTTTGAAATTATCGGTCAAGCATAATATCGTTCACGCGGCGATGCCGATGCTGTTTCCCTGGCGGGTGATCGGCGCCGCCAAAGAAAAAGAATGCGGGGAGCGATCAGTGCGTGACCTGGCGATTAAGACTCCCGGCCTCGATCAGCAAGTGCAGTATTTGTCCGGCGGCAACCAGCAAAAAGTGATTTTAGCCAAATGGCTGCTGACGAAGGCGAAGATCTTCATCTTTGACGAGCCTACCCGGGGCATTGATGTCGGCGCCAAAGCGGAGTTTCACAAACTGATGAATGATCTGGTGGCCGGAGGCGCCGCGGTGATCATGGTCTCCTCGGAGATGCCGGAGATTCTGGGCATGAGCGACCGGATTTATGTGATGCGGGAGGGACGGATAGCGGCCGAATTCACGAAAGAAGAAGCCACTCAAGAAAAGATCCTGGCGAGAGCCATGAAGTAACTGCCGGAGAGAATTGCGATTTGCTTTGGCTAATTCTCAACGAGTTGGCGATCGCCTAATCGAAGATGATCTTAACGCGGAGGGATGTTGATGAAAAAAATTGGGTGCGGACCCGTCAAAATGGGGCGGATATTCACCGGGCCGTTGATTGTGCTGCTTTTCCTGATTCTGATATTTGGCATTGCCGCCAATGGTTTCTTTAAGATAAACAATGCCGAAAATATCCTGCGCCAGTCCTCGATGCTGGCTGTGGTGGCGATCGGCCAGTGTATCGCCATCCTGATGGCGGGAATCGATCTTTCGCAAGGTTCGGTCATGGGTTTGACCAGTGTTTGCACGGCTTTGATCCTAGCGAATCATGTGCCGTTAATTCCCGGCCTGCTGTTGGGTTTGGGGGTCGGTTTGTTATGCGGTCTGATCAACGGCTGGTTTATCGCTTATACCAAAATGCCGGAGTTCGTGGCGACCTTTGGCATGTCCGGGATGGCGCTCGGCCTCGGCTTGGTGATCAGTAATGAAAGGGTCATTTGGGGTTTCCCCCAATCGATCCGTTTGTTGGAAGACGGTAGTATATTGCATATTCCTTCTCCTCTAATCATCTATGTACTGGCCTATCTGCTCTTTTATTATCTGTTACGTTATACGACATTTGGAACAGGCATTTATGCTATTGGCGGCAATCAAAGCGCCGCCGAACTATCCGGCATTCCCGTCAAGAAATACAAATTGATCGCCTACGGCCTGAGCGGCTTGATGGCGGGCGCGGCCGGCATTATGATGATGGCCCGGATGAATTCGGCGCAGGCGATTATCGGAGTCGGCTATGAATTCGACGCCATCGCCGCGGTCGTTTTGGGCGGGACGGCCATGACCGGCGGTAAAGGCGGCATGATCCAGACCCTGCTGGGAGTGATCATTATCGCGGTGGTCCGCAACGGCTTAAATCTGATGGGCGTGAATGTTTATTTGCAACTGGTGGCGATCGGCTTGATCATCATTCTGGCTTACATCTTTGACCATGAGAAAACTTTACTGAAATTAAATTTCCTTAGCGCTGCAGCGCGAAACGAACGGGGGAAGCAAATTGGATAAGAAAAGCATCCGGCAGTTGAGCGCCAAGTTATTTAATAATCAAGGGTTTTCGATCTTTATCATCCTTTTTGTCGCTGCCTTGTTATTCGTGCCCCGTTTCGGCAACAGTCTGAATTTAATGAATGTCATGCGGCAAGGCGCTTTAATATTCTGTTTTTCCATCGGCATGACCATGGTGATGATCTTGGGCGGCCTGGACTTGTCCATCGGCGCGGTGGCGGCTTTATCGAGCGTCTTGGCCGCGACTTTCATCAAGAACAACCAAATCGTCCTGGGAGTTTTAATCGGCTTGGGCACCGGCCTGGCGATCGGCGTAATTTCGGGGACGGTTATCGCCCGCTTCAAGTTGCCCCATTTTATCATGACGTACGGCATGATGCAAATCGCCAACGGGTTAACCTTGAACTACACCAAAGGGGAGAGCATTTATGGACTCCCCGATAGCTTCCGCTTTTTGGGAATCGGTTTTCTCGGCGCGATACCCGTTCCGGTGATTTGCGGGATTGCCTTGTTAATCATTTTTGCCTTTGCCATGAACCGGACGATCCTGGGTCGCTCGATTTATGCCGTGGGCGATAGCCAGACGGCGGCGGCTTTTTCGGCCATCAGCGTCAAGCAGACGATCATTGCCACGTATGCCCTAAGCGGTTTGCTCTCCAGTATCACCGGAATCATTTATACCGCCCGCTTGGGTTCGGCCGAAGGCGTTATGGGCCAGGATTGGGCCATGCAAGCGATCGCCGCCGCTGTTTTGGGCGGCACCAGTTTCGCGGGGGGCGAAGGTTCGGTTTCCGGGACAGCCTTCGGCGCCATTGCGGTGGCGATTCTTTATAATATTTTAAACCTGGTGGGTTTTTCGCCTTCATGGCAAAAGTTTGCGATCGGTTTTGTCATTGTGATGACCGTAACCTGCAACTATTTGCAAAAAGGGTTGGCGGCACGACGCTTAAAGATTACCGGCAGGGCCGGAAAGGAGGTCGAAAAAGAGTGCGCGGCTGAGCAATAAAATAAAATCGACAAAAAACATAAGGAGGTAGTGTTGTGATGAAGAAGTTTTGGCGAATAACGGCGGTTTTATTACTTATTCTGGTATTGGCTTTTGGCGGAGGGATTTACGCCAAAAAACCGGCCTCGCAAATCAATGTGGCGCTGGTCCTGAAGAACTTGACCAATCCCTTCTTTGTGGACATGAAATATGGTGGGGAAGCGGCCGCCAATAAATATAAGGTCAAATTTACCTGTCTGGCGCCGGAGCGCGGCGACGTGGAGTCCCAGATCCGGAACATCGAGGATCTGATTCAAAAAGGCGTCGACATCATTGTAGTGGTCCCCATCGACTCGCAAGGGATCGTTTCCGGAATCGAGCGAGCGAATAAGGCCAATATTCCGATCATTGTCGCGAATACCAAAGCCAACGGCGGCCAGTTTCTCTCTTGGGCCGGGATCGACAGCGTGGCTCAAGCCAGAGCGATGGGTCAATACCTGGTCCGCGTCCTGAAAGGCAAGGGGAAGATTGTGCAATTGGAAGGCCAAACCGGCGCCCAAACTTCGATAGACCGTAAAATCGGTTTTACGGAAGTCTTTAGCAAGGCGAAAGGGATCGAAGTTCTGGCCTCCACGCCGGCTGACTATGACAAAGCGACTGCCATGAAAGTAACGGAAGATCTGTTAGTCAGATTCCCGAAGATTGACGCGGTGGTATGCTTTAACGATAGTATGGCTTTGGGAGCGGTGGAAGCTTTAAAAGCGGCGGGCCGGTTAAAAGAGACCATCGTAACCGGTTGTGACGCCAACCAAGATGCTTTGGACTCGATCCGCAAGGGCGAATTGACGGCTTCGGTTGATTCGGATCCTTTTTCGCAGGCCTTTTATTCAGTGGAAGCGGCGATTAAATATGTGAAAGACGGTACGGTTCCGCCCAAACTGATCGTGATCGGACAAGGCAAGGCCACAGTGGTTGATAAGGGCAATCTGGTCAAATTTGAGACGTCCCTCCAAGAAAAGCTGAAAAAATATAATATCATAACCAAATAAAAATATTACATAATTCCTGAATGACATTGACGTCGGTGTGGTTTTGGAAGGGAAGTCGGAAGCGAGCCGTGAGCAAGGAGAAGGGCCTGGTTTTATTCGGGTCTTTTCTAACCCCTCATTTTCTCACTTCCACTTCTCGTCCCCACCGCTTCATCAAAGGAGATGGTTCGGATCAAAAAGATCATCAGTTTATCCCCCACCAAATCGGATTTTGGGCCGCTGCTATTCTCCGGCAATCTTGATTTAGGGTTGCAAATGGCCGCTGAATTGGGATACGACGGCGTGGAGATCAGCTTGCGGGATTCCGACGAGCTGGATTTCGGCTGGCTTCAAGAAAGGTTAAGTGCTCTTAAACTGCGGGTTTATGGGATAGCTACCGGTCAAACTTATTATAATGACGGCTTTAGTCTCTTCGCGGCGGATGCGGACCACCGGAAACGGGCGGTTCAACGAATGAAAGACCATATCAACCTGGCCGCCAAATTGGGGGCCATGGTAATCGTCGGCGGTATCAGAGGTAAAATTGACGTCAAATCAGACTATGCCGTGGAGTATGCCAAGGGAAAAGAAGCGATCCGGGAGATTGCGCAAGCCGGTCAAGCCATGGGAGTTACCCTGCTGATTGAGATGATTAACCGTTATGAAACCAATGTTTTCAACACCTTGGATCAGGCAATGGAGCTGATTGCGGACTTAGGGTTTGCCAATTTGAAAGTCCTGGCCGATACCTTTCACATGAATCTGGAGGAAACATCATTGACCGATTCGTTTCGAAAGGCCGGCAAAAATTTAGGCTACGTCCACTTTGCGGATAGCAACCGGCTGGCACCCGGTTGGGGTCATCTGGATTTGCCCGCAATTTTTGAAATATTAAAAGCGATTGACTTCAACGGGCCGGTAGGCATCGAAGTCTTGCCCAAACCGGGCGATCTGGAGGCTGCCCGCCAGGGAATTGAGTTCCTGAATAAGTTGTTTTGAGAGCAAACATAAAGGAGTCTTATACGATGAACAAATGGGAGATTCCGCCGCAGGGCGGCCATATGGATTTACCAACCGGGGTTTACTATCAGAATATGAGTAATCTTCAAGTGGCGGAAAGATTGAAAAAGGACGACATCCTGATTATTCCGGTGGGCAGCACCGAGAATCACGGGCCGCAGGCGCCTTACGGCGAGGATACCTTTCTGGTCACCCGCTTGGCCGAACAAGTGGCACTCAAGACGGGCTGCACGGTTGCCCAGCCGATCTGGTATGGTTCGCACCCTTCCCACCATCTGGGGATGCCGGGCACTATCATAATTCCCGAGGAGACTTTGGCCGCCTATCTGCGGGCGGTTTTCGCGGGATTCTGGAATACCGGATTCCGCAAGATGATTATTCTTAACGGTCACGGCCAGGATTATGTGGTTCCCATGGCCATCCATCAATTTGGCAAGAAATATCAAGTTCCCGCTATCATCCTGTATTTGCATTGGTGGGCGGCTTGCAAAGAAGAATTAAAAAGCAAGCCGGAAGGCGGTGCCTACTTCGAAACGCCGTTTATCCATGCCGACGAAGTCGAAACCTCGTTTTCCATGGCGCTCTTCCCGGAATTGTGCGATCTCGATAAGGCGGTCGATACCCAACCGACGCCGCTTTTGCCGCCGGGTCATATCAATAATTCCAGCGAGACTTTGAGCGCACCGATCAAATGGTATAATGCGTATGGCGCGGTGGGCATGGAATGCATTTGTACTCCGGAAGGGGTCATCGGCAAGAGCAGCTTGGCGAATCCGGAAAAAGCCAAACCGGGGATTGAGGCCGTCTTGGATTACCTGGTGAAACTGCACGATGACATCTTAAGCCGGTTTCCCGCTGGAAAACTGCCGCCGCTTGAAAAAGTCACCCAGCGGAACCCGGAAGAGGTCGAAGCAGTAGTTAAAGGGCCGGCGAACGGCGGCAGGCATATTTACACATTGGGATATCCTTGTTAAAGTTAAAGGAAACGATGTGAAGTGAGAAGCGAGAAGTAAGAGGTTTGAAAAGGTGCGGATAAATTATTCCGTACTTTCTTTTCTCACATCTCGCATCTCGCTTCTAACTTCTCATTGGAAATGCTCTGATTTACCAACTCACCGGACTGTCTACCCAAATGGTAATGGTTTGTCCGTTGTAAATATTGGTGCACTTATGCGGTTTGGTAGAATCCAATCGAATACTGTCACCGGCTTCCAAGATGTAGGCATCATTCTCAATAGTGACTTCCAGCCGGCCTTCCAAAACAATCCCGCATTCCTCGCCTTCATGAGTGTAGAGTTCTCCGGTGGACCCTCCCTTTTCATAAACGCAGTAAAGGAATTCAATATTGGTATCCTTTAAATCGTGGGTGAGAAGATAAAAGGTGTATCCGCTTTGGGTCTTTAAAACTTTTCGTTCATCCCGTTTTACCACTAGAGAATTCCGTTCCGCTTCGTCATTGAAAAAAGCGGCGATAGGAACGTTAAATGACTTGGCAATCGCTTTCAAAGTATTAACGGATGGATTGGCTTTATCATTTTCGACCTGACTGATTAGACTCTTCGTTATCCCAGCCTTCTCGGCCACCTCTTTTATGGTCATATTTTTTTCTTTTCGTATTCTGCGGATAGTATCTCCTAGCGACATCGGTATTCCTCCAAGTTAATAACATGTTCAATAAAATAAATCTTAATTAATTATATGACAACAAGATTGAAATCGCAACACCAACTGTAACGGCCCAATTAAATATAATTTAAATTTGGACTGGAATCTATTGGGTATTTTTCAAGTCCAAAAAATGTTCTAACAGCTTAATGCGTTATAAAAAGAGCATCTGTACCAAAATAAACAGTTGACTTCAAGGGAAGGGAGACGTATAATGCAATTGAAAAGGTAAATATAATTTAATTAAAGAATAATTATTATCGTTTAAATTGAAAAATAAATCGACAGTAAACTGCAAAAAATATTATATAAGCATGGTAGTTTAAGCGAAAAGAATGTCTCATTTGGTTAAATTATATTGAAATTAATTTCTAATTTAATCCGGGTTTATCCCCACAACATTATGGATCAAAGCGCGCATGATGATACGTGAATTCTCGTATGTAACAAATAAATATTTTAAGAAATGGGGAAATCGTTATGAGCAAATGGAAGATCCCGGCAAAAGGGCATATGGAGGAGGTGGACGGTTTATATCTCCAAAATATGACCATGAAACAGATCAGGGAACGTTTGGAGAAGAACGATGTGATTATCATTCCAGTCGGTTCTACGGAAAATCACGGGGACAATGCCTGCATCGGCGAGGACACCTTTTTGGTTACCCGGACTTCCGAGCAAGTTGCTTTGAAAACCGGCTGTACGATTTCCCAGCCGGTTTGGTTCGGTTCTCATCCCTATCATCATGTGGGAATGCCGGGGACGGTCATTGTTCCGGAACAGACTTTCTGTGACTATTTGAAATGTATTATGGCGGGCTTTTGGAATACCGGCTTTCGGAAAATGATTCTGGTGAACGGCCATGGCCAGGAATATGTCATTCCCACTGCGATTCACCAATTTATGAAATTATATCAGGTGCCTTCGATTATTATTAACTTGAATTGGTATTACGCTGTTCCGGATAGTTTTAAGCTGACATCGCAAGGCGGAGTATATGAAACGCCCTTTATCCATGCGGATGAGATTGAAACCTCATGGTGTTTGACGCTCCTTCCGGAGATGATCCATCAGGAATGGGCGGTCGACACCACTCCGCAAGGGTATTTTACCAAGACCAAATCCGGTTATCAGCATCTGGACAAAGCGGGCAATCTGCTGAACTTGCCCATTAAATGGTACGGTCAGGTTGGAATGACGCCGATGGAGATCGCCGCCACTCCGGAAGGAAGCGTCGGGAAATCGACCCTCGCGTCAGCCGCCAAAGCCCGGCCGGGGGTGGAAGAATATCTGGATTATTTGGAAGCGTTAGTCCATGATATTTTAGACAAGTTCCCGCCCGGCGTATTGCCGCCGGCCGGGGAATTATCCCAAAGACCCCAAGCGGAACTGGATGCTTTGCTGAAAAAGCCATTTGAAAAGGGTTGGCGCAGCCTGTATTCGGTCGCCTATCCTCCCACTTTGTAAAGGAGTGCCTCAATGAAAAAATCATTTGTGATATCGGTGCAAGAAACCCGATTCAATGCAGTTGCTTTCAAGTCGAATCTGGCGATGAATTTACGTCAGATTTCCCGTTTGGGTTATGATGGGGTGGAATTGGCCATCCGCAATCCGGAAGAGGTGGAGGGAGAACAGATTATCGCGCTTTGCCGGGAAAACGGCTTGCCGATTGTAGCGATCGGCACCGGGCAGGCCTGGGGCGAAGAACGATTGAGCCTGACCGACCCCCGGCCGAATATCCGGAAAAAGACGGTGAATCGATTGAAACAGCATATTTTATTTGCCGCACCCAGCCGGGCCAAGGTGATTATCGGCCTGATCCGCGGGATGAGCCGGCCGGAAGTTTCGCCGGATCAAACGCGAGAATGGCTTTTGGAAGGAATCGGCGAATGCGCGGATTTCGCCAAAGATTTCAAAGACGTGTTTTTGGCGGTGGAGTTAATTAATCGTTATGAGACGAATTTGCTCAATACCGTCCGGGAAGGGCTGGATTTTCTGAATTTGTTGCAACGTGAAAACGTAGGTTTGCTGGTCGATACGTTTCATATGAATATCGAAGAAGCCGATATCCAGAAAAGCATTCGATCCGCCGAGGCCAAAATCAATCACGTTCATTTTGCCGACAGCAATCGCTGGGCGCCGGGATGGGGCCATCTGAACTTTAAGGCGGTGATGGATGCCCTTTATGCCATCGATTATTCAGGATATGTCTCGGCCGAAATTATGCCGAAACCGACGATTGAATCGTGCGCGGAAGAAACGATTCAATACCTCAATCAATTGGGTTTATAGAGCGATATTGTCGAACGAGGTGAGAAAATGGCGCTGGTGACCTTAGAAGCGTTAATGAAAAAAGCGCTTGCCGAACATTACGGCGTCGGAATGTTTAATGTAGTTAACCTAGAGTTTGCCGAGGCGATTATTCAAGCGGCCGAGGAATTGGGCGCGCCGGTCATACTCGGGCTGCCGGAACGGTTCTTTGCCTTTGTTGAGATGGAGGATCTCAGCCACCTCTGTGTGGGTATGGCCCGGCGGGCCAAGGCGCCGGTGGCGGTCCACCTCGATCACGGAAAGAGCTTTGAAACAGTGATGAAAGCGATCCGTTGCGGTTTCTCATCGGTGATGTTTGATGGTTCGGCATTGCCTTATGAAGAGAATATACGGCAAACCGCGGAAATTGTTCGCGCCGCTCATGCGGTCGGAGTTTCCGTAGAAGGAGAGCTCGGTTATATCGGCCGTGCCCATACCGATGCGGCGGCGGTGGAGTACGATGCATCGCTTTTTACCCGACCCGAAGCGGCGGAAGACTTTGTCAACCGGACCGGCGTGGATGCGCTGGCCATCGCCATCGGCACGATTCATGGAGTTTACCGGAGCGCTCCGCGGTTGGACTTCCAACGCTTAGCGGCGATCCGCCAAAGCGTCCCAGTGGGTTTGGTCTTGCATGGCGGATCGGGTCTGGCCGATTCGGATTTCCAAAGAGCGGTCAGCCTGGGGATCAACAAGATCAATATTTTTACCGAGTTGTCACTTTGCGCCATGAACCATGTGAAAGAAGCTCTTCCCACCGCCGAAAGCTGGCTTGAAGTGGCCGGCTCGCTGCGGGCGGCCCTGAAAGAAGTCGTCCGGAACCGGATCGTTATTTTTGGGGGTGTTGGCGAGGCGTAACTGCTTTGAAGGTCATGACGGTCAGCATAAAAAACGAGGAGTGGTTCGCATGAGTTTAATCAATTTTGACTCGAATAAACCGCTGGACTTCATCGGGTTGGGGCGGCTCTGTATAGATCTGAACGCCAATGAGATCAACCGGCCGATGGAAGAGACCAGCACCTTCACCCGGTATTTAGGGGGCTCTCCGGCGAATATCACCGTGGCGCTGTCCCGGCTCGGAATGAAGACCGGCTTTATCGGCAGGGTCGCCAACGACCAATTCGGCCGTTTTATTGTGAATTACTTGCAAAAAAGCGCCATTGATTCCTCCAATGTAATCGTGGATAAGACCGGAAGTGTGACCGGACTGGCCTTCACCGAGATCAAATCGCCCACCGAGTGCAGTATCCTGATGTACCGCGATAACGTGGCCGATCTGAAACTGGCGCCGACCGACATCGACCCGGAATACCTCAAAAGCGCCAAGTGCCTGTTGATCTCCGGCACTGCTTTATCACAAAGTCCGTCCCGCGAAGCGGCGCTCTTCGCGATCGAATATGCCCGCAAGAATAAGGTCCGGGTGATCCTGGATATCGATTTCCGGCCTTTTTCCTGGGAATCTCCCGAAGCGACCGCCCTATACTACTACTTGGCGGCCAAGCAATGCGACGTAATCATGGGAACGTTCGAAGAGTATAGCCTGATGCGGACGTTGATCGACCCGTTACCATGGGACGATTCCAGCATCGCCGAACATTTTCTCCAAACCAACGCCAAGATCGTCGTGATCAAACACGGCAAGGAAGGGTCCACCGCCTTTGTGAAAGACGGAGGGATCCATCAAGCTCCTTCATTTACAGTGAAAGTATTGAAAACCTTCGGCGCCGGCGACTCCTACGCCGGGGCGTTTATCTACGGATTATTACAAGATTGGGAGCTCCCGCAATGCCTCACCTATGCCAGCGCTTCAGCGGCGATCGTGGTATCCAGCCACAGTTGCTCGGATGCCATGCCGACCGTCAAACAGATCGAAGAGTTCATCCGCAATTATCAACCCGCCGGTTAATTTACGATGATTACAAAACAGTGAGGGAGAAAACGTTATGAATGAGATCAAACGGCTAAAAGTTCTAATCAATGGAAAATGGCAAGAATCCGAAGCCAGCCAATACATGGATATCTGGGACCCGAGTACCGGCGCGAAGATCGCTGAGACGCCCTGCTGCACCGCAGACGAAGTCCTGACGGCGATCCGAGCGGCCGAGGCCGCCTTCCCCGGCTGGGCGAACACCCCGGCGGTCAAACGGGTCCAGGTTTTGTACAAATTCCGGGAACTGCTTGAGAAAAACCTCGACGAGTTGACGCAGCTGGTCTGCCTGGAGAACGGGAAAGTCTGGGACGAAGCCAAAGGCGATGTCCTGAAAGCCAAAGAGATCACCGAGCATGCCTGCGGGATCCCATCTTTGATGATGGGAGAGTCGCTGCTGGATACCTCCAGCGGATACGACACCGTGCTCTACCGGGAACCGGTCGGAGTCTTCGCCGGGATCGCCCCGTTCAACTTCCCGGCGATGATCCCGATGGGCTGGATGATGCCGCTTTGCATCGCTACCGGGAACACCTTGGTTTTAAAAGCGGCCAGCATGACCCCGATGACCTCAATGCGCTGCGCTGAACTGTTGCAGGAAGCGGGCCTGCCGGACGGGGTCGTCAATATCGTCACCTGCAGCCGGAACGAGGCCGAACTGTTCCTGAAACACCCGGCGATCAAAGGAATCTGCTTCGTCGGATCGACTTCGGTCGGATTGCACGTCTACGCCACTGCGACGGCCAACGGCAAGCGAGTCCAGGCGCTTTGCGAAGCTAAAAATCATGCGTTGGTATTGGAGGACGCGCCCCTGGAACGAACGGCCCGCGGCATCATCAACGCCGCCTTTGGTTGCGCCGGAGAGCGTTGCATGGCGCTGCCGGTGGTGGTGGCCCAGGAAAGCATCGCGGATCGGCTGGTTGCACTGTTAGCCCAGTATGCCAAGGAACTGAAAGTGGGCCCGGCCTATGATAAGCATTCCGAACTGGGCCCGGTCGTGACCGAGGGACACCGCAGATCTGTGTCGGACTGGATCGAGAAAGGGATCAACGAAGGCGCCCAATTGGTCCTCGACGGCAGGAAGATCACGGTCCAAGGTTATGAGCAAGGGTTTTACCTCGGCCCGACCATTTTCGATCGGGTGACGCCCGAGATGAGCATCGGCGATGAAGAGGTCTTTGGTCCGGTGTTGTGCATCAAACGGGTCCGGGATTTTGAAACGGGACTGCGATTGATGAATGCCAACCGCTTTGCCAACGGTTCGGTCATTTTTACCCAGAACGGCTATTACAGCCGGGAGTTTGCCAAGCGGACCCACGGCGGGATGGTCGGGATAAACGTCGGGATTCCGGTGCCGGTAGGCGTGTTCCCGTTTACCGGGCATAAAAACTCGTTTTTCGGCGACCTGCATACCCTGGGTAAGGACGGGGTGCGCTTCTTCACCGAAACCAAAGCGGTTACCACCCGGTGGTTTGATGAGGCGGAACTGCGAAAGACCAAGGTGGATACCTGGGACGGGTCATTATCGTAAGCAAATAGGGGTGAGCAAATGAAAACATATCAGATTCAAGAACCACAATCCATCAAAATACGGGAATCGGATCCGCCGGAGATCAACGATGACGAAGTGCTGGTTCAAGTGAGTCATGTCGGAATCTGCGGCTCGGATGTTCAATTGTATCAGGGAACCTATAAGGGGCCGTTTAATTACCCGATCGCCTTTGGCCACGAATGGTCCGGAAAAGTGGCGGAAGTCGGCAAGAACGTTGATGCGGTCCGCCCGGGGGACAAGGTGACCGGAGATTGTTCCAGATTCTGCGGCGAATGCGTTTTTTGCCGGGAAGACCGGAACCTGTGCATGAATATTGAGAAGTTTGGCATTACCATCGACGGCGCCTCCGCGGAATCCATTGTCCGTCCGGCCCAGTATCTTTACCGGGCTCCGGATGATATCGACCTGTCATTGCTCAGCTTGACCGAACCGCTGGCCGTTGCCGCTCACTTGCTGGGAAAGATCGAACGCTACGGCAGGCTGAGTCCGGCCAAAAAAGTGTTCGTCCTCGGCGCGGGCGCTATCGGACTGGGAACGCTTTTGTTGTTAAAGTACTTTTACGATGTGAAAAGCGTGACAATGTATGACCTTTCCCGCGGGCGGCTATCTCTGGCCGGAAAATTGGGAGCCGAAATCGTAACGGCGGAATTTCTTAAACCAAAAGAGCCCAAAAAAGGTTACCGGGCGCTTTACGATACCGATTATGACATCATCATTGAAACGACGGGAAGCGCCGAAGCTTTCAACCAAGCGTTAAGTCTGGTGAAGCCGTTGGGAGTGATCGGTTGTCTGGGGATGCACCCGGCGTTGACCATCGAACAACGCTTGATTGTCATGAAAGGGTTAACGATCATCGGCAGCATCGGCGGCACCGGAGATTTCCCCCGCGTGATCGATTTTATCGCCAAGAACAGCGGAGTCGTCAGCCGGCTGGTCAGCCAGCGTTTCCCAATGGCGCAGGCGGATCAGGCTTTTCAAGTCAGCCAGGATCGGGAGAGCTCGGTAAAGGTGGTTTTAGAGCTATAATTTAGCGGGAAACAGTTTCATTTCTACCAGGAGGTGCCGATCGAATGGACAGAATACCGGATACAATGACAGCGCTGGAGCTGCTGGGTCCCGGCGAATACGAACTGCGGCAAGTGCCGGTTCCTTCACTTAACGATGACGAAGTGCTCTGCCGGATCCGGGCGGTGGCGATCTGCGGCAGCGATCCCAAGATTATTAAGGGATTGAGCGCCGGCAAATGGCCTCCGGCCTATCCGTTTATTCCCGGCCATGAATGGGCCGGCGAAGTGGTAGCCGTGGGCAAAAACGTCTTCGGTTTTCAACCCGGCGACCGGGTGGCGGGCGAAGCCCACAGCGGTTGCGGCTTTTGTTCGAATTGCCTGAAGGGGAATTACAACTTGTGCCAGAATTACGGCAAACCGGAGACCGGCCACCGCCATTACGGTCATCTTTCTAGCGGCGCTTATGCTCAATATAACCTCTACCGGCCGCGCAGCATCAAAAAGATGCCCGCCGCCGTTTCTTTTGCCCAGGGTTCCCTGGTGGATACCGCCGGAATCGCGCTGCACGGGCTGGAGCTGACCGGGATCACTCCCGGCGGAACCGCGGTGGTCATCGGCCCGGGGCCGGTCGGGCTGCTTACGGTACTCTTGGCGCGGCTGCTCGGAGCGGCCAGGATCATCGTGGTCGGCCGGGGCACCCGTCTGGAGGCTGCCGGAAGATTAGACCGGGATCTGCTGCCGGTGGACTTCAGCAAAACGGATCCGGTTGCCGCGGTGCGGGCCGTGACCGGCGCTGGCGGCGCCGACGAGGTTTTCGAATGCTCGGGAGCGGAAGGGACCCTCAAACAAGCGCTCCAAATGGTTAAACGCGGGGGCAAAGTGGGACTATTGGGAATTCCCCCCGCCCAACTGGAGGAAAAAGTGCCTTTCGCCCAGATCGTTTTGGATGAGATCGCTATCCTCGGCTCCCGGGCCAATCCCAATGTGAGCGGCAAAGTGTTGCAAATGATGGCTGCAGGGCGGCTGGCGGTTGAAAAGCTGATCACCCACAAGTTTCCTTTGACGGACTTCGATAAAGCGTACGATATTTTTGTAAACCGTAAAGAAGGGGCTGTTAAGGTCATTATTGAACCCAACGGCCCGGAAAGTTGAGTTGAGTCCCAATTTTCGGGATCCTTCGCCGGTTTGCAAATTTGCCGCACGAGTTGCGTTTCATTAGAAATTAACTAAAATTGCTTCGAAATGTTTGAAAGAGAGGTCGCTTGATGATTATCAAGTCAGCCTCACATCGGAAACCGGGACCTGAGCAATCGAGCTTTGACCCATGACCGGAAGTCCGTCGGTTTCACCGACGGACTCTCCAATGAAAGACGACTTTCATACTTGTTATTATATCGTGAAAAGCCGGGCCTGAAGTATCGTTTTCGTACGCAAAAAATATCATCTGCATCCCGAAATCGAGTCAATCAATTGAAGGATAGAATCTTCGTCTGAGCCATGGTTGGAGGATTTTGGGGTATGATGATTTTAAATTTTTGGGCCTAAAACAAGGATTCCGCATGATGGTTCCGGGCCGACGGCGATGCTTTCATCCGGGCAACAACGCCGCGCAGCCGCCATCCTTGGCGGCTGTTTGAATGCAAAAATGGATAGGCTTCTTTTTTAGGCTAGATTATCCACCCGAACGGTCTACAGGGAGGTAGACCGGCACGGCATTGCGAATGGAGCGCATGCCGTTGCCCAACAAAAATTACTTTCAAGCAGAGATGCGATTGGTAGAATAGATTCTTAATAGCATTCGGTACGTTTGGTAAAGTCAAATGCCAGGTCAAGGGCCGGCATGAGGCCCTGCGGCAGGGTAGGTCCACGGTGTTGGGGTTGGCCGTTCAACCCCTGGACACTTCGTACAGGATTAAGATGGATAGACAAGGCTTTCTCCCAAGATACGACTTTCAGTCACTCAAAGAGCTCTCTCATTAACAAAACAAACTCACTTATCCACAAAAAGAGCTTGTTGAACGACTGAAAGAGCTCACTTATTCACAAAAAGAGTTCTTTTATTAACAAAACAAGCTCGTTTATCCACAAAAAGAGCTTGTTGAGCGACTGAAAGAGCTCACTTATTCACAAAAAGAGCTCTTTTATTAACAAAACAAGCTATTTTATCCACAAAATGAGCTTGTTAAGTGACTGAAAGAGCTTACTTATTCACAAAAAGAGTTCTTTTATTAACAAAACAAGCTCGTTTATCCACAAAAAGAGCTCACTTATTCACAGAAAGACCCTTCCGAAGCTTAGGAAACTCCGTGAAGCCTGGATTCATATTCCTTTATGCTTTTCCCGGAATTTCCGCACCTTGATCAACGAAGCGCAGGTGTTGCCGCACCATTTGCGGGTGCTGCTCTTGCTGTCGTCATAAAAGACCCAGCGGCAATCGGGGTTTTCACATTGGCGGAGCCGGTCGAGCGGGTAATGGGCGAGCAGCTCGAACAGCGAGGCGGTAATTTTGGCCAGGGCGTAATTCCAGTCCCATTGGAGCGGTTTCAGCTCCAGCTGAAACTGTCCTGCCGCAGCCGCTGCTTCATAGCGCAGCGGCGCCAGGCGCAAATAACGGTTGGCCGCGGCCAGTTGCTCCCCGGTCAGGGTTTCTTTGCGGCAGAGCGTCCCGATGATCTCCGTCAACAGGCTTCGCAAGGCCAGCAACTCGTCCAATTGGGCCGCGGAAGGCGCTGCCAGGTCCGCCAGCCTCCAATGCTCCAGAAAATCGGCCAGCCAGTCCCGGTCGCGCAACGGATCCCGGTAAGGCTTATGGGTGATGTACCACTGGCTGTTTACCAGATCGAAACAGAGCAAGTCCATGGCGTAAACCTCCTCCTTTAGTATAACCTGACGGCGGGGCAAAACGCAATCCAATGCTGGCGATTGGCGATCCGCCGGCTCCCGGGGGAGAAGCGATGTCGGGCTGACCGGGCTGACTTTTATAAAACGGAACGGATCATCCCCGCGGCCAAAATGATTGATAGCCCTTTCCGCTTTTGGGAATGCTTTGGATGATAGCTTTTTGGCGATGATTGTCGGAGGAGAGGGGAGAATGGTTTGATTTTAAAAAAATTGACGACTTTGGCAGTATTGATTGCGCTGACGCTCTCCGGCGCAGTCCCGGCGCTGGCGGATTTCAAAATCGATGCCCGGGCGGCGGTCCTGATGGATCCGGTCAGCGGGCGGGTCCTGTTTGGCCAGGATGAACATAAACGCCTGCCGCCGGCCAGCGTCACCAAGGTAATGACGATGCTGATGATCCTGAACGATATTCATTCCGGCCGGGCGCACTGGAACGATCGCATCACGACCTCGCCGGTGGCCGCCTATATGGGCGGCTCTCAGGTTTATCTGAAGGAAGGCGAGGTCTTCCCGCTCCGGGAGTTGTTTAAGACCATCGCGGTAGTCTCGGCCAACGATTCCAGCGCAGCCATTGCCGAACACCTTTACGGGTCGGTGCCCGATTTCGTGGATGCCATGAACGACAAGGCCAAGGCGATGGGGCTGAAGGATACCCATTTCGCCAATGAGACGGGGTTGCCGGATCCCGAGCATTACAGCAGCGCCTATGATCTGGCGGAGATGTCCCGGGCGCTGATGAAATACCCGGAGATTTTCAGTTTCACTTCGATCTGGCTGGATAGCTTCCGGGGCGGCAAGTTCATGTTGCGCAATACCAACGACTTGCTTAAAGCCTACCGGGGCTGCGACGGACTGAAAACCGGCCACACCGACGAGGCCAAATTTTGTTTAGCGTCTACCGCCAAGCGCGGCGATTTTCGACTGCTCGGGGTGATCCTGGGGGCCGCCACCAGTGAAAAACGGGTTACCGAGAGCCGCCGCTTGTTGGACTACGGGTTTCGTAACTTTCAATGGAAGACGATCAAGGATACCAAAGCACCAGTCGGCCAGGTATATATCAGCGCGACCCAAAAACGGCAAATTCCGGTCAAGTTGAAGGAGGATTTCGGCGTGGTAGTCGAGCGGGGCAAGGACCAGCTGATTAAGACCAGGATTACCGCCGATCCCCGGCTGAAACTGCCGGCACCCGCCGGCGCGAAAGTCGGAACGATCGCCGCCTATCTGGGCGGGAAAGCGATTGCCGAGGCGCCGGTCTACGCGGTGGAACGGGTCAACGAGGCCAACTTCCTGACCCGGACGTGGCGTTGGTTTTGGGATTTATTGACCGGACTTTTCCACAAGAAGGTCCGGTAAAGCTCGGCCTAGCCGGTAAGACCGGTGCCATTGGGGAGAAGGTAACGGTAAATTAGTTCGATGACCGGGCTGGATTCAGCCCGGTCTTTGTCATGAGCGGAAAATTGCCACGAATGCTTCGTCGCAGCCCTAAATATGAATGAGATGACAATAGGGAGAGCCCGATGGGCTTGCCCGGGCGGGCACGGCGACCTGTGATTGGAAGGAGCGGATTCCGTCAAAATTTACGAATTTTGAAGGAAATGGCATCTAGGCCATAAGAACAGCTATTTAGTGACGGTAAACTTTCCGCAGTTCGATTTGCGCCGCCCGGAAACGGGAATTACAATGAAAATATTGACTAATGGTCGGATAAAGACCTAAATTCGGCAAATGGGGGAGGCGGTCTCTTGACAGTGGCCAGTCGGAGAGAACGGGAACAGCAGATGCGCCGGGAAGTGATTATGGTTGCCGCGCAAAAACTTTTTGGGCAGAAAGGGTTTGAGCTCACCACGGTGGATGAGATCGCCGCCGAGGCCGAGCTGGGCAAAGGAACGATCTATTCTTATTTTAAAAGCAAGGATGAGATTTACATCGCCATTCTCGAAAAAGGACTGGAGATCCTGCGCGAAAGGATGAACCGGGTGATCGCCGAAGGGAAGTCAGCCACCGAAACCCTGTACGGCCTGTATGACACCTTTATCCAGTACCACCGGGAACGGCACGGCCTGATCGAAACCCTCTTTATGCAAGTGGATGAACAGGTCTTCATCCGCCTCGGCGATTTGGTGCGGGGACTCAAGAACAAATCGTCGGAATGGGTCGAGCTGGTGAGCCGGGTCCTGCAGGCCGGGATCGTCGGCGGCGAGTTCGTCAGCTTTGACGTGGATAAAATGGCGAAGACCATTATCGGCTTGATTCTGGGGATCATTCTCCAGTACGAGATGGGCCGGATCAATGAGGATCTCGATGATTACCGGCAAGCCATCTTCCAGTTGGCCATGTACGGGATTCATAAACAGATGGCCTAAAACGGGGGCAATTTTTTTATTTATTTTGACTGCCAGTCGATTATCGTCTTTAAATTCGATAAAGGAGTGGAGCGAATGAAAGCAAAGGCGCGACGCTGGCCGGTGATTGCCGGATGGCTGATGGCGGTGATCATTTGGGGACTGGGTTCGGGGTGCCTGGCCGAAACCCCGGCGGGACAGAATTTAACGGTGGATCAGGCGGTCCAGATCGCCATGACCAACAGTCTGCAACGCCGGCTGGCCCAGGGCGACGTCCAAACCGCCCGGGAGAAGGTGGCCCAAGCCGCCTCCGCCTACGGCCCGCAAGTTACTCTGAGCGGCGCCTACAATCACCTGAACAATCCGCCGGACATCGTCACGGTCGGCCGGGGCTTGGCGCAATTGAATAATGGGCTGGATCAACTGGCCGACATTTTGGCCGCGGGAAGTCCGGCCAACCCTTATTTACAGGCGGCTGCCGCCCAGCTCCAGCGGGAGGAACTGCCCGACGACGGCCTCAACTACTACGGCCTGCAAGTGAATCTGGTCCAGCCGCTCTATACCGGCAATAAGCTGACGGCCGCCAACAAACAGGCCCGGGCCAATCAGGAAAACGCCGAGGCCAACTTGAGCGCGGCCGAGAACAGCCTGGTGCTGGAGGTCAAGAAAGCCTATTATACGGTCTTATTCACCCAGCGGCTGGCGGTGACGATGGATGAGGCGGTGGCCAGCATGCAGCACCATCTGGCTGAAGCCAACGCCTATTATAAAGCGGGAATGGTGCCGCGGCTCGATGTGATGCGGGCCGAGGTCAAACTGGCCGACCTGCAGCAGAAGCAGCTGCTGGCTCAGAACAGTCTGAATCTGGCCAAGAGCGCGCTCAACTTCGTCCTGGGCGTGGATCTGAACATGGTTTACGTCCTGGAGGACCGGATGAGCGCGGGGCCGTTGCCCGGGGATCTGCCATCGTGCCAGGCGCAGGCCCTGGCGAACCGGCCGGAACTGGCGGCCATCGGCGCCAAGGTGGAGATGGCCCGCCAAGCGGTGAGCATCGCCCGGAGTGGCAAGAAACCGACCGTGGCCCTGGTGCTCGACGGCCATAAGATCGAGCCCAACAACGAAGAGCCGTCGTTGACCATCGGGGTGGTCGCGACCATGAAGGTTTACGACCACGGCATGGTCGATCATCAGGTGGCCGAGGCCCAGAGCGTGCTGGAGCAGGCCGTCACGGGACAGCAGCTGTTGGAGCGGGGAGTGAAGCTCGAGGTGGAACAGGCTTACCGCAACGCCGCGGCGACGCTGGCTACCATTCAGGTGGCCGAGAAGAGTCTGGCCCAGGCCCAGGAGACGCTGCGGATGGCGGAGATCAGCTATCAGGCCGGGCTCAGCACTTCGCTGGAACGGATCGATGCCGAAGTCGGCCTGACCCAGGCCAAGACCAATTACAGCCAGGCCCTGAGCACGTATAACATCGCCTTGGCCCAACTGGACAGGGCCATGGGAATGGGCAAGGGTAAGGAGGGTTTCCGATGAAGATGGCCGGGAAGTTGTTGGTGGGGTTGGTCATTTTATTGCTGGGAGCGGTTTTGGTCTTTGCCGTGCTGAACCATTCCCGGGCCACGGTGGCCGGCGGTAACGCCCAGCCGGTCGAGATCAGCGGCAGCCTGGAGGCGGAGGAAACCGACGTCAATGTGAAGATCCCCGGCCGGGTGGCCCGGATAATGGTCGACGAGGGGGATGAGGTCGTCGCCGGCCAAGTGATCGCGGTCATGGAAGCCGACAACATCGCGGCCAAGGCGGAATTGGCCAAAGCTGCCGTGGCCGCCGCCAATTACCAGTACGAGAAGGCCAAAAACGGCGCCCGGCCGCAACAGCTGGAACAGGCGCGCGAGATGATGGCTCAGGCCAAAGCCGGTTACGATCTGGCCCAGAGCACCTACAACCGGCTGACCCTCTTATATAAGGAGGGGGTCCTGGCCCAGCAGAAGCTGGATGTCGCCGGCACCGAGTTGGAAGTGGCCCGGGCCCGCTATAATGCGGCCAAGGAGCAATACGACCTGGTCAAGGAGGGTGCCCAAAAAGAGGATATCGAGTCCGCGGCGGCCTTGGTCCGGCAGGCCCAGGCCGCGGCGGCGGAGGTTCAGACCTATCTGGACGACGCCAAGGTCAAGGCGCCGCTATCGGGGACGATCACCATGAAAGCGGTGAGCAACGGCGAGTTGGTCTCCACCGGGATGCCCATTGTCACTATCAGCGATCTCAATGACATTCATGTGGAAGTGAAGGTGCGCGAGACGGCGCTGGACCAGTTCCGGCTGGGGCAGACCGTTCCGGTGCGGGTCCTGGGGGTGCCCGGCAAGGTTTACCAGGGCAAGGTGTATAATATCGGCGCCAAGCCCAGTTACGCCACGGAGCGGGCCTATCAGGAGAAAGGCGAGCGCGATCTGGTCGCCTTCGGGGTCAAGATCCGGCTCGACAATTCCGACCGGAAGCTCCGACCGGGAATGACCGCCGTGATTTCGCTGGCGCGCTAGCATGAGCATTGTTGAGCGGCTGCGGGGAGAGGGGATGAGGCCTTGGGCAATGTGCTGGAGATGAAGGGCGCCGGCTGCCGCCGGGGAAGGCGGGCCGGGTGGCTGCTGGAAGGGATCGATCTGGCCGTCGCCGCCGGGGAGCGCACCGCCGTCTTCGGAACGAGCGGCGCGGGAAAGACCGCCCTGGCGGAACTGGCCGCCGGATTGCGCCGGCCCGAGCGAGGGACGGTCGAACGATCCGGGGCGATCAGCCTGGTCACCCAGGAGTTCTCCTGGTACCGGGATCTGACGGTCGCCGAAAATCTGGAGTTCTGTCGTTTGATACAGGCCGACGACGGAACGCGGCTGCCGCTGATCCTGGCCGCCACCGGCCTGGCCGGTTGGGAGAAAACGCGGGCCGCCGCACTGCCCGCCGCTTTGCGGCCGATGCTCCAGATCGCCTGCGCGTTGTTGGGCGACCCCGATCTGTTGATCCTGGATGAGCCGACCCAAAGCCTGGATCAGCCGCTGCGGGGGAAACTGGCGGCGATCCTGGATCAGTGGGCGCTGGCCGGAACCACCGTCCTCATCTGCACCAGCGATGCGGATCTGGCCGCTCGTTGCGCGACGGTTTATCATCTGAAAGGCGGCAGATTAAGCAAGTTGGCGGCCGCCGGCTCGCCGACCGGGATAACGGCGGGGGAGGCGGCGCCATGAAGACGCTGATACGGCTGGCGGCGGTGATGAAGAAAGAATTGCTGCACATCGCCAGGGATAAGATCTTATTTATGATCGCCTTTATCGCTCCGCTGGCATTGACGGTCTTATGCGGATTCTTATACATCGAGCAGAAAGTGGTCGATCTGCCGGTGGTCATCTTCGACCAGGACCAGTCGGAGATCAGCCGGATGATCATCCGGGCCTTCGGGGATTCGGAACGGCTGAAGCTGGTGGGCACGGTCGACACCTACGCCGGGCTGGAACAGGCGCTCCAGAGCGAACGGGCGATCATGGGCGTCGTCATTCCGCCCCATCTGCAGTCGGACGTCAAGCAGGTCCGCGGCGCCGAGGTCGGGCTGGTCATCAACAGCGCCAACATCCTGACCATGAACACGGTGGCCTCCGCCGCCAGTTCGGTGGTGGCGACCATCGGCGCCGGCGTCACCATGAAGGTCATCGAGGGGCTCGGGATGAGCGGAGCCAAGGCCTACCAGGCGGTCACCGCGCTCAGCTTCCGGACCCGCAACTGGTACAATCCGACCCTGAGCTATCTGGTCTTTATGCTGGCGGGTCTGATCGGAACCATCTTGCAGCAGGTGACCTTCCTGGGGGTGGCGCTGTCGTTCGTCAAGGAAAAAGAACAGGGCACCTGGCGCCAGCTGGCTTTCTCCAAGTTGCGCCCGGCCGAACTGGTCTGGGGGAAATTGCTGGTCTATTTCATGGTGTACGGGTTTGATGCGCTCCTGGCCTACGGGCTGTGTTTCGGATTCTTTCAGGTGCCGATGCGCGGCAATCCCTGGCTGTTCCTGTTGACGGTGGCGGTTTTCCTGGTGGTGCTGATCGCCGTGGGCATGGCCATCTCGGTGTTTACTCCGAGCATGCCGCAGGCCATCGAGGTCTCGATGCTGATCGCGGTGCCGTCTTTCCTGATCTCCGGCTATACCTGGCCCTACATCAGCATGCCGCCGGTCATCCAGGTGCTGTCGCGGCTGCTGCCGCTCAGCTATTTTGTGGAGGCGGTGCGCTCCATCGCCATCATGGGCGCGGGCTGGTCGGTGGTCTGGCCGAAGCTGGCGATCCTGGCCCTGTTTGCTGTGGTTTGCCTGCCGCTCACCTACCTGATGGTCCGCCGCACCATCTTGCGGGGTTAGGCGGCGGGCGCGCAGCAATCCGGGATGAAGGAACCGCCTCGCATACTGTTGCGGCGGCAGGGGGACAATACCCCGGTCGGGTAATGATTTCACGGATAAGGCAGGCGCCGCATGCCGCGGAACCTTTCGGAAGACGGGGCGGGACGCTTCTGGGAGATCGATTTTCTCAGGGGCGTCGCCATCGTTTTAATGATCCTCTTGCATCTGGTGGATGATCTATATTTCTTCGGTGGTTTCCGGGGCCTGCCGTTCGTTCCTTGGCTAATCTGGCAGCGGGTCACGGCGGCCCTTTTTTTGATCCTGGTCGGGGTGGGGCTGGCGCTCGGCCGTTCCAAGGCCGGGCCGCAGCAGAACGGCCGGCTGTTTTGGCGGAACTGTCGCCGCGGCGGCCGGATCTTTCTATGGGGAATGCTGATCACCCTCGTGACCTGGCTGTTCCTGCGGGAGGGCTATGTCCGTTTCGGGGTGCTGCATCTGATCGGGCTGGCCATCGTGCTGAGCTATCCGTTCTTGGGGCTGCGCTATTGGAATCTGCTCCTGGGCGTCGCCGCCATCGCCGGCGGATCGTATCTGGCCCGGTTGCAAATGGCCGGACCCTGGCTGCTCTGGCTGGGGGTCAAGTCCGAGAACTTTTTCGCGGTCGATTATTTCCCGCTCTTGCCCTGGTTCGGCGCGATCCTGTGGGGCGTGTTCCTGGGCAATACGCTCTACGCCGGCCACCGCCGGAACTTTGCCTTGCGCGACCGCAGCCATCTTCCGCTGATCCGCTGGGGCTGCTACCTGGGAGAGAATTCGCTGCTCATTTATCTGATCCATCAGCCGCTGTTGATCAGCTTACTTTATCTGTACGGCTGGATCAGCGGACGCGGCTAATCCGCCGGCCGGTTTCGGGAGGAGACGGGGCAACCCGTCTTTTTTATTTTGGCAGGCCAGTGTCAGGGATGCCTTTTGATTTTCCTTCTCCAAGCCTTGGAGCAACTTCCTCAAAGCTTAGGACAGTTTCCCCACAGGCCGGGGCAACCGGGATAGGAGCCGGTCCGATGGGGATGTGCCATGAATGAGTGGGGATAGGAATCGGTACGGTTTCCTCAAGTCCTGGTCCATTCTCCCCGAGCCCTGAAGAAGTAGGGATGGTCTTTGGGGAAGCAGGAATGAGACGATCCCTTACAAGGATCCGAAGATCCTCTGAAAGGATCCGCTGATCCCTTCCATGGATGAGGGCATTCCTTACCCGGATGGCGACATACCTTACAAGGATCACCGAATCCTCTGCAAGGATCAGGCCATCCCTAACTAGGATATCTGCTATCCTAACATGGATAATGAATATCCTAGTTGGACCAAAGGCCATACCTGACATGAGCGCGGAGATCCGGGAAGGATGCATCATCACAACTTATGATTTTCTGGGTATAACTGTTTTAAAGGGTTTCAACCGATTCAGACTGCCCCGGTAATGAAAACGGTATACGCGTCTTCCATGTATCTTTTGTCCTCCCGGATACGGTTTAGGGCATTTCTTTGATGTCCAGCGTCAGATCCCGGCAGTTTTCGGTTTCAATCAGGCCGCTCCAATGCTCCATATGCGGCTTTGCTTTCCTGACCCGGCATTCTTTCAAGCGCAGGCCATTCACATATCGGGCATATACTGCGGGGATCGCATGCGGATAGACATTGCGGACGGAGGGTTGTTCATCGAAGAGGCCTCCCGGCTGGCTGCCCTGCTTCTCCAGCGTCAGATCCAGCTCATGCAAGGATACATTCTCAATCGGACAGCTTTCCTCCGCGGCGATGAAGATGCCCGCTTCCGATTTCAGGTTGATATGGTCGAACTCGATATTCCGGATGAGCCCCGGAAAACGGTTTTCCGGGGTGCGATAGGTGGCCGAAATAAAGAGCGGCTCGCCCTTTCCCCACCATCGCGGCGCGAATTCCCGCTGCGGGGCGTCGGCGTACCTCCGGACGGTGCCCACCAGATGATGGACTTGGACGTTCTCGACGGTTCCCCCGTCTCTGGCCCAGATGCCGACCGCCCGCGAGCAGTCCTCGATGATGCAGTCGCTGAACAGGATATTGCGGATGGCGCCATAGGTATCGGTCCCGATCTTGAGCGCGGAATCCTGGGATTTTAATAAACAGCCCGTGACGATGATGTTTTCACAATTTCCGTACCGCTCCGCCATGGGCTGGGTCGATTTGATAACGATGGCGTCATCGCCCGTTTTGACAGTACAGTTGCTGATAATGACATCCTGGCAGCAATCGGGATCGATCCCGTCATTATTGGCGCCGCGGGTATTGTTCAGTATCCGGAGGTTATGGATACGCACCTGGCTGCAGCCTGCCAGATGCAGGGTCCAGAAGGCCGCGTCCCAAAGGGTGACCCCCTTTACCGTCAGATTCTTGACATCCTCCAGCAGGATCAGTCGCGGCCGGAATCCCTTAATCATCAGCGGCGCTTCATGAAAGCCGCCGTCGGCGCCATCGTCGTAGATGATCTCCCGTCCCTGGCCGTCAATGGTTCCCGCCCCGGAGATGGTGATGTTTTCGGCGTGCCACGCTCCGATGAAACAACCGGCGTTCCATTCCTCCAGATAATCGCCGTTCATCGCTGGATCGTCAAAGGCATGAATATCCTCCCGCTTTAAGCTGCAGCGCAGCACCGCTCCCTGCTGGAGATGGAGATGGATATTGCTTTTCAAGCGGAGCGAGCCGCTCAAATAAATACCGGGGGGAATGACCACTTGTCCGCCGCCGTTTTCGTGGCAGAGATCGATGGCCTGTTGGATGGCGCTCGCGTTATTGAATTTCCCGTCGCCGATGGCCCCATACTGCTTAATATCGTATACGGTTTCCATTTCGCTTTGCTCCTTTCATCGTTTCTATTTTAGCTCAGTTCATCGGGCTTTTCACTATGAAAAGTCCTATTCATCTTCATCGCTATCACCTTCCCTTGGTGTTTCCTCCATGGGATCTAACCTTTTAATCCGGTCGTCGCGATCCCCTCGACAAAATATTTTTGTGCGAAAAAGAAGATGAGCACCAAAGGCAGAACCGCCAGGACGGACATGGCAAAGATCTGGTTCCAGGCGACTCCGCCGGCCGTATCGATCGCCATCCGCAACGCCAGGGAAACCGTAAATTTCCGGATGCTGTTGATATAGATCAGGGAATTTAAAAAGTCGTTCCAAGTCCACATAAACTGGAAAATCCCCGCTGAAAACAGGGCTGGTTTGGAAAGCGGCATTATAATATGGGTGAGCGTCATCAGCGGATTGCAACCATCCAATTCAGCCGATTCATCCAATTCTTTGGGCAACCCGCGGAAAAATTGCGTCAGCATAAAGATGAAGAAGGGATAACACGCAAAGGCCGCCGGGACAATGAACGGCAAGTAGCCGTCCAACCAGCCGAAATTTTTAAATAAGATATAGCGCGGAATGATAATCACGGCGTTCGGAAGCATCAGGGTAGAGATCATCAACATAAACAAGAATTTTTTCAACGGAAAATCGAACCGTGCAAAACCGTAGGCCACCAAGACGCTGGAAACCAGGGTGAAAAGCACAGTCCAGCCGACCATCCACAATGAATTTCCAAAAAACGTCGTATAGGTATATTGTCCGGCGCCCTGCCATCCGTCCGGGTAAGCGGACCATACAAAATTTCTCGGTAACAGTCGCAGGGAAGAAAACAGTTCCGGATTTTCTTTGAACGAGGCGAAAAAGAGCCAAACCAACGGGTAGACCATGATCATCCCTACCCCGCATAAAAAAAGATAGGTCCAGACCGTGTTAAATTTATTATGACGCGCGCCATTGCCGATATTGAGAAGGGATTGGATGCTCATTCCCGATCGCCTCCGTCTTCATAATGCACCCACGAATCGGAGGATTTAAAGAGTACCCCCGTTAATATCATCATTATCCCGAACAGCACCCAGGAAAGCGCGGACGCGTAACCCATCTTTAAGAATTGAAAACCATCGTCATAGATTTTTAACCCGAATAAATAGGTTGCGTACATCGGTCCGCCGTTGGTAATCACAAACGCTCCGGTAAACTCCTGCAACGCATTGATCGATTGCATAATCAGATTAAAGAAGATGATCGGCGTCAGCATGGGCAGCGTGATGTCGAAGAATAGGCGGATCCGGCCGGCGCCGTCGATGCGGCCCGCTTCATAAAGATCCGCCGGGATTTGTTTCAGCCCCGCCAAAAACAGCACCATCGAAGATCCGAATTGCCACACCACCAACAAACTGATGGTTATCAAGGCGATATTCGGACTCCCCAGCCAATCGACGGCTGGAATTCGCACCAGGGCGAAGATACGGTTGATGATGCCGCTCTTCATGAAGAGAAACCGCCACAAAATCGCAATGGCGACGCTCCCTCCCATAATCGAGGGGAGATAGTAAGCCGTACGGAAAAAATTAATCAGTTTCAGTTTCAAATTGAGAATCATGGCGATAAATAATGCGAAAATCAGCTTGGATGGCACGGAGATTAACGCATAGATTAAGGTGGCTTTTAACGAACCCCAGAAATGTTCGTCCCGGGTAAACATACGGATGTAATTGTCGAACCCGACCCAAATCGGCTTTTTTAAAATGCTGAAGTCCGTGAATGAATACGCCAAAGAAGCCAGGAGTGGATACAACTGAAATACCAGGAATCCGATGATCCAGGGGGAAATGAATAACAATCCCCAAAGGCTTTTATTGAATCGTTTTTTCGATACGCCCCGCGCAGCATTCATTGTTAATCAATCCTTTGTTGATAATTTAGTCAGCGTTGCCGGCAATCCGGTTCGGGGTAAAAATAAGGAGATTGGAATCAAATCGATCGCGCAATCTCCCGTCTCCGATAAAGAATGGCCTTCTAACGCTGGCTCGATTTTAATTCATTGAGTTTGGCCTTATAACCTTTGATGATCTCATCCGCGGCTTGTTCCGGGGTAATTTTATTGAAAATCATCTTTTCAATGGCATCCTTACTAATCTGGGAAATCTCACTGTTCTCCTCCAGGGGGCCCCAGGATTTACCCGGTTTTTTGATGGCATAATCCAAAGCGTTGGCGATTAACGGATCCATTTTATTGCCGTCCACCAAGGCTTGACGGGCGAGGCTCGAGGCCGGAGTGGAACGGCTATCGCCCAGTAGCAGGGCCGCTTGGCGATCGTTGATAAACCAATTCAAAAATTTTACCGCTTCGGTCGCATGGCGGGTCAACTTATTGATCGCCAACAATTGGGAAGGCCGGGGCGGGTTCGCCGACTGTTTGGCGTTTTTATGCATGGGTAGCGCGGCGACAAAGAAATGGCGATCCGCCGGAACCGTGGATTTCATCTGGCTAATTGTCGAGGCCAATGTGAAGGCCATGCCGATATTGCCGTTGATCCAGCGAATATTCTGCTCGGTTTTTCCGACAAAGGCGCTGCTTTCGCCGAAGGGTTCCATGGTGCCGGTTTTATAGAGTTCGGAAAGATAATTCAAGGTTTCGGCCAGCAATTTTCGATCAAAGGCGATCGAATAATCGTCGTGAATCCAAACGTCGCCCGATTTCTGCGATAAATAAGGATGGACAATGATCCGGTTGATAATATCGATGTCGGCGGAGATGAGGTAGTCATTCTTATCCTGGTCGTGCACTTTCTTGCCGTACTCGAGCAACTTATCCCAGGTCCAAACCGTATTGGCCGGGATCTTGTGTTTGTCGAAAAATTCTTTATTGCAAAGCAGGGCCTTTGCGGACACCCCGGCCGGGACGGCAATCATTTTGTCGTCCGCCAGACAAAAATCTTTCAATAACGCCTTACTAAAAACTTTCGTATTGAGCCTCGCTTGATAGCGGTTTAAATCCAGAAAAAAATCGCCCTGGCTCGTCAATTCCGCGGTCCATTGCGTATCCAATTGGATTAGGTCGGGAGCCGTCCCTCCGGCCAACTGGGTCAGGAGTTTTTTGTAGTATCCGTCATAGCCCATATACTCCGCTTCGATCTTTACATGGGGATTTTTTTTCATGTAAGCGTTTATGGCGTTGAGCGTCGCTCGGTGGCGCGGATCGCTTCCCCACCAGCAAAAGCGCAAGGTCACCAGTGTATTCTTGGCGGCCGCCACCCGCCGTTCGGCCAGCGCGGGCATTAGTAAAAGCATTCCGATTAAAATCAATGGAACCATTTTAAAGATTTTCGGCACGGTTTCTCCTCCCTTATTCTTTATTTCTTTACCCAATAGTAATATATCATTAATGAAACGGCCCGATAAAGAGAGGTTGGTTTGGGAAAGTATCCTTAGATCGGATCTTGATCTTTGATAGGTATCATTATTTTGGAATCACTTCCTCTAGCTGTGAAGCGGCCGGCTCAAGCCGGGAAGGTCCAGACTTTAAAGGGAACTTGTTTTTATTGTATAATAACAATGTAAAAAGCAATCGCTAAAGTAACTTTTCGTTTACATTTGAGATTGTCATGGAGCACAGGAAATGTATCATTTACTGGTGGTCGATGATGAAGCCGAATCCCGCAACACTTTATGCAACTGTTTTCCCTGGAATACGGTAGGTTTTGAAATCGCCGCCCAGGCGAGTAACGGCGCAGAGGCCCTGAGCCTGATCCGCCGCTCTAAAATGGACGTCGTATTATGCGATATCAAGATGCCCGTCTTGTCCGGGATCGATTTGGCGCAGGAACTCTACCAATATAAACCGCGGCCTACGATCGTCTTTTTGAGCGGATACCGGGATTTCGAATATGCCCAAAAAGCACTGACGTTCGGGGTGCGTTATTATATCGTCAAACCGGCCCGTTACGAAGAAGTGATGAGCAAATTTCTAATGCTGAAACAGGAATTGGATGCCCAAAGGATTGCGCTGGAATCAACCGTCAATGCCAGTGAGGGGAGATCTTTGGATAACACCAATTTTCAATCGAAGATCGTCGCTATGGTCAAGACCTATATTCAAGCCAACTATGCCACCGCCAGCCTGGACGAGGCATCCAAATTGGTTCATATGAACTCCTCCTATCTGAGCCAGCTTTTCAAACAAAAAACCGGCGTCAATTTCTCCGACTATCTCATTGAGATCAAGATGACCAAAGCCGCCGAATTGCTCCTGGATTACGAACTGAAAACCTATTCCGTAAGCGAAATGGTGGGTTACACCAATCCGAAAAATTTCGCCCGGACCTTCAAAAATTTTTACGGCGTCAATCCGCGCGATTACCGCTATGCCAAGCTGGAAAAGAATCTTCCCGACGGATGAGAGGCAGCCATGGCCCGCCGATATTTTTTAAAAAACCTGGCTTTTTTTCTTTTGCCGCTGCTCGCTCCGCTTTTGATCCTGGGCATTTTTGCGCTCACCCTGTTGCAGGGCAACATCAAAAGCAATCTGGAAAAAAGCAATCTGAACCTGTTGACCCAGACGAAAGAGAATGTCGATCTGATCTTAAATGAAATCGACTCCCTCGGCTTGTATTTCGATAAAGATCCGAAGATCGTCAAACGGCTGAAGGATATCCTTTCCAAGAAATCGCTTACCCTGGAAGAGCTGGATTCTTTGGATTTTATCAAAAATACCATGGAGACCACGGCCAATTCCAAACCTTACGTTTTCTCCATTTATATTTATTTTGAACGGGGCGGCCGGAAGTTTTTCAGTTCCGCCCAAGGGCTGTCCAATATCGATCGCTGCGAAGACAGCTCCTGGTATCACGATTATTTTGCCATGAAGGCCGGGCCTAACTTCTGGTGCAAGAAGCGTCTGATGAAACGGTACCCCTTGGATACTCAAAATTCGCCCATCATCTCGATCGCCAAAAAACTCTATTCGCCCGGTTCGCCGCGGGGAGACGGCGTTCTGGTCCTGAACATCCTGCCCGAATACGTCAACCATATCTTGAAAAACCTGGCGACCTTGAAGGATCAAACCATTTTGGTACTGGATGAAACCAATGAGATCGTCTTTCAAAACGCCGCCCCGCCCTATCTCGCCGGGATGGATATCAGCCGCTTCAAAGAGAATTCGCCGGCCTTTTTTTCGATCGTCAGCGACCGGAAACGTTATTCCATCTCCGTCATTCATTCCGATCGGCATGATTGGAGCTATATTTCGATCGTCCCCAACCCATCGCTTTATCAGCCGCTTTCCGCGTTGATCGCTTTCACGGTCTTTTTGTTGATCCTTTCTATGATTCTGGGAACGGCGCTTGCCTATTCGATTACCCGCAAGAAGTACTGCCAGATGGAACGGGTCTTTGCGGTGATCGACTCGGCGAAGTCGGGCAGCCCGCTCCCGCCCCTTCCCGAGCGGGCCCGCGACGAGTATGACTATATCATCCAGAGCCTGTTGACGACGTTCATTGAACAGAATTATTTAAAGATTCAACTCTCCGAACGGAAATACAAACTTCAGGCCAGCGAATTGAAAGCGCTGCAGTCCCAGATCAATCCCCATTTTCTCTATAACACCTTGCATACGATCTATTGGGAGGTATTACAGCTAACTGGCCAGCCCAATAAGGCCAATCGAATGCTTGCCAATCTCACCGATATCCTGGAATACTCGTTAAGCCGGCCCGATGATTTGGTGACTTTGGCGGAAGAGATCAAGAATGCCCGCAGCTACATTGAGATCCAACAAATCCGGTATCCAAACATGTTCGAGGTCATCTGGGAATACGATGAGGCCGATCTGCAAATCAAAACCATCAAACTCCTCTTGCAACCGCTGATTGAAAACAGTATTTATCACGGCATCAAAGAAAAAGGGGCGGGGGCGATCAAAATCAAGTTTAAACGGGGTCGGGCCTGTCTCAAAATAGCCATTATCGATAACGGCGCCGGCATCAGCAAACCCAGACTGCAAGCGATCCGGCGTCAATTAAGCTCCGCCGCCGAGCCATCCCGGCATATCGGAGCCTATAATACCCATAAGCGCTTGCAAATTTATTACGGCCCCGATTTTGGCTTGCGTATTTTAAGCAAGTCCAATTACGGGACCGCGGTAATCATCAACATTCCTTTGGCTGAAAACGGCCCGGATAAGCGGGCTGGATAACACGCCGGCCGGGTCGGAAGGAGACGGGACACCCCGTCTTTTTTATTTGGGCAGGCCGGTGTCAGGGATGCCTTTCGGTTTTCCTTCTCCAAACATTGAGACAGTTTCCCCGAAGCTTCGGGCAGCTCGGACATGAGCCGGTCCGGCAGGAATAGGACCTGAATGAGCAGGGAAGGGGATTGGTCCGGTTGCCCCGGGCCTTATTTCAGTCTCCCCAAGCCCTGGGAAAGCAGGGATGGTCTTTGGGGAAACAGGAATGGGACGATCCTCTGAAAGGATCAACGGATCCCTAACAAGGACGAAGACATCCCTGACACGGATAGCGGCATCCCTTACACGGACGGCAGGATCCGTTGAACGGATCAGGCCATCCCTAACAAGGACAGCGATCGTCCTAACACGGACGAAGACCATCCCTAAAGGACCGCAGGCCATACCTGACATGAGGACGGGGATCCCGGGAGGATATTGCGCGATAATTTGTAATGAACCTGTTGTGCTAGTTGATGATAATGCGCTGTAACAAGGGCTTCGGGGAAGGGCAAGGGTTAGGTCCATAGACATCATGACTCAACTGGTAATCGCTTTCGTGAGTGAGCGGAACTAGCTTGATAATCATCATAATGCAATTTACTGAATATGACATTTAAGATATAGCTTGATGTTAATAAGATGTAAATAGATTTCGGCAGGACAAACGCATGGGAACACGAATAACTCAGAAAAGCCCCGCATTTTATGAATATCCGGTAATGGAGCAATTTCATGAAGATTTTGATCGTCGATGATGAAACCTTCGTTCGGATCGGCATTAAATCCTTCTTGCAAAGCTGGCGGAATCATTATGAAATCGCCGAGGCGGGCGATGGGGAGCAGGCCCTGGCGATGGCCCGGGAAATTCAGCCGGAACTGATCATGACCGATATCAAAATGCCGGTCATGGACGGGATAAGCTTGATTCGCCATGTGAAAGCCTTGAATATCGATACTACGTTTATCGTCTTAAGCTGCTATTCCGATTACGAATATGTCCGTGAGGCGCTTAAGCTGGGGGCCAGAGACTATATTTTAAAACATAAAATGAATCTGGAAGATATCCGGGCGCTGGTCGAGGGGGTTGAGCGCGATCTATCGGTCAAAAAACCGGGCCGTAGTGAGCTGGAACAGCCGACCAAGCAGGAGTTGTTGCAACAACTGCTGATTGCCGGAAACCGGATACCGGAGTTGCTTGAAGAATTACGAAACCGGAAAGCGCGATTGGCAGGGAACCGTTATGTCCTGTCCCTGCTGGGCCTGGATCGGGTGCGGGAGCTCACAACCCGTTATCCCGAGCAAGATTTGCGGTTGTTAATTCATTCCATCATCAATCTGATCGATGAAACGCTTCATCATTTCGGAACGGGCGAAGTCGCTTATCTGCAAAATTATCAATTCCTGATTGTCCTGGCCATGAGTACCCACAGCCAGCAGGAGGCGACCGCAGCCGCGGTCAAAATCATGAAGGAAGCGCAAAACACCCTGCTGAAGTACATCGAGGTCTCGACCACAGTCAGCCTGGCGCATGTAACCCGGTGCCAGGACTGGTCCGAGGCTTGGCAGCGGGCCAAACAGCAATATCAATTGAAGTTTTTCAAGGGCAACGGCGCGCTGATTCTGCCCACCGATCCATTGCCCGTTGACCGCCAAACTCAACTGCCGCAGCGTTATTTCGAAGAGCTGATTTCCGATGCCGGCCCGGATCTGGCGGAACGAGTCGGCCGGACGGTCGAACGGTTGTACCGGGATTACGGCCTGACTGAAAATGCCCTTAAGGCTTATATCAGTGATTTTTTGATCAATACCCTGACCCGGCTCGCCAAAACGGGGCCAAAAGAACCCGAAAACCCGCCGCAAAATCCCGGCCGCTATCATCAGGTCATGACCCGGATCATGGCGACTGAAACGTTGCAAGAGTTGCAAGAAATGCTGTTCGATTACTTATTGCCGTACTCGGGGGAGCCGGGGCCGGTCGCCCGGATCAACAGCCCGGCGGTACTGGAAGCGGTACGGATTGTGGAAAGCAGCTACCGGGAGGAGATCTCTCTGGAACAAGTGGCGGAACGGATTAAGGCCAATCCCAGTTATCTCAGCCGGGCCTTTAAAAAAGAGCTTGGCAAGAATTTCGTGGAGTACCTTACCGAAACCCGGCTCACCGAAGCGCAAAAGTATTTGGAAAGCACCGACCTTTCCATCAGTGAAATCGCCGAACGCGTCGGTTATCCCAATCAGCAATACTTTAGCAAGGTGTTCAAAAAGCATCGCGGGGTGGCCCCTTGGGACTACCGGTTGGATTATTTGAATAAGAAAACTCAGGGTGAGCGATGAAATTGCCGTTTTTAAACACCCTCGCCGGCAAGATTATGATCTGTTTTTTCCTCTTGATCATGCTTCCGGCGGCCGGGATGGGGTTCCTATTTTACCAGCAGCTGAATGAGTCGACCGTTCAAAAAGTATTGGAGGAGCGCCGGGAAACGCTGGCTCAAGTTGAGCATAATCTGGAGACTTACCTTCAATACATGGAACGAATCGCCCAGGCGGCTTATTTCGATAAAGGCGTCAACGATTATTTAAAGCTGGATTTGAACCGCAAGAGCAGCGAATGGATCCGGGTTTCCCGGTTGCTGGATGATTTTTTCGATAAATCCAATCAGTTTACCGAGCAGATCTCCCAGATCTATATTATCCGGAATGATAACCGTTGCCTCACCCAAAAAAACGGCCTGCGCATCATCGATATCCCCAAAGAAAGAGAACGCTGGGAAAGATTGGCCGGGGGTAAGCGGGCTTTCAAAGTGATCGATCTGATGGGAGCCAAGCGGATTTACGAAAACCAACCGGAAACCGTCCCGGTCATCGCCATGGCCCGGGAGATTGTGGAATACGGCACGGACGCCCATTTGGGTCTGATTGTGATCGATATTGATTTCCGGATGTTGCAACAGATCTTTGAGGGCAGCAAATTGAAGATCGGGGAGATGGCTTTTTTAATCGGACCCAACGGCCAGACGGTTCCGGTGTTCGATGACCATCGGTTAAAGATCGATCCCAGCCAGGCCGCCGAACTCTTGAAGGCGAAATCGCTCTTTCCCAAGTTTAAAATCGGTTCCGAGGAGTATTATCTCATCAAAGAAGCGTTGGTGCCGGGGAAGTATTACTTGGCTGCGGCGTTGCGGGAACGGGACATTCAAATCCCGCTCCGGCACAAGTCCTTCTATGGCTTCATCATCTTGGGAATTATCACCGTATTTACCCTGGCGATCTCGTTTTTGTTATCCGAAAGCCTCTCCCGTCCGGTGAAGCGTCTGATCCGGAGCATGAAACAGGTGGAGGAAGGACGGTTTGACCAGAAATGCAAGGCCGGCGGGACCGAGGAATTAATCGAGTTGGCCAAGGTGTACAATCTGATGATCGATAAAATCGGGGAACTGTTCAACGCCGTCTCTGCCAAGGAGCGGGAAAAACAGGAGGTCGAGATCAACGCGCTGCAAGCCCAGATCAATCCGCATTTTATCTATAACACCCTGGCCACCATCAAGTGGATGGCCATGATTCAAAATAACCAGTCCATCGCCAATCTGTTAACCGCTTTTATCAACCTGATGGAATATAGCGCCAATTTCAAAGAAAGTTTAATCACTTTGGAACAAGAGCAGCTTTTTCTCCAAAACTATTTACTCATTCAGAAAACGCGCTATCATAACTTAAATGAGATCAGTATTACAGTCTCAGCGGAATTGTTATCCTATAAGTTGCTGAAATTTATTATCCAACCGGTCTTGGAGAATGCCTTATTTCACGGGATCGCTAATCTGCAGGGAGAAGGTTCGGTTACGGTAGTCGTGAAGCGTGACGGGGGCAAGCTGGTAATCGCGGTCCAGGATAACGGCGCCGGTATCGCCGGGGAGAAGCTGCTTGAATTGCGGACGGGTATTAAAACCCATAACCATAGTAACCGGGGATTGAACAACATCGGTTTATCCAACATTCAGGAACGCATCCGGGCCAACTATGGTCCGGAATACGGTTTGGAGATCGACAGCGCGCCCGAGCGAGGCACCGCAGTCTTCATCAAACTACCGTTATTGACGTAAATTGGGAATGAAACAACCTGGGTAAAAAAATGACAAGGAAGGTAAAACAATTTCTGTTAAGTTATCTTTTGATTAAAATCAAGTAAAGAACTGACACTTCAAGTCAGTTCTTTTTATTTGATCGCGGCGCGCTTTATATTAGAATTGAGACAATGATTCGGCAGTCCTCTCGGGCTGGGTTCTCTGATCTTCGGGCGGGGTTTATCACAACGCTTTTAGAGCCCGGCTGGCGGCGCGGACTCGCTGAATTAAACTTTTGGGAGTGGAACGCATGGCCACGATTAGCATGTCTCAGATGAAAAAAAGAGAAGAGCTCACGGCCTGGCTCTTTATCCTCCCCAATACCCTGGGGTTCATCGTTTTTTCATTGCTTCCGATCTTGATTGCTTTGATATTGAGCTTTTGTAACTGGGATTTATTGAGCCCGGTGACCTGGCGAGGTTTGGAGAACTATCGCGGCATTTTTCAAGATCCCACTTTCTATAAGGCCTTATCGAACAATCTGATTTACACCGCGATCGAAGTTCCGATTTGCCTAGCGGTCGCGCTGTTGCTGGCAGTGACCCTCAATAAAAAAATTATCGGCAAAACCATCTACCGGACGATCTACTTTCTGCCCTATGTCACTACGATCACCGCGGTGGCGGCGGTCTGGATCTGGATTTACCATCCCCGGGGGTTCATCAATAATATCTTGATGATGTTTGGCGTCGCGAACCCGCCTATCTGGTTGCTTAACGCCAACACCGTAATCCCGGCCATTGCGATTATCGCGGCTTGGCGGGGTTTGGGCTTTCCGATGCTGATCTTTTTGGCCGGACTGCAGGGGATCTCCAAAGATCTTTACGAAGCGGCGGATATTGACGGCGCCGGCGAATGGAAGAAGTTTTGGAACGTTACCTTTCCGATGCTCTCACCGACCACCTTTTTCCTGGTGGTGACCGGTATTATCGGCAGTTTTAAGGCTTTCGATATCATCTATGCCGTCACCAACGGCGGTCCGGGGAAAGCATCCTATGTCATGGTTTATTATATTTATGAAAGCGCCTTTAAAGACTTTAAAATGGGTTACGCCTCGGCTCTCTCCTATGTATTGCTGGCAGTGATTTTGGTGATTACCTTGATTCAATGGCGCGGCCAACAGAAGTGGGTGAATGAATGATGCGGGACAAATCATTACCATTGGCAACCAATACCAGCATGAAAACAGCGCTTCAGCGCGAAAGAACTTCCCTGTGGGTCCGGCAGATGCTCCTGACCACTTTCGGATTGATGATGGTGTCGCCGTTCTTCTGGATGATCTCGGCATCGCTCAAAGTTCAAAGTGAGATCTTCACCATTCCGATAAAATGGTTTCCCGCGGTTCCGCAGTGGCATAACTATATTGAGGCGATGCAGGCGGCGCCGTTTGGCTTATACTATTTCAACAGTTTTAAAATCGGTATTCTGAAAGTGATCGGCTCGATGTTGTTTAATTCCTTGACTGCTTATGCCTTCGCCAAGCTGAAGTTCAGGGGCAGGGACAAGATGTTTCTGCTGTACCTGACCACCATGATGATCCCGCCTCAGGTGACGCTGGTTCCCAGCTATATTATCATGGGCAAGCTGGGATGGATTAATACCCATTTGCCGTTGATTATCCCGGGTTTCTTTCAGGCTTATTTTACCTTCATGTTGCGACAATTCTTCATCGCGGTTCCCGATTCTTTGATTGAGGCGGCTAAAATCGACGGCGCCGGCCAGTTGCGGATCTTCTTTCAAATTGTCGCTCCGTTGGCCAAGCCGGCCTATGTTTCGCTGGCGATCATTCAGTTCATCTGGACCTGGAACGACCTGATGGGGCCGTTGATCTACTTGAACTCGTCGCGGCTGTATACGGTCATCCTGGGCATGGGCGTTTTCAAAGATGAATATCTCAATAATTACGCTTTTCTTTTCGCGGCTTCGGTCGTCGCCCAACTGCCGTTAATGCTCATCTATATGCTGGGCCAACGTTTCTTCCAGCAAGGCGTCGCCACGTCCGGTATTAAGGGGTAACCCCCGATAATCAAAGCACATTAAAGGAGGAGGAGAAGAATGAAAAAGTTCAAGCTCAGCGGAATATGGATCTTGGTGGCCCTGATCGGTTTCAGCTTGGTTACCGCGGGTCATGGAAACGCCGCTGCGAAGGGCAAGGAGAAGTTCAAGGGCACCGTTTCAGTGATGATCAAAACCGGCCAAAACACCAACAATATCGGAACCAATTATCTCAAAAAAGCCTTTGAGAAAGCGTATCCCAATGTCAAAATTGATTTGATCGTCGTCGAGGATCCGCAGTATAATGACAAGCTCTTAACCATGCTGGCCGGGGGCGCCGCACCCGATATTGTTCTGGTAAACAATCTGAGCATGTATTACAAGATGGTCGCGGGTAATTCAGTGGTAGCTTTGGACCCGTTCATCAAAGCGGAGCATTATAACCTTAACAAGTTTGACCCGGATATCATTGCCACCATTAAACAGTATGGCAATGATCATGTATATCAGTTACCGTGGGTGTATTTCACTCCCACACTGATTTATAACAAACCGGCCTTTAAAAAATACGGTGTCCCCGTTCCCAAAAAAGACATTACTTTGGAGGGACTGCTCCAGTTGGCCAAGCAATTGCAGGTCAAAATCAAGGCGGCCGGCGACGACCGCTCCGACATGCGGCCCTTTGTGACCGGGCTGATGGAACAGAATGTCTTACATACCGTCAGCGCCAATGGTTCCTATTATTATGACGCTGACAAACTCAAGATGAATACGAATGACCCGGCTTTTCGAAAAGCCCTCAAGTTTCAATATGATCTGTTCCGGGAAGGTTTAGCGATCGGTCCTCCGGAAGCTAAGGTCAAAGGCTATCAGACCACGGACTTTCTTTTTGTCGATAACAAGTACCCGATGATGCTCGAACTATCCTGGATGTTAAAGACGATTATGACGCGGGCCGCCGAAAAAGGCAGCTCCGTCAATCCGGCTGACTATGGCGTCATTCCCTGGCCGCATTGGAAAGACAGCCCCGACCAAGGTTCGTCGGTGCTTAGCTTCAACGGTTGGGCGATTAGTAAAGATTGCAAGGATCCCAAACTCGCTTTTGAAGTGTTGAAGTACTGCGTGCTTAATTTCGGTGATAATATGTCCAAAGCCGGAGTCGATAATCTGTACTGTCGAAAAGATGCCATCTCCAACCGAAAAATGGTGAATACTTTTCCGGGTTTGAAAGATATCTTAAAACGCAAGAGAGCTCCTCGACCTAAGATGCTGCTGGAGATCGACGACTATATCCAGACCAAGGTGGTCCGGGCGGCCCTGGAATTAGCCAGCGTTTCGGATATGACTTTTGAGCAATTATTGGATAAGATCGGACGTGAGGGCCAGAAAGTCATCGATGATTACGCCAGAAATAAAAAATAAGCTCCGGTCATTACCGATTCGGCTTAGGAGACCTGAGGAATGCAATCCAAAGCGGTTGCATTCCTCAGCCTCAACAATGTTATCGCAAAGGAGAAAGTGAAATGACCAAAATTCCAGAGAATTATCTGGAAAAAGTCTATGGGGGCTGGCTGGGGAAGATAATCGGAGTCAGGCATGGAGCGCCGATTGAAGGCTGGACGTATGAAAAGATTCAAAAAGTTTTCGGGGCGATCGACGGATATCTGGTTGATTACCGGGATTTTGCTGCCGATGACGACAGCAACGGCCCAATGTTCTTTTTAAGAGCGCTTGAAGATTATACCTATACGTCTGATATTACCGCGGAACAGATCGGCTTAACCTGGCTTAATTATGCTCCCTATGAGCACGGCTTTTACTGGTGGGGTGGTTATGGCAGATCAACGGAACATACAGCCTATCTTAACTTAAGAAACGGGATAATGGCTCCGCGTTCGGGTTCCGTGGAACAAAACGGCGCAGCCGTGGCCGAACAAATTGGCGGTCAAATTTTTATCGATACATGGGGATTGGCAGTGCCGAATAATCCAAGGTTGGCGGCAGAGTATGCTGAGAAAGCCGCAAGCGTATCCCATGGCGGAAACGGGATCTATGGCGGCAGGTTTATCGCCGCCTGCATCAGTGCGGCATTTGTAGAAACGCGGATTGAAACAATAATTGAGACGGGCCTATCCATGATCCCTCCGGATTGTGAATATGCCAAAATGAGCCGGGAAGTGATGAAGTTCTATCAAGCCCATCCGGCAAACTGGAGGGATTGTTTTAAATTTGTAAAGGATAACTTCGGGTATGACCGCTATCCCGGGAACTGTCACATTATTCCCAACTCAGCCATTATTGTATTATCCCTTTTATATGGCGAAGGAGACTTTTCAAAAACGCTTAATATAGGCAACATGTGTGGCTGGGACACCGATTGCAATGTCGCCAATGTCGGGACCATCATGGGAGTGCGAAACGGTCTCGAAGGAATAGCTTATGAGAAGTGGCGCAAACCGATCAATGACTTTTTCGTATGCTCAAGCGTAGTCGGAAGTCTGAATATTATGGATATTCCATGGTGCGTAGCTTACATAGCCAGGCTGGCGTATAAAATTGCCGCAGAGGAGC
>JAEXFN010000005.1 GCA_023400055.1 Bacillota bacterium
CTGATTCCAGATCGATCTTTTGTGGATAAGGATCTTCCTTTTGTTAATAAAGATCTTCCTTTTGTGGATCAAGATCGATCTTTTGTGAATAAAGATCGGTCTGCGCTGATTCCAGATCGATCTTCTGTGAATAAAGATCTAACTTTGGTGGATAAAGATCTTGATGATTGATGATTAAAGATGAAGTCTAATTAGCACAACGCGTTAATTAAAAAAATAGTAGGTGTTGGCAATGCGTAAGACAGCAATTGGCTTGTTGATCGGTTTATGTCTGACCTCGGTGGTTTGGGCGGCGGGAGGGAGTACTGTCAGACCGTTGCGGGTAGGCACCCTGTCGGGGATCACCGGATTGGCGATGGCCCGGATGATGGAGCCGTCGGAGGCGGCCTCTCCCTATGAGATCACGGTTTATAAAAGCCCCGACCTCTTGGTGGCCAAGCTGGTCGCGGGGGAAACGGATCTGGCGGCCTTGCCGCTTAACAGCGCGGCAATTCTTTATAATAAGGGCGTCGGCATTCAGCTTACCTCGGTGATAGGCTGGGGCGTCCTTTACGTAGTCGCCGCCGATCGGCAGATCAAACACTGGTCGGACCTGAAAGGCAGAGAGATTTACCTCTCCGCGAAAGGAACCGTTCCCGACTTACTTTTCCGCTATTTGGCGGCGAAAAACGGGTTGACGCCGGAACGCGATTTCGCCATTCATTATCTGGCCAGCCCGGTCGAACTGGCGCAGCTGGCCGCTTCCGGCAAAGCGGATCTGGCGGTTCTTCCCGAGCCCTGGGTAACCGAGGTGGTCGAGCGGAATCAGCGGTTGCGGGTGGCCATGGATCTTCAGCGAGAATGGCGCCGCACCGAGCAACAATCGCTGACCTATCCGCAGTCTTGCCTGGTGGTGAGCAAGAAAGCCTTAAGCGCCGATCCCCAAGCGGTGCGAGGCTTTCTGAAAGACTTGGCGGCCTCGATCCGCTGGGTGAATCGCCAGCCCAAACAAGCGGGTGTCCTCGCCGAGCAGTATGTGCAGATCGGAGCGACTGCGGTCGAGCACGGCATCAAGCGCTGCAATCTGAAATATGTGGAGGCTATCAAGGTTCGGACGGAGATCAACCGGTTCCTGACGCGATTGGGCGAGAAGACGCCGGAGGCGATCGGGGGAAAATTGCCGGATGAAGGCTTCTATTATCGACCGTAGCTGGCTTGGCTGGTTGACTGTCGGCCTGATCGTGTTGGTCTGGGCGGTTGCCGCCGCGCTGTTACGGTTGCCGTTGTTGCTGCCGTCGCCTTGGCAGACCGGAGCGCAAGTGCTGCTGCTGCTGCGGAACGCTTCATTCTGGGTTCATTTGGGAGCGACGGTGAGCCGCGGTTTGCTGGGGTTCGGGGCGGCCTTATTGGTGGGCGCCGTTTTTGGCTTGCAGGCCGGGCGGCATCCTTGGTTTGAGGCGTTGATCCGGCCGGTGGTGGTTTTCACCCGGAGCACGCCGTCGATGTCTTTCATCTTGCTGGCGCTGATCTGGTTCAAGGGCGATTTGGTTCCGATCTTCGTCATTTTTCTGGTCGTCTTTCCGATCATCATTCAGAATATGATCGAAGGCGTGCGGAGCGTCGATCCGGATCTGCTGGAGATGGCCTCGGTCTACCGGCTGACCAAAACGCGGATCTTAAAAGCATTGATTCTGCCGGCGCTGGCACCGTTCCTGGCGGCCGCGGTCAGCGCCGGCCTGGGTCTGACCTGGCGGGTGCTGATCGCCGCCGAAGTACTATCCTATCCGAAATGGGGCATCGGCGCGCAGATGGATTCGGCTCGGGTTTTTCTCCAAACCGACCGGGTCTTTGCCTGGACTGCGGTAGTGGTAGCGATCGGGTTGACGTTCGATGCTTTGCTCGGCCGCTGTTTACGGCGATTGACGGCTTGGAGAGGGAAGTATGACGATTCAAGTACGGCAAATTGATAAAAAATTTGATAATATCCAGGTATATCGGGATTTCAGTTTGGAATTCCCGGAAAACAGCGTCACCGCCATTCTGGGCCCTTCCGGCTGCGGCAAGACCACGCTGCTAAATATCCTGGCCGGTTTGGTCCGGGTGGATTCGGGTACGGTAACTACCGAGCCGGAAATCAGCTATCTTTTTCAGGAGCCGCGGTTGCTGCCGTGGTTGTCGCTGCGGGAGAACATCGCGCTGGTGCTTAAGGATAAGCAACCGGCCGAACAAAGCGCGCGGCGGATCGCGGATTGCCTCACCGCCACCGGACTGGCCGCGTATGCCGATTACCTTCCCAATCTGGTCAGCGGCGGCATGAAGCAACGGGCCGCTTTGGCCCGCGCCTTTGTCTACCCGTCCCGCCTGCTGTTGATGGATGAGCCATTCAAATCGCAAGACTTAAAGACCCGTCACCTGTTGATCGAACTCTTCCTCAAGCTTTGGCGGGCGGAATCCCGGACGGTGGTCACGGTCACCCACGACATTCAGGAAGCGCTGCGACTGGGGAATCAGGTAGTGGTGCTCTCCGAGAAGCCGGTTCACATTGTGGAGCAAGTCCGGATCGATCTGCCTCAGGAGGAGCGGGTCGACCGTTATGAGGAATTGTTTCCCATTGAAAAACGCTTAATTGAGCTGGTTTTGCGCTGAGTTCTTTAGTGGATGACGGGCAAGGCCGATCCGAGTGGACGGCGAAAGACTAAAGCTCTTATAGCGCTTTACCCTCAAATGTAATACCGCGAAATATCGTGTCGATAACGCGTTTGTTCCTAATTTTCGAAATCTTCCCCCGATTTTCTTTCGTACCAAATTATCGATTTCTTATGCCCTTCAAAAAGCTTTGTTATCGTAAATTTAAATAAACGTTGACATATGTTCTTTGAAGTAATATAGTTAGATCGGAAGCGGTTCCTATGGCTAAAATACTGGATTATACTCGTGATATCCCGGGATGATTTTATGTCGTTTCGAAAACTTCGTTTTACATTATTTTAACGAAATGCCTTCTTTAAGCGATTCTCGCGTTCCATCGATAAAAGGATTTTTCTACTAAAAAACCGGTTCGAATATCATTTTGACTTTTCCCTGTTATATCGTTTTTTTTGCTTAAAATCAACTGTTTTGTTTTAGATCATTTTTCGGCGATTCCTCACTGGGTAATGGTATAAAATGAAAATGACGGTATTGCATAGATGGTTTCGGAAGCGCTTCCTATCTCGCTTTATTCATTCCGGCGGTAATTGATTCGGCGTTTGGCCGAATTTATTACAATAAATCAAAATCAGATAAAAAGGGAGGCTAATGTATGAAAAGGTATGTAACGGTTTTGCTGGTGGCTCTGATTGCGGTTACTTGCAGTATCAGCGGCATTGCCCTGGCCAAAAAGAAGATCAGCTTCTGGCACATCCAAGTGAACAAAGTCACCGGTTCGATCCTCGACGCGGCGGTGCAGCGGTATGAGAAAGATCATCCCGATGTCGATGTCGAAGTGGTGGCCAGCGAGAACGATCCTTACAAGACCAAGTTGAAGATCGCCATGGGCAGCGGCAATCCGCCGGATGTCTTCCATTCCTGGGGCGGCGGCTGGCTGGAGGCCTTCATCAAAGAAGGCCAGGTGCTGGATATCGGCAGGGAATTGAATAAAAACCACTGGCGGGATATTTATGTGCCATCCTACCTCGATATGGCGAAGTTCAACAACAAATACTACGGCGTGCCGGCCAACATGAGCTGCGCCTTGGTGTGGTATAACAAAGAACTGTTCAAAAAGTATAATGTCGAAGTTCCAAAAACCTATGCCGAATTGTTAAAAGCGATCAAGGTATTCAAGAGCAACAACATCATCCCGATTTCACTGGGGAACAAGAGCAAATGGCCGGGAGCCCTCATCTTTGTCTACTTGGCCGATCGTTTCGGCGGGCCGAATGCTTTCCAGAACGCATACTTAAGAAAACGCGGTTTTACCTTTGAAGCGCCGACCTTTATCGAGGCGGGCAAGATGGTTCAGGAACTGGTGAACGCGGGCGCGTTCCCCGACGGTTTCAACGGCATCAACTATGATACCGGCGAATCGCGGGTCCTGCTCTATAGCGGCAAAGCGGCCATGGAGATCGGCACCTCGGCCTACCTTTCCTTCGTGAAAAACGAGGCGCCGGACTTCTTCAAGAACAACCTGGATTGCGCCGCCTTCCCCGCCATCGAGGGCGGTAAAGGCGACCCGAGCGACCTGGTCGGCGGAACCTATATTTACTCGGTCGCCAGCAAGTCCAAGAACAAGAAAGAAAGCATCGAACTTTTACGGTATATCTCCGATAAGACCTATGCGCAGGACTGGATCGACAAGGCGGGCAATCTGGCTCCGGTCAAGGGCGTCGAGGTCAAAGATCCCTTGCTGAAGAAAGTGGCCGATTACATGGCCCACGCCAAATACATCCAAGCGTTTTACGATCAGTTCCTGCCGCCGGCCATGGGCGAACTCCACAAGGATACGGTTCAAGCCCTTTTCGGCAAGACCATGACTCCTCAGGAAGCGGCTCAAAAGATGGAAGCCAAAGCGAAAGAAGATCTGGTAAAGAAATAAGTTGCAATGAATCCGGGCAATGCCGGGAATCAACTCCCGGCATTGCCCGGATTAAAGTTTCCGGGAACCTCAGAACTTTTGCTCTGGACAGCAGCGACGACAATCAAACTACCCGTAATTCCCCGCATGGATGGGAATTTTGATTCAGACTCCGGTGCCCTCCGAGGCTGGATAAGGCCGGCGGCGGTTTAAAGATTGCCCAGCGGTGAATCGATTGGGAAAACGGATTAACGTCACTTTCCGCAGACCGATTTGAATCCCTATTGTTGCAAATTTCGTTAGAGGAGAGGTTACAATATGGTGAACCCTCAAATGATCGATCGGGCCGTTGAGGAAAATAAAAAATTGCGCGACCAATCCAAACTGCAATACCGCTTGATGATTGGGCTTTTTTTGTTTCCCGCGCTTTTGGTGTACGGCATTTTTAACGTTTACGGCATTCTGATGACCTTTTTCTATAGTTTGCAAAAGTGGACGGGCATCAGCAACAAACTGAACTTTGTCGGCTTGGATAACTACATCAAGCTTTTGCAGGACCCGATTCTATGGCATTCGCTGGTCAACAACCTGATCCTGGTGGTCACCTCGATCGCCATCCAGCTGCCGCTGGGGCTGATCCTGGCGCTGATCATCAACTCGGGCCTCAAAGGCATGAAGTTCTTCCGAACCGTTTATTTTATCCCGATGCTGGTATCCACCGTGGCCATCGGCATTCTGTGGTCCTTGATCTACAATCCCAGCTTCGGAATGGTCAATGCCCTTTTGGATCTGCTCCGGCTGGGGCAGTTCAAAACCGGCTGGCTGGGGAATGAGACGACCGCCTTTGCGGCGGTGCTCATCACCATCTGTTGGCAGTTCACTCCGTTTTATATGATTTTGATGCGGGCCGGCCTGGTCGGCATCCCCAATGAAATTTACGAATCGGCCAGCATCGACGGAGCCAACGGCTGGAAGGTCTTTTGGAACATCACCTTGCCGCTGATGGCGCCGGTCATCAAGACCTCGGCGGTTTTGTCCCTGGTCGGCTCGTTGAAATACTTCGATCTGATCTATGTGATGACGGACGGCGGTCCCAACCACGCCACCGAATTGATGTCGACCTATATGTATAAGAACAGTTTCGTGGAATTCAACATGGGTTACGGCAGTTCGATCGCGGCGTTTATTTTTTTGGTAGCAATATTGATCACCTCGGTAATGCTTGGCCTTACCAGAAAATCGAAAGTGGAGGAATGACAAGTGAGAAATATTGCGAAACAAATCGGAACCTATCTGATCGCCACGGTCTTTTTATTGGTGACCGGCTATCCGTTCCTGTTCATCTTTCAAAGCTCGTTCAAGTCCCAGATGGAATACCTCAGCAATATCTGGTCGCTGCCGAAAAGCTTTTTCCTGGGGAATTACGAACGCATCTTCCAGCCGGACTTTCTGCGCTACTTCGGCAACAGTCTGATCGTCACCGTAATCACCATTACGCTGGTGCTTTTCATCGCTTCGCTGGCCAGCTACGTCTTTGCCAAGATGGAGTTCAGATTCAGCAAATATTTCTTTTTCATGTTCGTCATCGGCATGATGGTGCCGGTGCATACGACCCTGATTCCGGTGTATGTGATCATCAATAAACTGGGGTTCTACGACAAACTGGTCGGCTTGATCGGACCGTACATCAGTTTTTGCCTGCCGATTTCGATCTTCATCATCACCGGATTCTTCAAGGCCGTCCCCAAAGAGCTGGAGGAAGCGGCGCGGATTGACGGCTGCTCGCATTTTACGATCTACCGCAAGATCATGCTGCCGCTCTCGATGCCGGTCCTTTCGACGGTGGCCATTTATAACTTCATCTATGTCTGGAACGAATTCATTTATGCGCTGGTCCTGGTCAACAGCGCCCGGAACAAGACGATCCCGCTGGGGATCCGGGAGTTCTACGGCCTGGAAACCATCAATATCCCGGGCGTGCTGACGGCGATCGCCGCGGCGACGATTCCGTTGATGGCCTTCTACTTCTTCGCGCAGGAGAAGGTCATCAACAGCCTGACCTCGGGGGCCATCAAGGGATAAAGCGCGCTTGCTTTGCCGACAACCGAAACATAAAACTAAATCTGGAGAAGGAGACTTTACATCATGGAAATGCTTCAAACGCAAGGCCGGCAGATCGTCGATTCCCAGGGTAAATCGGTGCGCCTGCGCGGCGCCTGCATCGGCGGCTGGATGAATTTGGAGAATTTTATCGATGGCTATCCCGGTTCGGAGCATGGCGTCCGCGAGGCGGTCGCCGCGGCGCTCGGCGCGACGAAGGGGCAATTCTTCTTTGAGCGGCTGCTGGACCATTTCTTCAATGAAGCGGACCTCCAATTCATCAAGGGTACCGGCGCCAATGTGGTCCGAATTCCTTTGAATTACCGCCATTTCGAGGACGACGAGCGGCCTTTCGCCTATAAGGAAGCGGGCTTCGAGCGGCTGGAGCGGGTGGTCAACTGGTGCCAGGAACAGGAGATCTACGTCATCCTGGATATGCACGCGGTGCAGGGCTGGCAGAACGCGCATTGGCACAGCGACAACGCCAAGGGGATCAGCCTGTTCTGGCACAATCCCCACTACCAGGAGCGGTTCATCGCGCTCTGGCGGGAATTGGCGCAACGGTACAAAGACCGGGCGGTCATCGCCGGCTATAATCTGATGAACGAGCCCTGCGTCAACACGCCGGACGGGGACTATCCGTACAATTTCTTCAAGAACTACCGGCCGGACTTCGAGCGGATGAACCGGATCTACCGCCAGGCGGTGGCCGCCATCCGGGCAGTCGACCCCAAGCACCTGATCTTCTTGGAAGGGGATAAGTACTCGGTGCTGTTTGAGGGGCTCGCCGCGCCCTTCGCCGACAATCTGGTCTACAGCAGCCATAATTACAATACGGCCGGCTTCGGGCCGGGACCCTACCCGGGGGAATTCCACACCCACTCGATCGATCTGGATTACCAAAACGGCTATTGGGACCGCGAGCGCCAGGCGGAGATCTTCAGCCAGAGCGAGGGCTACCAGTTTGCTAGCCGGCATAATGTGCCGCTGTTGGTCGGCGAGTTCGGCGCGCAGTATAACGGGCCGCAAGCGGAGATCCCCTACCGCCTGCAGGCGATGGACGATCAGATCGGGGTGTACGAGGAACTGGACGCCCATTGGACCACCTGGACCTATAAGGACGTCGGCGTGATGGGCTGGGTAATGCTCGATCCCGCTTCCGAGTATATGCAGCTGATCCGGCAGGTTCAATGCCAGAAGCGGTTGTTCGGCGCCGAGAATTTCACCGACCGGGCGCTGGTCACCGAGGCCAAAACCAAACTGGCCGATTTCGCCGGCCTGTTCGAGCGGGAGATCGACGCTTACGCGATCAACCACGTCGATAATGTCAACGCCCTGAGCGAGATCGTGCTGCAAGGGTACGCCGCGTCCCTGCTGCAGCCGGTTTACGCCGACCTGTTCAAGGGCATGAGCGAGGAGCGGCTGGACAGCGTGTTAAGTTCGTTTGCGATCCAAAACTGCCGGGCGAATGACGGTTTAATCGCGATCATCCGTAAATACGCCCGGCCGTGAGGCGCCGGCAACGGCGATCCGCCCGGCGGCCCTCCGTTGTTGGCCGCCGGAGCCGGATATGCCTTGACACTTGGCACGAGACGGACTAAGATTAATTTGTTTGGCGGCGCAGCGGACGCCCGCGCGCCGGGCCGGATGGACGGCGCCCGGTTTCGCTCAAGCGACAGAGCCGTCGGCCTGCCGATAGCGGACTTTCCGGAGATAGGGTGGGGGTAGGGCCAGGTATGTACAATATCGACGACATCGCCAAGTTTGCCAATGTTTCCCGGACGACGGTCTCCCGGGTCTTGAACAATGATTGCGGAGTCAGCCAAAAGACCAAGGCCAAAGTGACCAAGGTGATCCAGGAGATGAATTTCGTGCCCAACGCGGCCGCGCGGAGCCTGGTCCGCAAAAAGACCGATGTCCTCGGCGTCCTGGTCAATAACGTGACCGACATCTTCTGGGACCAAATCATCAGCGGCATTGAGAAGAGCATTTATTACCTCGAATACGAGGCGTTTTACGTCAATGTCAAAAGTTATCACAACGAACCGATCAATAACAACAAGTATAAGAAGATGCTCCGGCTGCTGGCCGAAGGAAGAGTCGACGGCTTAATCATCGCGATCATCAACGAACTGGACCTGGAAGACGTCAATTTCCTGACCAGCCGGGACATTCCTTTCATCGTGATCCAAAACATGTTCGAGGACGAACGGGTCAATTCGATCAATATCGACAATTACAAAGCGACCTATGCCTCGACCCAATACTTGCTGGACCTGGGCCATGAGGACATCGCCTATGTGGCGGGCGATCTGCAAAGCAAGATCGCCGTCACCCGGCTGAAAGGCTTCGAAGCGGCGATCGAGGAGCACGGCATCCCGCTCGACCGGGGCCGCATCCTGCAGGGGAACAACTCCTTTGAAGAGGGCTACTGGCGGATGAAGCAGATCCTCTCCTGGGACCGGAAACCGACCGTGGTCTCTTTTTATAATGATATCATGGCCTATGGCGGAATCAAGGCGCTGCAGGAGAACGGGATCCGCATCCCCGCGGATATCTCGATCATCGGCTTCGACGGCATATCGGGCGAGTACGGCTTCGCCAAACTGGCGCCGCCGCTGACCACGATGCATCAGCCCATGGCCAGCATGGGCGAGCGTGCGGGCAAGCTGGTCATCGACAAAATCAACGGCAAAAACGATCAAGTGGTGCATGAGATCTTCGATGTGCAACTGGACGAGCGGGGTTCCTGCCGCAGATTGGACTGAGGGAAAAATATTTTCGCCTATCGTAAGGATCATTCGCAACCAGCCGCGCAATTTTTGCGCGGCTGGTTTTTTATAAACCGGCCGGAGAAATTAATTTTCGATCCCAATCATTGAACAATCGATCGCGATAAATAAATAATCGATCCCGCGAAATGAATTTTCGATCCGGAGAAATAACTTTCTGATCATGAGAATTGAATTTCCGATCTGCAAAAATAACTTTTCGATCTGGATAATTAAAATATCGATCACGATAATTAAAATATCGATCTGAATAATCAAAATTAAGGGATCAGAAATTAAGATTGGCGGTTTAAAAATAATAAATTTGAGGAATGGGAATGATTGGGTCATTTGATTGGGGATTCCGATTATTTTGCGGTCGGGGTTGCCGGGCGGAGAAAAAAGAAAACTGGCCGGTGGATCGGCCAGGAAAGGGTCTGCGGCGGGGTGCTTGGATCTTTTTGCCATTAATTTACCGGTTTTATTTTACAAGATTGTCCAAATTGCCTATAATATAGCTATAATATTGCAATCATTCTAACACCGGGAGAGGGGAACGCGATGGTAAAAGAGATCCTCTTATTGGGGAATCCCCAATTGTATCAGATAAGTTCCAGCGTAGCAGAGGACGAAATCGCGGCTTTGAAAGAAGTCGTGGCCGATCTGCACGACACGCTGATGGCCTTTCGCGCCAAATACGACGCGGGCCGGGCGATTGCCGCGCCGCAGATCGGCGTCTTTAAACGGTTGATTTATATGCACATCGATCAGCCGGTGGCCTTTATCAATCCGGCGTTGCATTTTGAGGACGACGAGCTGATGGAGGTCCTGGACGACTGCATGTCTTTCCCGGAACTGCTGGTGAAGGTCAAACGCCATAAACGCTGCACGATTCGCTTCACCGATCTCGAGCTCCGGGAACACCAATGGCAGCTCGAGGGGGATCTGGCGGAGCTCTTGCAACATGAGTACGACCATCTGGACGGCATTCTGGCCACCATGCGGGCGATTGACACCAAGTCACTCTGCTTGAGGAGTCAGCGGAAGGGTTTTCGGTAAAAGAGGACCTCTCTCTTGCTCTCCCCAATTCGGGGAGAGCAAGAGAGAGGCGCTTTAAATCTTAAAAAATACCCCGAAAGGAAGGATCGCCATGGCTCAAAGCGAGCGTTTCATCCCCGCGGAATCGATCGTGGCGCTTATTAAACGGCGGCGATCGGTCCGGACTTACGACGGACAGGAGCTGACCGAGGAGACCAAGGCGCAGTTGCGCCAGGTTTGCGCGACGGTGACCGGACCGTTTGACGCGGCGGTACGGATCGAGCTCCTCGAAAAACTGACCGCCGGCGCCCCGATCAAGCTGGGAACCTACGGGATGATCAAGGGGGCCACGGCTTTCATCGCCGCGGCGGTGCCCAGCGGAAGCGAACACGGCCTGGAACAGCTGGGCTACATGTTCGAGAAAGTGGTGCTTTACGCCACCGCGCTGAAGCTGGGCACCTGCTGGCTGGGCGGGTCATTCAACCGGGGCGATTTCGCCCGGGCGATGCGGCCGGCGGAGAACGAGTTCATTCCCATCGTTTCGCCGGTCGGATATAAGAAAGACAGCTTGCGGCCGATGGACGCGCTGGTCCGGACGGTCGCCGGTTCCGATCGCCGCCTGCCCTGGAGCGAGCTGTTTTTCCGGGAGAGTTTCGGAAACGGCTTGAGCGAGGCGGAAGCGGGCGAATATGCGGAAGCGCTGGAGATGGTCCGACTGGCGCCATCGGCTTCCAACAAACAGCCCTGGCGGATCGTCAAGGACCGGGCCGGGCTGCATTTTTATGAGAAGCACGCCGCCGGGTACGCCGCCATGGGCTTTGACATGCAGCGCATCGATCTGGGGATCGCCATGTGCCACTTCCAGCTGACCGCCGCCGAGCGGGGACTGGCGGGCGGCTGGGTTCAGGCCCCCGACGCGCCGGAAATCGGCGGACTGCCGGGTCACACCGAGTATATCATCAGCTGGCTCTGGTAAATACTCGGCAGCGGATCCGTAGCCACAATTTCAGGATAATTTTATCGACCCGGACTTGAGCAACCTTGCTCCGGCTCACAATCGCGTTTTCTAAATTCCCGGTCTCTCACATATCCTTACTAGGGGAGTAAAGGAGGGGAAACCTTGCGGGCGAGTGAATTGGACGGAAAGGAAGTCATCGATATCCAATCCGGCGAACGCTTCGGGGTGCTGAAAAGGAGCGAGCTGTTGCTGGATCTGAGCACGGGCACAGTCGAAGGCCTGGTGATCGTCAAAAAAGGTTGGGCCGGCCATGACGTGGAGGTTAAAACCATTCCTTGGCGAAGCATTCAAAAGATCAGCGACCAATTGATCCTCTTCGAGGAGCAACCGGCCTCGGCTTCCGGAGAGACGGACCCGCGTAAAATCTAGATTTAACTTGACATTCCGCGCTATTTATAGGAAAATATACACAATCCATTGAAAAAGACATTTTTGGGGTAGAGTAGAGGCGCGGACCGCAAGAGTAGCTTCAGGGAGGCCGGCAGGCCGAGGAACGGAGCGAAAGGGTGTTTCGCCGAAGTTGGAGAAATCGCCGTTTCTCCGGCTGGTATCGCGGGTGAAAACTCCGGTACTGTCACCCGCCGGGTGAAGAGCTATCTTGCCGCTGATTGATCTGTTCACGATCAAGGTTGGTAGCTGCCAACCTTTTTTGTTATGGCAGCGTTGGGATGAGCCCCGCCACAGGCCGGGGTATCCAAAAACGCGGCAAAGCAAGGGGTAAATTCGGCTGAAGACTCTGGGTCGGGGACGGGTTCCCGATTCGAAGACTTTAGCGCACGGATGATGAGGAGTGGTTGTTTTGAGCGGAATTCGGGTTTTGGTGATCGGTGCTTGCGGCAAAATGGGCCGTGAAGTGGTCAAGGCGATTATAAATGATAGCGAGCTTCAGTTGGTGGGCGCGGTCGACCGGGTGAACGTGGGCAAAGATGCGGCGGTCGTGGCCGGGCTGGAACCGGTGGGCGTGGCGATCCGCTCCGATTTGGCGGCTGCCCTGCAGGCGGACGAGCCCCACGTGGTGGTCGATTTCACCGCCCCGGCGACCATCATGGCCAACCTGCGGCTGGTGATCGCCGCCCGGCTGCACGCCGTGGTCGGCACGACCGGCCTTTCCCGGGAGAATCTGCGGGAGATCGAGGGCCTGTGCGGGGAATACGGCGTGAATGTGCTGGTGGCGCCGAACTTTGCCATCGGCGCCTTGCTGATGATGCGCTTTGCCGCGCAGGCGGCCAAGTTCTTCCCCGATGTCGAGATCATCGAATTGCATCACGACCAGAAATTGGACGCGCCGTCGGGGACCGCCATCAAGACCGCGGAGTTGATTTTGGCCGGCCGCAAGGATGCCGCTCCGGCGACGGTCGGCGAGGAAAAACTGCCCGGGGTACGCGGCGGCGAGCTGGGCGGCATTCATCTGCACAGCGTCCGGTTGCCGGGTCTCATCGCCCACCAGGAAGTGATCTTCGGCGGCGAAGGCCAGACCCTGACCATCCGCCATGACTCGCTCAGCCGGGAATCGTTCATGCCCGGCGTACTGGCGGCGATCAAAAAAATCAGCAGCCGACCGGGGTTGACTTACGGCCTGGAAGAGCTGCTTTTTTAAGCCCCGCCCCTCCCTTCACCTCCTGCCGCCACGCAGAATATAATGACATTAGCCGATTTTGGCGGTTTGGAAAGGGAGGTAATCTTTTTGGAAGAACATTGGCAGCTGGAGGCGGCGATTATCGGCGGTGACGGACGCCAGCTCGCGGTAGCCCGCAGTTTAGCCGAGCGATTCAGCCGGGTGAAGATCTACGGGCATCCTGAGACGGCGCTTCCCAAAACGGTCGAGCGGTGCGCAAGCATCCCAGCGGCGCTGGCAGGGGCCAAAGTGATCATATTGCCCATCACCGGAGTGAGCTCAGCCGGAGTGGTGCGCGGTTATCGCGATCAACCGCCGCTGGATCTCAACCCGTACTGGGAGCAACTGGCCCCCGGGACCTTGCTGGTGGTCGGATCGTTGCTGGCGGCGCGTCGCCAGTATCTGGCGGATCGTCGGGTCGCAGTCATAGAATATGCCGAAGACGATGCGATAGCCATTCTAAACTCCATACCCACCGCCGAAGGCGCAGTTCAGATTGCGATGGAGGAACTTCCGATCACCATTCACGGTAGTACGGTGTTGGTCCTCGGCTTTGGACGGGTGGGCGTGACGGTGGCTCGGACTTTCCGGGCACTGGGAGCGCGGGTAATCGTCGCCGCCCGGCGACCGGCCTCGCTGGCGCGGGCGCTGGAAATGGGATGCGCGACGGTACCCATAAGTGGGCTTGACGAGGTGATCAACGGCGCCGACATCATCATCAATTCCGTGCCGGAGCTGATCATCACCGCAGAGTTGCTTGCCAAAGCCGCGGCGCGAGTACTGATCATGGACTTGGCTTCGTCGCCCGGAGGGGTCGATTTCGAGGCGGCGGCCCAATTGAATATAAAAGCGAAGTTATATCCGGGTTTACCGGGAATCGTGGCCCCGGAGACAGCCGGGGCGATCCTCGCATCCTCCATCCCCAAACTGATCGATCAATTTCTGCATAAAAATGGGGGTGTACGATGATGCGTTTTGCTGGATTCCATATCGGGTTTGCGTTGACCGGGTCGCATTGCACCATTCCCGATGTCTTGCCTTTCATGCAACAGCTGCGGGATGAAGGGGCCGACTTGACGCCGATCTTTTCGACGGCGGTCCGGACCACCGACACTCGCTTCGGCAAGGCGGAGGATCTTTATCAGAAGGTGGTGGCGATCACCGGCAAAGAACCGTTAACGACAATCGTGGAGACCGAGCCGATCGGCCCGCAAAAAAAACTGGATCTGGTGCTGGTGGCGCCCTGCACCGGCAACACCCTGGCCAAACTGGCACTGGGGATTACCGATTCCAGCGTGACGATGGCCTGTAAGGCGGAGTTGCGCAACGAGAAGCCGGTGGTCCTGGCGATCGCCACCAACGACGGACTGAGCGGCAACGCCCGCAATCTGGGCATCCTGCTTAGCCGGCGCAACGTTTATTTCGTGCCGTTCGGCCAGGACGCGCCGCTTTCCAAGCAAGCGTCGCTCAATGCCAAGATGGACTTGATTCCGGATACGGTGCTGGAAGCGCTCAATCAGCGGCAGATCCAGCCGTTGCTGATTCCGTTGCAAAAATAGCATTGCGAAGCGTTGTGATAATCACTGCCGATGTTTGGCGCGCAGCACGAAGCAGGGTTTTAAAAAGATTGGTAGCTTTGATGATGAAGCCGATCCCGTTCGCGGCGATCGGCTACAGCACGATCGTTTAGAGCGGCTTTAAACCGCCGGGCCGATTGGCAAAGAACGCGATCGCTTCAGAACAATGAATTTAAGAAAGAATGTTGCTGATTCTCAATGGTGAAAACAGGCACAGCGGGTTTGGAACCGCCTAATTTTTTGTCAAAGCGAGGGAATGGAATGCGGGTAATCGTACAGAAATTCGGTGGAACTTCGGTGGCTACCCCCGAAGGCCGGGAGAGTGTGGTCCAAAAAGTCCAGGAGGCCTTGACCCACGGCTATGGCGTGGTGGTCGTGGTTTCGGCCATGGGCCGGGCCGGCGATCCGTATGCGACCGATACCCTGATCGGTCTGGCCAAAGGGGTTCTGAAAAGCATTAAGCCCCGGGAGCTCGATCTGCTGATGGCTTGCGGCGAGAACATCTCCACGGTAATCATGGTGCAGACTCTCAAGAAACACGGGATTGAGGCCTCGGCCTTTACCGGCGGTCAAGCCGGGATCTACACCGATCATCATTTCGGCAATGCCCGGATCACCGAGATCAAGCCGGATAATCTCTGGCGTTGCCTGGAAGAGGGAAGAGTGGCAGTCGTGGCCGGCTTTCAAGGGATTACCGCCGATGGCGAGGTGACCACCTTGGGCCGGGGGGGCAGCGATACCACCGGAGCCGCCCTGGGAGTGGCCTTAAACGCGGAAGTGGTCGAGATTTATACCGATGTCGACGGGGTCATGACCGCCGATCCCCGGCTGGTCCCGCAGGCCAAACCGTTGGCGGTGATGACTTATAACGAAATCTGCGAGATGGCCCATCTCGGCGCCAAAGTGGTTCATCCCCGGGCCGTCGAGATTGCGATGGAAGGGCGGGTGCCGCTGCGGATCCGTTCGACCTTCTCCGACAATCTGGGGACGTTGATCAGCGACGGCACCGCCATCGGTGCGATCGAGATCCGCGGCGACAAGGTCGTCACCGGCTTGGCCCAGATTCCGGAGATGGCCCTGGTACGGATCAAATCCGACCACGACATGAACCAGAACGGCAAGGTGATGGAGGTTTTCCAGGCGATGGCCAATGCCGGCGTCAGCGTCGATATGATCCAGGTCGCGCCATTCGCGATCGGATTTATCATTAAGGAAGATCTGGCTGATCGCTCCGCCGAAGTTTTGGGCAAATTAAGCCTGGAGGTCGCAATCCAGAAGGGCTTCGCCAAGGTGGCCATCGTCGGCTCCGGCATGCGCGGCGTGCCCGGGGTCATGGCCAAGATGGTCCGCGGCTTGCAGCAGGCCAAGATCGCCATTTACCATTCGACCGATTCGCATATCAACATCGCCTGTCTGGTAAGGCAGGACGATATGTGCGGCGCCTTGCAGGCGTTGCACGAAGAGTTCCACTTGGGGGAATAACTTTTGAGAGTTGCCGGCGTCAGCTTCTCGGTCGTAAATACTGACGGGGCTCGGCAAACGTTGAAGTTTCTGAATAGAGGGGGAACCGACATGGTGAAACTGGGTAGAGTATTGACAGCGATGGTGACGCCGTTCGACCAGAATTTGCAGGTGAATTACGCCGCAGCACAGGAACTGGCGACCCGGCTGATCGAAGCGGGGTCGGACGGCCTGGTCGTGGCCGGCACCACCGGTGAATCGCCGACCCTGAGCAAGGCGGAGAAACTGCAGCTTTTCAGGGCGGTGGCCGAGGCGGTGGGCAGCAAGGGCACGGTCATCGCCGGAACGGGCTCCTATGACACGGCCGAGAGCATCGAGCTGACCAAAGAGGCCGAAAAGACCGGCGTCGACGGCGTTTTACTGGTGGCGCCGTATTATAATAAACCGCCCCAGGAAGGGTTATACCGCCACTTCAAGGCGATCGCCCAAGCCACCTCGCTGCCGGTGGTGATTTACAACATCCCCAGCCGCACCAGCGTCAACGTCAGCGTGGAGACCCTGATCAGACTGGCCGAGCTGCCCAACATCGTGGCCGTGAAGGAATCCACCGGCAACATGGCGCAGGTCAGCGAGATTTTCGAAAAAGCGCCGGCCGATTTTCAGATTTACAGTGGCGATGACGCCTTGACCCTGCCCGTCTTGAGCGTCGGCGGCGTCGGGGTGATCAGCGTCGCCGCCCATCTGGTGGGCCGGAAGATTCAGGCCATGATCAGTGCCTACTTGCACGGCGACGTGAGCGTCGCCGCCCGGATCAACGCCGAACTCAGCCCGTTGAACCGGACCTTGTTCATTAACACCAATCCGATCATGATCAAAGCCGCTTGCAATCTGTTGGGCTTTAAGACCGGCGATCTCCGGCCGCCCCTGGTGGAGGCCTCCCCCAAAGACATTGAGACTTTGCGCCAGGTGCTCAGAGATCTGGGCCTGCTTTAGAAGTTGGCGCTTCCTCCCAGCGCTGCTGTAGAGGCGATGCCCCTAGCGCATGGGCCGGGAAATCCAGCGGGATTGCCAGCAGCGGATTAGCCACAGCGGGAAGAGCTTGCTCCACAGAAGGAGTACCTTGATCCACCAAAGTTAGATCTTGATTCATAAAAGATCGATCTTGATCTACAAAAGACAGATTTTGATCCACAAAAGGAACTATGGCGGTCATTGCCATAGTTCCTTTGTTAATAAAAGAGCGTTTTTGGGGGATAAGTGAGTTGCTGGAATGATCCTGGTTTTTTATTTTAGCAGCACGTTGTACAAATTGATGATAACGCACTGGTAACAAGGACCTCGGAACAACTAACACAACACATCGACTTATTATGAACCTTGCAGGGATAGAAGCCGGGAATGTTTCCCCGTGTCGCGGATCTGCTTCCCCAAGCCTTGGTCCTCTTTCCTCAAGGATTGATCATGCATCCCCAAACCTTGGCCCTGCATTTTGAAACCGCGGATCAGCTTCCCCGTTCTTTAAGGAAGTAGGGATGATCTTTGGGGATGCAGGGATGGCCCCGTCCTATGAACGGACCATGACGTACCTTACAAGGACAAAAGTCATCCCTTACACGGATCATGGCATACCTGACAAGGATGCGTCCGTCCTTTGAGGGGCAAAGACCGTCCCTAACACGGACATATCCCATCCCTAAAGGGATGACGACCGTCCCTAAAGGACCAAAGACCATCCCTGACATGAGAGCGGGGATCCCGGGAAGGACGGCGGTGATCCCGGAACGGCGGGACGGTGGGGAAGATTAGATTATCGATGTTCCGGTATTCTTATTTTGCCAATAACTTGTTTTACCGCTAAGTTATGCTGATCGGCCGCGGATGCGTGGTTCGGCAGACAACCAAATTCCACGGTGGAGAAGATTTACGAAAGCACCGGCCGCCGTTTACGGTTTGGTTAAATTCGCCAGGGCCGGCAATGTTTTATAGACAAAACGACGGATTGGGAATATAATTTAATTAATCAATTAATTAAAAACGAGGGGAAAAGCTTGGAAAAAGATGCGCGCACCAAATTAATCGAAGCGGCCCTGCCGTTGTTCGCTCAGAAAGGTTACGCGGCGGTGACCTTCAAGGACCTGGCCGAGGCCTCGGGAGTCAACAGCGCCTTGATCAATTACCATTTCGGCGGCAAGGAAGGGCTGTATGCGGCGATGATTGAGAGCCAAATTTCCAAATTCTCCGTCAGTATGGTCAATCCGGAATTGGACGCGTTAGAACCGATCGAGCGGGTCCGCCGTTTTATCAGGAATCTTTCCGAAATCCACCGGACCAACCCTTATCTGAGGCGGTTCATGGGCAGTGAGCTCGCCAATCCGACGAAGTGTTTTGAAACCGTTATCAGAGACCGCGTCACCAGGATTAGCCAGTATGTGATCGCGACCATTCAGGAAGGAATCGACAAGGGGCAGTTCCGCAAGGATCTCAACCCGGCCATCGCCGCCGCGACCATGCTCGGTTCGATCCATTTCTATTTTGTCGCCAAACCCATCATTCAACAGATCCTTCCGCTCACCGACGCGATGGATCAGGAGTTCGGTGGGCATGTCATCAAAACATTCTTCCAGGGGATTCTGGACCCGGACTACCGGGAACGGCGGGAGTAGAAAAGCCTTCTAACCGCCGGGCCATGAAGGATAAATTATCATAAGCAGTCATTCCATTATCGCCTCCGGCGAGGCGGATCGGGAGGGAGTGTCATGAACAAACGGTATATCGCAGTCCTTGGCATTTTTATCATTTTGGCCGGTTTGACCGGTTATAAGTTATGGTGGAACAAAAAGGCGGAGGGGATCACCGCCAGCGGCACCATCGAGATCACCAAAACCGACATTACGCCGAAGGTCAGCGGCTACTTGCGGGATCTGACCATCGATTCCGGGGACGCGGTGCGGCTGGGCCAGACCGTCGCCAAGATCGACCGGCCCGATCTTCAGGCGCAATTGCTGCGGGACCAGGCGGCGCTGGATAAAGCCAAGCTTCAGTTGACCGACCTCCAGAAAGGCTCCCGGAATCAGGAACGCCAAGCGGCCTCGGCCAACGTGGCTTCGGCCCGTTCCGTTTACCAGAAGACCAAAGCCGATTATGCCCGCTACAACGCTTTGTATCAACAGGGCGCCGTGTCCAAGCGCGATCTGGATGTGGCGCGTTCGGCCATGGAAGTGGCCCAGAGTGCGTTGCAAGCGGCGGAAATGCAGTTCAGCCTGACCGACGAGGGGAACCGTCCCGATGTCGTCGCCGCCCAGCGGCAAGAGGTGCTGCGGAACCAGGAGATCGTGGCGGCCAGCCGGATCGCGCTGACCGACGCCACCGTCGCCAGCCCGCTAAACGGGGTGGTCCTGTCCAAGAATTACGAGTCGGGCGAGTACGTCAACGCCGGGAGCGCGGTGGCCACCGTCGGCGACCTGAAGGACTGCTGGGTCCGGATCTATGTGGCCTCGACTCAATTGGGCCTGTTGAAGATCGGCCAGCCGGCCGTCGTCAAGATCGATTCTTTCCCGGACCGCGCCTTCAAGGGCACCATTCAGGAGATCAACCAGTCGGCCGAGTACACGCCCAGGCAGAGCATTACCGAACGGGAGCGGGCCAATCTGGTCTTCGGCGTCAAGGTGAAGATCGATAATTCGGCGGGCATTTTGAAACCGGGCATGCCCGCCGACGTGGTGCTGAAATGATCGAGCTCACTGGCGTCAGCAAGCGTTTTGGCAAGACGGTGGCCGTGGACGGACTGACCCTGGCGGTCGCGCCGGGCGAGATCTTCGGGTTGGTCGGCCCGGACGGCGCCGGCAAGACCACCGCCATCCGCATGATGACCGGGGTGACCGATCCCAGCGCCGGAACCGTGCGGGTGCTGGGCGAGCGGAACATCGAAAAGATCAAGCCTCATCTCGGCTATGTGCCGCAAAAGTTCAGCCTTTACGGCGACCTGACGGTGCTGGAGAATATCCGCTTCATCGGCTCGCTCTACGGCGCCGAGCGGCGCAAGATAGAGGCCAAGGCCGAAGAGATCCTGCGTTTCACGAAACTATGGGAGTTCCGGGCCCGGCTGGCCGACAACCTGTCGGGCGGCATGAAGCAAAAGCTGGCCCTGGCCGCCGGGTTGATGCACAAACCGGAGCTCTTCTTCCTCGACGAACCGACCACCGGGGTGGATCCGGTTTCGCGGCGCGAATTCTGGCAGATGCTCTACAGCCTGAACAAAGAAGGCATGACCATCTTCGTCTCCACCCCCTATATGGACGAGGCCGAGCTTTGCACCAAAGTCGCTTTCATGCACAACGGCAGGATCGTCTCGCTCGCCCCGCCGGAACAACTGCGCCGGGAATACCCTTACCGCCTGCTGGAACTGCAGGTGCGCCACAAGAACGTCAAGCCGCTACTGGCCGGCTGCCCGATCCGCGAGATCAATTCGTTCGGCGAGAAGTACCATCTGGTGGTGGACGATCCCGAGGCCGCCATGGCCGCAGTCCGCGGGGCGCTGGCCGCCGCCGGCCTGGAGGCCCTCTCGCTGACCGAAACGGTTCCGACCATGGAGGACGTCTTCGTGGCGTTGGCGGTCTGAGGGAAGATTGAAGGCAATGAAACGAGCGGGGTGAGTCCAATGTATGCAGTGGAGATTAAAAACCTGACCCGGAAGTTCGGCGATTTCACGGCGGTCAACCAGATCAGCCTGCAGATCGAGCAGGGCAGCATCTATGGTTTCCTCGGCCCCAACGGTTCGGGGAAATCGACCACCATCCGGATGCTCTGCGGGATCCTGGAGCCGACCGCGGGCAGCGGTCGTATCCTGGGGCTGGACCTGAAGCGTGACAGCGAGGCGCTGAAGTCGAAGATCGGCTATATGTCGCAGAAATTCAGTTTATATAACGATCTGACGGTCATCGAAAACCTGCGCTTTTATGCGGGCATGTACAGCCTGACCGAACCGGCCAAATCGGCGCGGATCAATGAGATGATCGCGATGGCCGGGTTGCGGGGCCGCGAACGGGAGCTGGCCGCCAACCTCTCCGGCGGCTGGAAACAGCGGCTGGCGCTGGGCTGCTCCATCCTGCATCATCCTTCACTGCTCTTCCTGGATGAGCCCACCGGCGGGGTCGATCCCAAATCGCGCCGGATGTTCTGGGATATCATTTATCAGTTGGCGGCGGAGGGGACCACAGTCATGGTGACCACCCATTTCATGGACGAAGCCGAGCACTGCGACCAGATCGGCTTTATCTTCGAGGGCAACCTGATCGCCTCGGATACGCCGGATAATATCAAGCAAGTCATCCCCGGCGAGTTGCTGGAGATCGCCAGCCCGGAGCCGATGGAGTTGCTGAAACAGTTCGACCAATACCAGGAACACCTGCTGGACGCCTATGTCTACGGCACGGCCTTGCATCTCCTGGTCCAGCCGGGCACGGCGGCGCTCTTTGCCGAATACCGGCCGCGGCGGATCACGCCGACGCTGGAGGACGTCTTCATCTACTTTGTCAAGTCGAAACGCGGGGAGCTGATCGCATGAACCGGTTACGGGCCTTGCTCGTCAAGGAATTCATCCAAATGAGCCGCGACCGTCTGACCTTCGCGATGATGGTGATGTTGCCCATCGTCCAGCTGTTATTGTTCGGTTTTGCCATCAATACCGACGTCAAGCATTTGTCGACGGTGATCTTCGACCAGTCGCTGCAGCAGGAGAGCAGGGATCTGCTGAGCTCCTTCACGGCCAGCGGCTATTTTGACATCAAGTATGTGGCCGGCAGTTTTGACGAGGTCAATCAGCGGATTGAGCGGGGCGACGCCAAGGTGGGGATCGTGATCCCGCCCGATTTCACTCCCGACTTGAAACACGGCCGGAGCGCGGCGGTCCAGGTGATCGTCGACGCCACCGACACCCTGGCCTCTTCCTCGGCGATCAGCGCCGCCCAGATGATCGGACAACTCAAATCGCAGGCGATCATGGTAAAGCGGATCGAGAGCCTGGTGGGGCGGGGGACCATCAATCAAGCCTACGATATCCGGATCCGCCCCTGGTACAATCCCGACTTTGTCTCGGCTTTCTACATGGTCCCCGGCATCTGCGGCATCATCCTGACCATGACCATGGTGATGATCACCGCGATGGCCATCGTCCGCGAACGGGAGCGGGGCACGCTGGAACAACTGATCGTCACCCCGCTGAAATCCTTCGAACTGATGCTGGGCAAGATCATTCCCTATGTCTTGGTGGGCTACGTCCAGATCACCCTGGCGCTGATGGTGGGGATCCTGGTCTTCGACCTGCCGATCCGGGGCAGCCTGGGACTGCTGTATCTGTTGACGTCGTTCTTCATCGTCGCCTCACTGGCGCTGGGGATCATGATCTCCAATTTCGCCGAGACCCAGATGCAGGCGATGCAGATGTCCTTCTTCCTGCTGATGCCGAGCATCCTGCTGTCCGGTTTCATGTTCCCGCGCGAGGCGATGCCGCAACTGATCCAGTGGATCGGCAATTTTATCCCGCTCACCTTTTACCTGCAGATCCTGCGGGGCATCATTCTGAAAGGCATCGGCCTGAATTTCCTGTGGATGCAGGTGACGGCGCTGTTCGCCTTCATCGTGGCCATCCTGACCATCAGTGTGCTAAAGTTCCGCAAGAAGATCGCCTGATGAAGGCAGCCCGGAGCCGGGATAGGCGATCCGGAGCCGGGGAACCGATCGCCCGCGCCGTGGATAAACTATTTTCGGCTGCGGGCGGACTGGCCGACGCGGCGGCCCGATCTCGGCCGGACTTTCCCGGCGCTCCGCCGAATTGGCCCGGTCTTGGGAGAACTGCGCCGCCGGCCGGGAATTTCCGGCAGCGGTTTGCAGATGGGCGATCCTGTGCTATGCTTAGGCTATCATCTAAAATTAGGAGAGAGTTGCGATGAGCGATCTTTTCCAGATCCTCGCCGAGACCCGGATCCGCGAGGCCATTGAGCGGGGTGATTTCGATAATCTGCCCGGCAAGGGCAAGCCGCTGCCTTTGGACGATCTGTCCCAGGTTTCGCCGGAGCTCCGGGCCGCCTATTCCCTGCTGAAGAACAACGGTTTCCTGCCGGAAGAGATGGAGCTGCAAAAGGAGATCCTCGCCTTGGACGATCTAATCGCCAGAAGCGTCGCTCCGGAAGACAGGGCCGCTCTGGCGAAACAACGCTTGGAGCTGGATATGCGCTACCGGATCCTGATGGAACGGCGGGCGCGCGCCAAAAAACGCTAGGAGAAACATGAAGACCCGTGGCATGGACCACGGGTCTTTTTGGTAAACAGTAAGGGAGGCGAGGCGGGCCAGGGAAAACGATTAACCTTTCAACCCGAAATCCTCGGCCAGCTTGGTGAAGTAGGGTAACGAGCCCAGGATGGTTTCCCTGGAGACACAGTAGGCGATCCGGAAATAGCCGGGGCAGCCGAAGCCGGTGCCCGGCACCAGCAGGATATTGTACTTGACGGCCGCCTGAATGAAGGCGATATCGTCGGGAAGCGGGCTTTTCGGGAAGAGATAGAAGGCGCCCTGCGGTTTGACCACCTCGAAGCCGATCCCGGTCAGATGCTCATAGAGCAGGTCGCGGCGTTCCTGATAAATCTCGACGCCGACCACCTCGCCCTGGAGATCGGCGACGATCCGTTGCATCAGGGCCGGCGCGTTGACGTAGCCGAGCACCCGGTTGGCAAAGACCAGCCCGTCGAAGAGCAGTTCCGGTTCGGGATTGGCCGGATTCACGGCCACATAGCCGATGCGCTCGCCCGGCAGGGCCAGATCCTTGCTGTGCGAGGTCACCAGCAGGCTGTGCTCGAACAGTTTCAGGATCGACGGGACGGTCACGCCGTCGTAAACCAGACCGGAGTAAGGTTCGTCGGAAACCAGGTAAATGGTGATCCCCAATTGCGCTTCTTTCTTTTTGATCACCTCGGCCAGCCGACTCAGGGTCTCCTCGCTGTAAACCACGCCGGTGGGGTTGTTGGGCGAATTGATCAGGATGATCTTGGTCCGTTCGGTGATGGCCCGTTCCACCGCGGCCGGGTCGATCTGAAAATCGGGCCGGGCCGGGACCACGGTCAGTTTGGCCTGGTGATTGGCGGCGTAAAAGCCATACTCCACGAAGTACGGCGCGCTGACGATCACCTCGTCGTCCGGATTGAGCAGAGTCTTAAAGACCACGTTCAATCCGCCGCCGGCGCCCACGGTCATGACCACGTGGCCGGCGTTCAGGCTGAGGCCGGTCTTGCGGCTCAGATAGGCGGCGATGGCGGCCCGGCTTTCGGGGTAACCGGCGTTGCTCATGTATTTGTGCATACCGGGCACGGGATGGTCGGCCAGTTCTCGCAGGCGCTCCTTGAAGGAGGCCGGGGGCTCGAGATCGGGATTGCCCAGCGTGAAATCGTAAACATTCGCCGCGCCGTGGATCCGGCGCAGCCGGTCGCCTTCCTCGAACATTTTGCGGATCCAGGATGAGCGGGTCAACGCTTCGCGAACCGTATTGGAGATGGACATGTCATTTCCCCCTTATGTATGGAATGAATATCGATTGATATTGGAATTGCGGTTTGCTTTTGGTCTTAGATACTGAGGATGGAATGGCTGATAGCGTTTAAGGTTACTTCGCGCCTGCGACTGGTCACTTCAAAGGCGGATGGGATAAAAGAGATCTCTCATTATATTTCCATAAAGCCGTCCGTTATCCTTCCGGCGGTAACCAAGTTTCGGATCGTTTTCCGGAATTTTCGGGTGAAAACCCCCTTTACAGGAGAATTAAAATACGCTATAATAAGTTTCACGACGTGCCGAAGTGGTGGAACTGGCAGACGCGCAGCGTTCAGGGCGCTGTGTCCGCAAGGGCGTGCGGGTTCAAATCCCGCCTTCGGCACCATGAATATTGGCAGCGCAGACTTCCGTTATGAAAAACGGGGGTTTTTGATTTTTTAGGGTTATGATTATGGTTTTTGATAATCATCTGCGACTTAAATGATAACCTTTCGAAAGGTGGTTTTTTATCCGTTTATTAATAATAGTGGATAGTCCAGGGCCGGAATTGGAACTCGCCTTACTCCAATTCCGGCCTTTTTTCGTCGCTGGCCTGGAATTGTGCCGTTCTTTTGAAATTATTAATCAGATTATTAACATTAACCGCATTTCTTGATAAAATAAGGATGTATTTATAGGTGTCCGGCCAAAGTTTTCATAATTTTAGAATTAATTACAAAATAAGCTATTTTTATATTCGGTAGGCAACGGCATTAATTGTGGGAAGCGTGATTTGCGAAAAATGGTGAAGCGTCCGTTATTTTCGCAGATCCTATTCACTGAAGATTAATGTCGTTGCATAGAAAAGTCGAATGTCAATTGCATTAAAACGGAATTTGTTTCATCCTATCGATCCGTTGAATTTAATTGGACCGAAGCCTCACATTCCCTTAATCCTCTGAAATCCCGGTTAGCTATGTTTAGCGGCCTTATTTATTTTCGTACGGCAATGAAATTGTCTTCATAAACCCAAACAATATTCTGAAGTTTTTATCGGGTCTTGCAAGGGGTTTACCGCAGGGATCCCGGCCTGAGGCAAAATGGGAACCCCGAATGCCAAAGCGAGATTATTGCAGGCATATCGGAACCGAGCTAATGCAGGATGATCATTTTGGGGGAGAGCATCGAATGCAACAGCGCTTTTTTCGGATTTTAATGCTGATCATGATAATTATCATTCACGGGATCGCTTTTTTGCAATTTAATTTACAGATCAGTTCTCTTCCATTGCCCGATTTATGGCGCGGTCAGTTTTTCTTTTTATTGATACTGTCACTCCTGATTGCTTTATGGTTGTCGTTTGCGTTTAATAAGTTCACTAAGTGTAATAAAGGAAGGTTTTTTACGTGGCTGTTACTGGGCTTTCATAGCTTGATCATTTGTGTGATGGGGATTCCGTTGGGCGCATACCTCGGCGTAAAGTTAACCTTATCGATGATTTTGATTATTGAAGCGTTCGAGTATACGGCGCTGAGGGATGGGCTCATTTTTTCCGTGGCACTCCTGGGCATAACGCTTGGGACACAGTATCTGCCGATAAAAGCCTGGCAGGTGGATTTACAAACGGCTTCAGCCAATGATTTGTTATCGTTCGCAATATACGATAGTATAATTATTGTTCTCAATTTGATCGTCCGCTTTCAGCAGGACAGCCAGATCGCGGCCACCGAAATTAGGAAAACTTATCAAGAGATTGTGTTTCAGTTGGGTCAAGTCAATATGCAATTGCAAGAATACGCGGCGACTGTCGAACAAGAGACGCTGTTGAACGAGAGAAAGCGATTGCTGCGCGAAATTCACGACACAGTGGCTTATACTTTGACCAATTTGGTGATGATGTTGGAAGCAGCCAAATATATGCTGAAACATAGCGGTAATCAGTTGGGTGAACATTTGGAACAGACCCGGGCTCAGGCCAACAACGGTTTAACCGAAATTCACCGTGTTCTGCAGGATTTACAACCCATTCCATTCAGCAGAACGAGCGGGTTGTATGCCATTCAGCAATTGGTGACTACTTTTGCCAAGGCTACCCGGATCGCGGTGGATTTAAACCTGGGCAATGCGCCGTTGAATTTTGGCGATAACCAGGAGCTGGTGGCCTACAGATTTGTTCAGGAAGGAATAACCAACGCGTTACGGCACGGCCGGGCAACTTGGATTTCAATTTCATTTTCATTGTTTAACCAAGCGATCCATATTTTGATTGAGGATAATGGGATCGGCGCGGATGAGCCCGCCGAAGGATATGGCCTGGCCGGCATGAGAGAGCGGATTGAGCGGCTCGGTGGCACCCTCAGGATATCAAGCAACCCGGGTTCCGGATTTCGGCTTTTAGCGACAATTCCCATGAAAGGAGTTCGCTAGGATATGGATAAGATCAAAGTGTTGCTGGTGGATGATCAGATTCTTTTTGTAGAAAGCCTGCGATTAGTCTTGGAAAATATGGTGGATGACATCAGCGTGGTCGGAGTGGCCCAAGATGGGCAACGCGCGATAACGATGGCCGCATCATTGCATCCGGATGTGATTCTGATGGATGTCCGTATGCCGGGGATGAGCGGGGTGGAAAGCACGCATCGTATTACGCAGCAATTTCCGGAGATTAAAGTGTTAATACTCACCACATTCGATGATGATGAGTATGCAATCGAGGCGTTGAATTGCGGAGCCGTCGGATACGTGCTGAAAAACGTGCCGCCGACGGAACTGGTGGCGGCCATCCGGGCGGTGCACAAAGGCAATGTATCGCTCACTCCCCAAATCACCGCCAGACTCGTTAAAAGGTTGGTCGACCCTGCTATGGGGAAAGCCGGGGAAGATGGGGCCGGGGCTCCTCCGGAATGGTTAAGCGAATTGAGCAACCGTGAAAAGGAAATTTTGGGCCTGATTGTCCAAGGACATGGGAATAAAGAGATCGCCAAAAAACTTTATATCGGAGAACAAACCGTGCGTAATTATGTAAGTAGCATTTACTGTAAGATCGGAGTCCGTGACCGCGCCTTAGTGGCTCAGCTGGCGAAAAATGTGACGGGTCTGGTTTGAGACGATAAAATTTCATGGTTTTGTTTTTCGACCGGTCCTCTCGAAAAGAGAGGACCGGTTTTTTGATCGGATGAATCGACCGAAAAAATATGACAAGTAATAGTATGGTTGTAACAAGACAGCTTTTAACCGAAATGTTATCATGAATTTACATTCTTTACTTTGTTGTTTTTCCCCAAAACAAATAGGCAAATTTATTGGGCTCGTTCCAGACTGGGACAAATAATAGCAATATCACCAATTTTATTTTAAATGGAGGTGGAAAAAGAAGTAAAGGCAACCGTAAATATCGAGCTTTATTTCAAAGGAGGAGTTGTCCATGCACAAGAGCAAAACAGGTCCTTGGTTTAGATGGCTGAGTTCGGTGGCGTTGCTATTCGGAATCATTGTACTCAGCGTTCCCATTTCTCGCGCTGAAAATGTGACGTTGCGTTTTGTGGCAGCCAACCATCCTTATCTGGATGCCATCAAACCGTTGCTTCCGGAATTTGAGAAGCAGACCGGCATTAAGGTAGCGGTCGAAAGCTACGAAGATATTCATTTGACTCCGAAATTGACCGTGGAATTTACCTCCAACGCCTCGACCATCGATGTGTTCATGTCCCGTCCCCTGCAGGAAATTAACCTATTCAACCGCAACAAATGGTATGAACCGTTGAATAACTATATCAACGACAAAAAAATGACTGCCAAGGACTGGAACTGGGCTGACTTTCCGCAATCGGCGCGACAGGCCGTCACTTACGAGAAGACTATCTGCTCGGTGCCGCTGGTGACCGAATGGCAGGTCGTCTTTTACCGGAAAGACCTTTTCCAGAAGGCCAAGCTCAAACCACCCAAGACCATGGCTGAACTGGAAGCGGCGGCCGCCAAATTAAACAATCCCGCCGCGGGAATGTATGGAATCGTCTCCAGAGGCCAGGGCAATGCCGGAGTTACCCAACTTTCAAGTTATATCTTCAATTATGGCGGTGATTTTATTAAGAACGGGAAATGCGTCATTGATTCGCCCGCGACAGTCCGAGCGATTCGCTTCTATGGCAAACTATTGAAAAATTACGGACCTCCCGGTTGTACCAATATGAGCTGGCCCCAGGCTCAAGCCCTTTTCGCCAGCGGCAAGGTAGCGATGTGGACCGATGCCAGTACGCTGATGTCGGGCCTGGTCGATCCGGGCAAATCGGTAGTGGCTGATAAAGTCGGCGTGGCGATGTTCCCGGCCGGCCCGGCCGGCAACCATCCGTTTATGGTCGTTTCCTGGTCACTGGCGATTCCGGCCCAGTCGAAAAACAAGGCGGCCGCCTGGAAATTCGTGGAGTGGGCCACCAGCAAAAAGATCAGCGTCCAGGCCCAATTGGCCGGCCTTACGATGGCCCGGAGCTCGGTCTGGAATGACCCGTTGGTAAAAGACAAAATTAACCCCGAATTGGCCATGACCGCTAAAAAAACCGGACCCATTGCCACGCCGTATGATCGACCCTTAATGAGTGCGGTATCGGAAGCCCGGGATGCCATCGGCGAAGTGCTCGTCAAATCGATCGAAACGGGCGGAACCGGCAACATCGACGCCTTGGCCAAGTCCGCCGCCAATACGGTCAACGGTCTGTTGGAGAAAGCCGGCGAGAATAAGTAAAGCTATTTCAGTCTTGTGTCATAGGGTGCGGCTAATGATTCGTCGCACCCTTATTTTAAAAAACCTTGATTACTCAATTTACTCTACTTGAAATGAAGGAGTCGCCATGAATATCAGCCGTTTTGTCGAACGAAACCTACGCTGGATCTTCCCGCTGCCGGCTTTACTATTCATCTTGTTGATGATGGTTTTTCCAATCTTATATACCTTTTTTGTCAGCCTGACCGACTGGAATATGATCTCGGGCGGGGGAACCAGTTTCATCGGTCTCAATAATTACATCGCGTTGCTCACTGAACGGAGATTCTATAATGCGTTCGGCCTCACTTTCTACTTTACGCTTCTGGCGGTGAGCCTCGAGACCATTTTGGGCGTGATCATTGCTTTGATTCTTAACCGTGAATTTCGCGGCAAGAACCTGGTCAAGTTCATTCTGCTGTTGCCGCTGGTGGCAACGCCGGTAGCCATAGGACTTTCCTGGACGCTATTTTATGAGCCTACCATCGGTCTGGGGAATTATGCCTTGAAGTTGCTGGGCTTGCCGGCCTCAAAATGGATCGCCTCCAATCTGACGGTGATTCCTTCCCTGGCCCTGGTCGATATCTGGGAATGGACGCCGATGGTTTCGCTGATCGTTTTGGCGGGCTTGGCGGGATTGCCCCAGGATCCGGTCGAAGCCGCCATTGTGGATGGGGCCAATCCCTGGCAGATCGTCCGTCACGTTACCTTGCCCTTGTTAAGGCCGACCATTTTAATCGCGGTGACTCTCCGGATGATCGATGCCTTAAAAACCTTTGACATCATTTATGCCATGACTTCCGGCGGTCCGGGCTTCGCCTCCGAAACTTTAAATATATATTCATACAATTTGGGCTTCGGATATTTCCGTTTCGGCGTGGCCTCGGCATCCTTAATCATCTTGTTTGCAATTGTACTGGGCTGCAGCGTCGTCTTGTTGAAAATGAGAAATACCTTAGAGTTATGAGCAGACGCTCCGTGTTCGGGGCATTCTGCTTATGCCCGTAAGAAACAGCGGTAAACTCCGTCCCGCAGGAACGGAGCAGCCATGAAAATCAGATAAGCGAATAAAGTCCAATGGAATGACTTTATCCTGGCTTGGAACAATCGCGGTGACCTTTCCGGCCCATTGGCCGGTCGAAGCGCAGCTTTTTTAGAGAAGAAACGGAGACAACCAATCAAACCGGAGATGATTCCTATGAACAAAAAAATGTTTTCCCAAATATTGTGGTATGGTTTAATTGCAATTATCATTATTCCGTTCATTTTTCCATTGGTTTGGATTTTAACTTCATCGTTTAAGACCCAGTCGCAGATCGTCGCCTCGCCGCCGCTTTGGTTTTTCGAACCGACGCTGGTTAATTATAAAAACGTCTTTATGGAACAAAATTTCGCATTTTATTTACTGAACAGCTCGATTATTGCGGTCGGTTCCACCTTGTTCTCGCTAGTCCTCGGAATACCCGCCGCGTATGCCATCTCGCGATACAAGATGCATGCCTTGGGGATTTCGATTTTAGTCGCCCGCCTGATGCCCGGCATTTCTTACTTGATACCTTGGTATACTCTTTTTTCGAAAATCCATCTGATCGATACCCATGTGGCGCTGATCGCTACGCACATGCTGGTCGGGTTGCCGTTAATCGTTTGGATTATGATCAATTATTTCGACGGCCTGCCCCGCGAATTGGAGGAGTCCGCCTTAATCGACGGCTGTTCTTTACAAAAGGCATTTCTCAGAATTTATTTGCCCCTCTCGGGGCCGGGAATTTTAACAGCCACGACGCTAGCCTTCATCTTTTCGTGGAATAATTTCATGTTTTCATTGGTCCTCAGTGCGCAGCGGACCAAGACATTGCCAATCGCCATCTATAACTTCGTTTCGTATGCCGAGATAAACTGGGGCAGTGTGATGGCGGCGGCGACGGTAGTCATCATGCCGGCAATCATTTTGACGATGATCTTCCAGCGTTATGTGATCAAGGGGTTAACGATGGGCGCGGTAAAGGGCTGAGAGAACCAGCCGCGGCCTGTGGATAGTCGCCAAATTAAAGAAAACGCCTGAGGTGAAACAGTCATGAAAATTACAGCGGTTGAAACCTTGCAATTGCCGGAACATCCCCGGCTGATTTGGGTGTTGGTGCATACGGACGAGGGCTTGACCGGGATCGGGGAATCTACCGACAAGACGGAGCTGACCAAAGCAGCGGTTCATAGCATGTGCGCCGATATTTTGCTGGGGAAGGATCCCACCAATATCGAACAATTATGGTGTACCATGTATGACGTCGCTAACTACCACGGTTTTTCCGGAGCGGAAATGCGGGCGGTCAGCGCCATCGATATCGCGTTGTGGGACATCATGGGGCAGATCGCGGGCTTGCCCGTTTATAAATTGTTGGGCGGGGCCACCCGCGAGAGTGTCAAATTATATAATACTTGTATCAGTCATGGCGAGATCAGGGATCGCGAACGTTTTATGGAGGATGCCGGCGAACTCGCCCGAGAACTGTTGAGCGAGGGAATCCGGGGCATGAAGCTATGGCCCATCGATGCGCTGAGCGAACGCTACAATGGACAATACCTTTCCTACGCCGACATTGAAAAGGGCATCGCGCCGGTGCGGAAAATCCGCGAGGCGGTCGGCAATGCCATGGAGATCGCTTTTGAGGCGCATTCGCGGTGGAATCTGCCGATGGCGATCCGCATCGCCAAAGCGCTGGAAAAGTACGACGTGGCTTGGCTGGAGGACCCGATGCTGGTGGATGATGTACGGAACTATGCGGCGTTACGGAAAAAGGTCAACCTGCCCATCCTCGCCAGTGAAAGATTGATCACCAGGTTTCAATACCGGCCCTTGCTCGAGCAGGAGGCCGCCGATTTTTTGATGGTGGACATCGGCTGGAGCGGCGGATTCTCCGAAGCGAAAAAGATCGCCGCCATGGCGGAGGCTTACCGGGTGCCGATTACCACGCATAACTGCGGTGGCCCGATCATGACCCTGGCCAGCGCCCAGCTGTGCATCAGCTGCCCTAATTCATACGGAACTGAAAGCGTCAGAGCGTTTTATAAAACGTTCTATCAGGAATTGACCGGAGAAAAGCTGGATATCCGCGACGGTCATCTGTTTTTGCCGAATGTTCCCGGCGTGGGCGCGAAGCTGCAGCCGGATTTGTTCAAACGGAAGGATGTGACGCGAGTAAGATCGGAAGCGGCCAAGCATCTTATCTTTGCGATGGCGGGAGACCCTTGGGCGCATGCGCCGGGTGACGCCTGGGCCGGGGTCGTCGATCGGGGACGGGATGGACAAGATTAACCCAGCGACAAGGACGGAATGATGGCTAATATTTGCCGGGGCATCCGCTACTAACGCAATTGCCTGAATTGAGGGAATATGCCGAGGCGCCCTTCCTATCCGGTTTACACCGTAACAAATGGCGGAAGACTTCGGTTAAATGGTCAGAAATTGGTTAAAGCCGAGCCGATAGAGGATACCGGCCCGGCTCAATGTTGCCAGCGCGCGGAGGCGCAATGCTTCGACTCGATTTGACGTCAGATCCATCAAACGAATCGCAATTTAATCCTTAGTAAAATCGCATGCTTTTTTCAAAATCTCGCGTAATCGGGAACCAGTAATGATATTAACTCGCTGTCATGGCTTTTTCCGACGACACAAGTGCTATCGAAGATCATCGTCGCGCCGCTATCACGGGTATAAGCGGGCCAGAAAGGCAGACCCTGATGATTGGGGTTGCCGTTGCGGGCAAAATTAATCCAGGCCTGGCTCACCTTGTCGGCGAGCGCGTAAGCGGCTTTCCCGCCGCCGGTAGCGGTCTCGGCCAGATTGATGTTATCAAAGACGAAAGGAATCTCGGAACAGTGGTAGGACATGGCGATACCGCCCAGCACCGGGGATTCCCAGGCGAAGACGTAATTGTAAACTGGCGCCCCGCCCTGGTCGGCTTTGAGTTTGGCGGTGATCAGGGTGCCAATGCGTTGCAAAGGATCGACAAAGCAGGCGTCCGCCGCTTGTTTCTCGGGATAGGCTTCCCGGAAGGCCTTGCCGACTGCCGCGGCATTGGCGCCGTAACGCTGTTCCAGGCGAGTCTGGACTCGGGCCGGACTCCAATCGTTTTTGTTATCCGCTTCGAGTTTGGCCGGGTCAGTGCTTTGGATCGTGTTTTGCTCGGCCAGCGTCGAACCGATCAGCAGCGGAATATCCTTGGCCTGGGCGGCAAAGGTTTGGTTCGCCGCTTGGACCGGAATGTAAGTGCCGTCCATGACCGGACCCCAGGCGATCGAGACATTGACGCCGAAGGGTCCCTTGACGGTCTGTTCCCGGACAGTTTGGGCCAGCGCCTGATTGGCCGCTTCGATCAGTTGGTTGTACGGAATGGTCTGAAGCTGGTCCACCCGATCGGGGCTAATGCCCAGGCCCTGCAAGGTCAATTCGGCAATACGCCGGCTGGCTTTAAGGTCATTGAATTTGTAGCCCAGGTATCGGGTCGAGCCGTCGTTCCTCGGAATGGTCTCATGGTAGATCGTGAGCGGTTCGCCGGAATATGCGAACCGACTGGCCGAGGCGCCGCTCTCCACGATGGCCTTTTGGAAAAGGCCTTTGGCCGCGGGGATGGCCATCAGGGTCAGCACTTTGGCCCCGCCGCCCGACTGGCCGAAGATGGTGACATTATCCGGATCGCCGCCGAACTGGGCGATATTCGCTTTGATCCACGAAAGCGCGGCGACCAGATCCATGATCCCGACGTTGCCCGAATATTTATATTTTTCCCCGTACGCCGACAAATCGAGAAAACCGACCACGTTCAGCCGGTGATTGATCGACACCACGACGACATTGCCTTTTTTACTGAGATTTTCGCCGTCATAGGCGTATTGCTCAATCGATGAGCCGTTGGTAAAGCCGCCGCCGTGAATCCAAACCATCACCGGGCGTTTTTGGCCATCGGCGATTCCCGGAGTCCAGACATTCAGGTTCTGGCAGTTATCGTTTTGCGGCCAATAACGGTGGGCATTGAAGAATTCATCAGCAGCCACGCTGTCGCCCATGATCATCGGCGAAATACAACCGTAGGCCAGGGCGGTGCGAATCCCGGACCAGGGTTCGACCTTGGCGGGGGGCATGAATCGCTCCGCTTTGGCATACGGAACGCCGCGATAGGTAAAGATGCCATTGTGGATGAAACCCTGCAGTTTGCCGGCTTCGGTCGCGACGATCGCCACGCCCGGCTTGGCGATCAGCGGATCGCCTCCGGCGGCTTGTACCGTCAGGCTCATGCCCAGCACGGCTGCAACCAAGAGCCCCATCAAAGCTCTTCTCAATTTCATTCTTCATTTTCTCCCTTTTTCGATATTATTTTAAACGAAGCATGATACCCCGCTTAAAACCATGAGTTCATTCGTATGGAGGCTCGTATCCCCGAAGGCTGAAACCGATCTTGCAATATATAATATATGTAGGGTATGAACCAGTATATGCACCGAATAATATTGCAAAAAGAAAACCGGCCCCAATGAACAGGGAGCCGGTTGGATGACGGGAATCGTGCAGCGATTGTAACGTGCATATTACGACTTGAAATTTCTCAGGAATTCCAGATATGAGTCCTTATTCAATTTGGGCGGATAGTTTCGTTTGATCGCGCTGGCTTGCGCGGCGCCGTCCCATAGAAGATCGATGACGGTCATGGCCATGACTTTGGCCGGCATGACGTAGGCCATTTCCTCGTCGCAAATTGTGAAGTTGCGGCTATGGGCGGTGCCGGAATAACCGCCGGTGGAGATATGCATAAAGGGCATGATCGTGCTGATGTCGCCGGCGTCGGTGGCGCCCATCAGTTCGTAGCCGGTCAGGATGGCTTCCGAGCCTAACAGTCCGTTGACGTTTTCGCCAAACAGCCCATTCAGCTTGTCGTTTTGAATCAACGGCAGATAGCCGGGGATTTCGTCGATTTCCACCTGCGCGCCGATGGCCATGGCGCTGCCGCGGATCGCCCGGTTCACTTTTTCCGAGGCGGAGACCACCGCGTCGATGTTGCGGCCCCGCACGTAGGTCTCCATGCGGACGTCGGCGGGAACGATGTTCACCAGGTCGCCGCCTTTGGTAATGATGGGATGGACCCGGATCCGGTGGCCGTCCTTAAAGGTTTCCCGTTGGGCGTGGATCGCCATCAGGGACAGCGCGGCCGCGTTCAGCGCATTGACGCCCTCGAACGGCTCGGCGCCGGCATGGGCTTCCTTGCCGGTAAAGCGGACGATCTTGCCGACAAAGCCGGAGCTTTCGCAGGCGAGCAGGAATTTGCGGTCTTCCACCCCGGCGTGGGAGTGGATCATCATGCCCATGTCCACGTCATCGAGCACGCCCAGGCGGATAAACTCCTGTTTTCCGCCGAAGAATTCGATCCGGCCATCTTCTTTCAGCCGTTCGCGGAATTCCAGTTCGACGTATTCTTCGGCGGGAACGGCGGCGAACACCACATCGCCGTCCAGATATTCCATCAACGGCGTCAGACCCATCGCCGCGCCCAGCATGGCGGCGATCTGGGAATTGTGGCCGCAGGAATGGGCCGCTCCGGTGCGGGGGTCGGCGCAGGGATGCAAGGGGCAGACCACGGCATCCAGTTCGCCCATGATCATCACCCGCGCCTGGCTTTGTTTCCCTCTGGCGCAGGCCTTGACGCCGGTGATCGCCAGCCCTTCCTCGCAGGCCAGCCCCAGCGCCCGCAGTTGGCCGGCCGCCAGCTTGGCGGTATCCCACTCTTTAAAGCCGAGTTCCGGATGATTGAATATTGTATTGCCAATGGCAATAATTTCCGCCTTTTTCAAATCGATCTGTTCGCATACCTGTCGCTTTAATTCTTCTTTTGTCATCGCAAATGCCCCCAGAAACATTTATTGTAAATAATTATAACATAAGAAGTCAATAACGAATGGAATAAATAAAAAAAGTAAAATTAGTAAGAAATAATTGACAATTACTTGACAGGCCCTAATTTTATCGATAAAATTATTAAAAATTAAGCGTTATTTTAACAATAGGTGAATTTTTTTAAATCAGGTGAAGCCATGAGTCTTCGCGCAATTCGGGCCTGTATGGGGGAGATCCCTTTTGACACGGCCATCTGCGACGTGCAGCTGATAAACGTCTTTACCGACGAGATCCAGGCGGTTGATATCGGGATTGCCGGCGATCAGTTCGCCTATGTCGGGAGATTCCATAAAGAGCATCGAGCCTTACAAACCATCGATGGCCGGGGCCGTTTCGCGGCACCGGGTCTGATCGACAGCCATATGCATCTTGAAAGCAGCATGATGACGCCGGCCGCGTTTGCAGCGGCGGTGCTGCCGCTGGGCACGACCAGCGTCGCGGCGGACCCTCACGAAATCGCCAATGTGCTGGGGGTGGACGGGGTAAAAATGCTGTGCGACCAGGTGAAAGACCTTCCCCTCCATGTCTACGTGATGGCCCCGTCTACCATTCCCTCGGCCCCGGGTTTCGAGAACTCGGGTGCGACAATCACCGGAACAGAAATCGCCACCATGCTCGGCTTCCCGGGAGTGCACGGCCTCGGCGAGGTGATGGACTTTTTCGGGGTGATCCAGGGCGACCCCAAGATTATTGGCGTGATTGAGGCGGCTCAGAAGATGGGCGTGCTTTTGGATGGCCATACCCCCTTGCTGAAGGGGAAGGAGCTGCAGGCGTTCGCGGCATCCGGCATCGACTGCGACCACACTTACATGGATCCGGCAATTGTGGCGGAGAAACTCGGCAATGGCATGTGCGTCCAGATCCAGGAACGTTTCTTTACTCCGGAGCTGATGGCCTATTTAAACGGCTGTCCGGTGCAGAACCGGATCATGCTGGTGACCGACGATGTGCCCATTAGCCGGCTGGCCGCCAACGGTCATTTGAACGCGCTGGTGAAAAAGGCCATCGCCATGGGCCTGGACCCCAAGAAAGCCTACCGCTATGTGACCATCAACGCCGCCGACCGGCTGCGCCTTTATCGGCAGGGCGCGATCGCTCCGGGACGCAACGCGGACCTGATTCTGTTGGATGCACTGGAGGAGGCATTGCCCTCGCTGGTCATGAGCGACGGCCGGGTCGTGGCCGAAGCCGGACGGCTGACGGTTCCGCTCGAACGCCCGCAATTCCCGCCCCGAGCTTATCAGACTATGCACCTGGCGCCGGTCCGGGAAGCGGATTTCGTGATCCCCTGTCCGGGGAGCGGGGCCTTGGTCCATGTCATCGTCCAGGATGGCAAGACCTCCCGGACCCAGCTGGAACAACAGATCTGTCCGGCCCGCGAGGGGGCGCTCGATCCGGGAAACCTGGTCAAAATGGCGGTGTTCAACCGCTACCCGGACAATCATAACCGGGCCGTCGCGCTCCTGGGGAATCTGTCCGAGTTTAAGGGGGCCATTGCCACGACCTACGCCCATGACTGCCACAACTTGACGGTATATGGGAGCAATGACCGCGACTCGTGTCTGGCGGCCAATACCGTCATCGCGGCCGGCGGTGGGATCGCGGCGGTGCGGGACGGCGCGGTGCTTTGCGCCATTCCGTTGCCCATCGCCGGGCTGATGGGTGAGGACGATCTGCCGACGCTGGCGGGGAAATTCGCTGAATTCAACCGAATCGCCAAGGCGATGGGGTTAAACCATGAGGAGCCGCTGACCTTCCTGACCTTGATGGCCTTGGCGGTGTCCCCCAATGTGAAACTGACGGATATGGTAATTATCGATGTCACCACCAAGACATTTTTGCCCTTGGTCGTTAAATATTTGGATTGAATTAACGGTACGCAATAAACTTTTCACGACGGGATCGAAGAAACGATGTTCAAGCCCTTAGCCATGACCAAACAGAACAAACAGGTTTTGCTGCTGGCGCTGCCGACGGTGCTGGCCCTGACGGCGTTCTTTGTGGTTCCGATGGCCTACATCCTGGTGGACACCTTGAAAGCCGACGGGCTGAAGTATTTTCAGAAGTTCTTTACCGACGCCATGTATCTCGGCATTTTAAAAACGACCGTCCTGGTCTCGCTGCAGGTGACCGCCATCGCGCTGCTTTTTGGATATCCGACGGCGTATTTCATGGCGCGGACCCGGTCGCGGATGAAAAATATCCTGTTGATCGTGATTATCTTCCCGTTTCTGGTCAGCGCGGTGGTCCGTTCCTACGGCTGGATGGTCATCCTGGGCGGGCGGGGACTGCTCAACCAGCTGCTGATGGCGACCGGCCTGATTCAGCAGCCGCTGACGATCATGAATACCTCGACCGCGGTAATCATCGGACTGGTGCATCTGTTAATTCCCTATATGATCCTTTCGATCACCGGGGTCATCCAAAATATCGACCCCAATGTGGAACGCGCTGCTTACAGCCTGAGCGCCAATCCGCTGCAAACCTTCTTCCGGGTGACCCTGCCCTTAAGCGCGCCGGGCATCATTTCCGGCTGCATCCTGGTATTCACCATGAGCATGACTTCCTATGTCACCCCCAAACTACTGGGCGGGTCGCGCTTCCGGATGATGAGCACGATGGTCTTCCAGGAAGTCAATATCAACTTCAACTGGGGGTTCGCCTCCGCCATCAGTTATATCCTGCTCTTTACCATATTAGTCATTTTGTTGTTCGCCACCTACGCCACGGCCGGGGCGAATCAGCGCGTGGGGGGTGGCCGGCGTGTCGGATAAGCGGGTGGGATGGTTGGCGACGACCATCGCTACATTGGTCTTTATTTTCCTGCTGGCGCCGTTGGCAGTGATCGTTCTGGCTTCCTTCAGCCCGACGCCGCTGGTGGTGTTCCCGCCCAGGGGGCTTTCTTTGCAATGGTATCTGAATATCTTCAGTTCTTCTACTAATTTCCTGAGCGGCTTCGGCAACAGCATCGCAGTAGCGGTGATCGGGACCGCCATCGATGTGATCCTGGGCGTGACGGCGGCGTTGAGCGTGAGCCGGCATCCGTTTAAAGGGAAGGAACTGCTGGTTTCCTTCTTCACTTCGCCGATGTATGTGCCCTCCATCGCCTTTGCCTTCGTTTTGTTGCAGATCTTCAGCCAGATCGGTTCGGTTCCGGGGCTGGTGAAGATTTTGCTGGGGCACCTCGTCATCATCATGCCTTACATTGTCCGCAACACCCTTGCGGTGTTGTCCGGTTTCAACTGGACGCTGGAAAACGCCGCGGCCAGCCTTGGCGCGAGTCCCCTGAAGACTTTCTCCAAGGTGACGCTGCCCCTGATCAAGCCGGGCGTAATCGCCGGCGCCATGCTCGCCTTTTTATACTCCTTCGACGAAGCAGTGCTGAGCAGTTTGTTATCTTCGCCGACTTTTGTGACGTTGCCGATCCGGATCATGAATTACATGGAGTTTTCCTTTGACCCCACCTTGGCGGCGATCTCCACCGTTTTGATCCTGATGTCGCTGCTACTCATGATTTTATTGGAAAAGCTGACCGGCCTGGATATGTTTTTAAAGTAATGGAAGAACTTCGTAACTGAGATAGTGCGGACTGGAATTGGAACTCATCCTCGCCTTTTAGAAGCCATGTGATAAAGTCTTTGGAAAACGTGAAATGGGTTTTAAAAGATTTTTAAACGACTTTATCACTTGCTTCTCTGAGCTTTTGTGAACCCCCCGACCTCGGGACGGGGTTTATCACAACGCTTTTAGAAAGAGAGGGTAACCTTGAGCCTCCGTTGCCAACTCATCTGCTACTTGATCACGTACTTAGACAACCACTGTGGATTCCCGGATAATGAGCCGGGTTGCTCACAGTTCTTTTTGAGGTGAACCCCGATGGCATCTTTGGAATTGCAAGGCCTTACTAAAAAATACGGCGATTTCACGGCGGTGGATCATATCGATCTGGCGGTGAAGGACGGAGAGATGGTCGCTTTGCTGGGAGGCAGCGGTTGTGGCAAAACCACCATTTTGAACATGATCGCCGGATTCACTGACCAGTACGAAGGGTCCATTCTGGTGGACGGCAAGGACATGAAGCATATCCCCGCCTACAAGCGGAACATGGGGGTCTTCTTTCAGAACTACGCGCTGTTTCCTCATATGAACACCTTCGACAACATCGCCTTCGGCTTGAAAATGCAGAAGCTGGATAGAGAGCTGATCGCTGAGAAAGTGCGGCGGATCGTGCAACTGGTGAAGCTGACCGGAATGGAAAAACGCTTCCCGTGCGAGCTTTCCGGCGGCCAGCAGCAGCGGGTGGCGTTGGCGCGCGCCCTGGTCACCGAGCCGACGCTGCTGTTGCTGGATGAGCCGCTGTCCAATCTCGACGCCAAGCTCCGGGTGGAGATGCAGGTCGAGATCAAGCGCATTCACCGGGAACTGGGGCTGACCACGATCATCGTCACCCACGATCAGGAAGAAGCGGTTTCGCTGGCCGACCGGGTGATCGTGATGAACGCCGGCCGGATCATGCAGGTTGGCAAGCCCAAGGAGGTCTTCGACCGTCCCGCCAATCTGTTTGTCGGCGATTTCATGGGTTTCTCGAACTTTATCGCCGGGAAGGTGCGCCAGGTGGCCGGGGATAGGGTCAGCGTTATATGCTCGGACCGGGAGCTGACTTTGGACGGAGCGGAGGGGGCCGGAGTGGCTGCCGGCGACAGCGTCACCCTGTCGATCCGGCCGGAGAACATTGTCCCGGCGGAGCAGGGTTCCCAAAACGCGCTGACCGGAACGGTCCGGAACGTCACTTACAAGGGGACGGTCACCCGCTTGGAGATCGACGCTATCTTTGCCGAAACCGTCTTCGTCAATATTCACGATAGTGAAGACTATGAGATCGGCGATGCAATCACGGTTGCGTTTCCGTCCCAAAAGCTTCTCATATACAAAAATAAAGAATAAGGAGCGAATGATGATGAGAAAGAAGCAGCGAATCATGGCCGGCGTCCTGACCGCCATGATATTGGCCGTAAGCGCAGCCGGCTTCGGCAGCAGTTCCCCGGTAGCGGCGGCCGAAAAAGCGCCCAAGGATTTCAAAGGAGCCACCCTGGTCGTTGCCACCTGGGGCTTTACGGCGGCCAATGTCAAGGAGCTGTCCAAGAACTTCGAGAAGACCTATAACTGTAAGGTGGTTACCGACGAGACCAGCGGCAACTCGGATCGTTTGAATAAAATCATGGCCCAACGCAAGAACCCGGAGATCGACGTCGCCCTGATGACCGACATCTTTGCGGCGCTCGGCAACAAGCAAGGCGTTTTCGAAAAGATCAATCCCAAGGTGGTCACCAACCTCAAGAACCTTTACAAGTTCGCCAAGAACGGCGAGGGTTACGGCCCCTGCTATTCGGTGGTGCGCTACGGTATCATCTACGACGCCAGCATGGTGAAGGTTCCCCCGAAATCCTATAAGGATCTGTTCAGCGGCAAGTACAACGGGCAGCTCTCCCTGCCGGACATGGCTTCCACCGCCGGCCCCTATCTGTTGGTCACCCTGGCCCAGAAATCGGGCGGCAGCGCCACCAATGTGGAGCCCGGCTTCAAACTGCTCAAAGCCAACAAGGACAACGTCAAGCAATGGTATCTCACCAGTTCCGACGTACAGACCGCTTTCTCGACCGGCGAGATCAGCGTGGCCGTATTTATGGACATGAATATGCCGACGCTGAAGAAGGCTGGACTCAACGTCAAGTGGGTCGATCCCAAGGAGGGCGATTTCTCGGCCGCCGCGACCATCAATGTGATCAAGGACTGTAAGAACCCGGAACTGGCCCAGCTGTTTGTGAACTATTTCCTCAGCGACGCCGTGCAGAGCCAGATTGCCGACCGGATGAACGAGGCGCCGACCAATAAAAACGCCAAGATGTCGGCAGAAAAGCAAGAATATTTGGCTTATGGGCAGAAAGCCATGAGTTCGCTGAAGAAGTTCGATTGGAATTTCATTAATACCAATAAGGCGGCTTGGATCGAGAGGTTCCAGAAAGAAATCGCGGTTCAGAAATAAGCGCTGATTTTATTTTTTGGATTGGATGTGGTTAAAGCCGAGCTGGTAGAGGATACTGGCTTGGCTTTAATATTGTAGGGAGCTGAATATAGCAGCTAAATTATAGTTATGTGACTGATGGTCGATGGGGGCTATTCCTGCCCCCACCCCCCAGGACCAAAGGGTTTGGTCGGAAACCCTTTGGAATCCCCCGACTAGGAACCGAGGTTCCTAGACTTCCTCATTCATCCGGGGTTCTAGCATGTCGCCGCCATCCATGGCAATCTGCCTGGCAACCAGGTTATGGCTTCCGACCCCGACCGCTGTTTTTCGTCCTAGAAAAGAAGCGGCGCGTCTCCCTCCATGGAGACGGGTGCTATTCGTTTTTCTGAGATTTTAATCGGTTTTTTTCATTAAACTCGAATATTGATAGAAGCTACCTGTTTGGCTTTAATATTTATCGGGAGCCAAACATCCATAGCGCCACATCCAATATTTGCTATAATTGTGTTGACTCAAATTCAGAGGCGGTGGCGATTGTGGATTCGACTCTGCATCAAGCGGTAGATATTATTGTCAAGAATTCGTGCTGGATAAGCTCATCCTTTTTGGTTCCCGAGGCGCCGCCTCTTTCCGTGGAGTGCACCCGGTCTCTTTTCCTTTGGCTATTAACGCAGTCGAGCAACCTAAAGGGTTGTTTTTTTATAACCTTGGGCAAAATAACCATTGGTAGACAAAGTAATTGGGTGGATGAAGATGTTGATACTGCGTGTTTTAGGGAAAGACTCATTGATGATAATTATCTTAAATCTTGAGAATTCGTAACAATACGTGGTCAACTTTAGGAGGAACAGATTTGGCTTTTAGCAGGATTGGTTTTTTACAAGACCGTTTTACCCAGGGAGTCATTGCCGGTATTGCGGGATGGGCGGTTCAGGCTACGTTTACATTAGGCATGCGCGTCTTGAAAGTAAGCCGGTTAACCCTTTCTGATTTTGCAGCGATCCTGGCAATCAACCATAAACCGAAAGGACTGTGGCAATGGTTATTGTCCGAATTTGTAGTCATGGTTATGCAAGCAGCATTGGGAGGCGTTTTTGCATGGTGGATTAAGGGAATCCAGAGTGCCAACATCCTGGTGAAGGGTTTCTTTTTTGGCGGCTTTGCCTGGTTTACGATTTTTACAATCGCTACGTTATATAAATTGCCAGGGTTATTCCCAATCGGAGCTGCTACGTCGTTAATAATCATGACTGGCTCCGTAGTGTACGGGGTTGTGATGGCTTGGGCCTTGTTAATTCTAAACCGGAAGTTTGGAGTAAAAAATTGACTAAAGGCATCACTGCGAACATTTAGCAGTCGTAGTCCCGATTTTTTTCCCGCCAAATCGATAGATCGTATGTCGCGCCAGAAATTTATAAATCTTTACTTACGCTGGCGGTTCCAGTGGATATTATCGTCGAAACCCCCGGGAACTACACGAAATTAAAGGCAAACCCAACGTTATATGAGAAACAATGAGATTGCAGTCGCTTGGCTGAAACGGACCATCAGCAACTTGGAGAAAGCTAAAGTTGGCAAGGTATTCAATGCCATTATGATAAATTTCGCTTGATTCGTTTAAGTAAGCAATGATTTAAGCGACTGGATGTCGATGGGGGCTATTCCTGCCCCCACACCCCCAGGACCAAAGGGTGTAGCGGGACACCCTTTGGAATCTGCCCAGTTGGAACCGAGGTTCCAACGCCTCCTCATTCGTCCGGGGTTTTAGCATGTCGCCGCCATCCATGGCATTCTGACTGGCAACCAAGCGTAGGCTTCCGATCTCGACCGCTGTTTTTCATCCAGGAAAAGAAGCGGCGCCGTCTCCCTCCCTGGAGACGGGTGCCATTCGTTTTTTTGAAATTTTAAATTAGGTTCCCTCAATAAACCAATTAAAAAACCATCGCCATTTTTGATTCTCACACTTCACTTTTTATCTTTCTTTTGGTGCAATCCAGCTATTTACAATTGTTACATAAATAACTATAATATTGCTTGTCACAAGAGAATAGAGAGGTTTGCGTGAAATATTATGATTGAAATTTTAGGGGCCACTGTGGAAGATGCGCCTAAGATTCTTGAGATTAAACTCCGAGCGTTTTCGGATGAGTTCAAATTTTACGGCCCGGGGGCTATTCCTCCGCAATTTGATTCTCTTGAAAGACAAAAGGATTCCATTGCCAAACTGCCTTATTTTTTTAAAATTGTGAGCGACGCTGCAATCGTGGGTGCGGTGGTTGTTGTCGATAAAGGCGAGGGAGTATTTATCTTAGCGAGTATTCATATTGACCTTGATAAACAAAATCAGGGCATTGGGACGGCAGTCCTGAAAATGATCGAACGCCAGTTTCCGCGGGCTAAAAAATGGCAACTGGAAACGCCGTATCGAAGTTATCGAAACCATCATTTTTATGAGAAGTTTGGCTATGTAAAAGTGGGCGAACATGTTCCGCCTCATGCCCAAGGAACAAGCTTTATGCTGTTCGATTATGAAAACTTATCAAAGAATAATAGTGTTTTTTGTTGCAATAAATCGCGGCTTTATCATTTCCCGTATCAAATGGATCGGTGGGAGGGTTGATTATGCAAAATTCATTCGTAAACGCTATCATCTTTGTTAAGGACATCGAAATCTCAAAAGACTTTTATACCAACCTATTGGGGATGAAAATATTAAAGGATTGCGGCACGATGGTTTTCTTTGAAAACCACCTGGCGTTGCACGTTGCCGACCGTATCATCAAGACGGTATTCAAACGGGATAAGTTTTCCTCATTCCGTAAACAAGGGAAAAACAACCTGTTATTATACTTCGAAACTGATGAACTGGCTGATTTTTACAAAAAAATCGCCGGTAAAGTAAGCATAATCCATGGAATTGCGGAACAAGCCTGGGGACAAAAAGTTTTCCGTTTTTATGATCCGGATCATCACATCATTGAATTTGGGGAACCGCTGAAAGAAGATGAGCAATAAATATTACCTTTCGCGACGAAAGCGCTTCACGGCGGCTCGGAGAAGTAGACAATTGCTATTTAAAACCTCCGCAAGTAATGACGACCGGGGCCGGTGGGGACTATTCCTCTCCCCACACCATCGGCTTTTTTCGCCGTCCTGGCTAAGCCGATTTTTGGACTTCCATGTCCTGACCTAGGACCAAAGGGTGTAGTGGGATTTGCGAAAAAACGGTAAAGCGTTCGTTATTTTCGCAAATCATCTATACTAAGGAATAATGTCATTGCATTGGAAAAGAAGCGGCGCCGTTTCCGTCCCTGGAGACGGGTGCTTTTTGTAGGTTTATGCTGTTAAGCCTGATTGGGATTAAAACATGACTTTCGAATACCCGCTTTCATCCCTTGAAAGACAACTTCCATGATTAATATTATACCGTGAAAAGCCGGTCCTGAAGTATCGTTTTCGTATCCGAAAAATATCATCCGCATCCCGAACCATGATTCGCAGGATTCAAGGATTAACATGATTCAATTCGGCCGAGACTCCCAAGGAATCCCAACATTTTTGGCGGCCGTATGAGTGCAAAGTCGAAAGTCCCTAGCTAAAGAGCCGATCAGGGATGGATGGATTTAAGGATTTCGCGGAAAAACCCAGTTCCCGATCGCTAGGCCGTGGAATCCTTTCATCCGTTAAATCCGCGATCGAGTCTTTTTTGCGAATCAACGAGCTCTCGCAGTCGCTCAGCAAGCGGTTCTGTCCCGTTACCTATGCGGAGCTACTTGATAATCATTATGAAAGTTTTATTCTTTACCCTTCAAACTTCACCCTTTTCCAAAACTTCCGGGCTTTCCTTAATCAACCTCCGGTTGATGACCTCCCAGAGGTAGAGCGAGGCGACGGTCCGGTAGGGGGCCCATTTTTTGGCGAGGCTCTTCATGGTGCGGTCGGCGGGGGGCTTTTTGAGGCCGTAGAGCCATTGGATGGAGCGTTTGAGGCCCAGGTCGCCGAGGGACAGGACGTCTAGCCGGCCCAGGGAGAAGATGAGGAACATTTCGGCGGTCCAGACCCCGATCCCTTTGACTTGGAGCAGCTGGCGGATGATTTCGGCGTCGGGGAGCGCGTCGATCCGGGCCAGATCGAGCTCGCCGCTCAGTACCTTTTGGGAGAGGTCCTTGATATAGCGGGCCTTGGTGCCGGAGAGCCCGGCGCTTTTGAGTTGCTCGTCCGCCAGGCGGACCACCACCTCCGGGGTAACCTCGGCGCAGAGATTTTGGGTGCGTTCCCAAATCTTGTGGGCCACCACCACCGACAGCTGCTGGCCGATGATCGACCGGACCAGCGCCGGGAAGTAATCGGTCCCCAACTCCAGTTCATATTCGCCGACGGCCTGGACCAAGCGCGCCATCCGCTCGTCGGCGGAGCAGATTTTTTGTAAAACCGCATCACCGTTTTTAAATTGCAGTGTGTCCACGAGCGACCTCCCGGTATAGCTTTTCCATTGGCGCGGCTTTTTCACCGCGCTGACTAAGGCAATATCGTTCGGGTGTAGTATTACTGTCTGCTTTATATTTTCAGCATCAAGGTTCGATTCTCCTCTGAGTTCATTCGGATGGGCAATATATTTGGGAGCTTGCTGCGACGGGCGGTTATTACGGCGGGCAAGCTCTTTTTGTGGATAAGTGAGCTCTTTCAGTCGCTCAACAAGCTCATTTTGTGGATAAATGAGCTCATTTTGTTAATAAAAGAGTTCTTTTTGTGAATAAGTAAGCTCTTTCAGTCGTTCAACAAGCTCATTTTGTGGATAAGTGAGCTCATTTTGTTAATAAAAGAGCTCATTTTGTGAATAAGTGATCTATTTCTGTGGATAAATGGTATCGTTGAATGAGGTTAATGATTTGGGCTGTGGATAAGTCGGGGGAGGGGAGATAAAAGGCAAGAATGGGATGATCAAGTTTGCTCAGCAAAGACGCGGTTGGTTTTCGATGGGAGAGCGGGTTGAGTTGTAGCTATGTTTTTGGAATTTGGAATATGGATAGTTTTAAGTTTTTGGCCTAAAACAAGGGTTCCGCCTGCAGGCGGGCAGGGGTTTAGCGGCAAACCCCTTGCAACCCGGCCGCTAAGGGGACGCTGCTTCCCCTTAGAACCCCTCCAATGTCCGGTTCATCCGTGAACCGGCAAGGTAAATGGACAATTAAACTTTGCCGCCGGCCTCCATTGCCGGCGTCCTCCTTATGATGGTTCCGGGCCGGCGGCGGTGCTTTCATCCGAGCAGCAACGCCGCGCAGCCGCCGTCCCTGGCGGCTGTATGAATGCAAATATGTTAGGATTCCTTGGGGTCCCCGGCCGAATTGAATCATGTTAATCCTTGAATCCTACGAATCATGGTTCGGGATGCGGATGATACTTTTTGGATACAAAAACGATACTTCAGGGCCGGCTTTTCGCGATATAATTATGAAGCATGGAAGTGTCTTTTATTGGAGAGTCCGTCGGTAATACCGACGGACTCTCGGGTATGGGGCACCTGCGTTGCCCATACCTCGGTTTTCTGTATGGAGCTGACTTGATGATCATCAATTGGTTTTCGGTGGGAGAGCGGTTTGAGTTGTAAGCTAAGTTTTGGGGTGTGATTTCTTGAGTTTTTGAGCATAAGGGGCCTAAAACAAGGATTCCGCCTGCGGGCGGGCAGGGGTTTAGCGGCAAACCCCTTGCAACCCGGCCGCTAAGGGGACACTGCTTCCCCTTAGAACCCCTCCAATGTCCGGTTCATCCGTGAACCGGCAAGGTAAATGGACAATTAAGTCTTGCCGCCGGCCTCCATTGCCGGCGTCTTCCATAGGATGGTCCCCGGCCGACGGCGGTGCCTTCATCCGGGCAGCAACGCCGCGCAGCCGCCATCCCTGGCGGCTGTATGAATACAGAATGATAGGATTCCTTGGATTCTCGGCTGAATTGAATCATGTTAATCCTTAAATCCTACGAATCATGGTTCGGGATGCGAATGATACTTTTTGCGTACAAAAACGATACTTCGTGCCCGGCTTTTCGCGGTATGATATTGATCGTGGAAGTTGTTTTTCATTGGGGAGTCCGTCGGTGATACCGACGGACTTCGGGCAGGGGGCACCTACGTTGCTCATGCCCTGGTTTCTTATGCGGAGTTAACTTGATAATCATCCAGAGAGCTCATTTTGTGAATAAGTGAGCTATTTCTGTCGATGAACGAGAACCTTGAATGGGGTTAATGATTTGGGACTGTGGATAAGTCGGGTGAGTGGGAGATATACTTGGGTATTTTGGTGAGTCATAATAGTTTGATTCTTGTATGGCATTCAAGAGGTCAGGGGTTCGATTCCCCTTAGGTCCACCAAACTTAAAATTTAAAATCCTTGAGAAATCAATGGTTTTTTGTTGCGCTTTTACAGGAACTTACAAATGGACCACTGCAATTTAGTGAATACTGCAATTTTACTGCAACGGGAGTTCTTAACATTTTCTATAAAAGGAATCTGAAGGAAGATATAGAAACAGATAACTGCATGATTATAGAAACTATTGATAGAGGTGTATAAATATGAAACCTACAACTTTAAAAATTATCTCAATTCTTTTGGAGATGAAGGAGGCTTTTCAAGATTTACTTAAAAAGAATTATAAAGGACCTGCACTTCTAACCATTTATGCCTTTATTGATATATGTGCATCACTTAATGCAGAGCCGACGATGACCAGTAATAAAGAGATCTTTGAAACCTACATAGGAAAATATATTAATCCATGGAACAAATCATATTCTATATATGATCTCTGGGCAGCTCGAAGCTCATTAATACATACTCTTTCACCAATTGGTTTTCACACTAATAAATCTAATGGGGCAGCGGTTCCTATTTTTTATTATTCCTGGCAGGAAAAAAAGGAAACAGTTGAATCAATAATTAAAAGTAAAGGTCATGAAAAATTTCATTTACTTGATGTAAACGAAATTAAGATTCTTGCAATTGATTTATTTAATTCATTTTATCAAGAAATTGACTTAAATTCTACCTTCGAGGAAAAGATAAATAATAATGCTGTGAATATACTTGATGACTTGCATTTTTATCGCTTGGAAGAAGAGTTGAAATTGATAGGAGAATATATTAAAGAAATTGAAACTGAATAAATTTAATTTTTATTTGACAAAAAACGACCATCAACCTAGTAGGAACGTGTCTTTTTTATTTTTAATCTTTTTTAAAAGCCTATCAGGGGTACTCCCAAAAGGAAAATAAATAATCGAAAACCACGATTAATTCACCTTGGTCTTGTTGCCTCTGAGGAACAAGTTTAATTGTTTTTAAAATCGACACATCGATATAAAAGTAAATGTTGATAAATAACCTATGGAGATAATATATCGAATGTTTATTTTGTGGAAAGGACACCTTATCAGAAGATATTTGTAGTAAATGTGAAGAGGGAGTGTACCTAATTCATGCAATGATAACCATAAGCAATTATAGCTTGAATATGATCTCATTTTTAGATTTATGCAATTAATAAAGGAACTTAACCTCTGTATTTACTAGAGGTTTTTTATTACGTTATGCAGGAAAATTATGACTATTATAGAAACAATATAATACATACTGAAAAAATAATATATTATTATTAAACCTCTAAAAATCCAAAAATCTTAGTCCCGTAATAAGTGGGGGTGGATATTTTGGTAGTTAATTCAATTAACAGGACAAAGATTGGGACATTAAATGAGATGACCTTATATTCCGAGGTGGGTGGAATATGCCCTTTATGTTCAAAATCCCTCTTATATGAGAAAACAAAGGCTGAAAAATGTTATGAAATTGCACATATCTATCCGCTAAATGCAACACCACAAGAAAAGTTGTTGTTGCAAGGAGAAGAGAGATTGCATAGTGATTTGAATCATGTTCATAACTTAATCTTACTGTGCCCTAATTGTCATACTAAATTTGATAAGCCTCGTACTTTAGATGGTTATAGAAAAATGGTAGCTATAAAAAAGCGATTAATAGAAAGAGGAAAGATTTTCAATGAGTTTGGTTCGTATAAGATTGAGGAAGAAATAATTCATGTACTTGAAATGTTATCTAAAACTGATGAAATTAGTGAAAGTAATCAATTAAAGTATAGTGCACTTAAAATTTCAGATAAAACTAATGATTCAATTACAATTCTAACAAAGCGTGAAATCGAGGGTTACGTAGTTGACTTTTACAATACAATAAAACAAAAATTTATTGAAATGGAAAAAGATAATCCCGGTTCTTTTGAATTGATTGCAAATCAAGTAAGAAGTTTTTATCTTCAAACTAAAAAGAACGTTGATAATCAGGATACAATATATCAAAGTATGGTTGAATGGCTTAATGTAAAAACAAACAATTATTCTCATGGAGCTTGCAGAATAATTGTTTCTTTTTTTGTCCAAAACTGTGAGGTGTTCTCATGATTTACCCAAACAAAGTTATTAATTATAAAGATTCAATAATTGGAAAAATGTTGATAATCTTGGATTATTTAAATGCTAACGGTGTAGATATTCGAGAATTATATCACCAAACTTCTGACCATTTTGATGAGATTATTGAATTTATTTATTCAATAGAAGTCTTAAACATTCTTGATATTATTGACTATGACAAAAAAGAAGGGTTAATTTATGTTAAAACAAATTAGCTGCGAAATTTTTAATAGTGCAAATGAATCCATTTATTTCCATAATGGATTAAATGTAGTGATTGGTGATGAAAAGGCATCTAACTCCATTGGTAAATCAACTTTTCTTATGATTATTGACTTCGTTTTTGGAGGTAAATCCTATGTAGATAAAAACGCGGATGTTGTTAAGAACATTAGTGAACATGAATTTAAGTATTGCTTTGAGTTTAATAATGAATTGTTTTTCTTTAAGAGATCAACAGAAAATTACAATAAAGTCTTCTATTGTGATAATAATTATGCACCTATAAAAGAGTTCGAATTAGGGGAATATACGGACTTTCTTAAGCAAAACTATAGAATCAAATTGGACAACATTTCTTTCAGAAATATTGTTAGCAGATTTTCGAGAATATGGCAGAAAAGTAACTACGATGTTAAAAAACCGCTTCATGAAGTGAGCACTCAAAATAACAAAGAAGTCATTAAGGATTTAATAAAAATATTTGATAAATATGATTCCATCAAAATAATGGAAGATGAAATAAAACAATTATCCGAATCGAAAATTGCAGTGCAAAAAGCTGAATTATTCAATTATATACCGAAGGTAACTAAATCAGATTATAAAGAAAATCTCAGGCAGATGAATGAATTGAAAAAAGACCTGGAAAAAGCAGCACTTTCAATATCAATTGACATTGGTGATATTGCATATAAATTCAACAATGATTTAACGAACGAAATAAACATGCTTAAGCGCCAACGGCTGATCTTAGAAAATAAACTTGAAAGAATCCAAAAGAATCTAAAAAACCAACAAACTATCAATAGAAACCAGTTCGGTCGTCTTCAAGAGTTTTTTCCTAATGTTAATATTGAAAAGTTAAACGAAATTGAAGAATTTCATATCTCTATTACAAATGTTTTAAATGATGAGTTAGTTAAATCGGGAAAGGAAATCTCGAGTAATATTGAGCGTATTAATAAACAAATAGTAGAAAGAGAAAATCAATTGGCTAATTCAGTATCTAAAAGTGTTTCGGTTTCCAATACTATATTGCAACCGATGTTGGGAATAGCAGCAGAAATATATCAAAGAGAAAACGAGAACCAAATCTTTTCTAAAAAAGAACAAATAACTTCGGACTTAAAGATAACTAAAGATGAGTTATCTTTAATTAAAGGTAGTATAGTTACCCAAATAGCTAACCTTATTAATTCTAAGATGTTAGAAATTAATAAAGAGATCCATAAGGACGGAAGAAGAGCCCCAGAAATTATTCTTACAGAGGATCAATATATTTTACGTATCGAAGATAATACGGGTACTGGTGAAGCATTTACAAATTTAATTACTTTTGATTTAGCTATTTTAAGGCTAACACAGCTTCCATTTTTGATTCATGATTCCATGCTCTTTAAAAATATTGAAAATGATTCCCTAGCTAACATTGTTACCTTATATAATCAGTTTGATAGACAAGTATTTATTTCAATAGATGAAATTGGAAAATATGATGAGGGTTGCCAAACGTTATTAGAAAAAAATAAAGTCTTAAATCTTACTAATGAAAAACTTTTGTTTAATAAAGATTGGAGAAAGAAATAGACAATTTAAACTTGAGATGGAGAATTGTGAGATGAATTAAGGAAGACTGTCAAGAATGGCAGTCTTTTTTTCAAGCTTTTCCCCTCGTTTTATAATATGTGTCCGCGTTTCGTCCTCCGTAACATAATTACAATTCATATACTCACCGACAAACATGTCAGTCTGTCAGGATTTAAATGCAAAGTTTTTTCTAAACTTTCTTCCTTTTTTTAGATTTATCCTGCTGTTTTCATGTTTAAAACCTTGTATTTATAATGATCTTCCCTGCTTTTTAGGAGAAAGTCTTGTCTATCCAGCTTTAATCCTGTGCGAAATGTCCAGGGGTTGAACGGCCAACCCCTAGGACCTACCCGCCGCAGGGCCTCATGCCAGCCCTTGACCCGGCATTTGACTTTACTAAACGCACCGAATGCTACTAAGAATCTATTTTGCCAATTGCATTTCTGCTTGAAAGTAATTTCGTTTGGCAACGGCACGCGCTCCATTCGCAATGCCGTGCCGGTCTACCTCCCTGTAGACCGCTCGAGTGGATACTCTAGCCGAAAAAACAAAACCAAGAGGAATTCATGGACATTCAAAATTCCACCTAACATTTTGCGTTCATACAGCCGCCAAGGATGACTGTATGAATGACAAAAATCTTAGGATTCCTTGGGATCCTCACCCGAATTGAATCATGTTAATCCTTGAATCCTACGAATCCTGGTTCGGGATACGGATGATACTTTTCGCGTACAAAAACGATACTTCAGGCCCGGCTTTTCGCGGTATGATATTGATCGTGGAAGTTGTTTTTCATTGGAGAGTCTGTCGGTGATACCGACGGACTTCGGTCAGGGGGAACCTGCATTATCAATACTCGGTTTTCTATGCGGAGCTAACTTGATGATTATTAGAAAGCTTGTTTTTTAATGAGTGATCTATTTTTATGGATAAACGGAATCGCTGAATGGGGTTAATGATTTGGGTTGTGGATAGGTTGGGGGAGTAGAAGATAAATTCGGGTGAAGGTAGGGGGAGGACTTGAGGATGGAAAATAGTAAAAAGTAAAGGAAACCGTGGAAAAGCGATTCTTATGTATATCTAAAGGAATTGCTGGAAACTTGAAGAATAGAACTAATTTAAGCCGATATGACGAAACACTAGAAAGGATGGGAAGAATGGAGGACGTCTTCCACGATCCGTATTCAATAGTGCGCGTCGCCCCTTTAACGATAAACTCATTTCCACTTATATGCAATGCGTATATACGTATGAATCTGGATTTTTTCATGCGTATTTTCAGCAATAAGTCTCAAGCTAGAGAATTATTAGTAGTTCATCCCAGTACAGATAGATTATTACCGAGCGCCTTGGCTTGCTCAGTGTTTGCAAACTTGTTTTGTGGCAGAATAAACATAATGGAATATTACCGACAATTTAGCCCCGGTGAAATTGTAATTCGAGGACGTGAAAGATATAGATTTGTAGGTATAGACGGCAATGTGTGTATACTGAAATCTGACGATAACAGAATAGCCACAAATATCACAACAAAAATCCCTCTTGATCGCGGACTTGATATACGTCCATATAAGGGTACTTCGTCAAGAACTGGTACGCAAGGAAGCGGACATTCTTTAACACCCGCATCCGCTTATCTTCAACGCCTTGTTGGGGATACGTACAGGAATCAAGCGGTAGTTCAGCCGTTCTGTACTCTAGTCGTTTGCTCCAGAGATAAAGCACAACATATTGTCGATGGAATGTCGTTCGCAGATAATGAAGGAGACTTCCGATTTGCCGATGTTTTTCCAACCGCATGGGCTAATTCGATAGACGATATAAATTTTTATTTTGGTGAGTTTGGGAAAAATGATCCGACCGTCTTATTTACAAATAGTATTTCACTAGCCCGTGAAATTCTATATGATGATGAGGATTACAAGAAACGTATATTTACGGTTATTCTCGATAACATTGAGTCTGCTGAATTTGTTGCGGAGATTAACGATATTAGGGAGTTGATCTACCGTAAGCAACATGGGCGATTTGTCATACTTCAATCCGATGATAAAATATTCGACCAAATGAATGCCGTTATCTCCGATAATACTCAGACTGTCGTATGGTCGTCGGAAGTATTGCTATCGACGATAGACGACCTATATCATCAGCCTGAAAATCCCGATGATTTCGCAATTATGGACGCGATTAATAAAACGATTGATAATAAAGTCGAACGTAATGTGGTTAAATCGCCGGACGCTTTTTCCGAAATTAAATATTGTAAAACGTTTTTGAAAAAACTTGTCCGTTTACGTGGAAAAGCTTCCGATATAGATGAGTTTATATTATGCGCGTACGGTCTGATAAACTTGTTTGAGCAAGCCGCGTTCACCATGGATGAATATGAACGCCACATTGAACGCAACAATGCGCGGATACGTTCTCCAGAAAAACAAATCCGCAGATTATACAAATTGGCCGACTCGCTATTATCCGAAGACTATAAGGAAGACGCGCAATTAGTGGCTATAGCTTTGGAGGATGTGTATGACTCTATATTGTTACATAACTTCAAACGGGATGAATTAATTCGCCATTTACAAATAGCACGTGATGAAGGCAAAGTCTGCGGTGTCGTTGTACCAAAGCGAAGCTTTATAGACGTCACTTGCGATGTTTGTTCCGGTTTTTCGCAAGTGAAAATAATATTATCCTCCCGTCTTTCGCGAGATGTTGGTGTCGATTGTTTGATAATCACGGCAACTCCAAATATAAAACGAGACGGATTCAATCCTCTTGCCAGCAGAGCGGCATCGGAATCGATATTGTTGGAATACAACGAGGAGACCGCTAAGAATAATTGTTATCAGAGAATAATCGATCAGGCGTTTACAATGATCAATCGAGCGGCGAAAAGAAGCGCTCCGGAGATGTTCGATGAAATTTTGGATATGACATCGTTCGACACGGAGGATCAAGTCGACCAGCGCAAGTTGGACGAAGTCGAAATATTCGAAGCGGAAATTGCGAATATTGAAACAGACTTGGTAATCGGCGGAACACTAAGCACCCTTCATTCCTCCTCGTCCACAACATTGCGGGCGATACGTTATGCACAATTTGACACTGGCGAGTGGGCATTGTTTTCGCAGTATTATACGGCATATGTTCTAGATGAGAGAGAAAAAAAGTTAGTTGAAAAAACACCTATCGATCTGCTTCCAGGCGATATCGCGATTTTTTCGGCAAGTGGTGACGAAATAACAGATTTCGTAGACGATATTCTCCAACGTCTTATTTTGCGTGGGAATAGCACGTTGTCCGGACACTACCAAAGATCAAAGTATTGGAAAAGAGTGCTAAGCGAGCATATGCGTGTTAATAAACTTACTTACCGAGACATATCAGATATCATGAAAGATCTCGGTCATCCGAGACATGCCGTTACTGTTGGTACATGGCTACGGGAGGACAGTGTTATCGTCGGACCGAGAGACGCGAACGCATTTATTGCGATCGGTCTAGTTGCGGATAACAATGAGATCGTCGACCATGCGAAACTTTATAAAGAATCGTGTGACTATATCCGAAGTCAACGGATGAAAATTCTCGGCTATGTACAATCGAGTATTATTCAATCCATTACCAGAATTAAGGAGCATGATGGGAAAGACACACTTTCAAGAGAGGAAACTTCTTATCTTGGAGACGTTCAAAAATATGCAAAAAGACTTACGATTGAGCGTATTGTTCCATGCGAATGTGACGTGCCGAGTCATCTAATAAATCGACCCGTGGGGAGGCAATAAAATGCGAAAGAAATGTCTTGAAGCGCGAACTAAACTGTTTGGCGAATTATATAAAGAGATTGTAGGTCCCGGATCCGGCGAATCACTCGATAATGGAACACCTTGTAGTCTACCCGATAAAGAGCATGAGTTGATCACCGACTTACCGGAGGATCGATATTATGTTGGGGTCTTATACCCGACAAAGGATAACAAAATGAATGCCGACAATGATACGTCAGTACCTGACATCGGAGGCTTAGATGAAGAAATTGAGGTAACAGAATTTGCCGGGGAAGAAGGGGTAACATACGGTGACCTTGCAGCAACAAGTGGCATAAATGATGATACCATGGATGAAGTTATTGCCCTCTCCATGCAGGACAGGCCTTCTTCTATCGGTATAACGTTTATAGTAAATCGTGATATTGATAACATCGTTGTTGAGGTCTCCTTCGCCACATATAGGCATGCCATTTATACCGATTGTCAAATACCATACAGCGATAGTATTGTGGAATATGCGAGCATTTTGGATGAGCATGTTTATATCGATGGGCCAATGATGCGATTGAAGCATTTGGTCACTGGAAGAGATGTAAGAGTATTATTATCCATGCTCGATTTGAAAGATGATGGGTCTCTGGCAAGAACTTTGTATAAACTGACGGCTCAATGTAATCCGAAAAAAGCGTTCGTTAGGACACCGCATAGTGAAACGGTTCGTCTATCACTCGACGGAAAGCCTGTTAACGTATGCGGGGTTGGTTTTGCATATATGCGCGCGGTGAAAAATGAGATCGCCGATCGTAAATATACCGTAACGATCATGTTATATAACGGTGGAGCAGGTCATTACGACGGTACGAATACAATCTTTCAGCCGGTAATAGAGGTGACATCGGCAAAGAACCCATCGACAAGCGTGCTGGCATACGACGACAATATGCGGTTTTCTACTGACGAAGAAGAGCGCTCCCTTGCCCTCTTGTATCGAAGTCGAAAGCATTATGCCACGGGCCATGGTATCTCTGCTTTATGGGATATAAGCAATACTTCTTGGCGTGTAAGCACCGATCTAATGCCATGGGCTGAGGTCCCGCAAATGGATTTTGAGTACGCACTGAGAATGGGCGTGGAGAAAAAATCTCTCTCCCTTAAGTATTTGTCCGATTTGTCGCCAACAACATCCGACGAAAAGCTGTCAGCCCTTGGACAACTTGTTTCCACATATGAGTGCTGGATTGATGATTTGGATGTATCATCTCTTGAGACCAAGCAGCAGGAGATTGCGAACCGGCATGTCACATTATGCAGAAATGCCGCCAAACGAATGAGGGAAGGCCTTGATTGCCTACGGAAAAATGAGGATGCAATGAGAGCGTTTTCTTTGGCGAATCGTGCGATGCTTATGCAAATGAAACATCGGGATATCGTACAACATGTTCCGGACGACGAGGACGCTTCCACAGTTCCATATCAAGATATCGATTATGAAAATTTGGATAAAGATATTAATGACCCAAATATTCGTATATGGCGCCCCTTCCAGGCCGCTTTTTTTCTGATGAACATCTTTGGTTTGATAGATATGGAGCCGCATCCTGACGAAACTGAAGAAACGGAAAGAGATAGAAACATTGTCGATATTATTTGGTTTCCAACCGGCGGTGGAAAAACGGAGGCATATCTGGCCCTAACCGCGTTTGTGACTTTTTATAGAAGACTCAAGTATCCGGATACTTCGGGCGGCACGGCGGTATTAATGCGATACACGTTAAGACTGCTTACTTCACAGCAGTTTTCCCGCGCTAGCACATTGATCTGTGCGTGTGACAGAATTCGTACGGAATTATGGAACAAAAGTCACCGACGCGACACAAGATGGAAAGAGCCGATTACCATCGGTCTGTGGATTGGTGGGGATCACACGCCGAATAAGAACACATCGTATGAACCAAAAGGTGCAAAAGAATATCTCGATCATCTTGTAAATACTTCCTATGGTTCGCTTGAACATAGAAATGACTACTATAACAAATTCCAAGTTTTGACATGCCCTTGGTGCGGTGCAAGTCTTGTACCTCCGGAAAAAGCGGAAGGACGTAACGGAGAAAAATGGGGATATCGAACGGACGTCCACAGTAGATTCTATATTAAGTGCGTTCGGCTGGGTTGCCCATATGAAAACAGATTGCCGGTCCAAGTGGTTGACGAGGAACTGTATCATACCCCGCCTACATTACTTTTTGCGACCGTTGATAAATTCGCCATGATAGCCTGGAACACGGATATCGGGAGTTTCTTTGGTTTAGGCACAAATAATCGCGCTCCGGAATTGATCGTTCAGGACGAGTTGCATTTGATATCAGGACCGTTAGGTTCCATTGTCGGCTTATACGAAACCGCAATCGATTCTTTATGTTCATCGAAAGGGGTTCGACCTAAAATCGTGGCCTCTACGGCGACGATTCGCCTGGCCGGAGACCAATGCAGGCACTTATATAATCGTACCGTTCGACAGTTCCCGCAGTCTGGGCTCGACGCGTCCAATTCGTTCTTTGCAAAAGAAGCGGAAACAAATGAGAAACCTGGACGCCTATATCTGGGCGTTTTCCCGTCGGGCAAGACAAAGGCGATGCTGCAGACGAAGATTATGTCTACACTTCTGCAATACGTAAACCTGCTGGATGCGGAAGATAATATCAAGGATCAATATTGGACACTTACCGCCTATTTCAATAGTTTACGTGATCTAGGTAAATGCTCGGGACTTGTTGACGACGATATCAAAGATTTCATGAAACGGCTCTGCCGTCGCATTGCCACAGATAAGATCATTCGTCAAATCGCTATGGCAGACGAGCTGACAAGCCGGGTTCCGACTACCGCACTTATAAAATGTTTGAAGAAGCTAGAAAAGACGACATACTCAAAGGAAAACCAAGAGGCAAAGAACTACGCCGTAAATGTGTTGCTTGCCACCAATATGATATCCGTCGGCGTCGATGTTGACCGTCTAAATTTGATGACGGTTGTTGGGCAACCCAAACTGACGAGCGAATACATACAGGCTACAAGTCGAGTCGGACGCAAATATCCCGGGCTTGTTTGCGTATTATATGATGCCACGAAGAGTCGCGATCGTTCGCACTTTGAGCAATTCCATGCGTATCACGAATCTTTCTATCGATATGTCGAGCCGACCAGCGTAACTCCGTTTTCTCAGCCTACGCTAGACCGTGCGCTGCATGCGGTTCTTGTCGGATTGGCAAGACATTATGAGGACAGTCTATGTGATGATGCTAATGCGCAGAATTTCACCGGCGATTATCCATTTTTAGATAACATCAAGGAAGCGCTACTGCGTCGAATCGGTACCATTTTCAGGCATTCTCAGTCAGGCCAAAAGATGGATTTGAATATTATTTCGACACAAATTGATGCATTTTTTGAGTCCTGGGCTGCCAGAGCGAAATCGATAACCGAAGCCGAGCGGCTGTATTATGGTCAAAAATTTATGCTACAACCTCCAAAGGAAAACGAACATCGTTTACTGCGGCCTTTTGGCACCTGGTCGAATAATGATCCGGCAAAAGAGACGTTGACTTCGATGAGAAACGTCGATCAGACATTGTCTTCGCGTATGCTGATATGGGAGGAGGAATGAGCTTGCATATCGAACCGAAAGAAGTCAAGCTCGGCAATGTCACGCATAGCGTGCGTGCCGCACAGGCAATTTTACAATATGGTGTAGGCGCTATGGTGGACTTCCCTGACCAGACGTTAATGACTGCCGCACCCGAATATTGGGGCAATAAGAACGACTTCAAATTGATTCGCGATGAGCGTCTCGAGCGGTGGTTAGACGTCGATTATTTAGCGATTCCACATGATAAGAGCGTTCCCAGGCAAAAAGGAATCGCTTACACTCGATTCCCCCAATGGTATTTTTGCCCAAAGTGTCGAAGACTTGCCCCGCTTACGGAGTGGTACCGGGAGTATAAGTCTTATTGGACAAAGGTTAACAAAGAACATCTACAAGGGGAAAAAGGTGACCCCTATATGAAGAAACCCATTTGCCTTGGTGATAAATGCAGAGGAAGTAAAGGCAAAGGAATCGGTTTGGTGACCGCGCGAATAATTGTTGCGTGCGCCGCTGGCCATATCGACGATTTCCCTTGGGTGGAGTGGGTCCACGCAATATCTAAGAAGCCGATATGCGATAACCCAAAGTTGTTTTTTAAGACAGGAGTTAACTCTACGTCCGGTCTGGAAGGTTTAACGGTTATTTGTAAGAGTTGCGAAGCCAACGCTTCTTTGGAGCATGCTTTTGATAAGGACGGCTTAAATAAACGAATATTTGGATATTTCTGCAATGGTAAAATGCCGTGGAGCAATCGTCATGTGAATTGCGGCTGCATTCCACAAGCAAAGCAGCGGGGCGCATCGGTCGTATACTATCCCAAAGTGGACAGTTCGCTCGTTATCCCGCCATATTCCAACCGACTGAGAACAAAAATTGTGAATTCGGCGGAGTTCATGGATTATAAATCGAAAATTAGAGATAACGAAATATTTGAACCAGGCACAAAAACCGCGTATATTGCAAAGCGCTTTGAAATATGGCTCTCCGATCTGTCCTCCGCTATTAACGTCGAACCAAAAATCATTCGGCCGATACTGACGACGCTTTTATGCGATGAAGAGACCGATTCCAAAACCGAAGATGCGTCTTCAGAAGTCTATCGGCAGGCGGAATACTACGCGCTCAACGGCATGACGCCTCAATCCGACGATGGTGATTTTCAACGTGAAGAAATAAGTGGGAATGAATATGGTATACCCAGCGTTATGCAAGTAGCACTTCTTCATAAGATTAGAGAGGTACGCGCACTGATCGGCTTTACGCGACTTGATCCGCCAAACACCGGGACACTTGGTATTCCGCCGCAGGATCAAGGAAGATTTCAATGCGTCAAACGTGATGAAACCAGATGGTATCCCGGTTATGAAGTTAGAGGCGAAGGTATCTTTATCCAATTTAACAATGATGTTGTCTCTAACTGGATTGCGGATAGCACTCACGCGGCCAATCAGATTGCGCAGCTTCGTAAAAACGCAAGCCTTGATGAGCGCATACAAAAAAGTAAAATCGACGTCAAGTTTATTTTCTTGCATACATTATCACATCTACTTATACAGCGGTTAAGTTTTGAGAGTGGATACAACAGCGCGTCGCTACGCGAACGTATCTACTGCGATATCGAGCATCCGGATTTCCCTATGTGCGGAATTTTTATATATACCGCATGCGGAGACTCCGAGGGAACTTTAGGCGGATTGGTTCGTCAGGGGCTTCCCGGACGATTAAAAAAAGTTTTTGCATCGGCATTAGAAAATGCTCGCTGGTGTTCAAACGATCCGGTCTGCGGAGAAAGTGGAGGCCAAGGGAGAAATGCGATGAATCTTGCCGCTTGCCATGCTTGTGCATTACTACCGGAGACCAGTTGTGAAGAATTTAACATTTTTCTTGATAGAACGCTCTTGATTGGTCGTATTACCGACCGAAGCGTTGGGTTCTTCTCCTCTTGGCTGGACGAGATAAACAAGGAGGAGTCCCTATAAATGCCTTATAATGCAATCGACTTATTCTGTGGATGCGGAGGCGTTACGCAAGGTCTCAAAAATGCGGGTTTTAACGTACTAGTGGGCGTGGAAAAGGGTGTGGCACCAGCTTTAGTCTACAGGGCAAATCACCCTGAAGTGAAGCTTTTTGAAAACGATATTACGAAATTATCGCTAGACGAGGTGTCAGCGGCATGCGACGGACAAACAATCCATCTGCTTGCCGGATGCCCACCGTGTCAGGGCTTTTCCTCAATAAGATGTCATAATCGTCGACAGCCAATAGACGATCCACGGAACACGCTGGTAAGCGAATATTTTAAATACATAGAGAAGTTCAAACCGTATGTTTTTATATTCGAAAACGTTCCTGCGATTGAAAGCTACCCCCTATTTATTGAAATACGGGATCGTTTAGCCGCTTTAGGATATGAATTGGATTATCGTGTAGTAAACGTAGCGAATTACGGCGTTCCACAGAGACGGAAGCGCTTTGTTATGATTGGGTCAAAAATAGGGCGTATTCAAATTCCTGCTGGCGACAACCGTATTATTACCGTTAGGGACGTCATTGGAAATCTTGAGATGCCCGAAAAAAGTGACGATTATGCTCACACCATTGTTGCTCATCATATCCCCCGCATTTTGGATATGATCCGCCTTGTGCCACACGATGGTGGCAGTCGAACCGATTTGCCGAATGAGTATGTGTTGGAATGCCACAAAAAAGATGGCATCGGTTTTAGCGATGTATATGGACGGTTAAGTTGGGATGACGTTTCGTCGACGATTACCGGCGGATGTCTAAATCCGTCAAAGGGACGGTTTTTACACCCTGAACAAGACCGTGTAATTACGGCGCGAGAGGCCGCGATGTTGCAAACGTTCCCTCGCGATTATGTATTTCCTTCGGAAGTAACGAAAATGGACATAGCTTTAATGATTGGAAACGCGTTACCTCCGCAATTTGCATACCGTCAAGCGGAACATATACTTTCCGAAATAGAAAGAGGCGGTTTAATATGAGCGACATATTTGATAAAAATAAACGTTCCGAGATTATGAGCCATGTAAAGAGTTCGCATAATGCATCTACGGAAGAAAAACTTCTCGCCATATTTCGAGTTTATGGCATTAAAGGTTGGCGACGAAAATATAAAATATTTGGAAAACCAGACTTCGTCTTTCATCGTGAAAAGGTTGCCGTTTTCGTAGACGGTTGTTTTTGGCACGGCCACGATTGTCGAAACACTCGGCCGAAGCAAAACGAAAACTTTTGGCGGCGTAAAATATCACGGAATATGGAGCGTGATGAAGTTGTTACAAAGCATCTTGAGAAACTGGGATGGACGGTTCTTCGCATTTGGGAATGCGAGTTGAAGAAGAAAAACACTGAGAAACTCCTTACCCGGCTTGAATCCGTTGGCTTTTGCCGATCCAATCTGGATATTGATAATGATTGCAATTAGTTCTCCGCTTTTAACCTAGGGAATCGGTCTCGACTACTTTCATTGTATCGAATGGCTCCTGAGCAAAGAAAAAATTCCAGGGAAGCCCTCGAAGACATATTCCGTTCAAATTAAAGCAGAGATTCAGTTGAAGAGGATTTGGACGTTCGCAATTTCGAAAGAGGGAAATGGAAGAAAGAGGAGCGCATAACTGTATCCCGACTCTTTAAATTTTCCTTTTATCCGTCCTCCCCAATAAATAATCCACACTCACCTCAAAAAGGTCGGCTAATTTTAGCAATGATTCCACGGTCGGATAATTAACCCCGGTCTCATAATAACTGATACTCGCCAGAGAAACGCCTAAATACCCAGCAATGTCTTTCCGCGATTTCCCAGCGAGTACCCTCTCGGATTGCAAGCGCCTGCCAAAAACATCCTTCATGTTTGGATTCTTTTCGTATAAATCTTTTTTATAATCTCTCCAACCATCGGAATCGAACTTTTGATAAAACCAAGCTTTTCCTCTGATAATTCGGCTTGAGATCAGCCAAAGTTCGTAACGTTTAGCGATACTGTCTTCCTGTGGGTATTCAGGTTAACTTTTTTATTCGGCAAGCTATTTTTTCTTTTCTCCCAAAACTTCCGGAAAAGCCCTTTCCAACTGTACCATCAACCAAGTTTTTAACTTCGCGTCATCCTGCTTTCCTAAATCCGAGAGATATTTCAAATAATCATCTAAAGTTTTTTGATCGAATTGCCCTTTTGCTTCTTCAATAGTCAGTAAAGATCGTAGTTCCTTATATTTCGGATCTTTAAGAAGTTCTGCCAATCCTTCGCTGAATTTAGATATTCCCAAAAGTTTAATGCCATTATTCAGATAATCCTCGCCTGAGAGCAGCATCTCTCCTTGTCCGGTCAGGACCCAGTCTGGATTGATGGCAAAACGAGCCATCAATGCGTAAAAGACGGTTTTGGACGGCTTAACTTTTCCTAGTTCAATCTTGGAATAGTTAGATTGACTCATACCGATCTCGGCGCTAAAGTCCGTTTGATTCAATTTATAATAATTACGGATGATTTGAAGGCGTTCGATATAATCTTTTTTAATCATATTAACTAGTTACCTCTTGACAATTAGTTAAATTAACTATAAAATGAAGATGAAATAAATGGTAAATATTATTAATAAGTAAAAAAAACAATACAACAGTCCAAACCTCAATTTACTGTTTGGCCGTGATTTTTTATTGCCTAAAATTACCGATGTTTAATTATACCATATTCTGCCTAGTAAGTAATAGGAGACCATGCCGCAAATCGCCAAAAAAAACGAATCATCCCTCAAACAACAGATCGCCGCCAGCCGCGCCAGGCTCCAACGCCTCTGGAACATCTACGGCCAAACCAACCCCGTGGTCCTGGCCGCCAGCATCGAGCTGGACGAACTGATCAACAGCTATCACCGGCAGAATAAGACCCAAGACCTGAACCATGATTCGTCGGATTAACGGATTGGCAGGATTTAAAACACCGTTCGGGGTAATTGAATCATGCTAATCCTTAAATCCTACAAATCAAAGTTCGAGATGCGGATGATATTTTTTGCGTACGAAAACGATACTTCAGGACCGGCTTTTTGCAATATAATATTAATCATGGCAGTCGTTTTTCATTGAAGAGTCCGTCGGTTTCACCGACGGACTTTCGGTCATGGGTTACTCGCATTGCTCATGCCCCGGTTTTCTAAGCGGAGCTAACTTGATAATCATCAATCCTTTAATCGTTGAATCGGACAAATCAAGGTTCAGACAAAGGCTCCGATGACAGGCCCCAATTCCGATCGGAGCTCCTCAGGCAAACAGTAACCACTCGCCGCTAAGGAGGGCGGCGGACGACGCTTCTTTTCGAGGATGAAAAACAGCGGTCGGGGACGGAAGCCTATACTTGATTGACAGACAGAATGCCATGGATGGCGGCGACCCACAAGAACCTTGGATGAATAAGGGGGTGTCGGGACCTTGGTCCTGACTGGGAGGATACCAAAGGATGTCCCACCACATCCTTTGGTCCTGGGGGTTCGGGGGCGGGAAAAGTCCCCGTGGACATTCAGTTTTGCTTACAAATTTCTTCTACTATCTCTCCAGCCATATGAATTGAACGCTTGATAAAAACCAAGCTTTTCCTCCGGTAATCCGGCGAGAGATCAACTAAAGCACCTCGAAGCAACTTCAAAACTTCAGCTTCCTCATCCGTAACGTTCATCGAAACTGTGTTTTTGGTTACAGAACCGGTTATTTTCCTCTGTTCGCCGTGACAATGTCCCGTAGCCAAAAAATCAAGCGAAACCTCAAAATGAGCGGCAATCTTAATTAACGTATCAAGATCCGGTTGCGCGCGATCGGTTTCCCAATTCGCCATAGTGGAACGATTGATACAAAGTAGCTTCGCCAATTCATCCTGGGTCTGATTCTGTTGAGTTCGTAAATTCTTGATTCGCTCGCCTAATGTGCTCATGTTTCACGCTCCAACTCAATCATATAGTAGAAAGAGTTTTTGGTAAATTTTTGTGTGAAAACATGACGAGAAACTTGAAAATAAATCTATTAATGTGTATAATATGGACAGAAGTTACCGATTTACATATTGAGCAAGGTACAGGAGAGCATGCCGCAAATCGCTGAGAAAAACGAATCAACCCTCAAACAACAAATCGCCGCCAGCCGTGTCAAGCTCCAACGTCTCTGGAACATCTACGGCCAAACCAACCCCGTGGTCCTGGCCGCCAGCATCGAGCTGGACGAACTGATCAACCGCTATCATCGGCAGAATAAGACCCAAGATCTGAACCTTGATTCGTCGAATTAACGGATTGGCAGGATTTAAAACACGTTCGGGATATTGAATCATGTTAATCCTTGAATCCTACGAATCATGGCTCAGGAGGCGAATGATATTTTTCACGTACAAAAACGATACTTCATGCCCGGCTTTTTGCAATATAATATTAATCATGGAAGTTATTTTTCATTGGAGAGTCCGTCGGTTTCACCGACGGACTTTCGGCCATGGGTCACCTGCATTGCCTATGCCCCGTTTTTCTATGCGGAGCTAACTTGATAATTATCAATCCTTGAATCAGGCGAATCATGGTTTAGACAAAAGACCTTAATACCGACTTATCTTCCCTCCATCCTTGATAAGGAAGGAGAGTAGTCATTTCAGAAACGTGAATCGGAGCTCCTCAGGCAAACAGTAACCACCCGCCGCTAAGGAGGGCGGCGGACGACGCTTCTTTTTCTGGATGAAAAACAGCGGTCGGGGACGGAAGCCATACCTAATTGACAGACAGAATGCCATGGATGGCGGCGGCTCACAAGAACCCCGGATGAATAAAGGGGGTGTCGGGACCTTGGTCCTGACTGGGAGGATTCCAAAGGATGTCCCATTACATCCTTTGGTCCTGGGGGTTCGGGGGCGGGAAAAGTCCCCGTGGAAATTCATTTCGGCTTACAAATTTCCTCTATTATCTCTCCAGCAATCTGAATTGAACGTGGACGAACTAATCAACCGCTATCACCGGCAGAATAAGACCCAAGATCTGAACCTTGATTCGTCGGATTAACGGATTGGCAGGATTTAAAACACCGTTCGAGATAATTGAATCATTTTAATCCTTGAATCCTACCAATCATGGTTTGGGAGGCGAATGATATTCTTTGGGTACAAAAACGATACTTCATATCCGGCTTTTCGCGATATAATATCGATCGTGGAAGTTGTTTTTCATTGGAGAGTCCGTCGGTTTCACCGACGGACTTTTGGCCATGGGTCACCCGCATTGCCCATGCCCCGGTTTCCTATGTGGAGCTAACTTGATAATCATCGATCCTTTGATCCTTGAATCAGGCGAATCATGATTTAGACAAAAGGCCTTAAATACCGACTTATCTTCCCTCCATCCTTGATAAGGAAGGAGAGGGGTCATTTCAGAAACGTGAATCGGAGCTCCTCAGTCAAACAGTAACCACCCGCCGCTAAGGAGGGCGGCGGACGACGCTTCTTTTCCTGGATGAAAAACAGCGGTCGGGGACGGAAGCCTATACCTAATTGACAGACAGAATGCCAAGGATGGCGGCGACCCACAAGAACCCCGGATGAATAAGGGGGTGTCGGGACCTTGGTCCTGACTGGGAGGATTCCAAAGGATGTCCCATTACATCCTTTGGTCCTGAGGGTTCGGGGGCGGGAAAAGTCCCCGTGGACATTCAAATATCTCACAGAATGAACATCACCAAAAAATTCATCAATCTTCCTTACAAATCTCCTCCCACTTGCCCGCTCGCAGGCGGAATCCTTGTGTTAGGCCCGAAAATTTAAATCATCATACCCAAAAATCCTCCAATTAAAGTTCAGACAACGATAGGTTGATTTCATGCGGCTGATACTTTTCGGGTACGAAAACGATACTTCATATCCGGCTTTTTGCAATATAATATCGATCATGGAAGTTATTTTTCATTGGAGAGTCCGTCGGTTTCACCGACGGACTTCCGCTCATGGGTCACCCGCATTGTCCATGCCCCGGCTTCCCATGCGGAGCGGACTTGATAATCATCTGGTGACTTATTTTTTTAGTGAATTTTGAGGTAAGGCGGGAGGAATATTTTGCCAAGAGAAGAATCCACTCCGAATACGGACAGAATGAAAAGGAGGGGATTGGACTTGAAAAAGTTTATAGCGTTCATGATAGCGCTGTCGCTGATTACGATAGGGACCGGGGCCGCTTTTGCCGTTGCGGCTGCCGGAACCGATATCAAGTTGGCCAACCCGCCCGAATCGCTCGGGGTGGACTTGATGGACGCCTTGCTGCAGCGTCAATCCATCCGCAGCGGATTTACCGGCCGGGAGCTATCCCAACGGGATTTGGCGACGATTTTATGGGCGGCCAACGGCGTCAACCGCAAAAACGGCCAGCGGACCGCGCCAACCGCATTGGGCAAATACTTTATCGATCTTTATGTCGCCGCCAATGCAGGGGTATATCAATATGATCCGGACGGGAATCTCCTGCGACGGGTATCCGCGCATAACATTAAAGGCCGGATCGGAACGCAATCCGATATCGGGACGGCTTCCCATGTCTTGATTCTCGTGGCGAAGCTGCGAATGCTCCCACCCGCGATGGATCGGACCGCCAAGCTTAGCATGGCCAACGGAACCGCGGGAACGATCGCCGAAAATGTTTACCTGATCGCCGCGGCTTTGAAATTGGGCACCCGTTTGGTGGCCTCTCTCAACGAGAACAATATCCGGACGGAACTGCAACTGGACCCGGACGATGTTCCGCTGTACATAATGCCGTTGGGTTATGTGAAATAAAACAGGATGAAGACTTATTGTGTTCGCTGGAAAAGCCCCGGATCAAGCGGGGCTTTTTTAGTACGCCCGGCATGGATCAGTAACTAGGCGGTGAAAGGCCGCTATGGATTGGCATAATTTAAAACCGGTTGTTACAAAGGGTTCGAATCCTTTAATCCTTGAATCAGGCGAATCATGGTTCAGACAAAAGGTCATAAATACTAGCCTACACCAGTCTTCCTCACAAATCTCTTCTACAAAAAAAGAGCCGGCAAAAATGCCGGCTCTCTAATCTGGCCAAGGAACTATAATAGTTCCGCTGTACGGACATCCTCGCCCGCTAACCATCATAATTTGGCAAGATATTTCGCGGTCCGAACCATTTGGCTGGTAAAGGAGTTTTCATTATCGTACCACGCCGCGATTTTGACCAGGGTGTCGCTTCCCAATTCCGATACCTTGGTCTGCGTCGCGTCAAACAGGCCGCCGTAGGTCATGCCGATGATATCGGACGAAACGATCGGTTCATCGGTATAGCCGTATTCATCGGACTTAGATTGGGCCATCTTCGCGTTGACCTGCTCCACGGTCACGGAGCCGTTCACAACGGCGGTCAACTCGGTCAGCGATCCCGCCATCACCGGCACCCTTTGCGAAGTGCCGTCCAGTTTGCCGGCCAGGGCCGGGATGACCAGCCCGATGGCCTTGGCCGCCCCGGTCGAGGTCGGGATGATGTTGCCGGCAGCGGAGCGCGCCCGGCGCAGGTCGCCTTTGGCGTGCGGGCCGTCAAGGGTGTTCTGGTCGTTGGTGTAGGCGTGAATCGTCGTCATAAAGCCCTTTTGGAGCGGCGCCAGCTCGTTCAGGAAATAGGCCATCGGAGCCAGGCAGTTGGTGGTGCAGGACGCGGCCGAGACGATGGCGTCGGCTTGGGTCAGCGTGTGCTGGTTGATCCCGTAAACGATGGTCGGAACATCCTTCCCGGCGGCGGTGGAGATGAGGACCTTTTGGGCGCCCGCGTCAAGATGCGCCGTCGCCGCTTTCTTGGAGGCGAAAAAGCCGGTGCACTCCAGCACCACATCGATTTGCAGTTCTTTCCACGGCAGTTTGGCGGGATCCTTTTCGGCGTAGATTGGAATCGCCACGCCGTTCACGGTCAGGCTGTTCTCGCCGTAACCGATCTGCCGGTCATAACGCCCCTGGGTGGTGTCGTACTTTAGCAAATGCGCCAGCATCTGCGGGCTGGTGAGGTCATTGATGGCCGCGATCCGGTATCCTTCCGCCTCAAAGAGCTGTCGAAAGGCGAGCCGGCCAATTCTGCCGAAACCATTGATTGCAATGTTAATTCCCATCATCAGAACCACCTTTCTTTGTCTTTATTAAATTATATCCGGTAAACTTTTGTGGTACACTGGTATAAATGAAGCATTTTACTATACTATCTGTCAGGTGGAGAATTGCAAATTACCATAATGTGCCCTTCACAACACAATATATAGTGATAAGCCAAGATATATCTATCAATATATTGTATTGCGAAGCTTTTTTCCAAAAGATTTGCAATTCTCTCAGGTGGGAATCATGCCGCAATGGGACCGCTATAAAAAACGAACCGTCCATATTGAATTCGTGGCAGCCGAGGATTTTAAATCGCTGCCTTACCCGGAGCGGTTTACGTTGGTTTTTATCACGGACGGCAGCATCAGCGGGCGGTTGAACGAACGTCCGCTAACCGTTTCCGTCCCCGGCATTCTTTGTTTGTCGGAAACCGATACGCTTCAGGTCTCCGCCAACCATAACGCCGCCGCGCAATCCTTTAGCTTTCGTCCCGATTTCTTTGACACCGTCCGGGTTTCCGGGACGCAAGACCACTTTCCGGCCAATCCGAGGATCCAGACCGGACTGGCGCTTTTTTCCAAGCGGGATACCCACACCGGGGTGCCGCGGGTGACCGAGAAAGCCTATCCGCAATTATTTGAGTGGTTCTTTGTGCTTGGCACAGAAGTGTATGCCCAAAGTGATTCGCTTTGGGCCTGCCGGATCAAAAAATACCTCATCCAGATATTGGGGTTGCTTGAGGATCTGAGCCGCCAAAGCGAACAGTCGCCGGTCGATTTAGTGTTGGAATATATCCACACCAATTATTCCGCTAAAATCAGCCTGGGAGATTTGACGAATTGCGCCCACTTGAACCGGGTGTCGCTCAATAAGCTGTTTCAGGAAAGATGCGGCTGCACGGCCATGACCTACTTGCTGTCGCACCGCCTGAAAGTTGCCGGGGATCTGCTGACCCATACCGACATGCGCTTGAATGAAATCGCGCGGGCCACCGGATTTGAATATGACACTTACTTCATAAAACAATTTACGGCCAAAAGAGGGCTATCGCCCACGGCATACCGGAACGCCTCCCGCCAGTTCGCCACCGCCCAATGAGGGTCGCTTTAGCTTATAACAAAGTAAGCTCATTTTAACGAATTCCGTCAAACGGACTAGCTAAGCAAAGTCAAGCATTTTTTCAAAAAAGGATGACAATGGAAATAAGGCAAGACGACAAGGCCCGGCGTATAGACGGGCCTTGTCTCATAAATTCTCCAGTGAGGCGGCAGACCTGATTCCCGGCCGCCGCGCATCTTCTTTCGGCCGGCGCAGTTCAAAAGGCTTCCGCAGCTTTGGCCGGTTCGTTTTATTTGCCTGACGCGGAATTCGAGAGCCGCTCATCGATCCAGGAGAGGATGCGCTCATTTGCCAGCAGCTTGGCTCCGCACTGGCCATGCTCGCCCGCGCCTTCCGCCGCAGTAAACAACATAAAGCTTTTCTCGCAGGTAAGCGCGTCGTAAAGCGGCTTTGCCTGACCGGACATCATCTTGTCTTCCTCGGCATCCACGATGAGCGTGGGGCACTGGATCTTTTGCGCGACGCCTGCCATGCTGAAGTTTTTTATCTTCAAAAAGAATTGAGCGGGGGTGTCGACTCCAAAGACGAACATGCCGTGCTCAAGGCCCCATTTGAGCGTGGGATTGGTTTTTGCTATTTTGGCAAAGCCTTGATTGAGTTGGTCCGGGTCGGTACCAGCCATGTCCAAAAACCGGCTATCGGGCAACAGGTTTTTAAGGGCATCTGGAAAACTGTATACGCCGCCGTTTGCGACGCAGGCGGCAAGACGATGCTCATAGGCGGCCGCTCGGGGCGCCAGATATCCGCCCAGGCTTACGCCCATCAAAACGATTTTGCCGGGGTCGACGCCATCGAGGGAGCGGACAAAATCCACGACGGGGGTCACGACCGCCTCATAGTCGTACCGGAAGTACAGGCGCTGCCGGTGTAAGGCCTCGCCCTGGCCCGGCCCCTCAAATACGAGGCAGTTCATGCCGTGTTCCAGGGCGGCCATGGCCATACCGTACAGTTCTTCTTTGGTACCGTCAAAACCGGTCATTACGATCAGCACGGGGCGCGGTTGCAATGCTTTCTGGCACTTGTAATAATGCCCGGGCAGCGTCGTTCCTTCATAGGGAATTTTGACCGCTTCGATTACCGGGTCGTTCAGTTCCATCACTTTTGCAAAACAGGCGAAGCTCGCCTCGGTCAGCTCGGTGATCCGCGGATCGTCGGGATTTCCGTGCAGATAAAATTCCGCTGAACGGTAATAATTGTAGGCCCGCAGATACGTTTTTCTGGCGCTAACCGGATGCCCGTTTTTAAAATAATCGTCCGCGGCCGCGTGGAGCCTGCTTGCCGTCGCGGTCCACTCCTTGCACCAACTGTCATCATCGCCTTCCGTTATTTTCTCTGCGGTGGTGAGGACCTCCCCGATATCCGCCATACCGTATGCCGTTTCGCTGAGCAACCTCAAAGTCTCGAAAGCAAACGAATCGTCTTTGAATATTACATTCTTCATCAATGCTCATCCTTTCGTTCTTTTCTCCGGTGTGTATTCAAAAATCCTACAACATGTTGTATAGTCATAATATAGACTTCAATCTGCCTGCCATCAACCGTCAATCATGGCGGGAGTGTCGGATTTTTGAAAAGGGAAAGGAATTGCATGAAATGAAGCATAATCCGGAAATTACCGCGCAAACCAGGAAAAACCTGATGGACGCGTTTTGGGACTTGTACAGCAAAGAAGGGATTGAGAAAACATCGGTGCGGGAGATCGTCGGCAAAGCCGGGTACAACCGAAGCACATTTTATGAATATTTTACCGATGCCTACGATGTGCTGGAGCAAATAGAAGCCTCCATTTTACCGGATATAGCAAAGCACCAAGCCATCATAACGAAAACTGGCGTTCATCTGCCACTCAAACATCTTACCGAGGTGTACAGCCTAAACAAAAAGTACTTTGTTGTCCTATTGGGGAAAAACGGCGATCCCGCTTTTCAAGAAAAGATTAAAAACGTATACAAAGCATTGTTACGGCCGCACCTTCAATCACCCGGCGCGGATGACTTTATATTGGAATGCACGTTGGAATATGCGATAGCCGCTTTCCTCGGGGTAATGACGTATTGCTTTACGCGGGAAGAAAACCCGGATATCGAAAAGATGTTACAGCTTCTATGGAGCCTTATGAATGACGGCGTGATGAAGAATTTTAAGGGAAACGCTTCAATCGAATAGCGATGGCATCAGGAAAGGCTTTTTGAAGTAATCATCATGACTTCACTTTTTACTGGGGATGGAAATCGGAAGTGTAGCGCCGGAACCCGCCCGTTCGCCCGCGGCAAACCATCATGACTTACCGGTTTCACTGTACCGGCAAGCAACGCGAATGTTAATGCATTCGCGTTTTTTATATCGCCGCGACCGGTCGTTACAAAAAGTCTTTCATCCGAATAATCCTTGAATCCTGCAAATTCCGGTTCGGATAAAGGCCTCCCAGCCAAAACAGCAAATTTCTAATCAAATTCTAATTTTTTTCTCCGGGGATTCTAATCGAGATCCGGTATTCTACTTATTCGACATCATCAAAACCAACTCCGGATAGCGGAAAGCCTTCGCTGCCGATTGCGGGAAGAAAGCAAAAAGGGAAGTCGCTCCGCTTTCCGGGTTGGCCGATGGATTCGGATAAAGGAGTACCCAAAATGAAGCAGCACGCCGAACGCCCGGTCCGTAGCAAAATAGGGCCGGTGCTCGTGGGAGCATTATTGCTCGGCCTGATGAGCTACTGGCAACCGAATGCGCCGGTGGCGGCCCAGAATCGGTCCGGCCCGGACATCCCCGAACAATCGGTCGCCGCGGGGAAACCCCAGGCGAAGGTGGCGATCATCATCGATGATATTGGCTATCTCTATCAACCGGCCGAGGATCTGCTGCAACTGCCGGCTAACTTAACCTTCGCCGTGCTGCCGTTCACGCCGTATGGCGAGGAATTGGCTCAGGCCGCCCACCGGCAGGGCCGCGAAGTAATGCTTCATTTGCCCATGGCGACGCTCCACGGCTTGGTGCCGCGCGATCGCGGCCTGATCCCCAAAACGTGGCCCGATGATCGGATCGCCGCGCAGCTGGACGCGGATCTGCAGGCGGTGCCGTGGGTCGTCGGCATCGACAATCACATGGGATCGGCCGGGCACCATGATGGCCGCTATATGAACGCCATCATGAAAGAGGCCGCCCACAAGCATGTTTATTATATCGACAGCGTCACCGATGTTTCGGTTGCCGAAAAATATGCCCAGCTGAATCAGGTTCGTTTCGCGCGGCGCGATGTCTTTATCGATCATTACCGTTCGATGCGGGATAATGAGGCGTCGCTCGAGCAGCTGATCAAGATCGCCTTAAAGCAGGGCCGGGCCATTGGCATCGGCCACCCCCGTCCGGGAACCGCGGCGGCGATCCGGGCGATGCTGCCCCGCTTCCGCCAGGCGGGAGTGACTATCGTCCCGGTCTCGGAACTGCTGCGGTAATCCGGTGAGAAGCGCCCGAGGCCCGTACTTCAAATAACAACCGTCAAACCCCCGCGATTTCACGGGGGTTTTTGAATGATATAGCGGATGATATTTTTCGGGTACGAAAACGATACTTCAGGCCCGGCTTTTCGCGGTATAATATCGATCGTGGAAGTCGTTTTTTATTAGAGAGTCCGTCGGTATTACCGACGGACTTTCGATCATGGTCAAAGCTTGCATTGCTAATGCCTTCCCAATGTGGAGCTAACTTGATAATCGGTTGAAACTGTACCGGAGGGCGGGGTGCTGCTTGCTCACTTCATTTTCATTCCTAAAAATCTCGTCCCATTTTAATTTCCATTTATCATTTCTTTAAAATAGCTACCCCGGGGAGTAATCCGGCCTTAACAATAATGATTTACTCTAATAAAAACTGGATCAATGGACAGTGAAGGATGATGAAGGATGAAAAGGAGGATTTTCCGTATGAAATTTTCTAGAATGAAAACTTGTGTTCTGGGATTGGCCGGAGCGCTCCTGTTTGGTTCCACCTTTTTCGGCGCCTTTGCCGCGCAGAACTCAAAATCGCTGAATGCGCTGATCGCTGCCGCCAAAAAAGAAGGCCAGCTGACCGTGATCGCCCTGCCTCACGATTGGGTGAATTACGGTGAAATGATCCAAACCTTCTCCAAGAAATATGGCATCCGGGTCAATGAATTGAATCCCGACGGAAGCTCGGGAGAAGAAATCGAAGCCATCAAGGCGAATAAGGACAACAAGGGACCCCAGGCGCCCGATGTTATCGACGTCGGCCTTTCTTTCGGGCCGCAAGCCAAGGCCGACAAGTTGATCCAGCCGTATAAGGTTTCCACCTGGAATACCATTCCCGCCAATGTTAAAGACGCTGACGGTTATTGGTACGGGGATTATTACGGGGTTTTGGCGTTTGAGATCAACAAGAGCATCATCAAAAACCCCCCGAGCGACTGGGCCGACCTTCTGAAACCCGAATATAAAGGGAAATTTGCGCTGGCCGGCGATCCCCGTACCGCCAATCAGGCCATTATGGCGGTCGGCGCCGCTTCCGTCAGCTTCGGCAAGCAATACGAGAACGCCGCCGCCGGTCTGGAATTCTTTAATAAACTGAACAAAGCGGGCAATTTCGTCCCGGTCATCGCGGTTCCCGGCACGGTGGCCTCCGGCGAGACCCCGATTACGGTCCGTTGGGACTACAACGCGTTGGCGAATCGCGACAAGTCCGCCGGCAACCCGGAGATCGGCGTGGTCATTCCCAAGACCGGCGTGGTCGCGGGCGTTTATGTCCAGGCCATCAGCGCTTATGCGCCGCATCCGAACGCGGCCAAACTCTGGATGGAATTCCTCTACTCCGATGAAGGCCAGCTCATTTGGTTAAAGGGTTACGGTCATCCGGTTCGTTATCAGGACCTGGTCAAGCGGAAAGCGATCCCTGCCGCTATCGCGGCCAAGCTGCCTCCGGCCCAGGCTTACGCAAAGGCGGTATTCCCGACCTTGGAACAGCAGGAAACGGCCCAGAAAATCATCGCCGCGGATTGGGATAAAGTCGTACAAGTCAATGTCACCAAACAATGATTGAGAAAAATGTCGTTAATCTCCATAGCGATCGGGGCGCAGCCGCGCCCCGATTCAAGCATTTGCTCGCCGGCCTCGGCTTGTTGCCGTTCAGCTTGTTTGCCCTGGCGTTCATGCTGCTTCCCGCCGGTTCACTGCTGATCGGCGGATTTCAAGATAAGCTGGGCAACTTTACGCTCGCCAATATCTTCCACTTGACGCGGCCGGATATTATCAACTCCTACCGATTGACGATCCAGATTAGCCTGGTGACCGCGCTGGGCGGGGGATTGCTCGGTTTTCTGCTGGCATACGGCGTCACACTGGGAGGACTTCCCCGGTTTGTGCCAGGATTTCTGAGCACCTTTTGCGGAGTGGCCTCCAATTTCGCCGGTGTTCCGCTGGCTTTCGCCTTCATAGCCACCCTCGGACGGGTCGGCATGGTGACGGTTCTGCTGCAGACGCTGTTTGGCATCAACATCTACGACAAGGGTTTCAATCTCTACAGTTTCTGGGGTCTCTCGCTGACTTACCTGTTTTTTCAGATTCCCCTGATGGTCTTGATAATCACGCCCGCCCTCGAAGGCATGAAAAAGCAGTGGCGGGAGGCGGCCGAAAATCTGGGCGCTACCGCCTGGCAATACTGGCGGATGGTAGCCCTGCCGGTGCTGACGCCATCGCTGCTCGCTTCGTTTATTCTGTTATTCGGAAATGCTTTCGGAGCTTATGCCACGGCCTACGCCCTGACGGGGGGCTTACTCAATATAACGCCCATTTTGATCGGCGCCCAAATCCGGGGCGATGTCCTGCATGATCCCAATCTGGGCTATGCCCTGGCGCTGGGAATGGTTTTCTTGATGACACTCCTGATTTTTATCTATAGTTGGCTGCAAAAAACATATTCGCGGTGGATGCAATGATGCAAATGCGCAAATTCTGGTCATGGTTCTGGTTGGGACTGGGCGGCCTTTATTTTTTCATTCCGCTGCTGGCGACCTTCTTGTTTTCATTACGGCGCCAAAAGGACGTGCTCAGTTTTCTCGCCTATGAGAACGTTTTTAAAGATCCCAATTTTATTGCGTCGTTCCTCTTCTCGGCGGAAATGGCGGTATTCACCGTCCTGGCCGCTTTGGTGCTGATGTTGCCGACCGCCTTCCTGATTCACTGGAAATTTCCGAAGATCAGACCGTTCATCGAAACCTGCACCATGCTTCCTTTTGTAATCCCTCCGATTGTGCTGGTTTTTGGCTTAATCCGTTTGTACAGCCGGCCGCCGCTGACCCTGGTGGGAACTCCGGCGTTGCTCGTCGCCGGCTATATTGTGCTGGCGTTCCCCTATATTTATCGGTCGATCGACACCGGCTTCCGATCGATGGACCTGAAAACGTTGATGGAGGCATCGTTGAGCCTGGGAGCGAACCGGATCGTCGCTTTTTTTGAGGTCATTCTGCCCAACCTGCGGACCAGTCTGCTCTCGGCCGCCTTTTTGACTTTTTCGATTGTGATGGGCGAATTGACCTTCGCCGTGATGCTGGGTTGGCCGGCTTTCGGCCCTTATATGGCGCTGGTCGGGCGGGACCTGGCTTACGAACCGGCGGCCCTTTCGGTCTTCAGCTTCTTCCTGACCTGGGTCTCGATCGCGGTGATTCGTTGGATTACCTACGGTTTTACCGGCAGGGGCGGCTTTTCCGGCGGGGCGCATTGAGAACGGCTGGCGAATCTTACCTTGCCGGTTTTCAAAATACCGTTGGAAGGACGCTTTAACTGAAATATGGGGAGGAAATGATGGCTTTTCTCGAGTTGACCGGGATTCATAAAAAATTTGGCAAACAATTCGCGGTGCAGGATTTTAATCTGGAGGTTCAAAAAGGAGAATTTATTTCCTTTCTGGGGGGCAGCGGCTGCGGGAAAACGACCACGCTCCGGATGATCGCCGGCTTTGAGTTGCCGACTGCGGGCCAGATCCGCATCGCTGACCGGGATGTCAGCAATGTGGCGCCCAATCGCCGTCAGGTCGGCATGGTTTTTCAAAACTACGCGCTGTTTCCGAATATGAATGTCATCCAAAATGTAGCCTTCGGTCTGAAAGTAGCCGGCGTGGCACCAAAAAGCCGGTCGGAACGGGCCGAAAAATTGCTGAAAATGGTTCACTTGGATGGATTTCAAACCCGGTTTCCGCACCAGTTGTCCGGCGGCCAACAGCAGCGGGTGGCACTAGCCCGGGCGTTGGCCATCGAACCGCAGGTTTTGCTGCTTGATGAACCGTTGTCGGCGCTCGATGCCAAAATCCGCCTGAAACTGCGCCAGGAGATCCGGGCGTTGCAGCAGGAACTGGGGATCACGACGATTTATGTCACGCATGATCAAGAAGAGGCCCTGTCGCTTTCCGATCGGATCGTGGTGATGAAGGACGGTCGGATCGAACAGGTGGGAACTCCGGCGGAGATCTACCATCACCCCGCGTCGCTATTTGTGGCGTCATTCATCGGAACGCTGAACCGCCTCGCCGCCGAAGTGGCGGAACCGGAAGGCGGGAAGCTGGCCGTGGCCGGACAGCCGGTAACGACAACGGGCGCTTTATCCCATAAAAGGGGCGCACGGGTATCTCTCGGGTTGCGGCCGGAGCGACTGACATTGAAACGGGAAAACGCCAACGAGAACTGCCTATCCGGTATCCTGGCCCATGTCAATCTGTTAGGAGCGGTTGTCCGCTTGTCGGTCCGCATCGACGAACAGGAAATTCAGATCGATACTTTTAATAATCCGAGCATCGACATTCCCGAGACCGGTCAAAAGATTCAGGTCTTTTTCCCGCCAGAGGCGTGCCAGGTGATGGAAGCGATCGAAAGTCCGGCTTCGTAAGGCGGAACCATTCTTTTCCGGTCGGTGCAATCCTAATTTTAATCCTCCGTGCGTTGCGGAGGTTTTTTGCGTTATAGGCGATCGGTTGTTGCAGAGCTCTCATTTTTTCGTTATATTCAGGAATTTGGTGTCAAGCTCCGGTGAGAGCCGACTCATTTTTCAATTGAGACCCTCCGAGTCATTTGGGGTGTGGGATTTTAAACCAATGTTAAAATGTTAGTATCGCGACATCTTTACGCCCAACCGAACCGGACAATAGAATAAAATGTGTTAATATGAGGGCACGCCAATGGGTTTAAAAGCACAGCATATATTGACAGTGTTTCAGTACGATAATATAATTTACAGAGTAATGCTTTCTGCGAGGAATTAATCGAGTTTCCAATAAGCTTGAAACGGCAAACCTGTCGAAAGGCGGGGACGCAAAGCTACGAGCCTAAAGTGATAAACTATGGTAGTCGGGTTGCCAAGGCGGAATAATTTTTGATAAAGCCATGGCTATTGCGCATGGCTTTGTTTTTTAGTACGGAGTTGCAATTTTTTTGAGGTTTTCGAAAAACCTGTTGCAACATGGACTGCGATGATCACCGGTGAGAGAGCCTGATATAGTAAGGCTTGGCAGTTAGCGAGACCCGTTTTCCAATTCAACAGGAATATCGGATGATTGGCGCCGAACTGGCTATCCTCCTGGACCGGAATGAACCCTACCTCACGAACTCTTTGCGGCTATACAACGAAGCAAGATAGGGATTACAACTTACGAGAACTTAACGGTCAAACTTCACCACAATTGGATGAACCGCTTAATTTTGGCAAAGGAGCAACCAGGCATGGGCCTTAAACCCGATGAAAAAGCTAAGCTAGTGTTCACTCATGACGAAATGGAGCGATTTAGCCCGTTTTTAGCAACGGATGCAACGCTCGATAAACAAGCCCAGGATTTTGCAAAAAAGATTTTATTTCAAACCGTCAATGCCTTATCGTTAATGCTCGCCGAGCGGGACCCTTATACATACCACCATCAGGAACGGATGGCCAAGATAGCCGAGGCCATTGCCATCGAAATCGGTTTGTCGGAAGCCAAGGTCAGTATCATCAAAATGGCGGCCAAAGTCCACGATATCGGCAAAATCCGCATTCCCATCGAGATCCTATGTAAATCGGGTCAAATCGACGAGTTTGAGTTCGGCATCATTAAAACCCATCCCCAAGTCGGTTTTGATATCTTAAACAATATCGAATTTCCCTGGCCCATCGCCCAAATTGTATTGCAACACCACGAACGGCTGAATGGTTCCGGCTATCCGCACGGCCTGCGGGGTGAGCACATTCTATTGGAAGCGAGGGTTCTGGCGGTCGCCGACGTGGTGGAGGCGATGGCCTCCCACCGGCCTTACCGGCCGGCGCTTGGGGTAGCCGCCGCGCTGAACGAAATCTCCCAAAATCGGGATGTGTTGTATGATGCTTTAGCGGTCGACGGGTGCATGAACTTAAGCCGAAAAATGGATTTTGCCAATGAGGATTCGTATTTCGCATAAAGCGGATCTGTGCCGATGCTATTTTGAGTTTTTAGAAAGACCCTCACCTTTGGGAAGGGTCTTTTTTATCGTAAGAAGGCAATTGGGTGGGATTGACACTGAATACTCGCGTCGAAACTTGATGGCTGCCTGTTTTTTGATTTGACTTATAGATCAGCGCCGTTTGGATTCATAGAGTTTTGGGGGTTAAGGTATTGCAAAATAATCTGTTTTCACTTGTGCAAAAGCATTGACAGGATTTAGAATGTGGGGTATGATTACCCTATATATAAGTAAATTAGTAGGTTTATAAGGAATTAATTGAAATGATCCGCATAGGATATAAAGATTGGAGAACAGTCGGTTGCCCAAAAATCGGTGAAGCGAGGTGGCGAGATGGCGATTGCCAAAACGGTTCGATCATCCTTCAGCGGCTTGGAGACGGGTCAATTGATTCTGACCAGTTTGCGCGGCTTGAAGAATGGCTCGATCACGATTATCAAGCAAGATGATCAGATCATCCAGGTAAATATCTGCGAAAAAGTTCCCAGTGCACATCGATGTCCCCCGTTAGCGATTTGATAGTTTGAAAATCGAAACATTGGGAGAGCGGATATCTCCCAAAAGGGGAGAATGACGTGAGTGAGAATGTAAAAACCGATGGTCCAATCGCGGAAGCGGATCTTAAGAAGTTGCTGCTGATGTTGGAAAAAGTTTCTTTCGGCTCCATAACCCTGATCATTCAAAACGGTAAAGTGGTTCAGATTGAAAGGAATGAGAAACTGCGGCTGAAGTAAGGCAGTTGCGGATAAAACGGTTGCCTCAGGCGGAACATTCCGCGGGAGAATGCCACCTGTTTGATGAATCCATGCGCTGGTAACTGTGGATTTTCTATCTTACATACTTTTTAAACAAGTTTCTGTTGACAAATCGCTGGCCTGATATTACGATAATAATAACCTAGTAACCAGATTGGAATTTATAAGTTTATAGCGTAACCCCTGGTGCGATTGGCAATGATTTTATTGCATCCGACCGGGCCGGTTCGAACCATTAGTTGACCAGACAACTGGAGACTAAGCCGATATCCGTGAAAGGCAAACACGCGGGTATGATTGCTTAGTCTTTTTTTGTACCTGGGGTTCGAACCGGGACGGAGGCGCCAGACATGAAAGGAGATCAAGATGAGTTCTCAGAACAGTGGCAAACAGATTCTTTATACCATCTGCCCGGTGGGTAATGCCAGTTATATAGCAGCCCATAAGGGGTGGCTCGCCGCAGGCCTGGTCGGGCTGGGCGTCGCCGCTACCCGCTTGCAAACGCTGGCGAAGGAGCGTTGGGCGGCTCATTTTACCTACGAGGAGCCGGCCTTGTTCCGGGAGGGCGGCAATATCCCGCCGACCTGGGCCAAATCGCGCGGCGCCGAGCCGGTGTTGTTGGGTTTGACTTTTTTGGACTGGAAGCAATATATCCTGGTGCGCAAGGATTCTGCTATTCAGGCGGTGGAACAATTGCGCGGCCGCAAGCTGGGAATCCCGGTTAATTCGGGGTATCCGCCGGTGGACTTCTGGAAAGCCACTTCGCAACGCGGGTTCGAAACGGCCTTGGCGGCGCGCGGCGTCAGCGGCGCCGAGGTGCGTTACGTCGAGCTGGCCGATGACTACCAGGCGCGGCGGCAGGTGGATCTCACCGGCCGGCCTGGGGAGCGGGAGAGCGAGGCGTTGCTCAACGGAGAGGTCGATGCGATCTTTTACACCGGCACCTGGGTTCAGGCGTTGCTGGAGACCGGCCGGGTACGTTCCATCTTTGAAGTCAGCGCCGCTCCCCAGGTGATCTGGCCGCTCAGTAACGATAACCCCATCATTCTGACGGTCAGCCGTCCCTTGGCGGAGGAAGCGCCGCAGATCGTCATCGAATACCTGAAGCAGGTGCTGCTGGCGGCGGAATGGGCTAAAACCAACCGTAACGAGGTGGAGGAGATCTTCGCCGTCCAGACCTTCGGCACGCCGGCCCAAGTCGTGGCGGCCCGGCCCGCCGATTTTCACCGCCGGCTTACGCCGGAACTCACGGAGCGGGGGCTCTTGGCGCTCGAAAGTCAACAACGGTTTTTATACGATCACGGTTATATTACCAAAACCTTTGCCGTGGAGAAGTGGGCCGACGACCGCTTCTTGAAAGCAGCCCACCAGGCGCTCGACGGCGCGGTGGCGGCCAAGCGGTGAGACGAACATCTTTGGAACTGGGGAGGAATTGTAATGACTACGGACACGGGTCGTGGACGACCGGAGATTCGTTATACCATTTGCCCGGTGGGCAATGCCAGCTATATTGCTGCGACTGAAGGCTGGCTGGCCGAGGGGCTGGCGGAAGCCGGGGTATCCGCCATCAAGCTGCAGACGCTGCCGCAAGAGCGCTGGAAAGTCCATTTTACTTATGAAGATCCCGCTCTGTTCCGGGAGGGCGGCAATATCCCGCCGATCTGGGCCAAATCGCGCGGCGCCGAACCGGTGCTGCTCGGCTGGACCTTCCTGGCTTGGAAACAAGCCATTCTGGTCCGAGCGGACTCGCCGCTGCGCTCCGCCGAACAGCTGCGCCATAAACGGCTGGGTGTGACCCGCAATCGTAGCGCGTTGGTGGATTTCTGGAAAGCCACCGTCGAACGGGGCTTCGAAACCGCGTTGATCGCCCGGGGCTTGACTCCGGCCGAGGTGGAATTCGTCGAATTGCCGGTCGAACAGGGCAAGGGCCATCGCGACACCGCCGCGTTGGAAGCATTGAACGAGGGCCGGGTGGATGCCGTTTATTACGGCGGGACCTGGCTGCAATCGCTGCTGGATAGCGGCAAGGTCCGCTCCATTTTCGAACTGAGCGCCGATCCCGCGCTGCTCTGGCCGATCAGCAATGAGAATCCGAACATCCTCACGGTCAGCCGGAAACTGGCGGAAGAAGCGCCGGAAGTGGTCGTCGCTTATCTGAAGCAGATCCTGAAAGCGGCGGAATGGGCCAAAACCCACCGCGCCGAGGTGGAAAGCATTTTTGCCGAACAGACTTCGGGAACCCCCGCCCAGGTCGCGGCGGCCCGCCCGGCCGATTTTCACCTGCAGCTGGCGCCGCAAGCCTCCGAGCAGGGACTGTTGGCTTTGGACAGCCAGAAGCGTTTCCTGTTGGAGCGCGGCTATATCGAACGGGATTTTGCCATCGAGAAATGGCTGGAACCCCGCTTCCTGCAGCGCGCTTTGTCTGAATCGCAGAGCGCCCGGGCGGCTGCGGTCTGAGCCGGAGCGCTATTTTTTTATACCGTTTATATTTGGAAAGGAGAATTCTTACCCATGAAAGAGCTGAAAAAGGTTTTAGACAAGCGATGGTTGTTTCTGGCCCTGGTGTTGTTATTCATCGCGGCCAGCGGTTTAAGTTATGGCCAGGAAAAGCTGGCCGTCTTCAAGGCAGGCGCCCAGGACTGGCAGTATGTCGCCAGAGAAAAAGGTTGGCTCGACGGGCCATTCGCCAAATTGGGAACCAAATTTGAGATCACCGAGTATGGCGTCGGCAACGAAGGGATCCTCTTCGAACGGGGTGACCTGCATATCGCGCAACGGATGTTATACCCGACCATCCTCGCCAAAAGCGCCGGATTCGACATCGTAGTGGTGGAAGCCTCAAAACATCCCGATCCCAAGATCGCCAGCATCGTCGTACCGACGGACTCGCCGATCAAAACCTTCGTCGACCTCAAAGGGAAGAAGGTCGCGGCCTGGCGTTTGGGTTGCCCCTACATGGTCCTATTCGAGTTGATTGAACAGCAAAACTGGGATCTCTCCGATATCAAGTTCATTAACATACCGGCCACCGAGTATAAAACGGTGCTGCTTTCCAAAGAGGTCGATGCCATCGCGGTCCATCCCCACATCGAGGCGGCGCCCCTGATCCTGCAAGGTTTGGCCCGCGAAATCGCCTACCCCACCAAGAATTCCAACTACGTGAACGGCGGCGGCATCACGGTGGCCTTTACCCCGCGGTCGGTGGCGGATAAGTACCCGGAATTGCTCAAGCTGTATATCAAGATTCAGAAGCAAACCCGCCAATGGATCCTGAAAAATCAGGATGAAGCCGCGCGGATCGTGGAGAAATACCGCCGGGTCCCGGCAGCCAACTCCAAGTTTTCCTGGGAGCGCACCGAGGCCACTTGGGGTGACGAACTATCTTATCAGAAACTGGTATCCGAAAGCGAACGGACGCAGGAATGGCTGATTAAGCACCAGGATATCCCCGCCGACAAGCGAGTGGATATCAAGGCCTTATTCGACAAGCGCTTTTTCAAATAAGCCGGCGTCCGGGAGTGTGTCCCGGGAACGGGACCCGATGAAACGGCTTGAAAATTTGTTTTGCGGTTCCGCCGCGCCTGCCCCAACGGCAGGGCGGCGGAGTCGGCAACGGAGGTTTAGCTTTCGATGAGTATCGAGATCAGCCATAAACAACCGCTATTTAAAGGAAGGCTCCCCAAGCCGCCGGTATTGTCGGAGTGGGGAACCCGCCTGGCGTCATTCATTATTCCGGTATTGCTAATCATCGCGTGGCAGATCTGCTCGCTGATCGGGTTGTTTCACCCCGCGGCGCTGCCGTCGCCCGCCAGGGTCTGGAGCGCGTTCCTAGGGTTGCTGGCCGACGGCACGCTCTTAAGCGATTTGGGGACCTCAGCCTTGCGCGTGTTGAACGGCTTCCTGTGGGGCGTCTCCATCGGCCTGGTAATCGGCGTTTTAAGCGGTTTGTCCCGCTTCGTGGAACGGCTGGTGAGCCCGGTGGTCGATGCCTTCCGCCAGATCCCGGTGTTCGCCTGGATCCCCTTGATCGTCCTGTGGTTCGGCATCGGCGAGCTGTCCAAAGGGGTGATCATCGCCAAGTCGGTGTTCGTGCCGGTTTTTGTCAACACCTTGCAGGGGATTCGCGGCGTGCCCCAGGAGTACGTGGAGGTGGCCCGGGTGCTGGAGCTGAATCGCTGGAAGTTCCTGCGCAAGGTGGTCATTCCCTCGGCCCTGCCGTCGATCTTCACCGGGATCCGGCTGGGCGCCGGATTCGCCTGGATGGCGGTGGTCGCGGCCGAGATGCTCGGCGGGCTGAGCGGCGTCGGCTACGCCCTGATGCGGTCGAAGGAGTTTTTCCAAACCGACGGACTGATTGCCCTGATGGCGGTCATCGGCTTGGTGGGTTTGGCAGTGGACCGTTCGCTGAAATGGCTGGAGACGTCCACCCTGCGCTGGCGCAAAGGGTTTACGGGAAACGGGAAATAGCGGCGACGAACGCCTGAAAGAGGTCCTTGACAGATGGTACAGGTAGATAATTCGACAATGGTCACGATCGAAAATGTTTCGAAGGCCTTTCATTCCCGCACCAAGGATGTGCTGGCGTTGCAAAGGGTCTCGCTGAGCGTCCGCAAAGGCGAATTCCTGGCGATCCTGGGACCCAGCGGCTGCGGCAAGACCACTCTGTTGCGGTTGATCGCCGGCCTGGAAACGGATTATGAGGGCAATATCACGATGGAAGGGCAACGGATTGAGGGCCCCGGCCTGGAACGGGGAATGGCCTTTCAGGAGCACCGGCTCATGCCCTGGCTTACGGTCAAGGAGAATGTAGCCCTGGGACTGGACGGCAGCGAGGCCAACCTGGCCATCAAGGTGCAACGCTATCTGGAAAAGGTGGGGCTGGAGGGCTTCGGCCACGTTTATCCCAACCAGCTCTCGGGCGGCATGGCTCAACGGGCGGCCATCGCCCGGGCCCTGGTCAACCAACCCAAGATTCTGCTGCTGGATGAGCCCTTCGGCGCCTTGGATGCGATCACCCGGGTGCGGATGCAGGCGGAGATCGAACGGATCTGGCTGGCCGAAAAGACCACGATGATCCTGATCACCCACGATATCGACGAAGCGGTTTACCTGGGGGACCGGGTGGCGGTGATGACCGGCCGGCCCGGCGAGATCAAGGCCTTATTCAATATCGCCTTGGAGCGGCCCCGCGACCGCAACGCCGCCGATTACGTGACCATCCGCAGACAGGTGCACAATGCGCTGGAGGAAAGCATGGGCTCTTTCGCGATTTAAGCGGAAGTGAACCCGCTTGGACATCGTACCGCCATATCAAGGGAAACTGGAAACAGTTTCCCTTGTTTTTTGTTTGCAGCCCGAACGGGAATACCGGAACAATGATCCAATGATTACAATTTGAAATAGGACTGGACAGATTAAATTCATAGTATTATGATATGAATATAGTAATTTAAATAAAAACCATTCGCGCGCTGGTTCAAAGACCTTGTTGATAACCGATAGCGTCCGATTAAATTGTAAATGGGGTCGTACGATGGAATCATTGGAGCTCCTCAATGCCGCCGGGTTAATTTCCGCCACCGGAATTTTACTGCCTTGGCTCCGCAGGAAAGAACGTCATCCGCTCAGCGCGGTGATTCGCAACCGGGCCGGCGGCAATTTTATCCGGCTGCGCGATGGTCTGACCCATTATGAAGACAGCGGCGCGCCGGATGGGCCGGTGGTCGTCCTGGTCCATGGCTATTCGGTGCCGTACTACATGTGGGATCGGACCGTACCCGCGCTCAACCGCAACGGATTCCGGACGATCCGCTATGATCTTTATGGCCGCGGCTTTTCCGACCGGCCCAAAGGTCGCTATGACCGGGCCTTGTTCCTCAGGCAGCTCCATGAGCTAATCACCGTGCTTGCTCCCCAACGACCCGTTCATTTGGTGGGTACTTCGATGGGTGGCGCGATCGTAGCCGCTCTGATGGCCGATTACCCTGAACTGGTGGCCAAGGCGGTGTTGATCGATCCGTTGTGGGAGCCGCTTCCCATCGGTCCGCTGGGCATTCCGGGGATCGGCGAATATGTCGCGGCCAGCTTTTACGTCCCGGCCATGCCCAAAAAGCAGTATCTGGATTTTCACCAGCCGCAACGCTTCCCCGAGTGGGAGCCGAAGTTCCGCCAGCAGATGAGTTACCGCGGGTTCGGCCGGGCCTTGTTGTCGACGGCCCGCAATTTTCTGAGCGCCGACCCGGTCCGGGATTATCGGAAAGCGGCGCTTAACAGTATACCTGTCCTGCAGATCTGGGGCACCGAAGACCGCACCTTGCGGAAGGAAGGGGCTCACCGGCTCCAGACGCTCCTGCAGTCGGAGTTGAACTGGATCGAGGCTGCCGGCCATCTGCCTCATTATGAAAAGCCCGCTGCGGTGAACGCCGCGTTAATCGCTTTTCTCAACCGCCGGGGGTGATGCCGCGAGCGAACGAGCCCTCGGTTGCCGTCCAGAGTATGGCGCCGACTGTTCGGCGCAACAGTTTTTCAGGATTGAAAATCCTCACTAAGCCCCTTCAACCTCGAGTGAGCGAATATACCGGCGGAAGAAGTTTCTTACCCGCCGGGCGCTGCCCCAATCTACCCGAACTCTATCACGCTAAACCCGACTCAAAACCGTTCCCGCTTCCCGGGTACTCCGGACAATTGGAGCGGGACCCGAACCAACTTTTCCGAATGCCGATCCGGTTGTCCCAAGCCCCGGGGCTTCCGCGCAAGCCGGGGAAGCGGCCCCGGACGAAGGAAGAGCTCGCTCAGTGACTGAGCAAGCTCTTTCAGTCGTTCAACAAGCTCGCTCAGTGACTGAGCAAGCTCTTTCAGTCATTCAACAAGCTCGCTCAGTGACTGAGCAAGCTCTTTTAGTCGTTCAACAAGCTCTCTCAGTGACTGAACAAGCTCTTTTAGTCATTCAACAAGCTCGCTCAGTGACTGAACGAGCTCTTTCAGTCGTTCAACAAGCTCGCTCAGTGACTGAACAAGCTCTTTCAGTCGTTCAACAAGCTCGCTCAGTCACTCAGAGAGCTCTTTCAGTCACTCGACGAGTTAAACGGCGGGGAAATGCTGTTTCTTTTTTCCGGGGGACGGTTTTTGGACGCGCCAAGCACGGCGGATGCAAAAATCAAGGATTTAAAAAAGGAAAATCCGATCCTCGGGTTGAATATATCAAATGTCCAAGCAAATCTTGTAAATTGTTTTCCCTTTTTCCAGAGTCCCGCGCGAAGAGATCAGCTAATTCGGAATGAGTTTTATAACAATCGTTCTGAGTGCTGCAAAATCACATGATTAATTCGAGCCAGTGAAAAATAATGCAAGCACTTTTTCACGGGCTGCTATTGATGACGGATGAATACCATGTCCAAATTTATCAAATCAATCGTCCTGAATTTTTTGCGATTCAGCCTGGTCATGCTGGTCGTCGCGATTTCGGCCGGGTTGCAACCGGCTCCGGTCGTTCTGGCCGATGACGAACCGAAGGATTTTACGGCGCTGGAACCGTATATCAACGCTGAAATGAAGAAGAGCCGGGTCCCCGGGCTTTCGCTGGTGATCTTCAACGAGCGGGAGATCCTTTACAGCAAAGGCTTTGGAGTCAAAAGCGCCGCCACGGGCGAACCGGTCGGCGAAGACACCGTTTTTCAGGCCGCTTCCTTCAGCAAAACGCTGACGGCTTATGCCGCGATGATCCTGGTGGAGCGGGGGCAGCTCTCGCTGAACGATCCCCTCGATAAGTATCTGAAAAAGCCGTACCTGCCCGATACCAAGTACGCCCAGCAGATCACCCTGCGGATGATTCTCAACCATACCTCCGGTCTGTCCAATGATTCCGACGGCAGGGACCGCAAGGTTTATTTCGCGCCCGGGGCTCATTTTTCCTATTCCGGGGCAGGTTTCCGTTATCTGCAGCAAGTGATGGAGGATGTGACCGGCCTGCCGTTCGCGGAGTTGATGGACCGGGAGATCATCAAACCGCTGGCGATGAATTCGAGTTCCTACGTTTTTAAAGAGGAGTGGCTGTCGGCCATGGCCACCGGCCATGAGGCGGGCAAAGCCTTCCCCATTGCCAGAAAAGCGGTCAATGCCGCTTACAGCCTGCTGACCACCCCCGGCGACATGGCCCGCTTCAACCAGGAAGTCTGCCATCCGACGCTGCTGAAACCGGAAACGGTCGGCCAGATGTTGACCCCGACGGTCCAATGGCGCGGCGCTATTTATTGGGGATTGGGGTTTGGAATCCTGAAGTCGTCCGCCGAGGATTTCTTTTGGCACTGGGGGAACCTTTATTATTATACCAGCATCATGCTGACGGGAAAAGAGTCCAAAACGGGCGTGATCATCATGACCAACGCCAATACCGGCATGAGGCTGGCCGAGCGGCTGGCCATCAAAATCGTGAATGATTATTTTTTGGACCCGGACAAGGGCCTCAATCCGACGACGTTCGATTTTATCACGTGAGGCACTTATTCGCCGAGCTTGCCCGTATTCCGTAAGGTGTCGAAGATTTTTAACTGCTTCAAAACCTCCACCACTTCCTCGCTGCTGTGTTTGTCAAACTTCCTCAAAATACTGTGAATCTGGCTTTTGACGGTATTGGCCTCGACGTTGCGGATCGCGCAGATCGCGGCGCGGCTCTTGCCCTGGACCAGCAGATCCAGCACATCCAGTTCGGTCGCTGTCAGTTGGGTCACAATATTCAGGTAATACAAGAAGCTGGCCTCGGCCGTTTTGACGCGCCTGAACTCCTTGCGAATTTTCTGGGCAATGGTCGGCCGGATCGGCGAGCGGTTTTCATAGGCGTCGCGAATGGCCGTCACGATATCGTGCGGTTTGGCGTTTTTAACGATATAGTCGACCACCCCGGCCTGAAACGCCGCGAAGACCAGATCGTCTTCCTCGTAAACCGTCAAGATGATGATCTTCAGCTCCGGAAACCGCTTGAGAATTTCCCGGGTCGCGGTAATGCCGGCCGTCTTGTTTTCCATCTCGATATCCATTAAAATAACGTCCGGCCGGTGGAGCGTCGCCAGAATGGTGGCCTCGTAGCCGGTTTTGGCATTGCCGACGATTTCAAACTCCGGATTTTCCGCGACGATCCTTCCGATCCGTTTGTGAATGGCCTCAATATCATCGGCGATCAGAATTTTGATGTTCTGGCCTGACATCCCGTCAACCCCTTATCTTTGCGTGAATAGAATCCGAAATCCGGTTCAGCCGGAGCGCCGGGGATGAAATTTTATCATCCCCGCTATTTTTGGGACCGGCTAGACGATGACCGGCACAACGATCTTAAACGTGCTGCCCTGTCCCGGAGCGCTCTCGACGAAAATCCGCCCGTTATGGGCCAAAACGATTTTATGCACATAGGAGAGGCCGATGCCCCAGTTCCTGGAGGACGACTTGGTGGTATAGAACGGCTCGAAGACATGTTTCTGCTGTTCGGCGTCCATCCCGACTCCGGTATCGGCGATCTCGACGACGCCCCAGTTATCCAGGTAGGTGATGCGGACGGTAATGGCGCCGTTCCCGGCTCCGATGGCATCCAGGGCGTTATTCAGGATAACGGTGATCGCTTCTTTAAAATGTTTGTGGTCCAAGAAGACCGACGGGTTATCTTGCGGATACTCATAAAGGAAGGTGACGGCGGACGGGAGCATTCTGCGGAAACGTTGCACCGCCTCGTTTATGGGGCCGACGAGTCCGGTGGGGCGCAGATCCACGTCGATGCTTTTGAACCGGTCGTACAGTTCGTTCAGGCGCTCGATCATCTGGTCGCAAGTAGACTGAATCGTCCGGACGCTCTCCAGCAGGTCGGCCTGATTCCCATCCCGCAGCTTGCCTTCTAAATATTCGGTCTCGCCCTGAATGGAGATGAGCTGGTTTTTAAGGGCGTGGCTGAAGACCCTGGCGCCGAGATGGGCGATGTTGATGCTCTTGGTGATATGGCTTTCCTGCTTGCGGTAGTAGGCTTCCACGGCGCTGAGTTTCCAGGTCGCATAGATAATGATGGGGAAGGCCACCAGGCCGAAATAACGCAGGATTAAAAACAGCCAATCCTTTTGCGACAGATCGACCACATTGAAGCTGACATAATCGGCCAGCGCCGAGACGGCCATGAGCTCCTTGGGCGCCCAGGAGAACGTGAGCAAGAACAGGATAATTACCGGGATAAAACCCAGCAGCACAAAGGCGGTATAGTTCCGGATAAACGGGATATGGGTCCGGTGATTTAAGTAATTGACCAACAACGCGACCGCTCCGAGCAGATAGCCGATATTGATAAACCGGGTTAGGTTATAAACGATTTTGATCAGCGTATCAAACTGGTTAAACGAAAGCAACGCCGGGTCGCCGCAGATCAGCAGCAGATAAATCTTTTTATAGGCAACCGGATCGTAAATGACCATTTCGAGGATTGGAACGAGAAGCAACAATATGTAACGCTTGAAATTCTTGTGATCATGACCGGCGCAGGTGAAGGCAATGGCGTAACAGGCGAAGGCGTAAACAAACAGCATAATCCCGAAGTTCATTACCCGGATTAGGTTCACCTGGTCCACGTTCATCAGTGCGATTTGATTCCACCAGCTGTACGGAAGATTGAAGTAGCGGTTGATGAAGAGCGAGTAGATGTTGTTTTTATCCAGATACAGGACGAAGCCGTAAGGCGAACAAAACCAGCCCAGAATCACCAGACAGATAAACCAGGAAGTCCGGCTTTTGGGATTCTTGTAGACGACCATGAACGTGAAGACGATGAACAGCAATGATAAGTAATACAAATTTACATCTCCCGGGTCGGTTTATGAAAGGAGTTATCTGTCGTTAATCTTGCATCCCTGAGCTTCGTGACGTCCCGACTCTCGGTGAGCAATGATTACAATGTTTTGTAGAAGGGGTGAAAATTTATCAACTTTACAGATCGAACGATTTTCATGATAATGAAAACAAAGCTTTACAAACCCATTATACCAAATAGAATCCGGTTTTTGAAATTGGTTTAGGGAGGAGTCATGCATGAAGAAGTGGTGGCGTTTTTTATTTCCAATGTTGGTATTGTTTCTGTGCCTGCAAGCAGTCGTCTGTTACGGTAAGGTCAATATCATCACCATCCGGGTGATGGACTGGAGTGACAGCACCAAGAGCATCCGCGATGAGGTATTCCGGGATTACATGCGCAAGCACCCCAATATCAAAATCGATTACACTCAGCTGACCATCGACCAATACAAAAATACCATCCTGACGGCGGTCAAATCCAACGATACGCCGGACCTGTTTCCGGTGCCGACCGGGATTAAGCTGGCCGCGGCGGTAGCCGACGGGTGGTATCAACCGATGAACCGATTTATGGATAAGAAGTTCACCAACAGCTTTATTGACGGAACCTTTATCGAAGGCACCACCATGATTGGCGGCAAGATATACTCGCTGCCGGAGTGGATGACCTTGCCCAGCACCGCGGTTTACTATAACAAAAAGCTGTTTAAGGCGGCCGGGCTGAATCCGGAGAAACCGCCCAAAACCTATGCCCAATTCCGCGAGGATGCCAAGAAAATTACCGCGGCCGGTAAAGGAAAGTTCTATGGCATTATCGAGGGCGGAAAACAACTGAATCGTTGGAAAGCGACGGCGCAAGACTGGTCATCGCTGGGCGGCAGCGGACTGAACGATAATTCGCCGGTCAGCCTGGCGACCGGTAAGCCGACCTTTGATTCGAAGGCAGTTTTAGATGTATTTGAGCTATTTAAAGATCTGGCGGACGATAAAAGTTTTCATCCCTATACGATGAATATCTCCGCCCCCGAGGCCAGGGCGTTTTTCGCTCAGGATCAGGTAGGATTCATTATCCAGGGTTCCTGGTGCATCGCCCCTTGGAAAAAAGACAATCCTGATTTGCAACTGGGCGTCATGGCGCCACCCATCCCGGATGACGGCCGAAAGGGTTCGGTAGCGCTTTTCACCGCCGGCGCCTGGATCGGTCTGTCCGCTAAATCCAAGCATCCCAAAGAAGCGATGGAGGTCCTGAAAGATCTTTATCGAGCCGACGCCGCCGGATATCAGGCCAAAGTGGTTGCAAGCGGCGCATTCTTTTCGGCGGTCAAGGGCGTGAACGACAAATTCTTAAAAGATCCCGACCTGATGGCCTATTATAAAGTATTCTCAGAATATGGCCGGTTCGCACCGGACCCGATGATCCGGAATCCGGAGATCGCCCAGGTCTTTGCGGAGATTAAAGAGGTCCACCCCAATATGGCAGAACTGCTTCAAGGAAGCGTGGCGGAAGCCATCAAAGATCCGGCCAAAGAGTTGCGAGACCTCTCGCAGAAATCCGAAGCGGAACTGATCAGGGCGGTCGATGCCGCCAAGGCCAAGGGCGCCAAGGTTAAAATCAGCGATTTCAAATTCGCCAATTGGGACCCGATGAAAGACTATGTGGCCAAGGACTATGCCAAACTGAAATGACCAAGCCTTGATGGCAGGCAGAAGTTTTCTCTGCCTGCCATCTGATAACGGGGGGAATCAGGCGAAGGAGACTATCATGAGACAACCGCTGTTTTATAAACAACGCCAACGGCGAATCAATCTCTGGTGTTGGGCTTTTTTGGCTCCCACCCTGGTGCTGTACATCTTGTTTCAGGGGTGGCCGATCATTGCCAGCTGGTATTATGCCATGTTGGATTGGTCGGGAATGAGTACCCATATTAATTTTGTCGGTCTCAAGAACTTTCAGGAAGTGGCGGCCGACCGCTATTTCTGGAATGCTTACCTCAATAGTTTCAAATTTACCGTCGGGGTCGTGCCATTACAATTGGTTTCAGCCTTGGTCATCGCGTTGGTCCTCAATAATGTCCGGCTTAAAGGGAGAAATATTTACCGGACGATATTTTTTCTGCCTGTCGTCACAGTGGCATCCATCGTCGGAATCATCATGATCTTTATCTGGGGTCCCAACGGACCCGTGAATGGCGTTTTACAGTCGCTGCAAATCCTCAAAACTCCGCTGAACTGGCTGGGCGACATCAAGTTGGCCATGGGAACGGTGATCATCATCTTTACTTGGAAGAACATGGGCACCAACATGATCTACTGGCTGGCCGGCCTGCAGAGCGTGCCGCAAGAACTTTACGAAGCCGCCAAGGTGGACGGGGCCAATAGTGTGAATACCTTCCGTTTTGTGACGCTGCCGCTGATCATGCCGATCGGAATTGTAATCGCTCTCCTCAATGTGGTGGGTTCATTAAAGGTTTTCGATATCATCAAGACCATGACCGAAGGCGGACCATTTTTTGCAACTGACGTGGTGGCAACCTACATCTACCGTTACGCTTTCTCCAGTGAGATGGGGTTGCCGAGACTGGGCTACGCGTCAGCCGCCGGAATCTTTTTTGGGTTGACGATTATTCTGATCGCTGTCCTTCAAGCGCTGATCACCAAGGGACTCAAACGGGGGCAGGCTGACTTCAAGTGAAAACGCATAGCGGAGGGACGACAAATGAATTCTACCCCGGTGGCTAAAGAGAAAAAATGTTTTGGCATGCTTATCCTTCATATCTTATTAATCGTTGCCGGTTTTGCATGGGTTTACCCCTTTTTGTGGATGCTGGCGGCTTCCTTTAAAACTTCGGAGGAGTTCTTCTCCAAAGGGCTTAGCTTGATTCCGGCTTCCTTCAATTTAACGAACTTCATCAGGGCCTGGAATGCGGCTAAATTTAGTCAATGCTTCACTAATACCCTGGTGATCACGGCCAGCGCGGTGACGATCGTCCTGATCGTGAGCGCCATGGCCGGTTATGTTATTGGCCGATACTCGTTTAAGGGAAAGAAAATGGTAATGGGGATCTTCGTGGTCAGTATGTTTGTACCGCTGGGCTTCACCATTATTCCGATATTCGAAATTATCAAGTTGATGGGTCTGCTCAATACGCGGCTGGGAATTATCCTCGCCGAATCCGGCGGTTCCCACATCGTATTTATCTTGCTTTTTGCGGCATTTTTCAAACAGATACCGAATGAGCTGGAAGAGGCGGCTTGGCTTGATGGTTGCGGCTTCTTCCGGAACTTTGTTCAGATCATGCTGCCGCTCTCCAAACCAGTGATTGGCAGTGTAATCATCATGCAGTTTATCTGGACTTGGAACTCGTTTTTTCTGCCGTTGGTCCTCAGTCTCAGCAATTCCAAGCTTTGGACGCTGGCGGTGGGTCTATATGCCCTGAAAGGCGAGTATGTGGTGGATTGGACCGGGATAGCGGCGGGCGGATCCATCGCCTTGGTCCCGATTATTATCGTATTCCTATTCCTGCAGCGATATTTCGTCGAAGGTATTGCCGGTGCGGTAAAATCGTAATGCTTTAAGCAAGAAGCCTTAAAAATCATTGGAAGCCATGGGATGAAGTCTTCCAATTAGTAGAAATCCTCTTGGGAAAGACTTTATCACTTGTTTCCCTGAGTTTTGGGGGACGTCCTGTTCTTCGGCAGGAATTTTATCATAACACTTTTGGATGGAGGAGCTACGAATGAAAAAGGTAAAAGTGGGAATTATCGGCACCGGCTACACCATCGGCATCGCCAAACAGCATGTCGAGGCTTATCGCGCCAACGAGTGCGCCGAGTTGACGGCCATGTACGATATACTGCCGGGGCGGGCGGTCGAATGGGCGGCTCAAAAAGGGATTACCGGCGTGACCATCTGCGAAAGCATCGAGCAACTTTTCGGTTTGGTCGATGCGGTCAGTCTTTGTACACCCAACTGTACCCATGTCGACCTGGCGATCAAAGCCATGGAAGCGGGCAAGCACCTCATCTGCGAGAAACCATATGCTCTCACTTATGAAGAGGGAATGAAAGCGGTCGAATGCGTCAAAGCCCATCCCGATATTGTGGCCCTGATTGGCTTTAATTACCGGGAGATCCCAGCCATCAAGTACATGAAGCAGATCATCGATGCGGGCAAGATCGGCAAAGTCTATTCATGCCGGCAAGAGTTGGGCGGAGGCCGGATTGCCCATCCCACCGCGGTAAAGCTAGAATGGCGGATGCAAGAGAAGTTATCCGGCAGCGGAGCCCTGGCCGATTTCGGCTGCCACATGCTGGATCTCGCCGATTACCTTTTAAGCAGCACTCAAGGCAAGATTGTCGAGGTACAGGCGATGCGCTGCACACTGATTCCCCAAAGAACGGTGATCGGAGACGAAAACCGCAAAGACGCGGTCACCAATGACGATTGCGCGGTATTCAACGGCCGAATGGCAAGTGGAACTTTGCTGTCGTTTTTATCTTGTCGTATCGGTATGCCGCGGCAGATGATGGAGATCGTCGGTGAAGGCGGAATGTTAATCTTTAACGGCAATCCCAACGAAGTTGAGGTATGGATTAAAGAGAAAGACGGCGGTTATGACGGAAGTAAGCGTCAAATCGTCCAGGTCCCCGATGAGTGCAAGGGGGAAGAAGGTCATAAGGGACTCGTCAATGAGTTTATCAATGCGATTTTAGACGGGAAGCCCGCCGTACGTAATCTGGAAAGAGGTTTATATATCCAATATATTCTCGATATGTTGAAGAAATCGGCCGATGAAGCCGTGGTTGTAAAATTGTAGGGGATCCCCCTGTAAAAAGATTCGCTAGTGGAGGAGTAACGATGAAAGTCGGGCTTTTAACCAACAGTCTTGCGTGGGCGGGAATGAAGGAACTACGGGGGATCGCCACTTGGGCGGCGGCCCACGGCTTCAACGACCTTGAGGTGGGACCGAGCATTCCCATGGACGAACGGGTATTCAATGAAGTTTTGGAAGAAGGCCAGATCGGCATATCGACCATGATATACTGTCGTAACTTCTTAAGTGAGAATCCGCAGGAAGCGGCCGAGCATCAGCGTAACTTGAAGGAAAGGATCGTCTTTGCCCATAAGGTGGGCATTCAAAAGGTGGTCTGTTCCACCGGAGTCACTCCGGAATCTTTTAACGGCATGCGGTTTGACCCGGGAAAAAGCGTCGCTGCCGTGGTCGAGTTCTTAAAAGGTCTTGTCGATCTGGCCGAAGCGCAGCAAGTAAAGATCTGTATCGAAAACTGCCCGATGATGGGGAATATCGCAATATCGCCCTATATGTGGGAGATTCTCTTTGACAGGGTTCGCTCGGATTATCTGGGACTGGCCTTTGACCCATCCCATATGGTCTGGCAATTCATGAGCCCCTATGAGAACATAATTAAGTTCCGGGAGAAGCTCTTCCACGTTCATGGCAAGGATACCGAAGTGCTCTATCAAAACTTGAGCCGGATCGGCATCCTACATAACATTACCACCGAGGGCCATTTCTATCCCCACCAATGGTGGCGGCACCGCCTGCCTGGATTGGGCGATCTCGACTGGAATAAAATCATGGCGAACTTGGATGAGATCGGTTACACCGGCGTCATCAGCATCGAACACGAAGATCCGGTATGGGAAGGAACGTTAGAAAAGGTTCAACAGGGTTTGCTGAAAGCCAAAAAGCATATTGAGAGTTTTTTATAACGACGGCTTAATCATCGCCAGAAAGGATCTGATTGAGTATGAAACTTGGATGCCATGCAGTATTATTCAGAGAACGAATTAAGACGGAGACGGAAACGATCATCCGTGGTCTGGCGGCCACTGGTTTTCAAGGAATCGAAATCGGTTCCCGCTTTTTCGGAACCGACGAGAAACAAAATTTGCTGGGTTTATTGGAGCGATACCACGTGGAACTCTCCGGGATGCACGTCGGAGGAGAGTTGAAGGACTGGATCGACCAGGAAGAGGCGATTGCCGCCAAAGTCCTGGCGGTTGCCGAATTTGTCAAAGACACGCCCAACCCTAATGTGGTTTTATCCGGCAGCCGAATCGAAGGACAGGCGGATCTCGGGGCTATTGCCAAAAATATTGAGAAAGTGGCCGGGCAGTGTCTGCGAATGGGCGTCCGGCTCAATTATCATAACCATGACTGGGAATTTGCCGGGGATGCGGCGCTCTTTAAAGCACTGGTCACAGACGCGCCTAGCCTCTATTTCGGATTGGACCTGGGCTGGGTATACGCCGGCGGCTTTGATCCCATGGTCATCGTTAATGAAGTTGCTTCGCGGGTCATCTACGTTCATTTGCGGGATCCCAAAGGGCCGGGGAAAGAATTTGCCAATCTCGGTGAAGGGATCTTCGATTTTCCCCGGCTGATGGCCGATTTGAAAGGAGTATTGCCGGAGAACGGCTGGGCGGTCGTCGAATATGAAGAAGGCGAGCCGGATTTCGGCCGGTATGCCCAGGCTAAGTCCTTTTTGGACGGGGTAATGGAAATCGGATTGTAAAGGAGGGATGTTCGGTTGCCTAAATTAAAAGTGGGGATCGTCGGTTGTGGTCGGATCGCCGTGGTTTACCGGGACGCCTTTAAAAAGTGCAGTGATCAGATCGAACTGCGGTGCGCTGTTGACAAAGTGCGGGATAGGGCTGAATCCTTCGCGGCCGATTTCGGCTGCGCCTCCTTTGGCAGTTTTGAAACTTTATTACAACAAGAGCTGGATGTGGTTCATATCTGCACGCCGCATTTCCTGCACGCGGATCAGGTGATCCATTGTCTGGAGGCTGGATTCCACGTCCTGACCGAAAAACCGATGGCGATCACGCTGCGTGATGCCGAGCGAATGACCGCAGCGGCCCGCAGCACTGGGAAGAAGCTGGGGGTCATTTTTCAAAACCGCTATATTGAAGGCGTCGTCGCGGCCAAAAAGATGATCCAAAACGGTCGGTTGGGTAAGATCACCGGAGCCTGGTCCCATCTGACCTGGTGGCGTCCGCCGTCTTACTACGAATGCGACTGGAAGGGCAGCTGGGAGAAGGAGGGCGGTGGAGTACTCATCGACCAGGCCATCCATAGCATCGATCTGGTCCAGTATTTGGTAGGAAGTCCGGTTGCCTGGATTCACGGCCATATTGACAACCGGATTCTCGAAACGGTTGAAGTGGAGGATGTGGCGGACGCGGCGATCGGGTTCGAGAACGGCTGTGTCTATTCATTGTTTGCCTGTAATTATTATACCCATAACGCCCCCATTCAGATTGAGATCATGGGTGAAAAGGGGAAAATCAATCTAAAAGGATTTGAGGTGACGGTTGAGATGGAAGGGGAATCCGATACGAGCGCTATGACGCCTTTGACCGATGTTAATATTGCGGGGCAAGGATATTGGGGCGCCTATCATTATCAGCAGATTCGGGAGTTTTATGACTGTGTGCTGCAGGACCGGCCGGTGGCGGTCGACGGTTGTGAAGGCCAAAAAGCGCTGGCGATTGTGCTGGGAGTATACCAGTCGTCGCGGGAGAATCGCAAAATATTCATGAGAACTGGAAGCCAATAAGCAGAATATGTTCAGTCAGCTGAAGCCGGGCGAGAATTAGCCAAGCAATTCAAATATATCGGCAGGCAGGTTTTGCCGGTAAAGAAGAAGGACCGGAAACACGCTCAAAGCGAGTTCCAGTCTTTCTTCTTTAAATGTTGATAATGTTTGTAGCAAATATAAAAGCAGCCATAGACCAACGGGAAGCGATAGACTTCGCTCCAATGGGTCTCGATGATCAGGCCGGCTTTCATCAGGAAAACGCCGATATATACCCCGAGCCAGGCATAAGAGGCAAGATAAAGGGGCATAACATAACGTTCTTTCCGGTTTGGCAGGAAATGCAGGAACAACATCACCGCCGCGGCCCAGGACAAGTTGATAAAGAACGGCGAGCCAAACAATTCAAACGGTTCGGCATGGACGTAATGGTAGAGATTTAACAGTTTCGCGAGCAGGATCAGGAGCGTGTCCAGGCCGGTCCCCCAGAGCAGACTGAACCAGAACGTCCGTTGCAACTCCCTGCGGGGGACGAATGCCAGGACAAAAAACAGCATAACCAGGGAAAACGCTGGATAATACAAGCTACTGGATAGCTTCGGCAAAATCATACTCCTCTAGCCACCGGAATAACTCTATTATCCTACAAAATTGGCAAATTTATACTATTGAAAGACGCGGCGGATCACAGTTTGCCGTCGGCCACGCCATCCAGCCAGGCCGCGACGGGCCCGGTGACCGTCTGGATGCAACCGGGTTCGAAAGGATTTTGGAGCCTTGCCAGTTCCACCAGTTCCAAGAAGGCCTTGCTTCCGCCGGCCCTGCACAGCCGCAGATAATCCTGCCAGGCCGCCGCCCGGTCGGCGCGGGACTTGATCCAGAATTGAAAGGCGCAGACCTGAGCCAGGGTATAGTCGATATAGTAGAACGGGTTGTTGAAGATGTGGCCCTGCCGGAACCAGAAACCGCCCCGGTTCAACAGATCGTTGTCGGCATAGTCCCGGTGCGGCAGATACTTTCGCTCAATGGCCCGCCAGGCTCGCTTGCGCTCGGCCGGCGTCGCCGCCGGGTTCTCATAAACCCAGTACTGAAACGCATCGACGCTCACCCCGTAGGGGATAAACAGCAGCGCACCGCTGAGATGAGCGAACTTGTACTTCTCTTCGTCCGCCTGGAAGAAGAGCCGCATCCACGGCCAGGCCAGAAACTCCATGCTCATCGAATGGATCTCGCAGGCTTCCAGCGTCGGCCAGATGGATTCGGGGATCGCGTAATTGCGGCTCAAATAGACCTGAAAGGCGTGCCCCGCCTCGTGGGTCAGCACATCCACGTCGTCCGCGGTCCCGTTGAAATTGGAGAAGATGAACGGCGCGCGGTAATTGTTGATATAAGTGCAATAGCCGCCGCCGGCCTTGCCCCGCTTGGTGACCAGGTCCAGCAACTCATGGTCCACCATGAAACTGAAAAACTCATCCGTTTCCGGGGAGAGCTCATGGTACATGGTGCGGCCGTTGGCCAGGATCCAGGCTGAATCGCCCTTGGGCATGGCGTTGCCGCTCAGAAACTCCAGCGGCTCGTCATAGTATTTCAAGGCGTCCAGGCCCAGCCGCTTGGCCTGCCGCTGCCGCAACCGGGTCGCCAGGGGAACGATGTGCTCCAGGACCTGCCGGCGGTAGCCCGCCACCATCGCGGCGTCATAGTCGGAACGGCTGAGCCGGGCGTAACCGAGCTCCACAAAGTTCTTGAACCCCAGTTTGCGGGCGATCTGGTCCCGCAGTTTTACCAAGTCGTCGTAAATCTGATCAAACTCCGCTTCGTGATCCCGGAAGAAGCCGGTGTAGGCCTCCTGAGCCTTTTTACGGGTCGCCCGGTCGGGCGATTGGAGAAAGGGGGTCATTTGGGAGAGGTTGCGCTTCTCGCCTTCGAAGTCGATTTGGGCCGAGGCTCGCAGCTTGGTGTACTGGCTGGATAATTTATTCTCCTGCTGCAGATCGGCCATAATTTCCGGCGAGAAGGTCCGCAGTTTCAGCGCGGCAATGCGGAAAAGCTGGCTGCCCCAGTGGCGCTCCAGTTCCGGCTGGTGCGGCGAATGGACCAGGGCGCGGTAGAATTGATCGATCAGTCCCTCGTAGGCCGGGCCGACCTCGTCGAAGTAATCGTTCTCCCGGTCGTAATAGCTGTCGGTGGTGTCGATGGAATGGCAGATCCGGGCCAGGGTCGCCATGGTCTCGAACTCGTTCCGCAGCGCGTTGATGGCGGACATGATCCGGTTCTGCTCCTGGCAGGAACCGCACGCGCCCGATTCGAACCGCTGCAGCAGGTCCAGAAACTCTTTTTTAAAATGTTCCATATCCGGCCTCTGGTAGCGGAATTCTTTAAATGTTAACATCGCAATCGTCCTCCTGTAGCGACAAGTGTGGGATCAAAATGCGGGCAAGGATAATTTATTTGATTTCGGTCTGGAATATTTCGGTATTGTTTCCCAAATTCCTTTCCCAATCCTTCGGACGCCGCGATGAAGCACTCCCCGGTTCATTCGGGAATGAATACAACTTCCACCCGAAACGGGCGGATGAGCAATTTCCGGTGCAAATCGAATAAGCGCCGGAAGGCTTGGCGAATCAATTCCCCGATCTGGACGACGACCGCGTCGAATTCGGCGTTGGTCAGATCGACCGGGATTGCCAACGTGACCACCGTATTCACGGCCACGGCGCTGCCCAGTTCGGGCGTCTGGAGTGTTTTGGCAGGCATATGACGGCGACCTCCTTTGCCAGATCGTCATGAAAGGGGGCTATCTCTTACGAGACAGCCCCGGGGCTTTTAGCACTCATGTGCGGCAATGATCAAGATCTGGAACGGCAGCTTCTTTTCAAGGAAGAAGGTTTGATGGTCAAGCGTTACGAATTTCTCGACATCAATGAAACCGGTGATGGCGGTTCCTGGCAGTTTGCCAACTTTAAACGACTGCTCATCACTGATGATCTTGATGGTCGGTTCGTAGGCTTTATTCACACCGGAATCATACGCGCCTTCCATTCAATTCACTCCTCTTCTTGCTGACTTCCGTGGATATCCCCGGCAAAACCGTCTTGGGGAGGATATCCCTTCCCAAAATATGAGGAACGAAATGAAAAAGTTCGCGAATCACTGTAATTAATTCCGAATTCATATATTTTCGGGACGTTTATAGCATATTCGAATTTTTATATGATCTTATATTATGATAATTGCAGCGTTAAAACCGAACGCCTCCGATTATTGAAAACGCCTCCTTTGTCGTTTTTACCGGAAATGACATAATTACGAAGCGGAAATCCTAAAAGATCACTAAAACATTACGAAGGCCGAGGCTATTTTCTCCGTTCCATCAGTTGGGGAAGGGGCCGGTAATGGCTGACGCCTAAGTCCCTGATTTCGACCGTGCCGTCGGGGCGGCGGATGGTCAGCCATGAGCGGACTGTCAGGCCATCCGCGCCGGGGACGACGATCTTCTGTTCACCGGGACGCAGTTTGGGGTTGGACCGGTATACCGTATAGGTAGGCACCCGGCTCAGGATACGATGATGCCAGCGGACGATCGGCGGCTTGCTCCCGCCGTAAATGGCCATATATAAAGTGTTCCCCCGGGTGTCGGCCCAGATGAAGATGGGCGTTTTGCTGTTATTGCGGAAGCGGAAATCCTGGTATCCTTCGCTGACCGTGGCGTCCTGGCCGGGCGGCACGTAGGGAACCTGCATGCCGTGGGGATGCCGTTCGAGGATCTGCAGGTTGGCCAGGGTGGTCACATTGTATAAGGTGGAGGCGATCTTGCAGACCCCGCCGCCGCTGGTTTTGGCGACTTTCCCTCCCACATAGGTCGGGCCTTCCCGGAAACCGTGCCGGCCGTCGTAGGGTCCGACCCGCCGGTTCATGGAAAATTCCGCGCCGGGCTGAAGCGTCGTCCCGGCCAGGCGGTCGGCAGTCAAGGCGACATTATATTCCTCGCCGGGCAGCGGATCGGGCAGGGTGGTCTGAAAGGCGGCCATTCGGATGGACAGCTTGGTTTTGGCGTAGAACTCCCGGAACTTGCGATCGTTCTCCCACATCAGTACGCCGGTGAACGGCCGGCCGTACAAGGGTTTGCTCCGCTCGGGCCCGGCCTGCCGGGTGAGCGGCGGGAGCTTGCCCGGAGAAGAATGGTTCGAAAGATTGCGCCAGACGAGCCCGGTCACGAATAACCCCACCGACCCGCAGACGCAGAGAATCAGAAAAGTTTGGCGGCGCCGCAACAAAATCCCTCGCTTTAACCGATGCTGCCAGTGACAGCGAATTATTGTATAGCTTGCCACGTTTCGCGCCACCAAACCGGGAGAATAATCCCAGTCCGATAAAAAAGGCGCCGCCCGCCGGGGCAAAAACCCAGAGATGGCGGCACCCGCTTCGAAGGCCCGTTTATAAGCTGGTGATGAAAGGCTTGCCCTCGGTGAGGATGGAATGGATCAGCGGCATCCATTTGCTGATCGGGATCTTCTGCGGGCATTTGGCCTCGCAGACGCCGCACTGGACGCATTGGGCGGCCCGGATGTCGTGCTCGTAAATGCCGGGGACCTCGTGGGCGTATTTCCACCAGCTGTATTGGCCGCGGGAGGATTCCGGCTTGTCATACATGACGCCCTCGTTATAATTGGCGAAGTTCCCCGGGATGTCGACATGCTGCGCACAGGGCATACAGTATTTGCAGTTGGTGCAGGGGATGGCAGTGATCTCCCGGTAACGGGCGCGCACCTGGTCGAAAAGGGTCAGTTCCGCATCGCTCAGCGGGTGGGCCGCCGAACGCTCGGCCACGGCCACGTTCTCCTGGACCTGCTCAAGGGCACTCATGCCGCTCAGCACCACCGAGACCTCCGGCTGATTCCAGAGCCACTGCAGCGCCCATTCGACCGGCGAGCGTCGGACGGGGGCTTGATCCCAGAACGCCTGGATGGATGGGGGCGGAGCGACCAGTTTGCCGCCGAGAAGCGGCTCCATGATCACCACCGCCAGCCCTTTGGCGGCGGCGTACTGCAGCCCCTTGAGACCGGCCTGGTTGGTCACGTCCATGTAATTGTACTGGATCTGGCAGAAGGTCCAGTCATATTCGTCGACGATGGGCCCGAAGGCATCCGGATCGTCGTGGAACGAGAATCCCAGGTAGCGGATGCGTCCGTCGGCGATCGCCTTTTTGGCCCATTCGCGCACCCCCAGATCGCGCAGCTTGGTCCAGCTTTCCCGGTCCAGGGAGTGCAGCAGGTAAAAGTCGATGGTCTCGTCCTGCAACCGCCGTAACTGTTCATTGAGATACTTGTCGAAATCGGCGGCGCTCTGAATCAGCCAGCTAGGCAGCTTGGTCGCCAGCTTGACCCGCCGACGGTAGCCGTCCCGCAGGCCGCGGCCCACGAACACTTCGCTGGTCCCCTCGTGATAGGGATATGCCGTATCCACATAGTTAACACCGTGATCAATGGCATAATGCAGCATCGTGGTAGCCTCGGCCTCGTCGATCTTGCCGTCCTTGAGCGGCAGGCGCATCGCGCCGAAACCCAGTGCCGAGACTTGAAAATCCAGTTTGCCGAATGGCCGGTATTGCATAATCCTCCACCTCCAGTGAATTTGCTGGTTTGGCTCCGACCGGAGGAGCCGGTCTTGCGCGTCTTGACTTGATAGTTCTACTTTACCGTTTCTGGCGTTTCCCGCCAGATCCAAATGCTGCCTTTTTTTCGGGAACCAATCGCGCGGATCGGCTTTAGAGCCGCGGCAATAGGGTTGGATCATCCGGGAAACAGATCTTTATAATATTTGACATTTATTATGGAAATCCTTGTTAATTTTGAGATCGATGTCCAAGGATTCCGCTGCGGTTGGAAAAATAGCTTATTTTGTAACCTTGAATGATGCGGCGGCGACTGCCGTAGTTATTTTTAGAGTCAAAGGAACTATGGCGGTCGCCGCCGCAGTTGATTCAGTAACTGAAAATGCTGCGGCAGTTATTGCCATCGTTGTTTGAGTCGCTGCAGAAACAACGGCGGCTGTTGCCATAGTTCATTGAATAACTTTTATTGGAACGGGGGGAAGATCTGGCGCCGCGACAATTGTTGAAACCAAGTTTTCGGATGGTCGGAGCGGAGATTTCCCGCGTCTGAGCGGATTGGCTGGTTAAAATATCGGTCAATTGGCGGTTTCTGGCGCGATTGATTCCTGCTATGATGGTATTGGACCGGGCCATTGGCCCGGGAATATCAACCAATCGAATGGCGGGGATTGCGATGATCGTCACCATTGACCGGGAGAGCGCAGTCTCGGTGTATCAGCAGATTAGCCGGCAAATTGCCGAGCAGATCCTGGCCGGGACGCTCCCGGCCGGATACCGGCTGCCGCCGGAACGGAAGCTCGCCGTGCAACTGGGGATTAACCGCAGCACGGTTCTGAATGCCTATCATGAGCTGAAGGCCGACGGCTATGTTGACGCCCGGGTCGGCGCCGGAACGGTGGTCTTGGCTCGGCCGGCCGCGTCGCCGGTCAGCCTGCCGCAGTATCCGTTGGCGTGGCGGCAGCTGTTCACCCAGAGCGCGATCCGCTCCCAGGGGCCGGGATTGAAGGATTTGATGGCCCTGGCCAGCCGCTCCGACGTGATCTCCTTTGCGGCCGGGGTGACCGCGCCGGAACTTTACCCGCTGGAACGGATCGCCGCTGTCCAGGCCGAACTGTTGCGTGAACGGGGCGAACGGCTCTTTTTGCATACGCCGACCGAGGGGATCTACAGTCTGCGGGAGAGCATCGTCCGGCTCCTGGCCGGGCGGGGCATTCCGGCCAATCCCGAGGAGATCCTGGTGCTGTCCGGCTCGCAACAAGGGCTGGATCTGATCACCCGGGTGTTCCTGGAACCCGGCGATCCGGTCTTCGTCGAGGAATCGACCTTCTTTTACGCCCTGCAACTTTTTAAGGGCAGCGGTGCCCGGGTCATTGCCATTCCAATGGACGGAAACGGGCTGTCCGTGGCCTGGCTGGAGTCGGCCCTGACCAAGATCCGGCCCAAATTCATTTACACCCTGCCGACCTTTCAAAATCCGTCCGGCGCGGTGCTGGATCTGGATCGCCGCCGCAAGCTACTGGAACTGGCCTATCAGTACCAAATTCCCATCGTCGAGGATGATCCGTATGGAGAACTGCGTTACGAGGGAAATGCCTTGCCGTCCTTGAAGGCCCTGGATCCCCACGGCTATGTGATCTATCTGAGCACCTTTTCCAAGCTGCTTTTTCCCGGTTTGCGGATCGGCTGGGCGGCCGGTCCGGTACCGGTGATCCGCCAGTTCAAACAGATGAAACAACTGATGGACCTGCATGCCGGCAGCTTGAACCAATATCTCATCGACCGGCTGCTGCGCCAGAATTTTCTCGCCGATCATCTGGCCGGAGCGCGCCGTGAATATGCCGGCCGGCTCGGGGCCATGCTCGAGGAGCTGACCAAGCACGCCGCGGCGGATCTCAGCTGGATCAAACCCCAGGGCGGACTGTACTTGTGGTGCCGCCTGGCGGAGCGGATCAATCCCGCTAAGCTCCAGGCGAAGGCCGCCGAGTACAAGGTGGCCTTTATTCCGGGTGAGGTATTCTTCAGCGAACCACCTCCGGCCAATTACATCCGGCTGAACTTCAGTTATCCCCGACCGGAGCTGATCCGGGAGGGAGTCCAACGCTTGGCGCGGGCCTTGCGGGAGAGCCGCGGGGCAGACCGGGCAGCGGAGCGCACCGGAGCCGATATTAATCCGCTGGTGTAGGAGCGATAGTTTTCGACAGGGGGGACAGCGTATATGAAACGCTTTCATGAGTTTTTTCTGGGTTTTGGCAACAGCGTACCGCTGGGGATCTCGGCTTTTCTTTACGGCGTCGTTTATGGGGTGTTGGCCCATCAGGTCGGCCTGCCGCTGGCGGTCGCCCTGGCGATGTCGGCGTTGATCTTTGCCGGAGCCTCGCAGCTGACGGCGGTGCAGATGATCGGCGCCGGCATCGCTCCGCTGCCGATTATCGTGACGGTCTTCATCATCAATCTCCGCCACTATCTGATGGCGGCTTCGCTGGCGCCGTATTTCCGGCAATATCCCAAGGCCGTCCGGATGGTGGTAGCCTTTTTCCTGACCGACGAGAGCTATGCGGCGACCTACGCTCGCTTTCAAACGCAACGGCCGTCGGTCCTTTACTTCTTGGGCAGCGGGATCTGCCTGTTCTGTTTCTGGTGCGCCGCGACGGTGTTCGGCTTCTACTGTGGCAACATCATCCCGCCTCAATGGGACCCCATCCTGGATTTCGCCTTTGTGGCCGCTTTCATCGGGATGCTGACGCCGCTGGTCAAGAACTGGCCGGTGCTGCTGACGGTGACGACCGCGGCGGTCATCGCGGTGCTGGGCGCCGTCTATCTGCCGGGCAAATGGTACATCATCATCGCCGCCCTAGCGGCGAGCGCCGTCGGTTATCTGGCCGAGCAGCTGAGGGGCCGCAACCGGCAGGCGTTGCCGGAACAGTTTCCGGTCGCTGCCGCTGAGCCCGATGAGGGATGAAGGAAAGATGTCCAGAGGAGTTGAGCGCTTTTGAATCAAGAGATTATCATGATGATTGCCGGAGCGGCTTTGGTCACTTATGCCACCCGTTTCCCGCTGCTGGTCTTCGACGGCTCGCGGAAGCTGCCGCCGGGCTTCGGCAAATACCTGGGCTTCATCGCCCCGGCGGTGCTGACCGCGCTGATCGCGCCGGCGATCTTCGTCAAGCACGGCGCGATGGACTTTTCATGGCGCAATCCGTATCTGCCGGCGGCGGCCGTCGCCGGGCTAGCGGCTTACTTCAGCAAGAGTCCCCTGGTGGCGGTATTGACTGGTGTGGTTACCGTCGGCCTGCTGACGTTGTTTCATTGAGGCCGCTGCCGCCGGCACCTGGGAGAGCATTGGGAGCGGCTCGGAGCAAGCGGGCAGGATTCAGTCATGCTCCGGGGCGACCTGGAGCAGATCAAAGCGAACGATCGCAATGAACAGGGAGAGCAGGTTGAAAACCTCGGTAAACATTCCCGGCAACGAACCGGAGATCAGGTTGTACGCGAACCAGCAGGGCGGGGAGATCAGCATGATCATCCGGATTAGCTTGGGTTTTTTCATCCAGAAACTGATGGTGCTGGCGATCATGCCGACCAGCGGCAAGAGGCTGGCGTAATCTTGCCAGGTCCAAACGGCGGCCACCAGGTAAATAGCGAGGAAGAAGTACAGGCAGAGCGGATGATTGGCCCATTTGCGCTCCCGCTGACAAAAGACAGCGTTGCGGGTCGCTCCGATGAAGTTCATGATCGAGCCGGTGAGAGCCCCCAAGAGCAGAAAGTGACTGAAATAAACGAGCGAGGACAGGATTTGAAAGAGCAGAATGTTTTTCTTGGTTTTCCGCTGAAACGAGATGAACGACAAGAACATTCCCACGAAACCGATTCCTTGGATAACCCAGTTGGTCATGTAGCCTCCGTGATGTATCTAGATGTATCTAGTTGTTTTTTCAGGGCAAGAATTGTTGCTGCAGGAAACGCCCGACGGGGGTCGTCTTTTTGATCAGGCCCATTTCCAGCATGAGCCGCTGCGAATCCTCCCAGGCCTTGGGATCGGACCGGCCCAGCCCGTGGCTGCGGGTGTAGTCATTCTCCCACAGCTTCAGGGATTCCAGCAACACCTGTTTCTCGGTGGGCTCCTGCCCTTTGCCCAACTCCGGCAGGTATTTCCGGCAGATCGCGAAGGTTGCGTCGGGATGGGCCAGCGCGTAGCGCATGCCCTTCAGGGTGGCCCGGACTACCTTGCGCAGCAGCTCTGGCGAGCGGGCCAGCTGTCCTTCCCCGGTGACCAGGCCGTGCCCAACCAGGGAGAAGTAGTCCGCCGAATCGATCTCCGTGATGGCCTGGCCGGCGGCGCGCAGCTTCACCGGCTCATTGTTGGTGAAACCGACCACGGCGTCGACTTTCCCGGCGGTGAGCGAGGGGATCTGGGTATAGCCGACGTCCACCAGCTGGACCTGGGAGTCGCTCAAGCCGGCTTTCTTCAGAATCGCCTTCGCCGCCAGCAGGCTGGTGCCGTAAAGCGGCAGGCCGATCCGTTTCCCTTTCAGATCCCGGGGGCTTCGGATGCCCGAATCGGCCTTGGCGATGATGGCCGCCGGAAACTTAGCGTAGAGGGTCAGCAGGTAACAGACGGGAATCCCTTGCGACCGGGCGGTGATCACCTGATCGCCGCCGGCCAGCGCCAGATCCATCTGGCCCGCCGCCACTAATTGCAACGCGTCGATGTCCATTCTGTAGTCGAACTTGACATTCAGGCCTTCCGCGCGGAAGTAGCCTCGGTCCTGCGCCACATACCAGGGCGCGAACTGCACGTTGGGGATGTAAGTCATGCCGATGGTGACGGTTTTGGGGTGCGGCCGGACCAGCCAGAAGAAGGCTACCGCCCCGAGCAGCACTACCAGTATTAAAATACCGATGGCCGTTTTTTTCATCGCGAGAACCTCCTCCGTTCCCCGGCCGCCTTAACGTTGGCGCTTCCAGGGCAGCAACCAGTATTCCAGTCCGGCCAGAAGCAGGTAAAAACCGATACCCAGCAAGGCCAGGATGATTAGGGCCACAAAGATTAAAGGCGTGTCAAACGAGCCCCGGGCGAAGTTGACCAGATAGCCCAGGCCCTTGCCGGCGCCGGAGAATTCGCCGACTACCGCGCCGATCACCGACAGGGTCATGCCCAGCTTCAAGCCGCCGAACAGCACCGGCAGGGCGGAGGGGAGTTCCAGTTTCCAGAAGATCTCCCGGGGTCCGGCGCCCATGATCACCAGCAGTTCCTTCAGGGCCGGGTCCACCTCGCGCAGCCCGATCACGCCGTTGGTCAGAATCGGGAAGAAGGCCACCAGTCCCGCGATGAGTAGCTTGGACGCGATGCCGAAGCCGAACCAGATCACCAGCAGCGGCGCCAGCGCGACGATGGGAACGGCTTGAATTCCCACGATGTACGGGGTGATCAACTGATCGAGGGCGGGATGGCGGGCCAACAGATAGCTCAGGGGCAGCGCGACCAGCACTGCCAGGCTGAAACCGCCAAAGGCCTCGCCGAAGGTCATCAGGAAATGATCGACCAGTTTTCCGCCGTGGCCGAATTCGACCAAGCGGCTCCAAACCTCCGCCGGCGCGGGCAGGATGAACGGCTGATAAAACCCGGCCAACCATTGCCAGAGCGCTAAGAAAACCAGTCCGCCGCCGACGGCCGGCCAATAGTTGTTGCGCCGCCGGGCGCCACCGCTCGACGGTTTGCCCCTGAATTTATCGGCCATTGCCATGATAATCGCTCCAACCTTGTTCCAAAAGTTCCTGCACCGCTCCGACCAGGCTGCCGAAGGCCGGCGTGCCCAGCAGTTTCAGTGTCCGTTCGGCCGGAAGATCGACGGCGACGCTGCCCAGAATGCGGCCCGGCTTTTCGCCCATCACCATCACGCGCTGGGAGAGAAAGACCGCCTCGAAGATGTTGTGGGTGACCATCAAAACCGTGATGCCGGTCTGTTTCTGAATCCGCAGCAGTTCCAGATGGAGCTGGTTGCGGGAGATATCATCCAGGGCGGCGAACGGTTCATCCAACAGCAGCAGCCGGGCCTGGCCCACCAGCGCCCGGGCCAGCGCGACCCGCTGACGCATGCCGCCCGAAAGCTGGCTGGGGTATTTGTTGTCGACGCCGGACAGGTTGACCAATTGCAGGGCGGCATAAGCTTTCTCATTCATGGCGGCTTCGCTGACGCCGGGGACCAGTTCCAACGGCAAGCGGACGTTGGCCAGAACGTTGCGCCAGGGCAGCAAGGCGGCATCCTGCGGCACGAAGCTTAAACGAGACCAGCCCGGGATCTGGCGTTCACCGAAGACCGCCACCGTCCCGGCCGTCGGGGTCAGGACGCCGGCGATCAGCCGGAGCAGGGTGGATTTGCCGCAGCCGCTGGGTCCGACCAGGCTGACGAAATCGCCTTCGCCCACCGTGAGGTTGACGTCGGAGAGTTCCGGCGGTTCGCCGCTCTGGTAAGCCAGGCTGACCCGATCGACCTCGATCACCGAATTAACCGGATTCGAGTCCGATCGGGCGTTTAAGTCCATAGCGATATCGGGGGTCGTGTTTGGGATCACATTCATGGTCATGGTCTCGCTCATCACGCATCCGTAAAAATCGTTAAACGTAAAAACACCCTGAACGATGTTTCAGGGCGTTTCATGGTAAAATGAATCTTCTCTCATCCGGACTGTACCGTCGGTTCTGGAATCGCACCAGATCGGCCGCTGAGGCTCGTGGACTCGGGGTCTTCCCCTTACCACCGGTCGGGAATTGGCTGTGGCCGCACCCTGCCCTGAAGAGATGTTCAATTGGGTTTACGGACCTAATTTTACTATTGGTGGGACCGCTTGTAAAGAGCGGCGGCGGCTTTGTTACCAAAAATTGAGGATTCCCCGCTTGGGGATCGTTATTCGCACAATTTTTGGAAATCGGCGTCATCGCGCAGGCCGACGAAATTCGGATCCCCCGGCGCACTTTCTTTCAGGACCGGATTTAAGGAGATGGCTCGCTTCAGGTGATCCAGGGCCTTGGCCTTGTTGCCCTGCAGCGCCCAGCAACTGGCCAGGTTATAATGGGCTTCGTCCCAATCGGGCTCGATCTCCAGGGCTTGATAGTAGCAATGGACGGCTTTGTCGATCCGCCCCGCTTGCTGGTGGATCAGGCCCCGCAGGTTCCAGGCCTCGGCGTCGGACGGATCCAGATGGAGGGCTTTCTCGACGTAAAAGACGGCATCGGCCGGTCGTTCCAACTGGAATAGCACGAATGCCTTGTAAAACCAGGCTTTGGGGCTTTCGGTCCCGATCTCCAGCGCCCGGTCGCAGGCGGCCAGGGCCTCGGCGGCCCGGCCCAGTTCCGCCAGGAGACAGGCTTTGAGCGCCCAGGCATCCATCAGTCCCGGATTGAGGTCGTGGGCCTTGGCGTAGGCGGCCACCGCCTCTTCTTTCTGGCCCAGCCCGGCGAGGATCACTCCTTTATAAAACCAGTACTGACCAACTTGCGGATCGAGGGCGATGGCCCTCTCGAAGGCGCTCAGCGCGGCCTGGATCTCATGCTGTTCGTAGCAGAGGATGCCTTTGAAGTACCAGGCCAAGCTGCTGTCGGGATCATTATGAATGGCTCGCTCGAAAGCTTGCAATGCTTCGGCGGGACGTTCCATGGCGCGCAACAGGTTTCCCTTAAAGAGCCAGCCCCGTCCAAACTGGGGATCAGCCTCAAGCACCTGGGTAAAGGCAGCCAGCGCCTGGTCCAGCAATCCCCGTTCCTGCAGGATGATGCCCAGGTAAAAGCGGGCCTCCAGCGAATCGGGATCGAGCCGCAGGGCTGATTCCAGCGCCGCCTGAGCCTCATCGTCACAGTTCAGTTCGTAAAGGGTTTTCCCCTTGTAAAACCAGATCTCGCCGTTTTCGGGATCGAGTTCGGCGGCTTTGTCCAAGGCCGCGATGGCTTCGTCATTCCGGTTCAAGTCGGCCAGTAGCATGCCTTTGATATGCCAGGCCCGGCAGCGCGGTTCGATCTTGGCGGCCCGGTTCAGCGCGGCGAGCGCCTCCTCGAAACGTTCCAGCCCGATCAGGGCCAGGGACTTCCAGAGCCAAACCTCGGCCGCTTGGGGCTGCAGCCGGAGCGAGCGCTCCAGGGCGGTCAGCGCCGCGGCGCGCTGGCCCAGGCCGAGCAACGCCTCACCTAGATGCTGCCAGGCAACGGCGGACTTGGGATTCAGCCGGGTGGCCAGTTTCAACGCGGTCTGCGCGGCGGCCGGGTCGTCTTGGTCCAGATAGAGGCGGCCCATCATCTCCCAGGCGGCGGCGGGCAGTTCGGAGCCGACGGCGACCGCCCGTTCGAAGGTAGCCAGCGCCGCGGCCGCCCGCCCCAGCTCGGCGAGGATGAATCCTTGCAAACACAGGATTTCGGCCGATTCCGGGGCCAAAGCCAGCGCCCGCTCGAAGGCGATCAGCGCCGCCTCGGGTTGGCCCAGCCGATCCAGGACGGTCCCTTCCTGTTTCCAAAGCTCGACCTGGCCGGGGTCGGCCTCCAAGGCGCGCTCCACCAACGGCAAGGCTTCCTGGTAACGATCCATTTTGATCAGCAGCTTTATCTTGGCCAACTGCGCCGCGGGCGAGACGGCGATGGCCAGGGAGCGTTCGAAGGATTGTAACGCTTCTTCGTTATGGTTGAAGGCCTGCAGGATTTCGCCCTGGACCCGCCAGGCGTCGACGGCTTCCGGCTGGAGCTCCAGCGCCCGGCCCACCGAGCGGAGCGCCGCGCCGCCCCGGTGCAGCGCCAGCAGCACTCCGGCCCGGGCCAGCCAAGTCTCGTAGCCGTCCGGGTAATGTTCGATGACCCGGTCGAAGACGATCAGCGCTTCCTCGAATCGTTCCAGATCGGTCAGGAACAAGGCTTTCTCCAAAAGAACCGCCTCGGACGGCGGTTCGCCGACGCCGGCCCGGTCCAGCGCGGCCAAGGCCGCGCCGGGCCGCTTCAACGCGCGGAGCAGCCTGCCCTGCTCGCGCCAGGCGGCGCGGTCGCCCGGATCGCGGGCCAACGCCTGGCCGTAAGCCACCAGCGCCGCTTCGGGCTGCTCCAGCCGGACCAGCAGTTCGGCCTGTTCGCGCCAGAGCGCGGGTTGCTCCGGATCGATCGTCAGGGCCCGCTCATAGGCTTTCAGCGCTTCGGGTTCCCGGTTCAGTCCGGCCAAAAGGTGCGCCCGGTCCGCCCAGAGCCGGGCCGCGGACGGTTCGAGCAGCACGGCACGTTCGTATGCGGCCAGCGCTTCCGGTGGCCGGCCCATTTGAGTGAGCACCGCGCCGCGCGCCGCCCAGACGCCGGCCTCCGTTTCGGTCCGTTTCAAGGCCTCATCCAGCGCGGCCAGCGCTTCGGCGTGCCGCTCCAGCCGGGCCAGGCACATTCCAATGCCGTACCAGGGCAGGTAATCGCCATTTTTGGTCCGTTCCGCCTCGGCCCGGGCCTGCTCGAAATAGGGCAGGGCCTGTTGGAATTGGTTCCGGCAATAAAGATCGCGGCCCTGCCAGAGACATTCGGCCGCGGTCAGTTCGGCGCCAAGCCATTCCAACGACGCGATGCCCCGGCCGATTGCGGCGCATTGTGCTTCCGTTTCCGGCGGCGCCGGAGTCGCCAGACTGAAAACTTTCCAGTCTTCCAGCTGGCTCAGGCGCTGGCGGATCGTCCGGACGACCGCCGCCACCGGGCGTTCGGCCATGGCGACCCGGTCCTCGGCCTGTTCCGCCCGGAGCGCGGCGGAGGTGGCGATCCGTTCCAGCCGCCGCCAGTTTCGGCGGCCGCCACCGGCGACGAGGTAACCGCAGAGCGCGCCGGCTGCCAGCAACGCCAGGATCCCGGCCAGACGTTCCGGCAGCCCCCGGGCAGCGTCGAATGCCCTAAAAGGCAGTTCATACCAGGCCGCTGCTCCGGAATGGGCCGCGGCGCCGCCCGCCGGAGCGGCCCAGCAGTCGGATTGCCCGCCCCAACCACCGGCAACCAGCCACAGCAATGCTAACAGAAGCCATTTTCGCATCAAATTGCACCAACCGTTCCGCGTATTGTTATAATTCAAATATATCGTTTTTGGAGCGGGAACATGCCATCCGGAAAAAGCCGGCGGAATGAGCGGGGGAAGGCCGGCGGACCGGCATTTGAACGAATCCGGTCGGCCGGATTGCAGCGCGGAACCGGAGCGCCAAGGATCCGTCCGCCGAAGAAATATTTGCGGATCGCTAAATTGCTGAAACCCTGGTCCAAAAGGGGATTGCGATCCGCAGAATTGAATTTGGAAACATCATATTTGAATTTGCATTCAGCCAAATTGCAATGGCGATCCGCCGAATCGATTTCGGCGCGATCCAAAACCAATTTTCAATCGTGAAAAATAGAATTGCATACCGGAATCATCGGGGCGGCCAATGAAAACACCCTTTCCGGTCTTACGAGCGGGAAGGGTGTTTTCGATACGGTGTGGGGGACACCGGCGTGGTGGAAACATCAGTTAAAGCCACGGCCGCATATAAAGCAGAAGGCGATCAGCAGCAAAACGAGCCATAGGAAATTGCCGTCGAAAAATCCGTCTCTATAGCCGCCCATGCCAACACTTCCTTTCATCGATCACCAGAAGCATCGCTTGCATCGGGAAGAATCGAAACGATTTGCAAGATTGAAATGATAATGGCTTTCAAAATTCTCAATATAGGTTATGATCCTTTATGACATGGGGGAAATAGGATTTAGGAACGTTTTGTGTCGCCGCCTGTGGAATCGAAAAGGGAAAATCAGCGAAAAGCCTTTAAATGAGCGTAAATTGCGGGACTATCGGACTAAAACCGGTAAATTCATTTAGGACCTTCTACCCATCTTGCCCCTGACTAAAGGTTCAAAATGCCTCAAATCGCTTGAACATATGATGTACAATGCTATAATGAGTATTGAGTTCACCTCCTTATAATAATAACCCCCCCTTCCGCGCCGGCCAAAAGCCGGTCTTTTTTTTGCCCGCGTTTTGAACGGTTCAAAAACGTTAGCGCTAAATCTTTCAAATTCGCTTGCCAAAGAATCCGCCGGACAGGATTCCCTGCTTTTGCGCCCGTGAATGAGCTGGTACCGGCATAGAAATTTTTTAAAATATTGAATTTGTTGTTAAGGTTCACTGAGTTTCGCCGATAAAAATAGTAATCGTGGTGCTACATTGTGCCGAAAAAACTGGTAAAATTGGCTCGTGTCGCCCAAAACAGGATTTGGATAGCAAAAAAGCAAAAAGAGTCACTTAAAATTTAAGGATGTGAACGGTATGAAAGCACTAATTGTTGATGACGCTGCTTTTATGCGGGCGGTAATGAAAAGGATCCTCACCGGGATGGGTTTTTTTGACGAACTGGTCGAAGCCAGCAACGGCGCCGAGGCGATCACAACCTACGCCGCGGTCAAACCGGATGTGGTGACCATGGATGTGACCATGCCGGAGATGGACGGCATCACCGCCCTGAAAAAGATCTTGGAAGTGGATTCTCAGGCCAAAATCATTGTTTGCAGCGCCATGGGGCAAAAGGATATCGTTTTGGAAGCGATCAAGGCGGGCGCCAAGCACTTTATCGTGAAACCGATCGATGAGGCCAAGGTTGTCGCCACTGTGAATGCCATTCTGCACGTATAAAGTATCGGTAAGACTTTGCAGCCGCCGATAAGTTCAGCCGAAAAAAGCGAAAAAATTCCCCGCATTGCAACTAGACTCGGAAAAGGGGAAGATTTTTTCTTTTCATACTTAAATATTTAGATGAAATGGATTTCCAAACTGATTTGCATTCCCAATCCCAACCCAACGGCTTTGACGAGCCGTTGGTCTGAGAAAACCGAATGCAAGCAAAATCAAGAAGGCGGAGTTTATTTCATTCTATTTCAACTTATACTGATTATGAAAAATGGGCGCGCTGTCGCTTGACGCGTTCGCCGCAGAAATGCCTCCGTCGACAATTTAGCCAGGGTTCGGCGGAGTTTTTGGTATCTTCAAAAACCTCGGGTCCAATAAAATAAGCGCATGAAACCCTTTGCGACATGAATTTGATGGAATACTCCGGTCCTGTGACCGGAGTTTCTTGTTCCTTTATTCCGCCGCGCCGAATGCTTTGGAAAGCCATTCCACCCGGCCCGGTCGCGCTACCTTTTTCCGAGCCGCTCAAGCCTCGCTTTTGGGTTTTGTGAAAGCCCGGACGATCAGATAGACGATCCATCCCAGCGGAAAGATGATCAAAGACAAGGCGGACCATAGCCAGGCCAGCATGCCGCGGGCCGCGGCGTCCCGATAGGTCCACCAGGCCGCCCAGACCGCCAGGGCGAGGCTGATCAGATACCACCAGCCGCTCCACCAACCGGAAATGAACATCGTGTACTCCCTCCCCGGGATTATTATCCGCCGCCGCCTCCAAATTATGAACCGTTTCGGGTTATATAAGATGGAAAAAGTTTTTGAATAAGCATTCACATCCCAAAAGCGGGCTAAAGCCCCCGACGGGACTTGCTTTTTTGTATGCGCTACCCGTTGCTTGTTTTTCCGGGTACCTTTACAAGATTGTCGTAAATATTGGCAGGGAGTTGTTGGAAATGGGCGAATTCTATGGAACCATGGAGTGCGAGTCGCAATCGATGATCTCGATGGTAACTTCGCGCCATTTGGAACTGAAATTGTGGCGGTGGAATTTGTCCGGCTCTCTGTTTATCCTGGAATTGGCGTTCTCATGTCAGGGATGGTCCTTGGTCCTTTAGGGATGGTCGTCATCCCTGAAGGGATGAGACGGTCCGTGTTAGGGACGGTCTTCGCCCCTCGAAGGACCTTCTCGTCCTTGTTAGGTATGCTCTGATCCGTGTAAGGTATGGTCTTCGTCCTTGTAAGGTACGCGATGGTCCGTTCAGGGGCGAAGACCATCCCTGCATCTTTAAAGACCATCCCCACATCCCCGGGACTTGGGGAAGCTGATCCGAGCCTTCAAGATGCAGTACCAAGGTCCGAAGATGCACGATCGAGCTTTGAAACTACTGGGCCAAGGCTTGGGGAAGCATCGACAAAGACCAGGGATGGTGGATCGAGCCACGGGGAGACTCCCGCAAGGTTCTGAGAATCAAAACTGAGCCTTGGGGAAGCGAACCCGGGTTTTCGGGATATGGTTCATCTTAAGAAAGTTAAGTCCAAACCAGTCGTAAAAGTGGAAGGACAACTTGCCCGGTCCGGGCGCGAAGGAGCGAAACGGCATGAAAAAATATACCGTTTATCAGATCGATTCGTTTACTAAGGAAATGTTTCGGGGCAATCCCGCCGGGGTGGTGGTGAACGCCGACGGCTTGAGCGAGCGCCAGATGCAACAGCTGGCCCGGGAACTGAACAACTCGGAGACCGCTTTTTTGCTGGCGCCGGACGGACCGGATTGCGACGGCGTCATCCGTTATTTCACCCCCCAGACCGAGGTGCCGACCTGCGGCCATGCCACGGTGGCCGCCATGTGTACGCCAAGGCGATGGAGGAAGGGGTGGACGGGGCGATCTGGCGGATGCGCACCAAGATCGGCGTGCTGCCGTTCGCGGTGGCCCGGACCGGAGGGGATTGCGATTACAAGGTGACGATGACCCAGGGCCGGATCGAGCTGGCGGAACCTTTGGCGGCGGATGTGCGCCGGAAGTTGTTGGACCGCTTGGGCCTGAGCGAGGCGGATCTCGATCGGCGCTGTCCGGTGCAGATCGCTTCCACCGGCCATTCCAAGGTGCTGATCGGCATCACCAGCCGCGACCGGCTCAACGGCCTGGCCCCCGACCTGGCCGGACTGGCCGCGCTGAGCGGGGTCATCGGTTGCAACGGCTATTTTGTCTTTAGCTTCGATTCCGGTTCTCCGGGGGTCCTGACCTGCGGCCGGATGTTCGCCCCGGCGATCGGCATCGCCGAAGATCCGGTCACCGGCAACGCCAACGGGCCGTTGGGCGCCTATCTGGTCCACCATGGCCTGGTGGACAACAGCGGGTCCGAGTTCCGTTTTCTTGGCCGGCAGGGCGAGGCGATGAACCGGCCGGGGCTCATCGAGGTCATTGTGAAAATCGCGGAGCGGCAACCGGTGCTGGTTCAGGTGGCGGGCGAAGCGGTAGTGGTTTTCAGGACCGAGATCGCGATCTGATTCGAAAACTGGTAGCATTTTGATGCTGAAGGAGGCGGCCGCCCGATGATCGAGGGTCTCAGCCACATCACCTTTATCGTAAAAGATCTGGAACGGGCCACTGTGTTTTTCAAAACCATCTTCGATGCCGAAACGCTATACGCCAGCGGCGATCGGACGTTCTCGATCGCCAGGGAGAAGTTCTTCCGGATTGGCGGCCTGTGGGTCGTCGCGATGGAGGGCGAGCTCCTGGTCGAGCGCACTTATAACCACACCGCCTTCAAGATCCCCGAGGAAGCGCTGGCGATGTACGAGGCGAGGGTGCGGGCGCTGGGGCTCGACTGTCGGCCGCCCCGGCCGCGGGCGACGGGCGAAGGCCGCTCGTTATATTTTTATGATTTCGACAACCACCTCTTCGAACTGCATACCGGCACGCTCCCGGAACGGCTGGCGCGCTATGCGGAGGGAAAAACCGTCTCCGGCGTCCCCGGCCCGGATTAAAAGCCGGCCGGGGCTGGGGATGGCCGGAGAACGGTGGAAGGGTTCTCGTTCTCAGGCGATGATTGCCCGCGCATAATGCAGATGAGTGGAGGCGTGGTAATCGTCGTGCCGCCCCGCGAAGAAGCGCTGCTCAATGGCGGCCGGGTCCAGATTCTCCCGGAGCAACCATCCGGACTGCTTCAGGCCGGCGGCGAGGCGGGCCGGAGCGAGCCCCGCCTGCATCGGCTCGCCGATCCGCCGTACGATCTCCTGTACCAGTTGGATGTCCTTTGCGGCCTGGCCGGGCGCAAAGGCTGCGGCGTCCAAATAGTCGAAGACAATGGTGCTGCCGGCCGGGGCGAGGGCGGCGAGGACGCGTAAAGTCTGCCATACCACCGCCCGGGGCAGGTAAAGCGAGACCCCCAGCCACCCGAAGCAAGTGAGTTTTTGCGGGTCATAAGGCGAACGCCGGAGCGCCGTGGTCAAATCCTCCTTGGACAGGTCAACCGGGATGAAATGCAACTGCGCCGGCTGTTCCCAACCCGCCCGGGCGATGCGCCGACGTTTGTCGGCCTGGGTGGCGGGATGGTCCAGTTCGAACACTTGCAGCTGCCGGAGCAGATCCGGCCGGCGCCAGGCGAAGCTGTCCATTCCGGCGCCGAGGAGCACGTATTGACTCACTCCGTCCCGGAGGGCATCCTCCAACGCGTCTTCGGCAAAACGGGAGCGGCTGAGCGTGGTGCTCATCATGTGCTGGATCACCCAGGCCAAGGCGGATTCCGGATCGGCAACGGCTTCCGCCTGCTCGGGAGCGAAGAAACTGAGCGAAGCGGCCAGCTTTTGGCCGATGGCTTGGTATTCGGCTTCGGTAAATAGCTGCCGGGCCAGGAAATCGGCGAAGATCGGCGGCGTATCGTGCCGGGTGTGATAGGCGCGAACGAAAGCGGTCAAGAGCGCGGTAAGACTGGCTTGGTTATCTTCCAACGGAAACCCTCCTCAGCAATGAATGATCGCCGGCTGCCATGGCCTGATTGGTTCCGGACCTATAATATTATGTATCATATTGCGATATTTATTGTCAATAAAAAATTAATTATTATATCATATAAAAATATATTTGTCAAGATATATATTTCAATAACGGAAATTATCACATTCCTTGTCCGGTTGAACCAGTGTTACACGTAATAAAACAAAGTTTTGCGCCATAAAATAAAGGATTCGCGCCAAGGCAACCGGGATAAGGGCTTTGGCCGGGAATATCGTGACATTGCAAATATTGAACTTTGAATGATAGATTAAGGTTAAAAAAGGAATTTTTGGGCATCCTATGATCAATAAAGTGAAGCGATCGTAAAGGGAGGGATCCCCGCTATGAGTTTAAGGGGATTTATCTGGGTTGGCAGTATTTCGGTGATCTTTTTGTTCTTGCCGTCCCTGGCCGGAAAGATCTGGGATTTTTTTGTCTACGCGCCTTGGCAGGCCAAGAGCTGGATTATTTATCTGTTGGTGGCGCTGATCCTGATCCGGATCGCAGTGGCCCGCCTGAAAAGGCGCGCCTTGCGCAAAGTGACGGAGCCGCTTGCCACCTCGGCTGCCTCGCTGAACATCGCTAAGGAGCGGCTGGCGCGCGGCGAGATCAATCTGGAAGAATTCAGGGCCATCAAAGAGGAATTGAAAGCCGGGATATGAACATGGTCTCGCTGAAGTCTTGGCGGTCATTATTCGTTTTTTGAGATCTTCATCAGACTCAGACCCATCGCAGCCTCTTTCTTTCGAAATACTACCCGCCTTTACGGATGAAGGCGAACGACGCATCTTTTCACGGACGAAAAACTGCGGTCGGGGACGGAAGCCTACGCTTGGTTGCCAGTCAGATTGCCATGGATGGCGGCGGCATGCTAGAACCCTGGATGAATAAGGAGGTCTAGGAACCTCGGTTCCTAGTCGGGGGATTCCAAAGGGTTTCCGACCAAACCCTTTGGTCCGGGGTGGGGGCGGGAATAGTCCCCATCGACCCTCAGCTGCACTTAAAAGTAACTTGCTTTAAATATGTCGAGATTACGCATTGGCGTGAGCTATACCTTATGATTTTAAGGTTTGCTCGTAAATTTGAGTTGCGAAAGTTAAGGATTCCATCAGGGCCGGTTTCAGAGACCTGATGCCACTGGAAACTTTAAATTAACGGCGATAGATCCGCCTCCCTCGCCAAAAAACACGCTCGTGGTACTGCCGTTCCTGGCAGGAATGCGTATGTTGATCGAGAAATGTTGAAAGGATAAGGGATTATAGAAAACCGTTTCCGGGCCGTGGGGCGGGAGACGGGTTGGAGGTATCATTGTGTCCAAGATTCGCGTGGGTTTGATTTACGGCGGCCGTTCCGGCGAACACGAGGTGTCGGTGCTCTCGGCCAATTCGGTATTGTCGGCCATTGACCGTCAGAAATATGAGGTTTATCCGATCGGCATCACCAAGGACGGCCGCTGGCTGCCGGGCCAGTCGCCGCAGCCGCTGGTGGAGAGCCAGGAGCTTCAGGTGCGTTCGCTGGCAGACCCAAAGGCCGGGACGGCCGCGGATGGCGCCGGGGCGGTCATTCCGCTGGAGAACCGCCGCGGCCAGCTGCTGTCCAGCCTCGGCGAGCATGTGGATGTGATCTTTCCGGTGATGCACGGGCCATTCGGCGAGGACGGCACCATCCAGGGACTGCTGGAAGTGGCCGGGATCCCCTATGTCGGGGGCGGAGTATTGGCTTCGGCGGTCGGCATGGATAAGGCGATCATGAAGGCCGTCTTTTTGCAAGCCGGCTTGCCGGTCGGCCCGTACCTGGTCTATCTGCGCAAAGAATGGGAGAATAACCCGGAGCGGGTGATGACGGAGATCGAAACCGAGCTGGCCTTTCCCTGTTTCGTCAAGCCGGCCAATCTCGGTTCGAGCGTCGGCATCAGCAAGGCGCACGATCGGGCCGAGCTCCGGCGGGCGCTCGATCTGGCCGCCGAATACGACCGGAAGATCGTGGTCGAGGCAATGCTGAAGGGCTGCGAGATCGAATGCAGCGTGCTGGGGAACGACGAACCCATCGCCTCGCTGCCCGGCGAGATCATTCCCTGTACCGAATTCTACGGTTACGAGGCTAAATATATTCTGAACGATTCCAAGCTGGTGATTCCGGCCGAGCTGCCGCCGGAACTGATTCAAAAGGTCCAGGACCTGGCGGTGCGTTCCTTTAAGGCGATCGACGGCGCCGGCCTCTCCCGGGTGGATTTCTTCGTGGATGTTCCCAGCGGCCAGATCTTCGTGAATGAGATCAATACCCTGCCCGGTTTCACCAAAATCAGCATGTACCCCAAGCTGTGGGAGGCCAGCGGCATCGGCTACAGCGAGCTCATCGACCGCCTGCTGCAACTGGCCATGGAACGGCATGAGGACAAACAACGCAATAAAATTTGAGCCGCATGGAAACGGGTCCGCACGGCCGGACATGTTTCCGCGAACCTCCGGGCAAACTATGATTCCGGCGTTTATCCCCGCTGGCCGCAAGGCTGCGGGGGAACCCCGGATAATAAGCGCGGAGGTTTTCTAATGTGGCGGGTAATTGCGGATTATCATACCCATACGGTTTACTCTCACGGCACCGGCACAATTATGGATAACGCCCGGGCCGCCCTGGACCAGGGCCTGGAGGTCTTGGGCATCGCCGATCACGGGCCGGCCAACTGGGGCCATATCGGAACCACCCATCTCGGGGCGTTTGATAAGATTATGGCCGAGACCCGGAGAGTCCAGGCCGAGCTTTCCGGCTTAACCATTCTGGCCGGAACCGAGGCCAATCTGATCAGCTACGACGGCGAGCTGGACATACCGCTCGAACTGCAGCGCCGGCTCGATCAGGTCCTGGCCGGATTTCACACCACCATCCGGCCTAAGGATCTGGGCACCGCGGTCCACTTCGCCAGCCAACGGTTGCTGGGCAAGTTCGACTCGGAGGTGCGCCGCAAGGCGCGCAACGAAAACACCAAGGCCATGGTGGAAGCGATTTATAAGAATGAGATCGACATCATTACCCATCCTGGCCTGCATATCTCCATTGACACCCACGAATTGGCCCGCGCCTGCGTCAAGCGGGACACGGCCCTGGAGATCAACGCCAAACACGGCGTGAAATCGATCGGCTTCATTCAGGCCGCGGCCAAGGAAGGAGCGCGCTTCGCCATCGGCAGCGACGCCCACCAGCCGGACAAAGTGGGCCGGCTGGATGCGGGCATCCGGGCGGCCCAAGCGGCGGGACTCCGCCCCGATCAAGTCATCAACGTGCACGAAACCGATTGAGATCTCCTCTCGGCCCGGCGTTTCCATCCAGCAAAATGATTAACGAGCCAAAACTGGCAATCCAGTAATATTTTACAGATGGTCGACGATAAAATATTCGTTTAAGATGATATAAGCAATACTTGCAGGAAAAAGGATTCGCAAAATCGAATGAATCATCCGAAGCGAGGGATGATCATGCCTGAAAGTATGCGTTTTGTCATCATCACCGGCCTTTCCGGGGCCGGCAAAACCGAAACCATGAAGTGTTTTGAGGATCTCGGTTATTTTTGCGTCGACAATCTTCCGCCGGTCCTGATTCCGAAGTTTGCCGAGCTTTGTGCACAATCGGACGGCCGCATTAATAGAATAGCGTTGGTAGTCGATATTCGGGGCGGCAGCTTTTTCGATGACATCTTCGAGGCGCTGGAATCCTTGGAACAGAACGGTTTCAGTCACGAAATCCTTTTCTTGGAGGCCAGCGAAGAAATTTTGGTGCGCCGGTTCAAAGAGAGCCGCCGCCGTCATCCGCTGTCAGCGTCGGGAGCGATCATCGAGGGAATCCGCGCCGAGTCGCAACGCCTCGAACAGATTCGCGGCAAGGCCACCATGCTTTTGGATACCTCCGGATTATCCGCCAAAATGTTGCGGGAACGGATTCAGGAAAACTTCGATAATCAGCCGGAACAAGAGAAGATGCTGGTTACCATCGTATCGTTCGGTTTCAAGAATGGCATTCCGCTCGATGCCGACTTGGTTTTCGACGTCCGTTTCCTGCCCAACCCGCATTATGTGGATTCATTGCGCACTTTGAACGGCAACAATTGCGAAGTATCGGATTACGTTTTGAAATGGCCGGTAACGGTAAGATTTTTGACCAAGCTTTATGATTTGATCGATTTTCTGGGACCGCTTTATTTGAAAGAAGGGAAGGCCAATCTGATCATCGGCATCGGTTGCACCGGCGGTCAGCACCGTTCGGTGACGGTCGCCAATAAGCTCGGGGATTATCTGCGGACCCAAGGGTACCGGGTCGCCATCGATCACCGGGATATTTAACGGACGTGGCGCAACGCCTGGCGGGGGCGCCCGTTGCTGGGGGCGTCGCGCTTTTGGATCCCAGATTGCCGATGCAACCGATAGCAATCCGAGTATACCAGAAAGGGGATGGACCGTATGGCAATGAAGAAGCGGCCGCAACGGATCGCTGCATATTGGTTGATCACGGTCTTATTTTGCATCTCCCTGATCGCTGGTGGAATCCTGATTCTGACGGATGTCATCCGCCTGGCGCGGTTTGGAGCGGGAGCCCGGGCCGTCTCGGGCTGGTTTTTCATCATCATTGGCGTGGCGAGCGGTTATTTCGGTTCCCAGCGCTGCTTCTGGCTGTTGGTTTCCTGGCTGTCCAGCAGCGATTTTAAACCCAAGAACGGCCGGGGGCAGAAGGGCCCCAAAATCGTCGTCGTCGGGGGCGGGACCGGTCTGGGGACCATCCTGCGCGGTTTGAAGGAGATCACCTCCAATCTGACCGCCATCGTCACCGTCGCCGATGACGGGGGCAGCTCGGGCAGGCTGCGCAAGGAATTCGGGATTCTGCCGCCCGGGGATATTCGCAATTGCCTGGTGGCGATGGCGGATATTGAGCCGTTGATGGAAGGCCTGATGCAATACAGGTTTTCCGGCAATTCCGATCTGGCCGGGCATAGTTTCGGCAATCTGTTCTTGACGGTCATGACCGACATCACCGGCGATTTTGAACAAGCCATCCGCGAATCGAGCAAGGTTTTGGCGGTCCGGGGCCAGGTGCTCCCGGCGACATTAGAGAATGTTACGCTAAAGGCGGAGATGGTCGACGGCAGCATGGTCCGGGGCGAATCGGCGATCACAGCCTCCGAGCTCGCGATCAAACGGATTTTTCTGGAACCCGACGATGTCAAACCGTTGCGGGAGTCCGTCAACGCCATCAACGAGGCCGACTTGGTCATCCTGGGACCGGGCAGCCTTTATACCAGCGTGATTCCGAACCTGCTGGTGAAGGAGATCCGGGAGGCGCTGCGGAATGCTTCCGCCATCAAACTTTATATTTGCAATGCCATGACCCAGCCGGGCGAGACCGATCATTACACGGCCAGCGACCATATCCGGGCCATTTTGCAGCATGCCGGTCCGGAACTGATCGATATCGCGGTGATCAATACCGAGGCGATTCCGCCGGATCTGATGGAACGTTATGCCGAGGAAGGCGCCGAACCGGTGGCCGCCGATTTCGAGCGGGTGAAAGCTTTGGGAGTGACGCCGTTCGGCTTGGAAGTTATCGTCAAATCGAATCTGATCCGGCACGACGCCACCAAATTGGCCCAAATGGTGCTGAACCTTTACCGGACGCAACGGTTCGGCAAAGCGTTCGGCAAAAAGCTTTCGCGAAAAATATATCAAAAACTATACCGTTTTTTTAAAGGCCTCACCACGTTGCTGGTGTCGCGCTTGCCGTGACGATTTGAACAAATAGAACGATTTTTGATAATTTATTAGTGCTAGGTGTCCATGGCAAGCCCTCCGTTCGCGGTGGGCATTTTTTTTGCCGAGATCATAAAAATCGCTAATCCCTGTCGAATTTTGACCGATATATACTATAAGGAATATTCCCATGGAGGAGGTGAGTCGTTGATACGCGGTTTATATACGGCGGCCACCGGTATGATCGCCGAACAAACGCGGCAGGACACGGTCGCCAATAATCTGGCCAATGTCAACACGGTGGGTTTCAAACGGGATAATGTCACGGAAACCTCTTTTCACGAATTGTTGCTCAACGCTTATTCGAAAAAAGGGGCGACTCCGATCGGCGCGCTCGGCTTGGGGGTCGATGTCGACGGCAGTTATACCGATTATAGCACCGGCAATATCGTACCGACCGATAATCCAACCGATCTCGCCATTACCGGAGACGCGCTGTTGGCCGTCGAACGGAACGGTCAGGTCCGTTACACCCGGGCCGGCAATCTGACCCTGAATCAGGATCGGACGCTGGTCACCCAAAACGGCGATCCGGTGTTGGGCCAAAACGGACCGATTCAGTTGGCGGGCTCCTTTACGGTCGCGCCGGACGGAGCGATCATTCAAAACGGGCAAGAGGTCGACAGGCTTCGCTTGTCGTCTACCGCCGGCATGGTGAAACAGGACGACTTTTATGTCAGCGGCAACGCCGCTCCGGCGGCTGCGGGCGCCGATACCCGGATCATTCAGGGCGCGTTGGAAGGCTCCAATGTCAATCCGATCCGTGAAATGATCAACATGATTACGGTGACCCGGAGTTACGACGCCAATCAAAAGGTGCTGCTCGCTCAGGATGATACATTGGGCAAGGCGGTAAACGATTTGGCGAAATAAGATCGCGCATGGCAAGGCAGTGACGGGCGTGAGTTGAATGGAAGAACCGGACCGCTCGCGGAGGTTCGGAAAGATCGAACGACTGAGATCTTTCGGAAATGACCCATCGACTTCGACCTGTCCTCTTTGCTGCTCAGACATTTGACATTCATTACATTTATTTTGAGGAGGAAACAGGATGATTCGAGCTTTGTGGAGTGCCGGCACCGGAATGCAGGCCCAGCAGATGAATATCGACACCATCGCCAACAATCTGGCCAATGTCAACACCACCGGCTTCAAAAAGATGCGGGCCGAATTTCAGGATCTGCTTTACCAGACGATCCGGGAACCGGGCAGTTCTTCATATCAAGGCGTGCAGATTCCCACCGGGTTGCAGATCGGCTTGGGCGTCCGCCCCGTAGCCACCGCCCGGATATTTACCCAAGGCGATCACTTGCAGACCGATAATCCGCTGGACCTGAGAATCGAAGGACAGGGCTTCTTCCAGGTCGAACTGCCGGATGGCACCGTCGCCTATACCCGGAACGGTTCATTTAAGGAAGACGGCAACGGGCAACTGGTTACCTCGGAAGGGTATATCGTGCAACCGGCGATCACTTTCCCCAGCGGAGTCGAACAGATCAATGTGGGCACTGACGGAACGATTTCCGTCCAGGTTTCCGGCGAAACCACCGCCCAAGAGGTTGGGAAGCTCGACTTGGTAACGTTCGTCAATCCGGCCGGGTTGGACAGCATGGGCAATGGCTTATACCGCCAGAGCGGCGCCTCGGGGGATCCGAACACGGTGAGTCCGGGGACCGAGGGCGCGGGCACCATCGTCCAGGGGGCGTTGGAGATGTCCAATGTCAAGGTGGTCGAAGAGATGATCAACATGATCGTGGCGCAACGCGCTTACGAAGTGAATTCCAAGGCGATTCAAGCCTCGGACGAGATGCTTCAAACCGCCAATAATCTGCGGCGTTAGGAATAATCCATGAACGGCTGGCAAAGGGTTTTAGGATGGTTGATACTCCTGGCCGTGCTGGCGGTCGGAACCGCGGCCGCGGCCGAGGGGATCGTCGTGACCATTCCCGAGCGGGTCACGGTGACCGGACCGCGGATCCAGCTGGGAAGCCTGGCGTCGTTCAGCGGCGGTACCCCGGACGAATATCGGGTTTTGCAACAACTGGCTTTGGGCCCGACGCCCCAACCGGGGCAGACGCGCGTCTTTTCCAAGGAGTATCTGGACTTTCAGCTAAAACAGCATCCGTTGAAACAACCGGTATCGCTGCAAATGGGCCAGACCGTTACGGTTCAGGCGGCAGCCACCGCCATCACCCACGACGCGATTGAAGCCGAGATTATGAAGCTATTGCCGGTTAAAGCGGGGATCAGTCGCTGGATTGAGCTGAACAACCTCCCGGAAACGATCTGGTTGAGTCAGGGCGATTGGCGGATCCAAGCGGTGCCGGTAGGCAACATGCCCGACTTTGGCAATGTCCTGTTTCAGGTGCGCCTGGAGAACGGCGCCGAGCAACGGGTATTGAATGTCAGCGGCCGGATTCATGCCAAGGCCCAAGTCTATCAAGCCGCCCGCAATCTGCCCAAGTTGACCGCCTTGAAGGCGGAGGATCTGGTTCCCATGGAAATGGAATTGAAGTTTGGGGATGAACTCACCGGCGACTGCTCGGGCTGGCGGACCATCAAACCGTTGCGTGCCGGCAGAGTGCTCCGGATGACCGATCTTCAGCAAGTGCCCTTGGTGGTCAAGGGCCATCCGGTGAAGGTCACGGTAAAAGATTCCGGGGTCGAGATCGCCATCGCCGGAGTCGCGTTGGCCGACGGCTGGAACGGTGATTCGATACCCATCGTCAATCCCTCTAGCAATAAAAAGTTCCAGGCCAAGGTTTGCGGGCCTGGTGCGACCGAGGTGATAATTCCTTGAAAAAGAATCATTTTAAGAAAATGTTGTTCCGACTGCTCCTGGTGAGCATCGGTTTATGTTTGTTTCAAGCCGCGGCGGCGGCCGACTCGCTTTGGTCGGACCGGAATCTCTCGCCGTTCAGCGGGAAAAAGACCGCCTATAAAGCGGGCGATCTGCTGACCGTGGTCATCGTGGAGCAGACGTCAGCCACACAAAAAGCCGACTCCAGCAACAGCGAAAAAGGATCGGTCAGCGCCGGCGGATCGGGAAAACTGGGAAAGATCCTGCCGCAATTGGGGGCCGATTGGGGTTCGAGCTCCGATGGACAAGGCACCACGACCCGGGGCGGGACCTTCAGCGCTAAAATCACGGTGATGGTGACTTCGGTCAGTCCGGACGGCTTACTCACCATCGAAGGCAAGCAGATGATCAAGGTCAATAAGGAAGAGCAAGTATTGCGGATCACCGGCGTCATCAGACCGGAGGATATTTCCAGCGACAATTTGATCTATTCGACGTACATTGCCGATGCCGCCATCGAATATCAGGGCAACGGCACGGTGGGCGACACCCAAGGTACCGGAATCCTCACCAAGATATTTCATTGGATTTTTTGAGAGCCAGGTGGGAACAGATGCTGAGAAAGCTGAGAAAGATGATCGGTTTTGCTTTAATCGCGGTCGCGTTCATGGGCGGCGGAGTTTTTTCCCAGGCATTGGCCGCCGAGGAAGACAACCCGGTGGTGACCACCCGGATCAAGGATCTGGCCCGGCTCGAGGGCGTCCGCGCCAATCAATTGACCGGCATGGGCCTGGTGGTCGGACTGAATGGTACCGGCGACACCAGCAAAGCCAATGCCCAGCTGGTCGCCAACACCCTTTTGAAGTGGGGCGTTCAAGTAACGGTCAGCGACATGAAGGTCAAAAACATCGCCGCGGTTTTTGTGACAACGTCACTGCCGCCTTATACCCGCTCTGGAGACGCGCTCACGGTGCAGGTGGCTTCCTACGGTGACGCCAAGAGTTTACAGGGCGGCGTATTGCTGCAAACCCCGCTCACCGGCGCGGACGGCAGGGTTTACGCGGTGGCCCAGGGCCCGGTGTACCTCGGCGGTTATGTGGCCGGCGATAAAAGCAACAGTCAACAGAAGAACGTCACCACCACCGGCATGGTCCCTTCGGGCGCCATCGTCGAACGGGAAGTTCCGATGAGTTTCGCCGATCAAAGCAAACTGCGTTGGGTATTGAACAGTCCCGATTTTACCACCGCCACCCGGTTGGCCGGAACCATTAACGATACGATCGCCCCGGGCGTGGCCAGAGCGGTGGACATGGGCTTGGTGGAAGTCACCATTCCCCCGGAAAGGGTCACCGATCCGGTGGCGTTCGTCGCCGAAATCGAAAACCTGCCGGTGACCCCGGACGGCCAGGCCAAAGTGGTCATCAATGAACGGACCGGAACCGTCGTGGTGGGAGAAAAAGTGCGCATTGCCCCGGTGGCCGTCACGCATCGCAACATTACCGTGAAAATCAGCAGTACGCCCAAGGTTTCACAGCCCAACCCCCGCTCCGGCGGCCAGACCCAGGTCGTCGAGGAGAAAAACGTTCAGGTTAATGAGGAACAAGGCCGGGTGATCTTGCTGCCGGCCGGGACAAATATCGGAACGATCGTCCGTTCGTTGAACGCGGTCGGCACCACGCCGCAGGATATTATCGCGGTGATCGTGGCCATCAAAGAAGCCGGCGCGCTCTATGGCACGCTGGAATTCATTTAAAAAGAGGAACTTTACCGATGAATCAGATACAGAACCCCCTTCCCGTCTCTCTCTCCAATACCAAATCGCAACAGGGTTTGACTCCCGAGCAACGGAAACTCGCCAAAGCCTGTAATGAATTCGAATCTCTCCTGGTCAAGCAGATGCTCGAAGCGATGCAGGGATCCACCAAAATGTTCGGCGACGGTTTCGGCGGAGAATATTTTCAAAGTTTATTCCAGGAGGAACTTTCGAAACAGATTTCCGTTAATGGATTAGGAGTCGGTAAGATACTTTTCAACCAGCTTAATCAAGATAAAAATACTAAATAAAGGTTGAACAGTCATTTTACTGGCAGGAGAAGGGAATCGGGAAATCACGGCGAATACATAAGTGATTTCCTGATGAAAAGTTGAATTAAATGCGAATATTCATCATGTTCCAACGCGGGCATGATGAAATCATGAAGCGGTTTAATTCGGCTGATGTTACTGATGTTGATGTATATTAAAAGGGGGACAAAGCAGTGACAAACAAAAAAGGAAGTAAAGGGGTTACCGCCAGCCACGATGTACCAACCAAAAACCCCGGATTCTTCGCCAAAGTTTATCGTCTTTTATTTCATGAAGATGTGTACTGCCGGATCGGCGGTTATTTGATCTTCGGGTTGCTTTTATTCTTGATTAGTTGGGCCATTTGCCAGTTTGGAATCAAAAAGACCAACCTGTTGGCCGATTCGTTCATGGTGCAGAAGATCTTCAGTTCCGAGACGGTAAAGACCTTCGGATCCTGGGGCGCCGGCCATTTCGGCAAAACCTGGACGATTTTAAAATGGAAACTCGATGTCGCCAAAGAGTTTGACACCTGGGGCAATGTCTTTGTGCTGACCTTCAAATACTTCGTTAATCATTTGGCATTCATTATTCCGTTTATCTTTTTGCTCAACTTCTTCAAGGTGGGGCGCTGGAATTTCGGCGCGGTGTATTTCGCGTTTTATACCGTGTTGTGGGGGATCGCCATCGGGTCCCAGTCGCTCAGCTTTCCCACGGGAACCAATGTGGTGCTCGGGTCGCTGATACTGTTTGCCCGGTTCGGCCTATGGACCTGGTTCTCCTATCTGCTTTTGGTCGTCGGCACCGCCCAATTCGGCTGGCTGGTCTCGCCGAGCTGGTCCTGTTGGGGCTGGAAACAGGAAAGGAAACTCTGGCCGCTGCCCTTCAGCCCGGAGCAACGCGAGGTCTTCATTTACGGCTTGCTGTTCCTGCTGGCTTCGAGCTTCGCCGAGGCGCGGATTTTCGTCCATTATAATTTATAAGCAATGCAAGTCTCAAGTCGAGGCGCTAAAAACCCGGGTTTCCCCGGGTTTTTTGTTGGGTTTGGGGCTGTTAAACCGGGACCGGAACCGGTATAATAGGCACGAGGTGATCCGTGTGTCCGAACACTATTATTCATCCCAACCGACTTCGCGGCATGATTTCCAGCAATTTACGATGACGGTCCGGGGGGTCAGCCTGAACCTCGGGACCGACGCGGGGGTTTTCTCCAAGAACCGGCTGGACAGCGGGACGGAGTTATTGATCGAGTCCTTGCCGCTGACCCCCGGACTGCGCGCGATTTTGGATCTGGGTTGCGGATACGGCCCCATCGGGTTGACCGTGGCCAAATTGCTGCCGGAGGCCACCGTCTATATGAGCGATATCAACGAGCGCGCCGTGGAACTGGCCACTCGGAACGCGGCCGCCAATGAGATAACCAACGTGGTGCTCCGGGCCGGGGAAGGTTTTGCGCCCTTCGCGGGGCAGCCATTCGATCTGGTGGTGACCAATCCGCCGATCCGCGCCGGCAAAGCGGTGATTTACCCGCTGATCGACCAGGCGCCGGCGGCTTTGCGGCCGGGCGGCACCCTGGTGGCGGTCATCCTGACCCGACAGGGCGCCAAAAGCCTGGAACGGAAAATGGCCGAGGTCTTCGGCAACGTCCGCGAACTCGAGAAAGGCGGCGGCTACCGGGTGATTGCCAGTACCAAAGCGCCATAACTCCGCCGGTGACCGGCGGACAGACCCTGGAACTCCCTGGAACCCATTGGAACTCCGCGAAACCGCTGCGGTTCTTATGGAAACCCGAAAGTCCGTCTGAATCTGAAAGGAACCCCAATGGATACTCGCTCGGTCCTCCTTATCCCGTCAAACTGGAAGAATAGCCAAGGCCATTATCGTTCACACTAAATGGGTCGTATGAAGTTTAGCGAAATTCCAGTAAACTTTAGCGGTAATCGGGTTGAATTGGCAACCATGAGGAGTGATGTCGATGAGCGATGGGCCTTTAAAAATTTTGCTGTTGGCCGCGGAAGTCGTTCCATTTGCCAAAACCGGCGGGTTGGCCGATGTCGCGGGCGCGCTGCCGAAGGCCTTGAAAGAGCTGGGCCACGATGTACGGGTGGCGATGCCCCGTTATGGATTTATTGACAGGAATAAATTCAACTTAACCGAAATGATGACCGGCCTGACCGTGCCGATGAACGGCGGCACCGAGACCGCCGCGGTCTATGAAGGCAGAATCGGTGAAAACGTGCCGGTCTATATGATGGACAATCCCAAATATTACGATCGCGAAGGCATCTACATGTACCCCGACGATGCCGACCGCTTCGTCTTCTTCTGCCGGGCGGCCATGGAAATGCTCAAGCGGTTGGGCTGGGTCCCGGATATCCTGCACTGCAACGATTGGCATACCGCGATCGTGCCCAATTGGCTGCGGACCATTTACAAGGATGATCCTTTCTACGCCAAGACCGTTTCGATCTATACCATCCACAATCTGGCCTACCAAGGCGTATTCGGCAACCGGGTGCTGGAGATCGCCGGCGTCGACAAGTACCAGTTCATGGTGCCGCCGGGCGTCTCGCCGGAGAACCAGATCAACATGATGGGCCGGGGCATCTTCTTCGCCGACCTGATCAATACCGTCAGCGATACTTACGCCCAGGAGATCCTGACGCCGGAATACGGCGAGGGCTATGACTGGCTGCTGCGGGAACGGCGCGACCGCCTGTACGGGATCGTCAACGGCATCGATTACGAGTCGAACAACCCGGCGGCGGATCCCCACCTCTTTCACCATTATGACCTGCACCATCCGGAGGGGAAGCTCGCCAATAAGCTGGCCCTCCAGAAAGAGGCCGGGCTGGCCGAGGAAGCCCACACGCCGTTGATCGGCATGATCTCCCGGCTGTCGGATCAGAAGGGTTTCGATCTGATCGGCCAGGTCATCGAGGCCATGATGAACAATCTGCAGTTCCAGTTCATCCTGCTGGGCACGGGCGCCGAGTATTACCATAATCTCTTCAATTCGATCAAAGAACGCTTCCCGAGTCGTTCGGCGGTTTATCTCACCTTCAACGCCCCGCTGGCGCAGAAGATCTATGCCGGCTCCGACCTGTTTCTGATGCCGTCGCGCTTCGAGCCCTGCGGACTGGGGCAGTTGATCGCGCTGCGTTACGGGAGCATCCCGATCGTCCGGGAGACCGGCGGCCTGAAGGACACGGTCGAGAACTATGATCCGCAAACCCGCGACGGCAACGGCTTTACCTTCAAGAATTACGACGCGCTGTCGATGTACACCGCGATCGTCCGGGCCATCGAGACCTACTACTATCCCGAGGTCTGGAAGACCCTGATCCAGCGCGGCATGAGCGCCGATTTTTCCTGGAAGGTGTCGGCGGCCAAGTATATCGACCTCTATCAGCGGGCGTTGACGCTCCGCGCCGACCATCCGGTGCCCAGCCAATATTCGAATGTGCTCGGCTAAAAGGAGAAAACGATGACAGTGACTGCGACCTCGGCGAAGTCCATCGCCGATCTGGAAGGAATCAAAAACGCGCTGCCCGATGAGGCGCGGGGCTTATTCGACCGTTATTTCCGGGTGGACACCACCGTCGGCAAGCTGGTGCCGCCTGAGGCGATGAAAGGCTGGATCACCAAGAACTTCGGCGCGCTGGAGAAGGTGGAGCGCCAGCAGATCGTCAAGGTGACCAATCTCTTGACCCTGGAGGGCGCGCTCTTCAACGAACTCCGGGCGAGCCGGCCCATGGAGTGCCAGGTGGACCAGGAGATCCGCAACATTATCGAGCGCGGCACCGGCGATCCCTTCTGCAAGGTCCGGGAAGGGACGCCCGCCGATTCCTTCGGCCGGGTCGCGGGGAGCTTTTGCACCACCGCCAGCAACGTCGCCAAATATGACGGCTACCACGGCTTGGTGGTCTTTAACGAACATAATCCGCTGATGATCCATAAGGAGGCGATCAGCGACTATTTCGAGACCGCCCGGGAGTGGGCCCAGCGCGCCCACGCCGAGGACCCGGAGGCCAAATACTATTTCTTCATGTGGAATTGCCTCTGGAAGAGCGGCGCCTCCATCGTGCACGGCCACGCCCAGATGACGCTGACCCGCGGCATGCATTATCCCAAGGTGGAAGCGCTGCGGCGAGTCTGGGCCGCCTATAAGCAGCAATATAACGGCACCTGTTATTTCAGCGACCTCTATAAGATTCACCGCGCTTTGGGATTGGCCTGGGACTGGGAAGGGGATGTCAAGGGTTTCGCCTATCTGACCCCGATCAAGGAGAAGGAAATCTTCCTGCTGGCCCCCAAACCCGGCGCCCCTCTCTACCATGCGGTGCACGCGGTGCTCGAAAGCCTGATGAAACTGTGCGTGACCAGTTTCAACGTCGTGCTCTATCTGCCGCCGATCGCCCCGGCCACCGAGGACTGGGACGGCTTTCCGGCGCTGGTCCGGATCGTCGATCGCGGCGACCCCAACAACAAGACCGCCGATTTCGGGGCGATGGAACTCTATGCCGCCAGCGTCATATCGAGCGATCCGTTCAAACTGGCGGAGCATGTGACCCGGCATTGAACCAGCGTTCGAGTGAATCCGTTTCAAAACTTACTTATCAGCTCATGACGGCCGTCCGGCCGTCTTTTGCTGTCATTACCTCGGAAACTTGATTCCCAAATCTGACTGCGCCGGCCGTCTACCGTTATAAGTAAGCAGTAAGTAACGACGGTTTTGCTTTGAAATAAACTTATGAAGTCGATGGAGGATTCGAAGGGCATTCTCTGGGAGTTTATTTAGTAACTTAAAGAGCTTGCTGAGCGACTGAGCAAGCTTGCTCAGCGACTGAGCAAGCTTGTTGAGCGACTGAGTAAGCTTGTTGAGTGACTGAAAGAGCTTGTTGAGTGACTGAAAGAGCTTGTTGAGTGACTGAGAGAGCTTGTTGAGTGACTGAGAGAGCTTGTTGAGTGACTGAGAGAGCTTGTTGAGTGACTGAAAGAGCTTGTTGAGCGACTGAAAGAGCTTGTTGAGTGACTGAGAGAGCTTGTTGAGTGACTGAGAGGCGCCGCGGAATATCGGAAAAAGGTTTGCTTAATTGCGGCTCGGAACTCGCCAAATCGGCAATCATTTAGTCTGGTAAAGGCGCAGGATAGGCAATGCCAGAATCAGCGGCGCCAGGCGCTTGGACCGGATCCGGCAGGATTGAAAGGCAATTCCCGCAGCTTGGCCGCGCTTTGGCGGTCGCTGCCAGAAATTTTTTGATTTACTAATGCGTGGTTTTTGGTAATATAGAAATATAACCGTTTCGTAACATTTGCTTTATGACGCCGGATCGACGGAGGGATGGTCGGGAGAATGCCGGACCGTTTATGGCGGATGGTGGTTCCCGGATTGGCGACCGCCGCGCATCTGTTCGCCTGGATCCAGTTTCAGTACAAGATCGGGACGATGCCGCTGCCCGAGGCCTGGCGCAGCCAGTTCGGCTGCTTATTGCTGACTTCGCTGCTGTTCGTCCTGGCGCTGCCGTTCTGCCGGCGGATGCTCTTTATCTGGCTGCTCCTGAGCGGTCAGGCGCTCCTGCTCACCGTGATCGGATTGCCGCTCGGCGACTACCTGGGCATCGAGGTGACCCTGGCGGCGGCCTTCATCATCGAGGCGCTCTTTTATGCGCCATGGTGGCAAGGGTTGGCCGCGGCCGCCGGCATGACCGGCGTCATCGTCGGCATGCAACAATTGCCGATCATCGCCTGGGGCGAGCAGTTGCCGGTGGCCTCGGCCCACGACCGCTTGGCCTTTGCGGTCTATGCGGGCCTGATCATCGTACTGACGCTGCTGCTGCGCTGGCAACGGGACGCCCAGAGCGGGACGGCGGCCCAGAACCGCAGCCTGCACGATGCGACGCTGCAACTCTCCCAGATCAATATGCAGCTCCAGGAGTACGCCGCCATGGCCGAGCAGGAATCGGTGCTGACCGAGCGCAAACGGCTGGCGCGGGAGATCCACGACACGCTGGCTTACACCCTGACCAATCTGGTGATGATGATGGAGGCGGCGATGGATATGGCGGGCGAACCGGCGGCCGGGCTCCGCGAGCACCTGCGGGCCTCCCGGGACCAGGCCAAGGCCGGGCTGGCCGATGTCCGGAGCGCGCTGCAGGAGCTGCGGGCGGTCAAGCCTTCCGAAACCGCGGGGCTGCCGGCCATCAAGCAACTGGTGGATACTTTCGTCAAGGCCACCCAGATGGAAGTGACGCTGAATCTGGGCAACGCGCCGCTGCGCTTCGGGGCGGAAGCCGACTGGACGGCCTACCGGGTGGTCCAGGAAGGGCTGACCAACGCCCTGCGCCATGGCCGGGCATCGCAGGTCCAGATCTCCTTTGCCTGGGTCGGCGCGGGGATCAGCATCTTGATCCGCGATAACGGCCAGGGCACGGCGGGACTGAAGGAAGGCTACGGCCTGCTGGGCATGAGAGAGCGGCTGGAACGGCTGGGCGGCCGGATGCAGGTGGAGAGCAAGGCCGGCGAGGGCTTCCTGCTGTCGGTCTGGTTTCCTTTGAAAGAGGGAGTGGAATGAAGACAATCCGCGTTTTGCTAGTGGACGACCAGACGCTTTTCGCCGAGAGTCTGCGGATGGTGCTGGAGACCCGGGCGCAGGCCGTTGAAGTGGTGGGGGTCGCGGTCAACGGCCGGGAAGCCGTCGCGCAGGTGGCAGAGAGCCGGCCCGACATCGTGCTGATGGATGTGCGCATGCCCGAGCTGAACGGCGTCGAGAGCACCCGGATCATCAAGGAGCGTTTTCCGGCGACCAAGGTGCTGATGCTGACGACCTTCGACGACGACGAATACGTGGTGGAAGCCTTGCATCTGGGGGCCGCCGGTTACCTGCTGAAGGACGTGCCGCCGGCCGAGCTGATCGCGGCCATCGAGGCGGTCTCCGAGGGCGGAGTGCTCATCGCGCCCCAGGTCGCCAGCAAACTGGTGGAGAAACTGCGCCAGCCCCTGGAGCCGCCGCCGGTCCGTCCCGCGGAGAAACCGGCTCCCCAGTGGCTGCAGCAATTGAGCAACCGCGAGAAGGAAGTCCTGCAGCTGATCGCCGCCGGCCTCGACAATAAGGAGATCGCCAAGCGTTTGTACATCGGCGAGCAGACGGTGAAGAACTACGTCAGCATCATCTATTGCAAGCTGGAGACGCATGACCGGGTCCAGGCGACGCGGCTGGCGCTGGAGGCGGGACTGGCGTGACTCATTTGCAATACCCCTTCGGGGTGCACCCTTTAGCGGGTGCTTTTTTTGATCGGACTCCACCGGGTCCGGTAATAGTACCACGGTACTGGATCTTGTCGTCCGAAAGGCGATCATTCAGTACCATGGTGAGGTGACAGCGGTCCCTGGCGAATGCTATATTACAGATAGGTAAACGCTACCGTTCCCGGCTTTGGTGGCGCTCGGAAGCCATTGTCCCAAAAATGCCGGAAACGGACAGGCGTCCCGCTGCGCCGACGGCATCCGCGAGGATAGCCCGGCGGCGGGGAAACAACAAAAAGGGGAGGAATGATGATGTTTCGAATCAAACAAAACCGTTGGCGAACCGGGCTGGGATTGGCAATGCTCCTGGCGGTGCTGGTCCTGGTCAATCTGCCGATCTCCCGGGCGGAGAATGTAACGTTGCGTTTCGTGGCCGCCAACCATCCGTTCTACGATGTAATCAAGCCGTTGCTGCCGGAATTCGAGAAGCAGACCGGAATCAAGGTCCGCGCCGAAAACTATGAGGAGAACCAGCTGACGCCGAAACTGACCGTCGAGTTCACCTCCAACGCCTCGACCATCGACGTCTTTATGACCCGGCCGCTTCAGGAGGGGAAACTCTTCAGCCGTAACAAATGGTACGAACCGTTGAACCGTTACATCAACGACCGCAAGAGGACCCCGGCCGCCTGGAGCTGGTCCGATTTCCCCAAATCGGCGGTGCAGGCCGTTACCAATCAGGGGAGCATCGGGGCGGTGCCGATCGTCACCGAATGGCAGGTCGTCTTCTACCGGAAGGACCTCTTCCAGCAGGCTAAGTTGAAAGCGCCAAAGACCCTGGAAGAGTTGGAGGCGGCCGCCGCCAAATTGAACAATCCCGCCGGCGAGTTTTACGGGATCGTCTCGCGCGGCCAACGCGGCGCGGCGGTCACCCAGTTCTCCAGTTACCTCTATAACTTCGGCGGCGATTTCATCAAGGACGGCAAATGCGTGATCGACTCGCCGGAAGCAGTCAAGGCGTTCAAGTATTACGGCAAGCTGCTGAAAAACTACGGACCGCCCGGCGTCACCAACATGAGCTGGCCGCAGGCCCAAGCCCTCTTCGCCGCCGGCAAGGTGGCGATGTGGACCGATGCCAGCGTGCTCATTGCCGGGCTGTTGGATGAGAAGTCCAAGGTCGCCGACAAGATCGGCGTGGCGCTCTTCCCGGCCGGCCCCGCTGGCAACCATCCCTTCATGATCGTGCCCTGGTCCCTGGCGATCCCGACCCAATCCCGCAACAAGGAAGCGGCCTGGAAGTTTGTGCAATGGGCCGCCAGTAAGGAAATTGCCAAAAAAGCGCAGTTGGCCGGTTTGACGATGGCCCGCAATTCGGTCTGGACCGATAAGGAAGTGCTGGCCAAGATCCAGCCGGACCTGGCGCTCACCGCCAAGCAGACCGGCCCGATCGCCACGCCGTATGACCGGCCGTTGATGACCGCAGTGGTCGAGGCCCGCGACATCATCGGCGATGTCCTCGTCAAGGCCATCGAGACCGGCGGCAACGCCGACATCGAAGGCCTGGCCAAAGCCGCGGCCAAAGGGGTCGACGCTTTGCTCGACAAAGCCGGCGAAGGCAAGTAAATCGGTTGCCTAGGATTGCGGAGGCGCGGCCGGCGGCCGCGCCTCCATCAAAAACCACGGGAAATTGCGGAGAGGGTGTCGTCATGAATATCAATCGCTTCGTCGAACGCAACTTGCGCTGGATCTTTCCGTTGCCGGCCGCGACTTTTATCATCCTGATGCTGGTCTTCCCGGTGCTGTACACCTTCTATGTCAGCCTGACCAACTGGGATATGATCTCCGGCGGCACGATCAGCTTCGTCGGCCTCGACAATTATCTGGCCATGCTGAAGGAACCGCGCTTTTATAACGCCATCGGCCTCACGTTTTACTTCACCCTGCTGGCGGTGGGGCTGGAGACGGTTTTGGGCGTGATCATCGCGTTGATTCTGAACCGCGAATTCCGTGGCAAGAACCTGGCCAAATTCATCCTGTTGCTGCCGCTGGTGGCCACGCCGGTCGCCATCGGGCTCTCCTGGACCTTGTTTTACGAGCCGACGATTGGTCTCGCCAATTACGCCCTGAAACTATTGGGGATCCCCGGCATCAAATGGCTGGCTTCCAATGCGACGGTCATCCCGTCCCTGGCCCTGGTGGACATCTGGCAATGGACTCCGATGATCTCGCTGATCGTCATGGCCGGACTGGCCGGGCTGCCGCAGGATCCTTACGAGGCGGCCATCGTCGACGGCGCCCGGCCGCTCCAGGTGATCCGCCACATCACCCTGCCGCTGCTGCGGCCGACCATCCTGATCGCGGTGGCCCTGCGGAGCATCGACGCGCTGAAGACTTTCGACATCATTTATGTCATGACTTCGGGCGGCCCCGGCTTCGCCTCGGAGACCCTGAATATCTACGCCTATAGTCTGAGTTTCGGCTATTTTCGCTTCGGCGCCGCCTCGGCGTCGCTGTTGGCCTTGTTCGCGATTGTCTTGGGTTGCTGTATCATCTTGCTGAAAATGCGCAAATCCCAAGAATTGTGATGCGATAAACCGTGACGGAGCTGATGACGATGAAGATAAACAAGAAACTGTTTGCCCGGATTGCCTGGTATGGACTGATCGCCCTGATTATTATCCCGTTTCTATTCCCGCTTTTCTGGATCGTGAGCTCCTCCTTCAAGACGCAGAGCCAGATCGTGACCTCGCCGCCGCTGTGGGTCTTCCGGCCGACGCTGGAGAATTACAAAGGGGTCTTCATGGACCAGAGTTTTGGAATTTACCTCTTGAACAGCTCGATCATTGCCATCGGCTCGACGCTGCTCTCGCTGCTCATCGGAATTCCGGCGGCTTACGCCATTTCGCGCTATAAGATGCAGACTCTGGGGGTCTTCATTCTGATCGCCCGGCTGATGCCAGGGATCTCCTTTTTGATCCCGTGGTTCATTTTGTTCTCCAAGATCCGGCTGATCGATACCTATACGGCCTTGATCGCCAGCCATATGCTGGTGGGGCTGCCGCTGATCGTCTGGATCATGATCAACTATTTTGACGGGTTGCCCCGCGAACTGGAGGAATCGGCGCTGATCGACGGCTGCACGCTGCAGGGGGCGTTCGTCCGGGTGTATCTGCCCATTTCCGGGCCGGGGATCCTGACTGCGACGACCCTGTCGTTCCTGTTCTCCTGGAACAACTTCATGTTCTCGCTGGTTCTGAGCGCCCAACGGACTAAGACCCTGCCGATCGCCATCTATAATTTCGTCTCCTACGCCGAGGTGAATTGGGGCAGCGTCATGGCGGCGGCAGTGGTGATCATCACCCCGGCGATCGTCCTGACCATGATCTTCCAGCGATACGTGATCAAAGGTTTGACGATGGGAGCGGTTAAGGGCTGACCGACGTTAGGGACCGGGCAACAGAGAGAAAAAGCCGTCGGAAGTCGCCGCGGCTTTTTTTCTGCTGAATAGCGGCAGGCTGATAACACTGGAAGGAAGCAGTTTATGGCTCTTAAATTCGGTCTTCGGGGCGCGGATCCGGATCGGCGGCGAAAACGCCGGACTGCATCTGTTGGTGGAGTTTCTGGACCGCTCGTTCGCGACTACGGATATGGAACGATTTCGGTAAAACGGGGTCGAGGTGGATTGGGTGGGGGACTATGCGCTCCGGAAAGGCTACCACCAAAACCAGTTGGTGCTGGGTTACGGGAGCCTTACTCCGGAGCAGCTCGCCTCGGGAGTGGCGCGGATCGTCAAAACACTGGCCTGGGCTTGATTGTCAGGTTTGATATTTGCGTTGCATGATCTGGCCGATGAAGCGGGCAATGATATTGAAAGCGAACACCGTGATCAACAGCACGGCCGCGGAACCATCGGCGATCTGCCGGGCGTCGGGCGCCAGGCTCTCGGAGTTGACCTTCCAGGTGTAGACCGCCAGGGTTTCGCCGGGCCGGAAGGGATTCAGCGGCGATGACGGATGAAACGGGTTCCAGTCGCCGAAATTCAGCGGCGGGCTGCTCATTCCGGCGGTATAGAGCAACGCGGCGGCCTCGCCGAAGATTCGGCCGGTAATTAAGATGATGCCGCTCAGCAAACCCGGCAGCGCCGCCGGCAGGATCACCCGCATGATGGTCTGCCATTTGGTGGCCCCCACCGCCAGGCTCCCTTCCTTGATTGAATGCGGGACATTGCGGATGGCTTCCTCGGAGATGCGGGTGATGACCGGCAGATTCAGGATCATCAGCGCCATGGCCCCGGAAAACAGCGAAAAGCCCCACTTGGCGATGTTGACGAAGAAGATCAGCCCGAACAAGCCGACCACGATCGACGGCAGCGAGGAGAGGGTCTCCAGGCTCAGTCGGATGGTTTTGGTGATCCAGTTGTCCTTGGCGTATTCGGCCATGTAGATTCCGGCGCCCACGCCAATCGGAATGCTCAACACCAGCGAAATGAGTAAGAGATAAAAGGAGTTGAACAGTTGCGGCGCGATCCCCCCGCCTTTCTGCATGAAGAGGGGCGGCGTCGCGATAAAGTGAAAGTTGAGGCTGGCGCGGCCCATGTAGATCACATAGCCGACAAACGCAAAGAGGAGCGCGATCAGTATCAGGCCGCCCAGATAGAAGACGGAGGTCGCCAGGCGGTCCATGAACATGGTGTAGAAATGGTGCTTAAAATTGCTGCCCTGCGCGAGCGAATGATTATTGCGGTTGGCCATCAATTGAGATTCCTCCCCGACTCACCGGTTCCCAACGTTCTGATGATCAAGATGAAGCCAAAGGTGATCATTAACAGGATGAGCGCCATGGCCCACAAGGCGTTGTTCCAAGCTGAGCCCATGACGGTATTGCCCATGTCCATGGTGATGATGCTGGTCAAGGTGCTGGTCGATTCCAAGAGCGATTTGGGAATGCGGATGCTGTTGCCGATGACCATCTGCACCGCCAGGGCTTCGCCGAAGGCCCGGGCCAGGCCGAGCGTGATGGCGATCCCGATGCGCGCCTTGGCGGCCGGCAGCAGCAGCATTCGAATGGTCTGCCAGCGGGTCGCGCCTAAGGACAGCGAGCCCTCCCGGTAAGAGCCGGGCAACGCTTTGAGCGCGTCGATGGACAGGGTGGTGATGGTCGGCAGAATCATGATCGAGAGCACCAGCCCGCCGGCAAGCAAGCTGAAGCCCAGTCCGCCGACGTTGTTGCGGATGAAGGGCACCAGGACGCTCAAGCCGACCCATCCGTAGACCACCGACGGAATCCCCGAAAAGAGCTCCAGGCACGGTCGGAGAAAACGTTCGCCTACCGTGGGGGCGATTTCGGAGATGAGAATGGATGAAGCGATGGCCAGGGGAACGCTAAAAAGAAGCGCCAGGAAGGATACGCTGATCGAACCCAGCATAAAGATTAAGATTCCGAATTTGGGACCGCCGTCCTGCGGGGAGGTGTCCGGCAGCCACTGGATGGAGGTCAGCAGTTCTTTTAAAGAAAGGGGATGTTGTCCGAAAAATCCGGTCAACCCTTTGAAGGCGATAAACAAGATGATTAGCGCCGTGAGGCCGATGATCGCGGCGGCGCAAACCGTGGTGTACCAGCCGCCGAGGTGTTCTTTCCACACGTAATGCCAGCTGTATTTGTGTTTGATCAGAAGCGGATTGCTGGATGGGGTGTTTGTTTGCCAATTCATCATCCGAACCTTCTTATCCAAAAAAATTACCTCCCGGAAAAGGATTAAAGAATAAAGAAAGAGAGAAGAAGGGGGGAGGATTAACCCCATTCTACTCTCTTCTCCTCCGCAAAAGGAGAGTGGTCTTTGCAATCAATATTGTTTAGCTTAGCGGCTGACTTTCATGTCGGTAATCGGGAAGTAACCGAGGGCCGGAACCAGTTTGCTTTGGACATCGGCGCTCATCATGTAGGCCAGGAACTCTTTGGCCAAACCGGTGGCTTCGCCTTTGGTGTACATGTGCTCGTAGGACCAGATCGGGTATTTGCCGGAAACGATGTTGGCTTTGGTCGGAGCGACTTTGTTGAAGTTCAGCACGCGTACGGTGGAATCGACATACGATAAGGCTAAGTAACCGATGGCGCCTTGGGTATCAGCGATGGTCTTGCGGACGGTTCCCGAGGAATCTTCGGTAAGAGCCACGCCCGAGGCTTCCTCGACGCCGTTCAAAGCATATTTCTTAAATACGGCACGGGTACCGGAAGATTTGGGGCGGTTGATGATGACGATCTTGAGGTTCGGGCCGCCAACTTTCTTCCAGTTGGTGATTTTGCCGGAGTAGATGTCGATTAATTGCTTCTGCGATAAATTGCTGACGGTGACGTCGGTGTTTACCACCGCGGCGAAACCGACGACACACACTTTATGGTCGACCAACAGCTTCGGATCGATGTCGCCTTTCTCCTCGACGGTGATGTCGGAGTTGCCGATATCGGCGCCGCCTTGAGCGACTTGGGTGAGGCCGGTGCCACTGCCGCCGCCTTGGACGAGAACTTTCAAGCTCGGGTTTTTGGCCATGAACTGACTGGCGGCCTGTTCAACCAAGGGTTGCAGCGCGGTCGAGCCCATGCAGGTGATCGAGTTATCAGCGGCGAAGACGGATAAACCGATGCTGCTGATGGCGATCAACGCCACGATGGAGAGGAAAAGAACCTTTGAAAATTTCATGGGTAATTGCTCCTTTACGTTTTTTTAAATGCGTTGTGAGTAACCCTGCCTGAAGGTCAGGGTGTTCACAAAAGCTCGGAAAAGCAAGTGATAAGCCGTTTAAAACCTTTTGCAGTACGATTCTTCAAATTCAAAAGACTTTATCACCGGGCTTTCGCTGCGTGACAGCATAAAAAGTTTGAACTTTTTCAATTCTGGAAAAGCCAATATTCAAATGGATGGATGAGTTGTTCGTGAAGCTTGACGGGCGCCGTCTTTTAAGTTCATGATATGGGATATTGTTTATGGAAAGATTAAAACAATATTATTCTTTCGTACAGTTAGCATTATTTTTTTATGACCTTTGCACAGGGCTTTTAATCCGTATGGTTGAAGCGGGCGGCAGCCGCTGATCGCGCCTATCCCCGTGGAACGGGAGTTGGCCGTCCGTTCGAGCGGTACCAAATGGGAGAAATTTCAATTAGCTTGGGGAAATATGGCAGGAGACTGGCGGGAATTTATTGCGCAGAAGATAGCTTTGGAAGAATCGCCAGAGCGGTTTACATTCTCCTAAACAATGGCTGGCGCGTCGCTCTTGAAAATCAGCCCCGATTATGGTATTATAATGATTGCTTATTTTGGGCCGACATAGCTCAGCTGGTAGAGCAGCGCACTTGTAATGCGCAGGTCATCGGTTCGATTCCGATTGTCGGCTCCATTGAAATTGAGGTTTTTACCTTTCTTATATATCATGTTTGACCCTAACCAGATAGAAAACAAGGCCGCAATCAATTGGATTGCGGCTTTTGCTTTGGTTTGAGGTTGTCGAGCAAAGAGGCCACCTTATCGGCGGCTGCTTGTTTTACTTCGGAAAACAACATAATGTTTTGTAGGTGTCGATCATGATGCAGCTGTAGCGTGGCCCAGAAGCTCATGGACCGCCTTTATGTTTTTATCTAGTTAACAGGGAAATACGGTATTATTCAAGTATGGGTTCCAGGTTCGGACGCTGAAACAGAATGCCTTTTACTGGTGCTTTCTTACCTGGTGTATCCATCCTTTTGGCGGAGATCTCCAATCGCAGGGCCATTTTTCAGTTGATGCTTTGCATGAAGACGTGAAGGCTTGGATTGAAGCCAGTCACAGCGACGATTTCCCGATAAGCAAGAAGTTTACCACCACCGAACTTGATAAAAAAGAATTCGGCCAGTTCTTTGATATCATCAATCTTGAATTGATGGTAGAAATTCTTGGAGTAGACACCGCAGGGTTCTGGCATGAATATGAGAAATATTCCAAATGGGCCGAGTATAGTGGAGATAATTTCAGAGGGTATATGGATGAACGGAAGTTACAATTTAAAAAAGGAAATTAAATCCGAATATTGAAGATATAACTATCTAATTATTTATTGTGGAAAGGAGCAGTAGATGAATAACATACCCACAATCAAATTGAAGTCAATTGTACTTGATTGCCCCGATATCCAAGTTTTGTCTGATTTTTATATTCGTATGCTTGGATGGGAAAGGGATTATGTAGAGGAAGGAGATTTTCTTGACATCCGTTCTCCGTTGGGTGATGTTAAGATCGCCTTTCAAACCAACACTGACTACATTTCACCTGTTTGGCCAGAAGAACCTAATGCGCAGCAGCAGATGTTACACATCGATTTTGCGGTACAAAGTAAGGAAAATATGGAACGTGCTGTGAAACACGCAATTTCATGTGGTGCAACGAAAGCAGACACCCAGTATTCCGACGAATGGACGGTCATGCTTGATCCTGTGGGGCATCCGTTTTGTTTTGTCGTTGGGTGATACTAAAATTGATATTCATCTATGCGTTCAAAAAGCACCTTCGGGTGCTTTTTTATTTGTCAAACGTTGGCGCAGAGGTATTTTCCAAAGATCATGGTTGTCAAGCAATAAAGTCAATATGATGCTATCATACTGACTTCCACAAGTCAACATCATTGATTCAGGAGGATATGGATGTGGAAGGCGAGATAAATGAAGTTAATATTTGAATACTTTATTCAACCAGGAAAGGTAATTTTAATCTTAACTAGAGAACCGTATCAAGAGAACAGACTTAAGAATGATAAAATAGGCGACCAACTAAAATCACCAGCATAAAATTTGGGACTGTTTTATTTAAAAGGTATTTAGCTGCGTAAATACAAATAATGTTGACCCTAAATTTGACCCTAATGGCATGAAAAATGGCAATAAATCAACAAAAATGCCTATATTCATTGTAATTAAATGGGAATTCTGTTTTGATAAAATACCAGTTAAATAAGCAATTTTGTTGAAAGACTTGATTTTAGCAGTGCACTTGTAATGCGCAGGTCATCGGTTCGATTCCGATTGTCGGCTCCAGTGAAATTGAGGTTTAAGGCCTGCTTAAATAATTAAAGTAGGTTTTTCCATCATCGACTCGGAATTTTACCGCTCTATCGCTGGCGGTTTTTTTTATTATGGGCAGGAAATCGCGATGGAATGTTTAATTCATTTCTATTTATCAAGCGGATCGCTGACCGTGCGATTTAATCATGGGGGAACCAAAATGTGGTCAGCTGCGTTTGAAAAATAGGTCGGCTCATTTTCTCGAGGAGGAAGAAATTTTGCGCCTCGCAAGGCCTACCAAAGCATGGATTGCCATTGCTTTAGTCATTTTCATTATTATCATTGCGTTTGCCGGCATCGCCGATAGGAAGGTGCTGAGTTTAGCTTCGACGGCGACGGGTTTATGCCCCAACTCGTTGGAATACGGGAATCAAATCGTACTTTCCAATGATAAGCAACCCGGTTTTAATTCGATTTTTGGCTTTATGAAAACGCTATGGCTTCGGTTAAAAAAAGTCACCGGAATTGAAGTTCCATCCGGTATTTTGAGAAATCATCGGAAGCCGAATCTAGAAGTATTCGTCTTGACCATGGCGTTTTTTGCGATTTTCTATCAATTATCGCGCACCAGTTCTGAAAAGACTGAAGCTTCCTCTTATCGATTTTAGGCTAGGCTAAGCTAAGCGATAAGATTAGGAGGTTTCATTATGGAATTGATTGTTGCTGTCTTAATCGTATTATTAATTATTTCTGCTGTCGTAAATAAAAAATACAAATGAAATGACACCCGTTCCCTTTTGAAGACAGGCGCTTTATGAGCGAATCGACCAGCCCTCTAATCGTTTGATATTGATTAGAGGGCTTTTTATTTTTCTGCAAGAGCTGAAAAATTTCAAACGACAAGAGTGGAAGAGGAAGCACAAATCCGGGATGCACCGGTGCTGGCTGTCGAAAACGGTTTGATTATCGAACGATACGCTTAAAAGTTGGCCGAAAAGTTCGGGGAAAGCCGGGGTAAGGTCGAATTTAATCCTTTTTGCAAGAAGGTATTCACTTAGGGAGGGGAGAGGTTAAACCTCTCCTCACGTCCAGTGATGCCCATTGACACATTGATGGGGCTCATGATGATTCGCATCCAAAACGCAATCATTGTGGACCACATTGCATTGTGGGCAGATGCTGTCGCAGCCGTCGGAATGGGAAGCGTGTCCGCTTTCCTGAGTCGAACCGATATTTTTCAAATCTTGCGCCATTTGGGAACCTCCAATCTGATTTTGTAAATAATATAACCCGCTTGGCCCATCCTATACCGAAATTTCAACGGGTTGGTCATGCCGCCCCGCCGAACGGATCATGGCGGAAAGGCCAAAAAGCTTCTCAGGGCTCGTTCCTAAGCTGCAGCAATTGTAAAAAAAGATGGATGACATATCAAAGAGCTCTTTCAGTCGCTCAACAAGCTCATTTTGTGGATAAGTGAGCTCATTTTGTTAATGAAAGAGCTCATTTTGTGAATAAGTAAGCTCTTTCAGTCACTCAACAAGCTCATTTTGTGGATAAGTGAGCTCATTTTGTTAATGAAAGAGCTCTTTTTGTGAATAAGTAAGCTCTTTCAGTCACTCAACAAGCTCATTTTGTGGATAAGTGAGCTCTTTTTGTTAATAAAAGAACTCTTTTTGTGAATAAGTGATCTATTCCTGTGGATAAACGGGAATGCTGAACGCAGTTAACAGTTCCGGCTGTGGATAAGTCGGAAAAGTAGCAGTTAAAACGTTTAAAGTCAGAAATTGGATTGGATCCGCTAATCCTTGAATCCGGCGAATCATGGTTCAGACAAGTTCCCTTCCAGTCCAATCCGTACTTTTTCCAAAGGGGCTGAGGTGGACCTTCCTTAATTACATTATTTAGAATGATTTATGGAAATTGGCAGGAGGTTGGGCGAAAGTGGGAGAAGTTAAATTGTCTGAACCAGGATTAGTCAGGATTTACGGATTCAAGGGATGAGAACGTGGTAGTGTGCGATGTTTTAAGCCTTTAAATAAATTTGAGAAATCCAGACCAATCCTGGTTCAGACGATGGTTAATTTGTTTTTACCGGGGGGCTCCAGTTAAAGCACGAAGACATCACCAGGCGGGTTATCGGTTGTGCAATGCGGGTTCATGCTACGCTGGGAAACGGCTTTCAAGAGGTTATTTATCAACGAGCCATGAATATTGAAATGGAACTTGAAGGATTGAATTTTCAACGGGAAAAAGACATGACTATCTTTTACCGTGACCGGCAAATCGGAACCCGGAGAGCGGATTTTTTCGTCGAAGATTGCGTGATGGTAGAGTTAAAAGCATTGTCGCAATTGGAGGACGTTCATTATGCCCAAGCGCGGAATTATCTTGAAGCTTATAATATCGAAGTGGGCTTGTTACTTAACTTTGGAGCAAAGAGTCTGGAGTTCAAAAGATTGTTCAAACGTAATGTTTGATGCTTTGAATCTTTTCATCCGTAAAATCCCGACTAATCCTGGTTCAGACGGGTTCGCAGACATTCGAGAATCACACGGGAAAGCAGTGATACCATGGACAATCCCAGATCCCAATGGAACGCCAGGCAAACCCGGTTGCGGGAGCTGCTCGGCAAGGCGGACCGTTTTGAAGAGGCCATCGCCTTATGCCTGGAGCAGCACGCCATGGTCCATGCCGCGGCGGTGTCGGGGAGCGACGGGCCGACCTTTGAGGATGAATTATGGGAAGGGCTGGACGAGAGCGGCTTCCGGACCCTGCCGACCCTCAGGGATGAAGAAACCATCGCCTGGGGCATCTGGCACATCAGCCGGATCGAGGACATCACCATGAATCTGCTGGTGGCCGGGGACGATCAGCTGTTTGACGCCGGCTGGCAGGAGCGGTTGAAGATCGGCGTCCGCGACACCGGCAACGCGATGACCGCTGCGGAAATGCTCGCCTTCAGCGCGGCGGTCGACATGATGGAGTTGCGCAACTACCGCGCCGCGGTGGGCCGGAAGACCCGCGGCATCATTCGGGGGTTGACGGCGCCGGACTTGAAACGCAAAATGAAACCCGCCGCCTTGCAGCGGATCCTGGCCGAAGGGGCGGTGCTTGATGTCCCCGACGCCCGCTGGCTGGTGGATTTCTGGGGCCGCAAGAATGTGGCCGGCTTGCTATTGATGCCGGCCACCCGCCATCCGCTGGTCCACCTGAACGAGGCCCGGCGGGTCAAGGCCAAATGCCGTGCCGGGCGCGTCCGAACCGGTTCGTGAGAAGCACCAATCTCCGCTGCACCGTCCCTTTCCTCAGCGGAACATGGCGATGAAGGAGTCGAACAAGACCCGGACGTCAAACTGCCCCGGGTAGATGGGGGGAATCTCCTTGTCCAGCCCGAGCAGGGTGTAAACCGCCATCTGGGCCGAACGGACCGAGTATTCCACCGTAAAGACGACATCGTCGGGGATCTCGCAGAACTGGCCGATAAAGGCGAGATTGGTCGAGCCGGGCGGGACCACCGGTGGCCGGTCCTGTTTGGAGCGGGCCAGGAACTGGCTGGTGATGAAGGGCATCAGGCACGGGATGCAGTTGGAGGTCTTCAGGAACGACGGCAGCCGGTCGGCCAAATGGAGCTGACCGCGGAGTTCGGTCAGGATCTCCGCGCCGCTGCACTCGGCCATTTTTTTCGGCACAAAATTGCCCGGTTCGTTGGGGAACAGGCCATAGCCCCAGAAAACCCGGACCTCTTCCGGCTGATTGATAAAATGGGGCTGATGGGCCAGGACGATCGACATCAGCCAGTTCGAATCCTTGAAGGTGACCAGCGCTCCGGTCCCGGGCGGATTGCCGGAGAACTCCTCCATCCATTGAAAGAAAGCCAGATCGTGGCAGGTGACGGTGAACGATTCCCAGAAGGATTCCGGAATATGGTCGGCGAATACGCCAGGGTTGCCCAGGCCCGGCTGCTTGTTGGCGATATTCTCCCAGAGCCGCCAGGAGCTGCCTTTGCCGGCCAGCCGGGGCGGCGCGGACATCGACCCCAGGCTGGAGCCTTCCACCATCGAGCCGTTGGTCACGAAGACCAGGTCGCCGGGTTGAATGGCAATCTCCTGGCGGTCCCCGTCGCGGGAGCAGTGCAGCCGGGTGACGGTATACTCGGCCTTGGACTTGAAATCCAGCTCCTCGACCCGGGTGTTCGTTTCCAGGCGGACGCCGTGCGCCTGGAGCCATTTCAACAGCGGCAGCACCAGTGAGTCGTACTGATTGTACGGCGTGCGGCGCACGCCGGCCAAGGTATGGATGCGCGGGAATTCGTGAATGAAACGGTGCAGATAGCGTTGGAACTCGATCAGACTGTGCCAGGGTTGAAAGGCAAAGGTCGTCGCCCACATATACCAGAAGTTGGTGGTGAAGAAGGCCGGTCCGAACCACTGGTTGATCCGGGCCGGTCCCAGCGAATCTTCGGGCGCGGCCATCAGTTTCGCCAATTCCAGCCGGTCCTGATTGCTAAAGCCCATCGACGATACATCGACAATGGCGCCGTTGCCGTCGACCAGCCGGGCGCGGGCCTTGGTTTGGATCTGGCGGTTGAAAGCCACGATCTCGTCGCGCACGGTCCGGTCGGGATCCTGCAGCGAAGGGATAGTCCTGAAGAGATCCCAGGTGCATTCGTAGGTCTCGTCATTCAGCATCCGGCCGCCCCGAATGACATACCCCGTCTCGGCGCTGCCGACGCCATCCAAGCCGCCGCCGCTGATCTTCAACTCCTCCAGAATATGGATGTTTTGGCCGAGAATATGGCCGTCCCGGATCAAAAAAGCGGCCCCGGCCAATGCGGCGATGCCGCCCCCGACGAAATAAGCCTGGAGCGTCCGGCGGTCCGCCGGCGCCGTTTTCCTGTTTTGCAGCTCCGTCTCCAACTGCGATTTCCTCCCCTTGCTATCCTTTGGCACAGGTAATATTATAAGGAAGATCCGGGCCGGCTATTCTCAAGCCGGCGGCGCGGGATAAGCCATTGCTTGAAAAACGCCGTCTTTCGGCAAATTTTATGAAATGTTTAGATCAGCAAGGGGATTCCGTGCGCTATGATGAAAGCGAGGCCCGGCTCGTCTTTAGATTGCAATGGGGTCTGATTCCGGGACGGAATTGGCTATTGACAGCAAACACATGTTCGTTTAAAGTAGAGAGGATGAAGTTTGGTAATTTTATCGATTTAAATTGCTTTATTTTATCAATTGAGGAAAAATTTCCGGTTGTTGAGGCAAACTAGCGTAACCGGGTATGCAACGGAGGACATAGCGTTGTCAAGCAATAATATCATCATTAAAGGGGCCCGTGAACATAACCTCAAAAATATCGATCTGGAGATTCCCCGCGACAAACTGGTGGTTTTCACCGGTTTATCGGGTTCCGGCAAATCATCGCTGGCGTTTGACACCATTTACGCGGAGGGCCAGCGCCGCTACGTGGAATCGCTGTCGGCCTATGCCCGGCAGTTTCTGGGTCAGATGGACAAACCGGATGTCGACTCCATCGAGGGGCTCTCGCCAGCGATTTCCATTGACCAGAAGACCACCAGTCACAACCCCCGTTCCACGGTGGGGACCGTCACCGAAATCTATGACTATCTGCGATTGCTCTACGCGCGGATCGGCCATCCCTATTGCCCGAACTGCCATCAACCCATCGCCCAGCAGACGGTGGAGCAAATCGTCGATCAGGTGATGGCGCTGCCGGAGGGAACCAAGTTTATGGTCCTGGCGCCGGTGGTGCGGCGGCGCAAGGGCGAATACGACAAGCTCTTCGAGGACTTCCGCAAAGACGGCTTCGTGCGGGTCCGGGTCGACGGCGAGATTCACGAGTTGAGCGAGAGCTTCGCGCTGGAGAAGTACAAGCAACATACCATCGAGGTGGTGGTCGACCGGCTGGTCCGCCGGCCCGATCTGGGCCAGCGTCTCTCCGATTCGGTCGAATTGGCCCTGAAGCTCGCCAAGGGACTGGTCACCATCCTGACCACCGACGGCGCAGAATATCTCTATAGTGAGAAGTTCGCCTGCCCGGATTGCGGTTTCAGTTTCGAGGAGCTGACGCCGCGGATGTTCTCCTTCAACAGCCCCTACGGTGCCTGCCCCGACTGCTCCGGACTGGGCATGAAGATGGAGATCGACCCGGAGCTGGTCATCGACAAAGAGCGCACGCTCAACGAGGGCGGCATCAAAGTCTGGAGTGCCGATCAGGATTCCTGGTCGCTGCAATATTTACAGGCCGTCGCAAAGCACTTCAAGATCGACCCTAACAAGCCCCTAAAGCTGCTCACCCCGAAGCAATTGGACGTGCTACTCTACGGGACGCGCGGCGAGAAGATCGAAATTTCCTACCAGGGGCAGAACCGGGAGTTCAAACACCAGGCGGCCTTCGAAGGGGTCGCCAACAACCTGGAGCGGCGCTATCGCGAGACCAACTCCGAATATATGCGGCGCGAAATCGAACGGTACATGCGGGTGAAGCCCTGCGCCTCCTGCCAGGGCACCCGCTTGAAGAAAGAGAGCCTGGCGGTACTGATCGGTGGCCTCAATATCAGCCAGTTGACCGCCAAATCGATCCTGGACGCCCGGGATTTCCTGGGGAACCTGCAGCTGACCGAGAGGGAGAGCGCCATCGCCCGCCTGATCCTGAAGGAGATCAACGAGCGGCTGGGTTTTCTGATCAATGTCGGACTGGACTATCTGACCCTGGACCGGACCGCCGGGACGCTCTCCGGCGGCGAGGCGCAACGGATCCGGCTGGCCACCCAGATCGGCTCGTCGCTGGTGGGCGTGCTTTATATTCTGGACGAACCCAGCATCGGGCTGCATCAACGGGATAACCAGCGCTTGATCGATACCCTCAAGGGGTTGCGCGATCTCGGCAACACCATCGTCGTGGTGGAACACGATGAAGATATGATCCGCCAGGCTGACTACGTGGTGGACATCGGCCCCGGTGCCGGAGTGCACGGCGGCTGGGTGGTAGCCGCCGGCGAACTGGACGCGGTCATGAAGGAGCCGCACTCGCTGACCGGGCAATACCTCTGCGGCGCCCAACGGATCGAGCTGCCCAGGCAGCGCCGCAAACCCAACGGGAAGTATCTGGAAGTGAAAGGCGCCCGGGAGCACAATCTCAAGGGAATCGACGTCAAGGTGCCGCTGGGGCTGTTCGTCTGCGTTACTGGAGTCTCCGGTTCCGGCAAGAGCACTCTGGTGAACGATATCCTCTATCCAGTGGCCGCCACCAAGCTCAATAAGGCGACCACGCTGGACGCCGGAGCGCACGACGCCCTCTTCGGGCTGGAACATCTGGAGAAGGTCATCGCCATCGACCAGTCGCCCATCGGCCGGACGCCCCGTTCCAATCCGGCGACCTACACCGGGGTCTTCGATCCCATTCGCGAACTTTTCGCCGAGACGCCCGAAGCCAAGATGCGCGGCTACACCCTGGGCCGCTTCTCCTTTAACGTCAAGGGCGGCCGCTGCGAAGCTTGCGCCGGGGACGGCATCATCAAGATCGAGATGCACTTCCTGCCCGATGTCTACGTGCCTTGCGAGGTCTGTAAGGGAAAACGTTACAACCGGGAGACGCTGGAGGTCAAATACAAGGGCAAAACCATTTCGGAAGTACTGGACATGACGGTCGAGGAAGCCCTGGACTTCTTCTATAATATTCCCAAGGTTAAACGGAAGCTGCAAACCCTGCATGACGTAGGTCTGGACTATGTCAAGCTCGGCCAGCCGGCAACCACCCTCTCCGGCGGCGAGGCCCAGCGGGTCAAGCTGGCCACCGAACTGTCGCGCCGTTCCAACGGCAAGACCCTCTATATCCTGGACGAGCCGACCACCGGCCTGCATTTCGCCGATACCCACAAGCTGCTCCAGGTGTTGCAGCGACTGGTGGAAGCCGGCGATACGGTGCTGGTGATCGAGCACAACCTGGATGTGATCAAGACAGCCGACTATCTGATCGACCTCGGCCCCGAGGGCGGCGAACGGGGCGGACAAGTGCTGGTAACCGGGACGCCGGAGGAGATCGCCAAATTCCCCGGTTCTTATACCGGCCAGTTCTTGAAGCCGATGTTAAAAATGAAGTCTTAGCCGGACCATTTATTTGGCCGCTGGCGAAAGCGGATCGGACCGGGCCGCGCCCGGCTGTTGCACCAGGAAACGGTGGCTGACCGCGGCCAGCGGTTGCTGGAGCAGGATGGCGAAGACCACCGGGATGGCGGTGAGTTCCGGGAAATATTTGAGGGCCATCACCAAACCGGCGGTGATATTGCGCATTCCGACGCTGAAGATGAAGGTATTGACCAGTTCCGGCGGTTGGCGGGTCAATCTGGCGCAAACATAGCCCAACAGATATCCGGAACAGCTCATGACCAAAACCACCAGCAAGATCGCCAATAAGGCCGAGCGCAACAGATGCAGCGCATCCCAGGCCACCGCCAGATTGATGCTGACCACGATCGCCAGCATGATCTTGGTGGTCGGGCCGATGATAAATTTGTAACTGCGGTGGAACCGGCCGCCGCTGGCGTCGTGGAGCAGCATGCCGATGATGGTCGGCAGGACGATCATCCAGGCCAGGCCGATCATCAGCTGCGGCACGTCGAATCGGACGCTCTGGCCGACGGCCAACAACATGATGGCCGGAACCACCAGCGGCGACAGGATGGTATCGGCGACCACCGCCGTCAGACCGAGGGCGGTATTGCCGCCCGCGATGCTGATCCAGATCGAGGAAGCCACGCCGATCGGCACGGCGGTGCCCAGAATCACCCCGGCCTGCAGCAAGGCTGCCCCGGGCAGGAAGGTCCGGGCCAGTACGGTGGCGAGCAAGGGCAACACGATATGCAGCAGCGCCAGGATAGCCAAGAGCGAGCCCGGCGTTCGTAAGGCTTTTTTAAAATCGTGGCTGCTGCAGTTGACCGCTACTGCAAAGGTCATATAAAAGAAGAGATACGGGACCAAAGGCTTGAGGATTACGAGCTGGCGATGGAAGAGCGCCCCGGCCAGCAATCCCGAACCCACCACCAGGATCATCCGCTTCTCCAGCAGCCGATTGAAACGAATCCCCTGCTTCATCATCATCCATGGTTTCATTGTCGGTCCCCTCCTGTGATCCACTCTCGGAAATATTCGGGATTGCGCCGCCGATCCCTGTCCGACGGGCAAACATTTCGGGTCCGGCCGACCGGGGCGCAAGTTCGCTGCCCGGAAAGGCTGAGAATATTGTATAATACCAATAAGCCGGTCGCTATCCGGCATACCGTTTCTTAGACATTGACCGCCAACTTTAATACCGAGGAATGGGTGACGATGGTTACTGCGGAAGACTTGAAGATCCTCCCCGACAAGCCCGGGGTCTATATGATGAAGGACAGCAATGGCAAGATCATCTACGTGGGCAAGGCGATCTCCCTAAAAAACCGGGTCCGTTCTTACTTTCAGGCTTCCCGCAATCTGAACCCGCGGATCCAATCCATGGTTAGCCTGGTGGACCGGGTGGAGTATATCATCACCAACTCCGAGGTGGAGGCCCTGGTTCTCGAATGCAACCTGATCAAACAAGAGCGGCCCAAGTACAATGTCCGGTTGCGTGATGATAAGCAGTACCCCTGGGTCAAGATTACCATGGCCGAGACTTATCCCCAGGTCTATATCACCCGTCAAGTCCGGCAAGACGGCAGCAAATATTACGGCCCGTATACCAACGTCAGTGCCTTGCGGGACACCTTCCGGCTGCTGCGCCAGCTCTTCCCGCTGCGGGGCTGCCGTTATAATCTGGATGAAGAGCGGGTCGAGCGACCCTGCCTCAATTATCACATTCGGCGCTGCTTGGCGCCCTGCACTGGCCTGGTTCCTAAGGAGACCTACCGCGAGTTGATCCAGCAAGTCTGTCTGTTCCTGGAAGGCCGCCAGGAAGAGCTGGTCGACAAGTTGCACCGCGAGATGAGCGAGGCCGCGTCCCGGCAGGAATATGAGCGGGCCGCGCAACTCCGGGACCGGCTGCGCGACGTTCAAAACGTGCTGGAACGGCAAAAGGTGGTTTCCGATGCCCGGGAAGACACCGATATCTTCGGGGTCGCCCAGGATCAGAGCGGCAGCACGGTCCAGGTATTTCAGGTGCGGGGCGGCAAACTGGTCGGCAGGGAATACTTCCAACTGGCTCAGGGGGACGAGACGCCGCCGGCCGAGGTGCTGGAGGCGTTCATCACCCAGTATTACGACGGGTCGGGGTTCATTCCCAAAGAGATCTGGCTGCCCTGCCCGCTGGAAGGAATGGCGACGGTGGCCGAGTGGCTGGCCGGCCAGCGCGGCAACAAGGTGAATCTGCTGGTGCCGCAGAAAGGCGAAAAGGCCCAACTGGTCAAGATGGCCGTCGAGAATGCCCAGATCCTGCTGGAGCAGGAACGGAACCGCGAGAAACAGCGCGAGAATTTCATCCAGGACACGCTGGATGAACTCCAGCGCGAGCTGTTCCTGGAAAAACCGCCGCTCCGGATCGAGGGTTTCGATATCTCCAATACCCAGGGGCAGCAGGCAGTGGCTTCGATGGTGGTTTTCGAGAACGGGTTGGCCAAAGGCAGCGAATACCGGCGTTTCCGGATCCGGACCGTGGAAGGCCCCAACGATTTCGCCATGATGCAGGAGGCGTTGCGCCGCCGTTTCCGGCGCGGCCTGGAGGAACGGCAGAACCTCCAGACCGAGGGGAGCAAGTTCGCCAAATTTCCGGATCTGCTGCTGATCGACGGCGGCAAGGGACAGCTCTCCGCGGTGGGGGAAGTCCTCGCCGAACTGGGCCTCGACCATTTGCCCCGGATCGGCCTGGCCAAACAGGAAGAGGAGATCTATTTGCCCGGCCGCGAGGAGCCGGTGCGGTTGTCGCGCCGTTCGGAGGCGTTAAAGCTCTTGCAGCGGGTACGGGATGAGGCGCACCGTTTCGCGATCACCTACCACAAATCATTGCGCGATCAACGAACCGTGGCCTCGAGCCTCGATCTGGTCACCGGAATCGGCCCCAAAAAGAAACAGGCGCTGTTAAAACATTTTGGTTCGGTGAAGCGGATCCGCGAGGCGTCGCTGGAGGAATTGATGAAGGTCGAGGGGATCAACGCCAAGTTGGCCGAGAGCATCAAAGAACAACTGGAGCTGGTATAGTTAGTTATCACGTTGTGGAGCGGAGGTTCCCGGATAGATGAAATTTCGACCCTGTATTGATTTACATCACGGTCAGGTCAAACAGATCGTCGGTGGCACGCTGGCCGATGACGGAGGTGGCCTGGTGGAGAACTTCGTTTCCGACCGGGGCGCTGCCTATTACGCGGCGCTCTTCAAAGCGGACGGGTTGACCGGCGGGCATGTCATCATGCTGGGACCGGGCAACGAGGCCGAGGCCCGGCAGGCGCTGAGTGCCTACCCCGGCGGATTGCAGATCGGCGGCGGCATCACCGCCGCCAATGCCGGCTCTTATCTTGATCAAGGAGCCTCCCATGTGATTGTCACCTCCTATGTCTTCCAGGACGAGGTCATCCGCTTCGATAAGCTGCGGGAAATGGTGGCGGCGGTGGGCAGGGAGCGGCTGGTGCTGGACCTCAGCTGTCGGGCCAAGGACGGGATCTATTATGTGGTGACCAACCGTTGGCAGCAATTCACCAGTTATGAGGTGAATCAGACCAACTTGGCCGAGTTGGCCCGCTATTGTGCTGAATTTTTGGTCCACGGCGTCGACGTCGAGGGTCAGTGCCGCGGTGTGGCCGAGGATCTTGTGGTCAAGCTGGGTCAATGGGTTACCATTCCTACTACCTACGCCGGGGGAGCCCGTTCCCTGGCCGACTTGGTACTGGTGAACCGGCTAGGTGGCGGCCGGCTGGATCTGACCATCGGCAGCAGTCTGGATATCTTCGGCGGTCAACTCCCCTACCGGCAAGTGGTGAACTGGCGGCCGCAGGCAATCGAAAAGTAATCGCCCATGCAACTTAAAACGATTCAATTTTACGAGGAACTGTCCGGCAATGCCTGGCCCGGGCTGGAGAACATCATTGACGACGGTTGGTTGATTCGCTTCGCCGGCGGCTATACCCGGCGAGCCAACGCGGTGTTGCCGCTCTATCCGGGGACGGAGGAGTGTTCCGCCAAGATCGCCCGCTGCGAACGTTGGTTTGCCGACAAAGGTTTGTCAACTGTCTTTAAGATGACTTCCGCCGCTCAGCCGCAGGAGTTGGAGCGGCTGTTGACCGAGCGCGGTTATGGCAATTGCGCCCAGACGAGCCTGCAGACGTTGGAACTCGCCGCGGTTTGCGAAACGGCCCCGTCGGATTGGACGGTGGACCGAGACGTGACCGAGCGCTGGCTGGAGAATTATTGCCGCTTCAACGGGGTCGCCGATCAGGACCGGCCAACTTTGCGGAGGATCCTGGCGGCCATCGTCCCGGAGCATTTCCTAGTGACGCTGGCCGCGGACGGACAAACGGTCGCCTGTGGAATGGCCGTCCTCGAACGGGGTTGTTGTGGGTTGTTCGATATCGTGGTGGACCCGGAGCGCCGGGGCAGGGGCCACGGTGAACAATTGATCCGGGCGTTGTTGACGCTCGGGAAACGGCGGGGAGCGGAGCGGGCCTATCTCCAGGTGACGCTGAGCAATGCTCCGGCGTTGCGACTCTATGCGAAACTTGGTTTCCGGGAACAGTATCAGTATTGGTACAGGATCAAAAACAGCTGATAAGCCCGTTATAACAAGGGGAGAACGGTTCCGGGGCCATTTCCCTGCCTTACGGATCGAATTTAAAAGAGGATTTTTATAAAACATAACTAAATATATGATCATAATCGAATGAAACAGATTTGTTTTATTTTTCGGTAAGAATGCGCAGTGAATGGATTGATATTGCTTGCAGGAGGAAAACTATGGTTAAAAAAGTACTTCCAATATTCCTGACCTTCATGATCCTGATCGGTATCCAAGGAATGACGTTGGGCGCCGCCACTCAGCCGGCCAATGCCGCTGACTTACCGGACCGGGACACCGTTTTGCAGAGCATCGGGCAGCTTGAGAAGAATCCGTTCGGGCCGGCGGCCGATGCGGCCAGGGATATCGTGGTGCGATATACTTATGAGAGTTCAGATGTGAATGTCCTGCTCGCGCCGGAGCTTTTCCCGTGGTATGATCAATCCGTATGGTCCAAGATTCTGATCGTATCGTATATGGCCGGAAACGTCCGTTCGCAATTGGAACGGCATAAGAACGAGAATGATTCCTACGCGGGACTGCTGACGATGATCGGTACCTATCAGGCGATTCAGCGCAATGATCCCAGCTTTAAGATCGCTGATATCGACAAGCTGGTGGGGCTGTCCAACCAGAAAAAATTACAGCAGTATGTAACGGATTTGCTCAAGACAATCAAAATCGACTCCAAAGCGAAATAGTTATCTCATTGATTCAAAATGAGCGGCCGGTCCCGGCGAGGGACCGGTATTGTTTTGTCTTGTCGCTTGAAACGTGCTGCTATAAATAGCTGAAATAAACTTCTCAACGAATAAGATCAGCCGCCATTATCCTGACAGCGGACGGGCGCCACGATAATTCCGCTAATTTATCATTTCATTTCTTAAATAATAATATTTTATAGCGATCCAGTAAGAAAGATTTATCATACCGTTTTTGGAAAATACGAATCAGCCTTTCAGTGCAGTACAACGTTTAAAGCAGATCACGCGAATGGCTGGTCCAAATTGAATGCCGTCCTATGGAAAACCGGAGGCGCTCGGGATGAGAAACAGACTGCGGAATACTTGTTACATATGCTTGTTGAGCTTGGTTTGCGGCGGGGTCATGGCCATGCTCCCGTTGACTCCGGTGTCGGCTGAGGCTCCCGGGACCAAGCTGAAATTGGAAAGCCATCTGAAGTCCGGCGACCGGTTTGCAGTGGATCTCCATCTGGAGACGCGGGTCGCCAAGACCGAGCCGGATTGGGTCGCTGTCCGGAAGCTTGCCGCGGATTTGCGGCTGGATTGCCGAGTTTTGAAAGTCGACCCGGCGACCGGAGCGCTCTGCCGGATTACTGTTGCCAAAGTGGCCGCACGGGAGCAGACGCCGTTTGAGACCAGCGAGTTTCCGGCGCCGCCGGCGTCCGGTAGCCTTTCGCCGGAGGTTCAGAGTCTGGCGCAACTGTCCGGCCTCGCCTTGACGATTCAGGTGCCGCCCGCTGGAAAAGCGTATGCGGTGGAAAGCGCGAAGCAAGCCGCCGACGCAAAGCTCGACTCGGAAAAGCTAACCTCCATGAGCAGCATGGAACTTTTGGCATTGCTGTTGGGCGGAGCCAATAACCCCTGGGAAGCAACCTTGCAGGAAGTGCTGCTCGATTTGTTCAGCTTTTTGCCGGAGCGGGAGGCGATCGGGATAGGCGACGCCTGGCAGGCCGGATGGACCTTGCCCTTCGCGCGGCTGCCTTTGAAAAGCGTGCTGCAATTGCAAACCATCGCCGCCGGACCCGAGGTCGTGGATCTTAAGGCGACCGCCCAATGGGTGCAACATATCGAAAAGAACGATACCGTTCCGGGAACGGGCGGTCAGAGTTACCAAGGCAAGGTAATCTATCAGCTCAATGGCGATTTGGACGGCCGATTGCAGATCGATGCCAGGAACGGCTGGCTAAAACAGGCCGGGTTCAAGGCCAGTTTGGTCGGAAATGCGGAACGGGGCGACCGTTCGGTCCCGTTAACGCTGGAGCTGCGCTTCGATTGGCAAACCGTCCGGTGAGCGGAATGAAAGAAGGATGCCTATGAAAAAATGGCGGATGATATTCGCGATCCTCTCCGGACTGTTGTGGTTGGCTTTGACCGTCCCGGAACCCGGCCATTGCGCCGAACAGTTTCGGTTGATCCGGCAGTTCCACCCCGGCGATCATTATAATGTCAAGGTTTATGCTAACTATAAGATCGCCCAGCAAAGCCCCGACGGAAAAATTGAGATGGCTGTGGTATACGGCTACGGTTTTAACTATGAGACCGTCGCGGTTGATTCCCGACATAATTCGCTCAACCGGATCCAGCTCCATTCCATGCTGATGCGGCTGACCAGTCCGCTGGGGACGCTGCTCGACTTCGATTCCAGCGATCCTTTCCGGCCGGAGACGGAAGAGAACGCGATCTTCGACGCGTTGCTCGGTTTTACCTATGAGGTGAAGATCAATCCGGCGGGCAAGGTGACTTCGGTCCAGGGGATCGACGCCATGATTAAACGACTCAAAAGGACCTTGCCGAACACGCCCAAGAAGCAAGAAACGCTCCAAAACCTTAAATCGCAGTTCAACTACCAATCCATGGTGGGGCTGGCCGACAATTTGAACCTTTATCCGCCGCATCCGGTGGCGGTCGGTGATTCCTGGCAGGGAATCCACCAATTCAGCACCGGCGGCATGTTGATGATGACCGAGGACCGTTATGAGATTTTGGAGCGGCGGGACGGCCGGGTCCGGATCAAGGTGTCCTCAACGATGAAACCGAGCCTCACCAACGGACCCAAAGCCATGGAGATGGGCGGGCGGCAGTGGGGTGAACTCGAAATCCTGGAGGAAAACGGCTGGGTCAACCGGTTATTGTTACACCAGGAGATATTGGGGAATCCGCCGGACTCCGCTCCCACGGCGCCGGATCAGTTTCTGATGGAGGGCACGGTGATGCTCGAACCGTTTCCGATATAAATCACCAGCGATTCGTCGCACCGGTTCGCCAATGATAATGTAATGATAATATTTGGAGACCGGCAGGAGATTAGCGCCCGGAGGCGAAATCTTTGCACGGTTATTTTTTTGAGCTGCCCGCTTTCTCCTTTTGCTGGAAGCGAAGCTGACTGCGGCAGCTAAAATTGTCATTGATCAAATCCGGCTTCAGGAGCCGGTGGATTATAAAAATGTTTAAAAGCAAGCGATAAAGCCACCGGCTCGGACGGGACGGTTTGCGGACTGAAAAGACTTTATCCGATAGCTTTGATAAGGGGGATATGATGTTGCGCAGGGACGGTTTGATCGGTCTGATGATTTTGGCCCTGTTGTTCAGTCCTTTGGCTTTGGCCGATACGCTCCCCGGCGGGAAAGTAACCTTTCCGTACCGGCCGGTGCTTGGTGTGGAACATGTGCTCGACCTGAACCTGGAAACGGCCGTGGCCCAAACCGTGGCCGGCCACCCGGTGGTGCGCCGCCAGACAGCCGAGTTCCGTTTGCATCTCAAAGTGAGCAGTATCGATAAGAACGGTGCCGCGTTGACGGCCAATATCGTAACGGTCAAGATCACCACTCAGACGCCTTTCGAAACGGTTACGTTTGATTCCGCGACTCCGCCCGCCCAGCTCGATCCGGAGCTCAAAAGCCTGGCCGGGTTGACCGGCCGGACCTTCCGGATCCTGGTGACTCCCAAGGGGATGGCGACCGATATCAAGCCGCTTCCCGCGGATAAGGCCGCCGATCCGTTCGGCATTCGCCGCGCCATGCGCTGGGATGATTCGCTCGCCGCTTGCCTGACCGATCTGCTGGCCATTGCCCCGCCGGGAGCGGTGGGCCTCCAGGACGGCTGGAAACGGAATATTACCCTGCCGTCGGAGGACTGTCCGCTCAATACGCCGGTCGATCTGCACTGGGTGGGCGCCAAGGATGGCGCGATCTTCCTCAATTTGGCCGCCCCGGTCAGCCTGGCCGTTAAAAATACGCTGAGCCTCCAAACGACCGGCAAAATTCCGGTCAAAGCCGATTTGACGACCAATTTAAGCGGAACGGTCCGGGGGGAGGCCATCTATGGCGCGCGGGACGGCTTCATCCAGAGCGCCGGCCTTTACTGGTCATTGAACGGCACGGCGCAGCGGCCCGACGGTTCGGTCCCGGTTGCCGTGGAGGCTCGGTTGACGGTTACCAGCGATGCCAGTTTGCAACAGCACTAAACGGCCCAATGCTTGCCGTTGATTGGAGAGCCCGATGCCGGGCGGATTCGCGCGGGCCGGAAGGGAAACCGGCCTCGCGTTTAATACATGGATTATACGCGGGGGGCGTAGCCGTGAAGTTATTGAGAGTATGTTTGGGTGTAATCCTGTTTTTCGGAGTGTTTAGCGGTCCGGCCCTTGGGGCGGGGCCCGTGGATTTGTCCTGGCGATTGAAGCCAGGAACGCAATATCACTACCGGGTTAGCGCCGCTTATCAGCTGACCGAACCCGGGAACCAACTGGCGGTTCAAATCAGCTTCGGATTGGGCATGGAAGTGCTGGAGGTCAATAGCGGCGGCGACATGCTCGCCAAGCTGACCTTGCATTCGCTGCTGATGCGGGTGTCCGCTCCCGGGGGACAAATCCTGGATTTCGATTCCACCGCGCCCTGGCAGATTAGCAACGCCTCCAATCTGATCCTGGCGGCGCTGCCGGGACTCAATTACACGGTGCGCTGCAGCCCCAACGGACAGGTGCTGGAGACGAAGGGGTTGGACGAGTATATCCGACAGATCGATCAGAAACTGCCCGATCTGCCGGAAAAGAAATCCTTGCTGAAGAACGTGCAGTCGCGGTTGAGTTTCGTGGCCCTGATGGGGTTGGCAGCCAAGGCCGACTTTTTCCCGCTCGGTCCGGTCGCGGCCGGCGATTCCTGGCACGGGACCAGCAATTGGGATTACCTCGGGATGAGCCTGGTGAGCGAGGATACTTTTCAACTGGCCCAGCTGGACGAGGAGGGCGCCCTGGTTCAGGCGGAGGCAGTGTTGCGGCCGGTGACCGCCGGCGATCAACAATTCTCCGGCCGGCAGCGGGGCGAGATTCGCATCAATCCGGCCACCGGCTGGCCGGTCCGCCTGCGGCTGGAGCAGGAGTTCACCGCTACCGGAGTCCAGGACGGCAAGCAGGTTTCGATGCAAGGCCAGCTGATGCTGGAACCGCTGAATTGAACCCCGGCCGTCCGGCATGGATATCGTTAAGCGGTATAAATCTAATTAATTTTGAATAAGCGAGGAACCATGATACGTTGCATCGCGGTTGATCTGGATGATACTTTGCTGCGGACCGATCTGACGATTTCGGATGCGGACAAACGAGCGATCCGCCGGGCCATCGGCGCCGGTGTCAAAGTGCTGATTGCCTCGGGCCGGATGATCCGGGCCATGCGGAGCTATGTGGAAGAGTTGGAGCTGGACGTGCCGTTAATCGCTTACAACGGCGCTTTGATTCAGGAGGCCGTTTCCGGGCGGGTGCTTTATCAGCGGCCGGTTCCGGTCGCCGAAGCCCACCGCTTGATCGACATCTTCCGGGCGGCCGGGATCCATTTGAACGTTTATATCCATGATGAACTGTACATGGACCGGTTGACCGAATGGGGCGAGCGCTACGCCACCAACGCCGGGGTGGAGCCGCACCCGGTCGGGGATCTCCAGACTTTCCTGAAGGAAGCCTCCCCCAAATTGCTCGGCGTGGGCGAGCCCGAGGCGATCGACCGGATACAGGCCAGTTTGCGGGAGGAATTCGGGGAGCGGTTGCAATTTGTGAAGTCGAAACCGACCTACCTGGAGATCCTGGCTCCCGGGGTATCCAAAGGGTTGGCCCTGCGGGAACTGGCCGACTTGTGGGGATTGGACCGGACCGAAGTGATGGCGGTCGGCGACGCGCCCAACGACCTGTCGATGATCGAATGGGCCGGGGTAGGAGTGGCCATCGGCAATGCCTGGCCCGCCGTGAAGGAACGGGCCGATCTGGTGGTGGCCGACCATGACCACGACGGCGTGGCCGAGGCGATCCGCCGGGCGGTGTTCGGCGAGCAAGCGTAGCGGAAAAGAGAATTATGTCGCCGGAGACGATAATTTAGTTTCCATAATTGCTGCGATGAAGCAGGAGTGAAAACCATCGGCAAAAAGCCGGTGGTTTTTTTCGTTAACATTCCCATCTCGGGCAATGGGATAAACCGGTTGCCAAAAGCGGATCTTTTCCAGCAGGAATCGCTGGACTGGCCAAAGAAGTAACTTTATCCACCAAAGGAGTGTCTTGATTCATAAAAGGAAGATCTTGAGCCGTCGCAGGCAGATCTTTATTCACAGCAAGCAGATCTTTATTCACAAAAGATCGATCTTTATCCACAAAAGTAAGATCTTTATTCACATAAGGAATTACTGGAATGACAAAAGATCGATCTTTATTCACAAAAGGAACTACGTCCGTGACTATCACAGCTCCTTCAATAACAAAAGAGCGATCTTTTGGGGCTCGGAGAGGGGCTGGAATGACCGGGGATCAACGAGCCGTTTCCGGCCCGAAATTGCATGGCGGGGTGGTTTTTGGGTCCCCGAAAGCGTATAATGAAATCAAGGAGGGGTTGCCAAATGGATGAAATTATGAGAATTATTACCGACGAAACACAGGATTATCATCAAAAGAAGAGCAGCCTCGCCGCTGCGGCGGAAAATGTTTTGTCCTATCCCGATCTCAGCCCGGAGGCCGGGGAATATCTGGAGCTGAAGATCATTTGCGATCTCAACGAAGGACACGCGCCTTACCGGCCGCGTTACATCCTCCCGGATTACCGGAGCTTGATGCGCCAGGGCAGCGAATATCTGAATCTGAAAGCGCCGCGTGATCTCTGGGAGGCTGTCAACGCGCTGCTGATCAGTTACCGGTTCGTCCCGTCGATCACCGGATATCCGGTTTATCTGGGGCAGATCGACGAGCTTTTGGAGCCCTTCGCGGCGGAGGCGAGCGACCGGGAGCTGGAGAAGCTGTTGCGGATGTATCTCGTCCAAGTCGATCGGACCTTGCCCGATGCCTTCGTCCATTTGAATATCGGCCCGGCCGATACCCGGACCGGGCGGATGATCCTGCAGCTGGAACGGGAGTTGCAACAGGCGGTTCCCAACCTGTCGCTGAAGTATGACGCCGGGACGACCAGTCCCGAATTCGCCCAACTGGCCGTGGCCACCGCGCTGGAAGTCGGGAAACCTTACTTTGTCAACCACCCGGAGCTGCGCAACGTCTGGGGCGAGTCTTACGGCATAGCCAGTTGCTATAATACGCTCAAGATCGGCGGCGGCAGCTACACACTGGTCCGGCTGAACCTGAAGGAAGTGGCGCGCCATTCCGACGGTTATCAGGATTTTTGGGAGCGGCAGCTCTCGCAGGCGGTGCGTTTGCAATGCGAGATCATTAACCGCCGCATCCGTTTCATCGTCGAAACGGCTAAGTTCTTCGAGAGTTCGTTTCTGGCCCGCGAAGGGCTGATCGATCGCGGCAATTTTACCGCCATGGCCGGCGTTTTCGGACTGTACGAGGCGGTGGAGATCCTGGGCGGCGGCAGGATGGGTTGTGAGCCGCGGGCGGACGAGATGGCAGTGGCCATCACCGGCCGGATGGCCGAATTGCTCCGCTCCCATCCCGGAGCGTATTGCGAAGGTAGCGCCGGCCGGATCGGTTTTCATGCCCAGTCGGGCATCGACAGCGATATCGATGTGACGGCCGGCGTCCGGATTAAAATTGGCGCGGAACCAGCGCTGTTCGATCAGCTTAAACTGGCTGGCCGGTTGCATCCGTTCTTTGATACCGGGATCAGCGACATCACCATCTTCGACGAGACCGCGCGGCGCAATCCCGAGGGAGTCCGCCGGATCATCGATGGCGCCATGAAGAACGGCGTCCGGATCATGGCCGTCAACACCAATGATTCGGAAATGGTCCGGATCACCGGTTACCTGGTAAAACGGACCGATATCGACCGTTATTGGCAGGGGAAGCCGCTCCGGGAAGACACCGTGAAACTGGGGGCCGAGAGCATCAAAAACAACCGCACCCTCGACCGGAGAGTCCGCCAGGTAGCGACGGAAGCTTCCGTTCAATAAATGATGAAGGCGCTGATCCATAAGATCATTCCGAATACTTTTATCGATGGTCCCGGGAGCCGGATGGCCATCTTCTTTCAGGGCTGCAATATGCGCTGCCTGTATTGTCACAATCCGGAGACCCAACAATGCTGCGATCACTGTGGCGTCTGCGTCCGGATCTGCCCGGCCGGGGCACTGAGCCTCGCGGAGCAACGGGTGATTTACAACTCCGGGTTATGCCGCCAATGTGACCTTTGCATTCGGGCTTGTCCCCGCTGTTCCTCACCGAAATGCCAGGAATTGGAGGAGGCCGAACTCTACCGGCGGGTCGCGGCCGCGGCCGACTTCTTGGACGGAGTGACCGTCTCGGGCGGGGAAGCCAGCCTCCAGGGAGAATTTCTCGAGCGGTTTTTCCGGTTGGTTAAGGCGGGTACCGGGCTGACCACTTTCTTGGATACCAATGGCACGATAGCGCCGCCGCTCCTGCAACGACTGGTGGAAGTGACCGACGGCTTTATGGTCGATCTGAAGGCCTATCACCCGGTGCTGCACCAAGAATTAACCGGCGTGCCCAACCGCGCCGTGTTGGAAAATATCCGCTATCTGGCCGAGCGGGGACTTTTATACGAGGTCCGGACGGTGGTCGTGCCGGGCTACACCGATCGGCCGGCGGAGATTGAAAATATCGCCCGGCTGGTGAAGGAACAGAGCGATCGGGCGTTGCTCAAGCTCATCCGCTTCCGACCGATCGGGGTCCGGACTTTCCTGGCCGGGACGGCTCCTTTAACGGACGAACATTTTGCCGAGCTGCTCCGGCTCGCCCGGGCGTTGCTGGGCGAGCGCGTCGTGGCAGTCTGAAGCGTATTTCAGTTTCGGTCGGTCCCCCGCTCTTTTCGCAACGTAGGGCCGATACCGCCGGATGTGGCAGAAAAGGTGCTCTAAGCTGATGGTCCCATCGTTATTATTTTATTTTGGCCTAGGCGCAATATCCTAATTGGGTTAATAAGATAGTAATGGGTAAAGACCCAATTCTAAAAGTAAAGTGGTGATCAAGATATGGGAAGACATCATCGCCGGGACTGCTGCGATCGGCATCGTCATCACCATCGCCGGGATTTTGACTTCGGTCCATCATATATGGCGTTTCCACTGGGCGGAATGCAAGATCCCTCGATGTGCCGGCCTACGCCGGTGCAGGGGATGTGCGTGAATACGTTCGGCGGTCCTTATTGCACCATCGGTCCGGCGGGCGTATTCGATCCGTGCCGGTGGTAGTAGGTTCCTTGAATTGTCTGCCGATTCAAGGAGAAAGATTTGGATGGATGTAGGAGGTTTATGATTCCATAAGGATGTGGTGCTTAGAGACGTTGCGGCTGCAACGTCTCTAAGTTTGCATCATGCGATCTTTCAGGAGAATCCTTCAATTCCCGAATCTAGCGTAAATTGCTATCCGTCACCGTCTGTTGTAGAAATTGATTGATCGCCGCCACATCTTGGTGCGGAGCAGGCGGGGCCGGTTTGTAATAATTCTTGGTCTGGGCGTACTGGCCGATCATCTGCTGAGTCTGTTCGCACTGGGAACGCATCTGGAGCAGCGCCTGACGAAGCGCGGGATTGCTCACCTCGGTAGCGGCCTGGGTAAAGGATACGGCGCCGGCCTTGCTGATCTCTAAAGCATCAAGGGTCATTTCGCGATCGGTATACATGACACTCCTCCTTCCTTACTGTAATAAAAATCCCATCAAGGTTTTGACATTGTTATAGGCCTGCTGCGACTCCTGGGTCAACACGCTTTGCAGCTGGCTGTCACTGCAGTTTTGGGCATATAATTTAAATTTCTTGGCATTGACATCCTCGGTGGCAATCAGTTCCTTGAGCGTGTTCAACTCCATCTGGGTTACTTGAGGCATCGGCTCACCTCCCTCCGTCGCTGTTTTCGTATAGTAGTATTTCTATTGGTCATGAAACCCATACCGGTCCTCAACTGGTAAGAGATGGTCAAGGCGGCAAAACATACATTACCCCTTTTAGCAGGAAAGTTATTATGAATCCCGAAGTTTTCAAGCAGAGACTTGGGAGGTTTTACGGTGAAAAAACTAATCACGCTCTGGCTGATCCTGGGGATGATCCCGGTTTTATCCATAAATGCCCTGGCCTCGCCGTTGCGGTGGACGGGGAACTACTTCAGTCGCATCAACAGTGGACCGTATTCCAATCAAGGAAGCAGCTTGCAGTTGGGCACCGCCTTCGGAGATCGGATTCATGGCACGGCAGTCATCAACGGGATTCAAAATCTGGCCGGCGACGATAATCTTCAGGAATCGCTGAGCCGGCTATCTCTGGGAGAGGCTTATCTGGAACTGGCCGCTTCGGGGACGGTTCCGGCCAGAGTGCGGCTGGGAACGCTGGATATCAACTATTCGCCGTATCTGGCATCGTTTCAGCCTTGGCAGGGATTGGGACTGGCTGGCTGGGCGCCCGGCGGAGGCGGCTTGAAAGTCGGCGCTTTTTACGTCTGGAGTGAAAACCTGCCGGTCTGGGGCAGCCAGTTCGCTCTCAATCCGGCTGAGAATATGGAGCTATCTTTTAATTTGGTCGGGGATGGCCGGGATCTCACCAGTTCAGTGGAGGGACTGGCCCAACCTTATGAACCGCTGGTGCTGACCTGGGCCGTAGCCCGGAATCAACAGGGAGCCGGGCCGGTTAAACTGGATGCAGTGTACAACGTCGCTGCCAACCTCGTCTTACGGAGCGGTTTTCGCTCTTTTCCAACCCTTGACCAGTTCAATCCGACCTACCGCGATATCCGGACCGACGATTTCGGGGATCCCATCAATCCCGTCGACCTTTATCATGGCCAAATCGGCTACAGTGGCGGGGTCACCGTGAAATTCGCCGGATTGGACACCGGTTTTGACATGAGCCATTATAACCAGCGTTCGGGAGCAGCCGACGATCCGGACCAGTTTCCCGCCGGCCCCAATCGGCTGTATCAATTCTCGGTAATGAAAACCTATCGTTTGAATTGGGGTTCGTTCCGGGGCGGCTATATTCGGAGTTATCATGATGCGCCCGATTTCGATAAGGTCGGCAACGATCTGCAAGGGGGCTTTCGTTTTAATTCGTCGCTGTTGCAGGGATTGGAGATCGGGGCGGAGCTCCGGTCGGAGCAATGGGCCGGCGATTCCACACCGCGCAACCGGGCGGTGGGAGTGGTGGCTTATGAACGCTCCGGTCTGTTCAGTAAGTGGGTTTACAACTTTTACACCGGACAAACTTCAGTGGAGACCGATTTTCAGGTCCGATTTTAATCGACAGCGCATTCAGATTGTTGCAGCGGGCGGAACGCCCGCTTTTGTTGTGTTCAGGGAAGTTCAGGGCGCATCCCCCAATCATAACTTGGCATAAGGATTCATAAGAATAAAGAGTCGATGGTCTCGGTTACGACCAGGGCTTCGGACAGGCAAGCCCAGCCTTTTCTCCACCGTAAAAGGGAATGAAAGAAAAGGCAGGAAATTTCGAAAAAATGTCGAATATAGATCTCATGAAAAAAAGAGTTAGGGCGATATTTCAAACGCCTTTGACCGTACTTTGACCAGTTGGTTTTCTATAAAATGGCTATTAAGGATGGCGCGGTCAATTCCCGGAGGTGATTGGAACTTTCATTGTCTTGTGTCAGCGCTCAATTCGGAACTTTAGATATGAATATTAATTAATATTTTGAGGAGGAAAAATTATGGCAAAAGTTACATTTGAACACGTTTCCAAGCGGTATTCCGGAAACGTCCTGGCGGTTAAAGACGCCAACCTGGAGATTAAAGACAAAGAGTTCGTCGTATTCGTCGGTCCCTCCGGTTGCGGTAAAACCACTTCGCTCCGGATGGTGGCCGGTTTGGAAGAGATCTCCGAAGGCAACATTTACATCGGAGACAACATTGTGAATAACGTCGCTCCGAAAGACCGCGATATCGCGATGGTTTTCCAAAACTACGCCCTGTATCCGCACATGGACGTTTACAACAACATGGCTTTCGGCCTCAAACTTCGCAAATTCCCGAAGCCGGAGATCGACCGCCGCGTCAAAGAAGCCGCCAAGATCCTGGGTATCGAGGGTTTGCTCGAACGGAAGCCGAAAGCGCTCTCCGGCGGACAAAGACAGCGGGTCGCCTTGGGTCGGGCCATCGTCCGTGAACCGAAAGTCTTCTTGATGGATGAACCACTTTCCAACTTGGACGCCAAATTACGGGTACAAACCCGCGCCGAGATCAGCAAGCTGCATAACCGTTTGCAGACCACCATCATCTATGTAACGCATGACCAGGTCGAAGCCATGACCATGGGCGACCGGATCGTCGTTATGAAAGACGGCATCATTCAACAAGTCGGCACCCCGCTGGACATCTATGATAATCCGGTCAACGTCTTTGTGGCCGGCTTCATGGGCACTCCGCCGATGAACTTCCTGGATGGCGTGATCAAGGAAGTGGGCGGCAAATTCATCGTCGACATGGGTGTCATCAAGGTGAAAGTTCCCGAAGGAAAATTCAAACAAATCCGCGAATATCTCAACAAACCGGTCGTCTTCGGTATTCGTCCTGCCGATATCTCCGAGGATACCAATGTTCCGGAAGACGAGATCATCGTCGGTACCGTTGATGTCTCCGAGTTACTCGGCGCCGAGGTTAACCTGTATATGTCCGTTGGCGAGCATTCCTTCACCGCCTCGGTTGATTCTCATACCCGCGCCACCGACGGTGAGAAACACCAAGTGGTCTTCAATTCCAACAAGATTCACCTGTTTGACAAACAAACCGAGAAAGCGCTCGTCTGAGTTTAATACCTTAACCATAAATCGACGAAAGAGATCCCACAACGGGATCTCTTTTTATCATTTAAAGTGGAAACTTATACAACGCTCGTACCGTCTAACTACTGGCTGATTTGGAATCCTGGAAAGAAAAGGCTGCCCGCGGGAATGACCCTAGGCAGGAAACTGTGCTTCGGAGGGTGAATAATATCGAATAAGGCATCCTATGATGTGTATTTCGCTTACTTTTCAAGACTATCTTTAATCGCATCTGGCCAAATTGGCTTATTCATGGGAGCGGCTTTTGAAGAAACCGGCCGATCTGGCTTATTATTGGAGAACCGGTTCGGCCGGGAATGCTCCGACATCGACATTTAGCTGTTCCGGAACGTGCATTTTTTGGATCTCGCGGCAGAGCCCCTGGCTGATGACGTCGGCCATCTTCATGACCAGGCTCAGGCGGGTATTCTGCAGCACCATATATTCCATAAAGCCGCCGACATTCACGATGCCGATGATATGCAGGTTGCCGACGGGCGGCAAATTTTTGTTGACTCCGGTGCCCGGCTGTAGCGGGCCTTCTTTGATGCTGATGTAGCCGACGCTCTCCGACCGTCCCAGACAAGCGTCGAGCGCGATGATAAACGGCTTTTCATAGTCAGCCTCGATCTGCTGGATAATCTCCTGAAGATTGACGGCGTGGACCGGGTTATCCAAAGTGCCGAAGACATGGGTCTTGCCCAGATTTTGCTGGTGCAGTTTGGTTCCGGTGAGGGGACCCAAGGAATCGCCGGTTGAACGATCGGTTCCGATACAAAGAATAATCAGATCACTACTTCTATCATATAAATGAGAGAGGAATAAACTAAGGTTGGCTTGAAAGACGGCGGCGGCATTGGGATGTTCGATATGAATCCGGGCATTGAAGTTCAGCAGGTCGCCGGGATCGCCCTTTTTCTTAATGAGCTGGTTCCACATATCAATCTCCTTAATTTTGAGATAGTATATCTTATGTCCGGAACCAGCGGAGTATACATCAATCGGCCCGGACCGGGCGTCTGTTAAAGTTTGGTGGAGGTGTATTGATTGAATTTGGCTGGGAAATCGGGGGCAAATCGCTGGTTGTGGTGTAAGTTGGCGTTGTTGGCGGGCTTGGCGTCCTTGATGCTGTGCGCCATCGGCTATCTGGTCTGGATGAACGGTCGGATTTTACCCGGAGTGAGCGTTGCCGGCCAGCCGCTGGGCGGATTGACCATTCCCGAAGCCGAGCACCGTTTGGCACAGTACGCTACGAACGCCCAAAACCGGAAGATCGTTTTGAACTTTCATAACCGTACCCTGACGGCGATCCCCGGAGCGATCGGCATTACGACCGATATTCGGGCCACGGTGGAACAGGCTTACCAGGTTGGACGCAGTGGACCTCTTTTGGAACGTTTGACCGATCAATGGCGGGTACGGCGGCACGGGCAAAGCGTCACCCCGGTTTTTAAAAATAATCGGACCACGCTGGATACTTTTTTCCGTTATCTTGAGCCGGGCATTGCCATTGCGGCGGTCCGTTCGGTGGTTACACTGGATACCGATGATCAGCTGACCTTTTCAGACAGCCGCATCGGCCGGCGCATTGTCCGAGATCAACTGATTCGCCAATTAGAGCAAGCGGTTTATCATCCGGCTATCTACAAACTGGCGATACCGGTTCAATCGGAAATGCCGGCGCTGACCCAGGCGCAGATCAACTATTGGCAGTTGAATCAGATTTTGGGCAGTTATACCACGCAATTTAATCCGACGAACGCCGATCGCACGCACAACCTGGAATTGGCCGTAAATGCCATTAATAATGTGCTGATTTATCCGGGAGAGCGATTTTCATTCAATGACCGGGTGGGGCCGCGGGTTCCCGCCAGTGGTTATAAAGAGGCGCCCGTGGTGGTGATGGGCAAATTGGTCCCGGGGGTGGGCGGCGGAGTCTGCCAGGTCTCCACGACGCTGTATAATGCGGTTTTGATGGCCAATCTGAAAGTAGTCCGGCGGATCAATCACAGCCTGCCCAGCGCTTATGCTCCGTTGGGCCACGACGCCACGGTCGCCTACGACTCGATTGATTTCGTTTTTCAGAATAACCAGGCGACGCCGGTCCTGATAGTCACCCGGATGATTCCGCCCAATCTCACCATCGCGATTCTGGGGCGCAAAAGCGGTTGGGAATCGGTCAACTTGGAAACGACGCTAATGGAGACCTATCCCTACGCTTCCAAAGACATTCCCGATCCGGGTTTGCCCAAAGGGGAACGGGTGAAAGCCAGTCCGGGCAGCCAAGGCTATAAGGTCGAACTATGGCGCACGATCCTTTTTCCCGACGGCAGCACCAAAAAACTGCTCGAAAATGTGAGTATATATCCGCCGCAACCTGAAGAATATAAAGTTGGCACCAAAGTAGACGGGAAGGTTGAGAAAGCTGCCAACGCCAACACAATACAATAAAATCGTTATTTTTTGTGTGAGTCCCCTGGGCGATACGTTATTTGCGACACCAGCCATTCGAGCTCTTAAGGAAAACTTCCCCAGAGCTCGAATTGTTATTATAGCCAGTCCTTCAGCCAGTGAGGTTTTGCAGAAGAATCCCTACCAAATCAACGTAATCCGTTGCTCCGACCAGTGGCAGCTTTTGAAGGCCATGAATATGGTGCGCCGGGAGAATTTCGATCTGGCGATCAGTTTCACGCATTTCGGGAGTTATTTTACGAAATATTGCGCGGCCAGCTGCCGGGGGGATTTTTTCTCGGTGGTCGGCCGGACCGACCGGCCGGTGGTGCAGTTATGCCTGGATATCTTGCGGGAACTGGGGCTAAAGACTGGATCGGACCGCACCGAGTTTTGGTATGATGAGGCCGACCGTTGGCGAGTGGAACGTTTTCTGGAGCGCAGCGGTTATCGGAGCAGCCTGCCATTAATCGCGCTGCACTGCGGCGGGCATTATTTTATCCGGAAACGTTGGCCGACGGTTCATTTTATTGAGTTGATCCTCGAGTTGCGACGGCAGTTCGGGGTGGAAGTGGCGCTGGTGGGCGGGGCGGAAGACGTCGAAAACTCCATGGCCATTCAAGCGCTGGCCCCCGGAGTCATCAATGCCGTGGGGAAGTTGCGGCTGGCTCAGACCGCCGCCTTGCTGAACCGTTGTCAATTGTTCATCGGCAATGATTCCGGCCCCTTGCACCTGGCGGTGGCGGTCGGGGTGCCGACCATCGGCCTGTACGGGCCGACCGATCCGGCTCAGTTTTATCCCTACCATCCGCCCGAGCATACCTTTATCTATAAAAACTACCCTTGCAGCCCTTGTTACAAGTTCGGCGGAGGAATCTGGCAATTTGTGCCGAAATGCTCCCGTTCCTATTGCATGGAGGCCATCTCCGTCGCCGAAGTCCTGGATAATGTCGCGGAACGCTTATGCCGGGAGGCGTTGTCGCTGGAGATGAATAAGCAGTCATGAAAGGGGAGCGGCGGGTCGGCGGGGGCATCTGGTATGCGCTGGCATTCAGCGGCGCCAGCCTCTATTTTATCTTCAAAGGCTTGGCCGGAATCGGCCCCACCACCGACTTCAGCCAGGTGGACTGGCTGCTGGTGGGCCTGGGCTTCCTGGTTCAGGTGATCGTCTGGTTCAGCAAAGCGGCCCGCATGTACTTCATCGCCGTGGGGATGGACGCCGCGGTCTCCCTCTGGCAGTTTTGCCAGATCTATCTGGCGACTTGTTTCATCTCCCATGTCACACCCTTCAATTCCGGCGGCACGCCGCTGCAGATCTACCTCCTGAACCGCCAGGGCGTCAATCTGGGGAAAGCCACGGCGTTGACCGCGGTGGATCTCGGCCTGAACACGATCATGTTCGGGTTGCTGATCCCAGTGGCTTTAGCGATCAGCTTCCAACGGACCGGCCGCCGGGCGGCTTATCTGAGCGGCGGAGCGCTCAAGTGGCTGCCGCTGCTCACGGGACTATTACTGATCACCCTGATACTGATTTGGGCGTTGAAAAGCTGGCGGCGTTTCCGCTGGAGCCGCAGTTTGCGTTCGTTTTTGATCCGCAAGGGATGGTTGAAACGGATTTATCACGAATGGATCCGTTTCAAGGAAGGCTGGCTGCTGCTGACCCGGGAGAATCCCCTCTTCATTCTGGGCGCGGCTTTGGCTACAGTTGCATATTGGCTGTTTTATTTGTTATTGGCGCCGATAATTACTTGGGCCATCGGCAACCCGGTCTCTTTTTGGCAATTGATAGGGCTCCAACTGGTCTACAATTTCGCCCAGCTGCTGGTGCCGACTCCCGGTGGCAGCGGCGGCTCGGAGCTGCTGCTCTCCTATCTGTTTCGCAATGTCAGCGGCGCCGGGCGGATCGGCCTGTTTGTCCTGCTGTGGCGCGGCTATACCTTCTTTAGCTCCTTAATCTTTGGGGGCTTCTTCTTTTGGCGTTTAACCCGCGGCTCCGGCGCGCTGGATCCGGCGGATTCGCCTTGATCGGCCGCTTCAAGATTTTTGGGCAGCCATTTCCCCGATGCAGCGACTTTGTCACCCGGCTTGGCCAGCGAAACCGGGCGATTATTGTCGGTGACTGTCGCGGTATTGTGGCGCGGCATTAATTACCAGATTCCGTAAGAAACGACATAGGGCCTCGAAATCATCCGTTGCCGTCAATTATCATGAGCGGCTTGTCTTGACAACACTTTTATGGTCACGATATAATATATTATATTAATTTCCATGTTTTTAACAAAAAAGAGGAGGATTTTTGTAGTATGGCTTTAGAGGTTGGCCAGATTGTCGAAGGCAAAGTTACCGGAATCACCAATTTTGGTGCTTTCATCGAACTTTCGACCGGACAAACGGGGTTGGTTCATATTTCCGAGGTCGCCGATGAATATGTAAAGGACGTCAATCATTTCTTAAAACAAAACGATCTGGTCAAAGTGAAAGTTCTCAATCTCGATAAGGGGAAGATCGGTCTTTCGATTCGGCAGGCTCAACCTCCGTCAGAGCGGATGACCAAACAAAACCGGCAGTCGTTCGAGGATAAATTGGCCAAATTCATGAAGGATTCCGACGAACGGCAATCGGATCTCCGCCGGAATGTCGATTCCAAGCGGGGCGGTCGCGGCGGCGGCAGAGCGCCGAGTATGTAAATATAGCGTCAAACGAAATAGTGAGTTTCTGACGATCCGGCTGTGGCCGGATTTTTTATTGGGCTTTGCCGGCCGGAAAAATCACAGATTGATGCCCAGGCCCGCTTCATAGCCCGCGGCGCGCAAATGATAATCGTAGCGGACGCCGCCGTAGCAGAAGGAATCCTTGCCCAGCAGATAGCGGGCTTGCGCCTCGGCGAACAACGACAGATAGGCGGCCTGGTCCGCCTGCCGGACATGAAAGACCGCCAGACCGGTGCCGACCGCCCAGGCCCAGGAAGGGTCGGCACAAAAGTCGCGGTACAGGCCGAAATGGATGATGCTGCCATCGTGGCCGTATTGGTCATAAGTGAAACGCAATACGTCGGGATTTCTCAGCCAGGACCATTGCAACTCGCCGTAAATATCGTCATAATCCGGCGAACTGAATTTGAGGCCGACGTTGCTTTGGGAGGAAAGCGGCACGATGAAGCCCATTCCGAACCCGTTGTGATGCTGGATCGTTCCGCCGGCGATGCCGCCGCCGCCGAACGAGTCGCCGCAGGCGTAAAACAGGCTCCTGTCAAAATCGGTCAGCAGCGGCGAGGCCCACACCGCCGTCGCCGGCGCCACGCCGAGCCCTAAACTGAGTACAAGCGTCAAGATTCGTTTCATCGCAATTGCCTCCCTCAAAAAATTTTCGTTACCTTAAAATAATATATCCTGCCATAAATATTATAATAAATTAAATTTTGTTATTTTTGAATTTGCTTTGAAGATTTGGCGCTTCCGGGCGTCGCGGCCGATTTATTATAGAAAACTAACAGAAATCAAAATAGATTCCAAAACATAGTTATCTTGCGAAGTATATCATAAAAGTGTGAGATCTGACATAAAGCCATAGATTTCACGACTACTTTGCAAGGAGTACCAGCCGGATGAGAAAGATATTGCTCGTTTGTTTGGCGCTGTCCGTGTTAACGCTGGGTACGGTGGCGTTCGCCGTCGCCGAACCGGAAAAGATCCCGGTCCGGGTGATTGACAACTCTTCCGACCCCGTTGCCAAGCTGCTCATCGCCAAAACCAAGGCGCTCTTCGATGAATCGCCGCAGTATACCGTCATCGAGTCCGCCAGCGGTCCGCATTTGATCATTCATGTGCAGTTTTTCCCTTCCGCCGATGCCGCCAGCGCAACGACGGTGCTCTTCGCGATCGAATGGCTGATTTACCGGATGGATTCGGGCATCCAATTGCCCTACTATTTTAACAGCGCCGTGACCTTATGCAGCCGCGACACGGTGGATCAGATGGCCCGGCAGATCGTCGCCCGAACGGAGCAAAATTTGGACGATTACCACGGCTTCGGCAAACAGTTGCTCCTGTCGCAGCGGGGCTCGGGCCAGGATCGTTCGTCGTTTCTCGCCACGGGGAGCGCTTACGCACCCGCGGCGCGCTAACTCGGGAACAACGTGCCCATTTCCGTCGAAAGGAGGGAAATTGCCTTGAGAAAATGCGCTTGGACATTATTGCTCCTGATCGTGCTGACCGGCGCCGTCGGATTGGCGGCCGGGGCCGACGCGACGCTCCAAGACGACCCGGCCGGCTCGGGCGCGACTATCCGGTTAAACCTGAGCGATGAGGCTCCCGCTCTGGCGCCGGCGGCGAACCAGCCCGGACCCGGCGGTCCCGGCGGCCGAGGTTGGGAGGGCCCCGACAATTTTCAAATCATCGGAATCGTAATGCTACTGGGAGTGCTCTTATTCATCCCTCGCCATCACCATTGATGGGGAGGGCTTTTGCATCGGGGCGACACAGTGATGATTAAGGAGGATAAGCTGTGCTCAAGATAACCGCCAGCCAAGTATGGCAATTCAGCTGTCCCTATTGCGGAGCGACGGGACGACTGACCGCGGCCGAGTTCAACGGCCACGATAAACAGACCGGATACGATTGCGAGAGTCATATCTGTGACGCTTGCGGCAAAGAATTCATCGTGACGCAGAATTAAAACCGTTTGATAAGGATTGTCGGATTACTATGACAAACAGCCAAATTTAATTATTTGATTGAATAATTTGATTAATATCGGCGATAGTTATATTTACGATCACGATAACTGAACTTTCGATCATGATAATATAAATTTCGATCCGGATAAATGAATTTCCGATCCGAAGAAATGGATTTCTGATCCGAATAAGTAATTTCTCGATCCGAATAATTGAATTTTTCAGCTGAAGAATTATATTTATGATCAGCCAAATTGATTTTTCGCTTTGCCAAAATAAAATTGGCAACGGCAAAATTGAATTTGTCAGCCCGAAAAATGAAATTGCGGGGCCGCTAAATATAAATACCGGGCTGAGAAGCAATTTTCGGAGCTGAAAATTAAAATTTACCCGGAAGCTGAAGAAAATCGGCGGCGCAGCGATCGAAAAAACGGGGGGCGGCTTGCAAATTCAAACCAGCCGCAAAGCAAATTCCAAGGGGATTCCGGGGCGATTCCAAGGCGAGCGGCCGATGATCATGAAGACAAAGAACAAAGGGGTACGATCATGAAATTAGCGCTGATTATCTGCTTGACCGGTGGGCTGTTGTTGGCTTGGACGCTGAACGCTTCGGCCGAGATCCTGTTGGGAGGGAGTCTGGAGGTAGGCCGGAACGATTTTACGGCGGCGTATGACTCCGGTTTGGTCGGCGGCGTTTCAAAATCCGCGGACACATTGGGGTTCAACGGCGCGTTCAATCTGCTGGGGACCCACATCGGGCTGGAATATACCCGGTCCGCTATGGACGATTACAGTTTTGCCACAGCCGGACTGCGCGTCGGCTGGGAATTGGGACCCGAGCTCTTGAAGGTCAAGCCTTTTGCAGGATACGAAGAGTGTTATTTCAAAAATGAGACCCTGGCGGCGGGCGGGGACAATACCTATGCCAGTCCGGTCGCCGGTCTGGAGCTGGCGGCGCGGTTGGGCAAGTGGACCCTCTCGGGGGCCGGCTGCCTGCCGTTGCAAACCCGTTATAGCAACGGAATTATCCACGATGATCATGCCGATTTGCGCTATCTGAAGTTTGGACTGACTTATTCCCCGTTGCCGTTGCTGGATTTGTTCCTGCGCTACCGTTCGTTGAGCGCCGACTCGAAAGTGGTGGACATTACCGCCAAGGGTTATACGTTCGGGGCGGAGATCAGCTTTTAGACCGCAACGCCAAAGCGGAACTTAACTGTGGTGTTTCATTCTTTTAACTATAACCTCCTTTCTAAGGCCCTCTTCCTACAGGAATCAGGGTTTATTTTTTTGGTGAAGCGGGAGAAATGGCGGACCCGGTCGGGCCGTCGCCGCTCAACCGCTGGAGTCCGCTCGATCATCGGGTTCGGGTGCGGCAGTGCTCTCGGCCCAGAACTCGGCCAGGATCCGGCGGTAATCGGGGCTGGAGAAGGCCCGGCCGGGCAGGAACCAGTCGGGCGGCAGCAGGCTTTCAAAGGGCTCCTGGCAAAACCGGTCATCCAGCAGCAATACGACGCCCCGGTCCTCGGGGGTCCGAAAGACCCGGCCGGCCGATTGGATCACCCGGATCATCCCCGGCACCACGGCGGCGTAAAACAGCCCCTTGCCGTCCCATTCATCAAAATGCATCCGGATCAGTTCCTGTTCCTCATTCAGCACGGGCAGGCCGGGCCCGACGATGATCACTCCGACCAGATCCTCGCCCGGCAGATCGACCGCTTCGCCGAAGACTCCCCCGAGCACGGCCAAGCCCAGGTTGGAACCCTGGCTCTTAGGGCCGGCGACCTTGCGGAGAAAGGCGGCCCGGGCCGCTCCGCTCATTCCCGGCAGTTGGACGTGGATCGCCACCGGGCTGTCGTGGCCCAGCGCCTCCCGGAGTAGGGGCCAGACCGCCTGGAGGTAGGCGTAGGAAGGGAAGAACATCAGGTAGTTGCCGGCATGGGCGGCGATCAGAGCGGCGGCGCAACGGACCACTTGTCCGGCGCTGTCCCGGCGGGCGTGAAAGCGGGTGTCGATTCCCGGGACATGGAGGTATAAACGGTTTTCGCGGGGGAAGGGCGAGCCCAGCCGCACTTGCAGCGGGTTCCTGCCGCCCAGCAGTTCCCGGAAGTATTCCGGCGGCGACAGCGTGGCCGAGCAGAAGATCGCCGCCCGGCTGTATTCGAGCCGTTCGCGGAGGGCGGGGCCGGGATTGATGCAGAACAGGCGCAATTCGACGCCGGCCTGTTCCTGCCGGATATAGATGGCGTATTCCGGGCCGAGCCGGGCGACGACCCGGATCAGTGCGGTGAGCTCGAAATAGCACAGCCGGACCTGATCCCACAGCGGATGGTGGGCCTGCTCGCGCAGGAAGAGCCCGGCCACGGCCGCCAGCCGTTCCAACGCGGTCTCCAGCATTTCGGGGAGCGCGGCGAGGCGCAGGCCGGGCCGGCTCTCCCGCCACAATTCCCGTTCCCATTGCTCGAAATGTTCCAGGACGGCCTGGATTGCCGCGGCCAAACGCGGCGCGGAATTGCGCGCCGACCATTCCAGGCTCGTCCATTGGCTCTGCCGCAAGGTGGCGGAGTACATCTCGCGGCCCCGGCCCACCAGGTTATGGGCCTCGTCGATCAGAAACAGGCTGTCCCGTTTCTTGGGGCCGCTGAAGAAGCGGCGCAAAAAGACCCCGGGATCGAAGATGTAATTATAATCGCCGACGATCAGATCAGCCCGCAATGCCAGATCCAATGAGAGCTCGAAGGGGCAGAGGTTCTCGCGCCGGGCCGCCTCGATCACCAATTCCGGCGCGATCAGCTCGGCGGCCAGCAGTTCCGGCAGGACTTTCTCGGCGCGGTTATAATAATCGATGGTATACGGACAGACTTCCGGGTGGCAGGGCGCGCCGGGCTGGAAGCAGACCCGTTCCTTGGCCTCCAGGAAGACCGTGCGCAAGCGGAGCCCTTGATGCTGCAGATTGACCACGGTCTTGCGCACGATCTCCCGGCCGTTGGTTTTGGCGGTGAGGAAGAAGAGGCGGTCCACCGTCGGGCCGGCCAGGCTCTTCAGGGCCGGATACAAGATGGCGATGGTCTTGCCGATGCCGGTGGCCGCTTCGGCCAGCAGATCCCGCTCGGCGCGGATCGCCTGTTCGACGGCTTCCATCAGCTCCGATTGGCCGGCCCGGAGGGTCGGGTAGGGGAAGCGGATCTGCTTCAGCGAGGCATCGCGAATATCGCGCCAGTCGGCGGCAGTCTGCAGCTCCCGGAGAAAGGCCTCGGCCAGATCGGTAAAGAAGGCCGCCCCCGCTTCGCGCGAGAGTTCCAGCGGGAAGGACTTTTCCGACAGATCGTCCAGATTCAAATAGGTCAACTGCCCGGTCACCGGTTGGGCCGACTGCATCATCATAAAATATAGATAGAGTTTCAACTGGGCCTGATGCAGCGGGAAATCCTCCGGGTTCAGCGTAGCCAGCGGCAGGTAGGTGGTTTTAACCTCTTCCACCAGCAGCCCGGCGCCGTCATCCAAGAGACCGTCGATGCGGCCGCGGATGCGCAGCTGATAACCGTGCCCTTCGTAATGGAATTCGACCGGCACCTCGGCGCGGTAACCCGGCCGGCGGCGGGTCGAGACCAGTTGATGGCCTGCGCTGCCCTCCTGGCCGCGGGTGGCCGGGATGAAGCCGTCATTGAGGTCTTTGGGATGAAAGAGCCGGTTCAGCAGCTCGGTCACGCTGATCGTCACTTGATAATTGGCCAACAGCAAAGCCTCCGGGTGGGAAAATTGCGTCCGTTTTGGATGGTTGGGGTCCATCGGAACGGACCTGACCTCATTGTAGCATTTTCGGACCTTCCCTTCCAGTCTTCTCCCTGTATGATTTGGGATAGTCGCAGTCAAAGCTATATTTGAGGTGGAATCAGCATGCCGCATTCCCGGCGTAGGAAGCCGAACAAGCCCCCCAAGCTCCGCCGTTTTCCCCGCCTGCTGCTGGGACTGGTATTAGCTGGCGGATTTTTATTGCTGGGGTTGATCTTTTTCAACCCGTTCGTTTGGCGGCTCAACCTCCGGACCGAGCTGGAAAAGAATAAGGCCGCTTCGACGGTTTACGACCGGGACGGCGAAGTGGTGGCCGATCTGTATTCCCAGGCCCGCATCTGGGTGCCGATTCAGAAGATCCCGGCAGCATTGCAGCAGGCGTTCGTGGCGACTGAGGATTCCCGTTTCTATGAGCATAAGGGGATCGATCTGCGGGGGATCATCCGTGCTCTGTATGAGGACGTCAAGGAGCGGAGCAAAGCCCAGGGCGGCAGCACTATCACCCAGCAGTTGGTGAAAAATCTCTTTTTCACGCAGGAGAAGAGTTTCTTCCGCAAGATCATGGAGATGGCCTACGCGATCCGAGTCGAACAGCAGTACAGCAAGGCCCAGATCCTCGAAATGTATATGAACAGCATCTATCTCGGCCAGGGGGCGTGGGGGATCAATGCCGCGGCCCAGGTCTACTTCGGCAAACAGGTGCCGGATCTCAACGTGACCCAAGCGGCGCTGATCGCCGGTTTGGCCCGGGGCCCGGAGTATTATTCGCCTTTCCGCCGTCCCAAGGAAGCACTGGCGCGCCGCAATGTCGTCCTGCAGTTGATGCAGCGCCACGGCTACCTGCCCGCGAAAATGGTCGCCGAACTCAGCAAGCGGCCGCTTGGAACCTTGAACAACCCCGGCTCCACCTATGTCGGAGCCTATTTTGCCGATTACGCCGTCGATCTGTTGCGCGCCAAGACGGGCTACACCGAAAGCGTTCTCCGGTCCGGGGGCTTCCGGATTTACACCACGATGGACCGACGGATTCAGAAAGCGGCTGAAGGAGCGCTGCAATATCTGCCCGTCGCCGGGCCGGACCGGTGGGGGATCAATCAGCCCCAGGGAGCCATCGTGGCGCTGGATCCCAAAACCGGCGAGATTTTGGGGCTGGTGGGCGGCCGCCGTTATTCCACGGCCGAGCCGAACCGGGCCTACCAGATCTACCGCCAGCCCGGCTCGGCGATCAAACCGTTTTTATACGCGGCGGCGCTGGAGGCCGGCTATACCCCGGATACTTCGGTAGTCGATCAGCCGCTGGCCATCGACGTCAACGGCACCCTTTGGAAACCCCAGAATTACGATAACAAATACCGCGGCCAGATCACGCTCCGCGCCGCGCTGGAGGAATCGGTGAATACGGTCGCGGTTCAGCTGGTGCAGAGCCTGGGACCGGCCAATGTCTTCGAGCTGACGCGGCGGATGGGCCTGAAGAGCCTGGTCAGCGAGGGGGAAAAGAACGATCGCAGCCTGGCGCCGTTGGCCCTGGGCGGACTGACCAAAGGGGTCACCCTGATGGAATTGACCGGCGCCTACAGCTCCTTCGCCAATCAGGGCCTGCGGTCGGAACCCTTCGGCATCCTGCGGGTTTACAGCCGGGACGGGAAGCTGGTCTACCGGGGCCAGCTGCATCAGGAAAAGGTGATTCCGCCCGGGACCGCGTCCACCCTGACTTCGATGATGGAAGGGGTCATTACCCGGGGAACCGGTATCCGCGCCAACATCGGCGTCAAGGCGGCCGGCAAGACCGGCACCTCCAATTGGAACACCAACGGCTGGTTCATCGGGTATACCGATGAGTTGCTGGCCGGCGTGTGGATCGGCAATGATCAGGAGAGCAAGCCGCTGGAGGTCAAGGGTGTAGCCTTAGGAAGCGGGATGGCCTCAGAGATCTGGGGCCGATTTTTGGGACAGGTTCTGGCCAAGCCCGTCGCAGTTCCGCGAAACTCGCCAGCACGATGAAGATCTGGGCGATATTGAAGGCCCAGGCCGCTCCGTTGATCCCCAGAAGCGGGGTCAGGCAGACCAGGAGCCCGGTCTTCAATCCGGTGGACCAGAGGCTCAGGACGAGGATCTTGTCGGTCTTGCCGATCGAGGCCAGGATCGAGATGTTGAGGATGGAGATTCCGGTGAAAGGCAAACCGATGACCGACAGCCGAATCAAGTGGACCGGCGAGAGATCGTTGTATAAGAAAAGCGACAGCCACGGGGCGCTGGAAAGGATCAGGATGAAACCGCCCAGGCAGATGGCGAGCGTGGCGCCATAGAATAACAGAATTTTGGAATGAATTTTGCGCAGCCGGTTGGTTTTGGCGTCCGAACTGATCTGCGGCGAAAGCACCGCCGCCAGCGGCCCGATGAAGATCAGCGGGAAATAGGCCACCGGTTCGGCCATGCCGGCCAGCTTGCCGAATAAGCCGGTGCTCTCAAAGACGGAATACCCGCCCTGGATCAAAAAGTAGGGGATGATCACCCCTTCGCTGGCCAGACTGATCGAGGTCACGATCTGATTCAGCAGCAGCGGCAGGGAATAACCGAGGATCTCCGTCCGGGGCAGGCCCGGGTCCGGAGCGGCCACCGCTTCGCCGGTCAGGCGGTGCCGGGATAAGAAGAACAACAAAGTAGCCAGGCACGCCACTTCCCCCATGGTCAAACCCCATACCGGCATGGCGTAAATCGAAATGGGCAGCCACGCCGCAGCGAAGGCCACCAGTAGCACGGTGGTGGAGATTTCGGCGGTCTGCTCGGTCACCTCGGAACAGGCGGTGGGCGCCATTTTGGACAGTCCCTGGAAATAGCCGCGCACGATCGCCGAGAGCGCCGAGAAGGGAATGGCCAGGGCGACGACGTAGAGGCCCTCCTGCACCCGGAAATCGGTGAAAACGTGCCGGGCCAGCAGCGGCGCGGTCGCCAGCAGCAAGGCCATGATGGTCAACGAGGTTCCGAAGACGATCCGCATGGCTTGGCAGCGCAACTCGGTCATGCGCCGGTAATCGCGGAGGCTGGCATATTCGGAGACCCACTTGATCAAGGCCATCGGCAGGCCGATGGTGGCGACGCCGCTCAGAAGGCGATAGACCGGGTAGACCATTTGCAGGATGCCCAGGCCCTCCGAGCCGATCTGGCGGGCCAGCCAGATCCGGTAGCAGGTTCCGGCCAACTGGACCAACAACCCCGAGCCGACCAGATAAAAAAAATTGACCAAATTCGGCCGCCGCCGCATCCAATCTCCCCCGTTCATTGCATCCTATGGAGATGGTATTCCGAATATACCAAGTCATTCCCCGGGGTAATCACGAATTAACAAAGGTTTAGCTGCCAATTATGAAGATTAATCCGGTTCGATATGAGTCACGCCCGGGTTTCTCTTTACCGGAGCGGAGACTTTAAATGGCTTAAGGAGTTTGCGCAGTAACTGAATGAGTTTGCTCAGTTACTGAAGGATCAGTTTTTGTAACTAAATGAACTGATTCAGTAACGAAACGAACTGATTTAGTAACCTAACCAACTGATTCAGTAACTGAATGAACATGTTCAGTAACCAAACAAGTACTTTCGGTAACTGAATGAGCAGGTTTGGTAACTAAATAAAGATATTCAGTAACAGAATAAACAATTTGGGAATGAAAAGCGCTGGCGAAGGATTTCCGGGAATTAAAACCGGACCCCAAACGGTCCGCCGGCGGCGTTTTTTTGAATCGCTCCGGCCGCAAGTCTTAAAGGAAAATTAATGATTTGAGCAGGGGGGCTTTATATTACTGCGCTATCATGGGAGCAACGGATCTTGCTCTGAAACACACTTTGACAAGGAGGTCACGCCATGAATTTTAAGCAGCGATGGGATTTTGGGCAGTTGAGTCTGGCGGGAAAGATCGTCTTGGTAATGGTCTCGGTGCTCCTTATCGGTTATACTTGCATGTTGGCCATCATTTTGCCGCGCATCCACGCGGACAGTCTCAGCCAGGCGGAAGCTCTGGCGGAACAGCTGGCTGATTCCTATGCGGCCAAGGTTACCGGGCAACTGAATGCGTTGAAGGGATTGACCCAGGATTTGGCGACTCAGGTTGAAACCTTCCGCAAAGCGGGTCTCACTTCGCGCGCGGCGGTCATCGCAACCGAAAAAAGGTTTTTAGAAAATTATCCGGCCGCCTTGGGGGTGGCCGTGGCTTACGAGCCCGGCAGGTATGACCGGCTGGACGCCCAGTACGCCGGAAAAACCGGCTTCGGCGCGGATGGCCGGTTCATCCCCTATGTATCGCGCTCCGGGGCGAAGCTGGTTGTCGAAGGCGCCTACGATTCCGGCGACGATATCACCTGGTATACTGTTCCCAAAGCGACCAAGCGGATTTATTTGGCCGAACCATATTTCGATACGATTAACGGCCGGCGGGTGCTGATGACTTCGATCGTCTATCCCATCCTGGACCGGGGCGAATTCATCGGGGTCGTCGACGTGGATTATGCGCTGAACGATTTTCAGGCGATGATCGATAAGCTCCGGCCCTCGGGCGGCTACGCGGCGGTCATCAGCAATCGGGGAACCTTCGTGGCTTGCTCCGGAAAGCCGGAACGGATCGGCAAGAATATCGCCCGGATTTCCAAAGACGGCGCGATCGTCAAGCGGATTGCCCAGGGGCGCCGGTTCAGTCTTTACGACCGGTCGGACGGCGCGATGGGGACCACGCTGAACAGTTACTCGCCCATCCGGATTCAGGGCGCGGCGGCGAATTGGGCGTTCGGCGCGGTGATTCCGCAAAAAAACATTCTCGAAAAGTATAACCGCTTGCAATTTTGGATCATCCTCATCGCCGCGGTCTGCGTCGGCGCGATCGTCGCGGCCATCTTCGCCATCATCCGGCGCGTGGTCAGCGAACCCTTGGCCCAAGTGGTGCTGATGCTGCAGGAAATGGCCCGCGGCCGTTTGAGCAAGCGCTTGGCCTTGCGGCGCCGCGATGAGATCGGAATGATGGCCGCGACGTTGGACGATTTCGCGGATCAATTGCAAAATGTGGCGGTCGCGGCGATTCAAAAGATCGCCGCCGGGGATCTGGATATCGCGATCGCCGAGTGGGATGAGGGGGATGAGATCCGGCCGGCCTTGCAACAAACCGTTCAAACCTTACGCAATTTGATCGCCGAGGTCAACGCCTTGGGAATGGCGGCCAAGGAGGGTAGGCTGACGGAACGCGGCGCGACAGAGGCTTTTTCCGGCGCCTGGGGCGAACTGGTCGACAGTTTTAACCAAACTTTCGCCGTGGTGGTCGAACCGTTGCGGGTCGCCTCCGCTTATCTGGCGCAAATCGGGCGCGGCGAGATCCCGGCGCCGCTTACCGCCGCTTATCGGGGCGACCTGAACCAGTTGAAGGAGAGCATCAATGCCTGCGTTGCGGGGCTGGGCGCGTTGGTCGAGAGCGACCGGATCCTGCAAAAGATGGCGGTCAATGATTACAGCGAGGACATTTCCGGGTCGTACCGCGGGATTTACGGCGAGATCGCTCAAGCCATCGCGGCGGTGCGGCAACGCCTGCTCGGCCTGCAGGACCTCGCCGGCCATGTGGCGGACGGGGACTTTCAGGATCTGGCCGTTTTGCGGCGGATCGGCAAGTATAGCGAGCAGGACCGGCTGATTCCGCTGTTCATCGCCATGATGGAGCGGGTGCAGGCCTTGGTGAACGAGACCATCCGGCTATCCCGGTCCGCGGCGGCCGGCCAGTTGGAGCTGCGCGGCGAAGTCAGCCATTTTACCGGGGAATACCGCCGGGTCATCGAGGGCTTTAATCAGACCCTGGACGCTATCGTCCTGCCCCTGGATGAGGTCAGACAGGTGCTGAAACAGATCGGAATGAACGATTTTACGGCGGCGCTCGACACGGCAAGATACCAGGGAATGCTCGGCGAGCTGGCGGCGGACGTCAACGAGGTCCGGACCCGGTTGCTGGCGGTGCAGGAGGTGGTCATCAGGATTGCCCACGGGGATATCAGCCTGCTGGAGGAGAAAAAACTCACCGGGAAACGTTCGGCGAAGGATCAGTTAATCCCGGCCCTGGTTGCGATGATGGAGACCATTCAAGCGCTCATCGCCGAAGTGGACGGGCTGACCCGCTCGGCAATCCATGGCGATTTGCGGGTGCGGGGCGATCAGACGCAATTCGCCGGGGGTTATGGTCAAATCGTGGCCGGTTTTAACCGGACCTTGGATGCGGTGATCCAGCCCATCGATGAAGCTGCCGCCGCCTTGGACGAGATTGCCGCGGGGCGATTGGCGGTCCGGATGACCGGGGTTTATGAAGGCGATCACCGGAAGATCGCTGTGGCGCTGAACCACACCATTGATACGTTCAACGAGGTCCTGGGCGAACTCAATCATTCGGCCGGACAAGTTGCCGCAGCGGCCGGGCAGGTCGCCAATTCCAGCCAAATGCTCTCGCAGGCCGCTAGCGAACAGGCCGGCACAATCCAGGAGATTACCGCCACCGCCGGCGCAATTGCCCAGCAGACCCGGCAAAACGCCCGCAGCGCCGACCAAGCCCATCGGCTGACCGAAGAGACCAAGGCTTTTGCGATTGAGGGCGAATCGCGGATGGGCGCGATGCTGGAAGCGATGGCTGCCATTCATGAGGAGGCCGGCAATATCGCCAAGATTATCAAGGTGATCGACGAGATTGCTTTCCAGACCAATATTTTGGCGTTAAATGCCGCCGTCGAAGCGGCCCGGGCCGGACAGCACGGCAAGGGCTTCGCCGTGGTGGCCGAGGAGGTGCGGGGGTTGGCGACGCGCAGCGCCGGAGCGGCCCGGGAGACCGCCGCATTGATCGAGAGTTCGCTCCACAAGGCCGAAACCGGCAGACAGATCGCCGCGCAAACGGATGAGGCCTTGCACCGGATCGTGATGGGGGTCGGTACTGCCGCAGATCTAGTGCGAGCGATTGCGCTGGCTTCCAATGAACAGGCTTCGGGCATCGCCCTGGTTGACCAGGGGCTGAGCCAAGTGGCCCGGGTGACCCAGGGCAATTCGGCAGCGGCCGAGCAGAGTGCCGCCGCCAGCCAGGAGATGTCCGGCCAAGCCGAGTTGCTAAAGGGCCTGGTCGGGAAGTTCCAGCTTCGCGACGCCGGCTGACTTCGCGCTAATGCAGGCGATGTAGGTATTATTCCAAAGATCGGTTTCATAATAGGAATGGGCTGCAACGGAATATCCGATAAAAAAATATAAATGACTTGCGCGAGAGCCCCGGGGTTAACAAATTATCCCTACTTGCTGATTGTCTGGCGTCTCCCGGTATGTTATGCTGGGAATGAAGTTTTATAAAAATAGCGCCGACAATAACGGAAGCCGGCTGTGCCGTGGGAACCCGTCACGAGTGGAAAGGGTGCCTCCCACGATGTTTGGGCGGAAGCCGGCCGGTGGAAAGTGAAATAGGGGAGCTGTCCGGATGGCTCAGGTGATCAAGGAGATCGATCTCTTCCCGCCGGTGCGGGATTTCTTATCCAAACGGGGTTTTGAGGTCCGCAGCGAAGTGCGGCATTGCGACATTACCGCGCTCAAGGACGAGCAGCTGGTCGTGGTGGAACTCAAGCGGAACCTGAGCGTGGAGTTGTTGGTTCAAGCCGCGCAGCGTCAAAAGATAGCCGACGCGGTCTATGTCGCGATTCCCAAGCCCAAAAAGCGGCTGTTCGGTGCCGGCTGGCGGGATCTCTGCCATCTGTTGCGCCGCCTGGAATTGGGGCTGTTGCTGGTCAGCCTGGAGGATGGCTTCTCCTATGTGGAAGAAGCCCTGGCGGCCCAGCCGTTTGACCGGGAGAAAAGCAGGCAGCAGAACCGGAAGCAGCGCCAGCAGTTGCTGCGCGAGGCACGGGGCCGAAGTTTGGATTGCAACACCGGCGGCAGCCGGGGCGTGAAATTGGTCACCGCCTACCGGGAAAGCGCCTTGTATATTGCTTGTTGCCTCGAGCGCTTCGGCCCGTTGTCCACCCGACAATTGCGGGAGCGCGGCGCGGCACCGCGGAAAACCGCTCCGATCTTGCAGCGCAATGTTTACGGCTGGTTTGAGCGGATCGCTCAAGGACATTACGGTTTAAGCACCGCCGGCCGGGAGGAACTGGACGCGGCTGCCTACGCGGAACTGGTGGCTTATTACCGGCAAAAGGTCGCCGCGTTGGAGCAGCCGCCCACCGAAGCGAAAAGCGCGGGGGACCGAGACCAAAAAGGAGGAGAATGCCGATGAATTTATCGGGCAACACGGTTCTCATCACCGGAGGCGCCTCCGGCATCGGGTTGGCATTCGCGGCCCGTTTTTTGAAAGCCGGCAATCAAGTGCTGGTTTGCGGCCGCCGCGAAGCAAAATTGCAGGAGGCCCAAAGAAATTTCCCCGAATTGCACACCTACGTCTGTGACGTGGCGCGGCCGAAGGAGCGCGAAGCGCTGTTCCGCTGGGCGAGCCATTTTCCCAATCTGAATGTGCTGGTCCATAACGCCGGGATTCAACAGCGGATCGATCTGTTGCAACCGGCTGGGGATTGGAGCCATTATTACCAGGAAATCGCGGCCAACCTGGAGGCGCCGCTCCACCTGTCCATGCTGTTTATCCCGCAGCTCACCGCGCAAAGCCGTGCCGCGATCATCAACGTCTCCTCCGGATTGGCTTTTACGCCGATGGCCGCCGCGCCGATTTACTGCGCCACCAAGGCGGCGTTGCATTCATTCACCATGAGCCTGCGTCACCAACTCTCGCAAACCCCGGTCGAAGTCATCGAGGTGGCGCCGCCGGCGGTAAACACCGATCTGGGCGGGCCCGGCCTCCATACGTTCGGCGTGCCGGTGGAGCAGTTTGCCGACGCCGTATTCGCGGGTTTGGCGGAAGGGCGGCTGGAAATCGGCTACGGTTCGTCCGAACGTTCCTTCCGGATGTCCCGCGACGAGATCGACGCTGCCTTCCAAAGGATGAACCATCGTTAACCAGAACGGCAAAATCGTCTGATTGCGCAAACGCGGGGCTCCCCGCGTTTTTTTGTTAAATTTCCGTAAGCCGGAGTTGGAATAAATTGTAGCTTACCGGCGTAAATAATGTTCAGGGACTCATAAGCATCCGACCATTCTGCAGGTTAGAGGAGTTTACCTTGAGAATATTGATTACCGGTGCCAAAGGCCAATTGGGAACGGCCTTGACGGAGGTTCTGACCGGCGACTCATTGGAACTGATCGATCTGCCGCAACTCGATCTGACTTCCTTTTCAAACACTGTGGATCGGGTGAAGGGATTTCAACCGGAGCTCGTAATTCATTGCGCCGCCAAGACCGATGTGGATGACTGCGAGCTAAAACCGGATGAAGCCTACCGGCAGAATGTGGCGACCACCCGCAACGTGGTGAATGCTTGTCAACAGATCCGGGCCGAAATGGTTTATATTTCGACCGACTATGTTTTCGACGGGCAAAGCGATGCGCCTTATCGGGAATACGCCGAATGCAATCCACTGAATTTTTACGGCAAGACCAAATGGATGGGCGAGGAGATCGTCAAGGCCCATCTCAACCGCTTTTATATTATCCGGACGGCCTGGCTTTTCGGCGATACCGGCAAGAATTTTGTCCGGACCATCATCAACCGGATGCAAGCGCCGGGACCGTTGCGGGTCGTGGATGACCAGCGCGGATCGCCGACCTACGCCGCGGACTTGGTCCGGGCAATCGAGCGGCTGATCCGGACCAGGGCTTATGGCATCTACCATATTACCAACGAGGGCAGTTGCACCTGGTTTGAGTTTACCCAATTGATCGCCGCCGCGATGGGCCAGAACCAAATTCCGATAGAACCCATCACTACCCAGGACTTAAACCGCCCCGCCCTCCGGCCCCGTTACAGCGTATTGGGGAAAAGCCTGCTATCGGAGTTAGGAATCGCGCTGCCGCCTTATCAGGATGCATTAATGCGGTTCATCAAACGGAATTTCGCCGCAAATGATAGCGGAAGATAGTTCAACTGATATAGCTCACGGAGGTTCATTGGATGATCAACTACGGTTATTCCGTGGATATTGTTATTGTAAGTTATAATACCAGCGGGCATTTACGCGATTGCATCCGGAGTATCCGCGAGCATACGCTTCCGGACGACTACCAGATCTGGGTGGTGGATAACGCCAGTACCGACGACAGTCCGCAGTTGATCAAGGCCCTTCCCGAAGTCGAAGGGATTTTTAATCATTCCAACCGGGGCTACGGCGCTGCTTGCAATCAGGGGATCAAAGCCGGAAACGGCCAATACATTTTCTTATTAAACAGCGACATCCGGGTGACGCCCCATTGGCTGCCGCCGTTAGTCCGCGTTTTAAAATCTTCGGCCCGGATCGCCGTGGTCGGCCCCAAATTAGTCAGTCCCAAAGGATTCATCTTCGGCGCCGGAGTGGTCGGCACCAATGCGCACCCGGTGATTCGCGGCTTGGGCGAGCCGAACCTTCCCAGCCGTTATAACCGGATCACGGAATGTTTGAGCGTTGGCGGAGCCTGCATGGGGATCAAACGGGAACTGCTGCCGAAGCTCGGTTTATTCGACGAGCATTATTTTCATTATTTTGAGGAGACCGATTATTGTTACAATGCCCGTTTCCACGGCTACAAAGTGGTTTATTGCCCTGAAAGCCAGGTGACTCACTACGGGCACGGCAGTTGTCATGACTCCGCAAAGCTGGATGGCTATTTTCGAGCCAGCGAAAGCTATTTCAAGCAAAAATGGCAGCAATTCTTGCAGTCGGAGACGCCGTTGGCCAGGCTTCACCAGGCGGACGGCGGGCAACGGCGGTTTGTGAAAAAAAGTCCGGCGGGATTGGATACCAAGGGGTGAACTTGCGACGCTGCGGCGGTCACCCCGTGGCCGTGAGCCTCTTTCGAAGAATCACGCTTGGCGTCACCAGCCGCGTCCGAACTCCTGGGCGCGGCCGCCATTGATTCCATAGGCCGTCGCCATGAATGGCTGCCGCGACTTGCTGATCCGGAAGACCTCGCTCAGCCGGTGCTTGAAGGTGTGCTGCGAGTAGGCCTTTTTCTGGGCGGCTTTGGCGATGGCCGTTCGCAGCTGCGGGTTTGCGAGATAGAAGTGAATTTTGCGCGCCAGCTCATCCGGATCGTCGTACCTGACGAGTTCGCTGCCGTCCGTGAAATTGCGCCACAGATCCGGCCGGGTCCGGTCCACCAGTTGAAACGCGCCGCAGCCGGCCAATGCAAAGGCGCGGTCATTGGGGCTGGTCGCCCCGACGGCCCGGGCGTTGCCGGTCGGCGGATCCACCGGATCGCGGTGGATATTGAGGTTAATCTTCGCTCCGTTATAGTATTTTTGCACTTCCCAAAAATTGTTCATGATCGGCATGGTGAAACGTTGCAGGGACGGCACGAGCTTTTCCCCCCAACTCTGCCAGTCGCCGATCAGTTTAACATTCAGACCTTGCAACTGGGGCGCGATCGCATTCAGGATCCGTATCCGGTTGGCGAATCCCATTCCCACCAAACAAACATCGCTGCGATAAATCTCGGGAACCGGCATGCTGCGGTTCACCTTGGGATTGCAACACCAGGGCAGATAAAACACGTTGGGCCGGCGGTACTCGTTGACCGCTTGGCGCTCATTGGTGAAGACGTAATCATAGGCATTGACCATGGCGCCGCGATGATGGTCAATCTCATAGGGGTCTTCCACCAGCCATAATACGGTGACGGCGCCCAATGATTTGGCATAGCGAACCAATGGCAGCTGGGTATAGGTGCCGTGCATGACCAGCATCATATCCGGACGGAAACGGTGAATGTCCTCTCGGGTCAGGTTCTGGGGCGAGACTTGCCGGGTGGTATGTTTGAAATCCCGGATCAGGGTTTGATAGACATCATAGGCGTAGCGGGTGTTGAAGCCCGGGCCCCCCGAATCCACGAATAAGATCTTCAAGCAGTACTCCTCCAATCTACGGCTGAAATCGCGCTGGTGAAAAAATACGGCAGACCCTCGAAAAGCCAAGGACCCCCGTTCCCATTCCTCTTTTGGCGATCGGTAACGGCTCAAGCGCGGACGAGTTTGGCTATCAGCGTTTTGATCTCCTCAATTTGCGGCTCACTGTAACCGAAGTTGCCCAAGAGCGCGGCTTCTTCCGGATTGATTTCGGAGACGTTCCGCCGCCAGGCGGCAAAATCCAGCGCGGTTCGCTTGCGGTGGTACAACAGTTTCCAGGCGCCGTATAACGAATCGCACTCGGCGGTTCGCCCGATATGCTGGCAGGGATGGGAGACCAGGTAGGCTCGGCGCAGCCCCAAAGCCGCGGCCTTTTGGGCGGCGGCCGAATCGTCGTCTCCGTAAATCCCCTGGGCGGGCAGGATAAAATGCGCCTGCCACAACTGGCGCCGGAACATCACGCAAGTAAAGAGGACAAAATCGGCGTATTCGATGGTAATCCCCGGCGCGCTGGCCCGCTGGGCGCCGCTTAACGGAATCCCGGGCCAGGGCAGTCCGATGTAGGCCAAATCGCGAAAGTGGTTCAGTGCCTGGGCCATGGCCGCGGCCCAATTGTTGCGGGGAACGACGCAATCATCATCCATCCGGATCAAGTATTGGCCGCGCGCATGTTGCGCGGCGAATTGCGTTCCCAAGACATGGGAGAGGTTTTGGCCCGGGTCCAGTATTTGGACCCGGGGATGATGGAATTGGCTTAAATAGGCCAGGACCTCCGGGTAAGGGGGATGGTTATTGACCAAAATGATCTCCGAATGCCCGTCGGTGGATTCGATTACCGCTTCGATACAGCGGCGGATGATCGGCAGTGTGTTATAACAGTTGATAATCACGGAGAACTTCAAGGAGGCATCAATCCTTAATTTTTTAGCGTTTCCCGGCAAAATACAATGAAGTATATGCCTGCTTTCGGCTTATTGTGATTAAGTTTGGGCATTTTTTGGTTTCCGCTCGAAAATAAAACGCATATGATAAGACGAAATAAATCTCTTCAATGAGCTTTTTCATCGGGAAAAGCGGTTTTTGAAGCGTTCCCGCAATTTTTCATGACCGAATCGGCCGAAAAAGCTCAGTAGCAATTGTGGAAATTAAAGTAAAACGAATGGCGTTTTTCGGGCGTGCGATTTACCGACATCAAGGAGACGATGGATGAAGATCCTCTTTGTCGATTCCGGCGGTCAGACATTTGAATCCCGTTATGCGTATGGAATCTATGATACGTTGGTCCACGATCTATCCTGCGAGGTGCGCCAGGTCAATCCGTTTGCATTAACCCGCTCGATGATCGCCGAGTTTCGCCCGGAGCTTCTGTTGGTGGTCCATGGCACGTTTACGCCGCTCGATTTGGTCCGCTACGCCAAGACCAAAGGAGCCCTGACCGCCGTGTGGCTGGTGGAGGACCCCTACGAGATCGATTGTCATCGCGGTCCGATGGTGGAGACTTATGATTACGTTTTTACCACTGAAAAACAAGCGGTCCATGAATATGGCCGCCCGCAGGTTTTTTATCTGCCGTGGTGCTGCAGTCCCCGGGTTCACCAAAGGAACGAACCGCCCGCGAACTATCGGAGCGATCTGTGTCTGGTCGGAGTCGCCTTCGCCAACCGGGCCCGAATCCTGAATGCCATCGCCCCGGCCATCAAGGATCTGAACGTCAAATTGATCGGAAATTGGGGCAACGAACTCCTGCCGGTGCTGCGCAAATTCATCGTGCCGGTGAATTGCGACTTCTGGGAGATCCAGAAGTATTACAACGGTGCCAAGCTGAATCTGAATATTCATCGGGATTCCATGGATCCGCCCTCCGCCAATCGCCGCCGAGTTAGCGGCACCAGCCCGAACGATCGTACGTTTGCCCTGGCCGGAACGGGCGTTTTTCAGCTGGTCGACAATAACCGGCCCGATGTCTGGGAGTGCTTTAGTCGAGATCGGGAATTGGTGGGATTTGACGACAGCGCCGATCTGGCCGGAAAGATCCGGGAATATCTGGCGAATGAAAGCGCGCGGCAGTCCAGCGGAGCCGCGGCGCAACAAAGGGCTTATCAGGAACATACTTTCAAACATCGTCTTGAACAAGCTTTTCAAATCATGGGTATGTTGTGAGAGAGGCCAAAGGAGCAGATAAATGATTGATAACGTGGGGTTCGCCTTGATCAGCTGTATCAGGAGCGGAATGGCCGCCGCTGCCGGCCCGGACCGTTTCCAGTCATTGAACGTTCCCGCCGGTTACCGGGTGGATCAACAAATGTTGCAGGGCAACTTCAGCATCCCGCAAGGCTATAATTTCGCCATGCGCCATTCCACGGCGAAATATAAAATCTACTTAAATCCCAGTGTCGCTATTTTGAATCAAAATTTGCTCGTCGAAGTCCTCTCGTTATTTCAAGCTCACCCGGAACTGGGGATGTTGGGAGTATTGGGCGCCAGACAATTGCCGGCTAACGGCGTCTGGTGGGAAGCGGCCGAAAAATCCGGGAAAATGGTCCTGCCCGGCAAAAGCATCAGTTTTCCCAGTCGGAGCGGCGCGGATTACGAGCCCGTGCAAGCCATCGATGGCGCCGTCATGATCACGCAATACGACATTCCCTGGCGGGAAGGGGCCTTTGCCGAAGTTTTTTACGATACCGCTCAATGCCTGGAATTCTTGAAAGCCGGCTATGCCGTGGGAATCCCCCGGCAAGATCAGCCCTGGTGCGCCTATAACAATCCGGATTCATTATTTCAGTTTTATCATGAGCGTGAAGCGTTTATCCGCGAATATGCGGGAATGATCCCGATCTGACCCGGTGCGCCGGAGCGGGCGGACCGCTACGGAGGCCCATCAGTGCGGCGAAATATTGAAAATTTGCAAGACCCAAGTCACCATCGCCAGGTTGCCGGCGCCCTGGGGTTGCGGCAGATTGGTCACCGTGGTTTGGATATCCAGCCGGTCGCCGTCCTTGAGGGTGATCGGTGTCGCGCCAAGGCCATAGGAATAAGTTTTGACGTTTCGCCACGGCAACGGCAGCGGAACCTGGAAATTGAATCCGGTGGCCGGCTGTTCCCGCGGCAACAGCTGCCCGTTGAGCAGAAGCTGGGCAGTATATTCATCGTCGGCCGCGATGGAGAAGATGAAGCGGAAATCATTTCCGGTGGCGTCGCCCACCGGAAATTTGGTGATATTGGGAGCGGCGAGCCCGGCACTGGCCACCAAACGCCGGGTAAAGAGTTTCGGGGCGTTGTCATTGGGATCGGGGACCGGAGTGGACCACAAGTATTGCGGAATCTCCCCGTACCCGGATGACGGCACCAGGTTGCCATCGCTCCAATCCAGACTCGGCCAGAAAGAAAAGGGCGTTTCGACCGCCACCGGTGTGGAATGGGCCGGAGAGGCCAGCCAATCCGCGCCGGCCTGGAAAGGGATGGACGCATAGATCGCCAACGGTTGAGACATGGTGAAACGATACCTCCTTAACGTATGGTACATCGTATTCATGCCAAACAACCGATGTGAATCATTGTCCCGCCCGGCTCGCGGTCGGGAATCGGCCATTCTCCTCCGGAATGCGGGTCAAAACCGCCCTTTTTTAAAAACTGGCTGAAAGTCTTGCGAATCGAGAAATCATAGGCAAAAAGTTAGAATGATTTTAGCGCTGGTTTTTGGCTTGAGTTTTGCTAAAGTCCCCGAACGATATGCGGTTTATCACAATTTCGCCGACGGGACAAAATGATACGGGCCGATTTTGGCGGACGACATAAAATATTTTAATATGATAGCGGTTTGGGAGCGTTTCAAGTGACCGATTTTCAACGTTTTGAGTTTATTTTTTGCGCCAATAACGAACGGCTGATTCAAGAATCATGCCGCTACATTCAGGCGCTGAACCTGCCCGCCGGTTTTACGCTAGGCATACAGGCCATCAAAAACAGCGCCAGTATGGCCAAAGGCTATAATGAGGGCATGCGCGGCAGCGATGCCAAATATAAAATTTATTTGCATCAGGATGTAAATATCTTAAATCCAAATTTTTGTTACGACATCCTCACTTTGTTTCAGAAATATCCCAATCTGGGCATCATGGGTGTCCTGGGCGCCAAGCAACTGCCGCCCAACGGCATCTGGTGGGATGCCCCGCAGACCTGTGGCAAGGTTTACTATTTCGATCAGTTGCTGCTATGCAACACCGAGGTCAGCGGCGAATATGAAAGCGTCCAGGCGCTCGACGGAATGATTTTGATTACCCAATATGATCTGCCGTGGCGGGAAGATATCCTGACGGGATGGCATTTTTACGACGCCGCGCAGAGCCTCGAATTTATCAAAGCCGGCTATGCGGTGGGCATTCCCAGGCAGACCGTTCCCTGGTGCGCGCATAACTGCCGCAGCCCAATGATCCCCTTTCAAGCCGGTAAGTTCAACTTCACTCAGGAATACCAGCGCTTCTATGCGCGATAGCTTTGGGAGCCAAAAAGGCGCTTTGGGAGGGGAGAAGCCAGAAAATGAGCGACCCGAAAAAAATTTGTTTCATCTACTGCGCCAATAACGAGCCATTGTTAGCCGAGTCCTTGCGTTCCGTCGCCGAGTTATACATTCCCGGCGGGTATGGGGTGGCAAACCAAGTGATTCGCAACGCCACTGGTTTGGCCAAAGCTTATAATGAGGGCATGCGAGCTTCCGATGCCAAGTATAAAGTATATTTGCATCAAGATATCCTGGTGATCAACCGCAATTTCTTAAAAGAGATGGTCATGATTTTTTTGAAACATCCCGAGCTGGGAATGCTAGGGGTCGGGGGCGCCAAACGGCTGCCGCCCGACGCCTATTGGCCCCATGCTACGGCTTGTTACGGCCGTTTCATGTGGGGCGATCTCCAATATAACGTGCCTTTCGCCTGGAATGAAGTACTGGGGGATTACGAGTCGGTTCAGGCGATCGACGGCGTCGCCATGATTACCCAGTATGACCTGCCATGGCGGGAGGATATCTTCACCGGATGGCATTTTTACGATATTTCGCAAAGCCTGGAGTTTATCAAAGCCGGTTATCAGGTGGGCATTCCTCGCCAAACGGCCCCCTGGTTCCTGCACCGGGCGCATGATGGCAGCACGGTGGGCTACGAAGAGGCGCGCCAGCTCTTTTTGACCCATTATGGCGCGGATGTGACCGGATAAACGGGTCGGACGATCCGGCCTGCCCGGTCATGGTCACGCCATAAGCGTCACCCATTCACAGTTTGACCGGAGAAGGAACGGCGCTACGGCCGGGCTGGGGGGCGCCGGCGATTCAATTTTGGAGGAGGTTTTTTTATGGTCGAGAACCCGATTGCCACCCAATTTCATCAGCTTTATTACGATTCAGCGGTATGGATGCAAACATATTGGCTGGGAGTGCCGATCCAGAAATGTCCGTTGGACATGTGGATCTATCAGGAGATAATCTTCGAATTGCGGCCGGATCTGATCATCGAGTGCGGCACCGCCGATGGCGGCAGCGCCTTGTACCTGGCCAGCCTGTGCGATCTGGTGCAGAATGGCCGGATCCTGACGATCGACATCGCCGCCAAGCCGCGGCCGCAACATCCGCGGATCACCTATCTGACCGGCTCGTCGGTGGCGGTGGACATTTACAATGCGGTCCGCACCGCCATCCGGCCCGGCGAGCGGGTGATGGTGATCCTGGATTCGGATCACAGCATGGGGCACGTGTTGAACGAGTTGCGGATTTATGCCCTGCTGGTCACCCCGGGAAGCTATATGATCGTCGAAGACACCAACATCAACGGCCATCCGGTGTTGCCGACCTTCGGCCCCGGGCCCATGGAGGCGCTGCAACAGTTCCTGGCCGAAAACCCCGGCTTCGTCCCGGATAAATCCCGCGAAAAGTTCTTCGTCACTTTCTTCCCCAATGGCTTTCTGAAGAAACTGTAAAGGGCCCGGCGGCGATGAGCCGCTTGGCCTCGTCCGCTGCCCGCTCTGGCAAACCAAGAGCGGGGGGCGGAGCGATTCGGGCCGGTCCGTCGGTATTACCGACGGACTCTCCGATGAAAGACAACTTCTATGATCGATATTATACCGCGAAAAGCCGGGCCTGAAGTATCGTTTTTGTACGCGAATTTGTACGCGAAAAATATCATCTATTTTGGATATCCGTTGTAACCGAACAAATCCAGTCGTCTAGTCTGTGTAGCTCAGGTAGATGCCTTTTCTTCCTCAAAGATCGTCGCCTCAATCTGACTCATAAAATGGCGGAGCTTAACAGAATCCTGCCTTGAAACTTCGCCGTTTTCATAAAGGGCCTGAATGATGTCCCGCCCTGTCTGAATAGCTTTGTATTGCAGCGATCTTTTATCTTGCTCAAAATGGGTGTTTCCCTTGGAAGTATGGCCATCAAGCGCGAGCCTTTCGATGATTTCGGCGTAATGCGCGATCACGGGGTAATAGATGCCCCGGTTCTCATCGTTTACCTGGCTGCTCAGTACGTTAATTGCCGCTTTTGAGGTCTGAATTTTGATATTTTTAATGGTTGGCAATGGATTGTGACGCGTGGGCAATTCAGGTTTGCTGCCTCTTTTGTAAAAATCATATCGCACCAAAGGCCTTAATCTCGCGGAAAGAGCCATTACGGAAGACATGACGCGCAGCTTCATCCGATTGGCAAGAATCGCTTCGGTGCGATTCAGTATTTCACAGGCGCGGTCGGCGATGTCAGCAGTGATTTTCCCCTGCTCCAATAAGTTCTGAAGCGCTTCCTTTTCGGCCCGAATGCCCAGCAGGCGGGCCTCCGACTCCTCCCTATAGGAGGCTTTGCTCGGACTATGCTTGCTGGAAGAATTCAGTGTGGTCATCAAGAACCGCCGATACTCGGAAAGCACGGATAAGGATGCCGCTCTGTTTTCTTCCGTCTTCTCCTCCTGAATGGAGTGTATGATGGCCTTGATCAGTTTCACCTTTGCTTCCCGCTCCGCGGCCATCTGATCCGCCTCGGCGTTGGTTTCCCTTTTTTCCGTTATGAGCGGCAGCAGGAAACTTGCAATCAGAAGGGTCAGGAGGATCACACCGGCCGCAAGAAAAATCATCAAATCCCGTTCGGGGAACGCCCTTCCGTTCTGGAGCACTAGCGGGATGGCAAGGGCGGCGGCCAGGGTCACCGCGCCGCGGACCCCGGCCAGGGAGGTCTGCGCATAGGCGCGCAGAGAGCGGCTGAAAACAGGCTTCCTGTGCTTCAACAGGTACTGGCCTTCGGAAAGCAGGAATATCCAGACAAACCGCAGGACGATCAGGGCAACGGTGATCGAAACGATGTAGGTGATCACGCGAGCGTTATCGAACTGCGCATCCCTCCAGATCACCTTGATCACGTCCGGGATTTCGAGACCAAGGATAACAAAAACCAGGCCGTTGAGAATATAGATGACCACCGACCAGGTGCTGTCGGAAACGACACGCAGGCGTGAGGAAAAGGCGGACTCCACGTGTTCCCGCTCGATCGCCTGCACGATCCCCCCCGCCACCACGGCCAAAATCCCCGAAACCTCGAGATGCTCCGCGATCAGGTAGATCGCAAAAGGCGTCAGCAATTGCAGGAGCATATGCATAGTGACGTCCTCCATGCCGAGCCGGCGCAGGAACAGCCGGAACCAGATGACGGCGAAGGCGAGCACCGTGCCAAGGGCAAGCCCGCCGAGGGCAATGATCAGAAAGCTGACCGACGCTTCGCGCAGGGAGAAGGCACCCGTTACCGTGGCAGCAATGGCGAATTTGAAGGCTACGAGGCCGGATGCGTCGTTCATCAGTGCCTCCCCTTCGAGGAGGTTGAGGAGGGTCTTGGGCAGATGGACGCGCCCCGCGATGGAACTGACGGCCACCGCGTCGGTCGGCGATAAAATCGCCGCGAGGGCGAAGGCGGCCGTCAGTGGGATGGACGGGATCATCCAGTGGATCGCATAGCCCATGCAGAATACGGTGGCAAAAACGAGGCCAAGGGCCAAAAGCAAAATGGGCGTACGCAGACGCCACAAATTTCTTTTAGAGATACGCTTTCCATCGTTAAACAGAAGGGGTGCAACAAACAGCAGGAAGAACAGTTCTGGGTCCAGTGCGGTATGCATGCCGGGATAGATAACTGCAATCACGATCCCCAGCACGATTTGAATCAGGGGGACGGGGATGTTGGGAACGAAGTGATTGACGATGTTTGAAATGCCGATCAGGGTGAGAAGAACGAGCACGAACAGAAATGTTTCCATAAAGGAAGCATCCCCTCCTTTTCTGTTTATATTACTTAATCGTGACATAAAAAAGGCGAGAAGGCAATAAAGCGGCTGTCAACCGGGCTGGGAATGATGTGATGAATCACCGCTTAGTCCCCGCAAATTATCAGGGCGTTTTTTGGTGGTTAAATGCTTACTAAGCGCTTTTGAAATCTTGCAACGCCGTTACAATGCAAAAAATCGTATCGCTGACGGTACGGGTGGAAGCCTTATGAAATAAGGAAGGACTTTTGGATGCTTGTTTCTATGGCCCACGGTTCCGACGGCGGGATTACTTTTGGAGCGCCCCAAAAGTAACCAAAAAGGCGCTGGAACCTACGGATTCCCGTCCTCCCTTTATGCATCCGGTAATCGTCTTCGCCATCCCTGGCCTTCTGTCTGGCTACTATGCCGAGGCTTTCGATGTCCCCTTCGCTGGGCGACCGCCGTTTTTCCTCCTCGAAAAGAGGCGTCGCCCGCCTTCATCCTTGAAGGCGGCGGGTATTCGAAATTTACTGTATCCACAAAAATTAAGCTTAGTAGTATAACCGAGCAACGAGCACCCGTCTCCAAGGAGGGAGACGGCGCCGCTTCTTTTCAGGAAGAAAAACAGCGGTCGGGATCGGAAGCCATAACCTGGTTGCCAGACAGAAGGCCATGGATGGCGGCGACATTCTAATACCCCGGATGAATCAGGAGGCGCCGGAACCTCGGTTCCGGCTGGGCGGATTCCAAAGGGTGTCCCACTACACCCTTTGGTCCTGGGGGCGTGGGGGTAGGAATAGTCCCCATCGACCCTCATTCGCTTAAAATTTTGCTTACCTACTCTCCATGGAAAGCTGAGCCCCTATGTAAGCTTGTCGAGGAGCCAAAAGAGATCATTCTGTTAATAACTGAGCTCTTTTTGTGAATAAGTAAGCTCTTTCAGTCACTCAATGAGCTCATTTTGTGGATAAGTAAGCTCATTTTGTTAATGAAAGAGCTCTTTTTGTGAATAAACAAGCTCTTTCAGTCACTCAACGAGCTCATTTTGTGGATAAACGGTTCCGTTGAACGCGGTTAACGGTTCCGGTTGTGGATAAGTCAGAGAAGTAACAGTAAACAGAACTGCTTGCGGGCTCCCGGCTGGCGGATTCCAAACCCGCAGTGGCAGCCTCCGACCGGCCGGCCGTTACTGCGGCACATCGGTCGGCCGCATCCCCTCCTCGACCGCCTGCGCGGTGCGTTTGGTCCGTATGTATTGGCTGTAATTGATGGTCTGCAGATAGAAGAGGTCTTTCTTTAGCGATCTCAGCTCTCGGTGCAGTTGTTCGATCTGGCCGGCCTGGGCGGTATACTTTTTATTCAGCGCCGACCATTGGCAAAGCGCCACCACGGCCAGGACGGCCGGCAACACGATCAGGCAGGGGAAGACAAATTTTTTCATGATCATCCTTATCAATGCCGCGAAGTTATGTAAAATGGGAACCAAAACCAAATATCTAAATTCGCTGCGCGAAAGGATAATCCTGCTTGATGGGTCAATGATTGGGCTGCCCGGGCAAAGATCGAGCAGCGCCGATGGTCGATCGACCATGAACTGTTACGCTTGTTGAAGCGGCGCCGGCCCCAATGAGCCGGGGAACGGCCAGGGGCCGTCCTGCCCAGCCGCCGGCCGCGGACTCCATGCAAAAATACCGGAAGCTGCCTCCCGGTATTTTTGCATAAAGGATGAATGGGTGTTAACCAACCAGTCTTAAGCCGTTCGCTGCATAAGGAACGGTCAGGCGAGCGTTTCGTCGACCACGCTTGAATTGGTGGCTCAAATGAGCAAGCAAGCGGCCGGGAAGAGCGGGATGGTTTGTTGGCTCGGGGCGACGGTTCCCGCTTCCGGAAGATGCTGCAAACTTCAGGCGAGGAATTCCCTGAACCTACAGTTGCCGTAGAGGACCCGGCTTCGTTTTGCCTAGCGCAGCATCGGTTCCGCTCCCGGCAGGCGTTGAACCCAGGAGCTTTAATAAGGGGTCAGGGACTGGGAAGAGCGCGGCCTAAGGAAATGGGATCCACGGAAAGGATTGGAATGCTTCATCCTATGCATTTCTTCGGAAAGCGTGTTGTTCCTTGGGCGTTTGCGGCCATTGTTACGCAACCTAAGGCTCGCTTTGCACATTCCGAACGCGCGCGCCGGCTGCGCTGCCCGATCGCGCGGGAGCGGAACGCCCCTTGCGGTTGCTGGCGCGCGGCTTGCGGAGCAAAACTTGATTTAATCGGGCGGGACCGCCTCCGCCAGATCCCAGGGATGAATCTTGCCGGACGATTGCCGTAGCTGATAGCCCCCGTTTGGGTCGCGCTGCAGCTTCCAGTGATAGTAATGTAATACGCCCCGCTCAAAGAGGGAGCGCTGGCAACGGTCCTTGTAGGCGAGGACTTCGCTTAACGTCGCAATTTTTTGGCCGTCCGGCGTCTCGAAGGAATCGAACCGGCCGTTGTGGCACTGCTTGCGGTCACTGAAAGCGATGGCCGGCCCGCTCCCCAAGCTGGTCGCGGCGCCGCCGAGCCGGATGAATTTGGAGAGCGGGTGCGCCTTGTCGGCTTCATAATCGCTCAGGGTCCGGTATAAATACAGGGTATTAAAACAGAACGTCCCGCGCTCCGGATCTTGCGCATCCGGGGTGTAGGACGTTGCGTGAAGCAATTTGACCAGTTGGAGGCGGGATTGAAGCTGAGTCAGGAGCAAACCGTTAAGGACGCCGATCTGCCAAACGCTTTGACCGTTTTGGACCGTGACGCGGTAAAATAACACTCCGGCGGGTTGGTGCTTTTGAACGATTGTCAAACACCTCCTCCGTGATGCAGCTCCGGTGATCCATCCCTAAAGAATCTCAGCGACGATAATGCCACCCAAAACTTTTAAAATCATGTTTTTAAATACGCAATACTGATTCAATCACCGGAGTAATACTTTCATTGTATGCGGCCCGTCCCGGAAGGTGACCGGCTCCGGCCGAAAGATGCCGTCCGTATATCATTTTTGGCTGCATCCGGTGGCGGACGGGAATTTGAACCGAGCTAGGCGATTCTTTCCCGGACTTTGGCGCCCATCTCCGCGGTGCCAACGGGGGTCATCCCGGCGGTCATCAGATCGGCGGTGCGGTAACCGTCGTCCAGCACCCGGGCCACCGCGGCCTCGACGGCACGGGCCGCTTCCTCCCTGCCGAAGCTGTGGCGGAGCATCATCGCCGCGCTGAGAATGGTCGCCAGGGGGTTGGCCAGGTTCTTGCCGGCGATGTCCGGCGCGGAGCCGTGGGACGGTTCGTAGAGGGCCACCTTCCCGCCGAGGCTGGCCGAGGGGAGCATCCCCAGGGAGCCGGCGAGCATCGCGGCCTGGTCCGAGAGGATGTCGCCGAAGGTGTTCTCGGTGACGATCACGTCAAACTGGGCCGGCCACCGCACCAGTTGCATGGCACAGTTGTCGACGTACATGTGGGAGAGTTCCACCTCGGGATATTCGGCGGCCAGCCGGGTGATGGTCTCCCGCCAGAGCCGGGAGCTCTCCAGTACGTTGGCCTTGTCGACCGAGACCAGCTTGCGGCGGCGCGCCCGGGCGGCGCTGAAAGCCAGTCGGCCGATGCGCTCGATCTCCGGCGTGCTGTAGACCAGGGTATCCACGGCCTGTTCCGCGCCGTCGGCCAGGCGTTCGCGCTTTTTGGGCCCGAAATAAAGGCCGCCGGTCAACTCGCGCAGGATCAGGATGTCGATGCCGCTGACCACTTCCGGTTTGAGGGTGGAAGCCCCGATTAACGGCTCATAGACCCGCACCGGCCGCAGGTTGGCGAAGAGCCCGAGTTCCTTGCGGAGCGGCAATAGTGCCGCCCGTTCCGGCCGGAGCTCCGGCGGCAGTTGATCCATCTTGGGGCTGCCGACCGCGCCGAGCAGTACCGCGTCGGAGTTGCGGCACAGGTCAAGGGTGGCCGGAGGCAGGGGATGGCCGCATTGCTCATAGGCGTCCTCGCTGACCAATCCAGTTTTGAACTCCATCGCGCAATGATATTGGGCGGCTATCTTTTCCAGCACGGCCACGGCCTCGGGAACGATCTCCCGGCCGATGCCATCGCCGGCTAATACAGCGATCTGGTACATCGCGATTCTCCTTTGTAAAATAATCGATCCCTATTATCGCATCTATCGGTCGAAAAGCCGGCTCCGGACATAACCGATGAGCCCGCCGGCGCTGATCAATTCCTGCATGAACGGCGGGAACGGCGCGGCCTGGAAACTCTGGCCGCTGGTCCGGTCGGTGATGGTTCCGGTGGTCAAGTCGACCTCGACCTGATCGCCCTGGGCGATCGCGGCGCTGGCTTCGGGGGATTCCAGGATCGGCAAGCCGATGTTGATGGCGTTGCGGTAGAAGATCCGCGCGAAGGAGGCGGCGATGACGCAGGAGACGCCGGCGGCCTTGATGGCCAGCGGCGCGTGCTCCCGCGAACTGCCGCAGCCGAAGTTTTTGCCACCGACGATCATTTCGCCGGGGCGGACTTTGGCGGCGAAGCCGGGATCGGCGTCTTCCATGCAGTGGGCGGCCAGCTCCTGCGGGTCGCTGGTATTCAGATAACGGGCCGGGATGATCAGGTCGGTATCGACGTCATTCCCGAACTTCCAGACTTTGCCCTGCAACAACTCTTTCATTTTACTCCAACCTCCTCGGGTCCGGCGATCCGGCCGGCAATGGCCGACGCGGCGGCTACCGCCGGTCCGGCTAAATAAACTTCGCTCTCGGGATGGCCCATCCGGCCGACGAAATTGCGGTTGGTGGTGGCGACGGCCCGCTCGCCTTTGGCGAGGATTCCCATGTGGCCGCCGAGACACGGACCGCAGGTGGGGGTGGAGACCACCGCGCCGGCTTCGACAAAGATATCGAAGAGCCCTTCGTGCATCGCCTGGCGCCAAATGGTCTGGGTGCCGGGGATGACGATCAGCCGGACGTTGGAATGGACCTTGCGACCTTTCAGGATCGCGGCCGCTTCCCGCAGGTCCTCGATGCGGCCGTTGGTACAGGAGCCGATGATCGACTGGTCGATGGTCACCGTACCGCACGCGGAAAGCGGCCGGGCATTCTCCGGCAGATGAGGGAAGGCGATTTGCGGTTCCAAGTCGGAGACGTCCCACTCGTAAACCCGGCTGTACTCGGCGTCGGGGTCGCTGGCGTAGACGGTGTAGGGACGTTTGGCGCGCGGCTTGATAAAGTCGAGGGTCGCCTGGTCCACCGGGAAGATGCCGTTTTTGCCGCCGGCCTCGATGGCCATGTTGGCCATGGTCAGGCGGCCTTCCATCGATAGAGCGGCGATCGCTTCGCCGGTGAACTCCATCGATTGGTAGAGGGCGCCGTCGACGCCGATCTTGCCGATGGTGTAGAGGATCAGGTCCTTGCCGCCGACCCAGCGGGGCAACTTGCTATGGTAAATGAACTTGATGCTCTCAGGGACCTTGAACCAGATCTCGCCGAGGGCCATCGCCGCCGCCATGTCGGTGCTCCCGACACCGGTGGCGAAAGCGCCGACCGCGCCATAGGTGCAAGTATGCGAGTCGGCCCCGATGATCAGCTCGCCGGGCAGCGTCAGTCCCTGCTCCGGGAGCAAACAGTGCTCGATGCCCATCTGGCCGACCTCGAAATAGTTGACGATGCCGTACTTGTGGGCGAAGTCCCGCACCTGTTTGGCTTGTTCGGCCGATTTGATATCCTTGTTGGGGGTGAAATGGTCGGGCACCAGCGCCACTTTGTTCTGGTCGAAGACCCGCTCGACCCCGATCTTTTCAAACTCGCGGATCGCCATCGGCGCAGTGATGTCGTTGCCGAGGACCAGATCCACCTTGGCCTGGATCAGTTCGCCGGGAACCACCGCTTCTTTGCCGGCATGGGCGGCCAGGATCTTTTCGCTTATTGTCATTCCCATCAGAAATCACCTCATCTTAGTATCGATATATGTCGCAACCGGCTTGCCATATGCGGGGGATGCCAGAATTACCTGATTCTTACGGCAGATTTTAGACCACAATATTAAGGACGGAAGCTCGACGCCAGTTGCGGGTCAATGGCACCGGGGCTATTGGGATCAGCCCGATTTTTTCGGCCCGTCAAGTCATCGCGCCGGTTTGACCGCGGTAGCCAGGAACATCGGGATCTCGACCGTCTGGCCCGCTTTGTTGGTGGTCCGGCAGCGACAGTTGAAGTCGGTGACGCTTGTTTCGATGAACCCGGCGTCGGTCAGCCATTGCCCGACTTCGGCCTTTTCAAAACCGAGCCAGACGTCGAACTTCTCCTGTTTCAACCATTGGTGATGGTGGGCCTGGGCGTCGGTGATCACCGCCCGGCCGCCGGGTTTCAGGACCCGGAACATCTCCTTGACGGCCAGCGACGGTTCGAGCAGATGATGCAGGAGCAAGTTGGCGAAGACCCGATCCTGGCTGGCGTCTTCCAGCGGCAGATCGTGGGCGTCGCCCTCGACCAGCTCCACATTGTCCAGCCTGGCCTGGTTCAGTTCGTAACCGGCTACTTCCAGCATGGCGGTGGAGAGATCGACCGCGGTGACTTTTCCGGCCCGTTCGGCCAGGGCCCTGGCCAGATAACCGGTGCCGGTGCCGAGGTCGGCGACTTGCGAACCGGGGACCGGGGGAAAACGCTCGATGACCATCTCCCGCAAGGCTCCGTCGTAGCTTCCCTTGCGCATCTCGTCATAGACCGGGGCGACCTTGCTGAAATAAGCCTTGCCCTCGTCCTCGACCGCCGCGTAGTCGCGGGAGTTGCCCTGGGCGACCCAGGCCAAGAGGGCGGCCCGCGAGAAACGCCATTCCCGGCCGACCTTCCGAGCGGGCAGATCCTCTTCCCGCAACATCTTCAGGAAGGTTTTGGTGCTGACCTGAAAGAGCTGGCTGGCTTCTTCCAGCGTGAGGACGTCTTTATAAGTATCCGGGGGTTCGGTTCCAACCATTATCAAAAAGGCCTCCTGTTGGTCTCATTATAAGACATTAAATACCGGCAATCAAGCATTATTTTCTCTTATATTCTTTTATATTCGATTAAATTCTCTCAATTCGAGAAAGGATCCTCCGGGAGTCGGAAGAGAAAGATGGGCGATTGTTGCTTTGGGACAAAGCCGTCATGGGTTTGTCATCGTTTTTTCGCCAAGATTAATTTGAAAATGCCGGGCGGCACAAATATAATGGGGGTAAAAGCCGTAAGCAGACAAAACTCAGGAGGAGAGAATGCAATATTCGTTATTAGCCATGGATTTGGACGGGACGTTGCTGAACAGCCGGACGCAGATCAGCGCCGCCAATATCGCGGCGATCCAGGAGTTCCGCGCGCGGGGCGGATCGGTCGTCATTTGCAGCGGCCGGTCACCGTTGTCGACCCGCTGGATCGCGGCCAACGTCGGGCTGACCGAGCCCATCATCACTTATAATGGAGCGATTCTCCAGGAGGCCGACGGCCGGGTGCTTGAGAGCGCCGCTCTCAAGCACCCGGCCATCTTGGCGCTGCTCGAGGAATGCCGGGCGCGGTGCTTCTATGTCCAGTTGTATGAAGGGGATACGCTGCTCATTTCGGAGCGCAACCGGATGAATGGACGGTGGGTCGAGAACAACATTCCCGATCTGGGAGTGCGCGGCATCGCTCCCGGACTGTTGGAGGACTACCGCCGGCAATGCCGTGTGCAGCTGGTGGGCGATCTGGCGGAGTATGTCCGCAAAGCACGGCCGGAGATCGCCAAGATCGCCATTTTCAGGCGGGACGGTGGAACGCTGGAAGATTTCGCGGACCAATTGGCGCAACGAGCGGACTGGTATGAAGCCAGCAGCAGCCTGAACTTTCACAATCTGGAGATCGCCCCAGCCGGATTTTCCAAGGCGTCGGCGCTGTTACGGCTGGCCGACCGGCTGGGGGTGCCGACCGACCGGGTAGCCGCCATCGGCGACAATTACAATGACCTGGGGATGCTGCAAGCGGCCGCGTTCGGCATCGCCATGGGCAATGCGCCGGAGCCGGTACGGGCGGCGGCGGACGGGGTAAGCGAGATCCAGGACCGGGATGGCCTGGCCTTGGCCATTCGAAACTACTTACTCTGAAATATTATTTCAATTATAAATAAAATATATTGAATTATAATTTTAAACATCCTATAATAAAGTCATCATCAGCTTTATGAACCGGAAGTTTCCGGCAATGGTCCGGTAGACTTTTTCAGATAGAGTCAGGCTCAATCGACGCTCGGCCCATGGCTAGGCGATGGTAAACCCAAAGTTTGACTTTTAACTTTACTTCAGCTTTTCGCGAATAATCAGGGAACAGGATGAAAAATGGAACATTATCTGACATCGTTGACGACCGAATCCCGCAATGAGCGTTCCAGGCATATCGATGCCGCGAGTCCGCTCGATATTTTGAAAATCATGAACGAAGAGGATCAAAAGGTGGCACTGGCGGTACAAGCGGTGTTGCCTGCGGTGGCGGTGGCCCTGGAGCACGCTTATGCTTCCCTGCGGGGCGGCGGGCGGCTGATTTATATCGGAGCGGGGACCAGCGGCCGGCTGGGGGTTTTGGACGCGGTGGAGTGTCCGCCGACCTTTAGCAGCGATCCCGGCCAGGTGATAGGGTTGATGGCCGGCGGGACCGGCGCTTTCGTCAAGGCGGTGGAAGGTGCCGAGGATCAGCCGGAGCGGGGCGAGGCCGATCTGAAGGATTGCGGGCTGTCGGCCCGGGATACGGTGATCGGCATCGCCGCCAGCGGCCGCACGCCCTATGTCATCGGGGCGCTGCAGTATGCGCGGCGGGTTGGCGCCAAGACCGTGGCCCTCTCCTGCAACGCGGACGCCCTGATCAGCCGGGAGGCCGACTGCGCCATCGAAGTAATCGTAGGGCCCGAAGTGCTGACCGGATCGACCCGGCTGAAGGCAGCCACCGCCCATAAGATGATCCTGAACATGATCTCCACTGGGGCCATGATCCGGCTGGGCAAGGTCTATGAGAACCTGATGGTGGACGTGCATGTCAGCAATTATAAATTGAAAGAACGGGCCATCCGGATCATCCGTCAGGTGACCGGGCGGTCCTACGCGGAGGCCCGGGCGGCGCTGGAGGCAGCCGGGAATCAAGTCAAGCCGGCCATCGTGATGCTGGCGGCGGGGATCGCGCCGGAAGAAGCGCACCAATGGTTGCGGCGCGCCGACGGCCGCGTCCGCGAGGCCATCGCCCTGGCCGGGCCCGAACCGGAGTCCATTTGAGAGCGGGGGATCATCATGGCAAGCGGCGGAATGAAGATGCTCGCCGGGATGCTGGCGCAACTGCCGGCCTCGGAACGGAAGAGCGCCGAATATATCCTGGAACATCCCAGGGAGGCGGTGGATTGCACCGCCAACGACCTGGGCGTCCGGGCCGGCACCAGCGGCGCGGCGGTGATCCGGCTCTGCAAATCCCTGGGGCTCCAGGGCTATCAGGATCTGAAGGTCCGTATCGCGGCCGATCTGGCCAAGCCGGCCGAACCGGGCTACCGCGACATCGAACCCGGCGAGTCCTTTGCGGCGATCGTCCAGAAGACGGCCAACAACAGCATGAAGAGCCTGCGCGATTCGGCCGAGATCATCAACTATGAAACGCTGCAACGGGCGGTCGACGCCTTGCTCCGCGCCGACAACGTCCATTTCTTCGGCATCGGCGCCTCGCATATCATCGCCATGGACGCCCAGCAGAAGCTGCTGCGGATCAACAAGGGGGCGACGGCGTTCACCGACGCGCACCTGGTGGCGACATTGATCGTCAACGCCAAACCGGACGATCTGCTCTTCTGTATCTCCAATTCGGGCGAAACCCCGGAAGCCATTAAAGTGATCTCCCTGGCCAGAGAGAGCGGGGTCAAGACCATCAGCCTGACCAAGTATGGCCAGTCCAGCGTCGCTTCCCTGGCGGACATCAGCCTCTACACCTCTTCCTATTCGACGGAAGCGCCATTCCGCAGCGCCGCGACTTCTTCGCGCCTGGCCCAGCTGTTCATGATCGATATCTTGTTTCTGAGCATGGCCACGGCGCAGTATGAGAAGACTGTCGCCTATATCGATAAAACCCGCGAAGCCATCCAGTTCTTAAAACGATAGGCCAATCGCTTTGGCCCGGAGGTGGTGGCCCGGATCGCAACGGCGCTCGCCGGGCGCTTTGCAGCGCCGGCAACCCGGAGGTTGTCCGGTTGATCGGCATCATCCATTATCCATATTATGAAGGAGGAAGGGATTCAAATGGCTGGAGAAGATCAAATGCTCGCCCAGGCGATTCTGGAGCGGTTGGGTGGAGCCGCCAATGTCGTGTCTTTTGCCCAATGTATGACCCGGTTGCGGGTTACGCCGCACGACGAGAGCCTCGTGGACCGGGCGGGGCTGAAGAAGCTGGAGGGGGTCATCGGACTGGTGGAGGAGGAGACCCTGCAGATCATCCTGGGACCGGGCAAGGTCAACAAGGTGGCGGCCGAATTCGGCAAGCTGCTGGGCAAGGCCGGCGAGGTCAACCTGGAGGAACGGGCGGCCCTCAAACGTTCGGAGCTGAAACAGAAGAACGCTACACCCTTCAAGCTTTTCCTGCGCAAGATCGCCAGCATCTTCATTCCGCTCATCCCGGCGCTGGTCGGTTCGGGCCTGATCATGGGCATCACCAAATTCATCGTCCAGGCCGGCTGGCTGAAGGCCGATTCGCAGCTGGCGCTGGTGCTCTCGGCCATCGGCGGCGGGCTCTTCGCCTACCTCGGGATCCTGGTCGGGATCAATGCGGCCAAGGAGTTCGGCGGATCGCCGGCCCTGGGCGGCCTGGCTGGCATCTTGCTCATCAATCCGCAGATCGCCGGGATCAGCCTGTTCGGCGCCAATCTGGTGCCGGGGCGGGGCGGCTTGATCGGGGTGCTCTTCGCGGCGATCTTCATCGCGCTGGTCGAAAAGAGGGTGCGCCGCTGGGTTCCGCAGGCGCTGGACATCATCGTCACGCCGACGGTCGCTTTGCTGATCACCGGAATTATTACTTATCTCATCTTTATGCCCTTGGGCGGCCTGATATCGGACGGGATCACCAAGGGACTGGTGGGGATCCTGCATCTGGGCGGGGTGGTGGCCGGCTTCATCCTGGGGGCCACTTTCCTGCCGCTGGTGGTGACCGGATTGCATCAGGGGCTGACCCCGATTCATCTGGAGCTCATCAATTCGCTGGGCAACGACCCGTTGCTGCCGATCCTGGCGATGGGTGGCGCCGGGCAGGTGGGGGCGGCCTTCGCGATTTACTTCAAGACCCGCAAGCAGCGGTTGAAACGGGCCATCGGCGGCGCCCTGCCCTCGGGGATGCTGGGCATCGGCGAGCCGCTGATCTTCGGCGTCACTCTGCCGCTGGGCCGGCCTTTCCTGACGGCCTGCCTGGGCGCTGGAGTGGGCGGCGCGTTTCAGGCCTACTTCAAAGTATCTACCATCGCCATCGGTATTTCCGGCCTGCCGCTGTCCTTCCTGGTCAGCGCCGGCCAGGTGCTGCTATATCTGCTGGGCCTGATCGTGGCCTACATCGCCGGATTCATCTTCACTTATCTTTTTGGCTTCCATGATGAGCTGGCGGGTGAGTTCGATTGATCGGCGTCTCCTTTTACCTGAACGATCCCTTGGCTGAGCAGCGTCTGGCCGCGGCCGGCGCGCTGGGGGTGCGGCGGGCCTTCACCTCGCTGCACCTCCCCGAGGAATCGGGCGATCTGGCCGGGCGCGCCCGGCACCTGCTGCAGTTGGCGCGGGAGTTGTGGATCGATGTCTATGCCGACGTTTCCCACCGTACTCCGGCCCATCTGGGAATCGACGGCTTCGCGGATCTGGCGGCGCTGGGCGTGGCCGGGCTGCGGTTGGACGATTGCTTCGAACGGGAGGAGATCATCGGGCTGGCGCGGCAGTTCAAGATCGCCCTCAATGCCAGCACTTTGCTCGAACGGGAATTGCGGGAGCTGCTGGCGGCGGGGTTATCCGCCGCGCAACTCATTGCCTGGCACAATTTTTATCCGCGCCGCGAGACCGGGCTGGACGAGGCCTTTTTCCGGAGCCAGAACGAACTGTTCCGGCGGCAGGGGATTCCGGTCAGCGCCTACGTGCCGGGCGGCGGCGCCAAACGCGGCCCGCTCTTTGAGGACCTGCCGACGCTGGAGAAACACCGCGGCGTCGACCCGTTTCCGGCCGCGCTGGAGCTCTTCGCCGCCGGCGTGGACGATGTTTACGTCGGCGATCCCGATCCCGGTCCGGGCGTTCTCGAACGCCTGGTCGAATGGGATCAGCAGGGAGTGGCCCGCTTGCGGATGGAGTCCGCCGTCTGGCCGCCGGGCGACTATCCGCTCCGGCCCGACTGGGCCCGTGACGTGCTGCGGCTGATGGATACCCGCACCGCCGCGAGCGTGCCGCCGCGGAAAACGGTGGCCCGGCCGCGAGGGACGATCACCATGGACAACGACCTGTATGGCCGCTACCGGGGCGAGGTACAGATCACCTTACGCGACCTGGAGGCCGACGAGCGAGTCAATGGGATCGGCCGGATAGCGGCCGAAGATCTGCCGTTGCTCGCCTGGATCCGGCCCGGCCAAAAGCTCCGGCTGGAGCGGGCGGCGGAGAAGCCGCGGCCGGATTTTTGAATCAAGTAGCTAACGAAAGAACGGCTAGCCCCACCCGGCGGCCGTTCTTTTTTTTCGGCAACGGCTTTTGGTCTGGGGAAATAGCGGTTTTAGACTGACTATGCCTGGGAGTTACTCTCGCCGGGCTGGGGAGAGCGCGAGGGGAGTCAGCCGAACCTTCGCGGCGAATTTCCCGCGCCCCGGCATTGCTTCCCGAAGCTTCAGCTCTCTTTCTTGGCGGATCGATCGTGTTTCTTCGGACCTTGGTACCGCATCCTGAAACCCCGGGACAGGTCCCCGAAGGCTTGGAGAAGCGGGGATGGGCTTCGGGGGAACTTGCCCGGGGCTTGGGAGAGATCGCCCAAAGGTTGGGAATGTCTGCCCAAGGATTGGGGAACCTTGCCCGGGACCCGGGAATGCTTTCCCAAGCCTTGGGCATCCTTTCCCAACCCTTGGGACAGCTTTCCCAACCCTTGGGACAGCTTTCCCAAGCCGTGGGACAGGATGCCCAACCCGCGGGAATGTTTTCTTAAGGCCTGGGAAAGCAAAAGCGGATCCCTCACGGACAAAAAGCCGGCCTGACCCGTTCGTAACTTTCGATGCCTCTTCCGGAATCTGCGGTTATTTTCCCGATTAACGATATGAATAGTGAGATTTATTTTTGGGTTTCGAAGGATACTTCGACATCTTATGGTATACTGAAGTTACTATATAAGTTGAATCAAATTTCAACAAGGTATTTATTTCATTATTATATAAACGTAAGGAGATTCGAAATATGGACAATTTTTCCGATAATGCCGGGAAAAGGAGCGCGCCGCCTTTCCGTTACGATGTGGTCGGCAGTTTTCTGCGCCCCCCGGCTTTAAAAAAGGCGCGCCAGCAATTGGCGGAGGGCACGATCTCACGGGAACAGCTGCGCAGCGTGGAAGATTCCGAAATCGTCAATCTGGTGCGCAAACAAAAATCCCTGGGCTTGCAAGCCGTTACCGATGGCGAGTTCCGGAGAAGCTGGTGGCATCTGGATTTCCTCTGGAATCTGGATGGCGTCGCGAAAGTCGCGGCGGAGCACGGCTCCATCGCTTTTCACGGCAAGGATACCAAGGCTGAAACGATCGCGATCCGCGGGAAGATCGATTTTAGCGAGCATCCGTTCCTGCGGGATTTTAAATTTACGCAAGGTATCGCCGGGGATACGCTGGCGAAGGTCACGATTCCTTCCCCTTCCATGCTTCACTTGATTACGACGGTGCGAAAAGAGGATTACCGGCCGATCGCTCTCTACCGGGATAATGATGCGCTGCTGGCGGATATCGCCGCGGCTTATAAGAAGGCCATCGCGGCATTTTACGAGGCCGGCTGCAGGTATCTGCAACTGGATGATACCAGCTGGGGAGAGTTTTGTTCCGCAGAGAAGCGGGCCCAATACGCGGAGCGCGGTTTCGATCTGGATGAGCTCGCCAGAAGCTATGTTAAGATGATCAATGACGCCATTGCCGACCGGCCTTCGGATATGACCGTCACGATGCACATCTGTCGCGGCAATTTCCGGTCCACCTGGTTTTCGGCCGGAGGCTACGAGCCCGTTGCGCCGATTCTGTTCGCCAACTGCGCCGTGGATGGCTTTTTCCTGGAATACGACAGCGACCGGGCCGGGGATTTCCAGCCGCTCCGTTTTATCCAAAAGCAACAGGTAGTCCTCGGTTTGATCACTTCGAAAGACGGTGTCCTGGAAAACAAAGCGGAGGTGATCGCCCGCATCAGGGAAGCCGCGCGCTACGTGGACATCAATCAATTGTGCCTCAGTCCGCAATGCGGATTTGCCTCCACGGAAGAGGGCAATATTCTGACCGAGGAACAGCAGTGGCAAAAAATAGCGCTCGTGAAAGAGATTGCGGAAGCAGTATGGGCTTAAGCGAAAGGCTGTTGCCAAGCGATTGGCGATGAAGAAACGGATAGAGTCCAAAGAAAAACCCGGATGTCCCGCGATGGGGCATCCGGGTTAATCATAGTGCGGCTTATGTCAGGAAGGGGAGTCGTTTGCCGCGTTGACCGTCAATTCCTGCCGTAACTCTCGTGCCGCGGCCGTCAGGTTGATCAGGCTGGCCAGAGTCTCCTCCGTTCCTCTGGTTTTTAAACCGCAGTCCGGATTCACCCACAGTTTTTCGCGGGGGATCTTGGTCAGCATCCGCCGGAGTATCGCCTTTATCTCTTCCTGCCCCGGGACCCGGGGAGAATGGATATCATAGACGCCGGGGCCGGTTTCCATCGGAAAACCGCAGGCATTCAAGGCATCGAGAATGGAGAGATCGGAGCGGGCGGCTTCAAACGTGAAAACGTCGGCGTCCAGCGCCATGATCGCTTCGATAATCGCCGCGAACTCACTGTAGCACATGTGGGTGTGAATCTGAGTCTCCGGCCGCACCGCCGTATGAGTCAAGCGGAAGGCGCGAATCGCCCAATCGAAGTAGCTGTCCCAATCCGCCTTGCGCAACGGCAATTTTTCACGGAACGCCGCTTCATCGATTTGAATGATCCGGATGCCGGCGGCCTCCAGATCCAGGACTTCCTCGCGGATGGCTAAGGCGATTTGATAGGCGATCTCGCGCAAGGCCCGATCTTCCCGGGGAAAAGACCAGTTCAAAATGGTCACCGGGCCGGTCAGCATGCCCTTTACCGGCTTGGCGGTCAGACTTTGGGCATAATGGATGGTAGCGACGGTGATGGGCTTCGTCCGCCGGACATCGCCGAAGATGATCGGCGGTTTGACGCAACGGGTGCCGTAGGACTGGACCCACCCGTTGTCGGTGAAGAGGAAGCCGGATAGATTTTCGCCGAAATATTCGACCATGTCGTTGCGTTCATATTCGCCGTGGACCAGAACATCCAGGCCGATCTCCTCCTGCAGGCGAACGGCGCCGGCAATCATTTCGCGGATCGCGGCATCATATTGGGCGGCGTCGATCGCGCCGTCCCGGTAAGAACGGCGCAGTTTCCGGACCGCGGGAGTCTGGGGGAAGGAACCGATGGTCGTCGTGGGCAGCAGCGGCAGTTTGAGACGGGCGCGCTGGATGGTGCGGCGCTCGTTGAAGGCGGGTTTTCGGACGAAATCAGCCTCGGTCAGACTGGCGACCTGCTCGCGGACTGCCGGAACTTCACTGGCGGGATCGTCCTTTTTCGCTGCGAGGATCGCCGCATTGGCGATCAATCGCGGGTCCTTATGATAATCGGCCTCATCCCAGAGCGCGGCGATCTCCTGCAATTCTTCGAGTTTCTCCTCGGCGAAAGCCAGCTGTTTCCGGTGTTCGGGCAGCAAATGCTTTTCATGCTCCAATGAATAGGGAAGATGTAACAAGGAACAAGAAGTGCCCAGCACGATCCGCTCCCGCTCGACCTGCCCGGCGAGGCGTTCTAGAGTCGTCAGCGTCGCACGGTAATCGTTGACCCAGATGTTTTTGCCATGGATCACCCCGGCGAAGAGCAGCTTGTCGGCAGGGAAGCCGTTTGCGGCGATTAAATCCAGGTTCCGCCCGCCTTCTACCAGGTCCAGGCCGATCCCGTCGAAATCCAGCGCCATCAGTGGTCGATAGACATCGCGGACATCCCCGAAATAGGTTTGGAGTAAAATACGCAGCTTTTGTTTATGGGGAAGGAGATCCCGATAAATCGTTTCGAATCGCTGAATCTCCTCCGGGGTGAGATCGGTGACCAGCGCCGGTTCATCCAGTTGGACCCACGGGACGTCCAGCGCGTTGAATCGGGCGAAAATCTCCCGGTAGACTCCGCCGATGGCTGCGGCATAATCATCCTGCAGCGGCTGGCCCGATTCGACTTTGGCCAGCTTCAAAAAGGTGAAGGGCCCGATCAGTACCGGCTTGGTCGCAATGCCCAGGGCAAGGGCCTCTTGATATTCGAGGAAAGGCTTGTCGCCATTGAGCTTGAATTCCATCCCCGCTTCCAGCGCGGGGACCAGGTAATGATAATTGGTGTTGAACCATTTCCGCAACGGCAGCGCCTTCACATCGCGGTTGCGCTCCTGATATCCTTTGGCCATGGCGAAATAAGTATCTAACGGATCCAGATCCAACTGGCGGTACCGTTCGGGAACCGCGTTCAATAAAAAGGCGGTATCCAGCATGGTATCGTAAAATGAAAAATCATTGGCGGGGATAAAGTCGATCCGGTGTTCCCGCTGGCAGGACCAATGGCGTGCCCGGAGTTCCGCCGCGTTTTTTTGAAGCGCTTCCCCCGATAGCTTGCCGGAGAAATAGCTTTCGGTCCATTTCTTCAATTCGCGTTGCGCGCCGATTCGGGGATAACCGATTACCGAAATCTTGGACATGGGACTCTCCTCCTTCGCAAAAATAAAAAGCCCCGACGGAACGTCAAGAGGCTTCCACTCACCCGCGAGGGCATAGTTAACCTGCGATTGACACCCCCTATCTTCCGTAGAGTATGTGGTGTATCAGCATAGGCAGGTCTTCTGACTCCGGATCATCAGCTTTCCATGTCTTCCCGTTGAGTCCAGTGACATTTCATTTGGAAAAGCTTCCTCGATACAGCGGCGGGACCGTGCAGGAATTTCACCTGCTTCCCTTTTCAGCCGAGCAGAGCCAGGGCTCGCTTCGGCCACCTAAGCTTATATAAATTATACCCATACTACCATATGCCCGATATGGCGTCAAGGGGACCCGAAGCAGAACGAGCTGGCTACCGCTCAATAGCGGAAGAATGGCCATTCCTCCGCTATTGAGCATTTATTTCCGCGGCGACGACCGCAATCGTCGACTCCGGAAACGGAGTTTGATTTGAAAATCAATATATAGTACTTTTCGATTTATGACGACACAATATATTGTATTTTTCGATTGAAAATGGTTTTCAATCATGGTAAAATTTGATTACGTTAGCGGTTGATACCGTCACGGTCCAGCCCAATCTTCAATGAACGTACCCAACGATGCGACGAAAGAAGCGATATTTAATGACGACAGAGATCAGAAAAAGAAACGGCGCGGTGGTCCCGTTCGATTCCCAAAAGATCCGCAATGCGATTCATAAGGCGAACCAGGCGGTCCGGGTTGAAGCCATGGGGGAAGCGGAACTGGATGCGCTTACCGCCGGTGTAGTCCGGCGCTTCACCGGAAATGCCATCCCCACCGTGGAAGAAGTGCAGGACGCCGTGGAGGAGGCGCTAATCGGCGCGGATTATCCCAAAACCGCCAAAGCGTATATCCTTTACCGCGCCGAGCACACCAAAATCCGGCAGGCCGAGGGCGACCTGATGGATATCTACCGGCAGCTCACTTACAGAGACGCCAGGGATGTCGATTTGAAACGGGAGAATGCCAACATTGACGCCGATACGGCCATGGGAACCATGCTGAAGTACGGCTCGGAAGGGTCCAAATATTTTATCAACAATCATGTCCTTCCCAAGGATATCGCCGCGGCGCACCTGGGGGGCGACATTCATATTCACGATCTGGATTTCTACATGCTGACCGAAACCTGCTGCCAAATCGATCTGCTCAAACTGTTCAAGGACGGATTTTGCACCGGCCACGGCACCCTTCGCGAACCCAACGACATCAGTTCCTACGCGGCGCTCGCCTGCATCGCGATTCAGGCGAATCAGAACGAGATGCACGGCGGCCAAAGCGTGCCGAATTTCGACTACTGCATGGCGCCGGGCGTGGGGAAAACCTTTCAGCGCTCCTATTTTCAAGAACTTTCCCGCTACTTTCAGGCCGTCCTCGATCTGGAGCGGGATGAGGCGGACGCGCTGGTCGCCGCCGTTCAGCGGGAAACGGGCGAAATCTCGTTGCGCGATGCCGAGGGATACCGGGAAAAGCTGGTCCGGTACCTAACGCAACGCCAAGGGGCGGAAGGCTTGACGGCGATCGGTCCGGAGGAAGCCGAAAAAGCCCACCGCTTCGCGTCCCGCGGTGCGCTTCGCTATACCGAACGCCAGACCTATCAGGCGATGGAGGCGCTGATCCATAATCTGAACACCATGAACTCCCGGGCCGGCGCGCAGGTGCCGTTCAGTTCGCTCAATTACGGCACCGATACCTCGCCGGAAGGGCGGATGGTCATCAAAAACCTGCTCCTGGCCACCGAAGCGGGATTGGGCGAAGGGGAAACCCCGATCTTTCCGGTGCAGATTTTCAAGGTGAAAGAGGGCGTGAACTACAACGCGGGCGATGCCAATTACGACCTGTTCCGGTTGGCCATGAAGGTCAGCGCCAAACGGCTCTTCCCGAACTTCAGTTTTCTGGACGCTCCTTTCAACCGGCAGTATTACCAACCGGGCGATTATGACAGCGAGGTCGCTTATATGGGCTGCCGCACCCGGGTGATGGGCAATGTCCACGACAGTGGCCGCCAGACTACCTGCGGCCGCGGCAATCTGAGCTTTACTTCGATCAACCTCCCCCGCCTGGGCATCGAGGCCCAGGGGGAGATCGCCAAATTTTACAAGCTGCTCGATGGACGAATCGACCTGGTCATCCGCCAGCTGCTGCACCGTTTCAAGATCCAGGCCTCGAAAAAGGTCTACAATTATCCCTTCCTGATGGGACAGGGCGTTTGGATCGACAGTGAGAAACTGGATCCGGCCGACAGCATAGCCGAGGTATTGAAGCACGGCACCTTAAGCGTCGGTTTTATTGGGCTGGCGGAATGCTTAAAGGCGCTGACCGGCCGGCACCACGGCGAGGACGCCGCCAGCCAGCAATTGGGGCTGGAAATCGTCACGCACCTGCGACAACGAATGGACGAGGAAGCGCAACAGACCGGCCTCAACTTCACCCTGCTGGCGACGCCGGCGGAGGGCCTGTCGGGCCGTTTCGTGGCCATCGATCGTCAGAAATACGGCGCGATCCCGGGGGTGACCGACCGCGAATATTATACCAATTCCTTTCATGTTCCGGTGTATTACCCCATCAAAGCCTTTAAAAAGATTCAGCTGGAGGCCCCTTATCACGCGCTGACCAACGCCGGCCACATCAGTTACGTGGAGATGGACGGCGACACCTGCAAGAACCTCGAGGCTTTTGAGGCGGTCATTCGCTACATGAAGGAAAACGGCATCGGCTACGGTTCGGTGAACCATCCGGTCGATCGCGATCCGGTTTGCGGCTACAACGGGATAATCGACAACGAATGCCCCAAATGTCACCGTAGCGAAGCTGACGGCGGCCGGAAATTCGAGCGGATCCGGCGGATCACCGGCTATCTGGTGGGCACCACCGATCGCTGGAACAATGCCAAACGGGCCGAGGAAAGGGAGCGGGTCAAGCATGGCTTCTGAGGTGAGGCTCTGCGGCATCGAACCGGAATCGATCGTGGACGGTCGGGGGATCCGCTACGTCCTGTTCGTCCAGGGCTGCCCCCATCATTGCCCCGGCTGCCACAATCCGCAGTCCCATCCGTTTGACGGCGGAAAAGTGGCGGCGATCGGAGACTTATTTGCGGAAATCGTCGCGAATCCGCTGCTGCGGGGCGTCACCTTCAGCGGCGGGGAACCGTTTTGCCAGCCGGAGCCCCTCGCCGGACTGGCCCGGATGGTCCATGGGCGCGGGCTGGATGTCACGACCTTCACCGGCTATCGCTATGAGGAGTTGCTTGCCATGCGAAAGAGCGGCGTCGCGGCCCTCTTGGAAGAGACGGATACCCTGATCGACGGCCCGTTCCTGCTGGGGCAGAAGGACTTGACGCTCATGTTCAGAGGCAGCCGGAATCAGCGCGTCATCGATATGAAGGAGACGCGCTGCCGCGGCCGAATCGTGCTGGATAAGCGGATCGCCTGATTGCGCCGCGAAGGTCCGCGGCGGGGAAGTGGCGGCTTCCTTCGCCGGGACTGCGGGCGGCGGGCGGTCGGGCTCCCGGCGGAGAAAGGCGGTCAGAGGCTGCGAAACCCCTTGCCGATGATCTCCGAGGTATTGGTGATGGTAATGAACGATTGCGGATCGACCTCGCGGATAAATTTCCGCAGGGCGACGGCCTGGCCCCGGTTGACGACGGTGGTGATCACGTGTTTCGGGTCATGGGTGAAAGCGCCGTAGGCGGTATGGATGGTGGCCCCCCGGTGCAGGACCTGGGTGATATACTTCTGGATCGGCTCCGGTTTGGTGCTGATGATCACCAGTTGCTTGCGGAGGTTCAACCCTTCGATCACCGAGTCGATGACGAATCCCTTCAGAATCGATCCCAAAAAGGAGTACATCCCGATGCGGATCCCGTAAACGAAACCGGCCAGAATCGTGATGACCAAGTCGGCCAGCAAAAGGGCTTTGCCGATGTCGAGGTCCGTCCGTTGGTTGAGCACCTTGGCGACGATATCGGTTCCGCCGGTGGAAGCGTTCAGGTTAAAAGCGATCGCCGAACCGACCGCCGGCAGCAGGATGGACAGGATCAGTTCGAGCATGGTGTCCTGGGTGAACGGCGCGGTGAGCGGCCAGACTTTGCCGAGCAGCCAGACCATGCCGGAAAGCGTGAAGCTGGAGTAGACGGTCTTGGAGCCGAAGTTGCGCCCGATCAGCACATAGCCGAAGATTAAAAAGAGGATGTTGATCAACAGCATCAGCGGGCCGACGTTGACGGTCGGGAAAAAATGCTGAATCACGATGGCCAGGCCGCTGACTCCGCCGGTGGCGAAATGGTTCGGCACCTTGAAGAAATGGATCCCCGCCGCCACCAGCATCAGACCCAGATTAATGAGCAGGAATTCTTTCAGTTTGCGGAGATCCGCCGCGTTCAAACTCGATTTTGACATGGGAATCCTCTTTTTAACAATTGTAGCAATCCTCGTCCGCACCCAAAGCAAAAAGCCGCTCGACCGCAACGTCAAGAGGCTTTCAAATGCCGCAAGGGCATGATTATCCACAATGGACACCCTCTATCTGCCGTAGAGTTGGACAGTGTATCAGCGCCGGCAGGTTTTCTGACTCCGGATCATCGGCTCGCCATGTCTTCCCGGAATATTCCAGTGACATCGTATGGAAAGCCTCCCCGATACAGCGGCGGGACCGTGCAGGAATTTCGCCTGCTTCCCTTTTCAGCCGATCGAACCATCATGGACATCGGCCACCGGCACTTGCTTTATACGATCATATGAATTTATCTTATCATGCCCGATATATTGTGTCAATTTGCAGCATGGGACCGACGAAAAGGCATCCAACGTCGCTCATGCCGAGGGCGGGGCTCAATCCTTCGTGAATGGAGCGGCGGAAAGTTGCTCCGGACCGCGGTACTGTTTCCCCGGAGTCCGGGGATGCTGCCCCGTGCCCCGGTCCGCTTTCCTCGAGGATCGGTCCCGCCTTCCCAAGCCTTGGTCCGGGTTCCCGGAAGCTTGAGGATGCTTCCATGAGGCTTAAAGAACTAGGGATGGTCTTTGGGGAAGAAAGGAGCGGCGGATCCTATCAAAGGATCACGGGCTCCCTTTCAAGGATGCGGTCATCCCTAACCCGGATCGTGACATACCTTACACGGATCGCCGGATCCCCTGAAAGGATCGGGCCATCCCTTTCAAGGATATCTTTCGTCCTAACAAGGATAATCGCTATCCCGGTTGGACCAAAGACCATCCCTTACATGACCATTCCGCTCCGGGGCGGACCAGGGGCCGGGGCAGGAGGACGGAGGTTCATTCCCGCTTCTCCTCCACCTCGGGGAACGCCCTCTCCAGCTGGACCATCAGCCAGTGCTTCAGCTTTTCGTCACCCTGCTGTCCCAGCTTCAAAATATATTGCACATAAGTCAATAATTCCGGATCCAAATCCTCCTTAACCAGCTCGGCGGCAGCGACTAGCGAACGAAACTCCGCGGCCCACGGCTCTTTCAAGACCGCCTGCCATCCTTCGTGAAAGCGCCGCGCGCCCAAAACCGCTATTCCCTTGGCGATATACTCCTCGGGCGAAAGCAGCATCTCGCCCTGGCCGCTTTTGATCCATTCCGGATTGGCCAGGAAGCAGCCCATCATGGCATACAAGAAAGTATCGGAGATCTCCACCTGGCCCGATTCGATCTTTGAGACATTGGGCTGGCTCATCCCGATCGCTTTGCTGAAAGCCCCTTGGGAGAGGCCGAGATGATTCCGGAATTGGACGATGCGTTCTTCAGGAGGAATTCTATTCATATAGAAATATTTCTCCTTGACAATTATTCAAAATGAAAATATAATAAGCATGTAAAATAAAGTAAAATCGCTCCAGGCATAATATACCGCAACAGGAAGCCCGTCCAAAAGTCCTTTTTGGGCTTATTTCGGTATTTCCTAAAATTACAGTCACTTCGATTATACCATATTTTACATGGTGAGTGACAGGAGACCATGCCGCAAATCGTCGAAAAAACCGATCAAACCCTTAAACAGCAGATCGCCGCCAGCCGCGACAAGCTTCAGATCCTGTGGAATACCCACGGCCACAGCAGTTCCGCCGTCCTGGCCGCCAGCATCGAGCTGGATGAATTGATCAATCGCTACCACAGCCGGCAAAAATCCCCGGCCCCGGAGGTATCGGATTGAAGAGATGACGGGCTGGAAAAAGGCGCTCGGATAATTCATACCGATGCGGGACGGATGGGGGGATTTTGGTCACGGATTGGGGTCCGGTTTGGGGAGGGGGAGACCATTGCCGGATTTGAGCGGCAGGCAATCCGAGATTTTCAGCAACTGGAGCGCTGTCGCCAGCGCCATCCGCGTCTCGAAAGCGTCGAGGGAAACGTTTAAGATCTGTTCGATCCGTTGTTTGCGGAGTTGGATGGTCTTATGGTGCAAATACATTTGGGCGCCGATTTCCTTAAAACTCAGGCCGGACAGGAGTTTTTCCAACGTTTGGACCAGATCCGTTCCGCCGTTCTGATCATGTTCGAGCAACGGGCCGATCGTTTTGGCGATATAGGCCAGGGCGTCGCTGGAAGCGGCGAAAGGGGCCAGAACTTGATAAATGCCACATTCCTCGTAATGGTACAGCCGGCGGTCCGGCCACACCCGCCTGCCAATCTTCACGGCAGTTTCCGCTTTTTTGAGACGTTGGGCGAAGTCGGCCCATCCCTCCGCATAATCCGCAATTCCGATGCACTGTTGCAGATCGGGAAGATAAACCGACAGATCGTTGAGGTATTTCTCGGCTTCTTCCATCTCTTTGTCTTTTTGGCTTAGCCCCATCCCCTGAGCGGCGGGAATGATGATTCCGATGCCCCGGGCGGCTTCCCAGGCGATGCTGTTTTCTCTCCGGTTGAGATGGTCCACCAAGGCATCGACGGTTTGCTCCTTGCGGTGCAGCTCGTCCTGTTGGTCGATGAAGGCGTCGATATTGGCGATGGACAGGAACAGGAGGGAAAAGTCTTTCGGAAGGGATAGCTTGTTTTGGCGGGCCAAATCGCGAATCAGGGCGTCATCCCGGTAGTCGCGCGCGATCAGCTGATTGAAAAAGTCGTTTTTCTTCCTCCGCTCATAGGCCTGCTGCAAAAGGGCCTCGGTTTTTTTCCGCTCACTGATGTCCCGCGTAACGCCGAGAAACCCGATAAACTCGCCTTGGCCGTTGCGGGCCGCGCTCACCGAAGATTCGGTCCAGATCATTGCGTCTTGACGGGGTTGTTCCCATTCGATGATCAGCGGTTTGCGCAGGTCGCCGTCTTCGGCAAACGCCGCGGCCGCTTCGCGGAAAACGGCTTGCAGGAAGGGCAAGGGAGTTTTGGCGGCCGGCTTTCCTTCATAGGCTTCGGGGGCACACCCCGATAGTTTTTCGATGGAGGGACTGATATAACGGATGATCATCCCGGCATCCAGCAGCCAGATTACATCATCGGTATTTTCTGCGATTAACCGGTATTTTCGTTCCTTCTCCCGAATAACCGCCTGGCTCCTTTCCAGCTCGGCGATGTATTGGCGCTCCTTTTCGATCGCTTCTTTCAGGCGGATCGTCATCGCATTGAAGGCGACCGAAAAATCGCCCATAAAATCGACCCGTTGGCTGTAGTCCCCCGAAGCGACCATCCCCGTCTGCCACGAGAGGTGCCGCAGGTTCGATTGCAAGGCTTTTAACGCTCCCGGCCAATAGCCGCGCATGCCCAGGGTCTGGGATAAATCGCCGCCGGATAACGTATAAGTGAACTCGCGCAGGGCCACCAGATCGCTTACCAATTTCTGAAGCTGTGGATAGCGGGCCTCATATTCGGAGAGATTGGCAGGCAGGTTCCTATTTTGGATGATCTGCGCGATCAATTCAATTAGCTCATGAATCTCGTTTGATTCCGGGCTCAATCCGATAAGTCCCCCATTCGCTAAACCTGATTGAATCCGCAAAGGCTAATCCCGTTTAGAGATTTCGGCCGTAAACCGGCAGGTCCGATCGCCCGTGCACCAGCAGTCGACTTCCTTGACGTTGAATCTTTCGCCGGTGAAACTTTCCAACAGGCCGGCCAGAAACCCTTCGTCATACACGCAAATTTCATAGTCCAATTCGGGCAGGCCGGAGCAGTCCAAATCTTCGGCGATGCTCAATACATACTTCCCTTGGTCGTAATCTGCCGCTTCGATGCGCAAAATGCCGATGCCCTTGTCGATCAGACCCGATTGTAACGATTTAATAAAGGCGTTAAAGTCCTCGGCCCCTTGGATGACGTTTTGATAAAATTGCTTTCCCGCCAGCGATCCGGCCTCATAGAACAGTCGGTCCGTCGTCGCGGTGCCGAAATTCTGCTCGAGGACATCCCGAAAACAAAACTGCATCAGCCGGTAAATTTCGGTCTGAACCAGGGGGCCCATATTCGGTCGGCCTTCTTTGATGTCGCCCAACAGACTCCAATTAAACTCATACTTCCGATCCATTGATAATCGCTCCTTCTTTTGGACTAAGCAAAGCACCGTCAAGCACCATGGAGTACGAAATATGATTGCTAAGCTTTTCGACATGGCGATGGCATTTCCTGCAGCATTTTCTCTCGGATAGCGACGATTCCTATCCCGGCGGGATAGGAATCGTCGCCGGCCAATTCCGAAGTTTACCGGTGCGGGAGATTGTTGGGCATTCTCGTTTATGCAATACTTATTAGCGAAGACCAGTGGCATATTCATAAAACGTCCGCCCGATGATCTCAAGCATGGATCGAGTACGATACGGTTAAGTTTTTGAAAGAGTTTAATCGTGAAAGATCAGCGTAATTGTCTTTATGACAAGTTTTTGACATCGCTCCAGCAAAGGGGTAAATATATACGTGTTTTACAAGTATGCTCACTTCATATTGATAATTATTGGAATATTGATCGGTTTGGCTGAATGTTATTTCGATAGGAACTGTTCCGTTGATTATCGGGAATTATTATGGGCGGGATTCATTCTCATTTTGGCGATCGAAGGATTTATCATCGGCAGTTTAATCCGGAAACTGAGTATCAGCTCCCATACCGATTTTCTGACGGGTTTGGGCAATCGCCGCTATTTTCATTTGAAGCTGGATAAAGAGAAAGCGCGGGCGCTCAAGAAGAAAACGTCATTATGCGTCGCTATGATCGACGTGGACGATTTCAAAATCGTCAACGATACTTTCGGTCACACGGTGGGCGACAAAATAATAGCCGACCTCGCCGCTACCTTGAAGAAAAACACCAGGAGCGCGGATGTGGTTATCCGGTGGGGCGGGGATGAGTTCGCCATAATTTTTCCCGAAACCGCTTTGGCGGAAGCCTATGGGATTATGGAGCAGATACGCCATGAGATTGAAGCGCGGTTTCATTCCACATACGGTCTCACTATCAGCGGGGGAGTCGTCGTATTAGAACCGGATCAGGATTTGGAAGATCTGATCATCAAGGCCGATCAAACTTTATATAAGGCAAAAACAGAGAAAAATTCGGTTATTACGATGGCCAATTGAATGGAGTGTCCGAGTGGAATATCCATTGTCAATATGCGAAGCTCCCGTTTCTTTAGAAATACTTTGGGAACAGATCCAGATCGCCCGCGACCGGATGCAGCAATTATGGAATGAAAAAGGTCATATCGATGCTGAGGTCTTAAACGCCAGCATTGAACTGGATCGTTTATTAAATGAATATCAACGGCGGAATACCTGAGCGTAGGGTTAGCGGGAACGCTAAATTTTGAGTATCTTTCCCGGCCGTATAAAGAGTTTTTTATCCTATGGCTTTATAAAAAGCTGATTGCAACATGGATAGAATCAGAAAATTTGCAGGGTTCATGGAGGAAGCAATGAATGTGTTCATAGCACGCCAACCGATATTTAATCGACATCAAAAGGTGTATGGCTATGAATTGCTTTATCGTTCCGGGCTCGAGAACCGCTTCGAGGACTGCGACGGGGACCGGGCCACCACCCAGGTGATCACCAATAGCTTGCAGGTTTTCGGGCTGAATTCGTTGACTGGTGACAAGAAGGCTTTTATTAATTTTACCAAAAACCTTATTCAAGCGGAAGCTGTCACTCATCTGCCAGCCGATCGTGTCATCGTCGAGATCTTAGAAAATATCACTTTGGATTCGGAATTTCTCAAGGCCTGCCATAAATTAAAGAACTTGGGTTATATCCTGGCATTGGATGACTTCGTATTTGCTCCCAAGTATGAACCCCTTATTCAACTGGCTGATATCATCAAGATCGACTTTTTAAATAGCCCGCCCGAATACCGGCTTTCGATACTCCAAAGTATTAAGGCACCGCATATCAAATTTTTAGCGGAAAAGATCGAAACCGTCACCGATTATAAAGAAGCTATGGATCTCGGGTATTCCTATTTCCAGGGTTACTTTTTTTGCAAACCGGAAATTATCGCCGGCAAAGATCTGCCCGCTTATAAATTAACTTACTTACGGCTCCTTCAACAAGTGCATCAACCGGACTTGGATTTCAATAAACTCGAGCAAATCATCCAACAAGACGTGACGCTTTCATACAAGTTATTCAAATATATTAATTCGGCCATTTTCGGGTTCGCCTCGAAAATCAATACGATCAAAAACGCTCTGGTAATATTGGGAGTGCGCGAAGTCAAGAAATGGATTTCTTTAATTGCCCTGAAAGGGATGGGCGAGGACAAACCGGTGGAACTGGTGATCGACTCGGTGATGCGGGCGCATTTTTGTGAAATGCTGGCGCCGCTTTTCGATATGCGCAATCGGAGCTATGATCTGTTTCTGATGGGAATGTTCTCGACCATCGACACGTTCATGGATCGTCCGATGGATGAAATTCTGACCGAATTGCCAATCGCTTATGAAATTAAAGAAGCGCTCCTGGGTAAAAGGAACGCTCTTTACGACGTCTTTAACCTATGCCAGTCTTATAAAGAGGGAAATTGGGAAGAAGTTGATTATTATATCAACAAATTTCATATCGCCGATAATTTACTGCAAGATTTATATAATGAAAGTTTGCGTTGGGTCGATCAGGTCCTGCTGTTAAACTAACGCGTTGTGCCGGCCAAATTGGGAAAAAGGCCTAAAAATCCAGCGGGAAAGTCCGGCTTATCAAATGGCCAAAAGAGAAGCGGAAAGACAAAATGCCGGAGTGAAAGCCATTCGGGGCGAATTCGAATGGACTGCGCCTTCTTTTTAAGGCCTTACGATCCGGTCGACCGGTAATGCCGGACCCCGATCCGCCATACTCCCAGACAGGGCAGGAGGAACAGGATTCCGGCCCAGGGGGAGAGCATGTATAACCAGGATCGCGGTCCTTCAGCCTTGCCGAGAAGGTATAACAACGGAAGATAATTCACGCACCCAAACGGGATTACGAAGGTGAAGAAGCGGACCGCCCATTTCTGATAAATCCCCAACGGATATTGTCCCATCTCGCGGCCGCCGTCGGTGAAGATACTGACGATCTCCAAACCTTGGATGGTCCAGAAACACAGGGTTGCCGCCAGGATGAACAAGCCGGTGAAAACACAGGCGCCACTGATCACCATCAATGCCAAGGTGATCTCTTTGGCAACGTTCCAGCCGATGGATAGGCGGCTGATCGCCCAGATCAAGACGGAGACGCCCTGGATCAAACGCCCGACCCGGCTGAATTCGAATCGAGAACCGAGTACCTGCAAGACGGTGCCGCGCGGCCGGACCAGGATTCTGTCAAAATCGCCGCCCGCCACCAGCGTGGCGAAACCGTCAAAACCCCGGGCGCAACATTCGCTGATGGCAAAGGCCATGTGAATCACGGCAAAACAAAGGGCCACTTCGGCGAAGCTCCAGCCGCGAATCGAACCGAACTTTTGAAACAGCAAATAGACTCCGGCCAGGAGTGCGAAAGGCATGCCCAACTGCCCCAGTGCCAGCAACCAGAAGGAAGAACGATATTGCAACTGCGCCTTGAGCAAAAGCGCGATGTAACGATAATAGAGTCTCACCTGTGCTCAGCCCCCTTGAATGACCACTTTGCGCAAGACTTTGCCCAGCGTCCAGCGGCCCAGAATCAGCAATGCCGCCAGCCATAACCATTGGATCCCGATCCCTCGCCAGGCCTCGGCGACACCGATATTCCCGCTGTAAATCCGGAACGGCAGATCGGCTGTCAAACGAAACGGGAGCAGGTAAACGATGCGCTGTAACCAATCGGGCATCAACGGCAGCGGAATGACCATCCCCGCCAAGAATTTTCCGACGGTCGCAAATACCAGCAAAGAACCGGCGGGCGACATGGTGACGAAGACCGAAATATACATGAACATCGAAAGTGCGACCAATACCAATAGCCCCAGGGCGAGCGCGACCACGAACAGCCCCAAGGCCGCCGGGCCCGGCGGCGGAATCAAGCAGTGCGGCGCGGGAAGCAGATAAGCGGCGATCAGGATGGGAAAACAGCGCAACAGCGCCGCAGCGAGTCGCTGCGCCAGCAGCTTGGAGAACCATAATCCGTAAATGTCGGCGGGACGACATAGTTCATAAGCGACATTGCCGCTGGTGATTAAACTGAGAAGCTCCTGATCGCGAAACCAGATCATAATGAAAGTAAGAAACGCCTGTTGCAACCAGAGATAGCTCACCAACTGCTTAAGGGTGATCGCCGGAGTCACTGGGGTATGACTGTAAAACGCTTCGTAAATCATGATGAAGAGAAAACCCCAGAAAAACTGGGTGGCAATCCCCGCCAAGGCCGCCGCCCGGTACTGCAAGCCGTTGATGAGCCGTAATTTCAGCACTGCCAGATAAGCCTTCATATCCGATACTCCTGATACAACTGGGCCATAATTTCCTCGACCGGTGGCGCGTCGACCGTTACATCCACCAGATCCAACTGGCGGGAGAGCGCGGCGATCGTTTCCGCCACCGAGGATTCCAGCGTATCCACGCTGAAAGTCGCTCTTTCCGCTGTCCAGGAAAGCAAAGTCGTTCCGGGGATCGCCACCGTTTGGGGATGCTCCCGGAAAGCGACAGTGATCGTTTTATGGGTGGTGAAACGCTCCTTGATCGTGTTTAGATTGCCGTCATACAAAATCCGGCCTTTGCCGATCAACAGGATCCGCTGCGCCAAAGCCTCGATATCGTTCATGTCGTGGGTGGTCAAAATCACCGTCACCTGTTTTTGTCGATTGAGGGTCTTGATGAATTGGCGTACTGCGATCTTGGACACCGCATCCAGTCCGATCGTCGGCTCATCGAGGAATAACAACTGGGGGCCGTGCAAGAGCGCGGCCGCGATTTCGCAGCGCATCCGCTGGCCCAAACTGAGTTGGCGCACCGGGGTGTCGATGATCCCGCCCAATTCCAGCGCTTCCGTTAACAGCTGCAGATTGGCGCGGTATTCCGCGGGGGATACATTATAGATGTCGCGCAGCATTTCCAAGGAGTCGATCACCGGTACATCCCACCATAGCTGGGTGCGCTGTCCGAAAACCACGCCAATGTTTTTCACATGGGCGATCCGTTCCAGCCAGGGGGTCCGTCCCATGATCGTACAGCGGCCCCGATCCGGCACTAAAATTCCGCTCATCACCTTGATCGTCGTCGATTTTCCCGCGCCGTTGGGACCGATATAACCGACTATCTCCCCCGGAGCAATGGTAAAGGACACATCATGCAAGGCCTCGACCCAATCGTACTCGCGATGAAACAGTGCCCGGACCGCTTGCCCCACCCCGGCGGACCGTTTGGCCACTTTGAATGATTTGGATAATCCTTCGACAATGATCAAGGCCATTGGCTCCTTTGTCGTGAGACGTTGCTCACAAGGATGTTAAGAAAAGGAAATTAATTTTATTACTTTGTAATACGGCTGTCAAGTGGAAAAATGCATGATGAAAAGAAAATCCCTGACATCAACGGTCAGATTGTCAATTAAAATTTCCGATAAGGAATTTGTCAGAAATAGGCCCGGTTAATCTTCCATACGTTCCAGGCCCAGGCGCCAAGTTTATTTGACTTTTCCGCTCCCGTCGAAGCGGATATACAAATCGGCGGAAATCCGTTGCGAATAAAAAAGCTTGACTGTAGGGGGTATTATGGTATCCTAAAGAAAAATAAGTGTATATACACTATTGAGAATGAAAGCTTCGCGCTTAACCAAATCCGATGGAGTGAGGAAATATGAGTACAATCGAACGCATGATCCAGGACAAAGCTTTTGCCTTAGGTTATGAGAAGTGTGGTATTGTCCTTTTGCAGGAACTGGAGGATTATGCGGAGCGGCTCGCGGAACGGATTCAAAAAGTGCCGCGCGCCGAGAAGTTTTATCAAAGCCAGAAGCGTTTTACAAATCTCAGCCAACAATACCCGTGGGCGAAATCCGTCATCGTTCTGGTCACGCATTATGGCAAATATAAAATACCTGCCCATTTAAAAGGACGTATCGCCAAATATTACTTGTGTGATGGCCGGATCGATCCAAACTCGATCGAATTTCGCAACAGCCAGGCGATGGAGGAGTACCTCCGCGAACTGGGGCTTAAAATCGCCTCGGAGCGGAAATTCGGCATGGTCGGCTTGCGTTGGGCGGCCATGAAGGCCGGGCTGGGAATGATCCGCAACAACAATTTCTTTTATACCGAGTCCGGATCTTGGGTGGCCCTGGAAGCCTGGCTTACCGATCGCCAAATGGAACTGAAGGAGACCACCCCATTGGCGGCCTGCCCTAAAGGGTGCCAACGCTGCGTCGCCGCTTGCCCCAGCGGATCATTATCGGCGCCGCATACCATGCTCCCCAACAGTTGCGTTTCATTTCTGACGACGTTCGGCGGGCGCGATCTGCCGAATGAGCCGCTTTACAAAACCTTTGGCCATTGGATTTACGGCTGCGACGCATGCCAGGATGCGTGTCCCATGAATAAAGGAAAATGGAACGAGGCGGAGGATTTCCCGGGGCTTTCCGGCTTGGCTCCTCAGCTGACGCCGGAAAACATTATGGAAATGGAGGAAGGCTTTTACCGGCGGGAGATTCAGCCCAAATTTTTCTATTTGACCCCGGAAGAACTGTGGAAATGGAAAGTGAATGTCTTGTGTTTCATGCGCAATAATTATCAAGAAAGTTACAGGCCCTACCTCACCGCAGCCTGCGAAAATGAGAACGCTAAAATCAGGGAGATGGCACAAGCGGTTTGTAATGAATTGTACGGCGCCTGCGAAACTTAAGATTATATTTTTGGCCGGGATTAATCACAACACTTTTAAATTGGGAAATGTAAAGTTTTTAACAGCGCGTCAGCGGCTTTTCCGATATACTGAATGAAAACTGCTGAAAACGGAGGAAGCGAAAATGACGCAATCCATGGCACAAACGGTAATAACCCCGGAAATCAAGGAAGTGCTCACCCAGTCGCCTTTTATTGCTCTGACATCGGTCTCTCAAGTCGGCCAGCCGCATCTGGTGGTAGTCGGCAAGGTCAAGGAGATCGCCGCCGGTAATGTTTTAATTTTCGGAGTCTACAAAATGAACAAGACCCGCCAGAATCTGGCGGAGACCGGTTTATTGCAGGCGGTCGCGGTATCCGGTAAATCAGGGTATCGATTCGCGGGGAACGCCAGTTCTTCGGAGACCGAAGTCCGTTTTCAGGTCGCCGAAATTGAACCCCTGCTATGACCGTCCGGCAAAAAAAGACACCCGGGAATTGGCTTTAAAAGCTCATGAACTGGATTGGGCCACATTTATGGGAGTGGGAGTATCAAAAACAGTTTCCGGTCCGGGCCGGGAAACGGTTACAGCAGTCGTTTCTTCAAAAGAGGCATCATGTTCCCTTACAGTAAAGTCCAAAAGGAGGCATTTTTATGATTGGAAAGTTATTGGCGGAAGGAAATAGCAAGCTGGCGGAGAAAGGAATAGGCGGCAAAAATGGTGCGGAGACCGGCAGTGTGCTGAAGATCAATCGCGAATACCTCGATTCGCTGATGATCGAAGCCCGGGTCATCGATGGAGCTGAGGCCGCCACCACGATGCGTCTTTTTGGGGAGAGCTTCGCCACGCCGGTGATGGTCGCCGCGTTGTCGGGAATGGCCGGCATCTGTCCCAATCCCCTGGTGGAAGTCGCCAAAGGGGCCGTCGCCGCCGATGCGGTGATGTGGGCGGGCATCGGCGATGAGGCGGAACTCCAGGCCATTATCGCAACGGGCGCTCGAACGATCAAAATTGTCAAGCCCTACAAAGACAAGGAGCTGATCTTTGAGAAAATCGCCCAGGCTGAAAAGCATGGCGCGTTGGCGGTGGGAATGGACACCATCTTTTCCTTCGGGGGCAAAATCGGGGACAGCCTGGTCCGGCCGGAGTTGATGGGGCCGAAGACCCTGGCGGACATTAAAAGCTTTGTGCATGCGACCAAGCTGCCCTTTATCTTGAAAGGCGTTCTGAGCGAGCAGGATGCTCGCAAAGCGTTGGAGGCCGGAGCGGCGGCCATCGTGGTCTCGATCCATGGCGGTTCAGTGCTAGATTATGCGGTGCCCCCGTTAAAGATCCTGCCGCGGATCGCCAAAGCCGTTGATGGCAGGATTCCTATATTGGTGGACAGCGGCATCGTGAGAGGGACCGATGTTTTCAAGGCGTTGGCGTTGGGCGCCAGCGGCGTCCTGATCGGGCGGACGGTCATGGCGGGGTTGGCGCTCGACGGGGCCGAAGGGGTACGGAAAGTTATCACCGGTACTAACGAAGAATTGCGTCGGACGATGAGTCTCACGGGCTCCCGCGACCTCGGCGACATTGACCCGGAAGTGATTTGGCGCTAGAGGGTGGAGATGGCAACTGCGGGATGGGGCAGTCTTTTTATCGGCGCCGGGCGCATGAGGCATGAGGCTCGTAAATCAGCATAAAGTTATTGGAGATGCGCGATACGATGAATGGCCGATATTATCTGTGTTTGCGGGAGATGCCCCTCTTCGCGGGACTGGATCGGGATCATTTCCGTCTAATCTGTCAGGCGACCAACCGGCATGTCCTCCGCAAAGGCGAGCATCTGTTCAAACAAGGCGATTTGGCCGAGAGCGTCTATATTATCAAACAGGGAACCTTCAAAATCGTGCGGGTTACCGAAACCGGAGAAGAGGCCATCGTTCAGATCATCGGCCCGGGTGAACTGATTGCGGAAACGGGCCTGTTTCAAAAGGATACCACCCATTTGGCGACCGCGGTGGCCTTGGAGGATTCGAAAGCGTGCGGCATCGATCGGGCGACTTTTAAAAAGGTTATCCAGGACAATCCCGACCTGGCCTGGCAAATTATCGAAAACCTCAACAACCGGCTTTACGGCGCGTTGGAACAGATCAGTGAGTTGAACACCCTGACGACCCGGGACAAGGTCTTGGGCTTGTTCGTCCGGCTGGCCAAACAGCATGGGGAACCCTGCCCGAAAGGGACCCGGATTAATCTGTCCCTGACCCAGCAGGAAATCGCCGGTTTGATCGGCGCGACCCGGGTGATGGTATCCAGGGCGCTCCACGAATTAACCGCCGAGCGGTTTCTGGAACGGGACCGGAAATGTTACATTTTATACGACCGGTGTTTCTAAGGCTGAACCGGTGAGCGATTGCCGTAAAAAAGCAACCCCGATCTCGTGACCGGGGTTTGAGCCTGTTTAATTCGGTGAGTGCAAACCCTCGAGCAATCGAGGGCTTTTTATGGCCATGGGCCGAAGCGCTTCGACCCTCAAAGTTTGGCATAGGTCTCTTTCAGCAGCAACGCGTCGCGCTCCAGGATCGGGCTCTCGCAGATGATGCAGCCTTTGGCGTCCAGATCCTTCAGGGCTTGGAGGCACAGCTGATAGGGGAAGTCGCTCTCCTTGAACTCCAGGTGGTTTCTTTCGCCTTTGGCGCCATAGTTGATGCCGGATAAGTGAATGTGCATATCCTGCAGCGCCGCTTCTCCCAGACCTTCGCGGATCTTGGTCAGGATGGCCGTGAAATCCTCGTAGGTTTTGAGCGCCCCGTCACCCCTGGCGTGGATGTGCGCGAAGTCGACGCAGAGCCGGCAGGTCGGCACCTCCCGGCAGAGGGCGATCAGCTCGTCCAGGCTGCCGAACTGGGTCGGCTTGCCGGTGGTCTCCAGCCGGTAGTGCACGCCCAGGTCCGGCAGTTTCAATAGATTCTCCTTGATGGTGGCATAGGTAACTTCCGGTGAATCATTCAGGTAAAAGCCGGGATGAAAGATCAGGCTCCGTCCGCCGACCGAATGCAGCGCCTTGGCGCCCTTGATGATCCGTTCCATGGACTGCTCTTGTTTTTCAGGCTCATCGGCATTGAGATTGATAAAATAGGAACCATGCGCCGAGAGATACAGATCCTGCTCGTTCTTCTCGCGCAGGATGGCATCCTTATTTTTGTCGGTGACGTTTACGTTACGGACAAATGGCAGCTCCATGGCGTCCAACCCGATCGATTTCAAATAGGCGATGCCGCTCTGATAATTATATTTCACGGACCCGTCGCCAATCGGCAGTCCGGATATGCCAAACAACAACCGCTCCATGGTTTTTGCTCCTTCGCTTTGCAGTATGTGATTTTCCACCATATTATCATGAACCATTGCGAAGATCAAACAATTTAACCAGCCGTTAAGTTTTAGATGGTAGTCATCTGGTGGCCAAGAGCGTATGTAATGATGCAGAAGTATTATTGACCTTTGCGAATGGCGAGAGTATGATAAGCATATAATAAGCATAATATTTTGCTACCAAAGGGAGCATTTACGGATGAATATTAAACCGTCAGCGGCAATACGTAAAAATTATAACGAAATATCTGCGCTTTGCAAGGCCACCAAAGAGCCAGTTTTCTTGACCAAAAACGGTGAGGGTGATTTGGTGGTGATGGATATCGCCACATACTCTCAGCGCGAAAGCATGCTTAAGTTAAGAGAACAACTGGTCGCGGCAGAGGAGGACAGATTGGCGAATAAAAAGGGTTTTTCAATTGACCAATTGGACGAGAGGCTGAAGAAAGCCATAAGCGAGATTGCTGATGAGCAGCGAGGATAAACGCTATCGTGTCGTTATCTCAGAACGAGCGGGCGAAATGCTCGTATGGCACGTTCGCTTTTTGGCGTGAGTTAACATCCAAGCGGCCGAGAAGTTCAGAATCGATTTTATTGCAGCCGCAAAATCGCTCCAAGATTTTCCGGAACGGGGTTCTTAGCTCATTGATCCCCAATTGCCCGGCAATAAATATAGAAAGCTGCTGGTGGATAAACGATATCTGCTCATCTATCAAATCAGAGATGACGCAGTATATATCGATTATTTAATAGATTGCCGTCAGAATTATGCCTGGCTGATATCATAGGCGATAAGCTGTTTCAAAACCAGTAAAAAGCTGGTTTTTTTAATTTACGCCGGCAGATAAAAAGCGAAAATTGAGAAGCTGATTATTTTAATACTGGCATTTTGTTTCCACTAATAGTCCCGCGTGAAACGCAACAATTAGTCGGCGAACCCGTGCTGCACCTTAGCAGCCAGCGCGGCGATGGTCGGGCGGTCGATCTCGGCGAACTCGTATTGTTCGAGCAAACTGATGATGCCGCTGATCACAAAGGAAACGGAGCAGCGGCAGATCGGATTGTCGCGCTCTTGAGGATCCGCCTTGGCCAACACCCGCTCAATCATCAACTGCTTCATTTTGCAGGAACTGAACGCCAGGCTCGGCGATTTCAGAAACGGCATATACAGGTCCTTGTTTCGGTTGAACATCGCTAGGGTGTTTTCTAAAATTATCGCAAAATTCTTAATGATATCCGCGAAACGGTATGGGGCGATCACTTGGCCGAATTCGTCGACGATGGCGTCCCGCAACTGGTCGGCGCAATCGCAAATGTCCTTGTAATGCAGATAAAAGGTGCTCTTATTGATATCCGCGGCTTCGCACAGGCTTTTGACGGTGATCTTCGCCATGTTTTTTTCGGATAACAGTTTGGCAAAAGCGATCTGAATGGCTTGCCTGGTTTTTTTAACCCGCCGGTCTTCCATGGGCAGCTCCTTAAATAGACATATCGGCCCGAACCGTCCAATTCGCGACATTTGGCCCGATATTGCCGGTTGTTTGGGAAGGGGTCTCATAATATAATAGACTCGTGTCTAGAAATAAATTGTAGTCGATTCGGCGGGACGTGTCAAGCAACGATGGAATGGGAGAGGAGACTCATATCCGACGCATTTTCGGAATCAACCATCGCCGGCGTCAAACTGCGAAACCGGATTATCCGTTTGGTGACCCATGAGGGCTGGCGGATAAACTGGGTAATCCTGTGTAAAGTTACTACGGAAAACTGCTGAGAAAGAATAAGAGCTTTCGGCCAGAATTATGAATGATTAATGGTAAAAATTCAGCCTAAATCAATTGGAGGAATCGAAATGAGCAAAAAACTACTTGAGAAACTGAACGCCTCCCCGTTGCCGGCGCCGACAGTACTGGTGACAGTCCAAACGGCGGATAAGAATCCCAATATCATTACCATCGCCTGGACCGGCGTCTTCAGCTATCACCCGAACGTCATTTATATCGCGGTGAATCCCGCGCGCTACTCGAACCCGATGCTCAAGGAGTCCAGGGAGTATGTCATCAACATTCCGGCGGCGGATTTAGCCAAAACGGTCGATTATTGCGGGCTGGTCTCGGGCAGAAATGTGGATAAGTTTGCGGAAACCGGATTGACCCCGCTAGCGGCCAGTGTCGTCAAGGCCCCGCTCATCAAGGAATGCCCGGTCAACCTCGAGTGCAAAGTAATCGACGTTCAAAATTACGGCAGCCACGATATTTTTGTCGGGGAAATCGTCGCGGTGCATTGCGATGAAGCGGCGCTCGATGACCAGGGCCATCCCGATCTGAACAAAATACGGCCGTATAGTTGTACACTGGGAGAATACCGCGCCATGGGAGAAAAGCTGGGAGCGATGGGTTATGGGAAAAGGGGCAGCAAAGAATGATGGGATGAATTTGAAATTCCGCTCTATTTGAAGCGGTAAGTTTTTTGAACCGGCGCAACTTGAGTGAATTGTAACGCAGTTCCGTCGCCGGAAGCGCTCTTACCCCGGGCTCCTCCCCGGGGTATTTTATCGGCGGCCGGCTTATCAACCATTCGCGGTATGCTCCACGTGCGCGGCAATATAGTCTACCACCTGTTCTTTGGGGATCCCCAGCGGAATCGCCAATTCGCCGTATAATAGATCCTCAGCGAGACGAAAATAGTTGTCGTCGATCTTAGATATGGCCTTCTTTTGGCCGCAAAGCGACTCTTTCCGGAGATACATCGCTTTGATGATGCGCAGCAATTCATAACAATTATAGGTGCTCAACGCTTTTTTGCATTGTTCGGCGCGGATTTTCTTGTCGTCGATCCAAGCCGTCTCAATCGTGGGAATCTGCCGGATGAGCTCCTCGGTTTCTTTTTTGGTAAGAATTTTGCGCATCACCGTTTTCTGATTTTCGACCGGAGAATAGATGACATCGCCTCGTTGATAGACCGGTTCAAGCACATAGTATTTTTTGGCGGCGGCCGCGCCGTCGATGGCCAGTTCGCGGATATCTTTCACGACGCAAACGCCGCTTCCGCCGTAGATGATGAGATCATTGACTTGGAAACTCACCGTATTCTTCTCCATGACCCGCCCTCGCTTCCCTTCAAGCTTCGGTTACTCTTTTTAAGCTGAGTACTTTCAACAGTTTATTCAATTCGAAAATTTAATATTATATATCTATTTTATCAGAAATACAAGTCTTAATGTAAGTTTTTTTAATGGGAATTTTAACATGCCAGGGAACGGCGGGTTCATTTTAATGGAGATCCCTCGGCGCAAATCGCGGACGGTCCGGTTCGGCAGGCCGTTCCGCGACGCGCTGCAGCAACCTTCCGGTGCGTTCGCTCGATCATCCTCCCAGCCCCAAAACGCTGGTTGTTTAATGCGGGCAACATTCGATCCGGCTTGCTATTTGTAAAACCGGGGCAACCATTCCCGGTTGGCTTGCAACAGTTCCTCCGCCAATTGCGGGATTTCACTAAAGTCGGCGCAGCCGCCGGAAGGGTCCAGGCTTAACGCCTCGATCAACAGCCGCCGGTCGCCTGCCAGCGCGGCCTTTACGGTAAGTTCATGGATGTCGGCGTGCAGCCGGCAAAGGGAGCCGATCGGCCCGGGTAATTGGCCGCTGAAGCGCGGTTCCACACCACGGCCGGATACCGTGGCCAGCGTCTCGACCACCGCTTCCCGGGGGAGATTGGCGATCTGCCCGGCATTTGGCAGATTGACGATGCCGATCGTCGCGGCGTCGGTGACGATGGCGCGCATGATCTCGGTCATTTCCTCGCCGGTCTTTTCCCAGGTTACGCCGATCTTTTCGGCGGCCACATCCTGAATATACTGGTATTCGTCCACCTTCATCAGCCGCCGCAAATCGACGGTGGTCTTATTTACGCCATATTTCATCGCATAGCCGTTGCGCGGGTTGCAAAGGCTGGGGTAGAATTCGACCAGATGCCGGTCGCCGGCCAGCGGCAGATAACCGAACTGCCGGCATAAGGCCAGCTTGGCCTGGCCCTGATTCTCGAAGACCGCCGTCGCCTGGCTGCCGTGAGCGCGGTCCGCCGGGACCGGGGAGTCCAGCGTTTGATGGGCCTGACAATAAGCCCGGATTTTGGGCAGGACATCCTCCCCGCCGAGGGTGGCCCGGGTCAGCCAGATGAAATGGTTCAAGCCGGCGACGGTATACTCGAATCCCTGGGACGGCAGCCAGCGATATAGGTAAGTCAGGATATCGACATCTTGCGGGCGGTATAAGCCGAGCATCGGCCCGAGGTATTTGGGCAGGGCGTGGAATTCATGGCACAACCCGACGACCCTGGTCCTTCGGGCCGCCAGATTCATCGCCCGGGTCACGGCGCTCATGGGGTTGGTCACATTCAACAACCAGGCGCCCGGGCACACCTCCTCCATGTCCGCCACGATTTCATAAGCCACCGGCACCGTGCGCAGCGCCGCCGATATCCCGCCGACCCCGACGGTCATCGATACCGGTAGCCGGATTCCGTATTTGATAGGCAGTTCGAGATCGTTCCAGAAAGCGTCCATCGAGCCGGGGCTGAAGGTCGTCAGAACGAAGTCCGCGCCAGCCAGCGCTTCCCGGCGGTTTTCGATGATCGATACGCGATATTCTTTATTGCGAATCCGGTTGAAGGTTTCCAGCATGGCGGCGACGGCCGCGGTGTGCGAACGGTTCGGATCGACCAGCCGGATTTCACCGCCCTGGACTTCATCCAACAGATAGATGTCCCGCATCAGTCCGCGCATCCAGTTGACACTGCCGCCGCCTATCACAGTAATGATCTTTTCTTGCATCGCTCAGGCCCTCCGTTATGTTTTTTCGATATCGCCACTCGCGTGCCGGACGCCCCGCCATGAATTTATGGAGTAACTGCCATGGTGGCGCTCGGCGAAACGATTCCACTTCTATTGTAAAATCGAATCCGCTGCAAAGCCTCAACCATGTTGCCCGATTTGCAAATACTAACCGATATTGCGCTACTTTTTGTTATAATGGGGATGGATTAGCGGAAAAATGAGGCGATGGCGATGGACGGCGCGAAGACGCTCTTCGAAGGGACGCCGGGTTTCCGGATCGATTATTTCAGCACCCGGCTGGAGAATCAGCCTGATTTGGAGCATTATCACGATTCCTGCGAGATCGCTTATTTCATCCGGGCCGATCTGAAAATGTTTCTCAAAAATCGCCAGTACCGCGTCAGCGACGGCGAGATCCTCTTCATCGGCGCGAATGAGATTCATAAATGGGTCTATCCGCCGATGGAGTATCAAAGATATGTTATCAATTTCAAGGAAAGTTATATCGGCGACGTGCTGCAAGCGCTGGGCGCGGCGGGAATCCTGGCCGGAATCAAGGGCTATGAGGTGGCCAAGGCCAAGTTGAACCGGAGACAGCAATACGAATTCGAAACCGTCTGCAAGGAGTTGCTGGCGGCGCGGGTCAAACGGCAGGAGACGGCCGGCCCGAAGGCCGTGGCCCTGCTCAAACTGAAGTTGGCCCAGTTGCTGATCATGCTGGATGAGGCCCTCGGCCAGTCCCAGGCGGAGGGGAGCCCCGGGCGGAGCGACCGCCGGGTCCAAACTGTCGTCGACTACATCGACGCCAATTATATGAACCCGATCTCCCTGGAACTCCTGGCGAAAGAGTTCTTTTTGAGCAAGTACTATCTGCTGCACGCTTTCAAGAAGGCCACCGGGTTCACCATCGTCGAATACCTGCAATTGCGGAGGATCATCGAAGCGCAGCGCCTTTTGAAAGATACCGCCGACCCGGTCACCGATATCTGTTTCGCATGCGGCTTCAACAATATTCAGCATTTCTGCCGGGTTTTCAAAAAGATCGCCCGATCGTCGCCGGGCAAATACCGGAGCCGCAACCGCCGCCGGCCGCCGACCGATGAAAGGCCGTAACCAATATAGCGTCAAGGGACTCAACCCAAGCGCGGCAGGCTGTTTTGTGGCGGCCCGCTTTTTTTAATCCAGCGCCGCCGCATCGCGGGGCAACGCTTGAATATGGCGCAGATAGGCGGTGACCCGTTCGTCCTCGTCCGCGGGGTAGGCATAGCCGAAATGATCGGCCACCATCCGCGCGGTGGCCCGGAACAAATCGCAGGCGGCGAAGAGCGCCTGCCAGGTCTCGGGATAGTCCCCCGCGGCATAAGTGGCCAGCAAGGCTTGCCAGCTTGCCACGGGGAGATAGCGCTCCAGGTACTTGCCGTGTTTCCCGGCGCTCACCGTGAAATCGGTGGCGATGCCCGCCTGCCATTCCAGCATTTTGAGGAGCATGTCGCGGACGTACCGGTCGAGATGGGCCCGGACGTAGAGGAATTCCCGCCGCCACAGCCCCTTGGCCACGTAAATGGCGACCCACCAGAATTCGTTGCAGCAATCGGCGAAGCGCGCCGCCGTCGGCGGCTGCACCCAATAAGCGGCGTCGTCCGGGGCGGGGAGGTCCGGCAGGCGGTTATCTTTGTCCAGCAGGATGCGGGTCAGGCTGTCCTCCCGGCAATACGCCTCCTGCTGCTCCAAGGGGATCAAGGTCAGATCGATCCGGTTGCCGTCCCGGAACTGCATCAGATAGGGGAATCGCCCGTTTGCGCCGGGCGGGACCAGGGTCATCGTCTCCGGGGTCTGCATGATGATCCGTTCGCCGAAGATGTCGATCCAATGGGGATCGCTGAGGAACGATTCCATCTCCGTCACCAGATAGACGATATCGTAATCCTGAAAAATATCCTTGGGCGCCCGCGGGTTGGTGCGGGAGCCATTCAGCGCCACCGCCCGGATTCGCTCGTCCCTCCGGGCCACCCCGAGGATGAGATCCATCATTTCCGTTTCGCTGCGCATCGTTCCACGCTCCCCTTTGTAATTAACCATATCTTACCACGTCCGCCCGATCCGTTCAACCGAACGGACCGGCAAGGATCCGGCTTCGCCCGGCACGGACGAAGGCCGGGGAAGCTTCTCCGAACCTTGCAGAAGCATCCCCGGCCTTTGCAGATGCATCCCCGAGCCTTGGTCCTTTAGTACCAAAGATTAATCATGGATTTTCAAACCTTGGTACTGCATCCTGAAGCCTCGGATCAGCTTCCCCAAGGCTTGGGAAAGTGGGGATGGTCTTTGAGGATGCAGGGATGGTCGCGTCCTATGAACGGACCATGACGTACCTTACAAGGACGAAGACCATACCTAACAAGGAACATAGCGTACCTAACAAGGATGCGCCGGTCCTTTTAGGGGCAAAGACCGTACCTAACACGGACATGTCTCATCCCTAAAGGGATGATGATCGTCCCTAAAGGACCGAAGAGCATACCTGACATGAGAAGGGGGAAATGAGACGGATCAGGGGGTGAGGATGGAGGATGGAAGCGTGAAACAGCAATTTTTTAGAAAGATTGTTTTGATGGCGAGTGTAAACTTCAATCTATTTAAATTTAAGTTTCAATAGTTATGAAAAAAAGGAATGATATAATTCCTAGCCGAGATGGAGTGTAGAGGGAAAAACTTTTGGATGCTTGTTTCTCGGGTCCACGGTTCCGACGGCGGGTTACTTTTTTGGCGGCAAAAAAGTAACCAAAAAACCGTTGGATTCGGCCTAATCCATCCATGGGACCTCATCTTTGCGACGTCCTGTCGCTGAGAACCTACGGATTCCAAGCCTCCCTTATGCATCCGGTAACCGTCTTCGCCATCCCTGACCTTCTGACTGGCTACCGGGTCATGGCTTTCGAAGTCCCCTCCGCAGGGCGACCGCAGTTTTTCATCCTCGAAAAGAGGCGTCGCCCGCCTTCATCCTTGAAGGCGGCGGGTATCTGAAAATTAAGTGGTTCGTATACAGCCATCGGATAAGGCATTAAGATTCGAATAGCACCCGTCTCCAAGGAGGGGAGACGGCGCCGCTCCTTTTTAGGATAAAAAACAGCGGTCGGGGACGGAAGCCTCCACTTGGTTGCCAGACAGAATGCCATGGATGGCGGCGGCATTCTAAAACCCCGGATGAATGAGGAGGTGCCGGAACCTCGGTTCCAACTGGGCGGATTCCAAAGGGTGTCCCACTACACCCTTTGGTCCTGGGGGCGTGGGGGTAGGAATAACCCCCATCGACCCTCAGTTGCTTACTGTTTTATTTTCAAGCTTTCTTTTCTAAGAAAAGTTTATTTTATTTTCTTTTCCAAAACCTCTGTTACAAAAGGTTTGAATCCGTTAATCCTAGAATCCTATGAATCATGGTTCAGATGCATATTCTTCTACTTCCTTGAATCTCATTTCACGGTTTCTAGAAAAATAGCCGAATTGATTTTGTAATTTTCGAGTGATAAAATGTTAAATGATAGATATCGTTATAGGCTTTATTAGAAAATAATAAAATTATAAGCTATTTTTGATTATGAACGCTCCATCATCTCACCCGGCGCTGAAAAACGACTTCATTTAAGAACGCCGACATAAAATTAAACAGGAATCGGCGATTGAAAATAAAAAAATGATGGGAGGTAGCAACGATGTTTGAGGAAGGCATGTTGGAGTCATTCGATGGGACAAAGCTGCATTTTCGAAAGGATGTTCCCGAGCATCCCAAGGCGGTCGCCGTCATTGTGCACGGCTTATGTGAGCATCTGGGGCGTTACGATTATCTCACCGAAAAGTTGTACGGGAGGCATTTCAGCATCTATCGCTTCGATCATCGCGGCCATGCCAAGTCCGAGGGGAAACGCGTCTTTTATAATAACTTCCACGAACTGGCCGACGACGTCAACCAGGTCGTGCAATGGGCCGCCAGTGAAAACCCCGGCCTGCCGCTGTTTTTGATCGGCCACAGCATGGGCGGTCTGGCGGTCGCCCTTTTCGGCACCAAATATCCGGGCAAGGTAAAGGGGATCGTCCTGTCGGGAGCGTTAACGCGTTTTAATCTGCACACCTTGGGCGAACTGCCCCTTGAGCTCCCAGCGGATACATATGTGCCCAATGCGCTCGGCGACGGAGTGTGCGGCGACCCGGCCGTGATCGAGGCGTATGTCCATGATCCGCTGGTGGAAAAACAAATCTCGATCGGGCTGATGAATTGTTGTCATTACGCGGTTCAATGGCTGAAGGAAAATCCGCAGCACTTTACCGATCCGGTATTTATCATGCACGGTTGCTGCGATGGACTGGTCAGCGAGAAAGATTCCCGCGAATTCTTCGGAGAGATCGCCTCCCAAGACAAGTCGCTAAAAATTTATGCCCATTTGTGCCATGAGATCTTCAATGAAAAATGCCGCGACGAAGTAATGGCTGAAGCCATTGCCTGGATCGAAAAGCGGATCTGACGGTTTAACGGTTTTAATGTATTGAATGGACAAAACTCCATGGCCTGATCACCACGCTCCTTCCCATCGAGGAAGGAGCGTGAGCATTTTAAAACGGGATTCGAAACCGGATGATAACTTGTCATTCCGGACCAACTCAGGGCCTTCTTGTATTTATTTAACAATATGAATGGTGCCATCCTTGCGCGCCGGAGCGGGCGATTCCTTGGCGATATACCCGACCGCGGCGGCGGAACAGATGGTGTGTTCCTTGGGAATCCCCAATTCCGCCAAATCATCGCGCAACGCGGCATCATTGCGCAGCCAGTGCAGTTGGTTGAGGTAGCAGCTGCCCAACCCCAGCGACTGGGCGGCCAAGAAAAGATTCTCCAGCGCCAGCGCGCAGTCGGCCATGGCATTTTCATAATTAGGCTTATTCGAAGCGATGACAACGGTCGGCGCGTGGTAGTAAAAATTGTAGTCTTCCCGTTGGGAGGCGGCTTTGGCGCCGAGCTTGCCGGGATAGTCGTCGTCGGGAATCCAATGTTGAAACCCTTCCCGCACCCGTTGATTGATCTTTAAAAGAACATCCTGCTTTTGGATGGCGGTAAACAACCAGCTTTGATTGTTGCCGCCGCTGGGCGCCCAGATGGCGGCGTCAAGTAACGTTTTCAGATCTTCTTCCACAACCTGCCGCTCCTGGAACTGGCGGGTGCTCCGCCGGGCGCGGATGCAGTCGAGCACTTCATTGTGAATCATGGATTTTCCCCCTTTTCCACTATGGAAGTATATTGACCAATTGAATAGGTTTTATTATATCACAGCCGTATTAAGGGAACGTTGTCGTACTGCCGGCTGATTGCCCAAAACGATAATCGGTTCATCTTTGGGCCTTTAGACTGCAATCAATATTATCTGCAGATAAGCATGGTGTTTCACTCAATCAAACAAATCGCGATTTACAATGCCCTTTTGCTTTTTGTATGTATTGGATAAGAGAGAATAGTCCTTTGTTATCAATGGTTCCGTTAGAAATCATTTATCGCATGGGTCCGTTGAAACTCTTGATTGCTCATTCCTTAAAGAGTCAAATTTCTAAAATTCATAAAAAATTTTAGATAATCTATTGCATTCATGAAACGAACGTGATATTATTTAGACACAACGAATCATTCATCCAAAGGAACGATTCGAGGGAGCAAGAACCGCCCGGCCGGGGGTCCTTCCCAAACTGTAACCAGCGTAACTCGACCCGATCATCAAATTCAAAAATTAAAGGAGGACTTTTATCATGAAATTTTCAATTGCCGACCGGATCCGCCGCTCCCAAAACATGCTCGCCGGCCTGGAGGCCAACGCCGAAAGACTGGCCAAACGCGGCCTGGACGCCAAGTTTTTGACCGATTATAGCCAGGATTTTCGGAGCGCCGTCGACCTCGACGCCGAACACGAGGCGGCCAAGGCCCGCGCCAAGGAGAAGACCGCCGCTTTCCACAGCCAGTTGCGGAAGAGCGAGACTTACTACAGCGAAGCCCGGAAACTGGTCAAGCTGGAGATCCCGCAAGAGTCGTGGCAAGAGTTCGGCATTTATGACGAACGGTGAATGAAGCCAATTCCCGTCCTTCCCGGCGCTTCGGGAAGGGCGGGAATCGAAAAGCGGGGCAGTGGAGGAATTGCCGCGCCAGGAAGTTCCTCTATTCGAACAGCGAGGATAACCGGGCCGAGCCCCGCAAATTTCAATTCTAACCGCCTCTCCGGGCCAATATACTTTATAAATACGCAGTATCAGGAGGATTGGCGATGCGGAGCCCGGTCTGGAGCAGGATCAAGGTGTTAGTCGGAGCCTTGGCTGTGACGTTGTTTACGATCTCGTTGATGATTTTCCCGGCGGAAGGGGTCAAAGCGGCCATCGCCGGATTGCGGGTCTTCTGGGAAGTGGTTTTGCCGTCGTTGTTGCCGTTTTTCGTATTATCCGAGATTATGCTGGGAATGGGCGTGGTCCATTTCCTGGGAGTATTGTTGGAGCCGTTGATGCGGCCGCTCTTCAATGTGCCGGGCATCGGGGCCTTCGCCCTCTCGATGGGGCTGGCCGCCGGCTATCCGATGGACGCGGTGATCACCGGCAAGTTCCGGCGCAGCGGAATGTGCACCCGGATCGAGGGGGAACGGCTGCTGTCCTTCACCAATACCGCCGACCCGCTGTTCATCTTCGGCGCGGTGGCGGTGGGCATGTTCGGCCGGCCCGACCTGGGGGCGGTTTTGGCCATCGCCCACTATGTCTCCAGTTTCAGCGTGGGCGTGGTCTTTAAATTCTATAAGAAGACGCCCGTCGCTGAGCAGCAAAACCCGGAGGTTTTTGAAAAGGGCATGCTGCGCCGGGCGGTACGGGCCCTATTCAAAGCGCGCCACGATGACGGCCGGCCCATCGGCCAGTTGATCGGCGACGCGACCAAGGAATCCATCAGCACGCTGCTGATGATCGGCGGTTTCATCACCCTGTTCGCGGTGATGGTGCGGATGATGGCCATCTTTCAAGTGATGGGCGCGGTCACGCCGCTGATCGGCGGCGTCCTGCGGCTGTTCGGGCTCGATCCCCATCTCGCCGCGGCGGTCTTCAACGGCTTGCTGGAGATCGACCTGGGGACGCTGGTAACCAGCGTCACCGCGGCGCCGCTCCTGGATAAACTGATGGTTGCCAGCTGGATCATCGCCTGGAGCGGGCTGTCGGTTCATTGCCAGGTGGCCAGCGTGATCCATGACACCGACATCGGGATGGGGCCGTATGTAGTCGCCCGGTTCCTGCACGGCATCTTCGCCGCCTTTTACACCTGGCTGATGCTGGGGCCGCTGGCCATGGTCTTCGCTCCTTTGCACCGGGCCACCGCCGCCGGGTCGTGGAACCCCATCGACCGGATCGTGCTCTCCGGCCGACAGATGCTGGTGGTCCTGGGGATCCTGCTCGTAGCGTCACTGGCGGTTTATGTTTCGAAACGCTACACTTTGGTGCGGATCAAGAAGTAGGACCGGCGCGCCGGGGTTTCGGGGAGCGGTTTATCAAAACGCTTGAAGATTGAGCCGTCGGGGGACGGCTTTTTTGATGGAGCCGCGGCGGAGTGATTATTAAAAGAACGTAAAAAGGCAGTCCTTCCTGACGATAATTACGACGACCGGCAGGGAAAAATAGCCAGCAGTCGAAGATCCATATGGATTCCGGTTCGCTTGGAGTTGCGGCACCGGACTGTCGCCATTCAGCGGTCCAAGACGATTTGAGAACAGCCAAGGGGGCGCGAGCATTTGCGGGATTTCGTAGCACTGCGGGGCCGGGACCTGACCGAACGGGAACTGGGACAGCTTCGCGAACTGGATGAAGTTTGTTCGCGGCATGAGCCCCTAAGTTTGAAATTGAACTGGGAGATGCTAGAGGAACGCCCAGCAGCCGAAACCAATGACTTTCTGTATTACGACGATAACGGCCGGTTGGTCGGCTTCCTGGGCCTCTACGGTTTATCATCGCAAGCGCGGGAGATCGAGGTCACCGGGATGGTCCATCCCGACTATCGCCGGCAGGGGATCTTCGGCCGCCTCTTTGCCGCCGGCGAGCGGGAGTGCCGAGCCCGGGGGGTGGAGCGGCTCTTGCTCATCAGCGAGCGCGCTTCGGCCGCGGGAATCGTTTTTGCCAAAAAGAACGGTGCTTATGCTTTTTCCGAGTACCGGATGCGCTTCAGCGGAGACAGCATCCCCGACTTTCCCCGGCACGGCCTCGAGCTGCGGGGGGCGACCGTCGCCGATCTGCCGGTTCTGCAACAGCTCGATGCGGACTGCTTTGGCCTGGACGAAGCTGAAGCCGGCGTACTGGAACGTGAACGTTTGGAATCGTCCTATGTCGTGGAACTGGCGGGGCGGATTATCGGCAAGATCGGCGCCCTGCGGGAAGGGGAAGACGGTTACATCTTTGGCTTTGGAATCTATCCTGAGCACCGCGGCCTGGGTTATGGCAGGGAAGCGTTGAGCCTGATGCTCCAGCGGGTCGTCGCCCAATCGCCGCGATCGGTGTTGCTGGAGGTGGCGGTCCAAAACGAGCGGGCTTTGTCGCTGTACAAGTCCTGCGGATTTAAAGAAGTCACAGTCTATGATTATTATGAGATCGTGCTGTAACGACAACATCCTCCAAGCGGGCTAAATCGCCGAACGGTTCGCCACAAGGGGAGTTGAGCGGAGCCGAAAGGAGAGAACCTTGCGATGATTCCATCGATTAGAAACCGGCGCAGCATCCGGAAATACCGCGATCAGCCGGTAACGGACGACCTGGTGCTGCAAGTCCTGGAAAGCGCCAGAATGGCGCCGTCCGGCGATAATACCCAACCCTGGCACTTCATCGTGGTCCGGGAGGAATACACCCGGCAAAAACTGGCCGAGGCCGCGCATAAGCAGGGCTGGATGCTTGCGGCGCCGGTCTTCATCGTGGTGGTCGCCGACATCCGGGTCCGAATCAAGGACGGCCGGGAGATCGCCCTGGACGAAACCAGCCCCGAATTTGAGCTGAAGCAGATTATCCGCGATACGGCCATCGCCATCGAGCATCTGGTGCTGGAAGCGGAAAGCCTGGGTCTGGGAACGTGCTGGGTGGCCTGGTACACCCAGGCGGCGCTCCGGCCGATCCTGAACATCCCGGCCGACAAGTATGTGGTCGGCATCATCCCGTTGGGTTATCCGGATGAAACGCCACCGGCGCGGCCCCGTAAAAAACTGGCGACGCTGGTCCGCTACGAACATTGGTGAGTCCGGCGCCGCTCATGGCGGTCGCGGGTGGACTCGGAGGGCAGCACGTTTTGATAAAGGGGGAGGGTAACCATGGAGCTACTGGTTTGGCTGTTTAACGACTTTGAGACCTTGGATGCCTTTGGGCCGGTGGAGGTGCTGGGAAAGCTGCCCGGTCCGACGGAGATCCGTTTCATCTCCTTGCACGGCGGAATCGTGACCAGCGCCCAGCGGGTCCCGGTAGTCACCGAGCGCTATGATCTGCGTCGGCCGGGCGAGGGGTTCATTTTGCTGATCCCCGGCGGAATGGGCACCCGCAAGGAAATCGATCACGAGCCGCTCTTGCAAGCCCTGGGACAGCTGGCCCGCTCCGCCGGTCATATCCTGGCGGTCTGTACCGGAGCGGCGCTGCTGGCCAAGACCGGGTTGCTGGATCGGAAGGAAGCCACTTCCAACAAGTTGGCCTTCGACTGGGTGGCCGGACAGGGACCGGACGTGCAGTGGGTCCGCAAGGCGCGCTGGGTCCGGGCGGGCAATATTTATACTTCATCGGGAGTGTCGGCCGGAATCGATATGGCGCTGGGATTCGTGGCCGACCAATGCGGCTCCGGCGCGGCGGAACGGATCGCCGCCGGGATCGAATACCTATGGAACCGGGATCGCGCGGCGGATCCGTTCTGGAATGCCGCGGCGCCGAAACCGGTTTAAAGAGGACTGCGCATCGGCTGGGCCGGGGTTCAAATTCAACCGGAAGTATTTCAAAAGGTCATGGAAGAGGCGGCGGCCCTGCGGCAAAAGCGGCGCGCCGTTGCGGATGGCCTTGCCAATCGCTGGCCCGGTCATCGCCGACCACGGCGACTACGACCGCAACCGTTCGCCGGGGTGCGACGTCCGTTGGCCGGGGTGTTGCCGGATTTCCATTGCTTTCTATCGTCCGAATACGGTCATGCGTCCTGGTCTGAGAAAAAAACCGGGGCGCATTTCTATGCGCTCCCGGAGGATGAGTTAGCTTTATCGGGGCCATTCGGGCGATTGTTATACGTTGCGTCATGCGCCAATAAAATTCTTCTTGACGAACGTGTGTTCGTGTGTCATGATCAAGATGAGGTCGCCGACCGAACCGGTTAAAAGCCATCGAATAAAAGTCTTTTGAATCGGAAAATCGCTGGCAGAGAGTTTTGAAACGACTCCATCCCGCGTTTTTCTGAGCTTTTGCGAGGACCTGACCTTCGGACAACGTTTATCATAATGCCTTTCATTGTGGGAGAATAGTTGCGCATGGAGCGGAAGATTCTGCATATCGATATGGATGCCTTTTTTGCCGCCGTGGAACAGTTGGACGATCCGGCGCTGCGCGGCAAACCGGTGATCGTCGGCGGCGATCCGCGGGCGCGCGGGGTCGTCTCAACCTGCTCCTATGAGGCGCGCAAGTTCGGGGTGCATTCGGCGATGCCGCTCCGCGAGGCCTACCGCCGCTGCCCGCAAGGGATCTTCGTGCCGGTGCGGGGCGCCCGTTACGTCCAGGCTTCGCGGCAGATCATGAAGATCCTGGCCGATTTCACGCCGCTGGTGGAGCCGCTTTCGCTGGACGAGGCGTTCCTCGACTTGACCGGTTCGGAACGGATTTTCGGCCCGGTGGAAGCGATCGGCCGCCGCATCCTGGAGCGAATCGCCGGCGAGGTCGGTTTGTCGGCCTCGGTGGGGATCGCGCCCAATAAATTCCTGGCCAAGTTGGCCTCGGATCTTCGCAAACCGCAGGGGTTCGTGGTGATCACCCCCCAAAACCGGCCGGAAATCCTGGCGGATCTGCCGGTCAGCAAATTGTGGGGCGTCGGTCCCAAAACCGAGGAACAGCTGTTGGGAATGGGGATTCGTACCATCGGCATGCTGGGGCGGGTCGATCCGCAGTTGCTGGTGGAACGCTTCGGCGAGATGGGCGGTCAGCTGTACCGCCTGGCCCATGGCATCGATGCGCGGCCGGTAATTACCGAGGACGAGATCAAAAGCATCGGGCAGGAGATTACTTTTCAGGAAGACACCGATGATCGGGAGTTCCTGGCCGGAGTCTTGCTCTGGCAGAGCGATCAGGTGGCCCGCAGGTTGCGGCGGCATCGCCTGAAGGGCCGGACCATTACCGTGAAGATCCGGGACAGCGATTTCAAAACCTTCACCAAACGGCTGACCGTGCCCGAACCGACCGATTTCGAGGAGAAGATCTACCGGAAAGGGTTGCAGCTGGCGCAACAGTTGCGGTGGGGCGGACGCAAGGTACGGTTGATCGGGGTCAGCGTCAGCGGGTTCGACAGCATCGAGTCCAGCCAGTTGAATCTGTTCGGGACGGAGGAAAGCCAGGAGTCCGCCAGGGATCTGGAACGGTTGCATCAGGCCCTGGATGGATTGCGGGATCGCTTCGGCGACGGGATCATCACCAAGGCCAGCATCCTGCGGCTCAAGGGGACGGTCCGCCGCCGTAGCCTGGATGACGAGGGGGAGGGCGATTCGGATTGAGGGGATGGAAGGGTGCGGCCGGGTCGGCGATTCCCGGTCCGAAGCTCAGGAAAGCTGCCGGGGAATCAAGCGGGGCCGGCGGAGAGCGAAGCGGATGGGAAGCGACGCGCCTTTGGGCAAGGAGGCATGTTCCTTCCCGACCAGCGCCCGGAGCGTGACCGCTCCCACCCGTAGATTGAGGCGCAGCATATACCCGAGATAGTCCAGCTCCTCGATGGTGGCGGCCATTTCTGACGCACCCGACGGGTCCGGCAGAATCTCTTCGGGCCGGACGATCAGCCAATAGGCGCCGGGGACGATGCCTGGCGCTCGCTCATGAGCGCAGGCCAGTTTGGGGATTGCGGCGGCCTCAAATTCGATGGCGAAGCCGGGTCCGGTACCGGCCGTCACTCGGACCGGCAGCAGGTTGGCCTCGCCGAAGAAGCTGGCAACGAACGGGCTGGCCGGTTCCTCGTAAATCGTCCGGGCATCGGCTACCTGCAAGATCCGGCCGCCGCGCATCACCGCCAGACGGTCGGAGAGAGCCAGCGCCTCTTCCTGCTGGTGGCTGACGAAGATGAAGGTCGCGCCCAACTGACGCTGCCATTGCTTGAGTTCGCCCGCCAACTGTTGCCGGAGCAGGAAGTCGATGGAGGAGAAGGGCTCGTCGAGCAGCAGCAGGAAGGGGCGGGGCGCCAACGAGCGCGCCAGAGCCACCCGTTGCCGTTCGCCGCCGGAGAGCCGGTCCAGCTTGCGTCCGGCCAGTTCCGCCAGGTGAAAGACGGCCAGCAGCTCGTCGACCCGGTCCCGGCGTTCTTTGCCGGGCAGCCGTTGGATTTTGAGGCCGTACTCGATGTTTTGGTAAACCGAGAGATGCGGGAAGAGCGCATAATCCTGAAAGACCATGCCGATCCGGCGCCGGGACGGCGGCAGCCCGGTGATATCGGTGCCGTCCAGGATGATCCGGCCGCTGTCCGGTTTTTCCAGCCCGCTGATCAGCCGCAGCAGCGTGGTTTTGCCACAGCCGCTCGGCCCGACTAGGGCGAAGAATTCATCGCGCCGGATCGCCAGTTCGGCCTGGAGCCGGAATTCGGGGTAGTTTTTCTCGATCGTGAATTGCAGCAATACGTCATGGCTCAAAGTGGCCAATCCTCCATCCATGAGCGCGTTCCGGCCGGAGCGCTCAATTTATTGCGGATAATGCTCCCCGCCGGAGCCGCGCACTTGGCTCTGAGCTCCCAGGTAAAGCAGGAGCGAAATGAGGATAAACAAGGTTCCCAGGGCGGTGGCCGCCGGGAAATGATAATGGCCGATCAGGCGGTAAATGGCCACCGGCAGGGTGACGAGCTCGCCTTTTCCCAGCACCAGCACGGCGGAGAGATCGCCCAGCGAGATGGCTGCGGCGTAGCTGAATCCGGTCTGCAGGGGCTTCAGCATCAACGGCAATTCCACCCGCAGGAAGGTTTCCAGCGCTCCCGCTCCGAGGAGTGCCGAAGCGTCGGTCAAGGAGCGGCCCAGTTCGCGGCGGGCGGTGCGCAACACCGAGTAGACCAACGGAAAGGCCAAAAAGATCTGCGCCCAGATTATCAGCGCCCAACTGGGCAGCAGCGAACCGGCCCACCCCGATAACCCGGTGGAAAAAGTCAGGAAGGACACTCCCAGCGGCAATTGGCAGAGCAGGTCGATCCAGCCCCAGGGTTGTTCGCGGCGCAACCAGGCCAGGAGATAAGCGAGTATCACCGTGATGATTGCGGCGCATACGGCAATGGCCAGGCTGACTCCGAGGACCGTCGTAAAACTCTGGCCGATGGCGAAGGAAAACTCGGTTCCCAGCAGCGAAGCATAATTCTCCAGCGTCAATCCGCCGCCGCTCAGTTTCCGGAAGGAGCGGATGATCACCGCCAGCAAGGGGCTCATAAAAAAGAAGGTAATCGTCGCCAGATAGATCAGGAAGAGCGCGGCGGCCCTGGGATTCCGCCGCCAGCTCAGGCCGGGCCGGCTGATCTGAAAATTGGCGTACGCCGGCGCCGAACGGGTCAGCACGCCTTGAAGCGCAAGCACCCCGGCCAGCAGCACCATCTGCAGCGCGGCGATGGTGGCGGCGCCGTTCAGATTCAGCTTGCTGTTGTATTCGATATAGATGAGAACCTCGAAAGTCTTATAGAGATAACCGCCGAGGATTAGGACCACCGTGAAACTGAGGAACGAATAGAGAAACACCATGGTGAAGAGGTAAGCGGCGGTGGGACGCAACAGCGGCCAGACGATGCGGACCCAGGTCCGCCAGGGACCGGCCCCTAGAAGCTCGGAAGCCTCATTCAAACGCGGATCGATCTTCTCCCAGCGCTCGCCGAGCACCCGCAGGCAGAAGGCGAAGTTGTAAAAGACGTTGGCCAGGATAATCCCCCAAAAGCTGTAGAGGTAATTCATCTCCCAGGCATTGCCGGGGAACAGCCCGGTCAGCCAGTGGTTGAAGACGCCGTTTTTGCCGTAGAAGATCACCAGGCCCAGCACGACCAGGATCCCCGGGAGCATGAAGGGGATCGCCAGCCAGCTGCGGAGCAGTTGTTTGCCAGGGAAATCGTAGCGGCCGAAGAAGTAGGCGCCGGGCAGCGCCACCAGCAAGCTGCAAGCGGCGCTGAGCAAAGCTTCGTTCAGTGAAAAAAGCAGGGTGTTCCGGAAAACCCCCGATCCGATGAACTGCCATAGGCCGACCCAGGCCCCTCTGCCGAGGAAGGCCCGGGCCAGCAGCATGATGACCGGCAAATAGAAGCCGCCGCCGATCGCGATGCCGATCAGCAGGTTTTGTCCGAGGTTTCGCTTTGACAATGATGGGTTACACGCCTTGTTCTATTGATTAATGGCTTTTTCCCACTGGGCCAGCCAGCGTTCGAGGTTGGCCTCGACCTTGGCCTGGGGCAGGTTCAAGATCCGGTCCACTTTGGCGGCGATCAGGAAGCTGGGCGGCAGCGTCACATCGGAACGCACCGGATACATGAATTGCTGTTCGGGAAGGGCGGCCTGAAAATCGGGATCCAGCACGTAATCGGCCAACAGCTTGGCTTCCGCCGGATGTTTGGTCCCTTTGACGATGCCCATCCCCTCGATCTGGGCGTAAGCCGCTCCGTCGAGGACCAGGGCCTGATATTTCTCGGTTTTCTCATTGATGAGGTGATACACCGGGCTCGTACCGTAAGACAGGACGATCGGCGCCTCGCCGTTGGTATACATGCCGTAAGCCTCGTCCCATCCCGGCGCAATGGCCAAGATGTTCTTGCGGAGCGCCCGCCAGTAATCCAGATAACCCTTTTCGCCGTACAAGGCGATGGTGGTCAACAGAAAGACCTGGCCCGGGGAAGAGGTCATCGGGTTTTCGATGATGATCTTGCCTTTGTAGGCCGGATCGAGCAGATCCTTGTGGGTTTTAGGCACTTGCTTCAGGGCTTCCCGGTTGTAGTTAAAGACGATAAAACCGTAATCAAACGGGATCAAGCGGAAACGGGAGTCGAAAATCAGTTCTTTTTTGATGCTGGCGGCCGCCTTGGGGCGATAGGCCTGAAACAGATCCGCTTTCCCGGCCTTGGCCGCGTAGTTGTTGTCCAGCCCGATGACCAGATCGGCCTGAGGCGACTGCTTTTCTTGCAACAGTTGGTTGAATAAGGGACCGGTGTCCGAGAACGACCGGAAGTTCACCGCGAAATGGTACTTCTCGGCGAAGTGATTTTTAATCTTGTCGATCAAGGGAACCGGAAAGCTGGAATAAGTATAGACCGTCAGCGTCTGGGGGGCGCTGGCGCAGGTTCCGGCCAGGGCGATCAGCATGGCCACCGGAACCAGCAGGCGGAACAGTTTTTTAATCATTGTGAATCCTCCTCAATCATTGCGGAGCGGCTCCCAAACAAAAACCCCCTTTTCGCAAAGGGGGGTAACCAACGATTTATTCCGAATTCTCCCTCCGCCGGCATTACCCGGGTCAGGTTCATAGGGTATCATCTCAGCCCCACGTTCAGGAGCACCCCTTTAGATTAAATAAAATTTTAGCACAATTCGCCAACAAAGTCAAACTTTTCAGGATGTATGACCGATCAATTTTTGCAGAAAGCAGGCATATCTCGCCTGCATCTAGATACCCTATTATATCAGAATATTACTCCGGTGGTTAAACTTTGAAAATCACAGTTCGGGGGAGCGGTTTGTCCGGATCCGCGTGTTCCATCGGTGGGCCACGGACTCAAACCAACCTGGTTTCGCGGTATTCCAGCTATCGCTCGCTGGACCCAGAGCCGGGAAGGATTGAGGCAGGCGGTCGGGGATGAAAGCGCGGCCTTAAAACGTTCCGGTTTGAACTGCTGGTTTTTTTGCGTGGAGCCATCGGATACTGACAAAGATGGAGGCTTTCAGGTGTTTAGAAAACAACTGCGCATTATCATCATGGGTTGGTTGGCTTTTTTGCTCAGTCTGGCGGTAGCCACGGCCGGTTACGCCGCCGATTCCTGGCAGATCCGGATTAATGTCCCGGAGTACCGACTTTATTTGTACCATGGGACCGAATTGTACCGCAGTTTCTACGTGGCAGTGGGAAAAACGGATTCACCCTCGCCCATCGGCGAGTACTGGGTCGCCAACAAAGTGGTCAATCCCACCTGGTATCCGCCGGATAAGCGGCGGCCGGTCCCGCCCGGTCCCAACAATCCGCTGGGCAAGTACTGGCTGGGTTTGAACCATCCCGGCTACGGCATTCACGGCAATAACGCCGAGTGGTCCATCGGCAGTTCGGTCTCTTTGGGGTGTTTCCGGATGCACAACGCGGATATTGAGACCTTGTTCAATCTGGTCCCGGTGAAAACCCCGGTGATCGTCGAGTATCAGTCCGTCGTCGGGCGGATCGATACGGATGGGCGGGCTTGGCTGAGCCTTTTTCCCGACATCTATCAATTGGAGCAGCCCAACCAGCCGGAACAAGCGATACTCGGCCTGAACTGGATCGGAGAACCGCATTGGCAGGCATTGGGGACGCTCTTGAAGCATAAACGGCCGTTCGTTATCGAGGTCCCCCGGATTATCCGCCTCGACGGCGATCTGCTGGGGAATGACGGGTTCTATTGGAACCAGGAGTTTTATAGCAATGGCCTGCCCGCTACGGGGCAGCCAAGCGAATTTCCCGGGTACCAGCCGTTAAAAGCCTTGGCGGCTTCGGAAACCGGTCGGTGGAAACTCCTTTGGCAACCGGAGAACGACACCTTAGAGGTCTATCGTTTCAAAGTCTTGCTCAACGAGGTGTCCGTCGCGGGGGCCGGGCGGCAGTCCGCCGATGGCCGTCTGGAGATAAACCGGGGACCGCTGGCTGTGGCGCTTCATCTTGAGCCAGTGCCCCGTCCGGTTCAGAGTGATGCAAGTGATGCGGATAATTCGGAATGGCTGGATCTCAAGACCGTGACCGCCGCTCATCCCGAGCTTCGATATACCTGGGATGAAGTCACTTGGACACTGCGTCTGACTACGGGCACGGGTACGAACACGACGGCATCCCGCTAAACAAGGTCATCAAAGTCATTTTTATGTAAAAAGACTGGACCCGGCGCTGGAGTGAGAGATGCTCTTTCTCTCCGGCCGGGTCCAGTCTTGTCTTTGATGATTCTTAACTTTGGTTCGGGTCATGTACCGAAGAACACTGCTCGGGAACTGTCCGTAGGCTCTTCATGGGCCCGGCTGAAAAAACCGGCGACCAAGTTGATCTGGCGGTCCTCACCCCAGAGCCGGAGCCGGATAATCGTGCTCGGGGTGCGCCATACGGCCTGGCGGGCCAGGTGGCCGAGGCTGACGGCGATCCCGTAGCTTTCCGGCTGGTCGCGATAGGTGTTATCCGACCAAAGGATCTGGTTCTCCTGCGGCTTGCCATATTCGGCCGCGAGACGCCCAAGCAGCTTTTGGTAATCCTGAAGGCAATGATTCAAGTCGCGGTTGCGGGGTTCGATTACGTAACCGGCCTGAAAGAGCCGGTTCTGCTCAAACCGGTAAACCAGGAAACAGGCCAACCCGGCCACTTGGGTCCGGTAAAAGAGCGTTTGCTTGTCGCGAAACTCCAGGTTCGCCCGTTCCCGCCGGGTGACCTCCGCCAGGGATCCCCCCCAGCGATTGCCCCGAAAATCGGCTGCCCCGCCACTCGCCACTGAACTCCAGATGAATCCGGCAAGTATAATTGCCCAGAGCCAGGACCTGCGCATCATCGATACTCCTTTGCGGTTTTAGGTTATTGTATGTTTCGCGCCGCCGCCGTATTATGAAAAAGACTGGCAGAAAAGGGACTGCGCTGCTTCGCCAACAAGATCCAGGCCGCAATCAAAAAAGAAATTCGATTCATGGCAGGAATTTTGGACCGGGGTGCGAAAAAACGATGACAGGGAGGTTGCGATATGCAGCGGGAACGGTTGAGATGGGCGTTGCCGGAGCGGCTGGTCGTCTGGCGCGGGTGGATAATGAACCGGGGACTCCATTTCCGCTTGGCACTCTCTTTTACCATCGTCTCTCTCGTTCCTCTACTGGCGTTGGGAATCTTTTCGTATTATCAATCGGCCCGCACGATTCAGGAGATCGTCAGCCGCTACACGATGGACATCACCCGCGAGATCAACATCAATATTTTCCTCAATTTTAAAGATATCGACGATATCAGCAAAGTCCTGCTCAATAACGCTTCGGTCCGGGAGATTCTGGCCAAGGCGGAACCGGCCGCCTCCCGGGATTACGAGGCCGACAACCCGAAGGTCGCCGCGATTCTCAAAAGCATCAAATTCAGCAATGACTACATTACCAGCCTCTATATTCTCTCGGCCCGGAGCAACCATATCTTCGCGGCCGGCGATGTCACCGGGGTTTACGGCATCCGCTATCTGACCGACGATTTCCAGGCCAGTTATAAAAACAGCGAGTTGTACCGGGAAACCCTGACCGAATACAACAATTACAAATGGTGGCCGCCCCGGCGGGTGCTGGGGCAGACGGTCTTCGTCCTGACGCGCAAGCTGTATGACGCCGACCTGAATGTACTGGGTGTATTGGTAGTGCACATTCAGCAGAATATTCTGGACAACATCGTGCAGCGTTTGAACCATACCAAAAATACCGCGCTTTATCTCTTTGACCAGCAAGGAAGGGTTATCTTCCGGCCCGATCGATCGTACGGCGGATTGGATGCGGCCCGGGCGGAGATCGCCAGAACGATCGCGCGGAATGAGAACGGCAGTTTCGTGATCCGGCGTGGCCCGGCCGCGCTGTTCGGAGTCTATAATACCTTCTTCGTGACCGGATGGAAACTGGTGGCTTTGACCCCCTATCGGCAATTGATCGCCGAATCCAGCATGATCCGCAACGTCACATTGCTGATTATCCTGATCTGCTTGTTGCTGGTGGTCTTTTTGTCCTTTTTTATTACCAAAGGCATTCTCAATCCGGTCCATAAATTAAGCACATTGATGAAACAGGGCGCCACCGGCGATATGTCGGTCCGTTTCAGGGTCCGCTATCGGGACGAAATCGGCGAGCTGGGCGAATCGTTCAACCGGATGATGGCCCATATCGAAAAGCTCCTGGAAATGCTGGAGCTGGAGCAGCGGCAGAAGGCGGCGGCGGAGATCAAGGCGCTGGAAGCCCATATCAACCCGCACTTTTTATACAATACGCTGGCATCGATGTATTGGATGGCCATGGCCGCGGGCAATCACACGGTCGCGCGAATGGCGTCGGCCCTCTCGAATTTCTTCCGGCTGGGCTTGAACAAGGGGAAGGAATTCACCACGGTGGAAAAGGAAGTCGACCATGTCCGGAGTTATTTGGACATCCAGAAGCTGCGCTTTCAGGAACAATTCGATTATGAAATCGAATTGGGGGAGGGGATCGGTTCCCAGCCGACCATCAAACTGTTGTTGCAGCCGTTGGCGGAGAACGCCTTGATCCACGGCATCGAAAAAGCGAAACGGCGGGGTTTGATCCGGATAAAAGTCTTCGCCGGGGCAGAGCGCATCGTTTTCCAGGTGACCGACAACGGGATCGGGATCCCGGAGTTGACTCCGGAACGTTTGGAACAGCTCATCGATGAGGGTTACGGCTTGAAGAACGTCCGGGAAAGGCTACGGCTTTATTTCAAGGAGGATTTTTCATTGACCTGTACCAGCATTCCCGAGTTGGAAACCACCTTTGAGATTGGCATACCGGTTCTTCAGGGCGAGGAGGCGGAACGGAATGTTTAAAATCTTGATCGTCGATGACGAGGCGATGATCCGGAACGGGATCGAGGGGGCAGTTCCCTGGCGGGAGTTGAATATCAGCGAGGTGCGCACCGCCGGCGGCGGCAGCGAGGCTCTGGAGTTGCTGAGTGGCTGGCGGCCGGATATCGTTTTGACCGACATCCGGATGCCGGACTTGGACGGTTTGGAACTACTGGCCCGGATCCGGAAACAGCACCCCGGAGTCAAGACCATCATCCTAAGCGGTTTTGACGATTTTGCTTATGCGCAGACCGCGTTGAAACTGGGCGCCTTCGATTACCTGCTGAAGACCAGCGATATCCACGATTTACTGGGAGTCCTGGACCGGGCGCTGGCAACGCTGCAGGCCGAACAGGAGCAGCAGCGCCGGTTGGATTTGGCAACGCCTTTGCTGCGGGAACGTTATCTAAACCGGCTGATCTATGCCGGTCATCCTCCGGACGAACTTTTGGAAGAGGGGATCCGGGCGTTGGGGCCCGGATTTGGAACGGATCCGTTTTTAGTGGCTGTGGCCGAACTCCGCAACTTCCCGGCCGGGGCGGCAATCTCGGACGAGGAACGGGAATTCGTCAAGGTCCAGGTCCTGGAGGTCGCCCAGGAGATCCTGGGCGAGCGGGGCATCGCTTGCGAAGGCCGCAATGAAGAGTTGATCCTGCTCGGATTAGCGCAAACGGGCCTTCCCGAGGCCGAGTTCAGAGCGGAGTTCGGCCGGCAATGCCGGCAACTGTCGGAGTCGGCTGCCGCGCAGCCGGGAGCGGAGTTAAGCATCGGCGTCGCCCTCCCCAACCGGGACTGGCGGATGCTCTGGCAAAGCTATCACCAGGCCAAGCAGGCTTTAGAATATACCGGACTGGCCGATTCCAAACTGGTTTGGTTCGAGGCGGCGGCAACCCGCTGTGCCGCATTGAACTGGCAAATCGACGCCGGGCAGGAGAAAGAACTCGGCGCCGCGCTGCGGGCGGGAGATAGCGCGTTGGTGGCGGCGACCGTGCGGACGCTGCTGGCCCGGATCGCCCAATGGCCCCAAGCCCGCATCACCCAATTGCGCCAGATCGGGCTCGAGCTTTTCAGTGTCGCGTTGCGGATGCTGCCGGATTTCGAGATCGAGCCGGCGGAGGTTTACGGCCGCGATTTTCTGTATTTGGAGGAGTTGCAAAAGATTTGGAGCCTGGAACAGCTGGGGCAATGGTTGGAGGCCAAGCTTACGGCCCTGGCCGATTTTATCCGAGACAACAAAAGCCTCAAATATAAGCAGGTGGTCGAAGAGGCCCGCGCCTATATGGCCGAGCATTACCAGGAGCCGCTGACCCTGAACCGGCTCGCCGCGGTGGTCCACATGAGTCCCAACTATTTTAGCAGCGTCTTCAGCGGCGAAATCGGTCAGAGTTTTCTGGAGTATCTGACGGAGCTGCGAATCGCCAAGGCCAAACAACGCTTGGCCGACCCGGATGCCAAGGCCTTCGAAGTCGGCGCGGGGGTCGGCTATGAGAATCCGCAATATTTCAGCAAGATCTTTAAAAAATACACCGGGATGACGCCTTCCGAATATAAGGAGAGCTTACGGCGGGGCCGCGGCCGTTTTCCAGAAGAATGAACAACCTTTCCGTAGGAATGTTGCTTTAGCATCCATGATCATTGCCGCTATAATGAGGTGGCAATGATTTTTTTTAAAGGAGTGATCGTTATGTCCTATGCGGTGATGGTCGTCGGGGGCGGCATCTCCGGAGCGTTGGCCGCCACGGCTGCTGCCCGGCTCGGCGCCGAGACATTGCTCGTCGAACAGTACGGTTTCCTGGGCGGGATGCTGACCGCGGCCGGCGTCGGGCCGATGATGACCTTTCACGCCGGAAACAAACAGGTGATTCGAGGGCTCGCCGCCGAACTGGTCGACCGGCTGGTCGCCCGGGGGAAATCGCCGGGACATCTCTTCGACACCACCGGCTACACTTATTCGGTGACGCCGTTCGATGCCGAGGCCCTCAAACAGGAACTGGAAACGATGTTCTTGGAAAGCGGCGGCGAGTTACTATACCACACCCAGCTGGCCGCAGTGACCGTGGCTGGGAATGCGATTCAAAAGATAACCGTCTGCAATAAAGCCGGCTTAAGTGAACTGACGGCCAAAATCTATATCGACGCCAGCGGCGACGCCGATCTGGCGGCCTGGGCCGGGGTGGGCTTCACCAAAGGCCGGGCGCGGGACGGCCTATCCCAGCCGATGACCATGAATCTGAAGCTGCGCAATGTCGATATTGCGGCGGTGCGCGACTTTATCAAGGCTCATCCCGACGAGTTCCCGCGGCTGAAGGGAGAGACCGATATCATCGACCGGGCGCCGCGCCTCTCCATCGGCGGCTTTGTAAAAACCTTGCAAGCCGCCCGCGCGCGGGGCGAGATCAGCTTCGAACGGGAAGACTTGTTGTTCTTCGAAACCAATCTGCCGGGCGAGGTAATCGTCAATACTGGGCGCATCCTGGGCTGCGACGGCTGCGATCCCTGGAGCCTGACCCGGGCCGAGGTCGAGGGCAGAAAGCAGATCCGGGAGTTGGAAGCCTTTTTGAAGACCCGGGTACCGGGTTTCGCTGCGGCCGAGGTCGTCGGTTCCGGTCCGGCGGTCGGCGTCCGGGGCTCACGGCAGATTCGCGGCTTGTATACCTTGACCCAGGAAGACGTATTAAGCTGCCGGCCGTTTCCCGATGTGGTGGCCCATTCGGGATATCCGCTCGATATCCATAACCCGGACGGGGCGGGGACGGACTCCACCCATCTGCCGTGGGGCGCTTATTACGGCATTCCTTACCGGTGCCTACTGAACGAGCAGGTGCTCAATTTGATCACCGTAGGCCGCTGCATCTCGGCGACCTTTGAGGCGCAGGCGGCGATCCGGACCACGCCGAGCGCCGGAGCCATCGGCCATGCCGGAGGGGTGGCGGCGGCGTTGGCGGCCGAACGGGACTGCCATCCGGTTGCGATTCCCGCTTCCGCTATTCAGGCGGCCCTTATCGGACAGGGCGCTTTTATCGACGGCTGATTTTTTCGTAAGAATGTGCACGTTTCCCGGAAGAACGGTGCTTCGGTTTATGGGCCGATCCCTTTATAATCAGGACAGCAATCCTGTTCCGGCAGGATTAAAAAGAACCAAAGGGGGAGTATTCCGTTGAAGAAACTACGTTTGGCACTGCTTTTGCTGGGTTTGACGCTTTGCCTGATGGGCGCGGCTACGGCGGGACTGGCCGCCGCCAAGCCGGTCAACCTGAAGATGGTGATCTGGGGCGCTCCCAAGCACATCGACATGTACAACAAACTGTTGGACACCTATAAGAAAACCCACCCCAACATCGCGGTGGAGATCATCGTCGCGCCCTATGACGAATTCACCGAGAAGGTCACCTCGATGATCGCCAGCGGCAATCCGCCGGACATCACCTGGTGGTCGGAGGACAGCCTGACCTATTTCGCGGACAAAGGCTATTTCGTGCCGCTGGACTCGGCCGTCAAGAAATGGGGCAAGGACTGGCAGATGGAGGATTTTTATCCCTCGACCATCGAGGGCGGCCGCTGGAAAGGCAAACTCTATGCCATTCCGTTCTCGACCCCGGCGCCGGTACTGTTCTACAATAAGAAGCTCTTCGATGAGGCCAAGCTGAAATACCCCAATGAGAACTGGACCTGGGATGATTTTGACAATGCCCTGCGCAAGCTGAGTAAGGGCGAGGGCGCGGATAAGGTTTACGGCGTCGAGAATCTGCTCGATAAGGGAACCGAATGGCAGAGCCTGTTGAATATCATCCGCGCCTACGGCGGGAAATTCATGAACGATAAACGCACCCAATGCATCATCAACAGCCCGCAGTCGGTCACCGCGCTCAAGAAATATATGGATTGGGTCAACGGCGGCCTGTCGACCAAGCCGGGCATCTCCGCTCCTTTCGAGCAGGGACGATCGGCCATGTTCGTGGGTTTCATGAGCATGAACGCCCGCTTCGACGGGGCCAAGGGCCTGGATTACGACGTCACTTACGTTCCCAAGGGACCGGCCGGCCGCAGGCTGCGTAGCGGTTCCGCCTTCCTGGTGGTGATGAAATCGACCGCCTATCAAAAGGAGAGTCTCGATTTGCTGCGCTACCTGAGTAGCGTGGAAGGGATCCGGGTTCAGTCCGAGTACTTTGGGCCGCCCCGTAAGTCGATCGGCCTCTCCAAGGAGTTTTTGGACCCGAGTACCCCGCCGGCGAACAAGAAAGTATTCATCGACTCTTTGCAATATAGCAGCGCCACCGAGCATTTTCCGTTGTTCGTCAAGGCCAACCTGATCGCTCAGGAAGAGTTCGATCGAATGGTGGCCGGGAAACAACCGGTCGAGGAGACGCTCCAAAAGATCCAAAACCGCATCAACGCTCTGTTGGCCGGCAAGTAAGCCGCCGGGTGCCTGCCGCGAACCGGCGGGCACCCGTTTTATCGGCCTGGCCTGGAAGGGAGATTTGCCATGTTCATGTCCACGTCTGAGAAGACTGCCGCCGCCGTTCCCGCCTGGCGGCGGGTCCGCCGCCGGCTGCCGGGGGAGGGCGCCTGGGGAGCCTGTTTTTTACTGCCGTTATTGGCCGGATTGACCGTCTTTCTGCTCCTGCCGCTACTCGTCAGCGGGTATCTCAGTTTTACCAGTTATAACGTGTTGGAAGCGCCGCACTGGATCGGCGGGCAGAACTACCGCGAGCTGTTCGGAGAGGACCCGATGTTCCAGAAGGCCTTGCTGAACACGGTGGTCTTCGCCGCCGGGCTGGTGCCCGCCAACATGCTGCTGGCGTTGTTGACCTCGGTCTTGTTGAACCAGGTCCGCCGGCTGGCCGCGTTTTTCCGGAGCGTCTATTTTATCCCGGTCATCACTTCGGAAGTGGTCTTCTCCGTGGTCTGGCTGTGGATCTGGAATTATAATTACGGCCTGGTCAATTATATCCTGAAGATGCTGGGCATCGCCGGACCCAACTGGCTGGGCGATTCCAACTGGGCCATGTTCGCAGTGATCGTCACCCGGCTCCTGAAGAATCTGGGGATGAACGTGGTGATCATCCTGGCGGCCTTACAATCGATCCCGGTGATGTATTATGAGGCGGCCGAATTGGACGGAGCCGGCTGGTTTAAGAAGTTCAGCCACGTAACCCTGCCGGAGCTGGGTCCGGTCATCTTCCTGACGTTGATGGTGACGATCATCGGCGCTTTCAAGGTCTTCGGCTCGATTTACGTCCTGACCGGCGGCGGTCCGGCCGGCGCCACCAACGTGCTGGTGATGTACTTGTATCAGATGGGCTTCAAAACCTTCGAGTACGGCAAAGCCTCGGCCATCGGGATGGTCATCTTCGGCCTGATCCTGATCCTGACCCTGGTCCAATGGCTGCTCCGTAAGAAACTGGTCTATCAGGAGGAGTAATCAATGCGCGCCAATCCTTCGGCAGCCGGCGGCTCCGGAGCCGATTTTCAGACGGGGCGCCGTTCCGGCGCCAGCCAGGTTATGGCTTATCTTTATCTCAGCGGGTTGGGCCTGGTGCTGATCCTGCCTTTCATCTGGATGCTCTCCACTTCGCTGAAGCATCCGGGGACGGAGTTTTATTATCCGCCGCAATGGATCCCGCAGCCGCCGACCTTGCAAAACTATCTCACCGCCGTCGCGCGGGCCGATTTTCTGCGGAGCTACTATAACAGCATCAAAGTGGCCTTGCTGACAGTGATCCCGACGGTCCTCCTGACTTCGCTGGCCGCCTATGCGCTGGTCAAGTTGCGCTTCAAGGGCCGGAACAACCTCTTCTTTCTGATCGTGATGTTGATCATGGTCCCTCAGGAGGTGACGCTCATTCCTAACCTATTGCTGATGAAGGGCTTGGGGTGGCTCGACACGCACACCGCGCTGATCGTGCCCAACATCTTCGGCAGCGGCGCGGTCTTCGCACTCTTTGTGATGCGCCAGAATATGCTGTCGTTGCCCGATTCGCTGATCGAGGCCGCCAAGATCGACGGGGCCAACCATTGGCAGATCTATACCCGGGTCGTCTTCCCCCTGACCAAGTCGGCCGTGGCGACGGTGGGCATCTTTACCCTGATGAATTCCTGGAACGATTTCATTTATCCCTTGGTCTACCTCAACAGCAGCGAGAAGTATACCCTGCCGCTGGCCATCGCCATGTTTCAACAAGCCTACGGCATGACCGAGTGGACGGTCTGGATGGCGGCGGCCACGGTCAGCGTCCTGCCGTTGCTCATCGCTTTCTTGTTCGCCCAGAAACAGTTCATCGACTCGATGGCGCTGACCGGCGTGAAATAGCCGTTTTCGGCGGCGCCCTGATCGATATATTATTGATGAACGATTCGGCCCGGCAGTGAAAACCGGGCCGAATCTTTTTTCATCCTTTTCCTGTAGCGGAGCGTTCCAGTTGATTTTCGTTCAAAAAAGGATTTTGGTCTGGGATAACGAAAAAAAACAATGACTCGATTGCATTCAAGGATTTCACGAAGGGGGTTCATTCAATGCTGAGCGATTTAATCCGGGATGGTTTCGGCAAAGCCGAGGATCTGAACTGTGCGGAGAAGATTTTGTATGGCGCCAATGAGGCGTACAATCTGGGTTTGAATGCGGAGGCCCTGAAACTGGCGGCCGGGTTCGGCGGCGGCATGGGCATCGAGGACGTTTGCGGCGCCTTGACCGCGTCCATCATGGTGCTGGGACGGTTGTTCGTCAGCCGGAATGCCCACCAGAGTTCCATCAAGGAATTGACCCAAGAGCTATTCGACCGTTACCGTCAGGCGATGGATTCGATCGACTGTGCGCCTTTAAAAGCGGCGCACCGGAATGAGGAGATCCAATGCGATCGGGTGATCCAGAAAGCGGCCGAACTGCTCGACGACATCGTGGAGCGGGAGACGAATTTGCGGCGGAGTTGTTGAGGAGTCGCTTTCGATAAGCCAATGGATATTAAGAATAAATTGATATGTATGGAAATGAAACTGTTATTCGTATTTGACTAATGGCCGCTCCATGATCCCTGACTTATTGACACGGAGGGGGTTCCGCCGTTTAGCCCTAAAGTCTCCACGATGGTTGACAATTGATTGCTGTAGTTGATTTGGGGCGATGAATTTATACTCAAAGTACCATTGGAGTATACTCCGCCAATTTGGACATAATTGGTGACTTGAGAATCGCTTCCCGCTACAAACACCGTCTGCTTTGCGATAACGTTGCTGTTGATGTTCATCGTGCCCGTGGTTACCACTAGACCAGCGCTGCCATCCAGTTCAAATTGATTGGTAAATTGAACGCTGCCATTGGAATAGATCTTTGTTACCGCTGATGTTGAGTTTTTGTTGATCGAACTGTCGGAGTTAAAATTAATATCGCCTTTGGTCTGAATTAGAACATTAGTGGCGTTAATTGCAGTAGTATTCGTCATTTGCATTCCGCCACTTGCGTAAAGCTTCAAGCTGGAAACCTGAATCGAAGCCGTATTGCTTAATAAAACGCTGCCGGTAACGTAAATGGTAACATTGCCCCCTTTAATGGCCCCCGAAGTTGAGCCGACTTGGCCTAAGGTAAGATTGCCATTAATATAGATCGTCACGTTGCCGGAAGCTGTCAAGGTGTTGCCGGTCTGGTAATTGCCATTGTAATAATATTCACCCGCTGCCAGGCTTGTAGTTGATGTTGATAAATTGGTACCGCTCGCCGACTTGGTTGGAAAGGTCGGGATCAGACTGGAAGCATCCAGCGTCCCTGCCGGATTGGCGTAGACATAGCCTCCAGTAACGGCGCTTTTATTCCAAGTCCATTGATCCATTACGGGAACGTAAGGAGTATAAGCTTTACCGTTAATAAGCGGTGTTGAACTGTTTACGGTAATATGACCATTCGAACCGATGTCACCGGTTATTTTAGGGGTGTTATCAATTTGCAAGTTGAGGCTTGAAAAAAGCGGATATTTACCAAATACATCATTACTCCCGCCACCGCTTCCGCTGCCGATTACGTCTATATTTACTGTCACGATCTTTTGGGCATTTTCAACCGTCCCGGTAGACTGAATGGTATAAGTTGTATTGGCGGTAAAAATCGGCGTAACCGGGGTTTTAGTAGCATCCGTGGCCGTATAAATGATGACTCGATATTTTTGGTTATTGACATCATTAAGAAACGCTTGATCGGTATTCAGCCATGTCCAATCGGGAGTCAGAGACTGATTGACTTTATAAAACTCTTCAATGGTTCTCTTAGCTCCCGCCTCAGCGGCATACTGCGCCTCCACCTCATCCTGATTGGTTACGGAGCCGTGGATGGAGTTGACGACGAGCGGAGCCAGTCCCACCAGCAGGATCGCCAGGACCACCATGACGATCAGGGCGAGAACGGTCGCGTAACCCGTTTCATTTTTAAAAGAGTTTTTTGGTAACATACGATCACCTGCTTCGCTTAGGTACCCGATTGATTCAACAGATAGACGGTTGTCGTCAACGTCAGGCTGGGACTGGGGGAATCGCTATTATCTTGAATCGTTAGGGTGATGGTTACTTTTTTGCCGCTAATGCTAAAAACCGGCGCCGACTGGACCAGTCCCTTGCCGAGCTTTTGAACGGGCGTTTCGCCGTCGATAATCAGCGTATTGGCATCGGACCCGCTTCCCCAGTAAATGCTCTTGGACGATCCGTTGAGCGTATAGGTAATTTTGGAATTGGCGGGCGTGACCGAGGGAAGACTGGGGTTGGTCGCATAACGAAGCTCTTTGGCAATTTGATTCAGAATGGTCTGTCCCGCCAGCGCGTCCCGGCTCTGGCCGAAACTGACCGGGTAGGAGCGCATGGCGGTGGAAAACGCGGCGCTGAGCGCCAAAACGATGCCGGCTCCGATCGCCAGGACGATTAAGAGTTCAATCAGCGTAAAACCAAGCTCAGCTCGGGTGGTTCGTTTCATCTGTTTTACCTAACCTTGGCGATACTTTCACCGGATTTTATTTTATTTGTAATAATAACTGGACAGCGTGACGGCACGCGTTTGCCCCTTCTCCTGCCATGAAACCGTAACCTGAAAGGCTTGGAGGTTGGCTTGCAGACTCGTCGGAATGGAGGCCGGCTGGGGAGTGACCGCCTGGATGGCATAGGAGTAAATGGTGCCGGCTATCGGCGTCGTCGCTTGCGCCGTCGGCAGGCTGACGCCGTCGTTCTGCTTCAATTCCTCCAGTTTCTGCTGGGCATAATAGACGGCCTGGGTGCGATGGACGGCCTCGCTGGAGCCTTTGATATTTTGGCCGGCCAACAGCAGCAGCGGCACCACGACGATGCCCACGATAGTAATGGCAATGAGAATGTCGATAAGCCCCCAGCCGTTCTCCGAAGTCCGACGTTTTTCAAAAACATCCGCCGGTTGCGGCCCGAACATCGATTTGGTTATGGGAGTTATAATGGCCTGTTTCAGCCAAAGTACGTCAAAAGTCATAGTCTCCCGCCATTTCATGGGATCGTTGATTCGGAAGAGTGGAACTCACCCTCGCCCTCTCTTTTCTGAAAGAGAGGGTAACTTTGATCCTTCGTCGCCAAACTTATTCGCTGCCTCGAACCGGCTTTCCTTCCCGCTCTTTCTGTAAAAGAGGGAAGTCAGCGCCGGGAAGACTTAAACTTGCAGCATCCGCGGATGGACTAGCCGTAAAGCGAGATGGGTAAGTTGTCCTCAAAGAGTTATATGAATAATTTGCAATGGAATTGAGATTAGATGATTTCCGTGAAAGATAATTATTGACAAAAAAGGCCCATGATTTCATTATAGCAATAATTTATTGCTTTGATAAGTCTGATTTTGGCTCCCGTCCGGTTCACTTTGGCCTTTGGAATGCCGGGCTCCATCTTGAATCGGCGCCGGCTCGACTGGGTCCGTTTTTGATTCCTATCCATATTGCAGGGCTCATCGCCGTCATGTCAGGGATGGTCTTTGGTCCTTTAGGGATGGTCGTCATCCCTAAAGGGATGAGACATGTCCGTGTTAGGGATGGTTTTCGCCCCTAAAAGGACCCGCGCATCCTTGTTAGGTATGTCATGATCCGTGTAAGGGATGGTCTTCGTCCTTGTAAGGTATGTCATGGTCCTTTCATAGGACGGAACCATCCCTGCTTCCCCAAAGACCATCCCCACATCTTCGAACATCATCCCCGCTTCCTTAAGCCGGATCCATGTTGATCCGAGAGCCATCCCTGCTTCCAGGACTCGCGCCCCTGTTTCCCCGAGGCTCGGGGAAGCTTCTACAAGACTTCAGGAAGCTGCCGCGAAGGCCGGGACAACTGATCCCGGTTTCATCCCCGCTTATTTGGACCAGTTACGACTTGTCTCGGTTCAGATCCATTTCATGATACCCTAATGACAAAGAAGACCGTGGCATTTTATGGATAATTTGGCGGTTGTTTCGCGGGAATGAAAACCCAAATCGCCGGCTTATTGACGTTAATGGCAATCTTCGCGCCGAATATCGGGCTGGTCCGAAAACGGGTTGTTATGCAAACTTTTCCATGTTACAATTTAAAGGTTTAGACCTTATTTCGGGGCTTTATAGCGAATAGCAAATGTAAGGAGGGGGTCATGATGAATTTACGCGGCAAGTGTTTGGCCATCGGGTTGCTGGTTTTATGGGCCGGCCTGACGGTGTCCGGTTCGACCCTGGCCGAGGGACGGGACCGGGAGTTCTATCTCAAGCTGAATCTGCAGAATTCCGGCCTCGAGGACGATTTTGACGTTAACTTCTATGGCACCAAGGACAATACCAAGTTTGCCACCGCTCCCAAATTTGAATCCCATAACGGAGTGGGCCTGGCCATCGGCCAACGGATCGGCCGGTTCGCCGGGGAGCTGAGCATGAGTCGGACCAAGTTGCCCGCCAGTTTCCGGCTTTATCAGCAAAGCACGTGGTTTTCCGATAAGAGTGACTGCGATCAATTCAGCCTGGATTTTAAGTATTATTTCAATGATCCGGCCCAAAGTCCGCTGGCGTTTTACGGGCTGCTGGGCGCCTGCAAAGTCAAGCTCGCGGTCGACGGCAATGTCGAGTACCAGAGCGGCGGCGTTTATGCCGGTTCGGATGATTCCACCTTCGAGGGCTACGGTCTGGACGCCGGAGTGGGACTGATTTATCAATTCGGGCCCATCGCCCTGGATGCGGCGCTGCTCCAGCAGGACCTGCGCTTCAACCGGATTAAGATCGGCGGCACGAAGTACAAGCCCGAATCGGATATCAAAAGTTCCGGGACGCTGGTCCGGCTCGGGATGCTTTACCGGTTTTAAGGTTTTAAAATGAATTGATACTTTGGTCGTTGAAAAACGGATCACGGATTAAACGGATTGAAGGATGGCAAGGATTGAGAGTCCGAGAGTAAGGAGGGTCTTTTCCGTGAAATCCTTAAATCAGTGGAATCCGTGATTCAGTTCGTATAATAAGCCCCGGGATCACGGATTAAACGGATTGAAGGATGACACGGATTGAGAGCCCGAGAACAGGGACGATTTTTTCTGTGAAATCCCTAAATCAGTGGAATCCGTGATTCAGTTCGTATAATAAGCCCCGGGATCACGGATTAAACGGATTGAAGGATGGCAAGGATTGAAAGTCCGAGAGCAGGGACGGTCTTTCCGTGAAATCCCTAAATCGGTGAAATCCGTGATTCGGTTCGTATAATAAACCCCGGGATCACGGATTAAACGGATTGAAGAATGGCGCGGATTAAGAGCCCGAGAGTAGGGATGGTTCTTTCTGTGAAATCCTTAAATCAGTGGAATCCGTGATTCCGTTCTTATAATAAGCCCCGGGATCACGGATTAAACGGATTCGAGGATGACACGGATTAAAGCGTGGAACCAGTTGGAGTTTTTGCTCTATGATTCAGCATGTTTATGATCGGGGGGATATTCCTTGAAGTATCAAGAAATTACCGAAAAGATTATTGGATGCGCTTTTGAAGTCCATAAGTTTTTGGGGAATGGATTTCAAGAAGTAATTTATGAACGGGCCTTGGCTTTGGAAATGACTAAGGCAAAGCTGGCCTATGGGATGGAAGTAGAGATACCGATTTTCTATAAGGATTTTACTGAACCGATTGGTTTGCGGCGGGCCGATTTTATCGTCGAAGAAAAAGTACTGATTGAGCTAAAAGCCGTTACAAAAATGGAAGATGTACATTTGGCGCAAGCATTAAATTACTTAAAAGCATACCGCTTAGAAGTCGGCTTATTAATAAACTTCGGAGCCAAAAGTCTAGAATTGAAGCGATTAATTCTAGATCATGGATTAAACGGATTAAACGGATTGAAGGATGGCAAGGATTGAAAGTCCGAGAGCAGGGACGGTCTTTTCCGTGAAATCCTTAAATCAGTGGAATCCGTGATCGTTATTATGCTCTTTTTCCGCGGGATCCGCGATCCGGTTGGCTGGAAATAACATGAAGATTACACCGCAATGACCAAATCCGAGCTGGCTACATATCATATACCATTGTCACAAGATAATATGTTGCACGAATCCGGGACGGACATAAACTGATCGCAACATATTAAAGATGAGGAGCTGGTATGGATGTGCGGAATAGCCGGATGGGTGGATTGGGAGGCCGATCTCCGCGGGGAACGGCCGCTGCTGGAAACGATGACGCGGCGGCTGGCGGCGCGCGGGCCGGACGCCGAGGGCTATTGGCTCGCGGAACACGCGGCCATCGGACACCGGCGGCTGATCGTGGTCGACCCCGCCGGGGGCTGGCAACCGATGATTAAGCATTATGGCGAGCGGACCTATGTGTTGACCTATAACGGCGAGCTTTACAACACGGCGGAAGTCCGCGCCGAGCTGGAGGCGAAGGGGCACCATTTCGATTCGTACTCCGATACCGAAGTGGTACTGGTCGCCTACATCGAATGGGGTCCGGCCTGTGTGGAACGGTTTAACGGCATTTATGCCATCGGGATCTGGAGCGAAGCGGAGCAGTCGCTGTTCCTGGCCCGCGACCGGATGGGCGTCAAACCGCTTTTTTACGCCCGCCGAGGCGCAGCCCTGATTTTTGGTTCGGAGATTAAAGCGCTGCTGGCGCACACCCGGGTGGAAGCGGTGCTCGATGCGGACGGCGTGGCCGAGGTCTTCGGGCTGGGACCGGCCCGCACGCCGGGGCGGGGGGTTATCAAGGACGTCGCCGAGGTCCGGCCCGGCTATTGGCTGCTCTATGATCAAGCCCATGGCCTGAAGCTTCATCAATACTGGAAGTTGGAGAGCCATCCCCACACCGACAGCCTGGACACGACCGTGGAGCGGGTCCGCGAGCTGGTGGTCGACGCCATCCGGCGGCAGTTGGTCTCCGACGTCCCGGTCTGCACTTTCCTCTCGGGCGGCCTGGATTCCAGCGTCATCTCGACGGTGGCGGCCCAGGACTACCGGGCGGCCGGCAATGAGCCGCTGCGGACCTTCTCCATCGATTATCTGGATAACGACAAATACTTCAAGGCCAGCGCCTTCCAGCCCAATCCCGATCAGCCCTGGGTCGAGCGGATGGTCGATTTTCTGCAGACCCGTCATTTCCCGGTGCTGGTCGACACCCCCGAGGTTTACGGAGCTTTGCGTGACGCGGTGCTGGCGCGCGACTTGCCGGGCATGGCCGACATCGATTCCTCGCTGTTCCTGTTCTGCCGGGAGATCAAAAAAGAAGCGACCGTAGCCCTGTCGGGCGAATGCGCCGATGAGATCTTCGGCGGATATCCCTGGTTCCACCGGCCGGACGCGGTGGCGGCCGACACCTTCCCCTGGTCGCTGGCGGTGGATTTTCGGAACCAGTTGCTGGCGCCGGAGTGGCGCCACCGGATCGATCTGCGGCAGTACGTGACCGACCGTTACCGGGAGACCCTGGCGGAGGTGCCGCGGCTGGCCGGCGAGGACCGCATCGAGGAACGGCGGCGGGAGCTGTTCTATCTCAATCTGCACTGGTTCATGGCGGTGCTGCTGGACCGGAAGGACCGGATGAGCATGGCTTCGGGGCTGGAAGTGCGGGTGCCGTATTGCGATCACCGGATCGTGGAATATGTCTGGAACATTCCCTGGGCCATGAAGACCTGCGAAGGCCGGGAGAAAGGCGTTTTGCGCAAGGCTGTCGCCGATCTGCTCCCGGACGAGGTGGTCTGGCGCAAGAAGAGCCCGTATCCGAAGACGCACAATCCCAACTACTTTGAGCGGGTGAAGCGGGAGCTGCAAACGGTGCTGGCCGCCCCGGACAACCGGCTGCGCGAATTGATCGACGTCTCGACCATCGCCACCGCCGTCCAACAGCCCGATTTCAACGTGCCCTGGTTCGGCCAACTGATGACCGTGCCGCAACTGCTGGCCTATTTGATCCAGCTGGAGACCTGGCTGCGCGAGTATAAGATAACCATCCGTTGACAGTTGCCGGAGATCGTTCCGGATGGCATGGTTCATCGCTTCTTCCGGTCTTTCCGGTCGCTCCGGCAGCTGGAAAACGTTTCTTGCCAGGCCAAATTGTGATTATGGCATTTTAATATATTTTACGGCAGAAAATAACGGATCCTGTCGTATTTTTTTAAACCGATTTGAAACCTTTCCGGGTTCGGTTTTTTGGCGAAAACCTTGACAAACTGGGACTTTTGTCCTACAATGAAATTATTCTTCAATTTACAATTTTTTTACAAACGCTGCGCTAAATCCCAATTTTTAATGTAGCGTTAATCCCCAGGTCTGGTTATTTTTAATTCTTTTGTGTATTAATTATAATTAATTAACGAGCTTTTTGCTGCGGATATAACGGACTTCGCCGATCGGCGTCCATTTCTGGAAAATAGGCATTTAGACCTATGTCGCATTTTGAAGCGATCTGCCGTAATTTGTTTGATCGAATGACGATCATATGCCGCTTTGGGGGCCTCTTTCCTGAGGCGGCGTTCGTATATGGCGCGATGATTCCGGGAGTTCGAGGAGCACGACATCGTTTTACCGTTCTGCGGGGAATTTTGAAGCTGGCGCGCGGAGAAAGTTGATGAGTCTAATACCCAAGCTAAAATTAGGCGACTTGCTGGTGGAGCACGGTTTTATCACTCCGGCGCAGCTGGCCGACGCTCTGGCGGAACAGCGCCAAAGCGGAGCCAGGCTCGGTTCGATCTTGGTGAAAAGCGGTTATATCACCGAACGGAATCTGATCGAGGTTTTAGAGTTTCAGTTGGGCATTCCGCACGTGGTCCTGTCCAAACGGCGGATCGAGCCGGAGATCATAGGCATGGTTCCGGAGGCGGTGGCCCGCAAGTATAAGGTTTTTCCGGTCGACCGTTCCAGCGACCGGCTGATCCTGGGGATGATCGATCCCACCGATGTCTTCGCCGTCGACGAACTCCGGATGTCGCTCGGCATGGAGATTCAGCCGGTCATCGTCACCGAGGCCGATCTGAATCAGGCGTTCGACCGTTATTACGGGCTCAAGGGCTCGGTCGCCGAAGTCTTCAAGGACCTGGACGTCGAGCTGGAGGAGACCAAGGAGGATTCGCAGTATGACGACTTGGAAGCGGCCGAGGAAGCGCCCATCGTCAAACTGGTCAATCTGATCATCAGCCAGGCGGTCCGGGAAAGGGCCAGCGATATCCATCTCGAACCCACCGAGGAAGAACTGCTGGTTCGCTACCGGGTGGACGGAATCCTCAAGCGGGTCATGGTTTCCCCGAAGAACACCCAGCCGGCGATCATCTCCCGGATCAAAATCATCTCCGGCATGAATATCGCCGAGAAACGGGTGCCGCAAGACGGCCGGATCCAGCTCCGGGTGGAGGGCGTGACCCTCGATCTGCGGGTCTCGGCGGTCCCCACCATCTTCGGCGAGAAGATCGTGATGCGGCTGCTTTACAAGACCAACATCATGGCCAAGGTGGAGAAACTGGGCTTTCTCCCGGTCATGCTGGAAAAGTTTCATGCCATCTATCATCAGCCGCATGGGATTATCCTGGTCACCGGGCCGACCGGCAGCGGCAAATCCACCACCTTAAGCGCGGTCCTCAATGAACTGAACCAACCCGATGTGAATATCCTTACGGTCGAGGATCCGGTGGAATACCAGATCCCCGGCGTCAATCAGGTTCAGGTCAACAACAAAGCCGGCCTGAGCTTCGCGACGGCGCTCCGCTCGTTTTTGCGGCAGGATCCCGACATCATCATGGTCGGTGAGATCCGCGACCGGGAGACCGCCGAGATCGCCACCCAGGCGGCGCTCACCGGCCATCTCGTCTTATCCACCTTGCATACCAATGACGCGCCGGGTTCAGTGACCCGGTTGATCGATATGGGGATCGAACCGTTTCTGGTCGCCTCCACCGTGGCCGGGATACTGGCGCAACGGCTGGTCCGGGCGATCTGCCCCGAATGTAAAACCGCCTACCGCCTGCAACCGGAGGATCCGTATTATAAGATCGTGGCGGCCTCGTTGCCCGATTTTCAACCGGAGCAGCAATTGTTTTACAAAGGCGCCGGCTGCCCGCAGTGCAATCAGACCGGCTATGCCCGGCGGACCGCCATCCACGAAGTGCTCGCCATCAATCAGGAGTTGCGTACGGCCATCAGCCGGAACCTGCCGGCGGTCGCGTTGAAAGAGATAGCGTTACGGAACGGGATGATCACCTTGTTTCAGGACGGGTTGGTCAAGGCCCTGGAAGGCCGGACCAGCCTGGATGAGGTGGTCCGGGCAGCTTATATCAGCGAGTAAGATCCACTCAGGGAGGAAACCATGCAACTGGTTGAGCTGTTAACTTATGCAGTACGGGAAAAGGCGTCCGACATTCATTTGACCATCGGCCGTCCGCCGACGGTGCGGATCTATGGCGAATTGACGCCGGTGCCCGAAAGCGAAGTCTTAACCAGCGAAACCATTACGGTGCTGATCGCTCCGTTGCTGGACGAGCACAGGCGGCGGCAGATCGACCAGGAGGGCCACGCCGATTTTTCCTACGGCGTCTCCGGCCTGGGCCGGTTCCGGGTGAACATCTTCCGCCAGCGTTCCACCTTGTCCGGGGTGATGCGGCTGATCCCCACCGAAATACCTTCCCTGGATGTTTTGGGGCTGCCCGAAGCCTTGCCGGGTTTGACCGAGAAATCGCGCGGCCTGATTCTGGTCACCGGGCCGACCGGCAGCGGCAAATCCACCACGCTCGCCGCGATGTTGGACCGGATCAATCGGAGCCGCAGTTGTCATATTATCACCTTGGAAGATCCCATCGAGTTTTTGCACCGCCATAAACGGAGCATTATTAACCAGCGGGAGATCGGCAGCGACGCCGCTTCCTTCGCCGGCGCCCTACGTGCCGCGTTGCGCGAGGACCCCGACGTGATCCTGGTCGGCGAGATGCGCGACCTGGAGACGATCCAGACGGCGCTGACCGCCGCCGAAACCGGCCACCTGGTCTTCGCCACCTTGCATACCAATGATTGCGCCCAGACCATCGACCGGGTGATCGACGTCTTTCCCCCGCATCAGCAGCAACAGATCCGGATGCAGCTCTCTCTGGTGTTGCAGGCGATCGTTTCCCAGACGCTGATCCCCCGGGCGGATCAACCAGGACGGGTGGTGGCCTGCGAGGTGATGGTGGTCACTCCGGCGATCCGCAACCTGATCCGCGAGGCCAAGACCCACCAGATCCTGACCGCCATCCAGACTGGCGGCAAACTGGGCATGCAGACTATGGACGCCGCCTTGCGGAGTTTATATTTGAAACAGCAGATCAGCGTCCAGGAGGCCCTGATGCGTTGCAGCGATCAGGAAGAGTTCAAGCGGTATCTGGGGAATTTCACTTAAAGTTTCAAAAAATGACAATTCTTTGATAATCCATTTGAGGATTGGATTAAGCAAAAAATTGATAGATGTTTCAAGAGGTAGGGTAATTCATGGCCACTTTCGTCTACCAAGGGAAAGACCGGACCGGCCGTTTCCACCGCGGCCAGCTGGAAGCGGGTTCGCTCGGGGAAGCCGCCGCCAAATTGCGCGAGGATGAGCTTTTCATCACCGCGTTGCAGCCGCTCACGATGTTGCGGGGCCGTCACGGCCAAGCCGCTAAGCCGCTCTTCGGCAGCGGGGTGAAGACTAAGGACCTGCTGCTCTTCACCAGGCAGTTCAGCGTGATGATCGGAGCCGGTGTCAATCTGGTCAGTTGCTTGAATATCCTAGCGGAACAGACTGAGAACAAGTATCTGGCGACGGTGATCGGCGAGATTCGCCGCGAAGTAGAAAACGGAGCGCCGTTGCACACGGCTATCGCCAACCATCCCAAGGTGTTCCCACCGCTCTATATGCACATGGTCGAGGCGGGTGAAGTCAGCGGTCAGTTGGACGTAGTGCTGCAACGGGTCGGCGAGTATTTGGAACGGGAGTTTGAGCTGCGCAAAAAAGTGACCGGAGCCATGGCGTACCCGGCGGTGATTGTGGTGGTGGCTATCACGGTGGTTACCATCCTGATGACAGTAGTGATTCCGCAGTTTCTGACGATGTTCAACGATGCTGGTGCACAGTTACCGTTGACGACCCGAATCCTGATCGGGGTCTCCAGCTTTATGCAACATTACTGGTATCTGGTGATGCTAGGATTAGCCGGGATCGTCGCTGGCCTGGCCTATTACCGCCAGACGCCGCAAGGCCGTTATGTTACCGACAAACTGTTTTACCGGATGATTATTTTTGGACCGGTTATCCAGAAGGTGGTCGCGGCCCGTTTTAGCCGGACTTTGGCTACATTACTTGAAAGTGGCGTGGTGATTACCAATAGCCTGGATCTGGTACAGAAAGCAGTGGGCAACGCGGTGATAGCCGGAGCTATTGCGACGGCGCGCCAGAATATTACTCGAGGTAGCGGATTGGCAATTCCTTTGGAACAAACTGGAGTTCTGCCCCGGATGGTGACTCAAATGATTGCGGTCGGCGAGGAAACAGGGGAATTGACCAAGATGCTAGACCAGGTGGCCGATTTCTATGAGAAGGAAGCGGGTTATGCGGTGGAGGCATTGACCACAATGATTGAACCGGCGATTATCGTGGTTTTAGGTGGGATTGTAGCAGTGATTGTTTCGGCGATCTTCCTGCCGCTGTTTGAGATTAGTTCGGGAGCTGTAATGAGGTAAAAGCCAAAAGGTTAAAGCGAATAGTAATTTATAGGTTGTGAAAGGAGGTGAAAAGTCTATGAAGAAAGATGAGGGATTTACTCTGGTTGAACTCTTGATTGTTATTGCTATTATTGGAGTATTAGCAATGGTTGCCGTTCCCAGGTTTATGAATTTGCAACAGGATGCTGCTTACCAAGCTTGTAAAGCTAATCAAGGTACATTAGAAACAGCACTAGAACAATGGATGTCAGCAAATAACGCCTATCCGGCGGCTGCAGATCAGACAGGTATGGTTAGTACGGGAATGTTGAAAAAGCTAGTTTATTGCCCTTCTGACACTACCAAAGCAGCTACAGATACAGATTATACTTGGACTGTTACTGGTACTGGTGCCGGTGTTGTTACATGTGCCGTCAAAACTACAGGGACGACAAAGGCAGATAACCACAATCTTTAATGATTGGATTTCAAATGGGTTTATTTTTTATTTTAGTCGGTTTAATAGTGGGAAGTTTTTTAAATGTTATAATTTATCGTTTACCGCGGGGGGAGTCGATTGTCCTCCCCCCGTCGCATTGTCCCGCGTGCAACCACCGGCTGAACGGTTTGGATCTGTTCCCGGTGGTAAGCTTTCTTTTTCTGCGGGGCCGCTGCCGGTACTGTGGGACAGCGATCGGCTGGCGTTATCCCTTGGTCGAGCTGTTGACCGGTGGTTTGACATTACTCGCGTGGCTACGGTTTGGGCCGACTGTGGAGTTGGCCGGCGCTTTGTTTTTAACATACATATTGATAGCGATCGCTTTTATCGATTTGGATCATCAGATTATCCCGAACGCGCTGACCTTGCCGGCCATCGTGGTCGGACTAGCCTTGCGGTTTTGGCAAGGATCGGGTCTGGACGCGGTAATCGGTGGATTAGTGGGCGGGGGAATTCTGTGGTTGGTGGCGTGGCTCTATCCCAAGGGGATGGGGTTGGGCGATGTGAAGTTCCTGGCGATGGCCGGAGTTTTCTTGGGTTGGCTGAAAGCAATTTATGCGCTTTTTCTCGGCAGTTTTTTGGGAGTACTGATAATTCTGCCGTTAATGTTATTAAAGAAAATCGGACGGCGGCAGCCGTTTCCGTTTGGACCATTTTTGGCGGTCGCCGCCTTGGTGATGGTGTTTTTCGGGGATCAGGTGTTGGGATTGTTGGGAATGAGGTGGGGATAACTCACCCATCTAGCTTTGCGGTTATGTCCATCCATGGAAGCCGCAAGTTTAAGCCTTCCTGGCTCTGACTTCCCTCTCTTTTGCGGAAAGAGAGGGCGAGGGTGAGTTTGGTTTCAAGCTTCCATTTTTTGTTGCAAAAGAGGAAGGAAAGCTTGCTCAATGCAGCGAATAGATTGACACCATTATCTCCATTGTGCCCCGGTTATCGAGCCAAAAAACGCGGGGTGTAAGTTAATCGGCATAAAGCGGGGGGAGTAAAGTTGCCCAAAGTCGGGGTCGGTTTGGATATTGGGACAAGCGCGGTCAAGGTCGTGGAATTGCAGGCCCAACGGAAAGATCAGATTACGGTCTCGCAATTTGGCATGGTGGATCTGCCCGAGGGAGCGCTCGGCGGCGGTATCGTCAAGGATTATGCCGGAGTCGCCGCGGCCATTCAGGAAGTTATACGGCAGACCCGGATCAAAGCGCGCCGGGTGGTGGTGGCGATTGCCGGCCAGACCGTCATCGTGCGGCAGATGCGGATCCCATTGATGACCGATGCCGAGGCTGCGACCGCCATCAAATGGGAGGCGGAACGGTACATCCCCTTTCCCAGCAACGAAGTGACCCTGGATTTCAGCATCATCCGGCGCGATCTCAACGCGGGCGAGATGGAGGTCATGTTGGTCTGCGCCCATAATGATATTATTAACAGCCATCTGGAAACCTTGAAACAAGTGGGGCTGGCTCCCCAGGCGATGGACATTCAACCCTTCGCCCTCATGCGGACGCTGGGGATGGAAACTTCGCCCAGGGCGGAGAGCATCGCGCTGCTGGATATCGGAGCGGGGACCTCGGACCTGATCATCATCAAGGAGAGCGTGCCTCGTTTCACGCGGATCATTCCGTTGGCGGGAGCGAAGTTTACCCAGATCATCAGCAAAATGTTGAGCCTCGATTATCTCGCGGCGGAGCGGGCTAAGGTCGAATACAGCGATGCGCTTTTCGACTTTGAACAGACGGCGCGGGAGAGTGTTCCTTATCAAGTTAATTTCGCGATTGCCGAGGGCTTGAAAGAGCTGGTGATGGAGCTCAGGCGCTCGTTTGATTATTATCAATTGCAGAATCGCAATGAAGAGATCGCCAAGCTGTATATTTCCGGCGGCGGATCGAAGATCGCTAATTTGGCCTCTTATCTTGAGGAGCAACTGAATATGACGGTGGAAAACAGCTTTTTGCCGGAAGGATTTCATTGTTCCGAAAAAAATTGTGCGGTGCTGGAAGCCGATTTCCCCAAATATGCGGTGGCCTATGGCCTGGCTTTGCGTGAGGTGATCCCGGCATGAGAATCAATCTGCTGCCCGAGGAGTACCGGCCCAAACCGCAAGTGCGTCTGGGGAGCCTAGCAGTCTTATTGATGATTGGTATCCTGGTGGCCGGGAGTTGGGTGATGGCGGGTACGGCGTTCTTTGCCAACCAATCGCTCACCGTAAAATCCGGTCAACTGGCTGAACAACTCCAGGAATACCAGGGTGAGCTGGCGGAGGCACGTCAAAAAGAGGCGCTCTTTACCGAGGTGAAACAACTGCGGGACGACGCGGACCGGATTCGCGCCCTTTATCCGGAGCACGTGACGATCCTGCGTCAGATCGCCGCAACCTTGCCCGAGGATGTTTGGTTGACCGATCTTAGCGTGAGTTCGAGCGGTCTGGTTCAAATATCGGGCGGCGTGGTCGTTTTTCCGCAAATGGGAGCGTTTTTGGACCGGGTCAATCAACTCCATTATTTCAAAGCGACTCACCTCAAAGACGTTCATCAGCAGAAAGACGAGCAACTGGCGATCTATCAGTATGCGCTGGAGATGACGACAGGGAGGAATTCCCTTGAATATGGCGAAAAATAAACTGTTTGACCTGGTGTTAATCGGCGCGGCGCTATTGCTGCTGGCCGGGGCCGGTCTCGTCTGGTATCATTTCCAGCAGACGGCCGGTGAAGTCGCGGTCACGGTGCAAAGACAGCAAGCCGAACTGCAAGAGGCATCGCAAAAGATCAAGCTGTTGCATGCTTTACGGGCCAAAACGGGGGAACTTGAGCAAGAGCAGCGTTGGTTGGCGACTTTTTTGCCCAATGACGAGGGACAAGCGCAATTCATTGAGGAGTTGGAAAGTCTGGCCGAACGGAGCGGGGTCGAGGTCGTCTCTTGTACTCTGGACAACACCCCGAAACATTTGAAAGCCTTTCCAAATTACCCGATCTATCAGTGGAAACTTGGTCTGGACGGAGGGTACCCGGGCATGCTCGCTTTCCTGAGAGAGCTGCCGAATTCGGAGCGCTGCATCGGCATACCCGAGGTAAAGCTGACCTCTGCCGCGAGCGGAACCGCTCAGGATAAAGCGGCTCTACATATGGAATGCACGCTGGATCTGGTAACTACCGCCGCTGTGGAGAAGGTGAAGCCATGAGCATAAAAGCGGAACCGAAAGCCGTCGGCAAATTGCCTTTATCGCCGCCGACGTTGATTATCCTCCTGGTGGGCATCGTTGCCATCGTTTATCTGCAGTTTTTTACCGGTCCGGCTAAGGAAGCTCCAGCCGCTAATGCCGGAAGAAACATTGTAACGCCGAGAGCCAAAGCGGTTCATTCTGACGGAGTGTCCAGTACGGTGGCTCAACCCATTAGTTCAAGCATCGATCAACAGCAGGCATCGGAACCGGACATCCAACCTCAGGATTGGAATGCTGTCAACCGTAATCCGTTTTTACCGCCGGCGTTTGTGATCAGGAGTCGACAAATGAAGGAAGCCACGGTTGCACCGGCGGATAATTCGCCGCTGGTCACGAGCGAGTCGGCCGGGGCTCCTCCGCAGACGCGCCCGGCAGCTCCGGAAAAGACAGCTTCAGTCGATCAGCCGGCGGCAAAGGAAAAACCGGTCTGGAAGGGTGTAATCGCCACCAATTCCGGGCAGGTCGCCTTGGTCGGTTACGAAAATAAAACCGTGTTACTGCATATCGGCTCCAAATTGGCGGATACCGATTACCAATTGCAGGAGATCCATCCTCAATATTTCCTGTTTGATTCGGATTCAGGACAGCTGAAGGTGGAGAAGAAGGAGGCAACTCAAAAATGAGAAGACCAAGACCCGCGGGCTTTAGAATATGGCATTGCATCGTTGCGTTATCCATTGGCGCATCGCTCTTGGCTTTTCCGGCCCGGGCGGAACAAAGCGCCCCAGCCAATCAAGTTCTTCAAGAAGTCCAAGGGGTCGCTACTCCGGGGTTGTCGACTTTTGACATTATTGATGCTGACATCCGCGATGTTTTACGTAGCCTGGCCGATCTCGGCGACATCAATGTTTTGATGGATCCGGCCGTCAAAGGTCCGGTAACCCTCAAGCTGAAACACGGCTTGAGCATCAAGGAAGCCATCGAACTCATCAGCCAGACCAACGGTTATTCCTACCGCTGGATGAATGATTCCCGGACCGTAATCATCGGCGACGAAAAATCGTTCTCTAATTTCGAAGTTTCCCAGACGAAAGTCTATCAACTCCATTACGCCCAGGCCGATCAATTGGCCGACGCTTTAAAGGGTTTGGTACCCAAGGATAAGCTGGGAATCGATCTGCGCACCAATCAGGTTACCGTGAAGGCCAGTGTTTTGGAACTGCAAAACGTGGAGGAAGTCATCAATCGGCTCGATCGTCAAATGCCGCAGATTAATATCGAAGCCCGAATCGAGGAAGTGACCCAATCCGCCAGCAAGGATTTGGGACTTGGCTACACTTTTGGTTCCGGAGGAAGTTTTTCTTATCCCAATCTGTTGGATTTTAAGATTACGACCACCGCTACGCTGAGTGCTTTGGAGCAACAGAACAAGGCGCGGATGTTGGCCCAACCCAATATTTCCACCACCGATAGCCACGAAGGGAAGATCTTCATCGGCAACAAGTACCCGGTTATCACCTCCAAGGCTAATTCCAACGGTGGCACCGATGTTACAGTAACGTATCTGGAGTTTGGTACTAGTTTGACGGTCACCCCGCGCATTAATGAAAAAGGGATCGTTACCGTTTCGATCAATGCCTTTGTAAGCTCGGCGACCGATTGGAAGACCGCCTCGGACGGCAGCCAAATTCCGGTGATTACCACCCGCGAGGCCAGTTCGGTGGTACGGCTTAAAGATGGAGAAACCTTTGTGCTCTCAGGTTTAAACATGAAGAAATCTTCCTTGGGTACTTCGGAAGTGCCCGGATTGGCCAAAATCCCGTTACTCGGGAATCTGTTCCGGAGTAAAAGTGATAAAATGTATGATGATAGCGAGATCTGCATCTTCTTGACGCCGAAGATTAGCGGCGGCGACTTTCAAGCCAATAAACCGGCGGCAGTTTCACAAAATCAGTCCTCAAAGACTGAACCCCAGGGAACGAAACCTAGCCCGGTCCAACAAAATGCTGAACCGGCTGTTTCGACGGGTCCGTCAAACCCCGCCCCGGCACAAAGCAAGCCATCTGCACAGACGCAGCAGGGAGCTACTACGACCCCTAAAGCGGATAATGCGGCGCAAAACGCGACAACCGACATCGCTCTTAAGACTGAAAGCAGTGCTTCAACCACCACCGTGACATCCGCTTCCGGAAATTCCGGGGTAAATCAGGCAACAGCAGCTGCCTCAATAGCGGACCAACAACCGACGCAACCCGCCGACCAAACTCAGGCGCAGGTGGAACTCCAGCCTCAACCGGGAACTACCGCGCCCGCCGTTGAGGTGCAAGATAACGCGGCGAGTGATGCCACTGGGACGACAGTGAGTGTCCAAGAACCGGACATCAATCAACAACCGGCCCAGCCGGAGCCGGGAATGCGATTGACCATTCACGTGCGACGGGGCGAAGGCTTAACGGGCATTGCCCGACGCTATGGAATCGACCCCGCAGTACTTGCCAGTGAAAATCATTTAGCGCCCAATGCCGGCCTGCAGATTAACCAGCGGTTGGTCGTTCCGATACCCAGCGATCATTTGTATCAAGTAAAACCCAATGAGACTTTGTGGCGGATTGCCAAACGGTATGGGATCCCGCTCGAAACCCTGCAGAAACTCAATGGCATCCAGGATATCAAAAAGGTCGCGGTGGGCAGGACATTGATTTTACCGGTGGCGGTGGATCATATAGTTGATAAGAGCGTTTGAGGCGTTCAACAATTTATTTTTTTAAAACCAGGGGTGTTCCAACGACCCTGGTTTTTTATTTGTATAAAGGAATAAAATGTAAGGGAATTAATAGTTTTGGAGGAAATTAAATACAAATAAAGAATATATATTTTGGGAAATTACTTTCTTTAAAAATTTTAGTTCAGGGATATCAAAATATGGAGAAGGGATTTGCGATGAATTTTTGGGGCAGAGAACGGGGCCTTACGTTAATCGAGACTTTGGTAGCCGTGTTGATCTTTAGTATCGCAATGCTTGCGGTATCGTCTGCGTTTAAGCTATTAAGTTCAGTTCCATCGCAATCCAAAGAAAGAGTCACCGCTGTCTATCTAGCAAAGGAACAGTTGGAGTTACTCAAACGCTTCGATGAATCTGGCAACGACCGCACTGCGTTTGCGGCAAAGATCGGTAACGATAAGGAAATTAAGCCTTCATATTCTCGGGAAATCAACAACATAACCTATAAAGTCACAACTTCATTAATCACTAATCAGACATCCTCGGCCACCGTAAACTTTAAAAGTAGCGATATCGTACCAGTGCGGGTAATAGTTTACTGGGACTTTATGGGAAGGGCAAATTCATTATCACTAGAAACTTGTATTGTTCAAGGCTATTAGGAAGGGCTGAGAAAGATGGATAATGACCGACAAGCTGGTTTTACGATTTTGGAAATGCTCTTAGCTCTGACCTTACTCGTTTTGATTGCGGTTGCGGTCGCCAATACCATAAAGATTCCTTTTCAAGCTCAAGCAACTACCGCGGCCACATTGAGTGAGATTCAGCAGTCGCGGTTATTAATCAACAAAATATTTGATGAATTGCGGCTGTCAAAAATTATCATTCCTTCGTCGGACAAGACTAGTCTTACTTATCGCCTGCCCTATGATACAACGGACCGCAAGTTTTTTATGGGAAATGATCATCTACTCTATAATCAATTGGGTTCCAAGGTTAAACTGGTTACGAGACGCACTGCTAAAGAAGTAAGGTTTAGCTATAATCCGGATGATCCGAAAGGGGAGACGCTGGACGTTATCATTACATTTCCGGATTCATCCACCTTGTCCACTACGGTCAAAGCATTAAATATTGGCGTAGAGGAGGAATGACATGATGAAGAACCAAGAAGGAGCAGCGCTTCCTATGGTTTTAGGTATAGTAACCCTCTTATTTATTGTAGTAGCCGCCTTAATGCCTTTATTAACCAATGAAGTCCGTTTCTCAAGTATTGACACTAATACGGTTATTATGCATTACGCTGCTGAAGCTGCAGTCAAGAACGCGATGAAGGAAATTCAAGCCATGCTCTGCACGCCAGGGACTATCGATTTTTCGAAGATACCGAAGAAGACCGTATCGGGTATAAAAATTTCGGATTCTTCTCCGGTGACACTTTCATATGAATATGGATATGGAACGGATGCTAGCAATCAGCCTAGGTTTACAATTAAGGGAACCGGTAATTATGGCAGTTTGACCGATATTGTTTACGCCAATGTCTATTTACGAGTGAGTCCAGTAAAAGTATATCCAGAAGGCGTGGTTGACCTCATTAACACTGGATTTTATTCGCATACCGATCATAATCCGAATAGTGGGATAAATAAAGAGGCACGTTGGGGAATTGACAAAACGGTCCAACCCAATACCGCCGATCCGAACATTCCAGGACTGGATGCTTCCCAGATTATGTTCTCGGCTGCAAGCGAAAAGGATAACTTAGACATAGCTTATCGGGCGATTGCAACTTATATGACAGGTAAAAATTCCAACGGAGGCGGTTATGGAATCTATTATGGTATGATCGGAAATGCCGACAATATGAATGCTTACGTTTTTCAATACGACCCGGGGGCATGCAATGATACTTCCAAGAGGTATTCGGCATATGATTATAAAACGACAGGGGGTACAATGTTAGTCAAAAAGGTGATTTTCGAACCTAATGTGTATGCGGATACCTCAGGAGTCAGTTCCAAGTTTAAAACAAACACTGCAAAAAGCCCAGGTTACCAAGAAAAAAATAATTGGGGAATAGCAAGTGGGAGCGATTCAAATTATTATGCCCTTCCCTTTGAAGAGGCACAAAAATACGGCAGTGTAACAGAAGTACTACGGGTACCCCTCTATACGTCTGATGAAACCTATAAAAGTGGAAATACAACTTATTCTAATGGTGCAAGCCTTCAAACTCAAATGAATAAATACTATACTGAAAGCGGCAAATCTGCTAATTTTAATCCGAAAGATGCACACACAATTGATATTAGAGTAAACATGGACACAGATGGCCGCTTTTGGCACAAAATTTATGTAGACGATAATCCAAATCCCATATTAAAATTTGTTGACCACTCAACCAAAAGCACAAAGACGGGCACGGTTTTAGCCGGGGATTATATCATCGACGGTAAGACCCGGATGTTCCGTGGGACATATAATGGGCTTCGTGCGTGGTCTCAAGATAATGTAAAGGTAACATTTTTAAATGAAAACCATAAGGAAGATAACAATACTCAGCTTGTTTATAAGTCAAGAATTTGGGGAAAGTATAATTAAAATTAGAATGCAGAATAAATTATTGCTCCGATTTCGACCGGAGCTTTTTATTTAGCTTAATTAAAGTATCCAAGACCAATCCTGGACATACTACCTCCATGGCTTATATCCTCACCACCATTTTTCTCTGGGCCGTATTTTTTTTAGTTGTACCGGGCCGCGACTGGCGGAAATATTATCCGGTCATTATTTTTACGGCTTTGCTCGGTACAATCTCGGATCTGTTGGGCGTCAGGCTTGATCAATGGGCTTACTATGGGCCGGTGGTCGGGGGGTTGAGCCTCTGGTCCGACCTGGGGATCGCCCCGGCGGAAGGCGGGATTTTCATTAAGTTTTTCCCGACTCGGCAATCGGCGCTGTTTAAAGTTCTTTACTGTGTGGCTTGGTCGGCCGTGAATGCCGCCTTTGAGTGGTTCTTTGTCTGGGTCGGCTGGATTGGCTATGATCATTGGAATCCGCTCCGGGCTTTTTTATTTTATATCGTATTTTTTGGACTCATCTTCTTGCAGGAGAGATGGTATAATGGAACCGGACGCTTCAATCATTTGGATTAAACGGTGAGATTATGGTCAGATACAGAAAAGCGGAATTTAACGACCGGGACGAGCTGCTGGACTTGATCGCCCGGGGCTTCGCAGTCGATTCCCAAGGCCGGGTCGACTTGCGGGAAGGTGAAGATCACCGGATTTTGTTTACATATTTATACGCTTTGCCCGATTGGGATCCCAATCGGGTATTTGTGGCCGAGGAAGCCGGGCGCTTGCTGGCGGCGGTGGGTTTTTTCCCGCAAGTGCTTTCCTTTGCCAATCGGGACATTCCGGTGTGGGCCATTTCCCCGGTGGTCACCGCTCCGAACCAGCGTGGCCGGGGCTTGGCCGGTCATTGCTTGAATTTTGGAATGGCCGAGGTAAGAAAACGGGGGATAACCGCCGTTTTCTTGTGGGGAATTCCCGATTTTTATCCTAAGTTCGGTTTCGTTCCCTTGTTGCCCCGTTACCGGACGCGGCTGACGCTCAAACCGGGTCAGCAATTTTCTCACGGTGCCCAAGCGACAGAGCCGGGGAGTTTACGGCCCATCGTACCGGGAGATGCTTCCCGAATTCGGGATTTGTATTCGGCCGGCAACAGCCATTACTGGCTGCAGCCGGTGCGGACGGCTGACTGGTGGCGCGATCGCCTGGCGGAATTGGATATCGAGTCCGGCGTGCTTCGCGAGGTGCCTTACCCGGAGCGGCGCCAGTTCCTGGTCTGGGAGAAGCCCGGCGGGATCGTCGAAGGGTATTTGTATTTTAAAGAGGAAGTTGAAAGAGCAAGGATAGTTATTACGGAAGCCGTGGCAGCCAGTTATGCCACAGCGGCGGCGATGTTGCGACAGTTCGTCGCAGAATTTGTTGCCGAGACCGATCTCGCTTCGCAAATTACCAACGTTGTGATTTTGGGGACTCCGCAGCATTTCTTAAACAGCGCCGCCTACCGGATGGGCGGAACCCACCTCGATCCGGCGCCACGCTTCGGAATGGTCAAAGTGCTTGACTGGGAGCTCTTTCTGGCCGCGTTGCAACCGTTGTTTCAGGAACGTTTGCAGCGCGCTGCGCCAGATCTGGCCCAGGAAGCGATCATTCGGCTGAAGCTGGACGGCACGGTGCTGAAGGTCGAAAAGGATGGCGCTGGTCATTCCGGGTTGCGTTTTGCGAGCAAACCGCCGGAATCGCCCGAGGCGCTGCAATTATTGACGAGATTGGTTTTTGGCTTCTATGATCCGAGCGATCTGAGCCAGATCGAGTTAGCGGACGAGTTGCGGCAGCGGCTTTTTCCGTTCCAATATCCGTTTATATGGGATGCCAATTATCTGTACTAAATATTAACGCTGGCCTTGTTGCAACTTAAATCCGATTATCAAATTAACTCGGCCAGGGAATGCACAGTAACTTTGTTTTCTTAAACTATCTAGACAATCAGAGTAACAATCAATATTTGATATTTTAATATTTTATTGAAATATGCTAATATTGTGTCGTGAATTTCTATTTCATTGCCGGATAATTTAATTATTGAGTTGAAAATATTGATTATCGAGAACGATAATTCGTTTTTTCAGATCGAAAATTTTATTTTTCAGATCGATAATTAAATTATCGTGATGAAAAAATTGATTATCGTGATCGAAAGATCGATTGTCATGATCGAAAGATCAATTATCGTGATCGAAAATTTAATTCTTCGGCTGGAAAATTGAATTATCGGGAACGAGAAATTAATTATCGTAGCTGTTTTAAAATAAAAAGCACTTTGGTAACTTTGGTGCGAACTGATTTAATATTCTGATTCACAAATTTTGTTTCAAAGACGAAGTTTTTTGTGAATGATAATTTTCGTGATAAATCATGACAGTGCAATGATTGATGTTACGCGGGCCGGATTTGGGAGAGCTTGCCGGGTTGGCGGGTCGATCCCGGCGTGACGTGAATCGTTATTTTCGGTATGGATAGCCGTTACAATATAGGGAGGAACGTTTGGAACCACTCGCTTTAACAAAAGCTGCCTTATATACGCCATTTTCATTGATCATGGAAGCCACGGTTCTGGTGGATCAGGGTAAAATTATGGCCGCCGGAGCGGCGGAACAAGTCGCAATTCCGGCGGGATTCCGCGAGGTTCCGCTGGAGGGGTTGATTTTAGCGCCAGGTTTCATCGATCAGCATATCCACGGCAACGGTCGCGCCGACGTCATGGATGGCCGCCCGCAGTCCCTCGCGGAAATCGCCAGGATCCAGGCGACTCATGGCGTCACTGCTTTTCTGGCCACGACAACGGCGGCATCACGGCAGAGTCTGCTCCAAGTCGCGCGGGCTTATGCCGAGCTCACGACGGAGAATACCTATAAAGGCGCCCGTTGTATCGGCTTGCATTTGGAAGGACCTTATCTGGCGCCGGGGAAAGCCGGGGCTCATGGCCAGGCCAATCTGCGCTGGCCGAATCTGGAAGAGGTCATGGCCGTGGATGAAATGAGCGGCCATGGTGTAAAAATGATTACGATGGCCCCCGAGTTGCCGGGGGCGATGGAAGTCGCCCGGGAGTTAAGAGACGGCGGAATAACCGTTTCCATCGGCCATAGCGAGGCAACTTACGAAGCGGCGCAAGCGGCGATGATGGGTGGCTTTTCATGTGCCACCCATTGTTTTCGGGAATGGCCGCCATTGGAACCCCAGCAGCCGGGGGCCCTGGGGGCTGTCTTAACGAAGGCCGATTTGCCAATCGAGCTGATCGTGAACGGATACGACCTGCATCGGGCTGTAATTGAGCTGGCTTGGAAGGTCAAAGGCCCGGAGCGGATCATCCTGGCAAGCAACGGCGTTCCCGACGGTTCGCCAAATTCCGAAGCCGATCCGGCCCGGGAGGTTTTGACACTGGACGCGGCGGTTCGCAATATGCTGGCGGCGGTAGATGCTGATCTCGCGGATATTTTGCGGATGGCGACCTATAATCCGGCCAAGCTGTTAGGCGTCAATAAGCGGAAAGGGAGCATTTATCCGGGCAAAGACGCCGACATTATCGCGTTGACCACCGATCTCGACGTGGTCATGACCATGGTCGAGGGGGAGGTCATCAGCGGGTTGATCTCTTTATAATGCCGCTGGGGATAAGCGATTCCGCGCGGGTGGCATTTTAAGGAACTTTCCCGAAATTAACGGGCTCAAGGAGCGATCATGAGAATTCTGGCTGTATCCGACATCGAAGAAGGTCTGTTGGCCGCGGAGACGAAAAAAATCGCCGGCGTGGATTTGATTGTCTCTTGTGGCGATTTAAATGAAAGTTATTTGTCTTATTTATCGACGATCTATGGCGTGCCGCTTTTTTTTGTCCGCGGCAATCATGATCAGGAGTTGACTTCCGATGGCCCGGTGGGTGAAAACCTGCATAACCGGTTTCTTTCGTACCGGAAACTCCGCTTCCTGGGTTTCGAGGGTTCGATCGATTATACCCGGCATGCGGTTCAATACACGGAGGCCGAGATGGGATGGATGGTCAAACTGGCTTGCCTGAAAAAAGTGTTTCACGGTTCGCCGGACATCGTGGTTACGCACGCTCCGCCCCGGGGGATTTATGAGGCGACGGATCGCTGCCATACGGGTTTTCAATCGTTCAATTATCTGATCCGCAAACTTCGGCCGAAATATTTCCTCCACGGACATATTCATCTGAACTATCAACGGAATTTACCCCGGATTTCCAATATCAATGACACTATGGTTATTAACGTATATGGACACTATGTTCTCGACGTGTAGGGGGTAATGATGTTTAGGCGCCGGAACAGAAACACCTTTCAAGAATTATATAAGGCCGAGAAATTATCGGAAATCCTTTATCATGGGGTTCGGCCCATCGAGGTCGCCCAGATCAAGGGGAGCGTTAATCGCTGGCGTGAATTCGATCAGCAGTTTCGGACGGAGCGGGCCGATAAAGCGAAGTTGCGGTCCGTCACGGCGGCCATGGAGCGGGGAGTGATCTTTCCGCCCATCAGCGTCTATAAAGTGCGGGACGATTATTATGTGATTGACGGAAATCACCGGGTGGCGGCGGCGAAAGAGATCGGGCAGTCCTATATCGACGCTGAGATCAGTGAATTATTGCCGCCGGCGGATTCCGTCGAACATCGCTTGTGGCGCGAGCGGACGCGTTTTGAATGGAAAACCGGCCTGACGATCCGTTTAACGGTACGGGAGTCTTATAATCGGCTGCTGGTTTATATCCGGCTGTTTGCCAAGCAGTATTACGCCAAGACCCATCAGCCTTTAAAAATGAAGGAAGCCGCTTCGTTGTGGAAGGAGCAGGTTTACCAACCGGTGCTCCAGATCATCGCCGAACGGGGCCTCAATGTTTGCTATCCACTTTATACGATGGATGATCTTTTTGTATTTGTGATTCATCATCAACTTTTTAAATCCCATCTTCAAAGAAGAAGCATCGATCCGCTGGAAGCGGTAACTGATTTTTGCGACAAAGCGGCGGCAGAACCCTCCTTTCAACTGCCCGATCTGTTGAAAGGAATGGTTTTCAAGCGGCGTTGCAAGCAGTTGTGTCTGCATTGCAGCAAAAAATGTCCGGAAGGATTGATCTGCCTTGAGGACGGACAGCTGCAGATCGCTGAGAACTGTAAAGGGTGCGGGGCTTGCGCCTCGGAGTGCCCCGGCGGCAATTTGTCTTCGTATGAGCAATTTGTAGACGCCAATGGCTTGTTATTATATAATACAACACATACCCATCCATAGCCAATTGGTTTTGGCACCATAATATACTTGAAAATGGGTTTTTAGGGAGTGTTTTGATTTTGGAGTTTTTTGAACAATTGGTGAGCGCGGTGATGACCGGACGGGGCGGTGAAGTAAAAAAACTGGTAGAAAAGGGGTTGAATGAAGGCCTGTCCGCCGCGGACATTATCCAGCAAGGTTTAATCGGCGGAATGAATATTATTGCTGAAAAATTTAAAAATAACGAGATTTTCGTCCCCGAGGTCATGCTCGCGGCCCGGGCGATGCATGCGGGATTGGCGATTTTGAAACCGCTGCTGGTGGGGACCGGACATCAAGCCATCGGCAGGGTGGTAATCGGTACGGTCAAAGGCGATCAGCACGATATCGGCAAGAATTTGGTGGCGATGATGTTGGAGGGAGCCGGCTTTGAAATCATTGATCTCGGCAGCAATGTCGCGACGGAAAAGTTTATTGCAGCGGTTCAGGAGCATCAAGCCAAGATTTTAGCCTTGTCGGCGCTTTTAACGACCACCATGCCGGAAATGGCAGTGGTGATTCGAGCGTTAGAGATAAACGGGGTGCGGGGAAACGTTAAGGTTATCATCGGCGGCGCGCCCGTTTCACAAAGCTACGCCGATAAAATCGGGGCCGATGGTTATGCGCCGGACGCTGGCATGGCTGTCGAGCTCGCCAAATCACTAATCTAGCGGTTTTAAATTATTTGAAAAAATGGTGTTGACAGTCTCTGCTGAATGTGATAATCTAATTGAGCTGTCGCTGAGATATTAGGAAAACAACTTACGAAATCGCTACGAAGAATAATATTCCAGTTGACATGAATCCGGTGGTTCTGATATAATATTAAATGCGTCACGAGCCAAACGCTTCGGACGCGAGCTAACTGAACCTTGAAAACTGAACAGTAGAAGCAGAGAAATAACTGGATGAGGTTATTTCGGATTAAAGAAAGTCATGAGATACACAACTCATGGCCAGTAAAAGTCAATAGAGAGCCAATCGAACTCAAATGAATTAGTATTCAACTGAAGCGAAGCGATTCGCGACAGAAGGACAATAATTAAAGGAGAGTTTGATCCTGGCTCAGGACGAACGCTGGCGGCGTGCTTAATACATGCAAGTCGAGCGGAGCTATCGAGGAAGCTTGCGA
>JAEXFN010000037.1 GCA_023400055.1 Bacillota bacterium
CTGAGAGCCGATGGGGGCTATTCCTGCCCCCACACCCCCAGGACCAAAGGGTTTGGTCGGAAACCCTTTGGAATCCCCCGACTAGGAACCGAGGTTCCTAGACCTCCTCATTCATCCGGGGTTTTAGCATGCCGCCGCCATCCATGGCATTCTGGCTGGCAACCAAGTGAGGCTTCCGCTGACGACCGCAGTTTTCCATCCTGGAAAGATGCGTCGTTCGCCTTCATCCCTGAAGGCGGCTACTGTTTCGAAAGATAAAGATTTTTATCGATATTTGAGTTTAATCAGAAAAACCAATTAAAATCTCAAAAAAACGAATAGCAACCGTCTCTATGGGCTGTTTGTCAATGTATCTTTCTGTTTTTCTTTGCTTATATATCCTTGGTTTCGACTCCTTTTTTCGTTGTGAAGTTGCGTAAAGAAGAGTTGGCAGGCGCCATATTTCTGATACAATAACAATAAAGACAATCCTATGCCAACCATGACCAAAAATGAAGCGGAGGAACTTCGATATGCCAGCCATCCAAAAAGTTTATGTATCGGGTCTCGGCGCCATCGGCAGCGCTTTTGCCAGCCGGCTGTACGAGGCCGATCCCGGTCTGGTGACGGTGATCGCCGATCCGGAGCGAATCGAACGTTATCAGCGCCAGGGAGTGACCGTGAACGGCAAGAACTATGCCTTTCACTATGGGACGCCGGAAACCGCGGCCGATCCGGCCGATCTGATTTTGATCGCCGTCAAACAGCATCATTTGAACGAGAGCATCCGTGCCATCCGCAACCGGGTCGGGGAGCGGACGATCATTCTCTCGCTGCTAAACGGGATTACCAGCGAGGAAACCATCGGCGCGGAATACGGTCCCGATAAATTGCTTTACTCTTTCGTGCTCGGCACCGACGCGGTGCGCGAGGGAACCAGCACCCGCTTCTCCAGTATCGGGAAGATCGTTTTCGGCGAGAAGCTGAACCGCACTTATTCGGCGAAGGTCAGCGCGGTCAAGCAACTGTTTGACCGGGCCGGCGTCCCCTATCAGATCCCCGAGGATATGCTCAGGGAGCTCTGGTGGAAATTCATGATGAATGTCGGGGTCAACCAAACCTCGGCGATCTTAAAGGCGCCCTACGGCGTATTTCAACGGGTGGGGGAAGCCCGGGAACTGATGGCCATGGCTTCGCGGGAAGTGATCCAGCTGGCGCAAAAACAGCGGATCAACCTGGCCGAGGAAGACATCGCGGCCTATATCCGGATCCTCAACGGGCTCTCGCCGCAAGGAAAGACCTCGATGCTGCAGGACGTGGAAGCGGGCCGCAAGACGGAAGTGGAGATCTTCGCCGGCGCGGTGGTGGCCCTGGGGCGGCAATACGGAGTGGCCACTCCGGTGAACGAGGTGCTGTTGCGGATGCTCCAAACGCTGGAGCAGACCTATTCCGTCTGATGGCACCAAGGCCCGGATACAGTTGCGGAGCCGAAAGAGCTCGTTTTGTGAATAAACGAGTTCTTTTTGTGAATAAGTGAGCTCATTCAGCCGCTCAACAAGCTCATTTTGTGGATAAAAGAGCTCATTTTGTGAATAAGTGATCTATTCCTGTGGATAAACGGTTCCGTTGAACCCGATCAACAATCCCGATTGTGGATAAGTCGAAGATGTGCAGTTAAGATTGGGGAACGGCGAGAGGGCGACATCCAATACCGTTAAGCGATGATTCCTCATTTTAAGAAGCCGTCGTGTCCGCTTTGAGGTTGGGGCCGGAAGATCTTGCCGCGCTGACACCGGGCGCCGTCGCAAGAGTCAGCCCCGCTTCTTGCAGCTTTTGCGGATCACCAGTTCGCTGGGGACCAATACTTTCTTGGGCAGGATCCGTTCCTTGACGATCCGTTCCTTGATCAGGTCGATGGCGGTGACGGCCATGAAGTTCAGATGAACCCGGACGGTGGTCAGCGGCGGGATCAGGTATTTGGAGGTGGCGAGATCGTTAAAACCGATGATGCTGATCTCGTTCGGCACGTTGATCCTGGCTTCGTGCAGGGCGCGCAGCGCGCCGGTGGCCATGGTGTCGTTGGCGATCAGCAGCGCCGTGGGCAGGCCGCCGGATTCCAGCGCCCGCATGATGGTGTGGTAACCCTCCTGATAGGAGATGCGGCTGCCGGTATAGATATAGTCCGGGTTGAATAAGCCGTGCTGCTCCATGAGCGCCGTGAAGACCCTTTTGCGCTCGTCGATGGCCGCTTCTTTGTGATCGCCGACGACGGAGCCGCCCAGAAAGCCGATCGCGGTATGACCCAGTTCCATCAGGTACTGCAGTGCCTCCGAGATTCCCAGCTGCAGATTGATGGTCACCGAATCGTACAGTTTTTCCTGCGGCGATGAGTCCACAAAGACAATATTGTTGGTATAAGCGGCCAGATCGCCGATCTCGGCATCGGAAAACTTGCCGATGGCGATGATGCCGTCGCTGTTTTTCACCAGGCCCTGGTAGCGATCGTTCACCCGGTTGATCTTAAACGTATCGATGCCCGCCAGGACGCATTCCTTTTCGATGGTGGTCATCAGATAAAGATAATAAGGATCATCCAGCAGCTCCAGCTCGGTATACCAGTCGAGAATGCCGATGCTCAGCCGGCGGTTCTCGGCGCCCCCGTTCTTGCGCTCCCGGACGGTTTTATACTCCAGCTCCTCGGCGATCTCGAAGATCCGCACCTTGGTCTCGGCCGATACCGACAGCGACGCATCGTGATTCAAAACCCGCGATACGGTGGCGGGGGAGACGCCGGCTTTATTTGCAATTTCTCTAATCGTTGCCATATGGTTGCCTCAGGCGATAAATTTGAACATCGTATCCTATTCTATATTAAGCTATTTTGACGGATTCAGTAAGATTATAATTAATTTTGGCGCGGATTTCAAATATTTTAGTAAAATTTTATTGAAAATGTCGGCCGTTTTGCAATGAGATCGAAACACCGGATTGCGCAGTTAACGGGCATGCGGCGGACGATTTGCCGTCTTGCAGGGAGATTGCAAGAGCGGCGGGGCCGGTTTCGCCGGCGTGGAATATTCTTGCGCGGTTGCTATATTTAGTAAACTTTTATTGACATTTACTTGAAACTTTTCTATCATTAAAGATAACAATTCATCCCATAGCAGGGATAAAAAGAGAGACGAAGGAGGAATCGGTAGTGAAGAAGTTCTTTGCAACGCTGGTCATGGTGTGCATGGCTCTTACGCTGCTGGCTTTCAGTGCGGCATCGGCCCTGGGGGCGGCCGGTAAATCGGGCAAGATTACCATTTGGGCCTGGGATCCCAATTTCAACATCGCGATCATGAAGGAAGCCAAGGCCAGATATCAAAAGGCCAATCCCAACGTCCAGATCGAGATCGTGGAGATGGCCAAGGCCGATGTGGAACAGAAACTCAATACGGTGCTGGCTTCCGGCGTCAAAGAGGGCTTGCCGGACATCGTCTTGATCGAGGATTATAACGCGCAGAAATATTTACAGGCTTATCCCGGCGCCTTTGACGATCTGACCAAGAAGATCAATCACAAGAGCTTCGCCAGTTACAAGAATGCGCTGATGACCCTGAATGGCAAGATCTACGGCGTGCCGTTCGATTCCGGCGTGAGCGCCTTGTTTTACCGGACGGATTACCTCGCCAAGGCCGGATATAAGCCGGCCGATCTTACCAACATTACCTGGGATAAGTTCATCGAGATCGGCAAGAAAGTGAAGGCCGCCACCGGCAAGGACGCCTTTGCGTTTGACCCGGCGGACGGCGGACTGATCCGGATCATGATGCAATCGGCCGGCCAGTGGTACTTCGACAAGGACGGCAACGCCCACATCACCAACAACGCAGCGCTGAAGGAAGCGTTCATCACCTACAAGAAGCTCGTCGAATCGGGAATGATCAAGAAAACCAACGGCTGGAACGAATGGGTCGCCGCATTTAACAAGGGCGACGCGGCCTCGCTCATCACCGGCTGCTGGATCATCGGCTCCATCAAGGCCGAGAAGAGCCAGGCCGGTAAATGGGGGGTATTTCCCACGCCGCGGCTGAATCTGAAGTCCTCGGTGAACTACTCCAACCTGGGCGGTTCCAGCTGGTACATCACTGAGAAGTCATCCAACAAGGCCGTGGCCGAGGATTTCCTGAAAACGATCTATGCGGCGGATAAGGACTTCTATCAGAAGATCCTGGTCGGCCAGGGCGCCATCGGCACCTACCTGCCGGCTCAGAACGGACCGTCCTATGTCGAGCCGGATCCGTTCTTCGGCGGCCAGAAAGTGTTCGCGGACTTTTCCAAATGGATGAAGAAGATTCCCGCCATCAATTACGGCGTTTTCACCTATGAGGCCGATTCGGCGCTAATGGCCGTGATGCCGGATTACATCGCGGGCAAGCTCACGGTGGACGCGGCGCTGAAGAAGGCGGAAGACCAATTGAAAAACCAGATCAATCTCTAATCCCTGAAAATCGAATCGCTCCTTAGACCACTTATTCGTTTGCCTGCAAGAGGAATAATGCTGGGGATACTGGCGTTATTCCTCTTTTTAGAAGTCATGGGATAAAGTCTTTGAAATTGAAATTGTTTTGCAACGGTTTAAAACGGCTTTATCCTTTGCTTCGCTGAGCTTTGGTGATCGCCCTGACTTTCGGGCGGGGTTTATCACAACGCTTTTAAGAAACAAGCGGATCGGCGCCGGGACAGCGGCGGCGATGATTGGCCTGTTCAAACGAAGAGGAGAGATCACTCATGATAGTAAATGCGGCAAGTCCGCCCGAAACGAAACCGAAATTCACCTCCTTCGAAAAAATTCAGAACCGCTACGGTTGGTTCTTCGTTTCTTTCGCCTTGATACTCTTGGTCATCTTCATGCTTTACCCGATCATCAGTTCTTTGCATATGTCGACCCTGTCGTCCCGAGGCATCATTCAGCGATTCGTCGGTTTGGGAAATTACCTTAAACTGCTGAATGACCCGGTGTTTCTGCAGGCCTTGCAGAACACCTTCATCTTTTTCTTCGTCCAGGTCCCGGTGATGCTGTTATTGGCGCTCGTCACCGCTTCGCTGTTGAACGACAAGTCGCTGAAATTCCGCGGCATCTTCCGGACCGGCATCTTCCTGCCCGCCGTCACTTCGCTGGTCGCCTATTCGCTGCTCTTCAAGATGATGTTCAGCCTGGACGGGTTCATCAACCAGACCCTGCTGGCGCTGCACCTGATCGGCAAACCGATTCCGTGGCTGCTCGAACCGTTCTGGGCCCGGGTGACGGTGATGATCGCCATGACCTGGCGCTGGACCGGCTATAACATGATCTTTTACCTGTCGGGCCTGCAAAACATCCCCGACGAACTGTACGAATCGGCGGAGATCGACGGGGCGAACCGCTTGCAGCAGTTCCGGCACATCACCGTGCCGATGCTCAAGCCGATCATCCTGTTCACGGCGATCATGTCGACCATCGGAACCCTGCAGCTGTTCGACGAGCCGATGAACTTCTCGTTCGGCGGCGCCGGGGCCGCGGCCACCGTGGGACCGGGCAACTCGCTTTTGACCATGTCGGTTTACATTTATAACTTGTGCTTCAAATTCATGCCCAATTTCGGCTATGCCGCCACGGTGGCCTACGTGATTGTCTTCCTGGTGGCGGTGCTGTCGGTCCTTCAGTTTAAGCTGGCAGGTGAGAAAAAGTGAAGCGGAAAAACCTGCTCTTTAAAATATTCGCCTACGCCTTCCTGACCGTCGCCTTCGTGGCCTCGGTATTCCCGTTCTACTGGATGGTGGCGGGCATGACCAACCGGGCCGTCGATGTCATCCAGGGGAAAATGAGCTTCGGCGGGGAGCTGGCCCGGAATTTCAGCCTGCTGTTCGGCCAATTCGACGTGGCGCGGATCTTCTTCAATTCTTGCAAGATCGCCGTTCTAACAGTCCTCGGTCAGCTGGTCGTCTCGTCGATGGCCGCCTATGGTTTTGAGTTTTTCGGCAGCAAAAAGCGGGAAAAGATTTACGGCCTGGTGATGCTGTCGATGATGATCCCGTTTGCGGCGCTGATGATTCCGCTGTTCCGGCTGATGGTGGTCCTTGGCTTGCTCAATACCCATCTGGGCTTGGTTCTGACCGCGTTGAGCTCCGTCTTTATCATTTTCTTCTTCCGGCAAAGCTTTAAGTCGTTTCCGAAGGAGATCATCCAGGCGGCCCGGGTGGATGGGGCGGGCGAGTTCCGGATCTTCTGCGCCATCGTCGCTCCGGCCATGAAAGCCACCTATGCCGCGGCGGCGATTTATTCCTTCATGACCAGCTGGAACGCTTACATGTGGCCGCTGATCGTGCTCCAGACCAATCAGCAGAAGACGCTGCCGCTGTTGATTTCGACCATGTCGTCGGCATATTTCCCCCAATACGGGGCGGTGATGGCGGCGATCGTCATCGCGACCCTGCCGATGATCTTCATCTTCTTTACCCTGCAAAATCATTTTGTCCAAGGCATTACCGGATCGGTCAAACAGTAACAGGAGGAGCTTATGAGAAAAGTATTTCCGATCAACAACAACTGGTATTATCAGCCGCGTTACGAGAACGGCATGGAACGTCCATCCGACCTGGCGGGCTTCGCCAGGGTGAGCCTGCCCCACGCCAATGTGGAGCTGCCCTACAATTACCCGGATGAAGGGGCCTACCAGATTCAGTCCTGCTATCATTATCCGCTGACGATTCCCGAAACCGAGCGGGGCAAACTTTGCTACGTTCATTTTGAAGGGGTCATGGCCTATGCCAAGGTCTATTTGAACGGGACGTTCCTGGGCGAGCACAAGGGTGGCTATACGCCGTTTGACATCCGGATCGACGAAGCTTATAACTTCGGCCGCGCCGACAACCGGCTGACAGTGGTGGTCGACTCCAGCGAGCGGGAGGACATCCCGCCGTTCGGCGGCTTAATCGATTACCTGACCTACGGCGGGATCTACCGCGAGGTCAGCCTGGGCTGTTATGACCCGGTATTTATCAAGAATATCAAGGTAGAGCCGGAGCGGGTGCTCGAACCGGCCAAGAGCGTGCGCGTCAAAGTTTTCTTACAGCGCGAGCCGGCGCTTTCGGGCCAGGGCCAATTTCTGCTGACCCTGCGCGACCCGGAGGGAAAAACGGTCGGGTCCGGCAGCTTCACGGCCGCGTTGGCCGCGCCGGATGTCTACGAATTTACCATCGACGGCCTGCGCGACATCAAACTTTGGGATATCGATCAGCCCCAGCTCTATGAGATCAGCGTGGAATTGACGGCCGGGGCGTTCTCCGACGCTTATGCCGACCGCTTCGGATTCCGGCAGGCCGAGTTCAAAAGCGACGGTTTCTATCTGAACGGCCAGCGCTTGAAATTGCGCGGCCTGAATCGGCATCAAGCCTATCCCTATGTGGGTTACGCCATGCCCAAGCGGGTCCAGGAGAAGGATGCCGAGATCCTAAAAGAGGAGCTCCGCTTGAATATCGTGCGCACCTCGCATTATCCGCAGTCGTCCCATTTCCTGAGGCGCTGCGACGAACTGGGGCTGCTGGTGCTGGAGGAGATCCCGGGCTGGCAGCATATCGGCGACCAAGCCTGGCAGGAGGTTGCCAAGCAGAATGTGCGCGAGATGATCGAGCGGGATTGGAACCATCCGGCGATCATCCTCTGGGGAGTCCGCATCAACGAGTCGGCGGACAATGACCCGTTTTACCTGGATACCAACCGCACCGCCCATGAGCTGGACTCCACCCGCCAGACCGGCGGGGTGCGCTGCATTACCGACAGCCACCTGTTGGAGGATGTCTATACCTTTAATGATTTCAACCTCGACGGGGTCCGGCCGCCGCTCCGCGAGCAACGGGCCGTCACCGGGCTGGCTCATCAGGTCCCTTATTTGGTCACCGAGTTCAATGGCCACATGTATCCGACCAAGCGTTTCGACCCGGAGGAGCGGCAGAGCGAACACGCCCTGCGCCATCTGCAGGTCCAGAACTCGGCCGGCCTGGCGGGAAATATCGCCGGGGCCATCGGCTGGTGCGCCTTTGACTATAATACGCACAAGGATTTCGGCGCCGGGGACCGCATTTGTTACCACGGAGTGATGGATATGTTCCGGCTGCCCAAGTTCGCCGCCTATTTTTATGAGTCCCAGGTGGCGCCGGAGGTCGAGCCGGTACTGGAGCCGGTGACGTTCTGGGCCCGGGGCGAGCGCGACGGCTGCAAGATTCTGCCGCTGGTGGTCTTCACCAACTGCGATTACCTGGAGCTGCAATACGGCCCCGAAAAGCTGGCCGAGAAGATTTATCCGCGCCGCGCCGAGTACCCGGGGGTCCCTTACCCGCCGGCGATCATCGACTTTTCGGTGATCCCCCCGGAAAAGATGGGCGAATGGGGCATGCTCTGGCAGGACGGGATCTTCCGTGGCTACCATCGGGGGAAGATGGTGATCGAGCGGAGCTTCAGCAAGGCGCCGGTCCCGGCCGAGCTGGCGGTGGCTGCCGACGATCTGCTGCTGGACGCTTCCCAGAAAGACGCGACCCGGATCACGGTGCGGGTCCTGGACCAGCGCGGCAACCTGTTGCCCTTCATCGATGAAGTTATCGAGCTGGAGTTGACCGGTCCGGCCCGGCTGCAGGGCCCGGCCAAGGTGGCGGTGAAAGGCGGGGCGCTGGCCTTTTGGATCGAGACCGTCAACCAAGCGGGCCCGGTCGCGGTGACGATCCGGTCCCAAAAGTTGGGAGAGAAGACGATCCGAATCACAGTTGCATAAGGGCAGGCCTCGCGCCTGTCCTCGTTTTTGGGTGAGAATAATATTTTTAGGATTCCTTGGGGATTGATATTTACAAATTTGTTACCGAATATTAAGATTGAGACATAACAGGACATTCATCACTCCAAGGGAGGCATCCGGATCATGAAAAAGGTTTTACTGGCAGTACTGGCCATTCTGGTCGTTTTTTCGGCTATCGCCGTTACGTATGCGGCGCCGGGCAAGATCACCCTGCGGGTGGCCTGGTGGGGCAATCCCGTCCGGGACGCGCGCACCGTCAAAGTGATCGAAATGTACATGGTCAAGAACCCTAACGTCACCATCGAGACCGAAACCACCGGTTGGGCGGGTTACTGGGATAAGCTGGCCTCGCAGGCCGCCGCCGGGAACCTGCCGGACATCATTCAGCACGATTATACCTATTTGAATCAGTATGTCGTCAAGAACCTGTTGCTGGACCTGACGCCGTATGTCAAGGCGGGAAAGCTGAATCTGAGCAACGTTTCCGAATCGTATCTCTCCAGCGGCCGGGCCAAGAAACGGCTTTACGCGGTCAGCCTCGGCACCAATGCCACCTGCATCATCTACGATCCCGCCATCCTGCAAAAGGCGGGCGTGGCCGCTCCGACCCCCGATTGGACTTGGGCCGATTTCGAGAAGATGGCCCTGGAAATCTATAAAAAGACCGGCGTGCAGACCTTGCCGTTCGGCACCACCGACCCGCGCCTGGTCTTCGAACATTGGGTGCGCCAGACCAAGAAAGCGATGTTCAATCCCAAAGACGGCTCGTCGTTGGGCTTCAGCGACCGCAAGCTGCTGACCGAGTTTTTCGCCATGCAGTTGCGGCTGTTGAAGGCCGGCGCCCTGGTCAAGCCGGACACCGCCTTTGTGACCGTCACCACCAACGAGAGCCCCTTCGTCAAGGGACAGAGCTGGCTGAACTTTATCCAGAGCAACCAGGTGGTCGCGTTTCAGGCCGCGACCAAGCGGCCGGTGGGGATCGCGCTGTTCCCCAAGATCGCCGGCGCCAAACGGCCCGGCACGTTCTTCAAGCCGTCGATGTTCTTTACGGTGGCCAGAACGAGCCCCAATAAAGACGAGGCCGTCAAATTCGTCAATTATTTTATGAACGATGTCGAGGCCAACCGGGTGCTGCTGGCGGAGCGGGGCATCCCCATCGTTCCCCAGATCCGCGAAGACCTGGCCGGGATGGTCGATCCGGTCAGCAAGCAAGTGTTTGACTACATCAACCTGGTGGGCAGCAAATACGCCAGCCCGATCGATCCGGCCGACCCGGTCGGCACCGGCGAAGTGCTCAAGGTCCTGCGCAACGTCGAACAGGAAGTCCTCTTTGGCAGCACCTCGCCGAGCGACGCTGCGGCCAAGTTCATGCGGCAGGCCAATGAGATTTTGAGCAAGAACAAAGCGAACTGAGATAAGACGAGGGATCAATGAGCCGCTTTCTGACCTTCGGACCGCCATTTAACGGTTGTCCGGAGGTTTTTTTATCCGTAAATCCGTCGGAGACCCCCCGAAAGGGCGTCGGGTCTCCGAGTGGCATCCGGTCCAGCCCGAATAATCCCCGGCTGAGTAACGATAATCGACGAAGCCGTTTCTCTATGATTCCGTCTCACATTCCCGCATCTTGATCGTACTTCCCCAAACCCTGGTCCCATTTCCCCTGGGAGCGAGCGGCTTCGATATAACTACGGTCCGGTTTCCCCAAACCTTAAGACAGTTTGCCCAAGGGTCGGGAATGCTTTCCCAAGGCTTGGGGAAGCAGGAATGGGACGATCTCTAACAAGGATCCGCGGATCCCGTGAAAGGATCAAAGGATCCCTTACACGGATGAAGCCATCTCTGACAAGGATAATACCATACCTTACAAGGAGCGCAGGCTCCTCTGAAAGGATCATCGCATCCCTTACAAGGATGGCTTTCGTCCTAACATGGATACGGAATATCCTAGTTGGACCAAAGACCATACCTTCCATGAGCGCCGGCAGGGCAAACCGGATCACGGATTTAACGGATGAAAGGATTCCACGGATTGAAACCCCGAGGGCGCGGAGGGCTTGCCGTGAAATCCGTTAATCAGTGGAATCCGTGATCTGGTTTTATATTTGACACGAAGGCTGATAGGGCAAACCGGATCACGGATTTAACGGATGGAAGGCTTCCACGGATTGAAACCCCGAGAGGGCAGAGGGTTTTGCCGTGAAATCCGTTAATCAGCGGAATCCGTGATCGGATCTGCGGTCATTGCCCAGAGGCACGAGTCAGTGGATGTACCGGGCCACGATCTTGTCATCGATTGCCCCTGTCCCGAATATCTATGATCATAAAGGCTGGTCGAAAGGCCAGCGTCACCTCCTTTGTGCCGAAAGCATACGATAGGGTTACGGATGGATCACAAAGGAGGGGTTTCGTTGAAAAAATACCTTATTTTATTGCTGGTGGTGGCGTTGGGCTGCGGGAGCGCCGCCTGGGGCGCACCGAAGCTGGAAAAGGTGCGGATCTCGGAGACGGTGCGTTCGGTCTTTTACGCGCCGATGTACGTGGCCATCAACCGGGGGTTCTTCAAGGATCAGGGGATCGATATCGATCTCTCTACCGCCTGGGGCACCGATAAAAGCGCGGCGGCACTGGTCTCGGGCAGCGTCGACTTCAGCCTGATGGGGCCGGAAGGGGCCATCTATGTCTATAACCAAGGCGCCGCCGACTATCTGGTGGCTTTCGCCCAGTTGACCAAAGGGGACGGCTCATTCCTGCTGGCTCGGAAACCCATGCCCGATTTCGACTGGAAAGACGTCCGGGGCAAGACGATCATCGGCGGTCGCAAGGGCGGCGTGCCCGAGATGGTCATGGAATACGTGTTGAAGCAGAACGGCATTAACATCCAGAAAGACGTCAACATCCTGCAGAATATCCAGTTCACGGCCACCGCCGGCGCCTTCCAGAGCGGAGTCGGGGATTACATCGAGCTGTTCGAACCGACCGTCTCGGTGCTGGAGAAAGAGGGCATCGGTTACGTGGTGGCTTCGTTCCGGGTGGCCGGCGGCGTGGTGCCGTACACCGTCTTTCACGCCCGCCGCGATCTGCTGGCCAAGAAAGCCGGCCTGGTGCAGCGGTTCACCAATGCCGTTTACCGCGGCCAGATCTGGGTCCAGAACCATTCGGTGGCGCAGATCGTCGACAATATCTATAATTTCTTCCCGGACACCGATAAAGACATCGTCACCCGAGCGGTCCGACGCTACCTGGGCCAGGACACCTGGAGCCAGAATCCCATCCTGACCAAGGCGGCTTTCAACCGGCTGCAGGATATCATCGAAAGCGCCGGGGAACTTCAAAAACGGGTGCCCTATGAGAAGATGGTCAATACCAGCTTCGCAATGCGGGCCATCAAGAGCGTCCAAGAATAACAGGAATGGTTTCAATAATAATCGGAAACGCAGGAGGCCGGCCATTTGAGCTTGAGTGCAAACCCAAACGCGGTGGAACTGTCCGGCGTCGGTCTGAAGTATGTCAATAAAAGCGGCGAGATCGCCGCTTTGGCCGATGTCGACCTGACGGTCGCCACCGAAGAATTCGTCTCACTGATCGGCCCGAGCGGTTGCGGCAAAAGCACCATCCTGTCGCTCATCGCCGGCATGCTCTTTCCCACGACCGGCCGGATCGCCATCGCCGGCCGGGAGGTGACCGGCACCTCGCCGCTGGTCGGCTACATGCTGCAACACGACCACTTGCTCGAATGGCGGACCATCAAGGCCAATGCCTTTCTGGGCCTGGAAATCCGCGGCCTGAACGACCGCGCCCACCGCGAGCAGGCCGTGGCCATGCTGGAACGATACGGCCTGAAGGATTTCCTGCACCGTTATCCCGCCGAGCTTTCCGGCGGGATGCGGCAGCGGGCGGCCCTGGTGCGTACCCTGGCGCTGGGTCCCGAGGTGCTGCTGTTGGATGAGCCCTTCTCGGCCCTGGATTACCAGACCCGGCTCAACCTGGAGGAGGAGGTCTTTCAAATCCTGAAGCAGGAGCGGAAGACCGTCATCCTGGTGACTCACGACATTTCGGAGGCGGTGGCGCTCTCCGACCGGATCGTCGTTTTGACTCCCCGGCCCGGCCGGGTCAAGGCGGATTACCGGATCGAGCTGACCGGCAAGAACGGCTCGCCGTTCCAAGCCCGGCAGGCGCCGGAGTTCCGCCGCTATTTCCGGGAGATCTGGAACGACTTGGAGGTGCGCGATGAAGCCGCGTGGTGAAGAGAAAAGCGCCGGTCCGCTGCGACGCTGGTTGCGCCGGGGCGCGGTCTCCGAGTTCCACGGCCGCTACCTGGAGACGGTGCGCCGGCGGGAACTGCTGATCCGCTTCTATCAATGTCTGATCCTGATCCTGCTGGTGGTTTTCTGGGAGATCGGAGCCAACCTCAAATGGATCAATACCTTCATTACCAGCCAACCCAGCAAGATCTTCACGATGATCGCCCAATTGCAGGCGAGCGGCAAGTTATGGCCGCACATCGTGACCACCGTCGGCGAAACAACGCTCGGCTTTGTCCTGGGGACCCTCGGCGGGACGGTCATCGCGGTGCTGTTGTGGTGGTCGCGGACCATCGCCGAGATTCTCGATCCCTATATCGTGGTGTTAAATAGCGTTCCCAAGGTGGCCCTGGGGCCGATCTTCATCGTCTGGCTCGGCTCGGGCACCCCGGCGATCATCGCCATGGCCTTGGCGATCTCGGTGATCGTCACCGTGATGATGGTCTTTAACGGGTTCAACGAGGTCCATCCGGATACCATCAAACTGTTGAAGAGTTTCGGGGCCAGCCGGGGCCAGATCCTGATGAAGGTGACCCTGCCGGCCTCGGTGCCGACCATCATCGCCGCGCTCAAGGTGAACCTGGGCCTGTCGCTGGTGGGCACGATCGTCGGCGAATTCCTGGTCTCCAAGGAAGGCTTGGGGTATCTGATCGTCTACGGCGGGCAGGTCTTCAACATGAGCCTGGTCATGGCCAGCGTGATCATCCTCTGTGTGGTGGCGGTGATCCTCTATTACGCGGTCAGCCTGCTCGAGAGGCAGTTTGTGCGCTGGAAGGGGAACGGTTGAGCGGCGGCTGGCAGGAACTTCCGTCACGGCGTTGGAAACTATTTGCGGCCCGGGGCGTTAACTTTATCAGGAATCGTATGATATCAGGAACCAGCTACCCATCCGGCTGGTTTTTGTGCTATGGACGCCGCGCCGCGTTACAGAAAGGATTGCGGAGCATGGCGGGATTTTTGCCAGGATGAATAGCGTCGCGGGACGCGGCGGGGATTGTTATGATGCGTTTGGTTATGATATTATGGAACAAAGCATGAAGTTTGAAAATTGTAATATACGGGGATGGTTCTTTGAAACGCAAGGTTTATCTGGTGGCAGTCATTATCTTCCTGCTCGGCGGGACCGTTGTCTTCGCGGCCAGCTTGACCAAGGATATGCGCCAGAAGCTGGAGAATATCCGCACGGCCTCGGTGGCTTACGATCGCAACGGCAAGATCATCGGCAATCTCTATTTTTACAACCGGATCTGGGTGCCGTCGGAAAAGATGAGCCGGGATGTGCGGAACGCGGCGGTGGCCATCGAGGACTCCCGCTTTTACCAGCATAACGGGGTGGATATCCGGGGCATGGCCCGGGCGGTGATCAAGGATCTGCTGCCCGGCGGCGGGGTGGAAGGCGGCAGCACCATCACCCAGCAGCTGGCCAAGATCTCGCTGCTCTCGTCCGAACGGACCTTGAGCCGCAAGATTCAGGATATCACGCTGGCGCTGGAGATCGAGCAGGTCTACACTAAGAAAGAGATTCTGGAGATGTATCTGAACAGCGTCTATCTGGCCCACGGCAATGTCGGCGTGGAAGCGGCGGCCCGTTTTTACTTCGGGAAATCTGCCAACCAGTTGTCGCTGGCGGAATCGGCCACCATCGCCGGACTGATTCAGAGCCCGGAGAATTATTCGCCGGTCAAGCATCCGGCGCAGGCCAAAGCCCGCCGCAATGTCGTCCTCCAGAAGATGCTGGAGCAGAAATATATTACCCAAGCTCAATATCGGCGGGCGATTCGCGAGCCGATCCGGGTGACCGGCCAGACCAATCCCAGCGCGGTGGCGGGTTATTTCCTGGATTACTTGCGCGAGGACCTTTTGAAAAACGAGGGCTTCACCGAAGAGCAGCTGCGCTTCGGCGGCTACCGGATCTATACCACGCTGGACCTGAACCTGCAGAAAGCGGCGGAGATCGCCATCGCCGGGATCCCCAAGATGGCCGCCAAGGTTCAGCCCCAGGGAGCGCTGGTTTCGCTGAATCCGGCGACCGGCGGGATCCTGGCCATGGTGGGCGGACGCAATTACGGCGAGAGCCAGTATAACCGGGCGTTCCGTTCGGCCCGCCAACCGGGTTCGGCGATTAAGCCGTTCGTCTACGCCACCGCTTTGGAGCGGGGGTATACGGCGGCCAGCATCATGGAGGATAAGCCGATCTCATTCACCTTGGCAAACGGCAAGGTTTGGGCGCCGACCAACTACGACCGTACCTTCCACGGCCGGATGAGCTTGCGGGAAGCGCTGCGCGATTCGATCAACACTGTGGCCGTGCAGTTGCTGCAGAATGTCGGGGTCAAAAACGTCGCCGACAAGATGGAACGGATGGGCATCACCACCCTGGTCAAACAGGGACCGACCAACGACTTGAACCTGGCCTCGCTGGGCCTGGGCGGGCTCACCAAAGGAGTCACCCCGCTGGAACTGGCCGCGGCCTATGTGCCCTTCGCCAACCAGGGGGATTATCGCAAGCCTTACTGCGTGACGAAAGTGCTCGACCGCCAGGGCAACCTGTATAAACAATATAATCCGGCCGCGCCCCGCCAGGCGTTGACGCCCCAGACCGCCTATATCATGACCATGTTGATGCAGGATGTGGTGGAGCGGGGCACCGGGGTCCGCGCCAGACTACCGGAGCGTCCGGTGGCTGGCAAAACCGGTACGACCAGCGATTACACCAACGCCTGGTTCGTGGGATATACCCCGGATATGCTGACCGCGCTGTGGATCGGCAATGACCGGCAGGGGCAGCCGATGATCTATAAGAATTACCTGCTGGGCAGCGCCACCGCCGCCGAACTGTGGGGCAATTATATGAAACAGCTGGATCTGCGGAAAACTCCGGCCCAATTCGAGGAGCCGTCCGGCATCGTCTGGACCGCGGTGGATCCCCGGACCGGGCAGGCGGTTCCCAGCTGGTTAAATAGCAACACGTACCAGGAGGTCTTTGACGAGAAGAACATTCCGCAAAGCACTGCCTACAAGGTTTGGCACTGGTTCTTCCAGGATCCCAAGCCGTCCGGGCCCGCCAGTCCGAGCCCGAGTCCGGATGATCAGAACAACCAGCCCTTGCAGCAGGGATTGTTTTAAAATGAGTGACGGTATGGAGCCGTCACCGAAGCAAAACTGAGAAAAGCAGGATTACCAAGCAAAGCCTTTCTTCCACGGGAGAAGGGCTTTGCTTTTGAGCCTGACCCGCGAGTTTGGGCCGGATCATTGAAAATTTTGCGGATGATATTGCGCTCTGGGATAATCAGTGCTATCATAATTAACATAGACATGACATTCGGACGCGGTTGCTATCCGGAAAAAATCGTCCAGTGCTTTCACTGGATAAATCGGATATTGCTTTGGGTTCGGAAATGTTCTTGATTTTATCGTGGAGGCAGAGATTTTTTTGCTCTCATTGGTACGTACCAAAACAAATACCATTTTCTTCTCGGAAACGTTACAAGCCTTTTAATTTATCATTTATGATGGTATTTACGAAAAAATGAAGCCTTCAGTGATCTATTGATGCAATTCTGACTAAATCGTAATAACAGAGGTCCGTACCAATTTAACATACCACACCGTAAATATCATTTCACCCGGAAGGAATTTGCCGGATGGGGCCGGTGCTATGAAAAACGCCGAAACGATGGGGAAAAAGTGGTGAAGACATGCTCGATAAAGAACTGAATAAACGCGAAAAACCATTGTACCAGCAAGTTAGGGAATACATTCTGCAAAAGATCCGCGACAACGCGTTCCCGCCCGGCGAGTCGATCACGCCGGAGAGAGATCTGTGTAAGGAATTGAATGTCAGCCGCTCGACCGTGCGCCTGGCCATTCAGGACCTGGTGCAAAAAGGCTATCTCTACCGGGTGCAGGGTAACGGCACCTTCGTCTTCAGCAAGGATCAGTTCAGCGGGAAGAAAGAGCGGAAGATCGGGGTGATCCTGGATTATTGCGACCGGGAGCTGGAAGCCAGGATGCTGAGCGGCATCGAGGCGGGCCTGGCGGGCCGGGGCTATTCATTGAGCTACCGGAGTTCCGGCAATGATTACAAAAAAGAGGCCGAGAACATTCAATATTTTAAGAACGAAGGAGTCATGGGCTTGATCATCCTGCCGGCCGAGGATCAGCGCAACAGCACCACCATCGCCGATTTGCAAGGGGAAGGCTTCCCTTTTGTGTTGATCGACCACCGGTTGCAGAACTTGCATACCGATTGCGTCATGTCGGATAACATCGCCGGAGGGTATTTGGCGACCGAATATCTGATCGGGCTGGGGCACGAGCGGATCGCTTTCATCAAAAACCGGTTTACGTCGACTTCCAGCATCGAAGACCGCATTACCGGCTATCGCAAGGCCATGGATGAATACGACCTGGAGATCCCGGAGCATGCCATTTTCTCCTATGATTCCAACCAGGATGAAACGGCCATTTATCAACAGCTTCACGATTACATCGCGGCGCATAAGCCCACCGCGGTGGTGGCGCTCCACGATTACGTGGCGCTCCATATCCTGAAAATGGGTAAGCGCCATGGCCTCGGCGTGCCCGAGGATCTATCGGTGATCGGTTTCGACAATCTGCGGTTTACCAAGCATCTTGAGACCGCCCTGACCACGGTGGCCCAGTTTCCGGTGGAAATCGGCCAGCAAGCGGCGGGATTGTTATTGAGCAAGCTTGAGTCGGCTGCGGAACCGCGCGAGTTAATCCGGCAGATCTATTATCCGGTCCAGTTGAAGGAGAGGGAATCGTGCCGGAATATCAAGCTTTAATTCGCTAAAAGGAGGTGGGAAGACGGGTTTTGCCGCTTTGGCTTGGCGCGGCGGGTTTTTAAAAAAATAATAAAAAAAGGAGAGTTTGGAATGAAAAAGCTGCTGTTAATTCTCTCTTTGATCGTCGCTTTGGTCGGGGTTCCGGCTTTCGCCGAGACCAAAACCATCAATTTTCTGGAAGTGATGACCAGCCCGGAACGGACGGTCCTGTTGAAAGGATTGATCGCCGAATACGAGTCCAGCCATCCCGGCGTCACGATCAACCTGATCTCGCCCCCGTATGAACAGGCCGATCAGAAGGCCACCCTGATGCTCAACACCAATCAACCGCTGGATATCATCGAGGTCCGCGACAACACCATCAAACAATTCGTCAACAACAAGAAGCTCGCCAACCTCGCCAAGTTTTATAAAGGCTGGAAAGAGGCCAAGACCCTGACGCCGGTCTCGCTGACCGCCGCCAAAATGGTCGACAACACCCTGTACATCGTTCCCCAATGTATCTTCATCAAGGCGCTGTTCGTCCGCACCGACGTCCTGGAGAAGAACGGCGTGACCACCGTGCCGGGCACCATCGCCGACCTGATCAAGACCTGCGCCAAGATTACCAACCCGGCCAAGAACCAATACGGCTTCGCCTGGCGCGGCAAGTCCAACGAGATGAAGTTCTCGGACTTCTTCGCTTCGGCCTATGTCCCGGATATCAAGAAGGATGCCCTGCTCTACTCGGAAGACAAGAATTATTTCATCGATCCGCGCTATGTGCAAGGCATGAAAGCTTACATCGACTTGTTCAAGAAAGGCGCGCCCCAAGACGCGATTAACTGGGGCTTTAATGAACAGATCAACGGTTTTGTCTCCGGGGTTACCCCGTTCCTGATGCAGGACCCCGATGCCATTCCCTTGATCGACAAGATGCTGGATCCGGAAAAATACGTGGTCGTGCCGGTTCCGCTCGGCCCGGGCGGCTTCTCTTACCTGGACTATGGCTTCACCGGCCTGGGCATCCCCAGTTATTCCAAGAACCAGAGCCAGGCTTGGGACTTTATCCAATGGCTCAGCTCCGCTGAGAAAAACGGTTACTTCTGCGAGCATTACGGCGCGCTGCCGGTCCAGAGCACCGCCTTCAAAACCAACAAATACTTCCAGGGCAAACATTACGCGGCTTTCTTGAAAGAAATGACCACGCCCGGCAAGTATATTTTCAAGCCGTTCCCGCAATCCTCGCCGAAATGGCCGGGCTGGGGCGCGATCCATGAGAGTGATCTCCAGGGCGTCCTCTTGGGTCAGACCAAGCTCGAAACCATGCTGGCCAAATGGAAGGATTACTGGACGAAGTAACGAAATAACGCACGGAACGAAGCGGAGCGGGAGGCGCGGCGTCCGAGTCATCGGCCGGCCGTGCCGCTCCCTTCCCTCGAGATCAAGCGTTTGGAGGTGCCCCCGGTGCGACGGAATCCAATGGGTTTCCTGATGGCAATCATGGTCCCGGCTTTCCTCTTCCTGGTGCTGGTGATCTTCTTGCCGGTCCTCAAGGGGATTGTGATTGCCTTTCAAAATTACAACCTGAACAACGACTTATCGCTGGTCCATTTCAACGGCCTGGATAATTTCCGGGCGGTCCTGGCCGATCCCAACTTCAATTTCTGGCGCATTATCATTAATACCCTGCTTTGGATTTATGTATCATTGTTCTTCCAGTTCGTCCTGGGCTTCATCCTGGCGCTGCTGCTGCGGGAACCGTTCCGCGGCCGGGGCATCTATTCGGGGCTGGTCTTTTACCCGTGGGCGCTTTCCGGGTTCGCCATCGGCCTGATCTGGGCCTGGATCTTTAACGGCCAATTCGGAATGGCCAATGATATTTTACTGCGGTTGCATCTGATTCAGCAGCCAATCGGCTTTTTGTCGGATCCCCGGTTTGCCATGATCTCGGTGATCATCGTCAATATCTGGTACGGCGTGCCTTTTTTTGCAATCATGTTGCTGGCGGCGTTGCAATCCATTCCCAAGGAATTGTTTGAGGCCGCCGCGATAGACGGCGCAAATTCGGCCCAACGGCTATTCTATATTACCATTCCGTATATCAAAGCCACTATTGTGGGGACGGTGCTGCTTCGGACCATCTGGATCATGAACTTCCCCGAGATCATTTACGCCATGACCGGCGGCGGCCCGAATAACGCCACCAATATCCTGGCGACGCAGATGATCAACAAGATCCTGAAATTCTTCGACTATGGCCAGGGCTCGGCCATCGGAGTCCTGATCATGGTGATCCTGTTCGGCTGCGCCATGATTTATCTGAAGGTCTCGGGCGCCAAAGAGGAGGGTGCGGCATGATGAAGAACGAAAATGGCGCCGCCGCCTTGACCCCTAAAATCCGGCCCGCCGAGACGGCCCGCCTCAAGAAACTGCTTTTTGGCGGCGTCCGCTTTATCCTGTTGGCGCTGTTTCTCGTCGCGGCGCTGTTGCCCTTGTATTGGGTAGTGGTCACTTCCTTGAAGGGCAGCCGGGAGATTTACGCGTTTCCCATCCAGTATTGGCCGCGCTCGTTCAATCTGGCCAACTACGCCTATCTCTTCAAGATCAGCAAATTTCAGGTTTATTTCCGCAACAGCGTCTTCGTTTCCCTGCTGGGATCGGCCGGCGCGATGCTGGTCGCGATGCTCAGCGGCTATGCGCTCTCGCGCTTCCGGGCCAAGCGGGTCCGGATGGTATTTCTGCTGGGAATGTACTTTACCCAGATCATCCCGACCTATATGATCATGACCCCGCTGTATTCGTTCCTGGCCCAGTTCGGCCTGACCGACAACCTGTTAATGCTGTCGGTGATCTACATCGGGACGATGATCGCCTTCGCCTCGATCATGGGAAGCGGCTTTTTCGCCATGGTTCCGGTGTCGGTGGAGGAGGCCGCCCAGATCGACGGCTGCAACCGTTTCCAGGCCCTGTTCCAGATCGTGGTGCCGCTGGTGCTGCCGGGGCTGGCCGCCATCTTCAGCTTTTCTTTCGTCAACATCTGGAATGAGCTGTTCCTGGCGGTCATGTTCATGAACTCCGATCAGAACATGACGATCCCGGTGGCGCTGAACTCGTTCATCTCGAAGGCCGGCGTCAGCTGGGAGGTTTTGAGTGCGGGCATCGTGGTGGCGCTCTTGCCGACCCTGGTGGTTTTCGCCTTCGCCCAGAAGTATATCGTGGTGGGCCTGACCGAAGGGGCCATCAAGGAATAAAGACGATTTTATATGAATACGCCCATCCGCTGCCGGATGGACTCCAAAGGGAGCATTCCAAGGATGAATCAGAAACAAAATATCACCGAAATCCTCCACCACCTGGGGGAGGACGACTTTCCGTTTGGCGCGGTCAGTCCACCGCTGTATCAGACTTCCATCTTCGCCTTTCCGACCTTCGAAGATTTCCAGCAGGCGATCGGCGATGAAGCCCACAACTGCCTTTACACGCGCGGCAACAATCCCACCGTGAACCTGCTGGAGCAGAAGGTCGCCGCCCTGGAACACGGCGAGCGGGCCAAGCTGGTCAGCTCGGGCGCGGCCGCCATCTCCGCCAGCATCCTGGCGTTCGTGCAGGCCGGCGATCACGTGGTGATGGTGAGGGACGCCTACAGCTGGGCCAAAACTCTGCTCGAGAAATACCTGCCCCGTTTCGGGGTGACTCATAGCTGGGTCAGCGGCACGGACGTGGCCGAGATCGAGGCGGCCATCCGTTCCAACACCAAGATCATCTACCTGGAGAGCCCGACCACTTTCCGTTTTGAACTGCAGGACCTCAAGGCAGTGGCGGCGCTGGCCAAAGGGCGCGGGATCCGGACGATCATCGACAATACCTGGGCGACGCCCATTTATCAGAATCCCTTGGACTACGGCATCGATCTGGTAGTCCACTCGGCGACCAAGTATTTCGGCGGCCACAGCGACGTGGTGGCCGGGGTGATCGTCGGAAACAGCGCCGATATCGAACATATTTTTGCGACCGAGTTTCTGAATATCGGCACGGTGCCCGATCCTTTCATGGCCTGGCTGCTGCTGCGGGGCTTGCGGACGCTGCAGGTCCGGATGCAGGCCCATTACGCCAATACCCTAAAGATCGTCGATTACTTGGCCCGGCATCCCAAGATCGAGGATATTTACTATCCTTTTTACGCGCAGAATCCCCAGTATGAACTGGCCCGGGCGCAGATGCGCGGCGGGTCGGGGCTGTTCTCGTTCAAGCTGGCCACCCGCGACGCGGCCCGGGTCGCCGCTTTCACCAACCGGCTGCGCTACTTCAAGCGGGCCGTCAGTTGGGGCGGTTATGAGAGCCTGGTCTTTCCGTATGCGGTCTCCCATCCCGACGCGACCGATGACCGGATCGCGGTGGTCCGGGTGCACATTGGGCTGGAAGAAGCGGAGTTGTTGATCGAGAGCCTGGATGAGGCCTTAAAAGCGATCTGACTTGGGTCGGATGAGTCGATGTTCGTCCAAAAACCGGCGTTTATCCCAAACGCCGGTTTTTTGGCGTCCGGGAAGGATAAGTCCGGCTTCCGCCGAATAAAACCTTAGCTGAAATTGGTTTTTTGGAGAATTCTATGCGCGAAGGGGGATGAACCGATGCGGCTCGATCGCTATCTGGCCAACATGGGCTGCGGCAGCCGGAGCGAGGTGAAGCGGTGGATCCGCTCCGGGGCGGTGACCGTGAACGGCCGGCCCGTCCGGGACGAGGCGCTGCAACTGGAGCCGGGCCGGGATACGGTTTGCGGCGACGGCCAAGGGATCCGCTATGCCCAATACCTCTATCTGATGCTGCATAAACCGGCCGGCGTGGTCTCGGCCACCGAGGATAATCGGGACCGGACCGTCCTGGACCTGCTGGATGAGAAGTTCCGCAACAAGGGCCTGTTCCCCGTCGGCCGGCTGGACAAGGACACCGAGGGGCTGCTGCTGCTGACCAACCATGGCGAACTGGGCCATCGCCTGCTGGCCCCCAAAAAACACATTCCCAAACGCTATCTGGCCCGGCTGGACGGGACAGCCGACGCCGCGGATCAAGCGGCGTTCCGGGAAGGGATCGACATCGGCGGCTACCGGACCCTCCCGGCAGAGCTGCGGATCCTGGACGCCGGCCGCCAGTCCGAAGTGGAAGTGGTCATCCACGAAGGCAAGTTCCACCAGATCAAGCGGATGTTCGAGGCCCGGGGCAAACCGGTGCTCTATCTGAAACGGGTCGCCATGGGCGCGCTGGAGCTGGACCCGGCATTGCATCCGGGCGCGTACCGGGAGCTGACTCCCGCGGAAATCGGCTTTTTGCTGCAAGCGGTGGGCTTGGTTTAGCCGGATGACTTAATCGGACTGGACCTGAAAACCCGGCCAAAGCCGGAAAGGTCACGGCACTGGTTCGAAGCGGTGAATCACTCCCAGCGGGAAGATCTTCATCCGCAAAAGATCGATCTGGAACCATCGCGGACAGATCTTTATTAACAAAAGATCGATCTTTATCCACAAAAGATCGATCTGGAATCGTTGCAGACAGATCTTTATTAACAAAAGATCGATCTTTATCCACAAAAGATCGATCTGGAATC
>JAEXFN010000063.1 GCA_023400055.1 Bacillota bacterium
ATCATGATGGGATGGTCAAAACTCCGTGGAGCATGGAGATTTTGACCATCCCATGGATAGTAAGGTAATTAGGAACCACACTTGACCCGGCATTTACCTTTACCAAACGCACCGAATGAAGTAAAGAATCGATTCTGCCAATCGCATCTCTTTTTGAAAGTGATTCCCGTTGGGCAACGGCATGCGCTCCATTCGCAATGCCGTGCCGGTCTACCTCCCTGTAGACCACTCGGGTGGATAACTCTAGCCTTAAAAGCCAACATCCAAAGTTTCACCTAACATTTTTGCATTCATACAGCCGCCAAGGATGGCGGCTGCGCGGCGTTGCTGCCCGGATGAAAGCACCGCCGTCGGCCAAACTTAATTGTCCATTTACCTTGCCGGTTCACGGATGAATCGGACATTGGAGGGGTTCTAAGGGGAAGCAGCGTCCCCTTAGCGGCGGGGTTGCAAGGGGTTTGCCGCTAAACCCCTTGCCTGCCCGCAGGCGGAATCCTGGTTTTAGGCCCAAAAACTTAAAACCATCATACCTCAAAAACTTTAGCTTACAATTCAAACCGATCTCTCATCGAAGTGATATACGCGGATGGCGAATGTAAATTCCTTTGCTCTCTGATACTCTCTGAAGGGCAAGGAATCTGCTTTTAGACGATTTGTCGCTGTATCATGGTTGCCCAAACGGCTTTCGTCCCGCTCCCGACGCCAGTCCTCCATGCTTGTTCGTTGATCATCCATGGGATCTGCTCCGTCCGTCCACGGATCTCCCGCTCCTTCCTTGCCCGTGTCCTGGAAAAGCATGCCCAACCTTTGGGCGAGCTGTCCCAAGGATTGGGAAAACTATCCCAAGGATTGGGAATGGATGCCCAAGACTTGGGAAAGCATGCCCGGGCCATGGGCCAGGTTCCCCAAGCCTTGGGAGAGCATTCCCGAACGTTGGGTAAACTGTCCCAAACCTTGGGCGGGCTTTCCCAACCACTATCCCCGCTTGCCGAAGCCCTGGCCCGGCTGGCCGCGGTGCGTTTTCCTTCTCTTTGTCGATGATCAACGATTCCCGGCGCCATCTCCATGGCGATCCCGGTTCCGACGCGCACCGCCCGGTTATCGTCGAACCGGGCGCGCCCAATAAAAAAGGACCGGCCGCTCCAGTCCTTTTTCATTGGGAATCGGTAGCTTTCGTCGTTATGCAGCGGGTAAAAAGACCTGGATGGTATCGGCCAGCACCAGGGTTATCGTCACTCCGGTAATCGCCAAAGTACTGGGATCCTCCTCTACCGTGATGATCTGATTAACAATGGCCAGACTGCCGCTAATGGTCACATTGGGCGGGAAAGTCCCGGGTATCGTCTGCAGGAAGGCGAAGGGAATGGTCACCGTATCCGTATGCGGCAAACCATCCACCCCAGTGAATTGGACAGTAACTACCACATCGCCGGTGACCTGGACGATGAGGGAGGAGAAGCCGACGATCGTGAACTGCACGTTACTCAAGGCCACATTGATGGAAGTAAGTGTAGTGGCGGCTATCGTCAGGGCAATCGTGGTCGTCAAAGTCTCCTGGAAACTGGCGCTCGCCAACAGAACCGGCTGCGCCGGAGCAAGCGTGACACAACGGCGTTGCAACCGGGCAAGCACGCTGCGGGTAATTTGATCGTTGAAACGCTGGATGGAAGTACTGAATTCACAGACAAACGGCAGGCAGCATGAGATCGAACCCGTGCCCGTGGTCGCGGGGAGGCTGCTGAGCTTGCTGCCTTGGGAACATTGGGAACTGGTAGCCATTTTCACACCTCTATTCATCATTAATGAAATAAATTGCTATCGATTCCAGTGCGAAACCATTGATTAGGTAAGGCAACCGCGATGTATTGGAGTTGAAAATGTGAAGTCAGCCAATTTACGTTTTTAAAACTTGAATTTCAAATTTTCCGCACTAGATATCAACTGTCGGATGATAACTAACCATTGGTGGGCGACGACTGTCGGATGGTTGCGTTCCAACAGCTGCGACCGGGCATTCTCCACCATTTGCCGGCGCTGCGGGGTATTAAGGGCTTCCATGATGGTCCGATACCAAGCTTCGGGCTCTTCGGCGCAAAGCCAGCCGTTGACCCCCTGCCGTACCGTTTCCCGGTAAGGCGCGGCAGCGGCGTATATTCCAACCGTCCCGGCGGCGGACAGATCACGGAACTTGCTATCACTCTTGGCTTCATTGAAAGGAGTCAGCCGCAGCGGCGCCAGTCCCAGCGTCCATGCAAACCCGGTCAAAGCCTCCAGAAACTTGTGATAATCATTGATGGGGCCGCGGACCTTGACTCGCCTTAATTGCTCCCAATGATCAGGCTGGCAACCGATAAACTGAAACTCCACGGCTGGACCGAGCGTCTCCGCCACTTCCAGCAGCGCCGGAAATATCCGGTTGAGATCGCCGCGGTGATGCTTCGTTCCGAAGTAGCCGATCCGATAGGGCGGGCCGGATTGCGGGGCTTGTAACGGTGGCAGGTCGATCGCATAGGGTTGATAAATGCTCTGATAACCGCGCTGTTGCAGCCGCCGGGCCAATTCGGGCGAACCCGCCTTCACCAGATCCGCCTCATCCAGTAAAAGTTTGATAACGCGCGGACGGCAGCTCAAGGAATAATGACGGCCCCATTCCTCATCCTGTGGCGGTTGGAGTAAGTCATCGTCCAATTCATACAATACTTTGATCCCATTGCGCCGCGCCAATCGGACCACCGGCAGGGTGGCGCTGTTGGAACAGCGGGAGAGTATCAAACAATCGATCCCCGCCAAATCATTTTTTTGCAGGTGCCCCTCCAGAACCATCCGCCACTGCAGTTCCGCCTCGGAAAGTGCGGCGAAAGGAATCCGGTAGGCCATTCTGGTCAATACGCCATCTTCCGGTGCGGCGATCAATACCTGGATACCGGTCGGCTTTGGTCGCTCCGCAATCAGGGGATTAACGCTTTGGACATTCATCATTACCGCCAATAGCCTTTATGCTGATATATGGTATTCGTTTGGAATGAAAGTGCTGCCAGGCCAAATGCATGATAATCCCAAAAATTTCTTTATCACGGAAGCAGGCCGGTTCTAAAAGCGTTGTGATAAACCCGGTCCGAAGGTCTGAGCGATCACCAAAGCTCAGAGAAGCAAATGATAAAGTCAATGTAAATCCCCTTGCAAAATCGCTGTTTCGATTCAAAGGACTTTAGCACCTGGCTTCCCAACGCCTTGCCGATAAAAGCCGTTTGCCTAGGGAATGGCAAACCCGGCGGCCGTCTCAGCGTCAAAGGGTCGGGCTGAGAAGTATCCGAAAAAAGAAACGTGCCGCTGCCCCGATTCTGACACGAAAAGCATCCCCGGCTAATATTTTATACAGGATATGATTTTCTCGCTTCCCAGCCGCAGTCCAGGCGCTGGAAAGCCTTCAAAGTACTTTCTTCTTCCAATTCCATCGCTGAGGTTAATTGATGCTCAACATAATTTGCATTGTGCAAACGCCGGTTCCTTCCACCGAGATCTCGATTATCCGGCCATTCACCCACTTACAAAACGAGGGAGCCATCTCCTGGCAATTGGTGAAGGAGGCCGTTTTTTCACCCGACCTGCTCCACCAGGCCGACGTGGTGATTTTTCATCGCAACTGTCACCCCAATGGCCTGCGGATATTGAACGCGGTTAAAAATGCCCATATTCCGATCATTTACGAGATTGACGACAACTATTTCGACCTGCCGGAAGATCTGCCCATCGGGCGCTACATGCGCAATCCCTATGTGGTGAAAGCCATCGAACAATTTTTAAACTCCGCCGATATCGTGAAGATCGGCTCGCCGGAGTTGATTCCGTTCGTATCCAAATACAATCAGCGGACCGTTTATCAGCCTTACGCCGTGGATTTGAACATCATCAACGGCATGGTAATTTCCGAAAATCCTCATTTCACCATCGGCTACGCGGGCACCATCCATCACAGTCCGGATTTTCATTTTATGATCGAGCCGATTCAGCGGATTGCGAAAGATTTCCCCAATATCCACTGGGATTTTATCAGCTGCCTGCCGGAAGATTTGAAAAAGCTGCCCAATGTCCACTTCACTCCGTTTATTCCGAATTATAGCGCTTTCTTGCAAGATCTCTATCAGCGAAACTGGCAGATCGCGTTATGCCCATTGTTGGATTTGCCCCATAACCGGTGCAAAACCGATAATAAACTCCGCGAATACGGCGCTTGCCGCATCGCCGGCATTTACTCGAACATTCCGCCGTATTCGAACAATGTTCAACCCAACGAAACCGGCATACTGGCGGATAATAACGAACAGGCTTGGTTTGAGGCGATGCGGACTCTGATCACCGATGATGCGTTGCGCTCAAAGATCGCCGCCCAGGCCCGGCAATGGGTTGAGACTCATCGTTCGATCCCGGTAGTCGCCGGGCAATGGCTGAATCTTTTTGAGCAAATACTCGTAAAATAAAAAGGAGTAAGCGAACATGAACGAACAGGCTGCCTTTTATGGCACCTTATTGCGTAAATTCCTCACCAAATTTCAGAGCATCACCTACCATCAAATCCCGATCTGCCATTATCTTCATTACCAGTTCTACTATTTCGCCACGAATCGCTGGAGTCACTCATGGGCGAAAGAGAACCTGCCCGGTTTGGAAGCGGAAATGGCCCAAATGACGGACGACGGGGTCTATCAATGGTGTGATCAGCCCTACGCCTATGATCCGCATCCCGACGGAATCGTCATCATGCGAGGCGGGTTTGGCGATATTGCATCATTGCATCTGCCCAAAGATCGTTTTGTGCTTTTGAGCCCCAATCAGGCCGAAGTCGATGTGATCCATCGCAACCGGCCGGATCTGAGCGCCCAAAACATCGAGAATTACTGCCGGCCGAATCCCCAGGCGGTAGCGTCACTCAATCAACAAATAGCGGAAGTAATCAACTCCCAGGGGCAGGATCCGGTCCTGGGAAGCCCCGAGTTGCTGCGGTGGTTTTATCAAAAAACGCCGGAGGTGGTCCGCGTTTTCGACGCAATTCATTCGCTCTTCGAAAAGCTGTCCATCGGCGCGGTATTAACCATCTCTTCCATTGTCTGGATGGACAGCGCTCTCAACCTATTTGCCAGAGCCAATCGCATTCCTGCGGTGACTTTACAACACGGCCTGATTCTCGATCGGGATCTCTTTTGTCACATTCCGATCTACGCTACCCAAAAAATGGTCTGGGGCAATGCCGTCAAGCAGTGGTATCAAAAGTACGGTTTTCCCGCCTCGCGGCTTAACGTCATCGGCTCGCCGCGCTTTGATGTCATATTCAACCGGCAATGGTGCGGCAAACAAACGCTCTGCCAAAAGCTGGGCATCGATCCCCAACAAAAACTGATGGTCTATGCCACCGGCACCGAGATGAATACCATCGTGCCCCTGATCGCCGACGCGCTCAAGTCCGTTCCCGAGCTTTATCTGCTGATATTGCTTCATCCGTCGGAAAGCGCCCTGGTCTCCAAATATGAACAGTTGGTCGCCGGCTATCCCCGTTGTAAAGTGATGCAGTTTGGCCATGTCAGTCTCTATGATGCTTTGAGCGGCGCCGACTTCTTTATCACCCACTGTTCGACCGCCGCGTTGGAAGCGATGCTCTTTCAATTGCCGGTCATTACCGTCGAGCCTTTGCCGGGCTATTTTTCCTACGGAGATGCGGGCGCCTCGCTACGGGTGACCGATTCCGCCGAGCTCACTACGGTTGTCACCAAGCTAATCAACGACGCCGATTTTCGGGAATCTGCCATCGACCGTTATCGGGAGTTCCTTGCCGATTATTGTATACCCGACGGCAATGCGTCCCAACGGCTTTTCGACCAATTAAAAGCGCTCTGTAACAGCGGCGGCATCGCTTAGGTCGCGCTCCAAGCATCATCTGCTTGAAGAAGCCGGTCCGCTCAACCAGAAGTTATCGTCACGAGGAACAGACATGAACGAAAAAACAACTTTCTATGGCGTAATTTTACGGCGCTTTTTTAATATCTTCCGCGATATTTCCTATCATGGAGTACCCATTTGCAAGTTTGTTTATTACCAGGTTCTCAATTTTTTCAACGACAGTCAAAACATCAACTTGGCCAGGGCTCTCCTCCCATACTGGGAGGAGAGCGTTGACTCCTTGCATAACGCGCAGATTTACCAGTGGATCGATGAACCGTATCCGTACGACGCGCACCCCGATGGCCTCATTTTAATGCGGGGCGGATTTGGCGATATCGCTTCGGCTCATTTGCCCCGGGAACGATTTGTTCTGATCAGCCCCAATCAGACGGAGGTCGAGGTGATCAAACTCAACCGGCCCGATCTGACGGCCCGGAATATCAGCGATTTTTACTACGAAAACCCGTCCACCGTTAAAAAACTGAACCGGGAAGTCAGTCAGGTGATTCAGGCGCAAAAAGGCGATCCATTCCTGGGAAGTCCCGATTTCGAACGCTGGTTTCACGAGAAGATGCCGGAGATCGTCGGCTATCTGGATGCGGTCCAATCATTATTCCAGAGCGCTGAATTTGGAGCGGTTTTAACTGTTTCGTCCTTGTACTCGATGGACGGCGCCTTAAACCTGATCGCCCGGGCCAACCGTATTCCCTCATTTACGTTGCAACACGGCATCATCGCCGAGAGTGACCTCTTTTGCCATATCCCGATATTGGCCACGAAGAAAATGGTCTGGGGAACGGCCATTAAAAATTGGTACCGGAAGTTCGGATTCCCGGATTCCCGGCTCAGCGTCATCGGATCGCCGCGGTTTGACATCGTTTTTAACCGCAAATGGTGCGGCCCGGCCAGGCTCCGTGAGATCTTGGGAATTGACCCCGCCCAAAAGGTAGCGGTTTACGCGGCGCAGATCTTCCGTTACGCGAAAACGATCACCCCGGTTATTTTAGAGGGGTTACGTTCCATTCCCGATCTGTTCCTGGTTATTCTGTTGCATCCTGGGGAAAATCCCTTGCTTCACGAGCAGATCGCTGCGGAATATCCCAATTGTAGAGTAGTGCGCTTCGGCCATATCAGTCTTTATGATGCGCTGAGCGGCGCGGATCTCTTCCTCACCTATTACTCGACGGCGGCATTGGAAGCGATGTTTTTCAAACTTCCGGTGATTACTGTTGAACCCATTACGCCTACCTTTTCATTCGGCATTTTAGGCGCATCGGTTCGGGTCATCAATGCCGCCCATTTGAACGAAGTGGTCCGCCATTTGCTCGCCGATGAAAACTATCGGAACGGCATCGTCAATCAATACCGAGAATTTCTGGCGGATTTTTGCATTCCGGACGGTTCAGCTTCGAAACGCCTCTTTGATGAGATGGACTCGTTCTGCCGGACCGGAGGCATCGCCTAAATATTCAATGCAAAGGTGTAGCCGATGAATGAAAAAAATGCCTTATATAGCGTTATATTGCACCGATTCTTCGAGGCTTTCAAAAACGTCACCTATCAACGCGTGGCGATCTGTCAATATGTTTATCGCAAATTTATGAGCTTCATTGGTGAAAAAAGGCTGAACGCCTATTATCCGTATGCTCAGGCTGAGATAAACCAGATGGTCGATTCCCAAATCTACTCCTTGCTCGACGGGCCCTATGCTTATGATCCGCATCCCGGGGGCATCATCTTAATGCGCGCCGGATTCGGCGACATTGCCTCGGCCCATTTGCCCCGGAACCGTTTTTATCTCATCAGTCCCAGCCAAGCCGAAGTCGATGTCATCAAGCTCAATCGACCCGATCTGACCGCTTATAACCTTCAAGAAGATTATCGGGATAACCCCACAGCGGTCAACGAACTGAACCGTCAGATCGCGGAGGTGGTCCAGGAGCAGCATGACGACCCGCTTTTGGGAAGCCGCGAATTGCAACAATGGTTCGAAAGACTCGTCCCCGAGATTGTCCACGTCTTTGATGCGGTCCAAGGGCTTTTCGATCAATTGGATGTCGCGGCGGTTCTGACCATCTCTTCCACCTATTCGATGGACGGCGCGATGAACCTTATCGCCCGGGCCCAGCGGATCCCTTCGTTGACCTTGCAACACGGCTTAATGGCCGAACACGATCTTTTCGCCCACATTCCAGTATTGGCCATGAAAAAAATGGTCTGGGGATCAGCCATCGCCGACTGGTACCAAAAATTCGGTTTTCCGGCGTCACGGGTAAGCGCGATCGGTTCGCCGCGCTTTGACGTCATCTTCAATCGGCCGTGGTGCGGCAAACCGACGCTCTGCGAAAAGCTCGGCGTGGATCCGACGAAAAAAATCCTGATTTATGCGGCTGATATTTTACGCATCGAACAAATTGTAACCCCGGTAGTCCTGGAAGGATTGCAACAAATCCCCGATCTGGTCATGGTCATGCTTTTGCATCCCGGCGAAAACGGCTCGCCCCATCAGCGGCTGGCCGAAAACTATGCCAACTGCAAAGTCATCCCCTTCGGCAAGATCAGTCTTTATGACGCCTTGAGCGGAGCCGATATCTTCGCCACCTGCTATTCGACAGCGGCATTGGAAGCGATGTTCTTCAAGTTGCCCGTAGTCACCGTGGAACCTTTTGCCCCGACATTCTCCTATGGCCGATTGGGGGCTTCCTTGATGGTCACCGATGCCGCGGAACTCCATCGAGTGATTACTCGGTTAATTTCCGACGAATCCTTCCGGAACGACGCAGTCCAACGCTACCAAGATTTCCTGACCCAATATTGCATCCCCGACGGTTTCGCCTCCCAGCGGCTTTTCGATGAAATAAGAAAACTCTGTGACAACGGGGGAGTGGTTTAACTGCCATCAGTTGGAAAGAGATAAAAAAAATCCAAAGAAAGATTGATGTCGCCGCGACCCGAGTCTTGAAGAAGGCCCCGCCAAAGCTCGCTGTTCTTCATCGAGGATCATTTCCGGCCTCTCGTTTATCTCCAAAAGATCGATCCTTGATCAACCAAAGGAACTATGGCAACCATCGCCATAGTTCCTTTGGTTGATCAAGGTCTTTCTTCTATAAATGAAGATCTGCCTTTGGTGAACGAAGAGCCTTCTTTTCTAAATGAAGATCTATTTGCGATGATTCAAGAGCTATCTTTTGTGGATCAAAATGCTCCTTTGTCAATTAAGAGCTTCCTGCTGCAAATAATCCTTTACTTTAATGGGCATTTCGACTACTGGAGATTCCAAGCAGTCAGCATTTCACTGTAGCAGAATCCCAGTACATCTCCATATGATCCCATGTTTACCAAACGCTTCGTCCGCCGTCCACCACAATTACTGCGCCGGTGACGTAGGAAGAGGCTTCCGAGGCCAAAAACAGTACCGCTCCCTTTAATTCATCGGGTTGCGCCATTCGCGCCATGGGAATCAACGCCTGGATCCGCGCCAGAAATTCTCGGCCCTGGCCGTTGTAGACGCCGCCGGGGCAGAGCGCATTGCAACGGACGCCCTGTTCCGCCCAGTAAGTGGCCAGATAGCGGGTGAGTCCCAACAGGCCGGTTTTAACCACCGAATAAGTTACCGGTTTAACGCTCTGCAACTGATCAGGCAGAGCTTCTTTTTTATAAAGGTTCTGATTGGGAGCGATGATCCCGAGATCGGAGGAGATATTAATAATACTGCCCCTTCCCGCTTGAACCATCGCCTGCCCGAAGTATTTGCAACACAAGAAAGAACCCGTTAAACCGACGGCGATATCTTCCTGCCACAATTCCAAAGGGAAATTTTCCAGACGGGAACTATTGGTAAGCCGGTCCGAATCATCCACTTTAGGATTGTTGGCGGCGTTATTGATTAAAATATCGACCCGGCCATAGCGGTCTGTGATTCGGCTGCAGATTTCCCGGACTTGAGCTTCCTGGGTGATATCCGCTACGTAACCGGCGGGCGATACTTCATCATAGCTTTGGGCCAAGTTAGCCAGTGCCGTGTCCAATAACGGCTGCTTCAGGTCGATTAAAACCGGCGTGCCGCCATACTCGGCAATCGCTTCGGCATGCTTCTGCCCCAAGAAACCCGCCCCGCCGGTGATCACCGCCACTTTACCGGACAAGTCAAACAATTCCCGCATGATATCACCCGCTTTCATAAATTAAACGCTCACCGTTTGTCCGCCGTCGATGATTAAACATGCGCCCGTGGTAAAGGCCGAACATTCCGACGCCAAAAAAACGGCCGCCGCCGCGATCTCTTCCGGTCGTCCGAAGCGCCGCAGCGGAACAGCGGTTTCGAGCATTTTTTGGATTTTCTCGGGATCAGCCTCAATCTTCTCGGCCCAACTGCCGCCCTCAAAATAAATATTGCCGGGCGCGATGCAATTGACGCGCACTCCATCCCCGCCAACTTTACGGGCCAGGTTCTTGGCAAAAGCGTTGAGGGCGCTTTTGGCCGCCGCATAATCCACCGGAGCGCCAAAAGCCTCAAGCCCGGCGATGGAGGTAATAAAAAGGATATTGCCCCGCGTTTTTTGGATCAAAGGATAAAACTCGCGGACCGTGTCGACTGCCGAATCGAAATTTAACTGCACAATCCGTCGAAAATGGCTGACAGGCGGTATCGGATCGGCCACGCTCCGGCCGCTCCCCACGTTGACGACCAAAATATCCAGGCCGTTCCAGGCCGCGACGATCCTATCGCGCAGATCGCTGATGGCTTTGCCATCCGTAAAATCGCATGCCCAAGCGAGCATTGAATGAGCTGAAAAATCCCGGGCCAACCGCTCTTTCAATCGGTCCAACGCCGCTTGATCGCGACTGGTCAAAACGACCCGGGCTCCTTCGTTCAAAAAAGCGGTGGCAATCGCCAGGCCGATCCCACGCGAAGAACCGGTTACCAACACCCGTTTTTCTCTTAACAGCAGTTCCAATCCAATTCACTCTTTCACGATTTGCCACTTGGTTTTCTTTGCCACTGTAATGTATTCGCCTTGTTTCAATCGCAGGAAACCAGTTCGGCTTGGCAGTATTTTTGAAAATTCGCTTCAGTAAAGGAACTTAGATTTTCAACCACATCGTATGCGGTTAAATTCACATGACCATTCATGTAAGGACCATCCTTATTGCAGTTCTCCAGACTGTGAAGGGCATTCTTCAACCAACTCAATGATGATGCCATCCGGGTCATGGCAATATAAAACCCTGGCTGTGCCATCCGGTGCCATTTGAGGAGCACTATTGCAAGAAATATGATGCGCGACTAAATCCCGATACAAGCTATCGATATCCGCGACAGTCAGCGCAATATGGGAGCATCCCAGCCGGTTGGCCGGTTGCAGCTCCGGATACGTTTCGGGATCGGGATGAGAATGATATTCTAATAGCTCCAGAAGCGAACCATCAGGGGCTTTCAATTTGACCCATTCCAAGACAACGCCGGGGATTCCGACGACCTGTTCGATGAAAGAACCGGTTTCCACGGCCCGCTTCCAAATGGTATACCCCAGAATTTCTTGATAAAAGGCCAATGAACGCCGAAGATCTCGCACTACCATACCGGTATGGCGATACCCGCGGATCATGCTCGTTCCTCCAGCGCCGCTTGAATCGCTTCGTCCAAGACTGTCAAACCTTCTTGCAACGCTTCCTCGCTAATGGTCAGCGGCGGGCCCAGCTTGATGGATTCCCGGCCGGTGCAGACCACCAGCAATCCTTGGCCCATGGCTATCTCGGCGATCCGGGAACAAAGTTCGGATAGGGGATTGCCCTCGCTATCATAAAGCAATAATGCGGCTACCATGCCTTTACCCAATACATAACGGATATGCTCCGGATATTTCTGCTGGATCGTCCGCAACCGCTGCTGAAAAAGTTCGCCGCGGGGGATCGAGCGTTCGATGATCCCGTCCTCCAGCAAGGCCTGGAGATTGGCCTTGCCTGCGGCACAGACCAGCGGATTGGCGGAATGGGTCGAACTCATCGAGCCAATCTCCGGTAAATCCATAATCTCCGCTCTGCCTAGGACAACCGCCAACGGCAGGCTGGATCCGGCGCCTTTGCCGCAACAAATAAGATCCGGTTCGACATCATAGTGCATATAGCCGAAGAGCTTGCCGGTCCGTCCGAAGCCGGACTGCATCTCATCAAAAGCGATCAATAGCTCATGCTGCCGGGCAAATTCGGCGAGTTCCTGAATATACTCCGGAGGATAAAAGATCGCTCCCCAGCCCTGAAACGTTTCGATCATAAAACCGCAAAGATCATTATCCGGATCGATATTTTGATCCCGGAGCAACTCCGCCATCGCATTCTGAAAGTACTCCCTGGGATTTTGAACGGCTTCTTTCCGCCAGGGATATGGAAATGGCAAATGATAGATGTTCGGATCGAGATAACCGATCCATTGTTGCTGAGTTAGATTTCCCCCCATCATCTGAGCGCCCATGGTCCGACCATGCCAATTTCCCTCGAAGCAGATCACTCCGGGCCGTTTCTTGCCCTTTTTCCAACCGGCCATCCGCATCAGTTTCAACCCGGCTTCGGTCGCTTCCGTACCGGCGGACACCAGGAAAGCTTTTTCAAATGGAGCGGGGGTATTTTCGATCAAATATTGCAGATATTCAGCCCGTTCCTTGCTAGCGTAAGTATAAGTATGCAAAAGCGGTTTGGCTAAGACTTCTTGCAGCGATTGGACGATCCGGGGGTTGCCGTGACCGGCGTTGGTCACAAAAATCGTGCTGGTAAAATCGATCCATTGATTGCCCCAGGCATCGGAGACTAAAAAATCCCGGGCTCGCTCCCAAACCACCGGCAGCTGGCCATGCATGGAGACGGATTCGTAACGATCCAATGCTTTTAAAATCGGAATGCTCTCCGGCACCGGAATGGGAGTAACGATCCGCCGGTATTTGGTTTGGATCCGCGGCACGTCTTTGGGGATTAAATTAAACTTAAATCCGGCCATCTAGGCGAAGCCTCTTTTCGGATAATTTTCTTTTAAATCGTCCCACAACCCGCTGCCCTTCTTTTGGAGCTGATATTCCAGCAGGTCCAGATCATCGAGCGTATCGACTTCGATACAGAATGGCGATATAAAAGCCATCATCTTGTCGCCGTACAACCGTTCCGAACTGCGAATCAATTCCGGGATCACCACGTCCACATAGCCATCGGGAATATAAGCCTCCGGAAAAGTCTGCCGAGGGTTGTTCAATACTTCGTTATCGATCCCATCGCCAAAGCTCCGGAAATAACCTCCTTCATCCCGGCGAAACCATTTGAGAGGAGATTCCGGGGCTTGATGTGCCGATCGCAATGAACTGGCTTCCGGCCGGGCAATCAGTTGGGCAACGGCTGCATCAATCAGCTGCGGTTCCCGCAGCGGAGTGGTCGGGCGCAAATGCACCAGATAATCGGGAATGTCATGCTCGCGTTCCCGAAACCAATTCAGCGCATGGAGCATAAACTCGAGATCGGTCGATTGGTCCCGCGCGAACTCAGCGGGGCGCAGAAACGGCACTTCGGCACCATAATCCGTAGCCAGCGCGGCAATCTCTTCCGAATCGGTCGAGACGACGATCCGGTCGATGCAGGTTGCGAGGTGCGCCGCCGCAATGGAATAAGCGATAAGCGGGTAGCCGCCCAAGCAGCGGACGTTCTTCCCGGGAACCCCCTTGGAGCCGCTCCGCGCCGGTATCATCGCCATGATATTCATGGGCATCACCTTTGGTCCCGTTTCTTATTCTTGCTTCGGCGTTGCCAGTCCGCCAGTTGCGGCCGGATCCACGCCAATTGCTCGCGAAAGATCTGAATGCCCTCGTCATCACGGTAAGCCTGCATAATCAACGGACCCTCGTAATCAATTGGTGCCAATGCCGCGAAGAATCTCCCAAAATCGACGTCTCCCTCCCCCAGCGGCACCGATGGTCCGCCCAGTTTCCGGTCTTTCAAGTGAATATCGGAGATCCGGTTTCCATAGGCAGCCAATTCTTCAACCGGATCGTATCCTAAGGCGGCACTATTTCCGGTATCGTAATTCACCGTAATCATCCTGGAATCCAGGACTGCTAAAAGCTCTTCAAAAATCCGCGGCGGAAGATCGGTCTCCAGTGCCAGATGAATCGCTAATTTTTCTGCTAAATCCCTGGCGGGTTTAATATTGTCAATCAATCGGAGGATATCGGCGTCGTCTTGAAGCTTCGACTGATCGACACATGGCAAAACGACATCGGTTACGCCCAGCTTTTTCGCATTCCGCAAAAGCGCCTGCAGCATCTGCACGCTTCCTTTTGCCTGTTCGGGGACGGGGTTATGGAGCGGCGCTTCCATAAAATAATCCGCGCAAATCGTTCGAACTTGTACGCCCGTTTGCTCCATGACGTTTCGGATCGCCGTCAAACCGGACTCGTGAAGCAAGGGATTATCTTTGGCTTGATGATAATCGAAGATAAATTCGATAAGATCGAGCGCCATAGTTTGGGCAATTTTGAACTCATCCTGCCAATATCCGACCGGATGTGCCTGATATCTGCCGTTATATTTGGGAAGCAATCTTCCCTGCATCACACCGAGCTTATTCATGTTTTCACTCCATAACAGGCTATCAGCGTATCACAACATCCCATCAACCCCAACTGTTTTTCATAAGCAGCATGAAGTTCCTGACTATCGAGGCAACTCCATCGCACATGTCCTCCCGGCTTATTTTGGGCCAGCCAGTGGAGGTGATTGGACAGCGGATAGCGCTGTATTTGTTTGATATATTGAGGTTCGAGGTCCGCCTTGGCACCCAGTAAAGTTAAAGTATTTTGGTTGAATAAGAACAGATGGCAGCTCCAATAGGTAAATTGCGAAAAAGCTTCGTTTTTATAAAAAGATAGCAAGGCATCATTGGCATTGGGAACTTCCACGATGATGCGACCGCCCGGATTCAGCTTCGTTGCCAGCTCTTTCAACGTGCTCAGGGGATCGGGAAGGTGTTCAAGCACGTGAAAAAGGGTGATGACATCAAACGTTGGTTGCACTTCATGAATACTGGCAAAAACCTGTAACTGGGCTCGCTTAAAATAGGTTTGCAGTCTTTTTTCCGGTTCCACGCCCGCCACCGCCCTCGCAACCGAACTGGCGCGGCAGAGGAATCCTCCGTTACCGCAGCCGAAGTCCAACACCGCTCGATTGGTAATTAACGGACGAAAAGTGCGAAAACGGCGTTCGTCATCGGCCGCTGTCTCCCGGAGCCAGTCCTCGACCGTGAATTCGGCCGGATGCATCCGGGAATTTTCATAGAACCCCGCATCGATATGATCGAAAGAAGACAGAAAGACCAAGCCGCAGCCATTGCACTCCAGAACCTGAAGAGCGGGATTATCCCTTACGCGGCCCGGCCGCTTGGAAAAAGATTGCGCACCGCATAGATAACAAGCTTTCATCGATTTTGCCTCGTTAATCATTCATTGTTTAGGTAATGGGCCCTTAACTTTTTGCTGATCGAAACTTCCTTATCGGTAATCGAAAATGAACAATTTTCCATCGCTTTCTCGATCTTGCGGACTGCCCCGACCAGCATCCGCAACCCGGCCGGTTCCAAGGAAGCCGCCTGATCCGAACCGTACATCGCCCGGTCCAACGTGATATGCCGTTCTAACGAGGTAATTCCTAACGCGACGGCCGCATACGAAATGGCCAATCCGACTTCATGGCCGCTATATCCGACATCGCACTTGAAAATATCCCGCAGCATTTTGATCCGATTTAAGTTGGCGTCTTCATCCTCCATCGGATAGGTGGAGACACAATGCATCAATTCGAAAGGACAATTCGCTTCTTTAAAGATCTTTACGGCCCGTTCGATATCGGCCAGCTCGCTCATGCCGGTGGAGATAAAGGTATGCTTCCCCTCGGAAGCGACCTCCCTTAGCAACGGTTCGTAAAGGAGCATCGCCGAAGCGATCTTGTTATATTTGCAATCAAACTGGCGCAGGAAGGTTTGACTTTCGAGGTCCCAAGCCGAGGCAAACCAGTCGATCCCAACAGCCTTACCGAACCGATCGATCTCCTCATATTCCGCCAGCCCGAATTCGAGGCCTTCTTTTTGGGCGCGTTGCGTCTTACCCCATGGGCTCTCGCGCGGGGAATCGAGAAATTCCTCGGTGTAAACCTTATCAATGGTCCGTTTTTGAAACTTTACCGCGTCACAACCCGCTTCTTTGGCAATTTCAATTAATTTCTTGGCGATATTGATATCGCCGTTATGATTGATTCCGATCTCTGCGATTACAAAAACCGCCATGGCGATCTCCCCTTCAATCTCAAATGCTTTGCCGACCCTTTAATGACGATTGTCGTCCTTGGTTCCTTAAATCCGCGGGGAGCGTGTCGAGTCGACTTCTATTAATCATATCCACATCTCGATGATTGATTGATTTTTAGAATAAGCAACTCCATCCGAAGCTGAAATTTCTTTCAATCAACAAAAATTCTTATATTGTTTTTAAGTAGCTTCTTTCATCTAAAGTAGACTCAATGTTTTAATTTTTGTTTTTTTAAAAATCCGATCCGCTTAGGCCAATATGCTACTTAATCTCCCTATTAATATATTAAATCTTCTTTTCATCGGTTTTGGTCCGCCAGCATAAAAATGGATATGTGTGTCGTCTTAGCCTATCGTGTTAGGCCCATTGAATATGCTGCTTTGGTTATCACAAAAGCTCAGGGAAGCGAGGATAAAGTCGATCGCCACCTTTGCCAGCCGAATTTCAAATTTGAGAGACTTTATCACATAGCTGCTCAATAGAACACTTTTTCATGAAATGTACCCGGGTATCATCACACTTAGATTTTTTAGAAAATACACTATGAATATGGAGTGATTGAATTGATGCCTGATCAAAACCTACCAAGATTGATTCAAGGACACAACATTTTGGTCACTGGGGGCACCGGCAGTATCGGTGCGGCCTTGGTAAAAAAATTGCTGAGCTATCATCCGGCAGTTATCCGGATTTATAGCCGGGATGAGACCAAACAACTGGAGCTTTGCCTGAGTTTGGGTAACCCGGCCAATGTCCGCTATCTGATTGGCGATATTCGGGACACTGAACGGCTGGGGATGGCGCTGGAAGACATCGACATCATTTTTCATGCGGCCGCCCTGAAGCACTTGTCGGCTTGTGAGTTCAACCCGTTTGAAGCGATTAAAACCAATGTGATCGGCACGCAAAACTTGATCGAACAAAGCATTAAAAAGGGAGTTAAACTCGTCATCGGAATTAGCACCGATAAAGTCGTCAACCCCAGCAGCATTCTGGGGATCACCAAATTGCTGGCGGAAAAATTGCTGATTGCTGCCAATTTTACCCGCGGTAAACATCATACCATTTTTTCATGTGTGCGCTTCGGCAACGTGGCCGGAGCACGGGGATCGGTCATCCCGGTATTTCTCGATCAGTTATCCCGTAATAAGGCGCTCACCGTAACCGACCGCCAAATGACCCGGTTCATCATGTCCGCGGATGAAGCGGTGGATTTGGTGCTGAAAGCGACCGCGCTGGCGAGCGGCGGCGAAATTTTTATTTTTACAATGCCCTCGGTAAGAGTGATCGATGTTGCGGAGGCTGTCGCTGGGCGCTACCAGGAAATTAGCGGCGAGCCAGTCGCAAACGAAATCACCGGGTTGCGTCCCGGCGAAAAACTTCATGAAGATCTGATGACCGCCGATGAGTTGACCCGGACATTCTGTTTCGAAAACTTGTTCATCTTGGCCAACGGCTATGGCCATCTGCCGCCCGGCGTGCCGCTGGACCCGTCCAACCTCCCGGCTCTTTCCTCCAAGGATCAGGAACCCTTATCGCAGGCGGAAATCCTGCAATTGGTCAGGAGCGTCGACCGGTTCAACATCTTGAAATGGGAGAACGAACCATGACCATGACCACGACCACGACCCGGCCGACGCTCCTGGCGATAATCCCCGCCAAGCAAAACTCCAGGCGGCTGCCGCATAAAAACCTGCGCAAATTGGGCGGTAAACCATTAATCACTCATACCATCGAGTGCGCCCTGCAATGCCAACCGATCGACCGGCTCATCGTGTCGACTGATTCCCAAGAAATAAAAGCGATCGCCGAAGCCAGCGGGGCCGAGGTTCCCTTTTTGCGGCCCGCCGAATTGGCGAGCGATACCGCAACGACCTATGCGGTAGTGAGCCATGCCGTCCAATTCCTGAAAGAAACGGAAAAAAAGGCCTATGACTTTGTTATCGTATTACAACCGACCTCGCCACTGCGAACCCCCGCTGACATCCGGGAAGCATTTCAGTTATTGTTAGCCAGCCAAGCCGATTCCGTGGTCAGTGTCGACGCTTCACCGCTCCACGCCTCATTTTTATACGGCGCCGAGAACGGTTATCTGAAGCCGTTGGCCGATTACGGGGAAGATTTCCCGAAAACTGATTTTTATAAGTTAAACGGTGCCATTTATATCAGCCGGACGGCGACCCTCGCCCAAAAAGGACGGCTGCTGGGCGACAAAATCGTCGCTTACCCCATGCCGGCCAGCCGTTCCATTGATATCGATACCCCGGAGGACTTCTCCCTGGCAGCCTTTTATTTTGAGAAAGGACGTCCATAACGATGATACCCTTATCCCGACCGGATATCACGCAAGCAGAGATTGAGTCCGTCAATAAGGTATTAAAGTCCAGCCACTTGAGCAACGGACCGATGATCAAAGTATTTGAAGCGAAACTGGCCGCGATTGCCGGGACCCGCTATGCGGTGGCCGTCAGTTCGGGGACGGCCGCTCTGCATTTGATCTTGCTGTCCTTGGGCATCCAACCGGGCGATGAAGTGATTACCACCCCCTATAGTTTCATCGCCTCCGCCAATTGTATCCTCTATGTCGGAGCCACTCCGGTCTTCTGCGATATCGCGCCCGGCGAGTTCAACATCGACCCAGCGCTGATCGCAGCCAAGATTACTCCCCGCACCAAAGCCATCCTGGTCGTGCACGTCTTCGGAATTCCGGCCCGCCTGGCCGAGATCCAGGCCATCGCCTCCCAATACAACCTCGCGGTCATCGAAGATGCCTGTGAAGCGATCGGCGCCAAATGGAACCAAACTCCGGTAGGAAGCACCGGGGTCGCCGGGACTTTCGCCTTTTATCCCAACAAACAAATCACCACCGGCGAGGGCGGCACGGTAGTCACCAATGACCGGGCGCTGGCCGAGAGCGTTCGCAGCCTGGCCAACCAGGGCCGCGCGCCGGGAGACTCATGGTTAAATCATTCTCTCTTGGGTTACAATTACCGGCTCGATGAACTCTCCGCCGCGCTCGGCGCCGCCCAGCTCGAACGTTTGCCGGAGATTTTGGCGCGCCGCGCCCGGGTGGCCGAATGGTATGCCCGCGAACTGGACGGAGAGCCCGCGGTCGTCGTGCCCAATGCCAGCATCGGCCGGCGCGATCAGGTCAGTTGGTTTGTCTATGTGGTCCGCTTTGCCGATCCGGCTCTGCGGGAGAGCGTCGCCCACCATCTGCAATCCCTGGATATTGAAACCCGGCCTTATTTCCCAGCCATCCATCTGCAGCCTTTCTACCGTAAACAGTTCGGTTATGCCGAGGGGGCCTTCCCGGTGACGGAAAGCCTGGCTGCGACCGGGCTGGCGCTGCCCTTTTACACCAAAATGACCCACGCGCAAGTCAGCGAAGTCTGTAATGGCATCAAAAGCGTCTTGCAGCGCTGAAATATTGCCGGATTCGCTTTCGCGTTGATAACAAGGAGACCCCGCTCGGCCTCTCCCTGACTCAGGGAGAGTCGGCGAGAGATCAAGGTCATCATCGATCGTCATTCGATCGTTCACGGACGGAAATCTCCGTCCGTTTCTTTCTGGAAGATATCTCCGCTGCAACTGCCCATGTCCCTCGGCTCCCGAAAGAACCCCGCTGAATCGTTCAAGATGTTCGTTTGATTCCTGCGGATGTTCATTCGGTCATTCAACAAGCTTGCTCAGTCATTCAACAAGCTTGCTCAGTCATTCAACAAGCTCGCTCAGTCGCTAAACAAGCTTGCTCAGTCGCTAAACAAGCTCTTTTACTAACTTAACTTTCGCAGAGAAAAAGGGAAGAACTTTTGGATGCTCTTTCTTTTGGCCCACGGTTCCGGCGGCGGGTTACTTTTTTTGCGTCAAAAAAGTAACCAAAAAACCGTTTGATTAGGCCTAATCCATCCATGGGGCCTCATCTTTGCGACGTCCTGTCGCTGAGAACCTACGGATTCCAAGCCTCCCTTATGCATCCGGTAATCGTCTTCGCCATCCCTGGC
>JAEXFN010000066.1 GCA_023400055.1 Bacillota bacterium
CCCAGATGCTCGGGATTGTTGGTCACCCAGTCCTGATAGACTCCCTCCCGGAGCAGCGCTTTCATTTTGTCATGAAAAGGGTCGCACCACTGGGCGAAGCCGTTCCACCCCTGCAGATTCAGATCCGGCTGGTTGGGCAGGTTCTCCACGATCAGCACGGCGTCCGGCTTGAAGCCGCGACCGCGGATCTCATACTCCAGCCGGCGCAGGAAATCATGGTCCATCCAGTCGGAATGGGTGGCGTCGAAGCGGAAACCGTCGATCCGGTACTCCTTGAGCAGCAGTTTGCAGACATCGATCAGATAATTCTGCACCTCCTCCCGCTCGGTGGCGACCTTGTTGCCCCAAGGCGTGTTGCCGCTGAAATAGAAGCCGCCCGGATTGCCGTCGCAGATGCTGTCCCAGAGCGGATTGAAGGAGTTGGCGGTATGGTTGAAGACCAGATCCATCAGCACCGCCAGGTCGTGCCCGTGGGCGACGTCCACCAGCTCCCGGAGGTCGTCGGGCGTGCCGAAGTCCCGTTCGATGGCTGCGAAGCCGCAAGGGTCATAGCCGAGTGCCGTCGGGCCCTGCATCGTCGGAGCCTCGGAAGTCGGCATGAATCCCAGGGCGGTGACCCCCAGCTCCGCGAAGAAGCCGTTCTGGATGCGCCGGATGACTCCCTTGAATTTGCCCTGTTCCGCCTGGGGAACGTCCGCATCGCCCTCGGTAAAGCCATAGATATTCATCTCGTAAATGATCAGCTCGGCCGGATCCGGGGTGTGCCAATCATTATTCCGCCAGCGGTAGCGGGAGGGGTCCACCACCAGGCAGGGATTGGTGGCGATGTCCGGCCCGTAGCAACGGGCCAGCGGGTCATGAAGATATTTCTCCGGCCGGCGGTTGCCGTCCAGCGGCACGCCGCCCATCACGTAGAATTGATACTCGATGCTTTCCAGCGGCTGTTTCGGCTGGAAGTGGTAAATCCAAAGGTTGGGATAGTCGTAATAGCCGCGGTACAGCTCCAGCGGCAGGAACTCCTCCGGCCGCGGGTCGGAGTGGCCGGGGCACTGCCAGTTATTGAAGCTGCCGACCAGGTAGACCTGGGCGGCCCGGGGATGAAACAGCCCGAAAACGATCGAGCCGTCCCGCAGCACGTTGGCGCCGAGCAGCGATTTCTCGAGCCCCGGCCGCCGGCCGGGCGCCGGCGGAATCCCGTCGCGCAGGTAGGCCACATCGGTCTCCGGCAGATAGGAATGCTCCGGAACCAGATGCCGGATCCGCTGGTAAAATTGGTTAATGTGTTCCTTGGCCGCGGCCGGTCGGACCGCATAGACCTCGGCCCGGTCCGGCAGGCACCAGACTTCTTTGCCCAGAAAACCGGCGTAAAAACGTTCCAGGCCGGGATCGCCCGGCAGGTTCAGGAACTTGAAATGGAACGAACTCAAACCGTTCCGCGGCTTGAAAATGATCCCGTCCGCATCGCTGCCGACTGGATCAAAACGCTGCGGCGAAAATCTGTAATCGTGCTGGTGCCATAGTTCGAGGCGAACCCCGTTGGGGTTGGGATGACGCAAATGAATGGTGACTTCCATGATTTCACTCCCGTAAATCTAAATTGGCATCCCTATTTTTACCCAATGAGGCGAATTTCATAAGGCCAGGAAACGTCATCCCGTCATTCTCCGTCGCTATCGTTAGAAACCGAACGCTCTTATAGAGATCCTAAGCCGTAACCCGGAAAATAAAAAAGGCCGGGTCGACCCAGCCGCTAATCCTGGCATTAAAAAATAAGATTGCCGCAACAAGTACAAGCGCCGTGCCTACTTACTCGGTTGCCGAACAAGCTCTCTCAGTCACTCAGCAAGCTTGCTCAGTCACTCAACAAGCTCTTTCAGTCACTCAACAAGCTCTTTCAGTCACTCAGCAAGCTCTTTTTGCGAATAAACGACCGTTTTCGCGGATTCAATGAAACCGTTGAACGGGTCCATCAAAAACCGCCCGAGCAACTGAGGGAGCGAGTTCGGTTTTATCTTTTAATGCTCAGCGAATCGCTGCTTCTACGATAATCAATCCGTCTTTAATCCTGGCGACCTCGGCTCCATGATAACCCGAGTCCGGACGGCGTTTGGCCTCGGGAGCCCGGGTAATTACCTCGGCGATGCGAATCTGCATCGGATTCAATTGAAACGCATAAATTCTAGCGTTTTGGTTGCCCATGGCTCCGGCGTGAGCGGTCCCGCGCAGTTTGCCGAGAACTACAATATCGCCGCTGGCGATTACCTCTGCGCCGGGATTCACATCACCCATGATGACCAGGTTACCCTCAAATTCTACCCGCTGTCCGGAACGAATCGTTCTTTTCACAGTGATGGTGCCGATAAAGTCCTCGTTTTCTTTGACCGTACGTTTGGCGTTGACCGTCGTTACCAGGGCAGCCTCATCGACGATCCGGAAAAAGATCAAACCGAACTCTTGCAGCAAATCTTTCAGATTTTCATGTTCCGCCGCGGTTAACTGGCGCTTGCCAATTTTAACCGAGAGTTTGACCCCTTTAAAGAATTCCTTCGACTGCTCCAAGCGCTCTCTCAGCTCAGCGAGAAAATAATCGAAAGCTCCCTGTTCGGGAATGATCAAAGTCAAGCCACTCTTATATCCTTTAAAAACGACACTCTCGGTTTTCTTGACCATGACTCGGGTATTCCGTGCATTCATTGGAGACTCCTCGAAGATTAATGGGACCCCGCGATCCGGACCGTTCGGGATGACCAGCCAGCCAAAATCCTGGGATCCGCTGAGAACTGGCTGGTAAAATGATTAGGAAACAACCATCGCCAATATACATTCGCTAGACGAAAAAAAAATCCTCCCGCATGGAGGAAGATAATCGCGCTCGGGATTAACCTACGTTCAGCGGATCTTTCAAGGCGTCGCTCCGGTTTGGGGTGGAGTGGCACTTGGACTGGACCCACCCGTACCCGACGGTTGGACGGCCGGTTGGGATGCTTCCGGGCTCGCCGGAACCGGGGTCGGCGTCGAAACCGGTGCGCTTGAACTTGAACCCGAGCTCGAACCCGAACCGACCTTAGGAGTAGCAGCCTTTGGGGTTCCCGGAACTTCCTTTGGCTTTTTATCCAGGTTAAAGTAAGATTCCAGGATCTTACGGGCAACGGGAGCGGCTCCGCTGCTGGAACCACCCTGCTCGACATAGACAATCACGACGATCTCCGGCTTATTGGCGGGCGCATAAGCGGCAAATACTCCCGAGTTATCATAAGGCGGCTTCTGGACCGTACCGGTCTTTCCGGCGACCGGATATTTATCCAAAGGAAACCCCTGGAACACATAAGAAGCGGTTCCTTCGTTAATGACTTCCGAGAGTCCCTTCCGGATCGTATCCAGAATGGACGGCGGAATATCGAGCTGCCGCACTACCTTGGGTTCATTGGTGAGAACCACTTTGCCATCGGGCGTAGTAATCTTGGAAACCAATTGCGGTTGATAGATTTTGCCGCCATTGGCAATCGCCTCATAAACCTGCGCCAATTGCAAAGGGGTAACGGTCAAATAACCCTGCCCGATCGCAAAAATCGAGGTTTCGATCGGATACCAGTTATCTTTGAAAGCCCGTTTTTTCCATTCGGTATCGGGAACAAAGCCGCGCGCTTCCCCGGGATTCAGATTAATGCCCGTAGCCTCGCCCAATCCGAAGAGCCGACAATATTTGGCGATCACATTCGCGCCATTCACTCCGCCGAGCCTGCGGCCCAACTCGGACATGACAATATTGCAGGAATTTTTCAATCCGTCGACGACCGTTTCCGAACCGTGTCCGGGTTTATACCAACATTTAAAGCGGGTGCCCCATACCGGATCGATCCCGCTGCAATAAAAGCGATCCTGATCGGTGACTTTATGCTCCATCAAAGCCGACAATACGGTGATCGGTTTAAACGTCGAACCCGGCTGAAACTCGCCCTGGACCACCCGGTTGCTGAAGGGATGCAAGGGATTGTTATACAACTGCTGTGCAATCTCCGGAGTAATCAAGCCGGTGAATAGGTTAGGATCGAAACCCGGTTTGCTGACCATGGCCAAAATATTCCCGTTGCGGGGATCGAGCGCCACCACCGCGCCGGATTTGGCATTGCGCCATTCCGTGTTCTTTTGCAGGTTTAATAATTGATCGTCCATGGCCTTTTCCGCGGTGGCCTGAACTTTTTGGTCGATGGTCAGATGAAGGTTGTCGCCGGGCAGCGGTTCCTTATTCTCCAACAATCGCAGCGGCCGGCCGTTAATGTCGACTTCATACACTTTCCCGCCGGGCACGCCCCGCAGGTAATCTTCGTAGGTCCGTTCCAGGCCGATTTTGCCGATCAAATCGCCCGGACGGTAATTCTTATCCTTCAAGTCGTTCAATTCGGACTCGTTGATTTCGCGGATATAGCCAAATAAGTGGCTGGCGAACTCGCCATAGGGATAAAAGCGGATCGGAATATCGTCCACTTCGACGCCCGGCAGATCCAGCTTGGCTTCAAGGATCTGGATGACCGTGGCCGAATCCAGGTCTTTCTTGATTGGAATGAACTGATAAGGGTTGCGGGGGTGTTGGGGATCCGGATTCAACTTCGCCTGAATCTCGCTGACCGGCATCTTTAACAGTTTGCTTAACAGCAGCATGACTTGCGGTTTATCCTTGATGTCCTCGGGGACGACCGAAACCGTATGCGAGATCCGGCTGCTGGCAATGATCTTACCCTTGCGATCATAAAAGATACCCCGGGGAGCGTTGATCCGACTCACCCGGGTTTGGTTCTCACGCGACTTTACCATGATGGAAGCGCCCTGCACGATTTGGAGAACCCACAACCGCACAAAAAGCACCCCAAAGATGGCCAATACGATTCCGGCAATGATCTTGAATTTATGCTCCAGATTTTTAACAGCCAGCTCTTCCACGAGACTTAGCCCCCAACATCATGAATTGCTCTGTTCCACCAGGAATTGCTCAGTTTTAAATAAGAAATAATAAATCAACGGCGCCAATACCGCATTATAAACGGCTTGGGGCAGAACATTGGATACCAGGACCCCCAGGAAATTAAAGTTGCTATTAAACGCAGTGTACATGATTCCTGACAACGAATTAAAAAGCAATGTGCCGCCGCAAACAGCGATCGCCGGCACCAGCAGATTGTCTTTGAAAATATTTTTCTCTAGCAGACCGGCGCAGTAGCCGGCCAGCATCTTCGAGAGGGCCTCGATGCCGATGATCCCTCCGGTATGGAGGTTCAAAAAAAAGCCGGCCGCAAGCCCAAAGAGGAGGCCTTCGTCAGGCCCCCGTAACAGTCCGTAGGAAATTACCAGGATTAAGATCAAATCGGGAATGATATGTCCCGGGAGATTCAAGCGGGCCAACCAGGTCGCCTGAATCGCCACCGCCAGAATCACACTCACCGCTAAAATCGTGAAGCGCATCACGTTCCTCCTCCGGGAACAGGAGCCGCCGGAGTCGCCGGTAAATCCCGTTTGATTTTGATCACGTAAACCAGTTGCAGCTTGCCCAGTTGCACATTGGGCTTCAAAACGGCCTTGCTCGCCAGGTTATTGGCGCCCCGGCTGACTTGAATCACCCGGCCGATGGGAATGCCGCGCGGAAAAATCTCACTGGTCTCCCCGGTATAAACCATATCGTCCTTTTTGATACTGCTGAAATAGGTTTCAACGGCGGGTTTGACAGTACATTCGCCTTGCAGAAAACCGCCACCGGTTACGATCACCAGGTCCTGCGTGCGGTCTATAACGCCGCCCACATTGTTTCCTTCGCGGGGATCGGTAATCAAAATGACCTCCGCGGTATTGCTCCGGACTTCGCCGATCCGGCCCACCACACCGTCCGGACTGATAACGGCCATGTTTCTTCCGACGCCGTCCGCTTGGCCCTTATCGATAATCATGGTATGATACCAACTGCTCGGATTGACGGAGATGGGCTCCGCACTGATCAATTCATGCGGCTGAGACTGCTGGAATTTCAAGGCTCCGCGCAAGCGGCTGTTTTCCGTCTGTAATTTGTTGAGTCCGATCTGCTTTGCCTTGAGGCGACTCAGTTCCGAGCGGAGCCGGTCGTTATCCACTTTTAACCGACTTAAACGGCTCACCGTCCGCCAACTGTCGTCAATTGCGCCGCCGACCCGGCTGAAAATCGTTTCGAGCGGCACCATGGCAGTATTAAAGAAATACTCAACCTTGCCTTCCTGAGTCCGTTCCCGGGAGGTCACAAACATAACCCAGGTAATGATGAGAATGATCAATGCCACCAGTAAATAGCGGCGGTCTGTAAATAGATGCAACACGGTCACCCTTTATTATGCCATCTTCCGGTTCGAGATCAACACCCGTTTCAGATCTTGATAGTTCCGTTCCAGCGCCATTCCGGTGCCCCGGGCCACGCAGGTCAAAGGATCCTCGGCAATCTGAACCGGCATTCCGGTCTCCTCCATCAACAAGTGATCGATGCCTTGCAATAACGATCCGCCACCGGCCATCACAATGCCCTTATCAAGGATATCGGCGGCGAGTTCCGGCGGAGTCTTTTCCAAGGTCATCTTCACGGCTTCGACGATTCCCGAAACCGGTTCGGTCAACGCTTCGCGAACTTCGTTGCTGGAGATGGTTATCGTTTTCGGCAGGCCGGTCAAGAGATCGCGGCCCCGGACATCCAGCTTTTGTTCGGGTCCGACCGGATAGGCGGAGCCGATCTCCCGCTTGATATCTTCGGCGGTCCGCTCACCGACCATCAAATTATAATGGCGCTTAATATAATGGCCGATGGCCTCGTTCATCTCGTCGCCGGCAATCCGGATCGAACGGCTGGACACGATGCCGCCCAGGGAGATGACTGCCACTTCGGTGGTACCGCCGCCGATATCCACGATCAAGTTTCCGGTCGGCTCTTCCACCTGCAGCCCGGCCCCGATGGCCGCAGCCATCGGTTCTTCGATTAAAAAGACTTCCCTGGCCCCGGCTTGCAGGCCGGCATCCATGACCGCCCGTTTTTCGACCTCGGTCACTCCGGAAGGAACCCCGATAATCACCCGCGGCGAAAGCACACCGATATTTTTCCCCGATTTGCTGATGAAGTAATGCAACATTTTCTCGGTGACGTCGAAATCGGCGATGACGCCGTCCTTCATGGGGCGTACCGCGACGATGTTCCCGGGGGTGCGGCCCACCATTTGTTTGGCTTCGCTCCCCACGGCAAAAATATTATTTGTATCTTTTTCAATGGCTACCACCGTCGGTTCTTGCAGGACGATTCCCCGTCCTTGGACGTAAACCAAGGTATTGGCGGTACCCAGATCAATTCCCATATCTTTGGCAAAACGGCCTAACAATGATTTAAACATTCGATAGATTCCTCCAGATCTTATTCAATTTTGTGGGTGATTTATGTATTCAATCTGCCCTTTCAGGACAAGTGGCCGCGTTCTTTAAGACTAACATACCTATTATCGCCGAATATTACATGATCAATTACTGAAATTCCCAAGATTTCCCCGGCCTCCTTGAGACGAGACGTGAGCAACAGATCGTCGTTGCTGGGCGTGGGGTCGCCGCTGGGATGGTTATGGGCCAATACTACGCCGGCACTGCTCATCTTCACCGCTTCCTTAAATACTTCCCGCGGATGGACCGGAGAGGAACTGAGAATTCCGATGGCCGTTGTTTCAATCCGTAAAACCTGGTTTTTCGTATTCAGGTGGACCACTTTGAAGTGCTCCCGGTCCAAATCCTGAAAACTCGCTTTTAAAAGATCGAAAATATCCTGGGGATTTCGAATCGCGGGCTGCAACACCGGATTGCTGGTCAGCACCCGGCGCCCCAGTTCAAAAGCTGCCTTTAACTGTACCGCCTTGGCAGGGCCGATCCCGTAACACGATGCGATCTCAGCCACCGAAGCTTTGGCAAGCCCACGCAAATCCTTGTAGGTGGCAATCAACTCCTCCGCTACATTAATGGCGGTTCGATTGGCCGAACCGGTCCGCAAGATAATCGCGATTAACTCAGCGGCCGCCAAATGTTCCGGGCCGTTGTGGATCAAGCGTTCCCGGGGGCGTTCCTCCAGCGGCAAGTCTTTGATCGTAAGCCGGCTCTCCACGCAATCACCTCACCAGACTGATACTCCCAACTCCGTTAAAGCTGCCGCCAATCGGCTCAGCGGTAATCCAACCACATTAAAATAACAGCCTTGAATCCGCTCCACCAGCAAAGCGCCCTTGCCTTGAATCCCATAAGCGCCCGCCTTATCGAGCGGTTCTCCGGTGGCCACGTAATTGCGGATCTCAGCCGGCGGCAAGCGCCGGAAAGTCACCCGGGTTTCTTCCGCAAAAGTCATGACCCGGCCCTCGGGTACGGCGATCAGAGCGACTCCGGTAAACACCGAATGTTCCTTGCCGCTTAAGGACGAAAGCATCGCTGCGGCCTGAGCAGGATCAGCCGGTTTTCCCAGAATCACGCCGTCGGACACCACCACGGTATCCGCACCGATGATAATACCGGTCGATACCGTCGCCGCCACCTGCTCGGCTTTGTGGCGAGCCAGTCGGGCGACATAATCATCCGGCCGGACCGCAGCCGTGGGAGGCTCTTCGACCCAATGGCTGGCGACAACCCGAAACTCCAGTCCGATTTGCCGGAGCAATTCCGCCCGGCGGGGCGAAGTAGAAGCTAAAATCAATGGTTTCGTCATGTCTTATAACCGTCGATACACTAAGAATGCCCCCGCCACGCCCAGAATCGTGGCCAGGTTCAAATTGACTTTAAAGCCGAAGGTCAAAGAAAAGGCGTCGGCCAAATGCAACGTTTGTGGCGCCATATTGGCGGAAGCTCCGACTGCCATAAACGGAAGGTAAGGTTTTAAGATCTGTCCCAGAATCGTCCCGAAGATGAAGCCAATCAGCAATAGGATTACCAGCACCAACCAATGCGCATGCCCGGAACGACTCAAAGTCAGGTCACCATCCAATTTATTTTGGGTTAGTGATTCCACAATCTCCAGTGAAAATCCTTTTGGTTTTCCGAAATCTGCATAAATTTATCTGGGATTTTAGAAAAAAACTAACAATCGGACGAATTTTTTGCGCAAAATGGGACGACTTTGTTTTCAGACGCCGCCGGGAAATGTGACATAACGCAATGTACTGATTATAGAACAAAACGCCGGTGGGATCCACCGACGATTTTTTCCATACGGAGCCAGACTACCTTCCCCAACTCGGTTCGTCCTTGTTTCCCGAACCGCTGCTCAACATCAGCCAATCATAAGGGTCCACCGGTGCCGCATCCGTCCTTTGCGGGTCAAATTTCACGCAATAAATATCGGTTCGGGTATCATAAGCGATCGCCGCCGCAAAGAAAAGCAGCCAGGTGCCATCCGCGGCTCTCAACCATCCCGGATGTTGATGGTTGGCGACGTGTTTTGCGCCGAAATCGGCGGTTACCTGGCGCACGGAATGATCGGCCGGATTCAACACGAAGATATAGCGGGGTCCTTGCGGATTGGCCCGGGCATCAAAGGCCAGATATTTTCCGTCAGGACTCCAGCAGGGATTCCCCGGATCAGTTTGATCCGTCAACGTCCGTATATTGACCAACTGCGCAGCCGTGAGATCCGCCAGCCAAAGTTTGTTACTATTAATATAGGCGATCTGGGTACCTTCCGGATGAATGGCCGGTTCATAGCCAGCGGTCAATTTCAGCGGCGGCTCCGGCGGATTCGAAGTAAGCCGGTAACGATAGAGCGCCCCGCTCCCGGAGCGCATGGAATGAAAAATCAAGAGATGCTCCGCTTGGTTGGCGCTCACGCTCGGCTGGTCCTCGTTTTCCTTGCTGCTGCAAAGGGCTTGCGCCAAATCGGCGGTCCGGTCATACAGATATAAATCCTTTTTATTCCCCGGTTCCAAATCCGAGCTGAAGATGATCTGGGTATCCGAAACCCGGACCGGATCTCCTTCATCGCTCGGGTAAGCGACCAACGGAGTGGCGCGGCGGGTCGCCAAATCCAGCTGATAAATATCGTGGCCCTTGGTGCGGCTGGCGCGGTATAAAAGCGTTCCATCCAACTTGACGGCGCTTTTCATATAGACATTGTCGACCGGGCGGCCCACGTAATCGAGGTCATAGTCGGCCGCCGCATAGTAGGGCCGTTCCAGATGCATCCGGTAGGCGCCGGGCGGCAGATCGGCGATCTGAATTTGGCCCGCATTATCCGATTGCAACTGATAATCGCCGACGCGGACGGACACGCCCGGAATCGGCTCCTGCGTCTGCGCGTCGATCACTTTCAATTGAAACTGGCCGCTGCGCGGGCCCGGTTTATTTAAGCATCCCGCGATCAAAATGGCCGGTAGCGTCAGCCAAACCAGGGATTTCCGGTTTAAGAAAAAGAAAAAAGTCATGACGAAATAATTCGCCCGACTCCCAATAAATTCCTGTATGAATTTACCATTTTTTAAACAATTTTAATCTTAATCCCCGAAATTCAGCCACGACGCCGCTCCGGTACCAGCCAACCATTTATCCGGCGGGTAAATCCCCGCTCAAAGCGGGCTGAGGGAAACCCGATCTTATTCCATCAGACCTTGAGCCAGATCGTAAATGAGCGGGACCCGGAAATAATCCCCTTGCCAACAACGGATCGCCAGCAACAGCTGAAAAATCAGCCAAACGATGCATAGCAGTTGCACCAAGAGCGGCCCGACCAGCGGAAGCAGCCGCAATAACGGCCCGATTACCAGATAAGCGACCGTGCTGCATATCCCCAAGTATAATGCCTGATAACCATGATAACGGATGAAACGTTCCTTGCGCAGGCGGGTACAGACAAAGAGCAGGCTTACCGGCCAGACCGGGTAGGCGACGGCCAGCAACAAACGCAGTTCCGGACTGAGATCTTCCATGTAAATCCCTCCATTCTATAAATATGAAGGGACAGCGGGAAATATTTGTATTGTTGCTTGCGAAGCCTAACATTGCCGGCGACCGGCTATTGTTTGCGAATCGTGGTCCGCAGCCCGATTTGGAGCCGGGCGGGATTAGCGGCAGCATAGATATAGGTGGAGTTAATCCGCTCATCCTTATCGAAACTGGCGAAAAGGTGGCAATCGTCCGCGGCAATCCGCCCGAAAAAATCGAAATCGGCCACCCGGGCGCCGTTTTGGTAGCGCAAGGAGGTGGGATCCACAACCGTCCACCCCAAACCCGGCAAATAACTCTCGGCCCAGGCATGAGCATAGGGGGCAAGATCCGTCTCCGCGCTGCCCATTTTTCGGGGGTTAAAGCGAAAGCCGGCCACGAAGCGGGACGGAACTCCCGCCGTCCGGCAAAGCGCGATGTAGAGCAGACTGAAATCGGTACACACGCCCCGTTTCCGCTGCCAAGCCAAGACTGCACTATGCCGGCCCGGCCGGGCTGGATCGTAAGTCAGCCGGGAATTGACAAAGGCGAAAACCCGGCGGGCTTTCTCCAGCTGATTGGAACAACCCCGGGTCAAGCCGGCGGCCAAGGCGCGCAGCGACGGATCGCCGACCTCGATTCCGGCCTCGGGTTTTAAAAAAGCGGGATCGCCGTAGTCGGATCCGCCGCAACGTTCCAAATGGTAGTCGATCGCCGCATTAAAGAGCGTGTAGCTGAACTCCGCCAGGAATCTCCCGCCGCGCGGCAGCGACCCCAATTCCAGCGCGGCGCTCTGGCCATTCGCCGACTGGCGCAAGCGGATCTCCCTCCGGGCCGCCGCCGGAGCAATCGTAAAAGAACGGAGCGTTTGGTACGGCGGAAGATGTTCGGTCATCAGGAGCGGGAACTGAACCCGCAAACGACTGACCGGTCCGCCGCGATTGACGATCTCCAGCAACTGCCGGACCCGGTAAGACTGATAATGGCTCAGGCTGAATCGGCTCACGGCGCCGGCGCCGGCCGCCCAAAACACCGTGAGCAAAGCCAGACCGAAAAGGATTTTGGCGGGCTTCATTTTTCGCTTCATGGCGATCATAATTAAGCCGGCGTTCCCAAAATCCTTTCTTCTTTCTCAGGCCGACCCAAAAATCATTGACCCGATTATTGCACCCATTTGTAAACGAAGCCGCTGCTCGACGGGAGCATGAAATTGGGGAACCGGCCGGTGGTCTCGATCGTTTCCGGGGTTTCCGACGAGTTGTCGCCGCGGGGCGGCAGATCATTCACCCGGTCGATGTCCGCCAGCTTCACCCAGCGGCCGGGGCTGCCGAAGTCGACCTCCAGCTCGATGTCATACGGTTCGAAATTGAACAGCACCACCAGTTGCTCGTAGGGAGCATCCGCGGGTTTGGCGCGCCAGCCGACCACCAGCCGTCCCTGGCCGCGCTCCAGCCAGGGTCCGACGATGAACTGGAATCTGCCCTCGCCGATCAGGTCGGACCCGGACATTTTCAAACCGGGGTAACGCCGACGCAACTGGATGAGTCGGCTGGCCCACTGGTAAAAAGAATGCTTCCGCAGGTCGGCGGGCCATTCGAACTGCACCCGGTTGCGCGGCCGGTCGACTCCGAACTCCTGCCCCATATACAGCATCGGTTGACCCAGGGCCATGATCGTCGCCATCAGGCCCAAACGGGCCTTGCGTTCCTTGGCCGGTCCGGTCTGGAGCGCCGGCCCGTCGGTGGCCACTTCGTACGACATGCTGTTTTCATCGTGGCTTTCGCAGTAATTGATGACATTGTTGGTGTGCGCGGCATAGAAATTGCGGCAGTAGTAAAAGACGTCCCCCAGATGCTCGGGATTGTTGGTCACCCAGTCCTGATAGACTCCCTCCCGGAGCAGCGCTTTCATTTTGTCATGAAAAGGGTCGCACCACTGGGCGAAGCCGTTCCACCCCTGCAGATTCAGATCCG
>JAEXFN010000018.1 GCA_023400055.1 Bacillota bacterium
CAACAAGCTCTCTCAGTCGCTCAACAAGCTCTCTCAGTCGCTCAGCAAGCTTGCTCAGTCACTCAACAAGCTTGCTCAGTCACTCAGCAAGCTTGCTCAGTCACTCAACAAGCTTGCTCAGTCACTCAACAAGCTCTCTCAGTCGCTCAACAAGCTCTCTCAGTCGCTCAACAAGCTCTCTCAGTCGCTCAACAAGCTCTCTCAGTCGCTCAGCAAGCTTGCTCAGTCTCTCAGCAAGCTCTCAGAGAATCCCCTTCGGATCCTCCACTGATTGCTCATGCCCCGGTTAGCCATGCGGAGCTAACTTGATAATTATTAATAATTAAGTTACAAAATAAAATTTAGCCATACTCGAATAAAGGAAACTCTTACCAAGGAATTTACAAGGGGAGAATTGAATATTTCATAGCTATATTCAAAGGATGAAAAAATAATATTCAATAAGTTTTAAGTCGGCTGTATAGTCCATTTTAAACATCAAGCAGAAGCAGAAAGGGAACACGTGAATGCTCAAGAAATTGTCTGCCAGCATACGGCAGTATAAAAAGGAATCCATTCTCGCCCCGGTATATGTGACCTTCGAATCGATCCTGGAAATCGTCATCCCCACGCTGATGGCATACCTGATCGATTACGGTATCAATCGAAAAAATATGTCCTATGTTCTATGGATCGGGTTTGCTCTGGTTAGTTCGGCGCTAATCTCGCTGCTGGCCGGCTTTCTCGCGGGCCGCAGCGCGGCGATTGCCGCTTCAGGCTTTGCAAGAAATTTACGCCGGGATATGTTTTATAACGTACAAAAATTTTCTTTCTCCAACATCGATAAATTCTCAACCGCCAGCATCATCACCCGGCTTACCACCGACGTCACCAATGTGCAAAACGCATATCAGATGCTGACTCGCCTCGCGGTACGCGCTCCGTTGATGATTGTGTTCGCACTGATTTTCTCCTTTCATATCGACAACCGGCTGTCGTTGATCTTTCTGGCAGCCATCCCGGTGCTCGGCAGCGGCTTATGGCTGATCATGACGCATGTGCATCCGATTTTCGTGCGGGTATTCAATACTTATGATAAGCTGAACAATGTCGTCCAGGAAAACCTGCATGGCATCCGGGTCGTCAAATCCTATATCCGCGAGGATTATGAAGAACGGAAGTTCGCCGACATTTCTCAATCGATCTTTCAGGATTTCTCCAAGGCGGAAAAAAGGCTGGCGTTCAATATGCCGCTGATGCAGTTCTGCCTCTATGCCAGCATCCTTTCACTTTCCTGGTTTGGCGCCAAAGAGATCATCGCCTGCAACAACAATCCCGTTATCGGGCTTTCGACGGGGGAACTGGCAAGCCTGATCACCTATGCGCTGCAGATACTGATGAGCTTGATGATGCTTTCCATGGTATTCGTCATGATCATCATTTCCCGCGCTTCGGCGGAGCGTATTGTGGAAATTCTGAATGAGGAAAGCGATCTGAAAAACGGCGAAAAACCGCTATCCACGGTAAAAGACGGTTCGATCACTTTTGAAAACGTCACTTTTGCCTATGCCAAAAAAGCCGACAAACCCGTTCTTGACGGAATCAATCTTGCCATCCAAGCCGGGGAAACGGTCGGTATTCTCGGCGGCACCGGCTCTTCCAAATCGAGTTTGGTTCAGCTTATTGCGCGCCTCTATGATGTCGTGAGTGGAAAAGTAACCGTCGGCGGCGTCGACGTGCGGGATTACGATCTTGAATCGCTCCGCAACCAGGTGGCGATGGTACTGCAGAAGAATGTGCTGTTTTCAGGCACGATCAAAGAGAATCTGCGCTGGGGCAATGAAAACGCGACGGATGAAGAAATGAGCCGCGCCTGCCAGCTTGCCCAGGCCGACGGCTTTATCCGGGAATTCCCGGATCAATATGACACCTATATTGAGCAGGGCGGCACCAATGTTTCCGGCGGCCAGAAACAGCGGCTCTGTATTGCACGGGCGTTGCTGAAAAAGCCCAAGATTCTGATCCTTGACGACTCCACCAGCGCGGTCGACACCAAAACGGACAGCTTAATCCGCCAGGCCTTTCAAGCCGACCTCCCGAACACGACCAAAATCATCATTGCCCAGCGCATCTCGTCTGTTCAGGATGCCGACAAAATTGTCGTGCTCGACGACGGTAAAATCAACGCCGTCGGCACGCACGCGGAACTGCTCAGAAGCTGTGCTATTTATAGGGAAGTCTATGAATCGCAGAATAAGGGAGGCGTTCGCCATGAGTAAAATGCCGCGGCAGGGAAATCCAAAGACTCCGGTCCAGCATTTCAAGCCGGATACGCTCAAAAGACTGTTTTTCTATATGGCCGCCTATAAAATTCAGCTGATTTTGGTTGCCGTCTGTATCCTGTTAAGCGCGGCCGCCGGCGCGGCATCCTCTTTGTTCCTTCAAATCCTGATCGACAAGTATATCGTTCCGTTGCTGGGGCAGGCGCATCCCCCATTTACAGGACTGTTCAAAGCGTTGCTTCTTATGGGCCTGATCTCGATCATCGGTGTGCTTTCCACATTGTTTTACAACCGGACAATGGTTGTCATCGGGCAGGGTACGCTCAAAAAAATCCGGGACAAAATGTTCACCCATATGCAGGCCCTGCCGATCCGTTATTTCGACACGCATGCCCACGGCAACATCATGAGCCGCTATACCAATGATACCGACACATTACGTCAGGCAATTGCCATGAGTTTGCCGCAGATGTTTGCCTCGCTGCTCTCTGTAATAGCGGCTTTTTTCGCCATGCTTTATCTCAGCGTCGGCCTTACCGCTTTGGTTGCTCTGTTCGCTTTCGCTTTGCTGAAGGTTATCCGGGTTCTGGTGGGCAGAAGCGGCGCTTTCTTCATGAAACAGCAGCAATCCCTGGGCGATGTCAACGGTTATATCGAAGAAATGATCAACGGCCAGAAGGTCGTAAAAGTCTTCTGCCATGAGAAAAAGGCTGAGAAAGAGTTCGACAGAAAGAATGACGAGCTCTGCCGCTGTGCGACTGAGGCGAACACCTACGGCAACGTCACGATGCCGGTTGTCGGAAATATGGGTTATATGCTCTACGTGCTTCTTGCCATAATCGGAGGCGCAGCAGGCATAGCGGGGATCCCCAACCTGAGTCTCACCGGTATCCATGCCCTGACGCTCGGTACGATCGTATCCTTCCTTACCCTGTCCCGCAATTTTATCAACCCGATCGGCCAGATTTCCATGCAGTTCAACATGGTGATCATGGCGCTTGCCGGCGCTTCAAGAATTTTTGAACTGATGGACGAGGAAAGCGAACAGGACGACGGATATGTGACCCTCGTCAATGCCAAAATGGAAAACGGCGCAATCAGAGAATGCCGGGAACGGACGGAAACCTGGGCCTGGAAGCATCCGCACAGCGACGGGACGGTAACCTATACGCCGCTGCAGGGCGACATCCGTTTCTTCGACGTGGACTTCGCTTACGAGGAGAATAACATCGTCCTGCACCACGTCACGCTTTACGCAGAACCCGGCCAAAAGGTGGCTTTTGTCGGAGCGACCGGCGCCGGAAAAACGACGATCACCAACCTGATCAACCGCTTCTATGACATTGCCGATGGCAAAATCCGCTATGACGGAATCAATATCAATAAGATAAAAAAGGCCGACCTGCGCCGGTCGCTCGGCATCGTTTTGCAGGATGTGAACCTGTTTACGGGAACGGTCATGGACAATATCCGCTATGGCAAGTTGGACGCGACGGATGAAGAGTGTATCGCTGCCGCCAAGCTGGCGAATGCCGACGGATTCATCCGCATGCTTCCGCAGGGGTATAACACCATACTGAAAGGCGATGGCAGCGGTCTTTCGCAGGGGCAACGGCAGCTGATTTCGATCGCCCGCGCGGCGGTGGCCGATCCACCCGTCATGATTCTGGACGAAGCCACTTCTTCGATCGATACCCGAACCGAAGCAATAGTCCAACAGGGCATGGATGCCTTGATGAAAGGCAGAACAGTTTTCGTAATCGCTCATCGCCTGTCAACCGTCCGGAATTCCGATGTAATTATGGTGTTGGAGGAGGGTCGTATCATTGAGCGAGGCAGTCACGAACAACTCATTGAAGAAAGAGGAAAATACTATCAGCTGTATACCGGCGCATTTGAACTTGAATAATTAGGTTAGAGTCACCCTTTTTTAAGGACACGGCGGTATGAGAGGTGGGAGGATTAAAACGTGTTGTAACGATACGGAGACTTTCCGTTTTCCTCCCCGGCCCATTCCGGCGACTCCCGTATCCCCCGGAAGATCGCTCTTTTGTGAATCAAGATCTGTCTGGGATGATTTCAGATCGATCTTTTGTGGATAAAGATCTAACCGCAGCTCAAGGAATTTTAAATTTCTACTTGAGTGTCGGAAGCACCTTCATTAAAGATATTCCTTTGAAGCAAAAATAAAGCTCGATATTATTTTGCTACTGGATATTCATTGCATAATAATCTATAAGACTCCTCGTCTTCCTCGATTTCAGGGAAACGGCCTACTGATTCATAGAATCGATTGTCATTTTCATCGTCATTGCACATGGATACTTCACCCAGCAAAACTTGACCGCCGTCTTTCGGTACAATAAAGTCATGATACATATACTGTGAGATAGAAATGCTCTCACCCGGCTTTAGAAGTATCTTTGTTCCCGCAGGAACGACAAACTCTTTTCCGTCTGTATGTACAGTCACATCCGTGTCAAGCTTTGCACCGCTTTCAGCTCCATTGTATACCGTGATATAGACATCATTGCCGCCCCGGTTTATAATATCTTCCATTTTACTCCAATGATAATGCATCGGTACAGTCTGGCCTTGGTACAACATCAGAAGTTTTTCTGCATAAGTCTTCGTATATTTTTTATTATATTGATTTCCATTGCGGATCGTTATTAGGGAGAGACCTGCTTTCTCAAATTTGCCAAGACCAAAATCCGTAATATCCCAGCCTAACTTATTATCACGAATTTCATCATATTCAGGTCCCGCTTTGTCCCAGTCGGTCGGCGTCCATTTTACAAATGGCGGAAGCTCATAACGATGTTCCTTGGCTAGTTTCTCCATATCCTTGATTACTTTATTGATTTCTGAACGTTTCATGTCATAAACTACCTCTTTTCATTTTTAATCAATTATACCGGTTAACGCACAGTAAAGCTCACAAATTTGATCTGACTGTATTGCTATCTTATGGGTAATCGACACTATATAGCATTATTTTTATAATTTGTATTCTGACAGAATGATTTCAGGCTTATCAGCTCGATTGGCAGCTATTGTCTCTTCATTCATGACAAAGTGCAATAAGGCATCAATCACAGCCATCTCTCTTAAACGCGAATAGCTTTTATAATAATTGAAGGACTGTTCATCCGGACTCGATAATAAGAGGTAATCGGCAAGCCGTGAAACCGGAGAATATTCATGTCCCGTAATTGCTATTATCTTCAAGCCCTTTTCCTTCGCAAGTTCCATTGCTTGTACTACTTGCTTGGAGCTGCCTGACTGACAAACAGCTACGACAATATCATCAGCATCCGCTAAATTCACATGATTCATAAAATACTCAGGAACCATATTATATGTGCACTTCACTCCGAGTCGTCCCAGTCTGAAACCCAGATACTGCGCCAGGGGACTGGTGTTTCCTACCGCAACAATATGAACCTGCTTGCATTTTTTTATTAAGTCCACACATTCCATTAATTTATTCTGTTTCAGATTCTTGCCGATCGCTATCAGATCTGCAGCAAAAGAGGAGAACAGTCCGCTTACCTTATCACCGGTTGCATTTTCCATATCGACATCGGATACCTGCATCCGCCCCAGATCTCTAGATAAACAAAGTTTCAGCTGATAGTACCCTTCATAACCTATATGCTTACATAGCCTTATAACAGTTGCATCACTGACACCGCTGTAGTTTGCCAATTCCGATACATTGGCATTGACCGCCATTTCAGGATTCTCTAATATGAAATCCGCTACTTTCTTTTCTGCTGAAAATATCTGGTCATACTGTTCCTTAATGGTCTCAATAACAGTCTTCTCCGGCATTGTATCCATATTTTACAACCCTCTCTTGTATCCGTTAACGCAATCCAAGGGAACAAAAATCTGATTAGAAGTACTTCGCGCTGATTATATCATTAATATATTTCCGATTCAAATGCATTAAGCACTTTGAAACCTGCTATCCAATTTGCATGTCTATTGAATAAGCGCCGGCAAGAAGCCTCCTACAAACGCATCACCAAGACCAATCGTAGTTGCTCTGGTTTCTTCAGCTTGTATGCAAGCCAGACAGCATACTTTTTCACCTAACCGCCTTTCGATCGCATCAGCAAATAGGACCCCTTCATTTTGGAGAATATTTGCCTCTGTCTCATGATAATTTGCCATTGTAAAATTATCTCCGAATCTGAAGCGTGTGCCGGCCATGTTTATTCCGCCTTTCAGTGCCTTTTCAAATGAACCTGCATTCATGCCGTAAGCAAGCGCCCAGTATCTTGTATGCACCACAATTATCGGTACGGGTATTAATTTATATACATCTTCAAGTGCACTTATCATCTGATCCGGCTTAAGCAGATCCAGTTTTCTTTTCAGGTATCCCTGCAGTTCGTCTTCATTAAGACTGTAAATATCGATCTTTCCGATTAAAGTATCCCGTACTTGCTTACTCAAGCTAGCATTGTGAAAGCAGGCATCCTCATAAAATACATATGCTTTTTGGGGAAGAGCCGTCATAATCTTTAAAAGCGTCTGAAGCCTTTCTTCCAGCAGAGTTCGACTATGCATTGCATTAAAGCCTGAAATCAAAAGCACTTCTGCACCGGTTATGAGCTCGCTCAAGTTTTCATTCAATTTCATTTCCGCATTGTCTTTGTCATTGACATAAATAATCCGGTTACTGCTGCTCGTATAAATATTTATGTCTGATGCCGTTATTTTTATACCCTGACAGAACTGAACGATCAAATGGGGGTATATATGTTCTTCAGCGGCACTGCATACATAGGGACAATCTGACGGAAGAAGCCTGCGAACATGATCATTGATTGTGACAAGATGAAGCGCAGCGGTATAACCCAGCTTGTGCATTGCTATAGCAGCCCTTACTGATGTTCCCCCCATGGTTATCCTGCGTTCAAAATTTTTAGCGAATTTCTCGATGATATCCGGGGAAGAAACGTATCGTTCGCCACCAACTTCATCCTTTAAGAATCCAAGAATTGAAACAACCAAATCGCGTTCACTATTTACAGCGATTTCTTTCGACAATTCATCGTTATGGATTTCATATTGGATGATCCTATCCTCAAACGCCTTTGAATTCCAAACGATTTCATAATCAAGGTTGTTGCTCAGTCCTAAAATGATCTTTTCCTTCATCATCAGCGCCCTCCGGGTGTCGCCTAGTATAAAGAAGCTTTGCCTTCAGCCTTGAAAAGCTCTATTTTATGGTAAGCAATTGCTTTCATAGCGGCTATGCAAGGCGGTTGAATTGAATTGGGTTCTCTAAGTCCCGCGTCTGCAAGCACTGCACGCATTTTGTCATGATAAGCAACCTTTATATCGCTTGAGATGTTGATTTTATTTATACCCAAAGTTACTGACTCAGCTATTTCTTTATCGGGATTGTTTGAGCCGCCATGAAGAACTAATGGAATTGCTACCCGCGATTTGATTTCCTTTAATAAGTCCAGTTTTAATTCAGGAATCATTCCCTTCGGATAAATTCCATGAGATGTGCCAATCGCAATCGCCAGCGCATCAACACCTGTAGCTTCAACAAATTTTGCCGCATCATCGGGGTTGGTATAAATTATTGATTCTGCACTGCACTCCGCTTCGGAATCAGTAGAACCGATAGTACCAAGCTCTCCTTCAACCGAAACATTTACAGCATGAGCAGCTTCAACAACTTTTTTACATATTGCAATATTTTCATCAAAAGAAAGGCTTGAACCATCGATCATCACTGATGTAAAGCCGTTCTGAATCGCAACCATGATCTGCGCAAAGGATGAACCATGATCCAGATGAATGCAGACCGGTATAGCGGCCTTATGCGCTTTTTCCATAATTGCCTTTACCATCTCAACTCCAATATGACTTAATTCATCCGGATGGATGGCAATAATCAACGGAGCCTTTTTGGCTTCAGATGCCTCGAAAATGCCGTTCATCATAGCGTAGTCGCTAATATTGAATGCAGGAACGGCGAAATTATTTTTATTTGCCACTTCCAATAGTTTTTTCATATTCATTAACATAATGATTACTCCTTGAATTTTTTATTTGCTTCAGCATGCTTCATATTTCTATCCGTGGAATCGGGCATTTGAAATAACGTTACCACCCCCTTCGGATATATCAGCTGCTTCCGATCATTTTAAGTCAGCTTTTGACAGAACCCGCAGTCAAACCGCCTTTGTAGTAACGCTGGAAAAACAGGAATATGATCAGAATCGGCAGACATCCCAGGATACTCATAGCCATCATTTCATTCCATTCGTACGAATGCTGCCCCATCAGTTGCTGAATGCCGATTGGCACTGTTCTCATATCGATTGTCTTGGTAAGTGTCAGTGCAAAGAGGAATTCATTCCACGCCTGCATGAAAGTATATATTCCTACTGAAACGATACCAGGCTTTGCGATTGGCACGAGAATTTTCCACAGAGCATAAAACGTGTTTGCGCCATCAACCAAAACAGCTTGGTCCAATTCCTTCGGCAGGGTATTGAAGTACCCTGTGAGCATCAATATTGCATATGGCAGTGTAAATACCATGTAAGTTAGGATTAGAGCTCTGTAGCTGTTATACATGCCCAGTATTACGATAAGGCCGAAATAAGGAATTAATAATGTAATCGGAGGTACCGCTTGAACACTTATGATGGCGACATTGAGCGTCTTTTTCAGCTTATAGTCGTATCGACTGAAGCTGTAAGCAGCTAGGATAGCTACAATAAGTGTAAAAATAGTTACCGATATCGAAATAATGTAACTATTAATGAAGAAACGTACCTTTTCAGGATTTGTAATGATTGTTTTATAAGCATCGAATGAAAAAGTACTGGAAACAAATTTAGGCGGATAGGCAAAGATTTCTGTATTGGGTTTAAAAGAATTAATCAGCATCCATAAAGCCGGAAACGCTGCATATATGGCTCCGATAAGCAGAGCGATTATAATTAATGTCTTTGTTGCAGCTTTCTTGAACTTTTTCGAAATAATTCTAATCACCCGCTTTCTGATTTTTTACATAGAATACGGCCATAATCATGGAAAATAAAAGAATGATTACCGCACTGGTCGATGCGAGGGAAAAGGCATATTCGCTGAAAGCCTGCTTGTAAGTATATGTACTCAGCATTTCCGTAACGTGCATCGGACCTCCTCCGGTTATCATCCATACCAATGTGAACTGCTGCATTGTCCAGATGCAGTCCAGCATGGCCATGCTGACAATTATCGGCTTAAGCTGAGGAACCGTTATAAAGAGGAATTTCTGTACACCATTGGCGCCATCGACAGTCGCCGCCTCATAGAAGTCTTCAGAAATACCCTGGAGGCCCGCCAAAAGGCTGACCATATAGAACGGATAACCTGCCCAGATATTAATAAAAGTTAATGCCAATAATGCTGTTTTTTCGGAACCCAGCCAAATAATCTGGCTGCTGACCAACCCGGTTGTCTGCAGCACATAATTTACAATCCCATTCGGATTTAACATCAGTCTCCATAAAATCGCAATGATTGCAGCAGTAAATACCCATGGCAAAATATAGACGACACGAAAAAACGATTTTATTCCCGTATTCAGTGCTTTGGTATTTAATAGCATGGCAAAAGTTAGACCGATTCCAAGATGAAAAATTACACTTACCACCGTGAAAAAGAAGGTATTGTAAATCGCCTCATAGAAAACCGGATCAGTAAAAACCGTCGCATAGTTGGCCAATCCCACCAATACAGGATTTTTATTCATAATGACATTATCCAGCAAAGAATATCCAATAACCATGCTGATCGGAATGATCATCAACACTATCATCAAAATGACAGTTGGTGAAACATAAGCGTATGGTACAATCTTTTTTTTGAAAATTTGCCATGCATTTCTTTTGTGAACTTCCACTCCGTAACCTTTTGTTAACAATCAAGCGGCCTCCTTCCCAAAATAATGCATTTTTAAACAATATCGCATAGCTTAAACAGCTATGCGATATTCCATGATCAATCGAAACCGTTTTTAGAATCTCTTTACCCAGGCGGCCTGCACGTTCTCAAGTGTAGTGTCTACATTCTGCTTGCCATCGAGGTAAAGTTGGAACTGCTCATCAAAGGATCTCATGAGGTTTTCAGCAACTGGCAGTCCAACAAACTCGTTGGCAGGGTAACCGCTCTTGTATATCTGGAAGGCCGTTGCAAATAACTTGTCGGATTTTACGAAATTAGGAACAGAATTCTTGTTGCCAGGGAATGCATTCGCTATGGATGAAAGCTGTGAATTGATATCCTTACTCATTAGAAACTGAACAAGCTTCCATGCTTCTGCCTTATGCTTTGTGTTTGCGGAAATACCTATACCCCACGAGGCATATGGCAGTCCTCTTTTACCCTTATATCCGTCTACTGCGGGTACGGCAGTAATGCTGAATTTCAGATCGGGGTTGCTCTTGCGTATCAAATTAATATGCGCCAATGAATCAATCATCATGCCAACGCGCCCGTTAGTAAATTCTTCGACCTTATCCTGCTCCTTAAGTGTAAATGCACCTGGAGCAATAATGCCTTCGTCATATAATCCTTTAATGTAGGTAACTGCACTCTTGACATCATTGTTGGTTACATCCGGCTTGCCATTTTTCATCATGCTTTTACCCGAAGCCCATACCCATGACATAACATCGTTCTGAATACCATTTGGCACTTCCATAGACAAGGGAAGGATCCAGCCATATATATTTTTCTTGGCATTGGTCATTGCTTTGGCTGCTTTAGCAAATTCGGTTCGGTTGGTCGGAACGGATTGAATGCCCGCTGCTTTCAAAAGCTGGTCGTTCACAAATACCGGATAAACGAAATTTACAACCGGAATCATGTAAGTAGCGCCACCCAATTTAACCTGGGACGCCAGTTCTTTGTCGTTATATCCCGCGCTTTTCATTATCTGAGTTAAGTTAGCTATCGAACCCTGTTTTACAAAATCACTTACCCAAGCGCCGTCAAGACCAATAACATCGGACATTGTACCGCTTGCCGCACCTGCGATGACCTGCTCTTTGGTTGTAGCATACGGTGCGCTGAGCAGTTTGACTTTGATTCCCGGATTTTGCGCTTCGAATTTGTCCATAAGTGCTCTAAAGGCTCCTGCAGGAAGTTCTGGTTCCCACCATTGCGCAAATTCAAGAGTTACTGTATCACCGGATTTTGCCATCGTAGTCGATATCTGGAACCCCAGCATCATCGTTCCAACCATTACGACCGATAGTAAGATACTCAAGAAATTTTTTTTCATTTACCTTCCCCTCCCGTTTTAAAATCAATTTTTGGGTAAGCAGTATATTGTGGGCCGATCGATGGTGATAGTTAAATTATAAATTGCATGATTAGCTACGTCAATAGCCTTGTGAAATAAAATTTTTTTCAATATTCTTTCGGCTCAGTTTTTCCCCGATTTAGTGACATAATATGTGCTTCTAAGTCTATTATTGCATGAAATATAGCTTTATTGAAAAATTTTATTTCATATAATTGGCTGGAAATGCAATGTACCAGACCGTCCCGTATTGGCCGGCGTTTGGCAGATAACCCCGAGGAATGAATGGAAGGATGGAACCGTCGTCTGAACCATGATTCGTGGGATTCAAGGATTAACATGATTCAATTGGGCCGAGGATCCTATAAAAAGAGCCGATCACGGATGGATGGAATTAAGGATTTCACCGAAAAACCCACTTCCCGATCGCTGGCCGTGGAATCCTTTCATCCGTTAAATCCGCGATCAAGTCTTTTTGCGAATTTGTAAATTAATGATCTCTTTCAGTCACTCAGCAAGCTCTTTCAGTCACTCAGCAAGCTCTTTCAGTCACTCAACAAGCTCGCTCAGTCGCTCAACAAGCTTGCTCAGTCATTCAACAAGCTCTTTTTGTGAAGAAAAAACTCTTTTTGCGGATAACGAGCTATTATTGTAAATTTCTATTAACTGCGGAGCTAACTTGATAATCATTATCTCTTGTATTTGCATAAAAAAACTCTTTTTCAACATATCGTTTATGATATATTGAAAAAGAGTGGTGGCATTTTTTAATTCAGCCTAGTGAATTATTCAATAATTTATTGAATAGAAATAGCTTCGATGGTAATCCCCGACTGAAAGCTCAAAAATCCCGGGAGATTTTGGAATCCTTTTACTTTTTGGTTCATCGCATAACTTTGTTCACGCCAGGTCAAGAAGACAAACGGGGACAACTCCAAAGCCCGGCTAACCATTTTCTGATAAATCTGTTTTCGTTTACTATCATTAAGGGTATTTTTGCCCGAATCGAGCAATTCGTTAATTTGCGGATCGTCGAAATAAGCCGAATTATTTAATCGTACCTCTCCACCATAAAAGAAATTACTTAACCAATCCGGATCTGTAATATCACCGGCTGTTCCTGTTACCAAGAAATCATAATCACCTTTTAAATTTCGGCTAATCCTGGTAGCCCAATCAGGTAAGTCAAGGGTTACATCGATTCCAACTTTCTTTAATTCAGCTTGTACAGCGACTGCAGTTTGCTGATGCATCGAATAAGTGGCCGTCGCCAGAAGATGGACCTTAAAACCATTGGGATAGCCGGCTTCTTTCAAAAGTTGTCTTGCCTTTGCCGGATTATAACTAAAATAGTGATTGCTTCTTTCACTATAGCCCATGTATCCTTTAGGAATAGCAATACCGTAAATGGGGGCTCCACGACCATTGAACGCTGTATTAAGCACTACGTTACGATTGATCGCATAGGAAACGGCTTGTCTGACCCGGGGATCGGAAAATGGTTTAACGTGGGTATTAAATTGCAAAAGCATGAAGGGCCCATTGGTACTATCCAATTTCAACTTGGAATCTTTTTCAATAATGGAGGAGTATTTCCAAGGAACATATTCGATGATATCGACATCTCCGGCCCTTAAAGCATTAACCCTGGTATCTTCATCTTCATAAAATACAAATTTGATCGAACTGAGCTTGGGAAGGCCCTTTTTATAAAAATCGGGAAACCTTTTTAAGACGATTTGTTGTCCCTTCGTCCAACTCACAAATTGGAATGGACCGGCACCCATTGGATTGGTACTAATATTTCCGGCATTGGCTTCAGTCCATTTCTTAGAGACAATCGCCGACTCGGGGAGGGCTAGATAATGGATGAACGGCGCCATGGTTCTCTTTAGCGTAATCTTAACTGTCAACGTATCAAGAACCTCGATTTTGTCGATTACCGACATTTCATTACGGAAGGTGGCATTGGTCTTTGGATCAATGAGTCTTTCCAGAGAATACTTTACATCTTCTGCAGTTACGGGATCTCCATTTTGAAATTTGGCTTTCCGCAATTTAAATGTATAAGTTTTGCCATCCGGATCGACCTTATAGCTTTCCGCGAGTTCCATCGATAACTTGCCATTTTTGCCGTAGTTCAACAAACCCCGATAAATACATAACCGAACGGTCCGAGCGGCCGTCCCGGCTTGAATTGCCGGATCCAAATTCGCCGGTTCCGTTGAGAGCCCAAACACCAAGTTTCCCGCTTGAGAAGAAGAGGTAGCCGCATTTCCGATGGTTCCGCATAACAATACAAGTGCCAATGCCAACCAAGAGCTTACCCTACCTTTGCCTTTGAACATTTCTATCCCTCCTCATTTTGGTCAGTATTCACTTACCCAAGACCAGTCTGATATATCATCTCCTTTCCTTCAAAGTTCTAGATTTGAAACTTTACGCGATCCCCGCGCAACAATGTCTTTACAAATTCAATCGGTTGATGATCTTCAGTGAGCACTAATGCGTTTAAAAGGAAAAGCGGCTGTCCCGCATAAATATTTAATAACTTGGCCTCATACTCATTGGCTACGGTTATTTCCAGTGTTTTTTTGGAGAGGGCCGGCGATACGTTATATTTTTCTTTTAAAAACTGGTAAAGTGAACCGATATTGATCTCAGCTTCCATGACCAAAGGATAAGTCGAATAGGGAATGAAAGAGTTCTCTAACACAACCGGTTCATCATTGGTCAACCGCAAGCGCTCAATGGCAATTACTTCTTCTCCTTCTTCCAGGCCCAGATGTTTCCTGACGCTAGCCGTTGCTACGGCCAATTTAATGCTTAAAACCCTGGATCCCGGAGTATACCCTTTAGAGCGCATTCGCTCACTGAAGCTATGGACACTGATTAATTCACGCTCAATTTTGGGAAAAGCGACGAACGTGCCTTTCCCTTGCTTCCGTTCTAACAAACCTTTCTTCACCAAATCAGCCAAAGTCTGCCGGATAGTGATCCGGCTTACATTATATTTATCAGCCAAAACTAATTCGGTAGGGATTTGTTCTCCCGGTTTAAGTTCGCCGGTTTCGATTTGGGCTTGTATAATATCTTCTAACTGTTGATAAAGTGGTACTGCGTCTTTTCCGCGAAGCATTACCTCATCTCCTTTTCATCTCACTGCAATTTTCTACAAGTCCAAATCTATTAAAAAATCCCTTTTACGTCAATATCAAATCGAAAAGCTTTTTTGATTCGTCTCAACCCCCAAACATGACACCGTGGCCAAAAGCTCCGTATTCCCTGCAAACTTCAGCGGCATAGACAGCTGCGTTTTCCATACACTTTTTTAGCGGGGTTTGTTTCAAAAAACTGACCAAAAAAGCGGCGATATAGGAGTCTCCGGCGCCGAGTGTGTCGATAGCTTCAGTTTTAATTGCTGCTTGATGATAATAATGACCGCCGTTTACTGCCAGGCTTCCGTTGACACCAAGAGTCATCACCAATACTTTCCCGGGGTCCATTTTTGCCAGTTTTCTCAGTTGGGATTCTGCCTCCGCCATACTGAATTTTGATCCGGAAAAAAATAAAAAATCAACGTATGGAAAAGTTTTTTGGAATTGGTCATCGCTATAACGGTGCGAATAATCATAGGATATCAACAAACCGAGTTGTTTAAACCGTCGCAGCTCGTCATCCATCTTCCCATCTAAAGTGGTATGAACCAGATCTTGTTGAGCCAAGAATGTACTAACCTTATCAGTCACCACAAGTTGTTCCCGCACTCCATGATCACTGCCGCAGAATACCCGATCTCCATCGACCGTATGCTTGACTCTAGCCTCTGCCGTTGACCCCTCCACTATCGCCAAGCAGTCAACATTCACTTGTTCAGCCACTAACGAATCTCTAATCAATTGACCTTTTTGATCATTACCAATCACACCGATATAACTCGATACCGCCCCCAGCCGTTGGGCATGTACGGCAACATTAACCGGTCCTCCGCCCGGAAAAGCCCGTCCAAGCGATAAATAAATATCGATGCAATTATCGCCAATCCCAGCCAGTTTTAAATTTCTGCCCTTGGTATCCATGATTCAATAAGCCACCTTGCCCATATACCGGCGTACTGCCAAGGGGTGCTGACGTTCTACCGAAAGAGCGTAGGCGAACCATTGCAACATGATTGCCAACGCAAAAGGCGTCAACATAGGATGGATATCCTTGACCTCGGCGGCATCAAAAACGATGGTATCGGCACCATAAGTTTGGGCAAAACGCAACGCTTTTTCAGTAACACTCCGCGATTCATCCAAGCCTAGTAAAAAGATGAAAGTCACGCCGGGCTCCACCACTTCAAACGGGCCGTGTGGGAATTCAGCAGCATGGATCGCCGCAGTGTGAATCCATTGCATTTCCATTAAAGTACAGATTGCAAACTGATAAGCCAGTCCATACAGCGGTCCGGATCCGACCAGATAATAATAGCCGGATTTTTCTTTGTTTTTTTTGGCAAGCGCAAAGCCATTCTCCCGATAAGTTTCTTTGATCTCCAATACCTTTTCCGGTAATTTTTTAAGTTCGGCCAATAGTTCGCGACCAAGTTTTGCCTCGCCTACTTTAACCAATAGATGAGCGCATACTAGGTAAACCATTAACAATTTACTTAAATTGGCTGCCGGCGAGTCATAGCAGAGATAATCATCGACCAGGCCGACTAAGGTATTTTTTTTCTTTCCCGTAAAGCCTAGCGTCATCGCACCAACCTTTTTCGCCAGTTTGGCGGCTTCAATGATCCCCTCAGTCTCTCCGGAATGTGAAGCGATCACCACCACTGATTCAGGGCCTAACCCCTTAGGTTTTCGAGTGGCAAATTCGGAAGCGCTATAGCGTTCCACGTAAAAATCGGAGTACCGGTCCATTATGTATTTACCGGGCTCCATGATACTTCGCGATCCGCCGCTGCCTACCAGAAAAAGCTTGTTGGCTCCCTTTTGGAGCCATTCTTCAACCAAACGGGCAACATGCTCATCTTCTCTGGCAAGGATATCGCCAAGGGTTCGCCCCGCCTCATTACCTTCCAAATAATTCGGATTGGGATGATTGCGTATTTCTTCAATGGTAGGCATTTTAAATTTGGTCATTGTTTAACCCCTTTCATTATAGATAGATAGATCAATTTTTCATTTCCAAAATGCATTACTCTATATGCATAATTCTCCCAGCGGTTAAGCATTCCAGATCTTTATTCACAAAAGATCGATCTTTATCCACAAAAGGAAGATCTTTATCCACAGAAGATTGATCTGGAATCATTCCAGACAGATCTTTATTCACAAAAGATCGATCTTTATTCACAAAAGGAAGATCTTTATCCACAAAAGATCGATCTGGAATCATCCCAGACAGATCTTTATTAACAAAAGATCGATCTTTTGGGGATAAGGGAGTTACCGGAATGAGCCGGGGCTGAAAACAGCAAGTCCCCGCCTAGTCATTTCGCAATTCCGCAGTTACTTTTTCATCTACCACAAGTTCCCCGTCACTATCAGTCACAATCGAAACGCCATAAAGATTCCTCGCATTTTCAATTGAAACTTTTCCTTCAATTACATCGTTTAGTACCTTTTCTACCGGCCGTTTTTTGGCATTGCCATAGCCACCGGAACCGGGAGTCAACACTTCGATCCCATCGCCTTTTTTCAAGGGCAATCCAGTACACTTGGCCGGCAAACGGGTTACCGAACCAGCGGCACTGTGATGATAATAGGCCCCACCCGCGCCAGCCGCGCCGCCCGCAAGTCCCCAGGGCAGAAATCGCTGCCGATCACCCAGGCCGGTATAGGCCACATTATCGCTCATCATCTCAAATTCACGGTGGATGCCCAGTCCGCCCCGAAATTCTCCAGCGCCGCCGGAATCCTCACGCAATGTATAACTCTTGATGGTGATAATCGGGAATTCAATCTCCAATGCTTCAATTGGCATGTTCGAAGTATTCGTCATATGAACCTGAACTCCGCTCAAGCCGTCTTCATGACGGCTGGCACCCGATCCACCCGCGATAGCCTCGTGATAAATGAGCAACTCATCCGGATTCCGTGGGTCGCTGCCTGTAAAAACAGCGGTGGTGCAAGCACTGTTACAGCCGGCGATAATCCTTTCCGGCACAATCGGGGCTAATGCACCAAAAATGACATCCGGCAGGCGCTGGCAAGTATCAATCATTACCCCTACCGGTGCGGGGTGGACCGAACTAACCAGCGAGCCAGGCGGGGATATAACCTCAAAGGCCCGATATATTCCGGCATTTGAAGGAACGTCCGGACCAATGAGCGCCTTGAGTGAATAAAAGACCGTCGCCAAAAGAGAATTATAAGGGACATTGATCGGCGCTTCCACTTGAGCGCAGGTACCGGTAAAATCAAATTTCATGCAGTCGCCCTTAATCGTGACTTTTACCCGGATCGGCAAGGGATCGGGATAGGCCGGACCTCCGCTATCCATATAATCAGTAAAGGAATATTCTCCGTCCGGTAACTTAGCAATCACGGACTTCAAACGTCTTTCCGCGTAATTTTGTAATTCCCCCATGCAATCGATTAATGTATCGCCATACTTACCATAGGCTTCGATGATTCGCCGGATTCCAATCCGGTTGGCGGAAATCTGAGCGATCAGATCGCCATAACGCTCTTGAGGGACTCTTGTATTGGCCAGAATAAAGTCAAGAATGTCATCGATTACTTCATCGTTCGAGCAAATTTTGATGATCGGAATCTTCAAACCTTCCTGGAAGATGCTCACTGCGTCGCCGGAAGTGCTGCCCGGTACCTTGCCGCCGATATCGGAATGGTGCGCCATATTGACCACCCAACCGATCAATTTTTCGCTTGCGAATGCCGGAGCCGCGACCACAATATCCGGCAGATGGTTGCCGCCGCCGTTATACGGGTCGTTGCCAATAAACATATCACCCGGTTTAATCCGTTCTTTGGGTAATTTCTTATAAATTTCTTTCACAAATGTCAGTAACGAGCCCAAATGAATGGCCAAATTTTCAGCCTGAGCAACCATATTGCCTTCCGGGTCGATCACACCGGTTGAAACATCTCTTCTTTCCTTGATATTGGTTGAATAGGCACTTTTAATAATGGCTACACTCGTTTCTTCAGCAATGGATAATAACAAGTTACCGACAATTTCAACGGTTACGGCATCGACTTTGTTTTGACTTTCGGTTTTCACGCTTTTTCACCCCCGTTATAAGACAACTGTAGATTGAAGAAGCCATCGGTGAAAATCGTCCATCCGGGCGGAACAACCGTGGTGGTATCCATCTGTTCAATGACTGCCGGGCCTTTCAAAGTGCAACCGGGCTGAAAGTCATCCCGCTTATAAACTTGGCATGGAATATATTCTTTTTCTCCCTCAAAGAAAACATCTCTCACTTCAACCGGGGTAGGAACCGGCGCTTTGGGGTCGATAGCCGCTTCCCTCATGGCCGGCTTATCGATATTCCCAATCGCGGATAGACGGTAATTAATAATCTGTACCCTCATATTTTCATTGCAATATCCATAATTTTTATTGTGTTCATTGTGAAAATCCTTAATAGCCTTGGCCAATATTTCTTCGGTTAGGACCCAATCAGGTATCGGAATGGAAATCTCATAATTTTGCCGTTCATACCGGGCATCAATATATTTAACATAGCTGCGGCGCTCCTCTGCTATTCCCTCACGTTGAAGCATTTCACGACCTTCACGAATCATGGAATCAAAAATTTGATTGATCTTTCCTAAATTTTCCGGACAGGCAATTATAATGTTAGAACGGCTTAAATCAAATTTGGTATCGGCCATGAGCAGGCCCAGTGAACATAAAGTCCCCGGCGACGGAGGAATAATAATATGGGAAATCCCCAACTCCCGAGCGACTTCACAGGCGTGAAGCGGGCCGGCTCCTCCGAAAGCCAGTAGCGAAAAATCCCGGACATCATATCCTCTTTCGACCGATACTACTCTGATTGCCCGCATCATATTGGAATTAACGACCGAAATAATCCCCTTGGCAGCCTCCAGTAAACTCAAACTCGAGTTGCGGCAGATTTGTTCTTCAAGCGCCTGATGAGCAAGATCAGCAAAAACAGCCATCCGTCCGCCGAGAAGCTTCTTTTGATTTAGTTTGCCGAGGACAATGTTGGCATCGGTCACGGTCGGATTCTTCCCACCCTGGCCGTAGCAAGCGGGACCCGGATTCGCTCCGGCGCTCTGCGGTCCGACTTTGAGGGCCCCTCCTTCATCGATATAAGAGATACTGCCCCCTCCCGCCCCAATCGTAATGATATCAATCATTGGAATACGAGCGGGATAGCCCTCGACCAATCTCTCCGAAGACAACTGGGGTTGCCCGTTTTCAATAAGACTAATATCCGCGCTGGTCCCGCCCATATCGAAAGTAATTATTTTAGCGACACCACAAAGACTTCCAAGGCGGGCCGCTCCGATCACGCCGGCGCTCGGGCCGGAAACAGCCGTCTTAATCGGACAATCGATAGTCTCGGAGATCGAGATGATACTTCCGTTCGACTGGGTGACATAAGGAGCAGTCTTAACGCCAACATCCTTAATAGACTGTTCGAAATTACGGACGTATTTTTTCATTACCGGTCCCAAATAGGCATTAAGAACCGTAGTACTCATCCGGGAGTATTCTCTGAATTCCGGAACCAACTCACTAGAAATTGACACATATGTCTCCGGAAAAATTTCAGTAATTATTTCTTTGATTCGTTTTTCATGAGCCGGATTAATAAAAGAAAAAAGAGTACATACTGCAATGGCCTCAACCTTTTTGGATTTGAGAAACCCGACGACTCGACGAACTTCAGCGTCATCCAGAGGTATTTTTACATTTCCATCGTATAGTACTCTTTCATTGACTTCGCATTTAAGTCCCGGCGGAATCAAACTTTCTGGCTTCGGTTTCAACAAGTCATACAACGATGGCCGTTTCTGCCAGCCGATCTCCATCAGGTCCTTAAACCCTTTGGTTGTAATTATGCCGATCCGGGCTCCTTTTTTCTCAATCAACGCATTGGTAGCCACTGTTGTCCCGTGGGCCAGGTAAGAAACTTCCTCCGGTTTCACATTCTTTATTTCCAAGATTCGCTTGATTCCATTTACAATCGCCTGGGACGGATCGATTGGTGTAGAACTATGTTTATAATGAAACAATTCACCATTTTGGGTATCGAATACCGAAAAATCAGTAAACGTTCCGCCCACATCGACGCCTATCATGTAACTCATCAGGATCACCTCAATATCCGGGATGTATTATTGTTATGTATTGTATTATAATGTTATATTACTATGCGCATCTATAAATGTAAAGGTTTATTTTAACCAATGGACAGAGACAGAGGCTGCCTAACTTAAGTCGATAGTTGTCTTGTCTTTAATGTGATTTACTAATAAAATTGTAGATTTTATTGCTCATCAATGTTAAGCTTCGGATCCAAAATATCCCGTAAACTATCCCCCAATAAATTCGCGGAAAGTATGGTTATCACCAGACAAAGCGAAGGCCAAAATGCATACATCGGGTCAATGCTGATATAACCTTTGGCTTCCCCGATCATTTGTCCCCACGATGGAGCCGGAGGGAGAACTCCCATCCCCAAGAAACTCAAACCCGATTCCAGAAGGATGGCCGAAGCAATCGTAAGACTGATTTGAATTACCAGCGGAGCCAAAATATTGGGGAAAATGCTTCGCCACAAAACGCGTAAGGGAGACGCCCCCAAAGATACTTCGCTTTCGACAAATTCGAGCTTTTTAACCTGTAAGGTAGAAGAATAAGCTATCCGTGCGAAATGGGGTATATAGAGTATACCAATAATGACAATCAGATTTTTGATGCCCGATCCCCAGAAGGCCACTATCATCAGCGCCAGCAAAATTGGCGGGAAACACAAAATTACATCGACTGTTCTCATAATAATTTGTTCAGTAAATTTTCCAAAGTACCCCGCTGCACTTCCAAGAATTAAACCGAAAATAAAAGCTAATACGGTAGACCCTATGGCAATGAACAGTGTGGGTCGTATCCCTAGAATCAACCGGCTTAAGATATCTCTACCAAATTCATCCGTCCCCAGAGGGAACCCCGGCGCCGTTGGTCGAAGCACTAAGTCCGAATGTATCAGCAGCGGATCTTTGGGAACTATCCACGGTCCAAATAAGGCTATCAGTAAAATAGGGATTAATAATATGAAGCTGATCACAAAAGTTTTATTATTTAAACATTTTTTCAGCATGAAGACTACTCCCCCCAATATTAACGGACCCTTGGGTCAAGGACCCCGTAAAGAACGTCAACCGCCAAATTAATTAAAATATAAAACATAGATATGATGAAAATACAGCCTTCAATCAATGGGTAGTCTCGATAAGTAATGGCTTTAACTAATAATGTGCTCAATCCCGGCCAATTAAAAAGGTATTCGATTAAGACCGTTCCACCAATTAAATTGCCTAGTTGTAACCCGGTAATGGTCACAATTGGAATAAGCGCATTCCGTAACACATGCTTAAATATTACATACTTTTCGGGCAGCCCTTTGGCACGAAGTGTTTGGACAAACTCCCCATTCAGAACCTCAAGGATTGAAGATCTCGTCATCCTGATGATCGAAGCCGCAAGTCCCAGGGCAAGCGTAATCGCAGGTAAGATCAAGTGTACAAAATGTTTCAACGGGTCCTCACTCAATTCAATATAACCGCTGGCCGGCAACCAATTAAGATTAAGGCTGAAAATAATTATGATTAGCGTGCCCAACACATAAACCGGTAGAGAAATTCCCAAAGCAGCCGCGGAAGTGGTGATAAGATCCACGAAAGTCTCCCGTTTTAGGGCCGCAATCAACCCGAAAATAATGCCGATCATCAAGGCAATGACAATTGCAGCAATTGCCAATTCGATGGTTCGCGGTAACCTTTGTAAAATATAACTTTTAACCGGGGTCTGATCGGTAATGGAATTTCCCAAATTAAATCGGGTTAAATTAGAAATCCAGGTACCATATTGAGCGAGGAGCGGCTTATCCAGTCCTAAGGTATGGCGCATTTGAGCCACCGCCGCCGGATCGGCGCCGCGGTCCGTCCCAAGGGCTAAAACAGCCGGATCGCCCGGCATCATATGAATTAGCAAAAATACTAAGGTTGATACTATGAAAACCTGAACGAATGCCAGCAATATTCTTTTCGCTAAAAAATCGATCACGGTTTCGCCCCCATTATTTTCAACAACTTCGCTTATAAAGTCGGTTGTTGATTATTAGCTTCGTTGGAGTACAAGTGGCAGGCTACTGAGTGTTTTTCGTTAATATCGACAAACAACGGCTCTACTTCTTTACATATTGGCATCACCGAATTGCATCGGGTACAAAAGCGACAACCCCGGGGTGGATTGATCGGGCTCGGAATATCATCCGATAAAATAATACGTTCCTTTTTATATTGCAGATCAGGCACGGGTATCGCCGATAAAAGCGCTTTGGTATATGGATGCCTGGCCGCTGAATAAAGTTCATTCCGTTCAGCAATTTCGACAATTTTCCCCAGATACATCACGCCGATTCGATTGCTCATGTATTTGACCACCGCTAAGTTATGGGAGATGAATATATAGGTTAAACCAAAATCGCGTTGGAGGTCGGACAGTAAGTTTAATATCTGCGACTGAATGGAAACATCCAAGGCGGACACAGGCTCATCACAAATAATCAGTTTTGGTTTTAAGGCAATAGCGCGGGCAATGCCGATCCGTTGTCTTTGACCTCCGGAAAATTCATGAGGATAACGATGGATACATTCAGAATTCAGGCCTACTAAATCCAAAAGTTCTTTCACTCGTTTTTCTTTCTTAACCCCGCCGGCCATGCCGTGAATTTCAAAGGGCGCTCCGATAATCTGACCGATGGTCATCCTGGGATTTAATGATTCAAACGGTTTTTGGAATACCATCTGCATTTTAAGACGGTGTTTTCTCATTTCTTTTCCGCTGAGTTTGAGAATATCCGAATCCTCAAAAAAAATTTCACCCTCATCCGGGGGAACCAGTCGCATGATCACCCTTGAAACCGTGCTTTTCCCGCACCCTGATTCCCCAACCAAGCCGAACGTTTCACCTTTCAATATAGCAAAGTTCACGTCATCGACAGCCTTTACACAGCCCGTTTGTTTTGAAAAAAAACCCGATTTTAATGGAAAATATTTTTTTATATGTTTCACTTCCAGAAGAACATCACTCATTTTGAGTTTCCCCCGTCCGTCTCCGTCCATTTCCAGCAGCGAACCCAATGTTCTTCGCCTACCCGGGCCATGGGTGGTTCTCCAGTTTTACAATCCCCGCACACTTCCGCACATCGAGGTTTAAATCGGCAGCCTTCGGGCATGGAATCTAAATTCGGGACCGTGCCTTGTATGCTATATAACCTTCTGTCATCTTGATCCAAGCGCGGAATGGACATCAAAAGTCCCTTGGTATATGGATGCACCGGATGGTCGAAAATGGAACCGACATCTCCTTCTTCCATAACTTCACCGGCATACATCACCACTATCCGGTCGGCCAATTCGGCCACCACGCCAAGGTCATGGGTGATTAACATGACACTCATATCCATTTCTTTCCTAAACCTATTTAACAAATCGAGAATCTGGGCTTGCACCGTGACATCCAAGGCAGTCGTAGGCTCATCAGCAATAAGTAGCTTCGGCCGACATGATAAGGCGATTACAATCATTATCCGTTGGCACATTCCGCCGGAAAGTTCGTGTGGATAAGCATTGATATAGCGTTCAGGGTGGGGAATCCCGACCTGTTTCAACAATTGGATCCCTTTATCCAAGGCAGCCTTCGTGGATACTTTTTCATGCAACCGTATCGCTTCCACAATTTGTTCGCCACATTTATACACCGGATCTAACGCCGCCATCGGATCCTGAAATATCATCGAAATCGACTTGCCACGAATATGGCACATTTCTTTCGGGTTCAATCTTAATAGCTCGGTACCGTCAAACCATATTTCTCCCTTTACAATTTTCCCCGGTCGCGGAACCAGCCGCATCACCGAAAGAGACGTAACCGATTTTCCGCTCCCGCTTTCGCCTACAATGCCTAATACTTCCCGTTTGCCTACGGTTAGGCTCAGTCCATTGACAGCGGGCAAAGACTTCCCTTCGGTCTGAAAGATTGTCACCAACTGATGAATGCGCAATAAGGCATTTTCCACATTTGATCACCCCTTATTTCTAGCCTGATGCCTTTGTTCTAAGATACAACCGAATCATTTAGTCCGATTCGGTTGTAATTACCCCTTCTCTTACTTGTCTCGCAGTCCTATTTAATGTAATATATACGTCATATTTTTACTTTGCATTAATTTTGTATCGCGGCTTAATCTTAAATATTATCAAAAAAGTTATTTTCATTGGTGTTTTATGTTAAAATGATACTCACTTCCATTGTAAACATTTAATATCATCTTATGACATTATAATATGAATTTATTCTACTGTAAATAGAACGTTATAAATATTTTAACCGACATCATTCTGGATTGACCCGGTTGAAACTTGTAAATACTGCATCTGACCCACGACACTATTCGTAGCCGATACCATAAGTCAAGTATATGTCATATATTTTAATGCGATTTACCGATTTGACAATAGATGTAATAATCTTTCAAAGATGTTCATGGGTATTCCTATACCGAGGCAGACCAGACCAATCTTCGTTGCGCAGTTGACCGGGCCAAGTGGAGTAAGTTTTAGCCTGCGCTGAGCCGCTATCGGAATCAATTTCGAAAGATCGATGGATTAAAAGAAATGAGGATACTTTGAAAATCCGGGCCTGAAGTATCGTCTGAACCATGATTCGTAGGATTCAAGGATTAACATGATTCGATTGGTCGGGGATCCTGAGGGATCCTAACATTTTTACATTTATACGGCCGCCGGGGATGACGGCCGTATGAATGTAAGTCGAAGGTCTCTTTAAAAAGAGCTGATCACGGATGGATAGATTTAAGGATTGCTCAACAAGCTCTTTCAGTCGCTCAGCAAGCTCTTTCAGTAGATAAAGCGCTTCCCGGGGTGGGTGAAACGGTGCGCCGGATGATTCGGGGCGGCGGTTCCGCAAGTCCAATTTCGCTTGATTGAATTCCAAAATAAGATGCAGCTTAACGGCGACCCGCGGCCTCGGCTCGCCGCGACCCTGCAGCCCGACGCCGGGTAGGCTTTCCTACCGTGCCAGCAGGATTTCGATCCGCCGGTTCATGGCCCGGCCCGTCTCGTTCGCGTTGGAGGCGATCGGATGGTACTCGCCGTAGCCGACGGCGGAAAGCCGCGGCGCCGCGGTCGGATATTTCGCTATCCAATACATGATCACATTGGTGGCCCGGTCGGTCGAAAGCTGCCAGTTCGACTGGTAGCGGCTGGTATGGATCGGCACGTTGTCGGTATGGCCTTCGACCCGGATCTGTTTGCCGGAGGCCAACAGGATCTGCGCCAAACCGTCCAGGAAATGCTCGGCCCGGTCCGAGAGATCGGAGCGGCCCGACTCGAAGAGGACGGTATCGGCCAGATTCAGCACCAAGCCGCGACTCTCCAGCTTGACCTGGATCGATTGCGATAGATTCAATTTCGCGGCATACTCGCGAATCTCCTGAATGATCTTGGCGAACTGGCTGTCGGCCGTGACCGGAGTTTCTTTCCCCAGGGCGATCCCGGTGCCGCGATAATCGGTCAGCAGGGTGGCATTGCCCCCGTTGTGGGCGAAGGCTCCGACGATCGACCGCGCCAACATCCGAAACTTATCGGCATCCACCTGGGCGACGGCGAACATGATGATAAAGAAGCCCATCATCAAGGTGATCAAGTCCGAATAGGTCAAAAGCCACCGTCCGAGGCCGGGGTCCTCTTCCTCCTCGGCGGTCCGGTAACTTTTCTTGCGGCGGCGCGGTTGCTTGACAGCTAACTTCTTTTTCAGTTGCTTGCGCCGTTCTTCCTCGCGCGCCTGCTCCTGTTGGTGTTTCTTCTTCAACTTTAGAAAATCGATCATCCGTATCCCCAGGTTCCATTGTTAATCATCGCAAGCGACGTTTCCTATCTCATTTTTTTATCGGTTCAGTCAGGATAATTGTCGAGTCCTACATTATCGCTGGGACTTAAGACCTTCATGTTTATAGGACTAACTTTTCGGCTGAAGTAGCGGCCGGCTCCTCACGCTTTCAAGCCGAATGGCGCATGATGCCTAAACGATCGAAAAAGGGCCGCCTGAATTCAGGCAGCCCTTTGCGGGTTCTACAAACAACGAGCGGAGAACTTACCGGGTTGCGGTCGCAGCCTTTTGGGCAAGTTTTCGTTTCTCCTGCCAGTCTCTATAGACGGCCCAGATCGGGCTGGCCACAAAGATCGAGGAGTAGGTTCCGGACGTGATGCCGACCATTAACGCGAAGCAGAACTCGCGGATATTCGGCACGACCAGGTAGAGCACGAGAATCGCCAGAACCGTGGTGAAACTGGTGTTCAACGAGCGACGGAAGGTCTCCAGAATGCTGTCGTTGGCCACTTCCACGAACGGCGTGTCACGGTGTTTGAACTTCAAATTCTCGCGGATCCGGTCAAAGACCACGATGGTATCGTTGATCGAATAACCGAGAATGGTCAGGACCGCCGCGATCATCGTCGCGTTGACCTCCTTGCCGAAGAGCGCGAAGACTCCCAACACCAGCAACGCGTCGTGAAGCAAGGCGAAAACCGCCGCGACACCGGAGATCAACTCGAAACGGAACCAGATATAAACGAGCATCAACAGCGAACCGATGAGTACAGCCATCATCGCGTTATTCACCAGTTCCTTGCCGACGAACGGGTCCACCCGGGTGATGTCCAGGCCCTGGCCCGGACCCGGTTTACCGTACTTGGCCTCCAGCGCTTTAAGCACGATCTCCTGCTCGGCGTCTTTCAGGAAGCGGGTGTAAACCAGCACCTGGTAACGCTCACGGCCGGTGGAATCGATATAATGGGTCGGTTGCGGCGCATTATACTTAAAGTCCGGCAATTTGATGTCTTTCAGGATCGCCGCCACCTCGTCCGAGGTCACCGCGCGGGGCACCGGGAAATAGATCTTGGTGCCGCCAGTGAAGTCGATCCCCAAGTTCAGCGAGAAGCCTTTCGTCCCCCAGCCGTTGTTGGGATTGGCGAACAGAAAGAGCACACTCAAGGCCATCGTGACGAGGAAGATCCCCACGAACAGCCAGCGATATTTCATTAAGTCCATCATTGTTCCGCTACCTCCTTGACCCCGAAATGTTTCGCGTAGCGGTCAGGATCATGGTCGATCTTCCACTCCAGGAACATCCGGGTGATATAGATCGCCGTAATCATACTGACCACAATACCGATGGAGAGCGTAATCGCAAATCCTTGCACCGGACCGCTGCCGAAGAAGAAGAGCACTCCGGCGGAGATCAGGGTCGTGATATTGGAATCGAGAATGCAAACCAGCGCCCGGTCAAATCCGGCATGCACCGCCGGACGGACCCGTTTGCCGTTGCGGAGCTCGTCCTTGATCCGCTCAAAGATAATGATATTGGCATCAACCGCCATGCCCAGCGAAAGAATGAAACCGGCCACGCCCGGCAGGGTCAGCACCTGGCGCAACGAAGCCATCACGCCCAGCACGAACAGGGCGTACAGTACCAAAGCCGCGTCCGCCAGCATGCCCGGCAGACCGTAGAAGATAATCATGAAAGCGACAACCATCACGATGCCGATCACGCCAGCCAGCAAACTCTGGTGGACCATCTCGCGGCCGAGGGTCGGCGCGACCTGGGTCGACTGGACCACCCGCAGCGAAACCGGCAACGCGCCGGACTTCATCAGGATGGCATCCTTCTCGACCTCGTCCTTGCCGGCATTGCCGAAGGTGATGACCCCGGAACCGTTGGGGATCGGGTCGTTGATCACCGGGTTCATCAGCATGGTCTCATCCAGATAAACGGCCATCTGCTTGCCCACGTTATCGGTGGTGATCCGCTCCAATTGCTTAGCGCCTTCGCCCTTAAAGGAGAACGCGATGACATAACCGCCTTTGCTGGCGTCATATTGCACGTGAATGTCCTGCATGTCGCTGCCGTCGAGCACGATCTGATTGTTGATCCGGAAGGTCAAGCGGCCGGTAGCCGTGATCAGCTCCTTGGCCTCCTGCAGCGTGCTCACTCCCGGCAACTGGGCCACGATCCGGCCCTTGCCGTCTTTGCGGATGTCGGTCTCGCCGACGCCGCCCGATTTCTCATTGATACGGTTATTGATGATGGCGATCGACCGGGTCAATACGTCATCGATATCCCCGAAATCCTTGGCGTCTTCATTGACGGTCAGACTGACCACGTTGTCGCGGTATTCCGGAGTCAGGTTCAGGGTCTTATTCTCGCCGAACAGGTTAATCTGGTAAGTGGCCGGGAAGATTCCCAGGTTCCGGACCCGCTCCACATCGCTCGGGCTGTTAAAGGTGAACTTCAGACCGTCGTAACGGTCGCCGTCCAACACGCCCAACGGATCGACCTTGGGTTCGGTGATGCCGGCCTGCTTCAGTTTGGCCACCAGTTCATCGCTGAACCGGAACAGATTGGTCGAACCCAAACGGTAATCCGGCGAGAGCAGCAGTTCGATGCCGCCCTTCAGATCCAATCCCTGACGGATCGGGTCTCCCTTAAAGAAGCCCTTTCCGACCGGACTGAGGATTACTACGAATATAAGCACGACAATGAATAATATGGCTGATTTCCAACGCAAATCCTGTCGCAAATCTGTCTCCTCCTCTAATTTATTTCACCAAACCAATGCCGCCAAAGCTGGAGCGGCACCATCGGAATCACTCCCGGATACGGCCCGGGCCCGCTGATAAAAACGGGAAAAAAACAAGAGCACCATGATGGGGAAGAAGAAACCCGTCTCCGGAGAGACGATTTTGACAAAACGGATCCTGCCCCAGCTCGGCTGCACTTGCCGGAAATTAAAAAATTGATAATTGGTCGAAGGCGCCAGGTTGGCCCGAAACGCCAGCCCGCCCGTATCATGATGAGACGCATTCGACTGCGCCACTCCATGGGACTGCTTCGCGGTTTGTTGCGAGTCCGGTACGCCCGGTGCCGCGCCATCGGCCTGTCCCATCATGTCAAATGGAACAATACAGAATAAAATGAGTGCTATTACTGAAAAAAGCACCCATTGAATCGCAACTTTACGCAACGCCGATTCCTCGCTATCGCGCTTTTTTAGCGGTTTTATCAGACGATTTGGTTTTGGCGGCGGCTTCCTGTTTGGCCTTCATCTTAATAGCGACTGTTTTTTCGGCCTTAGAGGCGGCATAAGCAAAAACACTGAAGACACCAAGCACCACGATAACCGTAACGATTTCAAACATGGTAGTGAACAACCCCCCATTTATTTAGTTTTTTATCGTATCCACGCTCGCGATAAAGCTTCCGCCATGCTGGTAACCCATTACAAAACTCGCGGCGGCCGCCCGTAAATTTCCTTTCGCAAAACATATTTAATTATAGCTTTTTCGGTGATAAATGTCAACGACAGCGGGGTTTTCAGACTATGAAGTTGTAACCTTATTTAACATAATTAACCGGAAACCCCGCTGTAACAATAATTTCCAGGCTTTCATTTCCTCAAATTTACAAAATGCTGTTGCCGTTAATCTCGATCTTAAACTGACAGCCGAGAAAGATGGCGGCCCGGCGGCACATCATCATTCGCATCAGGAAGATCTCAAAATACTCCATGACCGGACAGATGTTGGTCTCGATGGTCAGTTCCAAGGTGATGCTGCGCTTTTCATCGTTGACGTTCAGGAACGAGTGCGCCGCCGCGTAATTCACCCGGTCATGGATATCGAAGGTAGCCAGGTCGGAGTTGCGGACCCGGCTGCGGTGCACATCCGATTTGTCGGCCAGGATTAACGCAGCAGAGACATTGCTGACGGCCTCGCCGTTCTCTTCTTCATGATTGCCGATGGCCCCGGCAATGGTAGCCGCTTCCCCGGGGTCGAAACCATTTTGCATCAGATACTGCAGGGCGATGGTTGCGCCGAATCGGCCATGATCATGGCGGTTGATCAGATTGCCGATATCATGGAGATAGCCGGCGATCGCTGCTAGCTCGGCCTGTCGCTCCGGGAAACCCAACCGGAGCAGAATATTCTGCGAGATGCTGGAAACCAGTCCGGCATGGCGAAAACCATGCTCAGTGTATCCCAATACGCCAAGATGCTCATCGGCTTTTTGAATATAGGCGCTGATCACCGGATCTTTCTTAAGTGTGCTTAATGTCAAAGTCATACCAAAACTCCTTTATAATATAAATTGTTGCCGTTTTGCGTTTTTAAAATATTATCCTGTAATTCATTCCGGCCGATGGCCGGACTATCGCTAAAGCCCGCCAAGTAAAAACAGGTCATCGACGCGCTAATACAGGCTCCCAAGCGAAGCAGCGGACGGCCCGATAAAACGCCGCATCGAATTAAACGTCTTTAGCGTTTTTCAGTTCCAGCCCTCCGCAATACTCCGCCGCGGCCTGCCGTTGGCGGCAGGCGGCTTTCATTTTATGCTATTCCCGGCGGGAAAGTTCCGTTCCCGATGGCCAACTGCCTGGATTGCAACCAAGACCAACAACAGATTATTTTCTTCATTTTCTTCAATCCCGGGGAATCGGCCAATATCTATCCAAATAAAAAAGAGAGTATACACTCTCTTTGACTTAGCCTTTGACTTTGGACACGGACGCCCGCGTCACTTTCAACTCGACTTTGTCCGCGACCCGGATGCGTAAATCATCATCGCCATCGAAATCCGTAATCTCGCCGTGAACCCCACCAGCAGTGATCACTTTGTCGCCTTTTTTTAAGTTCTTTAACATGACACTCCGCTGCTTCTGTTGTTTACGCTGCGGCATAATCAGGAATACCCAGAAAATGCCCAGGAACAGTAGCCACATCAAGCCCATGCCCCACGGATTGGCGTTAACGTTTGTCGGTTGGGCCGCCAGAATGAACCAATTCATCGATCCACCTCCTTTATTCTTACTGACGTATAATTCGACACAACCCCCTATTTCCCTTTTCTTTTTCTCCAGATTACAATGGAACTGCTAATTGGGTCAGGAACGCGACATCTCCTGAACTTGACCTCGATTGTAGCGCCGGAAAAATTCAGTTTTCCGTTCCTCGAAGGTCCCCTCGCGCAAGCCTGACTTAATCTCTTCCATCACCTGCTTCAAGAAGTATAGATTGTGGTAGGTGACCAGATGCCCGCCGAGAATCTCGCCGGCCTTGAAAAGGTGGCGCAGGTAAGCCCGGCTATACCCGGTGCAGGTTTTGCAGGAGCAATTGGGATCCAGCGGTCCAAAATCCCGGGCGTAACGGGCATCGCGGATGATCACTCGGCCCACCGAGGTTAAGGCGGTCCCGTTCCGGGCGATCCGAGTCGGGAATACGCAATCGAACATGTCGATGCCGCGGGCCGCGCCCTCCCAGAGGGCATCCGGCGAGCCGACCCCCATCAAATAACGCGGTTTATGCTCGGGTAAAAGCGGCACAGTATAATCAAGCACCTCGTACATGAGCTCTTTGGGCTCCCCCACGCTCAAGCCACCGATGGCATAGCCCGGAAAACCCAGGCCAGCCAGGGTCCGGGCGCTCTCCTCGCGCAACTCGCGGTAGGTCACCCCCTGGACAATGCCGAACAGTACCTGATCGGGACGGTTGTGCGCCTTCAGGCAGCGTTCCGCCCAGCGGTAAGTCCGGTTCATCGCGTCTTTGGCCGCTTGAAAACCGGACGGATACGGCAGACAGATATCGAACGCCATAGCGATATCGGCGCCCAAGCCCATCTCGATCGCCATCACCCGCTCCGGAGTGAACAAATGGGGCGAGCCGTCGATGTGGGAGCGGAAGGTAACCCCTTCCTCGGTGACTTTATTCAACTTGGCCAGGCTAAAAACTTGAAACCCGCCGCTGTCGGTGAGCAACGACTCGGGCCAGTTGGCAAAGGCGTGCAAGCCCCCGGCCTCGCTGATGATATCCACCCCCGGCCGGAGATAGAGATGATAGGTGTTGCCCAGGATCAGCCGGAAGCCGATCTGGCGCAGATCATCGACAGTCATCGCTTTGACGGTTCCTTGCGTCCCGACCGGCATGAAGACCGGCGTCTCGATTCGACTGTGAAAGGTCTCTAGCAGCCCGAGCCGACCCCGATTCTCCCGGGAAGACTGTAAAACGGTGAAACTGAAACCCATAAAGATTCTCCTTGATGTTAATTCCGGATATTGATTCAGATTCGTAGTTGTTACCGATTCAAGGGTGTTAATGGTTCGTGGTTGTTGATGTTAATTCGATGATGTTGATTCAGGTTCGTGGTAAAACCACCAACTACCAACCACCAACGACGTCCTTCACTAACTTATAAGATCAACATCGCGTCGCCGAAGCTGAAAAAGCGGTAACGTTCGGCCACCGCGTGGCGATAGCTTTCCAGAATGAATTCCCGCCCGGCCAAGGCCGACACCAACATCAACAAGGTCGATTTGGGCAGGTGGAAATTGGTGACAAGTCCGTCAATTACCCGGTACTGAAAACCCGGATAGATAAAAATATCGGTATCACCGGATCCCGGTTGCAGCTCTCCGCTCCGGGCCTGAGACTCCAGGACCCGGACCACAGTGGTCCCGACCGCGATTACCCGGCCGCCGGCCCGCTTAGCGGCGGCGATCTGCTCCACCAGTCCCACCGGAAGGGTGAAGAACTCCGAATGCATATGATGTTCCTCGATAGTCTCGGCCTGTACCGGCCGGAAAGTTCCCAGGCCCACATTGAGGGTGAGATAGCCCAGTCCGACGCCGGCCTGCCGCAGCTCGTCCAAAAGGCGGACCGTGAAATGCAACCCGGCGGTCGGCGCCGCCACCGAACCCTCCTCGCGGCTGTAGACCGTCTGATAGCGTTCCGGATCGGCCACCGGTTTGGTAATGTAGGGCGGCAACGGAGTGGCGCCATGAGTGTGAAGCCATTCCCGGAAATCTTGCGACCCGTCGAAAACGATGATCCGGATCCCCTCGAGTCCGGCTTCCGCCACTTGACCAGTCATCCCGTCGGCAAAAAGGATGACGGCTCCCATCTTCAGCCGTTTGCCCGGCCGTACCAGACACTCCCAACGCCCCGGCGCCATTTCCCGCAGCAAAAACACTTCCACCCGGGCGCCGGCGCTTCCTTCCTTCCGGCCGAACAGCCGCGCCGGAAGGACCCGAGTATCGTTAAAGACCAATAGATCCCCGGCCCGCAAGAATTGCGGCAGGTCGTAAAAATGGCGATCCGCGGTGGTTCGGGTCGCCCGGTCTAAGACCAATAAACGCGAATGATCGCGCGGTTCCATCGGCTCCTGGGCAATCAGCTCCGGGGGCAACTCGTAGTCGAACTGGCTTACCAGCATCGTTAGCTTTCACTCCAATTGTCTTGTTCAGCCATGATCTGGCAAAAGCGTCACTTTTGCCCCAGGAGTGGTAAAGGAATTACCTTTGCCCCAGGATAAAAATATTCCAAGATCTGCTGTTCATTATACCCTTTTTCCGCCATGGATTTGGCGCCCCATTGACTGAGGCCGACGCCATGGCCCCAACCGGCTCCTTTGAGGACCACTTTGAGCGGCTCCTTGTCGCGCAGCCATTCCCAAGGATCCCCCAGATCCCAGGGGGGATTGAGCACGTCACCGATCAGTCCCGGGACCTCGGGGTCGGCGATCAGCGCTTCAGGATAGGGGGTCCCATGAACCCACCACAGGGTAATGCAAGGTTCCGGTCCATAAATGACCGCCATCTGTATATTGGAACTGGACAGGCCGGTCAGATTGCGGAACTGTTCGCCGGTGATGGTGGTCTCCCCCGAAGCCCCCTTTAATGTCAGTTTCAGGATCCGTCCCTCCCGGCCGAAAGCCACCGGCAGGATCTGTTGCAAGGTGCCGATCTGCGGATAGGACCGGGCGGCCACCGCCTGCAGTTCCGACCAGTTGAAGACCCGGGTCCATTGGGCGTGCGGCGAATTGGAATCCCAATCGGGCACCGCCTTCAAGTAGGGGACATTCCCGCCCCAGATATCGGCCGCGTCGGAGGTGTACCCGCCCGACGTGTCATGATAAAAGGCGGAAATTACTTTTCCTTTATACATGAGCACCGCTCCGGCGGTCTCCAGCACCGCCTGGTCGGTCGTTGGTTTTTCGCTGGACGCGCCGCCGTAAACCTGGCAATGGCTGGTGTCGCAGAGGTCAAAACCCGTTGCGGCATGGCGATTCAGGTTGGCCACCGTGTAAGTACGGGCGGCAATGGCTTGCGCCTTCAGGGCAGTCAACGGCCAGCCGGGCATCACTTCGCACGGTACTACCCCCCGCAGGTAATCTTCCATCGGTAACTGATTGATCAGGGTCATCCTGCCGTTCTGGAGCACAATGCGGAACTCTCCCCGGTAATTCCGGCCGTTCCAGCGGAGGAGAGCGGCGCCCGGAACCAACTTCAGCGGTCCGGGACCCACCGGGCCGTTATTCACTAAAATTGCATCCTGAGTGCAAGTGACCTGCATCTGGACCTGATCTTCCAGTTGGGGCAATTGCTGCGGCGCGTCCTCGCCGGCACTGAGATCCCACAGTTGCATATCAGCGTCAATCGCCAGTTTAAGTTCGGTCACATTCTGGGCCAGGCCAATCCGGACCAATTGATCGGCTTGATCAGCGTCGCAACGGGTCTGAACCGCCAGCAGGCCAAAAACGATAATCCAAAATCCCCAATATATCGTGCGCTTCATTTGATTCTCACACTTTCAAAAGCCGGTCGCCTATTCGCCGCGCTCCTGATCCCAATAGCCAAACTCCCGCAATGCCGACCGACTGTTGCGCCATTTATCGCGCACCTTCACCCAGAGGTTCAAAAAGACCTTCGCGTCCAACAATTCCTGAATGTCGGCCCGCGCCGCCTGACCGATCTGCTTCAGGCGCTCGCCACCGGCGCCGATCAGGATCCCTTTCTGGGAATCGCGTTCGACATAAATAACGGCGTCGATATAGATGATTCCGTTCTCCCGTTCCTTGAATGCATCCACCTGGACCGCCACCGAATGGGGTACCTCTTCCTTGGTGAAGTTCAATACCTGTTCCCGGATGAATTCGGCGGCGATGAACCGTTCCGGATGGTCGGTAACCATTTCCGGCGGATAAAACGGCGGACCGTAAGGCAACGCCTCCGCCACCGCGCGCAGCAGCTCCGGCAGGCCCCGGCCGTCCAAAGCCGAAACCGCCAGCGGCGCCCGGAAGCCGGGTAACGCCGGCAATTCTTCCGTCTCGACCAGGTCGATTTTGTTCCAGACCGGAATAATCGGTAAACCGGCTCCTTGCAGTTCGCCGGCCACCTTCTGATCGGCCGGGGTCAGTCCTTGCGAAGCATCCAGGACCCAAACCGCCAGATCCCCGGAGCGCAACGCCGCCTGAGCAGCCTTGACCATCTCCATCCCCATCTGATGCAAAGGCCGGTGCAAGCCCGGCGTATCGATCCAGACGATCTGCGAATCCGGCTGGGTTAAAATCCCCCGCAGCTGAGTCCGGGTAGTCTGCGGTTTGTCCGAGGTAATGGTGATCTTCTGGCCGATGATCCGGTTGAGCAGGCTCGATTTACCGACGTTCGGCCGGCCGAGCAGCGTGGCAAATCCTGATTTAAATTTGCTATCCATTTATCCGTCCCAATTCCATTCGAATAGCCACCGATCTTCGCCGGGGCCGTAATAATCCTTCATAAACTCGACCTTCCGCATCCGGAATTTGTCCTGGTAGATGTGGATGGCGATCTGGTTCTCCGGATGGACCGTCAACCGCAGCCGGCGGAATCCGGAGCGGGGCAACCCCTCCAGAATGGTGCGAAGCATGGCGGTTCCAATCCCGTAGCCCTGATACTCTTTGGCGACCGCGGCGCCGTAAAGATAGGCGAGCTCGGGATCCCGCCAATCCCGCATCAGCTCGGCGATGCCGACTGGCGTTCCGTCGAAGCGGGCCACATAAACCCGGCCGTAATGCAAAAACGGCGGCAATGACCATTCATTCAGGCTGCCCGGTCCGAAAGCCTCCTCATCGATGGCCAACATCGTCTCCCGCAAATACTCATCGATTTTGGTCGCAATCTCGACCGTAATACTATGTTCAGTATCATTCATCAAGCCAGCCTCCGTTATTCAAGGTAACTGGGACCGAAAGCCTGCGGGAGATACTCGCGCAAGGTACTTTCGATAACAGCCCCGCCCAGATTCGCCAGATATAATTGTAAGTCCAGGTTGAATTCGGCCAGAAATTGCCGGCAGATTCCGCAGGGCGAACCGGGCGCACTGCCGTCCACTACCACGGCCAGGGCCACGAAATCCCGCTCCCCCTCGGAAACCGCCTTGGTCGCCGCCACCCTTTCGGCACAGATCGTAGCCGGGTACGAGGCATTCTCAACATTGCATCCGGTGTAAATCGTCCCAGACTTGCCGAGCAGGGCAGCTCCTACTTTATAATGAGAATACGGCACGTAAGCCCGCTCCCGGGCTGCCGCCGCCGCCGCAATCAACTGCTCCTTAGTCACTGCGCGCTCCATCCAAAACCTCCTAATATATAAGTTGAACTAAATTTCCAAGTACGCACCATGTCTCTAAAGCCGGCACGAGTGGAAAGGATTTAATTCAACTTATTACCTTACCGCTGAAGTAGGATGAAATAAATTTCACTTCGATTTTCATTTACATTCGGCCGTAGGAATGCAAATCTTTATAAAAACCTATTTCATTCCTAAAATATAGCGTTTGTTCGCAAGGTTAATCACCACTCGCCAAGATACGCTTATTCCTCGACCCCGATTCACTTCGGCAATAGCTGAAAGATTAGCATCGTTGTAAAAAAGCCCAGCAAACCGCCTGCCAGGACCTCCCATGGCGTGTGAATCTTATTTTCAATCCGGCTTTCCCCTACCAAAAGCAGTAAAAACAAGGCCAAAGCCGCCACCAGGCTTCGTTTGGTCAAAAAGAGAATCGCCGTGACGGCCGCGGCGGCCAAGGCCGTATGGCCGCTGGGCATTCCGCCCTGAACCGGCCGGCCGGTTTTGGTAAGCGCTTTCCCGGCAATCGTAAAAACCACGGTAAACATGATGGCGATTAAGCTGAGGTAGGTGGGCGACTTTTGCAGCGAGACGATGACCATCGGGATTAGGGGATCGAGCTTCGGGAAGAAAATCATATAGCCGACGATTACCGCCACCGTCGAAGCCACCAGGACCGCGCCGGCCGCCACATTTTTGGCGATCGCCGCCAGCGGGTGAATCTCTTGGGTGACCAGATCCACCGCCACTTCGATCGCGGTATTGACCATCTCGGTGACAATGACGAAGGCGATGACCAGAAACAGGATCAGGATCTCGAGCTTGGTGAGCTTAAAAATCAGCGAGGCAAGCAGGATGAAGGCCGTAGCCAAAAAATGCAGCCTCATGTTGCGCTGCGTCTTTAAGGTGTAAACCACACCGTCGAAAGCATAATTGAAGGAATCCAGCAGGGTCCGGGCTCTCACAGCGGCTTCCTCCCCAAGGCGTACTGGTCCAGGATGGCTTCCTCGTTCTGGCGCATCCGGGCGGTATCTTCCGGCGTTTGATGGTCAAAACCCAGCAAATGCAGCAAGCCGTGGACGGCCAGATAGCAAAGCTCCCGTTCGAAGGAATGGCCGTACTCGGCCGCTTGTTCCCTGGCTTTTTCGACCGAGATGAAAATATCGCCCAGCAACTCCGGAGCATCCTCGGGCATTTGGGGCAGATCCTCCGCGGCGCTCTCGGCAATGGCGAAGGAGAGGACGTCGGTCGGCCGGTCCACCCCGCGATACTGGAGGTTCAATTCGTGGATATATGAATTGTCCGCCAGAACCACGCTCACTTCGGCCTGAGCTTTGCCGTGTTTCTCCAGGCCAAATTCCAAGACCGAAGTCAGCAGTTCGAGCTGGTCGTCGCCCACCGGCAACGTCTCCTGAATATTATTTACCAAAGTCGGCACTGGTTTTCTTCCTCTCTATCTCTTTCAAGACGGTCTCGGGATATTCCACACGACTATGGAATAAACCTCCTAAAACCTTTAAAAAACTATTTTTTACATTATTTAAATCTTTCAACGTCAGGTCGCATTCGTCAAATTGGCCGTCATCCAGCCGTTCGCGGATGATCTTTTGAATGACCGCCTCCACCTTGGCCGGGGAGGGCTTCGCCAGCGACCGGACCGCCGCTTCCACCGAATCGGCCAGCATTACCAGGGCCGCCTCCTTGCTCTGGGGTTTGGGCCCCTCATAGCGAAAGTCCTCTTCAATCAAGGCTTCCTTCTCGCCTTGGACATTTTCGGCGGCCCGCCGGTAAAAATAGCGGACCAGATCGGTGCCGTGATGCTGCTCGATGATCTCGATCAACTTATCAGGCAAGCCATGCTCCCGGGCGATCTCGGCGCCTTCCTTGACGTGATAGGTGATGATCAGCGTGCTCAAGGTGGGATTCAGCTTTTCGTGCGGGTTTTCCTGTCCGAACTGATTCTCCACAAAGAAGTATGGCCGTTTTATCTTGCCGATATCATGATAATACGATCCGACCCGGACCCACAACGCGTCGGCGCCGATGCCCTCGGCCGCCGCCTCGGCCATGTTCCCCACCATGATGCTATGGTAATAGGTTCCGGGGGCTTCGATCTGCAGCCGGCGTAGCAAAGGATGGCCGGGATTGGACAGTTCCAACAGCCGAATGGCCGAAGTAAGCTTGAAGAGATGTTCCAAGAAGGGCAGCGAACCGATGGCCAGGATCGACGACAGGATGCCGCCGGCCATTGCGAACAGGACCATCTCAATGCTGAAGGCGCTGCGGAACAACAGGTTGAGGGCGATCGCGGTCACCCCGTTGACCCCCATCAGTACCAGACCGCTCCGCACCAGGTCGCGCTGGCGGCGGAAATTAAAGACCGACAATACCGAGACCACGCCGCTGACGAAGTAAAAGACGGTCAACGACAGATTCAGTTCTACGATGATCCCGCCGAACAGGCTCAAAATGGCGGCCATCGCCAGAGCCAGCTCGGGATTGATCAGGACGCTCACCAGCATGGTGGCGAAACTGACCGGCGCCAGATATGGCAAGACCGAGTTATCGGCCAGCGACAGCACCTTAATCAGACCGACCACCGTCACCAGCAGCAACAGCATCAGGTAGAGCAGTCGTTCCTGCTTGAAAAGGTCCGGATGAAACTGGACCATATAAACCAGGCTCAACACCACTAATAGCAGGATAAAAAAGGATAAGCTCAGAAAGACCCGGATCCGGTTGGTCTCATCGGTGATCAGATGCAGCTCCTTGAGCATGCGCAGATCGTTATCGGTAATGACCTGGTTCTTAGCGATCAAGATCTCGTTCTGGCGGTGAATCACCTCGGGCACTTCCCGGTTCACCTGCTCCTGCAGCCGGGCGAGCTTGGCCTGGTCGAGCAAGAGATTGGGCCGGACGGCCACCTCTAAAAGCTGCGCCAGCACCGGCAGGACGGCCTTGGAAACCGCCTGTTTTTCCAGGAGCGGCGGCAATGACAGCCGGATTTTGGGCAGATTCTTGAGATCGATCATCTGGCTGGATTCCAATTCCTGAAGCACCTGATGGGATTTCTCCTTGACGAGCTGATACTCGGCCTCCGGCAAAGCGCGCAGGCCGTGGAGCAACTCCCGGTCGGGCGTTTGATAAAGGAATCTGACGCTCCGCGAAATCAGCAAGGCGTCCGTGTCCGGCGCGCCCGGTTTGGCGAGGGCAGTCCCCTGCCGTTGCTGATCGATCAGTTCGAAAAAGCGGTTTAATTTATAAGCCGCGTCGTTCCCCACCGAACTGTCGATTTGATAATAATCCGGATCTTGCTTGGCGATCTCCAGCGCGCGTTCCCAAGCATCATTCCGGGCGAGCTTGGTGGCTTCAAAATCGACCACGTCCTTAGGCGTGATGATATCGACCTTGCTGACCTGCCCGACTTTCAGATCGATGGCCCGCGGAAAAAGATTGATCTGCAGCAAGGTGATGAGCAATGCGAAGCAGACGACTACCAACAGTCCTTCGCGTACCGACGGGGTTTTCACCACGCCCGCCATTTTGGCAACGACTTCCAGAGGAACGGGTTGGATATTGCGGACTTTTTTCGGAGTCAACCCGGAACCGTCATTATGCTCCATGCGAGCCGTCTCCTTTGCTTTCCTGGGCGTCATAGCGCTCATAAGCCCTGATGATCCGTTGCACCAGTTCGTGCCGGACCACGTCGCGATCGGTCAGCATCACCACGGCGATGCCCTCGATTCCGGCGAAGATCTGCGCCACGTCGGCCAGTCCCGACCGGACACCGCGCGGCAGATCCACCTGGGTAATATCGCCGGTCACCACCGCCTTGGAACCGAAGCCCAAACGGGTCAGGAACATTTTCATCTGCTCGGGTGTGGTATTCTGGGCCTCGTCCAGGATGATGAAAGCGTCATCCAGCGTCCGGCCGCGCATATAAGCCAGCGGCGCGATCTCGATGATGCCCCGTTCAAAATTCTTCTGAAAAAGATCGACCCCCATGATGTCATATAGCGAATCATATAACGGCCGCAAGTACGGATCCACTTTTTCCTGCAAATCGCCGGGCAGGAAACCCAACTTTTCGCCGGCCTCCACCGCCGGACGGGTCAGGATGATCCGGTTGACCTCCTTGGCCTGCAGCGCCGCCACGGCCATGGCCACCGCCAGATAGGTCTTGCCGGTCCCCGCCGGCCCGATGCCAAAGCTGAGGGTCTGCCGGCGTACCGCGTCCACATAGCGCTGCTGGCCGATGGTCCGCGGGAACAGCTTCTTGCCCCGGGCCGTGACCGCCACGACCTCCTGGGTCAGGGAGGCGACCTTCGCCAACTGGTCTTCCTTGGCCAGATCGATCATATAGGCGATCTCAGGTTGTCCAAAATGATAGCCCTGCTGTAGCTGGTCGCTTAGAATGGTGAAGATGGCCGCGGCCCGCTCCACCTGGGGCTCCGCGCCGGACAAGACCAGCTCATTGCCGCGGGAGAAAATTGCGATGCCCAGGCCGGCGCCGATGAGCCGCAGATTCTCTTCCAGCTTGCCGATGACCTGTGGCGCGAAGCGCGGCTCAACCGCCAATTTCAATTCTTTATTATCCAAATAACTCTGGTTGCTCCTTCGATTATTTTACGTTGAAACTCACTGCGACGACTGTCGCAACGGAGCGCTCACCGCGATATCCTGAACCGTTTCATAGGTAACGATTAACCGCAAAAAATTTCCCTCCACCGTCCATTGCTCCGTCCGCTTGCCCGGCTGGCCCGGCGCGCCGGTTGAGGGCTGGTTTGGGGATTGAGCCTGGTCCGGCAGATATTTGCGGCGTTCCGCCGCTTCACGAAGCGCGGCGGCTTTCAACTCTGCCAGCGGCCGGACTACTTTGGTCCAACGCGCCGCTTGCCATTCATCTTTGATAATTTCTACAACCTTATCCGGATTCCTGCCTTGATAAAGCCTCTTTTGCCAACGCGCCCAGGAATAATTCCCAGCCGGCCGCCGGCCGATCCGGAACACCGGCCAGAGCTGCCGTCCCACCCGCAGACTGTAGACGGTCAGCCGCTCCTGGGCCGGCGTGACCCGCCAGCAGACGCGCGGCTCCATCACTTCGATATCCTGCCAGACCCGGGCCTCGACGATCCCGTTGGCCGGCACCGCTATTTTTACCAATTCGGCGCTCGCTTTATCATGCTTCCATTCGACGCCGCTGATCAGCAGGTCGCCCGGAGCGACGGTGTCCCCTTCCTTCACCGCCGAGGTGCCGCGGATGACCACTACCTTGGTGACCAGGCCGTCGCGGCCGGCGATCAGGTCGTAATTGGCCTGAGCCGGCGGCGGGGACTGCCGTTTGACCACGGTGACATCGGCCACCACACCGCGCAGGTTGAGCCCGAACCAGACCGCTTGCGGGGTCTCCAGCATCACTTCCCGTTCGACCAGCGCCTTGCGGGCCAGCAGGCTCTGGCGGCTGATCCCCGGTTTCACGCCGAGCTTGGCCAAGGTGGCGATGAGCTGTTGGCGGTCGCTCCCCTCGAACCCCTCCACCCGGATCACCAGCACCAGCGTGGACAGATAAACCAACCCCGCCAGGAACAGGACGCAGCCCAGCAAGAAGGTCCGGCGGCGCTGCATCCGACGCTGGACGAACGGCCAGCCGCGCTTGCGATGCAGCCGCACCGTGGCCTGGGAGCGCCGGGCATAGCCGCGGATCCGCCGGAAACCGTGGGCCCGCAGCTTGACATGGAGCACATCCGGGCCGACCCGTTTGACGTCCCAGAGCAAGAGCCCCGAATTGGTGGCCAGGTTGATGAACTTCTCGAGGTGCGGGCCGCGCACCAGGATCTCCACATAACCCATGAGCCAGGAGACGATCCGGTTCAACAGCATCGCCGCTACCTCCAGTCCAGCAGCTCGAGCTGCTCGATCTTGCCTTGAATGATGATCTCATCCTTGACCGCGGAGACCAGCGTCAGATTCTCGCCCGCGATGCGCAACTCGCCCAGTTTGGTGTTGACCCGGACCACCCGGGTGTCGTACTCGATGACGCCGCGATGGTTCTCAATCACCGCGCTGCGGTTGGCACTCAATACGATCCGCGGCCAATCGGCCACCGTATCCAAGGGTATATCCAGCAATTCGAAGATTTTATGTCCCATGGGACGTTTCTTCTCGGGCACGCCAATCCCCCCCATATGTTTTATGCGCCGGGGGGCGGGTTTTAGTAAGCATTTTTACTTCGGTCGATAATGCGACAGGCTTTTTTTGTAAGCGAATGAACATTTTCAGTTGCCAAATGAGTCTATTCTGTAACCAAACAAGTATTTTCAGTTACTGAATGAGAATCCCCGGCAACTGAGCGAACTGATTCAACGATGAAACGAACAGGCACAATAATTGAATGAGCTTCCATAATAATTGCAGAAACATCTTCAGTTATAAACATAACATTTTCAATAACTGAATCGCCCATTTAAATGTTCCAAGAAGTAATATCCTCCCTCGGAATAAATTGCCATTTGGTTATCGCTTTGTTAATTGTTTGTTATATTTCCCGGGATTGTCATCGACTTTATTGACAAGCACTGGTCGCAGTGCTAAATTTTAGATTAAGTGACTTTGCTTGAGGAGAAAATTTGGACAACTCCTCCGGATGGTTGCTTAAAAAGGTATCCTTGAGATACCAAAAAATTTAAGGAGGAATACAGAATGAAAAAACTGCTCGTCTCCCTGGTTACCCTGGTTCTGGTTTTTGCAGTTGTGGCTAGCGTCTCCGCTGCCGCGCCGACCGTCACTGGTAAACTTCAGTTTGAAGGTTACAGCAGTGCAGATTCGGATGCTAACGACAATACCAAAAATTATAGTGACGCTCGTATTTTCTTTAACGGAGAAATCGATCCGCAAACCACCTACACCGTCGCTACCCAGTACAATTCGGGTTGGAATGAATTTAGACTCCGTGAAGCCTATGTCACTTACAAATCGGGCATCGGCGATTTTTCCGTCGGTAAAATTCGGGTAATCCCCACCATCGCTGACTTAACGGATGGCATCGCTCCTCTGCAAGGCAACGGCATTACTAACGCTTCATTTGTGGTGCGGTATGGTTACAATTTCAGCGATGACACCAATTTTGCTTTGACAGTAGTTCCAGTTAAAAACAATTCTGATTACGTTGTCCTAAATGACGATAAATCAGTAAATAGCGAAAAAACATTGGCTAGTTATGCTACTTCTTTTACTGAGGCGGGCACTTTTGTTGCCGAAGTTCATACCAAGGCTTCCATCTTCAATCTGGGTGCAAACCTCCAATTTGAAGGAGAAGGCGATCCTGGTTTCGCCCTGCAAGCCAGCACTAAACTGTCTGATGCCTTAAGCGTATGGGCAGAAGCGGGTCAGTTCGCCGATAAATCCAAGGATTTATCCTCGAAAGAGAAGTCCGCTTATCTCTTGGGCGCTTCTTACACCATCGGCAAGTGGACCCTGGAAGCTGAACAACAATTCAATGACGACGTCAAGTATATGTATGGCCATGACCAATGGGGCGCTAAAGTCGGTTATGCGCTTACCGATAATGTCGCTATCGAATACTACCGCAGCTCCAACTACTACCTCGGTGGTTTAGAGGCCCTTAATAATGATGGCAGTGACCAAGGTGTAAGCTTCTTAAGAGTGACCGTACTCTTCTAAAACTTGTTCACAATTGTTATAAAAAAAGGCCGCCATTTAAGGTGGCCTTTTTTTATAGTTGAAAAACTCACATCTGATGCTGTCTATCCAACCCCACGAACTTGCTGAATTCCTTCTGGAATAGCAATTCCACCGTGCCGACCGGGCCGTTTCTTTGTTTGGCGATGATCAGGTCGGTGATCCCCTTCTTGTCGGTCTCCTTATTGTAATAATCCTCACGGTAGAGGAAGGCCACAATATCGGCGTCCTGCTCGAGCGAGCCCGATTCGCGCAGGTCGGCCAGGGACGGCGTCTTGTCGGTCCGCTGTTCGACCGCCCGCGACAGCTGGGATAACGAGATTACCGGAACCTCCAGTTCGCGGGCGAGCGCCTTCAGGGAACGGGAGATCTCCGAGACTTCCTGCTGCCGGTTCTCGGAACGGCCGCGCGACTGCATCAACTGCAGATAGTCGATGACGATCAACCCCAGCCCCCCCTCGGCCTTGATCCGCCGGGCCTTGGCCCGGATGTCGAAGACGGTGATGCCGGGCGTGTCGTCGATATACAGGTTGGCTTCGGAGAGCCGGCCCAGGGCGTGCGAGAGGCGCGGCCAGTCCTCGTCGCGCAGGGTTCCGGTGCGGATCCGCTGGTTGTCGACGCCCGCCTCGGAGCAGAGGAGCTTCAGGGCCAGCTGCTCCTTGGACATTTCCAGGCTGAAGACGATCACCGGCGCCTTATACTCCACCGCGGCGTTGCGGGCCAGGTTCAAGGCGAACGTGGTCTTGCCCATACTGGGACGGGCCGCCAGAATGATCAGGTCCGAGGGCTGCAGGCCGGCGGTCATCCGGTCCAGATCCTTAAAGCCGGTGCCCAGTCCGGTGACGCCGCCCTTGCTCTCGTACAGCACCTCGATGCGCTCGAAGGTGTCGATCAAGATGCTCTTCAGGCTGACATAGCCCTTGACGTGCCGCTTCTGGGCGATCTGGAAGATCTGCTTCTCCGCCTGGTCGAGAATGCTGTCGACCTCGTCGGAGCCCTCATAGCCCAGCCGGACGATCTCGGTGGCGGTGTTGATGATCAGCCGCAACAGCGCTTTCTCCGCCACGATCTTGGCATAATACTCGATATTGGCGGCGGTGGGCACCGCATTGGCCAGCGCGGTGAGGTAAGGGATGCCGCCGACCTTCTCCAGCATGTTGCGACGTTTCAGTTCCTCGGAAACGGTGATGATATCCACCGGTTCGCCGTGGTTGTGCAGATGCAGCACCACCTCGAAGATGACCCGGTGTGCCTCCCGGTAAAACGATTCGGCCTCCAGCAGCTCGAGGCCTTTCTCGATCGCTTCTTTCTCCAAAAACATCGACCCCAGCGTCGAGCGCTCGGCGTCGATGTTCTGCGGGGGGATCCGTTCGGCAATGGATGCAATGCTCATCGTTGACTTCCTCCGTTGCTTAAAATCTTTGCGATGCAACGACATTCGTTCCCAAGGCGAGGAATCGGCCAAGCCCAAACGGGCCCGCGCCTCCCGCCCATTCCGGGCGATTGATGCCGTAATATCATTGCATTGAGAGTGTTACGAAAAAAACGAGCGGCGACAAAGGCTCCGCAAAACGGGTGATGCAGCCGGGACGGCCTTTTATTGCCAAGCTTTGATCCGGTGTTATATCCTAAGTTGCCTTGTTTGGGAACACCCTGATCGCGCCGGATCGATCACAACGCTTTCGGCGGATGCGCGAAGGCGTTGTGAGTCAACCCACCGTATTTAATTCTGTAAAAAAAGCGTGGTCCCTGCCATAATCGTTGCCCGACCGGAAATTCTTCGCCGCGCTGCACGATGCTATCTGCAACCCTAATTATTTAACCGGTTTGCTGTGGGAAAGCCTCTCCAGTTTTCGGGGATGTTGCCCCGGGCCCCGGGCCGGTATGGCTACGGCTTCGTCGCGCTTCCCCGGGCTCTGATCCGTTTCTCCGGCGTTCGGTTCCTTTTGCCGAAACCCCGGGACAGCTTTCCCAGTGGCCGGAGATGCTTCCCCGAGGCCCGGAGAAGTAGGGATGGAATTTGGGGAAACAAGGACGGGACGATCCTATGAAAGGATCAGCGGCTCCCTAACAAGGATGAAGACCATACCTTACACGGATCGCGGCATACCTGACATCCATGGACGGGTCCCCAAAAGGATCGGGCCGTCCCTAACCAGGATATCGATCATCCTAACAAGGACAAAAGCCATCCCTAAAAGACCGAGGCCCATCCCTGACACGCCAGGCGGAATAACCCTTTCTCCCCGGCTCCGGGGAATCGGACCTCAGGGGAGTGCGAGAACTTTTGCCTTCATACTGGCTAAATTGGTTCGAGCCCCATTCAGACAATAACCCGATGAACTCGGACGAGAGGAAAATTTGATCCAATGCCGAAGATCTTAGGGACAAAAAGAGAAAAAACCGGTTTTGACCCATGGCTTTCCGTCCGTTTACCGGAGTATCGGGCGAAAAAAGCGCGGGTCAAACGCACTGCTTTCAGGGGGGAATGGGATGAAACGCTCTATCAGACTTTGGATTGGGATGGTGCTGACCGTTTTGAGCCTGGCCGCATTGGCATCATGGGAAGCGTGGGCGGATCCGAAGGCCGACGCCGGCTTTCTGGCATTGGACGCCGCGACGGGCCGGGTCGAAGTGTTCGGGCCGGATTTTAAGATGCTGACCCGGTTCGCGGCCGCGCCCGGGCCGCGCAATGTGGTGCCGGCCGCGGCCGATGCCGGATACTGGTTGTTATGCGCCGGAGCCGGGGCGCCGCAGGGCCGCATCCGAAGCGCCGGCGTGCTGCTGCATCTGGGCCCGGATCTGAAACCGGATGGCGGCCGGTTTAAGCTGCCCGGTTTGGTGCTGCGCGATTTTTATCTGAAAGACCGGGCGCTGTGGATTATCGTCTCCGCCGTCGGCGAAGGCAAGAATCAGACGGCGGCGGTGACTTTGTTCGACCTGCGGAGCGGAACCGCGCGCCAGGCGGATCTGAATTCCTTGCCCAGCTGCTTCCAGCTGGATCCCGAGCGGCAACGCCTCGCCGTCGGGACGCTGGGAATCTCCGGCCAGGTCCAGCCGGAACTGGCGCTGCTCAATCTGCAAAACCTGGCCCTGAATACCTATCCGGTGGGCTTGAATCCGGGCGCCATCTTCTTTTTGGACGCCGATTCGGCGCTGGTCGTCTCCGGCGGTTACCGGCCCCGGCAATCCTACCCCGATGAGCTGTTGATTGCCAAGGCCAGCCAGCCGGTTCCGGCCACCCTGCACCTGATCCGTTTCAACGGCGCACCGGTCTGCAATCTGGCCATCGGCCTCTCACCGGTGGCGGTCGTCCGGGACCGGACCGATCCCAGTCTTTTCTATATCGCCAGCTCCAGTCTGTCTTCCTTCGATCAGGCGGCCGGCGCCAAGAATCCTCACGACGGCTACAGCTATCTCTTCGCCAAACAGGACAAAAACGCCGGCAACGCTCCGGCCGAGAATTCCCCGGGCACGCTTTATAAGATCCGGGGCGGGCAAATCCTGGCCCAAACCGGTTTGCCCTTCGAACCGACCAACCTTCTCCAGGCTCCCGACGGTCATCTCTGTGTCACCGGTTGGGATGCCTACGGTCTGGCGGACACCGGACTCCGGCTGCTCTCCCAGGCCGATCTGGGCCTGCGGCTCGACGGCGCGCTTTTGAAGGAACATACCGCTTACTTTACCGTCGCCAACAGCAGTACGCTCCATGCGATCGATCTGGCCGGCGGGAAACCGTATCCGCCGGTGAAGCTCTCCAATTTCTCGTTCTTCGGCACCTTCCGGATTAACGACTGGCTGGGAGGAGACAGGACGATGCCCCCCGTCGTCGGGGCGGTCCAGCCGGCCGGCGATCTGACGGTCTATCCCACGGCAAATCAGCGGTTGATGTCGAGTCCTTCCGGCAATGAAATTTATGCCCTATCGAGCAGCGCCGATCTGGGGGTCGTCGATGCCGCCAGCAATTCGCTGCGCCGCTCCATCGCCTTGCAAGGGTATCCCTATGGCCTCCAGCTTACCCCCAACGGACGGTATCTGGTGGTCGCCACCGAGCTATCCTGGCATCTGATCCAGCCGGATCAGGCGCGGCCCGTTCTTTCGGTGATGATCAGTCCGGACGGGAAGGCGCCGCAGACCGGCTTCTATAGTCCCGACGGCCGCTGGCTGGCGATTCCCTATGAATATTCCTTTTATGTCCTCGACACCGAATCGGCCAAGCTGGTCGGGAAGTTCCCGCTTCGCTCCACCAAACCGGTGCTGATCTGGCCGGTCCATTAGTCCGGCGCCTCCGGCCAAAATAAACAGCGGCGGCCGTCCCAAAAGACAGCCGCCGCTTCATCTGCGCACCTTGAGCAAGTCCGCTCAGGCGGACCGCCAACCCATCACTTTTCATCCAACGTGACGACCCGATCGTTAAAGCCAAAAGTCTGCGTCAGATCGACGTGCCCCGCCAAAGACTCGACCTCGTTCCCTTCCACCAGGATCTTGACCCGGTAGACATCGGGAAACTTCGTCAGCGTATTGACCAGCGCCGCCACGGCCAGGGCCTCGCCCGGCGCTCCCACATTCAGTTGGGTGGCGGCCTGGTTCAGATTGACCGTGGCCATCCCGTGGTCGATTGTCAGGCCCAGAACCTTGGTCGTCTTGGGAAATACCCGGTCCAGCCCGGATCCGGCCGGCGGTCCCGCGAACAAGGCCGCCAGCGCCCGCCGGTGCGGATCGCTGTCGCCCGGGATATGGGTCAACACCGGTTGGAGCATGAAATCAGTGCCGACGGTCTTCATGAAGAAGAGGGCCACCTCTCGCGCGGCCACCTGACGATTGAGCCCGCTTAAGCGCTGGTTTTCGCGCTCAAGCGGCGCGACGCCGAGCCGGCCCGCGTAAAAACCCAGTCCCCCTCCGATCATTAATAAAACGAGCATCCCTGCAATTACGGTCATAATAAATGGCGCGCGGCGCAATGGCGATCCCTCCGGTTGTGACAGGGGCGACCCCCGGCCGCCCCTGCTTTGGTGAGTTTATTGTGAATGGGCAACACCCACTCAGAATTTGTGCTCGAAGCCCAGCCGATACTTGGCGTCCTCGTCATACTGGCTGTTGATGTTGAAGACCAGGCTGGTATTGTCGCTGACATGGTATTTCAAATCGTAATCGTGGAAGAACTCGCCCTCGATATGGAGCATCGGTTGCAGGTGCAGCTCCCATTTTCCCCACTGCCAGTCCATGTCGCCGCGTAAAAAGAGCAACGGCTGGTTGTCCTCGTTATAATCGTATTTGATAATGTCCGAACCGTTTTCGCCCCGGACTCCGGCGTACAGAAAGACCCGCGGATACATCTGGATCCGGACCGCCGCTTCATAACGGGTCCAGTCCTTGCCCCGGTAGCCGGCATCGTAAAATCCGGCCAGCCTCAGGTTGGTGCCGAAGGGGATGAAAAAGTCGATCCCGCCGTACCCGTTGTAATCCTTGGTATCGGTGTCATAGCGGACACCGGCTTTCAGCCCGAACTTGTCCGCGATCCGGTATTTTAAACCGGTGGTCACGGCGTCGTATTGGTAATTGGTGTCCCAATTCAGGTTTTGGCCCACGTTCAGATCCAGGTTACCGTAGCCGTCGACGCCGAACAATCCGGAAACGCTGCTTTGGGGGACCGGGTCCGCGGCCAATGCCGCGCCGGAGCCGGTCAACAGCGCTATCGCGATGAACAGGCCGATCAGTGTCAGTTTTTTCACAAAAGATTCTCCCTTCCATTTTAGGAATCGATCACGCCGGAATTAAGGAATAAGCCGGGACGGAAACTTAGCACAAGGCTTTTAAAAGCGTTGTGATTAACCCTGTCCGAAAATCAGGGTGAGCATAAAAGCTCAACAAAGCAAAGGGTAAAGTCGTTTTAAAACTCTCTGCAGCATGATTTTCCGATTCGAAAGACTTTATCCCATGGCTTTTAAAACGTCTAACGATTTCAGCCGGTAATGGTTCCAGCCGAATGATCGTCGGCCGGGCGGAATGATCCAACCCATCCTCTGATCTCTTATTCGCGAAAATTTGGCGTAATCCTCTTCCATTGCCCCACCATACGCCGGTAATTGGTGACTTGGCTGGCAAAGACCTGGTCGAAGAGAAAAATTTTCCTGCCGGGGAATGCGCTTGAGTCTTCCGGGACTCCAGTCCAAATCCCCGGCCGACGCTTGAAAATCGATATTAACTGGCCAACGATATTAATTGGCATGCCCGCAAAAAGGCGACTCCAGCAATTGGACCTCTCCGGTGGCGGTATCGACCGCGGCGCGGATTCCTTGCGGCAAGGTCCATTGGGGTCCGGCGTGGCCGATGGGATAGCCGTAAGCCGCCGGGCAACTCAGCTGCGCCAAGCGCTCGGCAAATACCGCGATGAGCTCCGACTCGTCTCCGGCATTGGCCGGCGGCAGCGATCTGCCCACCAGCACCGCGGCGACCCCATCCCAGACACCGCTCAGCAATAATTGCGTCAACATCCGATCCACCCGGTATGGCGCCTCCCGGGTCTCTTCGATGAAAACCACGGCGTCATCGAAATTGGGCAGGAAGCGGGTGCCCAGCAAGGACAGGAGCGTGGCCAGATTTCCGCCCAACAGCGGCCCGGCGGCCTGCCCGGGACGGAGCGGCACCAACCAGCGCTCCCCCTCGGCCGGCCAGGGCAAAACTCCCGGCTGCTGGGCTCCAGTCAACATCCGCAAGGCTTGCGCCGCGCCGAAGGGACTTTGGCTTAGGGTGGTCAGAACCGGGCCGTGAAACGTCACCAGTTTGATCTCCGACCATAGAGCCAATTCCAAAGCCGTAATATCGCTGAAACCGATCAACGGCTTCGGACATTTGGCAAACAGGTTGTAATATAATTTCGGCAGCAGCCGCAGACAGCCATAGCCGCCCCGCAAGCACCAGACCGCCGCGATCTCCGGATCGGCCCATAACCGTTCCAAGTCTTCGCAGCGCGCTAGATCGTCCCCGGCCAAAAAACCCGACCGGACGGCTACGGTCTGTCCCAATTTCACAGTATACCCCTCCGCCAAAAGCATGGCCAGTCCTTGCTCCAGCTCCTCGGCCGTCGCTACCGGGCTCGCCGGGGCCACCACCCCGATGCGGGCCTCCGGCGTCAAGGGCATCGGTTTAATCTTACCCATGGCAACCTCCTGAAATAGAAATGGCCGATCCGGTAAATACTAAGCGCGCAATTTTATGGAGGAAGCGAAGCCGATGAAATTCAGCGCGATCTTTAGCAAATTATTCGGATTCCACCGGAATGACCGGCGTTTCTCGCTGGGAAACAACTCCTTTGAGCGGCCGCCGCTTCCCAAAGCGCCGGATGGGCCGGAACTCAGCCGGAGTCTGGACGAGAATGAGAAGCAGCTCAAAACCATCTTTGGTCTGCCCACCAATATGGATGTGGTGATTCGCGATTTTCAGATCCCGGGCCTGAATCTCAAGGCCTTAATTATATATATTGACGGACTGACCGATCGCAACACTCAAATTTTTGGGGTATTGGAGCCCCTCATGGTGCTGAGTCCGGAGCCGATCCAAAAAACCAGCGCGGCCATGGATCTGATTTATGACCGATTGTTGCCGACCCATCAGATCCAACGCAGCAAAAAACGGCTGGATCTCATCAACGGAGTGCTGGACGGCTCCAGCGGGCTGCTCGTCGAGGGCTGCAACGAAGCCTTGATCATCGAAACCAAAGGCTGGGAACACCGGGGCGTGGAGAAACCCACCAGCGAGCCGGTGGTGCGCGGCCCCCAGGAAAGCTTCAATGAGTCGTTCCGGGCCAACACCGCCAGCGTCCGGCGGTATATCCGCGATCCCAAACTCTACACCGAAATCTTACGGGTCGGCAAACGCAGCAACAATCTGCTGGGGATCATGTACATTCAGGACATCGCCAACCCCAAACTGGTTGAGGAAGTGCGTTACCGGATCAAGGCCATTTCCGAGACCGTCGATTATCTGCCCGAAACCGGGATGTTGGAGGAATTCCTGGAGGATCATCCCAAATCCCTGGTGCCCCAGATGCTCTCCACCGAACGGCCGGACCGGGTCGCCGCCTATCTGCGGGAGGGTCACGTGGCAGTGCTGATGGCCAATAGCCCTTATTCGCTGGTTATTCCGATCACTTTCACCATCTTCCTGCACGCGGCCGAGGACTATTATCTGCGCTGGCCGTTCGGTAATTTTCTGCGTCTGATCCGCTCCGGGGCCATCTTCATCGCCCTGCTACTGCCAGCGATCTATATCGGCGTGGTCAATTACCACCAGGAGATGATCCCCACCGACCTGCTGCTGGCGATGACCGCGGCCCGCGAAGCGGTCCCGTTTCCGGCGATTGTCGAGATTATGTTCATGGAATTCTCGTTCGAACTCATCCGGGAGGCCGGAGTGCGCATCCCGAGCGTGATCGGGCCGACCATCGGTATCGTCGGCGCCTTAATCTTGGGCCAGGCGGCGGTCACGGCCTCGATCGTCAGCCCGATCCTGATCATTATCATTGCCATCACGGCATTGGCCTCTTTTGTGGTGCCCAATTACAACGCTTCGTTCACCATCCGCATCTCCCGCTTCATCTTTGTGATCCTGGCGGCGGTGTTTGGCTTTTTCGGAATTGCCTTCGGCGTCTTCATTCTAGCGCTTCATCTGGCTTCCATCAACAGTTTCGGAGTGCCTTTCCTGACGCCGATCGCGCCCTATCGTGCCAAGAATAAAGACCGGGTATTGCGGCCCCGGAATTACAGCCAGCCGTACCGGCCGGTCTTCCTCCGGCCGCTGGATCTCATCCGCCAGAAGGCCAATACCCGACCGTGGGACCGGCCCAACCTGAATCAAGACCAAGATCGGGAGCAAGATTCAAACCAGGATCAGGCTCACGATCAAACAGAAGAGGACGATTGATCATGTTCAATGAGGAGAATATCGGACACCGGGAAGCCCTGACCCTATTGGTCATCATGTTGACCGGCAAAATCTTTCTATCCTACCCGCGTAATCTGGCATTGATGGGTGACGCCGCCGGCTGGATCATAGTGTTGCTGGCGGGAATCTACAGCTTGATCGGCTTGTATTTTTTAACGTCCGTGCTCAGTAAATATCCGGAATTGAATCTATTGGAGATCGCCCAGACCGTGACGGGCAGTATCATCGGCAAAATCATCGGATTCGTGATATTCCTCTTTTTCCTGGTCTTAACCGCGATCTATCTTCGGCAGTTTGCGGAGAGCTTCATCCTGGCCATTCTGCCCCATACGCCGATCAGTGTCATTACGCTCTTTTTCCTGCTACTATTGATTTACGCCAATATTCTAGGCATCGAGATCTTGTCGCGGGTGGCTTGGTTGTTCGGCCCTTATCTGGTGGCTACCTTGATTGCCATTGTCGGTTTTTCATTGCCCCAGGCCAAGCTGGATTACTTAACCCCGGTGCTCGGTCCGGGCATCGGGAAAATCTTTCAAAACTCCTTCTTTGAAGTCTCATCGTTTGCCGAAATCTTATTGCTGGGAGTCATCGCGCCGCTGATCCGAAAACGCGACAAACTTTTCGGAGTCGGATTGTATGGTTTGCTCCTGGCTATCCTGATCAACATGGCCATTGCCGCCGTGGTGGTGATGGTCTTTAACTTCGTGGCCAGCCGCAGTCTGGTCTTTCCCGTCCTGCAGTTGACCCGGTTGATCTCGTTCGGCGAATTCGTGCAGCGGGTGGAAGCGATCTTCGTCTTCCTCTGGTTTTTCTGGGCCGGAATTCAGCTGGGCGGGTTGTTTTACGGCGCGGTGGCCAGCTTTGCCCAGACCTTCAAGATCAAAGACTACCGGCCGCTGACGTTTCCCATCGGCGTAATCATCTTCGCCATGAGCCTGATACCCACCTCCATGACTCAAGCGGTACAATGGAGCGGTTCCACCAATGGTCTACCGCTGCTCAGCTACAGTTATACCGGGGTAGCCTTCGGCATCCCACTGCTGCTCTGGTTGATCATTCTGATCCGGCAAAAGGCGGGTGGCAGCCGATGAAACATTACCGCGCTGCTGGGTTTTTCATGCCGCTCGTCCTGTTGTTGGTGGTATTTTTCAGCGGCTGCTGGGACCGGCGGGAACTGGAAAGTTTGGGCTTGGTGCAGGCCCTGGGGATCGACCTTGCCCCCGAAGACAAATGGGTCAGTGTTACCACCATGATCGCCATTCCCGCCAAGACCAAATCCGGCGGCGAGGGCGGCGGTGAAGGGCCGGGGACCTTCATTATCACCATGGAGGCACCCTCGATCTATGAAGCGCTGACCAAGATCAATACCACGGTCAACCGGGAAATCACTTTATTACAGAACTCCGTGTTAATTATCGGCGACGGGCTGGCGCGCAAAGGCTTGCATCCCTGGATCGACAGTCTGATCCGTTTCCGCGATATGCGGCGAACGGTCAACATCTTCATCGCCCAAGGAAAAGCGGCCTCAATTCTGCAGGTCCAACCCAAGCTGGAGAAGAATCCCAGCGAATATTTTCGCGACCTGGTCGAACTCTCCAAACGGAACGCCATGTTCCCTATCACCACCATCAATGATTTTATGTATCGCTATGAGGCCTTTGCACAGGATAACTATGCGCCTTATCTCGCTAAATATAAACGGGAAGGCTCGGAGGAGAGTCCAGCGGGGGGTGGGGGAAGCGGCCAATCCGGCGGCGGCAAGGGCAGCGGACAGCAAGGCGGCGGTAAATCCGGCGGCCAAGGTGAAGAGGCCAAGGATGTCCGCTGCATCGGCACGGCGGTCTTTCATGGCGACAAGATGGTGGGCAATCTGGATATCTATGAAAGCCAAATGCTGCTCATGTTGACCAATCAGTTTCGCGAAAGTGTGATGACGATAAAGGATCCCTTACGGCCGGATTATTTTATCGTCTTCCGGTTATTCTCCAGCGGTCCGCCGCGGATCCGCTATCAGCGAAGGGGTTCGGCCAATCATTTTGAGGTCCAGATTCCCTTGGAGGCGGACCTGGTCAGTTTGCAGAGTGACATCGATTATACCGATCCGGCCCGGGAGGATTTCCTGGGCAAACGGATCTCCGCCGAGCTGGAAAGGCGGATCCGCCGGGTCATCACCAAAGCCCAAAAAGAATTTCGCTCGGACATCTTCGGCTTCGGCGATAAGGTCCGGGCCGCCACCGCGACCTCGGCGGAATGGGACAATTTCCACTGGCCCGATAAATTCCCCGACGCGACGATCAACGTCCGCGTGAAAGTGGCCATCCGGCGGGTCGGCGTTCAATTCCAACCGCCGCAAAGACGTTAAGCGATTGGAAACGGGGGCAAATTGCCCCCGTTTCCAATATCAATTTTTCAGAAAAAGCATGAAACACGGCAAGCCGAGGCAAAGCAATGCCAACAGCATCACCGCCAGGCCCCCCCCATAGTTCTTGCTCCGCCATTCCTCCAGTCCGAACAGAACGGTGTAAAAGGCGATCACCGCCACCAAAAGCATCGCCAGATACCGCATATCCTCACTCCACCTCCGTGAATTTGCAGATATCGCGGGCCCAGCCCGGGCACGCCATGCCAGCCGCCCGCGCCGGAAACCCTTCCTGCGATAGCTTGTGCCGGTTAGCGCAGTTTTATCGCTGTCCCGCCGTCCACGGATAATAAAAAAGCCGGGTGAGTCGTATATTGTCAAGAAGAAGCATTTTTCGGCCCGCCGTTCCGCGAAATTAACTGCCTGGAGAACGATTGGGCGCGAGGAGGATTGCCATGACCCCGTTTAAATGGCATTGCCCGTATTGCAACTGTTTTTGCGTGGTGAGCGAGGCTAATTTCTTTCAAACCCAGACGACCCTGGATAAGGGGCAGGAGGGCCCGGTCCGCATCATCACCCTGGAATTCATTATCTGTCCCAATCCGGACTGCCGTCGTTTCACTTTTAAGGTGGCGATGTATCTCACCAAAGGCAAGAGCGAGGTTTCCGCCGAGAATTGCGAACACCAATGGACCTTGCTGCCGCTTTCCGGCTGCGAACAATATTTCGAGGGGGTTCCCGCCCCCATTCTCCGGGATTATCAGGAAGCCACGCATATTTTGGGGCTGAGCCCCCGTTCCGCGGCCTTGTTGGCCCGGCGTTGCCTCCAGCAAATCATCCGGGATTTCTTTAAGGTCGTTAAACCGCAGCTCGATAAGGCTTTCGATATCGTCTGCAGGACCCGGCTCGATCCGGTCATTTCCGCCGGAATCGCCGCCCGACTGGGCAAAGAGTCCGGGCGGGTGAGCGACTTCATCAAGCAAGGCCTGTCCCTGGGGACCGAGGTCAAAGCCGAGGAGGCCCGGGATCTGTTGTGGCTGGTAGAGATATTATTGCGGGAAACCTATGTCGCCAAAAACGAAAAACTCAAACAGGTGCGACAACCGCCCTCTTGATCAGCAACGAACAACAAAAAATCTTTCCCGCTGAGATTATGAACAAAATTGCGTAAACTAACGTCAAGGGGTACGCCCCAAAAGTCGCGAAAATCGGCGGATCGCCTCAAGACGCCGGCTTTTGTCGCAAGGCGGACCAAAATGCCAAATTTCGCGTAAAACATCCTCAAAGCTGCGGATTTAATCTTTCCGCGGCTGAGCGTGAAGCTTTGCTTATAAAAAAGCAGGAATTTCTTTTTGAATAGGAAATAAATATTATAGCGCCTGGTAATTTTTTTCTTTGGTCCATCTTTGCAGGCAATTTATTAAAAAATAAATATGAAGGAGAACTGAATGAGTTCGCGGCTTTTCCTCCATCTGTTCCTGGGATTGTTCGGTTTGAAGATTTTGATCAAACTGCTGTTGAACCTCTTAAATCTGGCCCATTTAAAAGATAAGGCGGGGCAGATCCCCGACGCCATCGCCGGGTTGGTCGACCGCGCCCAATTGCGGCGGATCGATGCCTATAGCGCCGACAAGATCCGCTTTCAGACCATTACCTTTGTGATGGACACCCTGATGCTGCTGGTCTTTTTATTCACGCCGCTCTACGCCAGCTATACCGGCTGGATTCAATCCTTGCACTGGTGGGCCTGGTGGAAGGGGCTGACCTTTTTCCTGGTGATCAGCTGGGCGACCTGGCTGGTGGAATTGCCCTTCAGTTTCTATTTTCATTTCGTGATCGAATCGCGTTACGGTTTCAACAAGTACCGGCCCGGCAGGTGGCTGGTGGATAATCTCAAGGGTTTGCTGGTCAATACCGTCGTAAGCGTAGTGGTGCTCGGCATCATCCTCGGGTTGTGGGGCGGCCGGACCTCCTTCGCGCTCAACGACATCCTGCTCGGTTGGGGCATCATCTTCGGTTTGACGGTTCTCTTCATGTACCTGGTGCCGGTATTGTTCATTCCTTTCTTCTATAAACTGTCGCCGCTGCCGGACGGGCCCCTGAAGGAGCGCATCACCGCGCTGGTGGCCCAGACCGGCTTCGCGGTCCGCGGCATCTTCGTGGCCGACGAAAGCCGCAAATCGGGCCATGCCAACGCGCAGTTCGCCGGGTTCGGCAAGAGCAAAACGATCATTCTCTTCGACACACTGGTCAACGGCTACACCGAAGAGGAGATCCTGGCGGTTTTGGCGCACGAGATCGGCCACGGCAAAAAGAAGCACCTGCTGAAATTGATGGGCCTGGTGCTGGTGGAGAGCCTGCTCTTTTTGATCGTCGCCTTTTACTTGCTGGCCAGCGATTTTACCTTCCAGGCCTTTGCCATTCCCAAGCTCTTTTACAGCGGCCTGTTCATCACGTATGTCTTCTTCTTCGATATCCTGTCCTTTTACGTCCTGCCGTTCTCGGCCCGCTTCTCGCGGAAACTGGAGTACGAGGCCGACGCTTTTTCGCGCAAGCTGATCGGGACCGAGGTGCCGCTGGTATCGGTCTTTAAGAAGTTTATCGTCAATGAAATGGACAACATCAATCCCCATCCGTGGTACGAAGCTTTTTATTATTCCCATCCCACGCTCTGGAAACGGATCAAAGCGTTGGAGTCGTGAGCCCGCTCGGGTATTAAACAAAATTTTACTATACGTCATCCCGGAAATGTTTTACACTAAAATCGAATATACTATCCGCCGGAGGATGAAACATGCTGAACAAATTCGCCAAATTCAACGGTTTTGAGGGACCGGTGCTGACCATCGTCATGGACGGCGTCGGCGATTCGGCCAACCCCGAGGGCAACGCCGTCTTCCAGAGCTACACCCCGACCCTCGACCGCTTGCGCAAAGACTATCCCAATCTGCTGCTCACTGCCCACGGCACCGCCGTCGGCCTGCCCAGCGACGACGACATGGGCAACTCCGAGGTCGGGCACAACGCCCTGGGCGCCGGCCAAGTCTACAGCCAAGGCGCCAAACTGGTCTCCGAATCGATTCACGACGGCCAGCTTTTCGAACGCCCGTCCTGGAAGGAACTGACCGGCAACTGCCTGAAGAACCGGACCACGCTTCACCTGATCGGACTCTTTTCCGACGGCAACGTCCATTCGCATATCGACCATTTAAAGGCGCTGATCGTCCGGGCCAAAAAGGAAGGCGTTCGCCGGGTCCGGATCCACATCCTGCTGGATGGCAGGGATGTCGGCGAGACTTCGGCCCTGGAATACGTCGATCCCTTCGAGGGATTCCTGAACGAGCTCCGTTCGGCCGACTTCGACGTCAAGATCGCCAGCGGCGGCGGACGGATGAAGATCACCATGGACCGCTACGGCGCCAACTGGGGCATGGTCGAAAAAGGCTGGCATATTCATGTGCTGGCCGACGGCAGGCAGTTCGCTTCGGCCCATGAGGCCATCGTCGCCTACCGCAACGAGGCGCCGGTCATCGACCAGGATCTGCCGCCCTTCGTCATCGCCGAGAACGGCCAGCCGGTCGGACCCATCGCCGATGGCGACAGCGTCATCTTCTTCAACTTCCGCGGCGACCGGGCCATCGAGATCAGCAAGGCTTTCGAGGACGACAGCTTCCCCTATTTCGACCGGGTGCGCCGGCCCAAGGTGGTCTACGCCGGGATGCTCGAATACGACGGGGACCTGCATATTCCCCACCGCTACCTGGTCAGCCCGCCGGAGATCCGCAACACCATGGGCGAGTATCTAGCCCGCACCGGCGTTAGCCAGCTGGCCATCTCCGAGACTCAAAAGTTCGGCCACGTCACTTATTTCTGGAACGGCAACCGCAGCGGCAAGTTCGACGAGCAGCTGGAGACCTATATCGAGATCCTCTCGGACCAGATCCCCTTCGAACAACGGCCGTGGATGAAGGGCGCCGAGATTACCGACCAACTGATCGCGGAGCTCAAGACCGGCAAGTACCGTTACGCCCGGGTGAACTTTCCCAACGGCGACATGGTCGGCCATACCGGCGACTATCAGGCGGCCCGCATCGCCGTGGAGACCGTCGACCTCTGTCTCGGCCGGCTGCTGCCGGTCCTCGACCAACTGGGCGGCATGGCGATCATCACCGCCGACCACGGCAATGCCGATGAAATGTTCGAGCTGGACAAGAAGGGCAACCCGCTGGTGGACAAGAACGGCCGGATCAAGGCCAAGACCAGCCACACCCTGAACCCGGTGCCCTGCATCTTCTACGACAACCGACACCGCGGCGCCTACGAGGTCGTCCCCGGCCAATTCGGCCTGGCCAATCTGGCGGCGACCACCGTCAACCTGCTGGGCTTCGAGGCTCCCGAAATGTGGGAGCAGGGCGTATTGCGTTTCAAATAATTCCGACCCGATTCACGGGCTTCAAGGATCGGCCCGATTCACAAAGATCGAGATAATCCCGCAATCGACTCCGGCGGCAACCGCCGGAGTTTATTTCGTCCCGCAATCGGTTCCGGCGTCCCGCTGCCAGATTTCTTAAAAAAAACTTGATGAAACTTTTACCTATTGATCGCCATAGCGGATTTCATTCTTAATCCACACTGATTAAGCTAGTAATGGGTCTTCGGGCCTGCCAATTCCCTTGGACGACCCGAAATATCGTTTCGCCGGACCGGAATCTCACGCGGCGGGACCGCGATCCGTTTGGGAGGAACTGCGCTCCGGTTTGGCGGAGCGGAGATTCGCTGCGGCGGATCCGGAATTGGCCCGGGAAGAACCGGATTTTCATGGGGAAGGCCGGGAATTTGGTTCGCCGGAATCGATTTTGCCGCGGGACGATCGGAAATCACTTGGGGAAGGAGGTGCCCAGATGACGCCCAGCCGTATTCGGGAGCTGATCAAGCTGGCCGCCACGATTCAGGCCAACATCATCCTGCCGCAAGCCTGTTGCGAATGCCAGACGAACCATTGCAATGGCTGCAACGCGCTTAAAAATGCCAAAACCGAAATCAAAGCCGCGACCGCTGCCCCGGACGAACTGTTGTCAACGCGGCCGCATACCGCCTGAAACGGTTTTCAGCGCCGGCCCCGTTCGCTTATTGCGCCAGGCCCAGTTTGGCCAGGACCTCGGTCAGCTTGGCGATGTCGATCGGTTTGGCCGCATAGGCCTCGCAGCCGATCTCGAAGGCCCTCTGAACCAGGGAGGCTTCGGCCAGGGCGGTGATCATCACGATCTTGGCGCGTTTCTCCGGCAGTATCCCCTTATGCGTCTCAAAATCCCGAATGGCTTTCAGCACTTTGACCCCGTCGACCTTGGGCATCATGATGTCCAGACAGATCAGGTCGTAGGGCTTCCCTTCCTGCATGGCCAGCATAAACGCATCCAGCGTCTCCAGCCCGTCTACCACCGGGTCGCACTCCCCGTAGGACGCAAAAAATTTCTGCAAAAACCGGCGACTGGTCAAGTCGTCTTCTGCGATTAAGATTCGCATCGTCTGTTCCTCCTCGTGCCACAATGCCTTGCTATCCCTTACTCTTCCGGACCCGCTTTGAAAGCGTCAGCGGTGCACGGCGGCCCGCTTGTAGCTTTCGAACTCTTGTTGAACCAGATAGGCGTTTTCGATGGTCTCCGGCAGATTGCCGCGCCGTGCCGCCAGTTCGACCTTGAAGGCGGCGGCTTTGACCGCGTCGGCGTCGATCCGGTTGGCCAATTCCTTAAGGGAATGAGCCAGGCTTTCGATGACCGCCAGGCTCTTGCCGGCCAGGGCAGTTTCCAGTTCGTCCAGGAGATCGGCGATCTCGGCCAGCGTGGGCGCGAGAGACTTGGGGGCCGTGCCCTTGCCGGTAGGTACCAGGACGATCTCCCCGCTATCGGCCAGTTTAAATCCGCTGAAACTCTCCGACCGGTCACAAGCGGTCAGCGCCGCCAACCGGTCCAGGAGATAAAAGAGTTCCTGAATCCGCACCGGTTTGGCGATATAATCGTCCATGCCCAGGGCCAAAAAACGTTCCCTGTCCCCTTGCAGGGCGTAGGCGGTCAGGGCGATGATCGGGGTGTGCCGCGCCGCGCCTTCCCGCTCCCGGATGCGCCGGGTGGCCTCGATCCCGTCCAGCTCCGGCATTTGAATGTCCATCAGGATCAGATCGAAGCTTCTCAGCTCATGCAGGCGCAACGCTTCCCGGCCGTCGGCGGCGATCGCCACGGCGTGCCCCTTCTCGCTCAGCATCCGCGCCAGGACGGTCTGACTGATGCTGTCGTCCTCCACCAGCAAGACATCGAGCGCGCGCAGCGTATCCGGCAGCGGCGGGACGGACGGGGATTCGGCCGGCTTTTCGCCCCGCGCCAGCCGCACCGTCAGGGTAAAAGTGCTGCCTTGGCCCGGGACGCTGGCGACCGTCAGCGCGCCGCCCATCATCTCCGCCAGCTGCCTGGAGATGGCCAGCCCCAGGCCGGCCCCGTTATATTTCTTGGTGAAGGTCCCGTCCACCTGGCTGAAGACTTTAAACAACTTGGCCATATCGGCCGGGGCGATGCCGATGCCGGTGTCGCTCACCGCCAACTCCAGCTCCGCCGCAGGAACACCTGCCTCACTCACCGGCCGGCACTCGGTGATCAGTGCCACCGCGCCGCGCTCAGTGAACTTGATGGCGTTGTGAAGCAGATTATTCAGGATCTGCCGCAGCCGGTAGGGATCCCCCACCAGATGCCGGGGGGCGTCCGCGGCCAGGGTATAATGAATCGCCAGTCCCTTAGCGGCGGCGGACAGCGCGTGGGTCTTGATCAGCTCTTCGATCAATTCCGGCAAGTCGAAGCTGATCTCCTCCAGCGAGAGCTTGCCGGCCTCCATCTTGGAAAAGTCCAGGATATCGTCGATAATGTTCAATAGCGACTTGGCGCAGGTTTTGGCCATGGTCAGGTTCTCTTTCTGCTCAAAGCTGAGGTCGGTCAGCAGCGTCAGATCGACCATCCCCACCAGGCCGTTCAAGGGCGTCCGGATCTCGTGGCTCATATTGGCCAGGAACTCGCCTTTGGCCCGGTTGGCCCGTTCGGCGCCTTCTTTGGCCCGGTTCAACTCCTGCTCGGCATTCTTGCGTTCGGTGATGTCGATGACGATCTGCGCGAAAAAGTTCCGTTCCGGGCTGTAAGTGGCGTAGGAGTACCAAACCTCGTCCGTCGCGGAATAACACTCCTCTTCAAAACGAATGCCGGGATTCAAGGCCACTTCGCCCCATTTGGCGATCCGGGCCGTCGCTTCCGGCCATAACGCCGGGAAGAGCTCGGAAAATTTCCTGCCCACCAGCTCGGCCCGCTTTTTACCGACGATCCTTTCATAAGCCTCATTGACTTCCAGATACTCGAAATCGACCGGCCGGCCCGCACCGTCACAGATGATTCGGTTATAAGTGAAACCGCCGTTCATATTCAAGAAAAGCGATTTATACTTCTGCTGGCTCTTTTTGAGTTTAATCTCCGAGGTCTTGCGGGCGGTGATGTCCGCGATGATGGCGGCGATCTTTCCCGCAGCCGGCGCAAACGCCGAAATCGCATACCAGCGGCCGGTAAGCGGCGAGCTGTACTCCTCGACCCAGCTGTTGTCCAGTTCGGGGACGATCCGGTAGAAGTCGCGGAGCTTATCCATCACCTGGAGGTCCACGGCGCTGAAAACCGCGCCGACCCGTTTCCCCACCACGTCCCGGGCTTGACAGTTGAACATTTTTTCGAAGGCGCTGTTAACCTCGGCGAACTCCAGATCGACCGCCCGGCCGTTGCCATCGGACAATACATTGTAGAGGACAAAACCGTCCTTCATATTGGCGAAAAGGCTTTGGTACTTCAACTGGCTCTGGCGGAGGGCTTCCTCGGCCCGTTTGCGGTCGGAGATGTCGCGGATGACGCTCAGCAAAACCTGCTGCTGGTCGATATAGGTGCCCTGGGAATTCACTTCCACCGGGAAAGCGCTGCCGTCTTTCCGGTAATGGATCGTTTCAAAGAAGGAGCCGTCCAGTTCGGCCTGGACCATTTGCCGCTTGACCCATGTTTCGGCTTTCCGCAACTGGAAGATGGTCAACGTCAAAAGTTCCGCCCGGGTATAGCCGTAAGCCCGGACCGCGGCCTCATTGGCGTCGATGATTCGGCCGTCGGCGGCGACAAACAGGATAATATCGCGGGCCTTCTCGGAAAGGATCCGGTAGCGCCGCGATCCTTCGTCGGCGATGCGCCGCTCGGTAATGTCATAAACCGCGCCGGTATAACCGGCAAACTGTCCGCTCAGATCATAAAACGGCGCACCGGTGCTCAAACACAAGCGGTATTCCCCGTCATAGCGGCGGAGCCGGAATTGGATCTCGAAAGCGGTGCGCACCCCCCGCGCGGCAGCGAAGACGCAATGGGCGACTTCCCTGTCTTCGGGGTGAATCGCCTTTTCCCAACCCGCTCCCAAAGCCTCCTCCCGTTTCATGCCGGTAAATTTCAGCCAGTTCCGATTGACGTAATCATTATAACCATCCCGGTCGACGCGCCAGATCAACGCCGGAAAATTATCCAACAGGTTCAGACAGAAGTCCCGCGAGGCCCAGGCCGCCATCTCACTCTGCTTGCGGTCGGTGATGTCCATCATCGAGACCACCACGTTCCGCCGGCCGTTGACCAGGATCGGCGATATACTGGCGCGCAGCCATAGCTCCACCGGCCGGCCCGATGCCAGGAAAGTCTGGCTGTACTCCAGGTTCATCGTGGCTTGACCCGACGCCAGGGCGGCGGCGATGGCCTGACGCAACCGGCAATTGCGGCAGCTGGCCCCGGCGCCGCAGCCCCACTCGTCCTCCCGGTGCCCCTGACAACAGAGTCCGGCCCCGAAAGGTTGGCCGACCGCTTCGTCCCGGTTGGCCAATCCGGCCAGGCGCAGCGCAGCGCGATTGACCCGGCGAATCGTCCACCCTTCGTCGAGGATGAACATTCCCACCGGGGCATCGTGAAAGATGGTCCGCAAATTGTCCTCCTCTTGCAGCCGTTCCAACTCCAGGGTTTTCAAACGGGTGATGTTGCGGAACACGATCACCATCCCGGTCACACCGCCGGGGTCCGGGGCGGGATCGGAACCCGGCTCCGCTTCCGTCCGAAAATCGCTGGCCCTGATCGGTGCGCAATTGGCCGAGACATACTTGCGGGAACCGTCTCTGGCGGCCAGCATGGAATGCTCTTCCAGGCCGACCTCGGTGCCGGCCTCTAATGCCCTGGCCAATGGGCTCCGCAACAGCGCGCCGGTCTGGGAATGATATAATCGGAACACCTGGTCAAAATCCCGGCCGGATGCCTCCGGCCAGCGCCAGCCGGTGATCTCTGTAGCGGCGCTATTGAGATAGACGATCCGGCCCGCCCGATCGGTGGAGATCACGCCGTCTCCGATACAATCCAGCGTCGCCGTAGCCAAACCGCTGTCGCCGAATTCCAAGGGTTTGGCCCCGTTCCCGCGCTGCCGATCCATGGGGATGTTCAAGTTCGTATTCAAGTCCGCTCTCGCCTCACCATCCGTTTCAAGAGTTCCAGATCGATCCGCCTGTGCCGGGACTTTTGAATAGCCGCTCAATTAAGGCGCCGTAATAAAAACGCTTAAAAGCATTTCCAGGCCGGCCTCGATCCGTTCCCGCAACGAAAAACGGTATCCTTCCATCCGCCATTTCAGGCAGAGGAACCGGATGAGGCCATGAATCGCGTCCGCCAGGCTCTCGCCGTCGATGTCCGCCCGGAGCGCCCCGGCCCGCTGCGCCGCAGCTACCAATTCTTTCATGAACCGGTTGCGGTCGTTGAAGATCCCGTGCACCTTCCCGGCCAATTCCGGTTCATGGCGCAGCACGTCGAAGATCAGCAAAACTGCGGTAATGGCCGGATAGTTCTGATAATAAACCGCATAGGACCGAACGAAAAAACGGATCGCCTCCAGCGGCGGCAGTTTCTTCAATGTCACCGAGGCGGTGATATCGGCGTCAAACTGCGCAAAATAATCCAGGACCGCCAGAAGCAGTTCGTTTTTGCTTTTAAAATGGCGGAACAACGTTCCTTCGGACATCCCCTGCCGTTTGGCGATCTCCCGGATGGAGAGCGCTTGAATGCCCAGTTCATCGATGATCTCGATGGCCGTCACGAGCAGGCTTTCCCGCCGGTGCAATAAAGACTCCATTTCCTATCAACCAACCATTCTCAAGAATTCCGCAGCGGCGGCCCGGGGAAACATTCCCCGGGCGCTGTCACTGCGCTCGCTTATGTCCCGCTTAGTATTTGCCGTATTCCTTGCCGCTCCGCCTCACGAGAGCGTCCACAGCAGTCGCGGCGGCTTCAGCACTGACCGCTCCGGTTGACTTTTGCTTCTCATGCATGTCTTTGAGCATCCGCAACAGTTCCGGGTCCAACTGCTCCAGCCCCCGGCCGCTGGCAACCTGCTGCCGTTTTAAACTGAACTTTTTAACCTGTTCTTTGAGAAGCTCAGCCTGACTGGCCAGTTCCTCGCTGGCCGCCGCGCTCTCCTCGGAGGTGGCCGAATTGGTCTGGACAACCTGCGACACTTGCATGATGCCCTGATTAATCTGGGCAATTCCGGTCGCCTGTTCGCTGGAGGCGACGGCAATGTCGCTGACCAGCCGGGCGACCTGAGTGACGTCCGTCACAATCGCGTTCAAGGCTTCCGCGGTCTTATTGGCGATCTTGGTGCCGCCCTCGACCTTCTTGATCGAGCCCTCGATCATGGCGGTGGTCTCCTTGGCGGCATCCGCCGAACGGGCGGCCAGGCTGCGGACCTCCTCCGCCACTACGGCGAAGCCCTTGCCGTGCTGGCCGGCGCGGGCCGCCTCCACCGCCGCGTTTAGAGCCAGGATGTTCGTTTGGAAGGCAATCTCGTCGATCACCTTGATGATCTTGGAAATATTGCCGGAGGCGTCGTTGATCTCGTCCATCGCCTGAAGCATCTCATTCATCTGCGCGTTTCCCTGGGCGGCGTTGCTCCGGGCTGCCTCGGCCAACTCATTGGCCTGACTGGCATTTTGGGCATTTTGCTTGGTCTGGGTGGAGATCTCCTCGACCGAAGCGGACAATTCCTCGACGGTGCTCGCTTGTTCCGTGGTACCCTGCGACAGGGCCATGCTGGAGTCGGAAACCTGTTTGGCGCCGGCGGCAACTTGTTCCGCTGCGGCATTAATGTTGGACATCACCAGGTTGATGTTGTCGGCCATCATCCGAAAGGCCTCGGCCAAAGCGCCAATCTCGTCGCCTGACTGAACGGCGACATCTACATTCAGATCGCCCCGCGCGATTTTATTGGCGCCATCCACCAGGACCTGCACCGGTCTTCCGATAATCCGGGCGATCCAGAGGCCGAGCCCGATGGCCAGCAGTGCTCCGAATACCACAAAAAGAATCATGGTCCACTGCGCCCGGCCGGCAATGGCCTGATTGCTTTGGGCCTTGGCTTGGGCGAGCGCCACCTTCATATCGGCCAACTTGTTTAACGATTCATCGATCGCCTGGGCCAACGGGGTAGCGCTGCGCAACAAGGCCAAAGATTTATCGTTCTGATTGGAAACGGCTGCCGCGACAATCGTCTCTCTAACCGGCGCGAATCTGGCCAGAGCGGCCCGGAGCTTAGCGATTTCCTGCTGGCCGGCAACGGTCCGCAGCGTTTTTTGAAAATCATTCACGCAACTGGTTAAGCGATTGTCAAGTTCTTTTAAGGATTTCAAGTCCTGATCCCGCTCGGAACCGGATTTGGCCAGGATCAGATCCCGTAACAGAACCCTGATCCTCTGATAGCTGACCCGGGCATCGCCGATCTGATTGAGCGGCACGGTATTGAGCTGATACATCTCGGCATCGGCGGCGCGAATGGCATTGATGTCGAGGATGCCGGTCAGACCGACGCACCCCGCGACTAAGGCCACCAGTACGAATGCGCCGATCAACTTGGCGCTGATCTTCAAATCACGAAACCATTTCATTATTCTTTCCCTCCCGTATCATTTCCTGCTCCATCCCTGGTTTGAGTCAGTATTTTCCGCATTGCTGGCTGCCGGTCGAGAAAGACCGCGCCAGAGCCGCCTCGGCCATGGCACGATCGCCCGGCTCATTCAGATCGGCCACTGCAACTTCATTCGCCCATTCCTTCCAGGAACTTCTCTAAACTTTTCACATCCTCGTTGCTCAACAGCCTGTCACAGTCCAAGATGAGTTCGACTTCCCGGCCGACCTTGCCAATGCCCCGGATGTATTGGGCGCCGAGATTCCCCGGCGGTGAAACGATTTCTTGCGCCGGAATCTTTAACACCTCCGCCACCCGGTCGACGATCAGCCCGAAGGAGCCTTGGGCGACTGCCACAATAATCAGGCAGGTCCGGTCGTCATATTCGCGGAATGGTTTCTTGAACCGCAACCGGACATCGATGACCGGAATGATCTTGCCGCGCAAATTGATAACGCCCCGGAAATACGCGGGCAGTTCCGGGATTTCCGTAATCGGCTGCAATTTTACGATCTCCGTGACCTCCTGGATCGCGATGCCGTAACTCTCCTCACCCAGCCGGAAGTTTAGAAATCTATCCTTCTGCATATCCTCCTCGGTTCCAAATTCATCCCGTGCCCTGTTTTCAGCCATGTTACCCCTTCGCTCCCTTCGTTGTTATTGGCGACGTTTGATGCTAAACGACCGCCGCCCGCCGGTTCATATTCATCCGGATCAGCCCCGGGACATCCAGAATCAAACTGATGCTGCCATCCCCAAGCAAGGTGCAACCGGATAATCCGCCGATTTTGTGACGGTTTTTAATATAGTTCGGCAAAGCTTTGACGACGATCTGCTGTTCCCCCAGCAGTTCATCGGCGAAGATACCAGCGGCCTCATCCTCGGCTTCGACCATGACGATGATCCCGGAGCCAAGCGCCGTGACCTCGGTTTCGATCTGGTACAGCCGATGGAGGCGGATGATTGGGAGGCATCGGCCCCGGACCAGCATCAACTCATTGCCCTCCGGGTCGTTGATAATCTCGTTGGCCTTGGCCCGGAAGGATTCCTGAATGGCGGTGGTGGGGATGGTGTACCGGGCGTTGCCGACCCGCAGGTTCATCCCGTTGATGATCGCCAGGGTCAACGGGATCTTTAAGGTAATGGCGGTTCCCCGGTCGGGGTGGCTATCGACCAGTACCGAACCGCCGATGGCCGCGATGTTTTGGACCACCACATCCATTCCCACTCCCCTGCCGCTAAACTCGGTCACTCGATCCTTGGTTGAAAACCCGGGCAGGAAGATCAAGTTGTAGATCTCCTTCTCGCTTAAAAGATGCGCCGGCTTGGTCAACAAGCCGTTTTCCTCGGCTTTCCTCAAGATCTGTTCTTTATTCAGGCCCTTGCCGTCGTCCCTGACGATGATCAAGACATCGCCGCCGACACTTTTCGCCTCCAGGCTGACTCGACCGGTCGCCGGTTTCCCGAGCGCCCGTCGTTTATCTCCCGACTCCAGGCCATGATCGATGGCGTTTCGCACTAGGTGCATCAAGGGATCGGAGATATGCTCGATTACCTTTTTGTCCACTTCCGTCTCTGCGCCGCTGATGGTCAGTTCGACTTCCTTGCCCAGTTTTTTGGACATGTCGCGGACGACGCGGTTCATCTTTTGAAAAGTACCCGCCAGCGGAACCATCCGCAGGGCTATGATCACATCCTGCAATTCGGTGGTGATCTTTTGCAACTGCCGGGCGGCTTTCCGGAAATTGTTCAGCTTCAACCCCTTCAGGTCGGAGCTCTCGATGACCATCGCTTCCGCGACCACCTGTTCACCGATGAGATCCAGCAGTTTATCCAGCTTGCTGATGTTCACGGTGATTAAGTCCTGATGATTTCCGCTCTGGCTCTCGGCGGCCGTTTTCTCCGCTTCCGGAAGCGACGGCGTTTTGAGCGCCCGATCGGCGGGAGCCGGGGTTCGTTTCAGGCCCCGCAATCTCTGGAATTCGCTATCGTCGTCCAATCGGGTCAGTTCCAGCCGCTTTAACAACGCGGTCTGTTGCAGGAGCCGGTGCAGCTCGTCGTAACTTTGATCCGCCTTCAGATAAATCATCAAGCCCCGTTCGCGGATGGTTTGAAGGCTCGTTTCCTCCTCCACCAGGTCTTCAGGGATGTGATAGATTTGGTCGGTCAGATTCTGCAGCTCACGGACGACGGTATAGGCCCGGATATCCTCCATCTCGCAGCCCTCGGCGAACTGGACCACTGCTTTGTAACAATTCCGGTAGGAAGCGGCGCTCGTTTTTGCCTGACTGACGTAATATTGTTGTCTTTCCCCGGCCGTTTGGCGCGGCGCGACGGGGATGTCCCGCGGCTCCCCGGACAGACTGGCCAAGAAATCCCCGATCCGCCCGCTCAGGCCCGCGCAATTGCCATCGGCCGGGCCGCCGTTTTTAATCTTGGCCAACTCGAGCTTGATAAAATCGATCCCTTCCAGCACCAGATCGGAAAGGGCCGCACAATCCACCGGCCGGCTGGATTTGGCCTCGCGCAGGCTATAGAAAATATCCTCCATCGCATGCGCCAGCGCAGCGAGGTTATCGAAGAGCATCATGGTAGCCGAACCTTTGATGGTGTGCATAATCCGGAAAATCTCCTGGATGGCCGCTGGGGGGAAGCAACTTGACCTTTCATGCGCTAAAATGATTTGTTCAAGCTGTTCGATCAGTTGCGTGGTTTCAAAGAGGAATAACTCGAGCATGGAATCGGGAGCGGGCAGATCCGACATTTTTTCACCTTCCTTGGCGGTTTATGGTTTATTTTGGATGGAGGCTTGGATTGAGCATCAATGCTTAAATCCTTAAATGCTTAAAAAATCTATCATTGTAACAATCTTTAAGTTACTGAGGGTCGACGGGGCTATTCCTGCCCCCACACCATCGGCTCTTTCCGCCCTCCTGGCTGAGCCGATTTTTGGACTTCCATGTCCTGACCCAGGACCAAAGGGTGTAGTGGGACACCCTTTGGAATCCGCCCACTTGGAACCGAGGTTCCAAGGCCTCCTCATTCATCCGGGGTTTTAGAAGGTCGCCGCCATCCATGGCCTTCTGACTGGCAACTAAGCTGAGGCTTCCGTCCCCGACCGCTGTTTTTCATCCTGAAAAGAAGCGGCGCCGTCTCCCTCCCTGGAGACGGGTGCCATTAGAACTTTTGATACTTTACGTATTAGTCACTTAACTTTCGTATGCCCGCCGCCTTCAGGGATGAAGGCGGGCGACGCCTCTTTTCACGGATAAAAAATGGCGGTCGCCCTGCGGAGGGGACATCGAAAGCCAGGGCCTAGTAGCCAGACAGAAGGCCAGGGATGGCGAAGACGATTACCGGATGCATAAAGGGAGGTCCGGAATCCGCAGGTGCCGGCGCCTTTTTGGTTACTTTTGGGGCGGTCCAAAAGTAACCCGCCGACGGAACCGTGGGCCAAAAGAAAAAGCATCCAAAAGTTCTTCCCTTACCTTTCATATCAAGGCAAGGAGTCCGGCTTAGACTATTCGTGGAGGTATCTTTCTTTTTTCTTTTAATGCCTGTATCCACGGTTTCGCCTTCCTCTTCTCCTCGAAAGTTAAATTAATAATTTAAAGTAATTTTTCTATGTAAACCAATTGATGCTGATTCTCCAGCTCTTTCAGTCGCTCAGCAAGCTCTTTCAGTCGCTCAGCAAGCTCTTTCAGTCACTCAGCAAGCTCTTTCAGTCGCTCAGCAAGCTCTCTCAGTCACTCAGCAAGCTCGCTCAGTCGCTCAACAAGCTCTCTCAGTCACTCAGCAAGCTCGCTCAGTCGCTCAGCAAGCTCTCTCAGTCACTCAGCAAGCTCGCTCAGTCACTCAGCAAGCTCGTTTTATGAATAACGAGCTCTTATTGTGAATAAAGCGTTGTTTCTATCCTAAAAAACATCTTCTCTCCGGCGACACCGTTGAACCGAAATGCCAAGCCATGAAATGGGCGTTTGATGATCTTGGGGCAAGAGCTAGGTCCAAACCTAATTTTGCCGGATAACGATTCGAGGTTTGGTCTCCATGAGTCCGCGGGCCCTGTCATCAATGCGTTATTTTGAAATTTAATCCAACTTATCGGACACAACGTTTAATTTACTTTTAATTCCTGATAGATGAGTGATCGATCACTCTCCTATTTAAAATCGTCAACCTTTGATACTTGCTTTAGAGATATCGACATTTTGGGGGGAAAATGTTTTGGATGAGGAGAAGGGGGAGCCTCTTCAATGAAGCGGAGGATTTTCCGGGCAAAAACGGCTGAGCTAATTTTTATTCAAACCCTCCTTAAACTCGGAGGGCGTGATCCCTACGTACCGTTTGAAAATAGCGCTGAAATAACGGTAATCCTGGTAACCCACCAGGCCGGCGACCTCGTAAATTTTGACGGTTTTATCTTTTAACAGTTCGATCGCTTTTTTAATCCGGAAATAGGTCAGATACTCGATGAAAGTGTAATGGGTGGCGGCTTTGAAGATCCGGAAAAGATAGCTCTTGCAGATGTGCAGGTGCTTGGCGACCTCGGCGATGCTGATATTCTGGCGGTAATGCTCCCCGATATAGGCGATGGCCGCCCGGACGTAATAGCCCTTGCTGTCCAGCTCGTCAGGGATCAAATATTCCTTAAAGAGCATGATCCGGCTTTCCTGGACCGATGCCAAGCCGTCCTGCAATTTGCGCAGATTCTTCTGGGCGCGGACCTCCTGAGCCACCCGCCGGATCACTTGATGCAGTTTCTGGGGCTGGATCGGTTTAAGCAAGTAGTCCTTCACGCCCAGACCCACCGCCTGCTGGGCGTATTCGAACTCGCTATAACCGGAGATGATGATGAATTCGGCCCGGGAGATCTTGCGCAGACTCTCGATCATCCGTAACCCGTTCAAGCCGGGCATCCGGATATCGGTGATGACGATGTCCGGTTGCACCCGCTTGACCAGGCGCAATCCCTCCAGGCCATTGACCGCTTCGCCGACGACCTCGCACTCCAGCTCCTCCCAGGGGGTGGTCAGAACCAGGCCCTTGCGCACCAGCTTTTCATCTTCGATGATCGCTACTTTAAGCATGCCCCTTCTCCCCTTGCACCACGGCGGGCAGCCGCAGGATCACCCGGGTGCCCCGGCCGCGCCGGCTTTTGATGGTGAGCCCATAATCATTCCCGTAATAGAGCTTGATCCGGCGCTGGACATTGAGAATCCCGATGCTGCCCGATCCCTGTTCCATTTCGCCCTCCGCCGCCTGGGCCTGGTTCAAGGCGGCCAGCTGTTTTTGGGAAATGCCCACCCCGTTGTCGCTGATCTCGAAGATCAGTTCCTCCCCCTGGCGGTAACCGCGGATCGTCAGCAGCCCTTGGCCCACTTTACTCTCCAGGCCGTGAATGATGGCGTTCTCCACCAGCGGCTGCAAGATCAGCTTGGGAATCTGATATTGTTCGATGGCGGGATCGACATCCAATTCGGCGCTGAACTTATCGCTGTAGCGAATCTTCTGGATCCGCAGATAACTTTGGACGGTTTCCAGGCTCTCGGCCACGGTGGAGAAATCGTCGCCATTGCTGATGCTGTTGCGGAGAAGCTGACCCAGTTCGGTGACGATCACCGAGATCTCGGTGACGTGGTTCAATTGCGCCAGCCAGTTCACGGAATCCAGGGTATTGTAGAGAAAATGGGGATTAATTTGCGCTTTTAAGGCTTTGATCTCCGAGTTGCGGACCCGGCGCTGTTTCTCGATGACATTGTCCAATAAACCTTTAATCCGGCCCACCATGCTGTTGAAACTGTTCCCGAGCATGCCGAGCTCGTCGCCGCGGCGGAAATCGACCCGGGCGCTGAGATCGCCGTCCTCGACCCGTTTCATGCAGGCGACCATTTCCCGGACCGGCCGCGAAATGCTACGGGCGATCAGCAAGGCCATTACCAGGCAGATCGCCAGGCTCGCCAGCGCGCCCGAAAGGATGATCCAGCGGATCAAGCGCTGGTTCTCCGGCACAATGTCCGGGGGCAGCGTCCCGACCGTAATCATTCCGGTCTGGGGCGAAGCGTGGAAGACCACCAGGTGGGTCTTGGGTCCGTCCCGCCAGGCGAACGAACCGGAAACCTTGGATTGCAGGGCGGTCTGATATTTCGATTTAAAAAAAGTACCGTCCCGGCTGGGATCGTTTAAATCGGCGATCATATAAAAATTGCGGTTCAGCACTATCAGGTCCAAATTCATGCTGATGTTGACCTGGCTGCGGAGTTCCGCGATATGGGTCTTATAGACATCGAAAATAATATAGCCCAGCGGCTTTCCGGTCCGGTCGCGGATGGCCTCTCCCAGGCTGTAAACGACGGCGTTCCCTTTTTGGTCGAAATAGTGGTGGCCGTAAATGACGCTGCCCTGTCGGACCGCTCGAATCTCGCGGAAGATCCCCCAGCCGTTATAGACGGCCAGGTCATAAACGGCCGGCGGGTTATGGCTGGCGAAGACGGTCCCGCCCCGCGCGTTCAGAATGAAGATGCCGATCTTCCGCCGGGCCGCCAGCAGTAACAGCCGCTGATAGACCCCCTGATAATCGGCAAACGAGTCCCGGAGTACCGCCGACTGCAGCGCCGGAGTCCGGCTTAGATCATCGATGATCGCTGCCAGTTCGCCGTTGAAGCTGTCGATCCGCCGGCTAATCTGGAAGATGCCGTCATAAGCCTGGCGGCTGACGTTCCCGGTCAGGATCTCGGTCAGCAATCCATAGGCGATGATCCCCGTAATCAAGAGCGGTACGATGATAATCGCAATAAAGGAGAGCAACAGCTTATAAAAGTAATTTAACTTCAAACGGACATCCTTCGCTTTTTGAGTAATCGACGTTCCGATTGCGGTTCAAACAGGCGCTCGCCGATCTCCGGCAGTTCCTTCAGCATCTGCAGCGGATACTCCAGGTTACAGCTCTCGCTCAGGCGGTGGCAATCGCTGCCGAAGGAGAAATTTACTCCGGCCCGGAGCGCTTTCTCCAAAAAGGCGCGGCTTGGTTCCCGCCACATGCCGCTGATCTCGATGGCTACCCCGTATTTGCGGCAGAGAGCGATCACTTCGCGCTCCCAGTCCTCCAGAAAAACGCTGCCGATCAGATCCTCGTAGAAAGGCAGCACCGTACAATGCCCGAGGATGTCGACCCGCGTCGCCCGGAAGGTCGACTCGATCTGGCCTAATACATCCGTAAGTATGGCCGGACTGGCGCTCGGATCGTAATCGAGCTGGCAGTCGGGGCGGTGACCGGCCCGGCGACCGAAATACTGGCTCAAAAAGAGCTTTTCCCCTTTATATTGTACTGCATGGACGCTGGCAATGACATAGTCGAATTTAGGCACCAATCGCTCCGGCCACTGGATCAAATCGCCGATGTTGCCTTCCACGCCGATGAAGACCGGATAATCCTGTAAAGCGTCAAAGTAATGTTCGATTTGGTCAAAATCGTCATTGTACGACGGGCAGAAAATATGATCGGAGATGCCGAGCTGATAGCCTTGGCGGCCGGCGATCGCCAACAACTGTTCCACACTGGCGTCCCCGTCCGAAAATGTGGTATGGGTATGCAAATCGCAGATCTTCATGTTGTCCATGGTCGTTTGATTCCTTTATCTAAAATTTATCGTGTCATTTCCCGCTTGAAGTCAAAGCGAAATCTCTTTGCCACCGGAAAAACGATAGAAGATCAACAGCGACACGATCGTGGTGAAGGTCAAAATGGACGCCAATGCCGCCGCTGTTCCAAAACTGTCCCGTACCACTTCGGTATAAATGGCCACGGAGATAGTAGCGGTTTTGCCGGTGTAAAGCATCACACTCGAGCTTAACTCATTGATGGTAGTCACCCAACTCAGGATAGCTCCGGAGAAGACGCCGGGCATCATCAACCGCGCGGTGGTCTTGAAAAAAGTCTTCATCGGCGAGACGCCCAAATTGATCGAGGCCTCCTCAATGCTCGGGTCGATCTGGTACAAAATGGCGGCGCTGGACCGGATGGTGTATGGCAATTTCCGGATCACATAGGCCAACACCATAATGATCCAGGTGCCGCTCAATAACAGCGGGCCTTTATTGAAAGCCACCAGCAAAGTGATGCCCAGTACTGCCCCGGGAACCACATACGGGAACATAATCAGGACATCCAGCAGATTGGTGGCTTGGGATTTGCACCGCACGATCACGTAAGAAAGCAACAGCCCGGCCAAGACCATGATGATAATGGCGACAGTGGCGTAGAGATAAGTATTGGTAATATTCCGGGAGAGTTTATACATAATGGTCGTGTAGCTCCCCAGGCTGAATCCGGATACGAAGATCGGTCCGTTGGTCTTTAGGAACGAGGTAATCACCACGACCACCTGGGGCAACACCGCCACCAGCGAAAACAGGCAACAAAAAGCGGTCAGCAAAACCCGGGGTACGACGGCCAGCTTTTTGATCTCCGGCGGCCGCAGCGCGCTCATGGTATAGTTTTTGCGCCCGATCACCCACTTCTGCAACAGCAGCACTGCCGTGGCGCACAGGATAATCAGCACGCTGAGTGCGCTGGCCATCGCGGCATTGCCGCCGATCTCGCTCATGTACTCCTCGTATACCAGTACCGGCAGGACCTTGAAACCTTCGCCGATCAGCATCGGCGTACCGAAGTCCGCCAGGGAGCTCATGAAGACCATCAAGGCGGCGGAGAGAATCGTCGGCAGGATTAAGGGGAAGGTGATGGTCATCATCCTTCTCCAGCCGGACATCCCCAGGTTGGCGGCGGCCTCTTCCAGCGAGCGGTCGATGCTGCCCAAGGCCCCCGAGACATACAGGTAGACAAAGGGGGTAAACTTCAAGGTGAAGACGAGCACGATGCCGAGCCAGCCATAGATCGACGGCAGCTCGATCCCGATGGCGTGAAACCCTTTGGTGATGAGCCCGCTCCGGCCGAGGAGCAGAATCCAGGAGTAGGCCCCGATGAATGGCGGCGAGAGCAGGGACAGGATGATCAGCAGATTGATCAGTTTCTTCCCCCAGACATTAAAGCGCGACGTGATATAGGCCAATGGCAGACCGACCAGCGTGGCCAGGATGGTGGCGGTGACGCAGACCGACATGCTATTCAATAAAGTCCGGTAATAATAGGGCAGCCGGAAAAAGTCGCTATAATGCGCCAACGAGAATTTCCCCGAATCATTCAGGAAGCTCCGCCAGATCGTCGAGGAGAACGGAAAGACCAGAAACAACGCCAGCGTCAGGAAGGCACCGCCGATGACCGCGGTCCAAAAATCAAGCTTGCGCCCCCTGCAGAATCGCTGCCAGGGATTGGCGGGAACGGGCTGGATTGCGCTCATGCCGAAGCCTCCTTCGCGGTTCCCTCAAACAGATGGGCCTTCCCGGGCTGGAAGCGCACGGCCACCTTTTCGCCGGCGTCCCGCACCCGTAGCGTTTCCTTGGCGAACTCATTGACCTCGATGATCTGCCCGTTATCCAACTCGACCTCGTAGTTGATATAGTCGCCCAGGAAGGTCGCCAGCGTGATCTCCCCGTTCAACTCGGCTTCACCCGGCTCCCCGAGTTCCAGAGCTTCCGGCCGGACCGAAACCACCACTTCTTGGCCCAAGGGGCGCTCCAGCGCCAACGTCAGCCGCTTCTTCCCGGCGATTAGCACTTCGACGCGGTGATCGGACTCCTGCCGGAGGATCGTCGCCTCTAAAAAATTGGAGGTCCCGATGAACCCGGCTACGAACGCATTGACCGGTTGCTGGTAAATCTGCTGCGGTCCGCCCAACTGCTCGATGCGGCCGTTGCGCATGACCGCGATCCGGTCGGAGATGGCCAACGCCTCTTCCTGGTCGTGGGTCACGTAGATGGTGGTGATATTCAGGTTCCGTTGCAGTTTCTTGATGACCGTGCGCATCTGGATGCGGAGCTTGGCGTCCAGGTTGCTCAGGGGTTCGTCCATCAACAGGATCCCCGGATGGATCACCACCGCCCGGGCCAGCGCCACCCGCTGCTGCTGACCGCCGGAGAGCTGAGCCGGCTGGCGGTCGCGGTAGCTGCCGATCTGAACCAGTTCCAAGGCTTCGTCGACCCGCTTGGCGATGGCGGCGGGGCTCAGTTTGCGGGCCTTCAGCCCATAGGCCACGTTCTCATAGACCGACATATGCGGAAAGATGGCGTAGTTTTGGAAGACCATTCCGATGTTCCGTTTGTGGGCCGGGATATCATTAATCACGGTCTGATCGAAGGCGATCTCTCCTTCATCGATGGCGTTAAACCCGGCGATCATGCGCAGCAACGTAGTTTTACCACAGCCCGAGGGTCCGAGCAGCGTAAATAGCTCGCCTTTTTTAATTCCCAGCGAAACGCCGTCAACCGCTTTGAATGAGCCGTACTTCTTTACCACGCCAGCAATGTTCACGTCATAGCTCAAATGCAACACTCCTATCTTGAATCACCCTGTCCATCCTGTGGAATTATATAAATGAACTGAATTTCAAATATTCTTGATTTTTCAACCGCAAACCGTGGCTGGAAAAGCAAAGCCCATTCCTGCGACTTGTCACGCCGGGAAATTCATTGCAATTCATCGGCGAAGTTCCATAAAAAACGGGGATTGCAACATCGGTAAATACTGGATGAGGACATTTTTTGCTGCAAAATGTCCTCATCGCCTCAGGTCATGCCCAATTTCAGCTTACTTGCCGATGACAATGTCCTTCCATTTGGCCAGGACTTCGTCCTTCTTCTGGGAAGCGAAAGCGAAATCGTATTTGACCAATTTGATCTCTTTCATGTTGATCAAGCCCTCGGGCGCGGGGATGTCATTCCGGATCGAACGCCGGCCCAGCGACTTGGTGACGATGGTCTGAACGTCGGTGCTGACGATGAAGTCCATGAACTTCTTGGCGGCGTCGAGATTCTTGGCGCCTTTAATGACGGCAGCGCCATCGGGAACCGCCGAAGTGCCTTCTCTGGGATAGACGATCCCGACATCGGCGCCGGCTTTCACATAGTTGGCGGCCGCTTCCTCGAAAGTCAGACCCACGCTGTACTCGCCGTCGGCCACTCCCTTGTAGACCGCGGTGGAACTGGATAAGATCTTGCCGTCCAGGTTCTTGATGAGTTTGGCAATGAAGCTCCAGCCCTTGCCATTATCTTTTCCGAAAGCGGAGAGGATCGTCACGACGGTGGTGTAGGAAGAACCGGACTTGGCCGGATCGGCACAGGCGATTTTGCCCTTCAATTTCGGCAGAATCAGATCGGCCCAGCCTTTCGGGACATCCTCGGTCTTCACTAACTTCTTGTTGTACATGATCACCATGGGCAGCCCGGTAAACCCGGTCCACAAATGGTTCTTTTCCTTGTTGTTCTTGGGAATGAACTTGTCGAAACTGGTCTTATACGGCTGGAAATAAGTCTTGTAGGCGTCCAGCGACTCGGCGCCGCCGCCCCAGATCACGTCGCCCAACGGATTGCCGCTCTCGGCCTGAATCCGTTTGAGCAGCTCGCCGGTGCCGGCCGCGACGACATCCACGGTGATCCCGGTCCGTTCTTGAAACTCCTTGACGATCGGGTTGATCAGATCCGCCGGGTGCGACGAATATACCGTCAACGATTTACCGGCACCCATTCCGTAACCGCTGAACAGGAACAAACCTGCGAACAAGGCGCAGACCAACCCTAGGTAACTCCTTTGCTTCACAACTACCCCTCCTTAAATGTTTGTAAAACTTACTTTAAATTTAAGGCCATCCGGCCCGGAATACAATCCGACATTCCACTACTTTAGTGGAGAATAATACACTCTCCGATCCGCTTCATTCCCTTGCTCTCGATCGATAGCTTAACATCTTCCAAGCCGGCCGGCTTCACCAAGCTTTTTCCAGCGGCATACTTATAGTAGCGAAGTTCGGAAGTCCCAAGGATGCACAGAAAGAGGAGGCAGTACAGGTTGAAAAGAAGTCTGGTTTTACTGGTTTGTCTGGTTTTCCTGTTGGTAGGTGCCTATCCCCGCTTCACCCCGGTCCAAGTCCAGGCCGCTCCGGCATTGTCGGAAATCCGGATCGCCGGACAGTTCGGACTGGTTTACGCGCCGTTGATGGTCGCGGAGAAGCAGCGGATATTCGAGAAGTACGGTCTGAAGCCGGTCTGGAAGGAATACGGCTCCGGCGCGGCGGTCCGTGAGGCGCTGATCGCCGGCGAGGTGGACGCCGGGTTCATGGGCATCCCGCCGTTCCTGGTCGGTTGGGATAAAGGCTGTCCCTGGAAGGTGGCCATGGGTTTCGTGGTGGTCCCGGTCGGGCTGGTGACCAATGACCCCGCTATCAAAAGCCTGAAGGATTTCGGTCCCAACGACAAGATCGCGGTGCCCTCGCCCGGCAGCATTCAGCACATCCTGCTGGCAATGGCCGCCGAGAAGGAGTTGGGCTCCGCCAACGCCCTCGACCGGAACCTGGTGGCGATGGCCCATCCCGATGCCACGGCGGCCCTGATCTCCAAGAAAGGGCTGACCGCTCATTTCACTACCCCGCCCTATCTCTTTGAAGAGCTGAGCCAGCCCGGCTTTCATCTGGTCACCGACGATCTGAAGATCTTCGGTCATGCGTTCAGCTTCAACGTGGGCGTGGCCGCCAACAAGTTTCACGACGAAAAGCCGGTCCAGTACGCTTCGTTCGTCAACGCCATCAACGAAGCGATGGCCTGGATCAATGGCCATCCCCGCCGGGCCGCGGCGCTGCTGGCGCCGGAGTTTAAGCTCTCGCCCGCTAAAACCTATCAATACATGACCTGGAAAGGCATGAATTACACCAGCGCCACATATGGTTTAATGGGATTCGCCGATTTCATGAAACGGGCCGGCTATATCAAAAAAGTGCCCCGCGACATCGACGAGATCGCCTGGGAGAGTGTCACGGCCATCGTCGGCCGGCAGGCCGGCGGACCGTCCGTCATCGAACAGCTGCAGCACCATTAATACGATTGGCTGATTACGCATTCCAGCCGGGAAGAGTCAACCATGAAACTCGCTCCGAAACACGCCAAAAGCCTGCGTCAGTTGCTATTCATCCTAATCTTGCTCAGTGGCTGGGAATTGGTCGCCCGGGTCGGGCGGCTCCCAGCTTTGTTATTTCCCTCATTCTCCAGCGTCTGCGCCGAGCTCGCCGCCCTACTGGTCAGCGGGGAACTGCTGGCCCGAACCGGCTTTTCGCTCTATCTGATCGGGATCGGCCTGGGGCTGGCGATCGTTTCGGCGCTGCTCATTACCTCGCTGGCGGTGGGTTCCCGCTGGCTGACCGATTGGGTCCAGGTGTTGCTGGCAGTGATGCATCCTTTGCCGGGCATCGCCATCCTGCCGATCATCATTCTCTGGCTGGGCACCGGCCAGCAATCGATCATCGCGGTCATCTGGTTCTCCGCCATCTGGCCGCTCATCGCCAACCTGAGCACCGGCTTGCGTTCCATCCCCCGCACCCAGGTGGAAGTGGGCCGCAATCTCGGCTTGCGCGGCCTGGCGCTGGTGCGCACGGTGCTGCTGCCGGGAGCCTTTCCCCATATCCTGAGCGGCCTGCGGGTCGGCTGGGCCCGGGCCTGGCAGGCGGCGGTCGCCGCGGAGATGGTCTTCGGGGCCGGCGGCGGCGAAGGCGGCTTGGGCTGGCTGATTTATAAGAAACGTTTTTTCCTGGAGATCCCCGGCGTCTTCGCCGGACTGATCGTCATCGTGCTGATCGGCCTGATCGTGGAACGGCTGGGTTTCGAGTGGGTGGAAGCCCGGACGGTGCGGCGCTGGGGGATGACCCTCAATTAAGTGGGAAGCGGGAGGTAAGGCATGGCAGGCACTTTGGCGATTCAGAACTTGTATAAATCCTTCGCGTTCGAAGGCCGCAGCAACCGGATCCTGGAGGGAATCTCGCTGGAAGTGACGGCCGGCGGGTTACTGACCATCGTCGGCCCTTCCGGCTGCGGCAAGTCGACCCTGTTACGCTGCATCGCCGGGTTCGAGCGGCCCGACAGCGGCCGGACGCTGGTCGACGGCCAGCCGGTTCAGGGGCCGGGCCGCGACCGGATGATGGTCTTTCAAGAGTTCGAACAGCTTTTTCCCTGGCTGACAGTGCTGCAAAACGTCAGCCAGGCTTTGAAGATCAGCCGTGCCGCCGCCGCGGCCGCGACGCGGACCGCCCTGGCCGGCGAATATTTGCAACGGGTGGGGCTGGCAGATTATGCGGCCTTCTTCCCCCATCAGCTCTCCGGGGGCATGAAACAGCGGGTGGCCATCGCCCGGGCGCTGGCGGTCCGGCCCAAGATCCTGCTGATGGATGAGCCCTTCGGCAGCCTGGACGCCCTGACCCGGAGCGATCTCCAAAATGAGCTGATCCGCATCTGGGAAGAGACCGGCGTGACCATCCTCTTCGTCACCCACAGCATCGAAGAGGCCATCCTGCTGAGCGACACCATCATGGTGCTGGATAGCCACCCCGGCCGGCTGAAGGCGCTGGTCGAGAACGTCCTGCCCCGGCCGCGTACGCCGGAGCTGGCGGGATTCAGCGCCCTGTGGCGCCAGATCCGCGACCAGCTCGGCAGCACCCAAAACCGGGCCGCCCAACCCCGGCCGCGCCGGCTGACCATCTTCGAGGATGAGCAGCTCGGCGAACCGGTGAGCTGAATAAATTTACGACCGCAGGATGTTCTCGATCGCCGCCAGCTCATTGGGGTCGAAGTCGAGCCGGTCGATGGCCCGGACGCAATCCTCGATCTGGCTGACCTTGCTGGCGCCGATCAGGACCGAAGTGACCCGGCCGCCGCGCAGCACCCAGGCCAACGCCATCTGGGCCAGGCTCTGGCCGCGCGCCAGCGCCAGCTGGTTGAGGCGCTGGACCTTATCCAGCTTATCGGCGGTGATGTCCTCGGGCTTCAGAAAGACGCTCGACCCGGCCGCCCGCGAATCGGCGGGGATCCCCTGCAGGTAACGGTCGGTCAGCAGCCCCTTGGCCAGCGGCGAGAAGGCGATGCTGCCGACCCCCTCGGCCTCCAGCAGATCCAGCAGGCCGCTCTCGACCCAGCGGTTGAACATGGAATAAGAGGGCTGGTGAATCAGGCACGGGGTGCCCAGCCGGCGCAGGATCTGAATCGCCTCGCGGGCTTGCTCCGGCTGGTAGTTGGAGATGCCGGCGTACAACGCCTTGCCTTGCCGGACCGCCTGGTCCAGGGCGGACATGGTCTCCTCCAGCGGCGTCTCCGGGTCGGGCCGGTGCGAATAGAAGATATCGACGTACTCCAGGCCCATCCGTTTCAGGCTCTGATCGAGGCTGGCCAGCAGATACTTGCGGGAACCCCATTCGCCGTAAGGCCCGGGCCACATCAGGTAGCCGGCCTTGCTGGAGATGATCAGCTCATCCCGGTAGCCGTGCAGATCGCTGCGCAGGATCCGGCCGAAATTCTCCTCGGCCGATCCCGGCGGCGGGCCGTAATTGTTGGCCAGGTCGAAATGGGTGATCCCCAGATCGAAGGCGCGGCGGATCATGGCCCGGCTGTTTTCGTAGAGGGTGACCCCGCCGAAATTGTGCCACAGCCCCAGGGAAATGGCCGGGAGCTTGAGACCGCTCCGGCCGCAACGGTTGTATCGCATCAATCCGTACCGTTCGGGATTGGGTGAATAACTCATCAAAAAGCCTCCTTTTTCCGCTTAGAAATTTGCCCATCGTTTCATCCCCTGGATCATTCGCCGCCCGGGTCCAAAATCCTAGCGGCCGGGGACCGCGACGCAAAATTCCTAATTATCCTGCCCGATCCGGACCTTTTTTGTCAGTCCCGGCGGATCTTGCCCGGTGAATCCGTTGCCGGTATCCCGGATCACCCGCTTTCCCCTTTCTCCCGCCTTCCGCTGCGATCAACGCGGCCGGAAGATCCATTCCTCCGGCCGCTCATTCGATCCCTTATTCTGTAAATTAGACTCTTTTTGTCCCAAATTTGATTTTTTAATCCGAGAATTTAATTTTTTGGAGCGATAAATGAATTATCCGGAGCGAGAATTAAATTATCGATCTCGAAAATTTATTTATCCGGATCGAAAGATCAATTCTTCAGATCGGAAAAACAATTATCGCGACCAATTATTTAATTATCGCGATCGAAAAATTATTTCTACCGATCGAAAAACCAATTCTCATGATCAAAAGTTTAATTCTACGGATCGGAAATTCAATTCTCATGATCGATGATTTAATCATCCGGATCAAAAGTTAAATAATCGGCAATGATGATCAAATTAGCGAGGAAAACCGAACCCTCCGGCAAAAAGAATCTCACTTTTTTTGGGCCGACTGGTTCTTGAACTCGGTCGGCGACAGCCCGACGTGCTTCTTGAAAAGGGTGCTGAAGTAGTTGGGATTGTTATAGCCCACCTGATAGGAGACTTCGTAGCTCAGGTTGCCGGGAATGGCCAGCAGCTCCTTGGCCTTCTCGATCCGGACCTTGGTCAGATAATCGACAAAGGTAGTGCCGACTTCCTGTTTGAAGATCAGACTGAAATAGCAGGAACTCACATGGACCACGTTGGCCACCTCCTCCAGCGACAGGTCGCCCCGCGAATAATTCTTGAGCAAATATTCCTGGGCTTTGGCGATCATCTGATAAAACTTGCGGCCCTTGTTGATGTTGATGAACTCGACGATGCTCGTCAGAACCTCCAGCAATTCGCGGCCCATCCCGTCGATGGTCTGGTGGGCGATGATCTTCTGATATTCCTTGAGCGGGTCGTCGAAGACCTCTTCTACCGTGCTGTTGGCCTGCTGCAGCGTTTGCAGGGCCTGCAGATAGATGTTGCCGATGATCATCTTCAGATAGAGCTGGGCCGCGGCGCCGCGGGCCCGGATCTCGGCGATCAGGGCGCCCAGCCGCTGCTCGATCAGCTTGATATCGGCCAGCTTGATGGCGGATACCAGTTCCGCCTCCAGCTGCACCAGGCTGGGGAAAGTCTGCTGCTGCTGGATCTGTTCGTTCAGATCCCGAAAGAAAATGTTCTGGTTCCGGCCCAAGATGAATTTGTGGCTCAAGGCCCGGGCCGCTTCGGAATAGGACTCGGAAAAGGCCAGAATGGAGGCTTTGCAATTCCCGACGGCCACCGTCACCGAATATTGCTGTTTCAGATCGGCGCGGATCTTCTCAATGATCAGGCCGGTCTTGGCTTGCGACTGCTCCGGGGATTCGTCCGTCACGCACAGCACGTATTCCCCGGGATGATTTTCGTAGAAGAAGATAGCCGGCTCATCCTTCAAAGCGTGGGCCACGGTCTGGGCGAATTCGTTGCGGAACCGGGCTCGTTCCTCGTCGGCCAGGTTGAAGGTGGCCAGATAATAGTCGTCCAGCTGGAGCATGACCGTGGTGCAATACTCCCTCAGCTCCAGTTGCAGGTTGGTCCGGTAGGCTGGGAGCTCCGGCGCGGCGATTTTCCCCTCGGCCAGTTCCCGGAAGAAATGCTCCCGCAGCGGCGGCAGGTTCTCGTGCAGATTGTCCCGGAAATCGCGCAGGTTTTCGGCCATCTTGTTGAAGGAGCGCGCCAGGACCGACAGCTCATCCTCGGAGCGGGCCGCCGCCGCTTGAACGGCAACCGTCGGCACCGAGAGGTCGCCGTCGGCGATGTTATGGGCCAGATGCGATATTTCGACCACCGTATTGGCGGTTTTATTGATGTATTTGATGGCAAAGCCGAGGCAGAACCCGCCGCAGACGAAGGCCAGGATCGAAAACAGCCAGGTCTGCCCGATCTGGTAATCCAGCCGTTTCTTGAGACCGCTGTAATAATGCAATTCCACCATGTCCAGTTGCTGGACATAGGTCTGGATCGAATCCAGTCGTTTGTTCAGCTGTTCCACCTGGGAACGGTCCATTTTGCCGCCCCGGCTCAGCTGCGCCTCGATTTGATGGACGTAATCGAAGCAACTGTCGAAATAGCGGTTGAGGAGCGCCAGTTGGGCGATGCCGTACTGATCGTGAATAGTCGCCTGCAAATACTGCAATTTGTCTTTGATGAGGTCCACCGACTGATCGATCTGCTCCCGGAACAGTTTCAGCCGGATCATATCGTATTTGGAGAGGGCGTAAGGCAGGGCCAGCGCGGTGTTTAAAATGTCGTTGGTGACGATGGTGGTCTCCGTCATCCGGCTCAATTGGTCGGTGATCATCTTTTGGGAGATCAAAGCGACAAAGGCGGCGAACAGCAAGATCACGGTGATCACCGAGATCGCCAGGACCAACTTGGTCTTAAATGAAGTAATCTTAATCTTCCGCAAAACATGGCCCATTTGAATCTCCCTCACCCCTGCGGCGGATCCTATTGCGGGTCCGTCATCCTTGGCGCCCGCCCGGCCCCGAATCCCGGCGCGGCGGATGGCCGGATTATCCCGCTTTTCTGCGCTAACGCGTAAAGGAATGCGGCCATCCAACCGCCGCATTCTTTTACCCCGGGTCTTTCAGTGCGGCCACGGAGCGCCGCCGCGACCCGGTCAACGTTTTGCCTTGGCGCGGCCGTAAATCAGCAGCAGGATCAGAATAATCAGTCCCGAGATGACCTGGCGGCCGGCTTCGGGAATCGACAGGATCGGCAACAGGCTCTGGATGATGGTGATGATGATCGCGCCGGCGATGGTGCCGACATAACTGCCGAAACCGCCCAGGATCGACGTCCCGCCCACCACCACCGCCGCGATGGACGCCATTTGGTAGGGATCGCCGATATTCAAATAGCTGGTCTTGGTGTAACCGGTCAGCAACACCCCGGTCAGCGCCGCCATGATCCCGGCAATGGCATAGACGGCGACGGTGGTGGCCTTGACATTCACGCCGGACATCCGGGCGGCCTTCGGCGCGTGGCCGACCGCATAAACCCACCGTCCGAAGGTGGTCCGGTGCAACAGCAGGATCACGGTCAGCGCGACCAGCGCCCAGATGATCACCATGAACGGAATTCCGGCCACCGAGCCGGTGGTGAGGTGGGACAGGAACGGGGCCGAATTGCCCTTCGGCGCCCCGTTGGTGTAAAGCAGGGCGATTCCCTGCACCAAGCTGGTGACGCCCAGCGTCATGACCAACGGCGGGATATTTAGCAAGCCGATGCCCAGCCCGTTGATTAACCCGATGATCAGGCCGATTCCCAGCGAGACGGCGATTGCGAAGCCGATCTGCTGGTCGGAACCGGCCATGATGGTCGCCGAGACCACCCCGGCCATGGTGATGGTGGAGCTGACCGACAAGTCGATCCCGCCCAGTAAAATGACCATGGTCTGGCCGACCGCCACCAGGCCGACGAACGAGGCCAGCCCCAGCACCAGCAGGATATGGCTCGGCCCGGCAAACTCCGCCGAAACGAACGAGCCCATTCCGATCAACAGCACCACCGCGACGTAGGGCCAGCAGAAGATGGGCACCTTGGCCAGGGAAAAACCTTTTAGAGCGGCAACATTACTTCGCATGGTTTCCTCCAGGTAGATGATATCGAGCTTAATCGTAAAATAACGGCGCGTAGCGTAGTTGCCGCATCTGTTCCGGGTCATGCGGATAGAAGATGGCAGCCTGGCGCGCCGCCTGGAGGCGTTTTACCCGCGCGACGCTCTTGAAGAAACCCAGCGTATCATGGACGATCCCCGGCGCGATGGGCGGCGGCCCATAGTTTTTGGCCATGTAGATCGCATCGGAGGGCAGGATCACCGTGCCGGTGTTGGCCAGCCGCAAAACGATGCCCAATACTTGCGGCGTATGGCCGCCCAGGTTGATGATTTCGAGGTCGGGCGCCAGCGTCCAATCGCCCAGCTCGGGATCGAGCGTCTCGTAGGCGATGCCCGGCAGCTCGAAATTGGCGCGAAAATAGCCGCCGCCACCGAAAGGCTGATTGGCATCCTGGTGCGTCGCCAGCAAGCCGTATTCGAGATCCCTCTTGCCGACCAAAACGTTCCGGCCGGCCGGTTCATGGCTGAAATAACAAAGGCCGCCGCAATGGTCCCAATGCATGTGGGAGATGATGATCTGATCGATATCCTTCGGCCGCAGGCCCAATTCGGCCAGCTTCGGCTCGATGGTGTCCTGGGAGGCTCCCAGCCAGGGGAAGTGGCTCCGGGCATACTCCGGCAGGCGCGTCCCGTCCTCGGGATGGGGCCCGAGATCGAACAGGATCCGTCCCAGCTGCGGGTGTTCAATCAAATAGGCAAAGCAGGGCACCCGGACCCATTCCGCCGCCGGATGGGGGTCGTCGACCGAGCCGGCTTTAGGAACCGCGATATTCCAGGCCAGATCGTTCTCGATCTGCCCCATGGGCAGGATGTACAGTTTCGGTGTCGCCATTTTTCAACTCACTCCCCGAATCTTCTTGATTTGCAAGCGCTCGCCCAGGCCGACTACAGCCAGGGCGGTGATGACGATCAGGCCGCTGAAGACGTATTGGTAATAAGCGGAGACCCCCAGGAAGAAGAGAATATTCACGATGAGCGACAGGATCAGCGCTCCGGCGATGCTGCCAGCGACGCCGCCCTTGCCCCCTGCCAGGCTGGTTCCGCCCAACACCACCGCCGCCACTGAATTCAGCGTATAGGGGCCGCCGATCAGCGGATCGCCCGACAAAGCCTGGGCGGTCAGCAGTACCCCGGCGACGGCTGCCAGGAACCCGCTGGCGACAAAGGCCAGCCAAGTCGCACGTTTCACCCGGACGCCCGAGAAATAGGCGCCCAGTTCGTTGCCGCCGACCGCGTACAGCCCCTGGCCCAGCGTCGAGTGGCGCAACGGCACCCAAAAGGCGGCGCTGACGATGATCAGTACCAGGAAGGGTACGGGCACGACGCCAATGGTTCCCGCCACCAGCCAGCTGATGGCGTTGGGGACCGTCCCGCCCGGCTGGGGCATGATGAATAACGAGACTCCGGTCAGCACCGAGGACATGGCCAGCGTGACGATGATCGGCTGCAGCCGGCCCAGCACGACCAGGCCGCCATTGATCAGACCGACCAGGGCCCCGACCAGCAAGGCGCCGAGTACCACGACCGCCAGGTTATGGCCGTCGCCATTCATCAGGCTGGCGCAAAACACGGTGATCAGGCTGATGGTGGGCCCGACCGACAGGTCGATCCCCTGGACCAGCACCACCATGGTCTGGGCCATGCTCGCGAAGACCAGCGGCAGGGCCATGCCGATCAGGTTGGTCAGCGAATCGAGCGTAAAAAAGGAGGGATTAATCAAGGACAAAATGACTATCAGCAGCAACAATACCAGATATATCCCGATCACCGCGCGGTTATGGGTCAGATCCAGCCGGTGGTTTGGGCTCATCATGCGGTTCCCCCTTCCACAAAGCCGACCGCGGCGCCGACAATATTGGTCTCGGTAATCGCGGCGCCGGTATAGTGGGCAATCACGGCCCCTTCATGCATTACCAATACCGTATCGCACAGGCCGATCAGCTCCATCAAGTCGGTCGAACGGAACAGGATCGCCGTCCCGGCCGCGGCCAGCTTGCGGATCTTATAATACAGCTCGCGGCGGGACTCGACATCGACCCCCCGCGTAGGATCATCATACAACAATACGGACGGCTCGGCCAGCATGAATTTGCCCATCACCACTTTTTGCTGGTTGCCGCCGCTGAGGGTCTGGACCGCCACATCGTAATGCGGGGCCTTGATGTTGAATTCGCCGGCGATCCGGGCGGTGGCTTCCCGCTCCCGGCGCCGGTCGATCACGCCGCAACGCGCCCGCTGCCCCAGCGTGGGCAGGGCCAGGTTCTCGCGGATCGACAACGGCATGACCAGCCCTTCGGTGCGGCGATCCACCGGGACCAGGGCCACCCCGTTCCGAATCGCCCGGCGCGGGTTGCGCAGGTTCACTTCCCGGCCGGCCAGCCGGATCCGGCCGCGGTCGATGGGGAACGCACCGTACAGTGCCAGCATCAGTTCGTGCTGGCCCTGGCCTTCCAGGCCGTAAACGCCCAAGATCTCGCCCCGTTTCAGCTCGAAGCCGACCTCCCGCAACACCCGGCCGGAGCTCAAGCCGCTCACCGACAGCACCGGCTGGGAATCCCCGCCGCCTTGGACCGTCAGCTTCGGCGGAAAGATATCCTGCAATTCCCGGCCGACCATCATCTGAATAATCTTTGCTTCGCTGCACTCTCGGCCGGAGGTGGTCCCGACCAGCAGGCCATCTTTCAAGACCGTGATCCGGTCGGTGATATCCATGACCTCCTTGAGGCGGTGCGAGATAAAAATAATGCCGGTGCCTTGGCGCACCAGATCGCGCATCACCTTCAGCAGCCACTGGGTATGCTCCGCCGTCAGCGCCGAGGTCGGTTCGTCGAGGATCAGCACTTTCGGCCGGAGCGAAAGCGCCTTCAGGATCTCCACGATCTGCTGTTCCGCCAGGGGCAATTCGCCGACCCAGGCGTCCAGCTTGAGAGCGATCTCGTATCGCTTGCAAAGTTCCGCGGTCAGCTCGCGTAAACGTTTAAATCGTAAGGATCCCAACGGCCCCCGCGGCTCGTGCCCGAGCCAGATGTTCTGGTAAACCGGCAAATACGGAATGGTCGAGAATTCCTGATGCACCGTAGCGATGCCCGACTGCGCGGCGTGACAGGGATCGCGGGGCATGAACCTGGCGCCGTTCAGTTCGATCTGGCCGGAGTCGCAGGGCACGATGCCGGAGAGGATCTTGATCAGAGTGGATTTGCCGGCTCCGTTCTCCCCCAAAAGGGCGTTAACTTCCCCTTTGCGCAAGGAGAAGTTAACGTTCTGCAATGCCGGAACACCGTTGTAGGCTTTACAGATATCGCGAGCCATCAGGATGTCCGTGGCCTCACTCATTTGTTCTTAAACAACCTTTCCAGATCGGATTCGCCCAAATTGCACGGCAGCCACATGCTGTCGGGCATATCCGGGCGCACATATTTGTTGAGATCGTCGCCGGCGATGATTAGCGGCGCGCCGATATTCTTCTGCGGCACTTTCTGGCCGCTCAGCGCCGCCAAGGCGGTGTTCAGGGCATCGACCGAGAGCAGCGGCGGCTGGGACGGGGCGATCGAGTCGAATCCTTTGCCCTTGTTGGCCAGCCATACCTTTAGGAAGCCGTTGTTGCCTTCGCCGGTCATCGGCACCAGATCGCGGCCGGCGGCTTTGAACGCATAGACCGCGCCGAGCGTCATGGCTCCGCCTTGTGACCAGACGGCGTCGATCTTGGGCATCGACGGCAGCAGGTTGGCGACCGCCTGTTGGGCCGCTGCCTGGTCCCAGTTGGCGTTGACGTTGGCGAGGATCTTAATCTTCGGATACTTGGCGAAGATCGTTTTGGCCGGTTCCCAACGCTCGTTGTTCACCGGCGAACCCGCCAGGCCGTTCAGGACGATGATGTTGCCCTCGCCGTTGAGCTTCTTGACCAGCCAGTCGGCCATCACCCGGCCGAACTCGACCTGATCGATATTGACAATGATCGCATTCGGGGAAGTCACGGCGTTATCGAAGGATATCACCAAAATGCCCTTCCGGTGGGCTTGGGCGATGATCGGGTTCAGCGCCGACTCGGAGTTTGCGTCCAAAAGGATGGCATTGACCTTTTTATCGATCATGTTTTGGATCTGCTGAATCTGGCTGGAGGTATTGCCGGTGGCGTCGGCGATAATGTAATCTTTTAATTTGCCGCTCGCTTTCAGCTTCTCGGCGGCCGCCTTGAATTCGGCCACCATCTGGGCGCGCCAGGAATTGCCGCTGAAGGAGTTGCTGAGCCCGATGACATACGGCCCCTTCTTGGCCGGAACCAAATAATCGGGAAGTTTCGCAGCCATAATGCCCGGCACGGTCAGAACAAACACCAGTGCTACGATCAGAACTGTCACTGCCCAAAACCTTTTTGTGTTCATGAAACGAACTACCCCTCTCCTTGAATATAATTTTTGTTCCGTGCCTGAAAAACAAAACCGGCGAGGAAAATTGCCTGCATTGCGCCACTTTTCTTTTTCAACCGAAACTTAGTTTGATGATACCGCATTCCGTCGCAAATCGGGATCAATTATTTTTTTAAAGACCTCCAATTTTTTTATGATTGGAAGCTACAGTCCATAATCTCCACAAATTTACAAGAATTTTTTTGAATCAATTCCATAGTCATCCAGGACTGTATTAATTCTTTGCTTGCCGATGGTTTATCGGATTACAATTCAGCCTCCTTGTATCCCAAAATGCAGTTTACCAATATCTGTATTTTTTTATGTATCCCAAGCAACCGTTCGCGGGTCGCTGCTTAAGTGCCAAAGAGTTTACTCCGCCGTGCTGGCTGCGGCCGCGCTGGCGGCGGAGGGTCCGTCGGCCCCGCCCGGCTGTCCGCGACTCCCGGTTTTGCTTCCGCAACTCCGGCGGAAGCCTGCGGCGGTTCCGCCGAACGGTTTATCGGTGCCGCGGATCGCTCGGCAACTCCTGCGCTCCATCGCGGCAGAGCTTCGCGAGAGGAAAACGGATCCTCCCAACGGTTTTCCATATCGTCCGAACGGCCCGGAGGTTCTTCTCTCCAATTTGCAATCATAAATACAAAAGCCCCGGATCGAAATCCGGGGCTTCGTAATCTTCGATTGTGACAAAATGACTGCGTGCGCCGCTTAGCGCGCCCGCTCCATCTCCAGGCAGGCCAGGATGAAGGGTCCGACCCCTTTCAGGTCGTCGGCCACCACCGGCTCGTGGACATAGTAGTCAAACGATCCGTCGCGGTACGGCTGGCTGGCGTCATAGCGGCCCAGGCCGGCCACCTGGCAAATCCGGTTCAGATGGACCAGCCCGGCGTCATCGACCGTCACGAAACGCGCGATGATTCCGGCGAAGCCCCGCGCCGCCGCAGCGCGGCACGATTCCGGCAGGTATCCCAGGCGGGCCCCCTTGGCCAGCGCGTAGACGAACATCGCCGAAGCCGAGGCTTCCAGATAGTTGCCCGCCCGGGCGCCCTGGTCCAGCACCTGATACCAGAGGCCGCTCTCGGGATCCTGCACCTTGACGACGGCCGCGGCGACCTCGTGCAGCAAGTCCAGGAGCTCGGGACGGTCCGGATGGTCCGCCGGGAAATGATCCAGCACGTCGACCAGGGCCATGGCGTACCAGCCCATCGCCCGGCCCCAGAAATGCGGCGAGCAGCCGGTAACGGGATCGGCCCACGCTTGGCTCCTGCTCTCGTCCCAGCCGTGGTAGAACAGGCCGGTCTTGGGGTCGCGGGTGTGTGCGGCGCTGATCAGGAACTGCTTGGCCACATCCCCGAAAGCCTGCGGCTCGTCGAAAAGCTTGGCGTATTCGGCGTAAAAGGGCGCCTCCATATAGATGCCGTCGAGCCACATCTGATGGGTGTAGATCTGCTTGTGCCAGAAGCCGCCTTCGGCAGTCCGGGGGTGTCCCTCCAGCTGCTGCCGGAGCAACGCCGCCGCCTGCCGGTAGCGCCGGTCGCCGGTGGCCTGGAACAGGGTTAGCAACACTTTGCCCGAATTCACCTGGTCCAGGTTGTACTCGTTCAGCCGGTAGGTCCGGATGGTGCCCTCGGCGTCGACAAACCGGTCGATATTCTCCCGGACATAGGCGAAGTAACGGGGATCGCCGCTGGCTTGCCCCACCTCGGCGATGGCCTTGAGCGCCAGGCCGAATTCGTAATTCCAGCGTTCCGCCAGCACCGGCTGACTTTTCATGACCGAGTCGGCCGTCCGTCGGGACCAATCCTGGTGGATCCCGTCGGCTGCGGCGCCGCTATCGGCTTGCAGCCCGAGGCTCAGGCCGGCGATGAAATTCATGAAAGGGAATGCCCGCATCGAAAACAAACTGATTCACTCCTTGAGCGGCTCGGCTGATGGCTGTCGAGCCGTAGCGTGTTTTTTTCAAATCTTATTATAGCGCGATTTATTCCGGGACGGAACCGTTTTTATCCGGCCCGGCCGATCAGGATGGTAAAAAGGCAAGGAGCGCCCTTTGACGGACGCCCCTCGCCGCGACGGTCTTCCGGATGGCGGACCCGCTTATTGCGCGGCCACCCGGATATTGTCCAGATAATGACCCTTGCCGCTGCTGCCGGGGGTGTAGGAGTCCAGCGCCCCGATGTCTTTGAGCGCGCTCATGAAGCCCACCTGTTTCAGCTTCAATTCATTGTTCAGGTAGACATCGGCCTTCTGGGCAGCCACGTCGGCCACGATCTTGAAATTGTACCAGACGCCGGCCTGATAATCGGCGAACTCGGTGTAGCTGCCGTCGCTATTTTTGTAGGCCAGTTTGGCGCCGCCCCGGGTCTCGATCTGCACCGCGGCGTTGGCTTGCTCCTTGTCCAGCAGCCGGATGACCTTGGCGGTGCTGCCCAGCACCGGCTGGGCGAAAGCGACTTCCACCACCACCACGCCGGTCTGCGGGGCGAACGTCTTGGTCACTTTGATGACCTTGTCGGCGGGATCGTTCAGATAAAGGCTGTGGTCGCTGTCGCTGGGAAAGGCGGCGATCGCTACGCTGCCGCCGGCCTCCTCGATCGCATACCCGTCCGGTTTGGCCCCGACCGCGGCGGCGTTAAAATTGTCATCCACCAGCAACCCGGCCGCGCTCGCTTGCGCCAATACCATTCCGACCATCAGACAGCCCAGCCCCAAAAGCCATCCTCCGACCCGGCGCGTTTTTTTACCGTATTCCATTGATTTTCCCCTCCCTTTATGCCCGGATCCGCTGCTCCGGCGGAAGACTTCCGTCCCCGCCGAGCCCCGGATCGAGGTTATTCTTTTAAGGAACCGATCATTACGCCCTTCACGAAGTAGCGTTGCAAAAACGGATACAAAGCCAGAATCGGCAGGGTCGCAACGACGATTACCGCGTATTTGACGGTCTCGCTGATCATGAATTCGTCGCCGGCCGCCACATTACTTGTCATATAGGTGGTGTCATTCTGGATCAGGATCTCCCGCAAGATCAGCTGCAACGGGAAGAGTTCGCGGCGGTTGATGAAGATCATCGCGTTGAACCAGGCGTTCCAGTGGGCCACTCCGTAATAGAGGATCATCACCGCGATCGTCGGCATGGCCAGCGGGAAAATGATCTTGAAAAGGATCGTGAAATGCCCCGCCCCGTCCATCCGGGCCGACTCCTCGATGCTGTCGGGAATGGCCGAGAAAGCGGTGCGCATGATGATCAGGTTGAAGGTGCTGATCGCCGGCGGCAGGATCAGCGACAACAACGAATTATCGATATGCAGCCCCTTCACGGTGAAATAAAACGGGATCAGACCGCCGTTGAAGAACATGGTGAAGACGATCAGGAACATCACCGGATTGCGCCACATCACATTCTTGCGCGACAGGAAATAGGCGCCGATGGCGGTCAATAAAATATTAATGCAAACGCCCGACGTCACCACGATGATCGTATTGGTGTAGCCGGATAGAATATTCGGATTTTGAAACACCGCATGATACGAAGCCATGGTAAAGCCCAGCGGCCGCCAGAGCGGGCCGAAATGGGCGATATAATCGGTGGGATTGCTTACCGAAGCAAAAATAACATACAACAAAGGATAAATGGTAACGACCATTACCACGGTCATTAATAAGACATTGAACAGGTTGAAAACGCGTTCACCAGCGCTATCACGGATTGCCATTCTATATCCCTCCCCTTACCACAGACCCGAGCCCTGCACGCGTTTGCTGAGCCAGTTGGCGCTGATTAACAAGGCGAAATTAATCAACGAATTGAACAGGCCCACCGCGGCGCTGAAGCTCCAGTCGAATTCGAGCAGCCCTTTGCGGTAAACGAACGAGGAAATGACGTCGGCCGTCTGGTAGATCGTCGGGTTATAAAGCAGGATGATCTTCTCGAATCCGATGCTCATCAGGCTGCCCATCCGCAGGATCAAGAGCACGATGATGGTCGGCAAGATCCCCGGCAACGTAACGTGCCAGATCTGCCGCAACTTGCTGGCCCCGTCCATCTTGGCGGCCTCGTACAATTGCGGATCGATCCCGGCCAGCGCCGCCAGGTAAATAATCGAACCCCAGCCCACCTGTTGCCAGATGCCGGAGATTACATACAACGGTACAAAAAGCTCGGGTTTGTTGAGCATCGTCACCGGCTGCCAGCCGAAAGTCTTCAACATGACGTTGATCACCCCGGTATCCAGGGTAAAGTCCTTGATCATGCCGCAGATGACCACCAGCGAAATGAAGTGCGGCATGTAGGTGATGGTCTGAACGGTACGGGTAAAGTATTTATTTTTTAATTCGTTGATCAGCAGCGCCAGAATGATGGGCGCCGGGAAGCCGAAAGCCAGCTCGCTGACGCTGATGACTAAGGTATTCTTTAATATCCGCCAGAAATAATAGCTCTGAAAAAACTCCTGGAAATTGGCCAGGCCCACCCAGGGACTGCCGAAAATGCCGCGCATCGGCGAGAAATGTTTGAAAGCGATGATCGCGCCGTACATCGGAGCGTAATGAAAAATGATATAAAACGCCAGCACCGGCAGGACCATCAGATATAGCGATTTGTTGCGCTGGAAGTCGACCCGGACCCGCTGCCGGAAACCGCCGCGCTTCGGGGAGGCCGGAACCCCGGCCTTAGAAAGTTCCATGCTGCTCATTGCGATACTCCTCTTGACGTTATTCCGTTATGTAAGTAGGTATAAGATTATCATGAAAGCCGGGGGCTACAGTTATCGGGTACGTTATTGGGTAACCGGTTTTAAAGCCTGGGATCAGCCTTGCGGATCGGAATCGGCTTGCAATAAGTTGAAACGCGACCTTATTCCGTGCTTCCTGAGTTTGATAACGCTTTCACGATGTTTTTTAAAGCCATGGGATAAAATCTGTCGGAACGAAAAACTTTTTAATCAATGCCTTTTTAACGGCTATGCTTTTGTGATGCCCGGACCTTCGACCGAGGGTTTATCACAATGCTTTTAAATAATGGACCCGCATAACCCCGAGAGGCGCGGGTCCATTACTGATTCGGTGCGGACTAACGTTTAGCGTTTAAGATAACGAGCGTAAGCGGTCTGGTAAATCTGGATGGCCCGCTCGATGCCGAGTTTCTTCAGCTGGGCTACGTAACCGTCGTACCCGGTGGATACCGACTCCACGCCCATGATAAATTTCATGGTCATCTCGTCGTTATAGGTGTTGACATCGTTCATGATCTTGGACAGTTCCTCGCTCTCTTTCGGAGTCGGGGTAACCGGCGGCATCATGTATTTGAGGAAGCCGGTCTTGCTCCAGTTGACCATGGCCGCTTTCTGTTCGGGCCGTTCATAATATTGTTCCAGGTACCGTTTGTCTTGAACGAATGGACCATTGGTATGGCCGCGCATGTATTTGGACATGACGGTGGTATTGGGCAGCCCTTCGGGATTCTTCATAATGAGCGGCGTATAGGTCGGATAATTATTGACCATCTTGTAGGAGACGCCCTCCATGCCGAAGTTATAGAAGAGGTTGCCTTGTGGGCTGTAGGCGTAATCCAGCAGTCTGGCGGCGGCCTCGACGTTCTTACATTTGGTGGAGATGGCCGCGCTGCCGTTGTTCTTCGGGCCGGTCGGCGGGGTCAGGAACGAGAACCGCGGCAACTGGCCACGTTTCGGCGTCGGGAACGGCACGCCGACCAAACTGAAGGACTTCGGATCCTTGCCGGCCATGGCGTCCATATAACGGCCGATGCCGCTGCCGCCGGAACCGTAGGCGACGCCGCTCTTGCCGGTCATAATGTTGGCATCGACTACCTTGCGGGTGTTGGTGCCGAAGTTCTTGTCGATCAGGCCTTCGTTGTACCACTTATTCATCAAGGCGAGATACGCTTTCCGCTGTGGGTCGAGCAGGCCGTATTTGACCTTGCCGCGGTCGATGTAGAAGTCGTGATAGCTGTCGGCGCCGCCTTCAAACGTTTGATTGACATAGGTCGCGGCCACCGAACCGTTCAGGCCGGTTCCCATCGCTTCGCAAGTGAACGGGGGATTGGCGCCTTTCTTCTCTTTGAACGCTTTCAAGACGGTGTACCAGTCGTCTAAAGTCTCCGGGACCTTCAAGCCCAGCTCATCCAGCCAGTCTTTGCGGACCATCGGCCCGGAGGTCGCGATCAACGACTGATCGCCACGGATGAACGGGAAGACATAGTAGCTGCCTTCGTCGGTCTTCACCATCTTGTTGTAGATGGGGTGCTTTTTCAGATAATTTTTCAGGTTGGGGGCCCATTTGTCGATAATCGGATTCAATTTCAGGATGTAGCCGTTTTCTAAGGCACTGTTGGGGCCGCCCGGAATGTCGAACCAGTTATATTCGATGATATCCGGCAGATCTCCCGAAGCCAGCATCAGGTTGAATGCCTCTCTGGCCTGACCCACCGCGGGATGAAGGAATTTAATCTTCACACCGGTTCTTTTCTGCAACTCTTTGGCAAACTCCGTGTCGCCGAAGTTCTTGGCGATCAACGCCACGTTGGCATGGAGATCCATCCACCAAGTCAGGGTCACGTCTGTGTTCAGCGGATAAATCGCTTTGGCAAACAAAACCGAGCCGGTCAGGAACACCAGCAGGCTTACGAGCACGATACTGCGTAGCTTTTTGCTCACCTACAACACCCTCCCATATTTTTTTGAATTGGACCGAACGCATCGGTCCGTCCGGTCAACCTCATTGTAAATAGAAAATTACAGGACCGTAAACAGACAATTTTTGATCCCCGCCCGACAAAATTTTCGGACCGGCCAAACCGTTATCCGGCGGCATTTTAGCCGCTCAGACAGGTTTTGCTCTCCGAATCCTTATATTTGCCCGGCGTTGTTCCTTCGTACTTTTTGAATGCCCGGGTGAAGGTACGGGTATTCGAATAACCGACCGCTCGGGCGACCTCATCCAAGTTATTGAGCTGGGTGAAGAGTCGTTTGGCGTTTTTCAGGCGGATCCGGTTGATGAAATCCAGCAAACTCTCGCCGGCCTCTTCTTGGAAAGTCCGGGACAGGTGCACCGGATGGATCCCAAACTCCTGGGCCAGCGTGGTAATGCCCAGATTGGGATTGGTGTAATGGTTCATGACATACTGGACGGCCCGGTCCTTTAAGAGCGTGTCGGCCATTTTCAGCCGGTTTTTATTCCGCTCTTTGGTCTGTTGCTGGATGTAGTCGCAGAAATTCTTGAGGATCGAGAGCATCTCGCCCTTCATATCGTTGATCGATTCGCAATTGAGCAAACGCTCGATAGGGTTCAATTCCTCCAAAAAGCTCTGGCGGCCGGCGTCATTGATGGAATTGACCGTCTTGATCATCGTGCTGACCAGGTTGAACATCAGGCAGCGGGCGATCTTCACCGGCAGGATCGCCGCGGCGAAATTATTATGGAAAATTTCATTGAGAATGATCTCCGACCGTTCCAGATCGCCGGTCTTGATGCAATTGATCAGTTGCTGCTCCTTTTCCAGCGGATAATAGTAATCCCCTTTGGGCAGCTCGTTCAGATCGTCATAGAGGATGATATCCTCGATTCCCAGCAGCTTTTTATACTCCATGGCCTGCAACGCCTCGTGGAAGGCGTCGGGGATGCCGGAGAGGGTTTGATGGATGTTGCTGGCCGAGACCATCAGCGCCACTTGAAAATTCTCCTTCAGCACCTTTTGGACCGATTCGGCCAGCCGTACCATAACCTGCTTGCCGTCGGCGGTCTCGGCTTCACCGAAGTTAACCAGGCAAACCAGCAGATCGTCGATATCCGTCAATAGTCCCAGATTGACCGGACCGATCAGGCCAGCCACCGTGCTGGTGATGAGCGACTGGACTTTCTTGAAGTTTTCCATGACTGCGGTTTCCGACGGGCCGCCATCGGGCGCGGCCCCGTAAAAATCCTCGATGTAAAAGGCCATGACCGCGAAATAGTCCGATTTCAAGGCGATGTCGTGAAACAGCAGCCGGTCCTGAGTCATCAGATTTTCGGTCTCCTTGCCCTGAAGCAACCGGCTCAGAAACTGCGAACGCAACAGTTTGTTCTGCTGCTTGAGGGTCGAGTCCACCTTCTCCAGCTCACTGTAAGCCTTAGTGATCGACTGCTGGATGAAGGAGTATTCGTTGTTGCCCGTATCGAAGCTGGAACCCTGATACCGTTCAAGGGACCGAATCAACTGCTCCAACGGATTGTAATTCTTGCGCAGGGCGAAATAGGTAATCGCCCCGCCCGCCAGCAGACAGAGCGCCAGGCTGATCAGGGTCAGATTCCGCACATAGTTCGCTTTTTGCCAGAAAATGCTGATCGGCGTGATCACCAGATAACGCCATTCCGATTTGAACGGGGTAATATAGGCGATTACCGACAATTTACCGTTAACGCGCTGGTGAATCAGGCCGTCGCCATCCACCAATTTTTGGAATTGCAATCCCGAATAATTGGCCAAATGATTGGATGAAGCCAAAATCCGGTTGTCTTGGTCTAAGATCACCACCGTACCCTGGTTGAGCAGGCTGATATCGGTGACGTCCCGCATCAGGCTGGATTCGTCCAGCGTGATGATGATGTTGGCCGAGGCGTGACCATGGTAAAACAACGGGATCGAGCGGATGAAAGCGATAGTGTTGGTGACCTCGCCGAAGTTATTTTCGTTATGGATGGGCAACGCAGCGTCGCGGTAATAATCGCTGACCATCCGCAGCCACTGGTGGTAGGTCATGCCGGCGTTGTTGAAATACATCGTAAAGAACGACTTGCTGTCGAAGCAGCCCTCCGCCGAGACCACCCGGTCGATATTCTTGAAATAAATATAAAAATCATCGATGGAACTGTTCAGCGCCTTATAGGTCTTAAAATTGCGCACCAGCTGATAGGTATGATAGGGGCTCAATTCCGCGGGGCTCTCCATTTTCAGCAGTTCGTTGATGCGCGGGTCCACCGCCATCTCGTTGCCCAGCCGTCCCGCCTCGTCCAGCAAGCTGTCCATTTGCTGTTGCACCTTTTTCAGGAGAAAGGAATTAGAGTTGGTGATCTCTTTCTCCAGCACGTTCGCGGTGATGATATAGGCGACGGTGGAGATGACCACCGGCACCAGCAATAACAGACAATAATAAAACAGCCAGGTAAACTTGACGCTGTGCCGTTTGGGCGTGGGCAAGGCATGTGACAACATTGGTATGACCTCCGGAAATAAATTGATGATGGGACGCAGGCTAGTTATTCTGCCTGCGGTATTGCAGCGGCGTCTGGCCGGTGATACTTTTGAAGACCCGCCCGAAGTGGGCGACATTGCCAAAACCGACCCGCTCGGCGACGTTAATCACCTTGAGACGGGTTTCCCGCAAGGCTTTCTGAGCTTCTTTGATCCGGATGCTATTGAGATACTCGACAAACGAAAAACCGGTCACTTCCTTGAAGATTCGGCTCAGATAGTAGGGGCTGATGAAAAAACGTTCCGAGAGCAGGGTAAGGGTCAACGTCTCCTGATAATGCTGGTTGATATACTGCACCACCTCGGAAATCTTTTGATGGACCAGGCTAGGATGATCGAAGACGTTAGCCTGGTTTTGTTCCAGATAACGCGCCATATACACCAGAAACTGCAGAAACAAGGCTTGAAACGCTATCTCATACCCGGTGCCTTTCTGCTGGATCTCCTGCAGCATGCGGCGGAAAATATCCTCGACCATGTTCTGGCCGGTCAAGGAGAGCCGGATCAGGGGGTTGCCGGACTTAAAGAGCTGCGCCACAACCTGTGCCAAACCCTCTTGGCCCGCCACAAAACTCTCGGTAAAATAAATCAGGATCCGCTCGTGGTCAGGCACCCCGGTGTCGGTGGTCTTATGCAGTTCATAGGGTTCGATGAAGATTAGATCCCCCTTCAAGACGGAGAAAGCACGATCCTTGATGAAATAATTGCGCTCTCCGGTCAACAAATAATAAATCTCATAGTAACTATGAAAATGATTGCTGGACATGTTGTAATGGCCGGCTACTTTTTTGCTGGAAACCGCGAATGTGTTGAGCGAATTTCTGAATTCGCAGTTTAGCTGCTGCATAATCATCACCCTAAGTCAATTTTAACATTTTGTTAATCGCTGATAAAGCAAAATCCGCATCATTTTCCCGATAATAACAAAAAATGCATTACTTTTTTTACCGTCCCTGTTCAAACGATATTCCGGCCAAATATTTCGCGCGCTATTATCATTTTGGGGCATTATGGAAAACGAAGCAATTTAATTTGGCTTCACAGTAAAAATCTGGCGATTCGCCAGATTTTTTTAAACAAAATATGTATAGATCTTCAAAAATGAACAAAAATGACGCAGATTTCATCCCGAAAAATCAGTATGATATAGCATATACGCGATACGACTACGCTACGTTACGTTACAATACGGAGGATTAATGGGTATGACAGATAAGATGACAAGCATCCTTGATTTTGGAGCGGTGCCCGACGGGGCGACGCTTTGCACAACGGCCTTTGCGGCCGCGGTAAAGGCTTGCAGCGCGGCGGGCGGCGGCACGGTGCTGGTTCCGCCGGGGACGTTTTACACCGGTCCGATCCATCTGGCCAGTAATATCACCCTGCTGATCGAGGCCGGCGCCCGGATACTGTTCAGCACCGATCCGGCCGATTTCCCGGTGGTCCGTTCCCGTTGGGAAGGAGTGGACGGCCCAGTTTATTCGCCGCTCATTTATGGCCGGGGCCTGCACCAAGTGACCATCACCGGGCGGGGCGTCCTCGACGGTCAGGGCGAACCCTGGTGGCAACGGCACCGCCAAAACCGGCTGGCCTACCCCCGGCCCTGTTTCATCGGCCTGGACAACTGCGTCAATGTGTTGATCGAAGGAATTACGCTGATCAATTCCCCGGCCTGGACCGTCCATCCGGTCGCTTGCGAAAATGTGACCGTCGACCATATTTCGATCCAGAATCCTCCGTCCGCCCCCAACACCGACGGGATCAACCCCGATTCCTGCCAAAACGTGCGCATCGCCAACTGCCAGATCGATGTGGGCGATGACTGCGTCACTCTGAAATCGGGCACCGAGGCCTGCAGCGAGCAGAGCCCCTGCGCAAATATAACCATCACCAACTGCACTATGGTGCACGGTCACGGCGGAGTGGTCATCGGCAGCGAGATGAGCGGCGGCGTCCGCAATGTGACCATTTCCAACTGCGTCTTCGAAGGGACCGACCGGGGCATCCGGCTGAAGTCCCGGCGCGGCCGTGGCGGCGTCATCGAGGATGTGCGCGTCAACAACATCATTATGAAAAATGTGATCTGTCCGATCGTGATGCACCTGTATTACCATTGCGGCCCCGGCGGCGACGAACCCCTGGTTTCGGACAAAAACCTCCAGCCGCTGACGGAAAAAACGCCAGTGGTCCGCAGGATTCATCTCAGCAACATCACCGCCCGGGAAGTCCGTTCGGCCGCCATCTTCCTTTATGGGCTGCCCGAGGCGCCCATCGCCGGGGTCACCCTGGACCACATCGCCATCCACTTGGCCGCCGCGGCTGAACCGGAATATCCAGCGATGATGACCGGGCTGCAGCCCATGGCCAAGCAGGGCGCTCTCTGCTGTAACGTCCGAGATTTACTATTCGACCATGTTACAATTCTCAATCAGGATGGCGTGGCGTTCCGGATCGAAAACGCGGCCGGGGTCGAACTGGTCGGTTGCGCGACGGCGGATTCTGATGCCGCCCTGCCAGTGATTCAACTGGCCCAATCCAGCCAGGTGGCGATCCACGGCAGCCGGCTCGACGCCGGCCGGACTTGCCTGTTGGAATTGCAAGGCCCGGCCAACCGCCAAATCGAACTCTTCGCCAACAGCCGGAGCATCGGCGCCGCCGCGATCCGCTTCAGCGATGGCGCGACTGACGCCGCGCTGGTCTGAGTTTCATCGCTAAACCGTCCATGGCCTGGCCCAATAATTTACAAAAAAGAGCCTCCCAAACAGCGCAAGCGCAACGGGAGGCTTTTCCTCAGTCTTGACGGATCGAATTACCGTCCGTTCACCCGCATGGCCCGGCGCAAATAGTCGGCCCAGGGCGTCCCAGCCGTGTAACAGTATTCCCAGCCGGCCACCCCGCCGAAATCGGGATATTCCTGGGCCAGTTCCCGGACGGTCAGCGCCAGCGAGCCGGGGTCGACGTAGCCCTCACCGGCTTGCGGCCCGGTCAGGCTGCCGGCCACCAGACGGTGCGGCTCAAAACCAGCCCGGACCGCCCGCCGGTAATCGGCCGGACGCTGCAGGCTGCCAAAACCGCTGTAAAATTGGACGTTGAACCAATTGATCCGGCCGCCGGTGTTCGCCAGGATCTTCCGGTACAGCCCGGGCGGTCCCGGACCTTTCCCCCACAACTGCCGGGCCACCGGCGCCATGGTCAGGAGCGGTTTCCGTCGTGTCCGTTCCGATAAATCGCTGATCAGTTGCGAGAAAAGCTGCTCCGGATCGTACGGATAGTCCCGCCACTCTTCCCAGTCGAGATCCACCCCGTCCAACTGAAAGGCATCCATGACCCGCAACAAAGTCTCTACCGCTGCGCAGCCATTCCGGTCAATATAACGCCAGGTGCCATTGCAAGCTCCGCCGAGCATCATCAGGACCTTGCGGCCGCTGGCCCGGACCGCGGCGGCGTCCCGCCAGAGCGCCGCGAAACGCGGCGACTCGGGCGGTTCATTGTTGAGATGAATCGCCCCGTCGGCCTGCAGATGAAACGCGCCGATAATCACATGCGTGTACGGTTTGACGAGCGTTCCCGCCAATGGCAGCCCCTGGTCCAGATAGTAAATGATATTCCGGTGTTTCCCGACCATCTTCATTCCCCATTTCACCGGCGATGATGCCGCAGTTCCAGCCCATGCGGCCCCTCATTATTAATATGGCGGCCGCTCCCCGAAGTAACCGCGCCACTATCATTTTTTGCAACATCCCGGACCGGAACCGGGGTTTCGCCAAATCCATAAAAAGCATTACCTCGCGCAAAGGCGCAGCGCAGACGATAATACAGCGAATTATTCTCAATTTGCGGAAGATCCGTCCATCGGGCCATGGATTAACAAATGATTACACTCGCCCCGGAAAAATTGCCATGCCGGAAGGTTTTATTTATAATGAAAGCGATCCCGCAATTGGTGTAATCATAATGGATATTGAAAGTCCGCCACGGGCCTGCCGCCGCGCGCATCGGTTAAAATTGAACGGGTGGGTTGTGGCTTGAAGGAACAGCTACGAAGGTTTTGACAGGAAAGAGGGTCGTATCATGGACATCGCGTCGCGCCATTTTACTGCCACGGTCGCTCCGGAGATCACCGTTTTGGGAATCCCGGTGGTCTTCTTCATGATCCGGGGCCTGCGCAACCGGCCGGCCGATCCGGAGTTCGACCGGCTGAACGAGGCGAGTTCCGCCGCAGTGCTGAGCCGTCTCGGAGCCGATCCGGAAGCGTTGGCCGCCGATCCGGTCCTGGCCGGCTATCACCGCTTACACCAACGGATCGGCTGTCCTCATAACCGGACCACCATCCCCGCGCCGGAGAACCTGTTGAAACTGCTGCTGAAAAAGGGCGCCTTGCCCCGGATCAATCTGCTGGTGGACATCTACAACCTGGTCTCGGCCGAAACCCGGCTGGCCATGGGGGCGCACGATCTGGCGGCCATCGCCGGCAACATCCGTTTCCGTTTCACCGACGGCAGCGAGCGCTTTCATCCGTTGGGCGACGTGCCGCGGCTGGCCCGTCCGAGGGAGTACGCCTATATTGACGATGGGGCGAACGAGGTCATTTGCCGGCTGGAAGTACGGCAGGTGGAAAAGACCAAAGTGGTCCCGGAGACGCGCGACTGCTTCTTCATCATTCAGGGCAACGAAACGACCGATCCCGCCATGCTGCAAGCGGCGACCGGCCGTCTCCTCGAATGGACGGAGCGCTTCTGCGGCGGAATCGTAACCATGCTTTATCAGCCGTGACTTTTGCGCCCTCCTGGCTAAGCCGTGTTTGGACTTCCATGTCCTGACCCGGCTTTTATGCCCTCCCTGGCTAAGCCGTGTTTGGACTTCCATGTCCTGACTCAGGACGATTCGCCGGTCGAGACGGATTACTTTAAAACGACCTCCAACACCTTGGATTGGGGGTTAACCGCGCCATACTGGAATTTCAGCGACCGTACCCGGTCCATGTTGGTGATGACCATCGGAATGGCGGTGGACTTGGCCTTCTGGCTGATCAGCCCCAGGTCGAAAGTCATCATCCGCTCGCCGGCCCGCACCTTTTGGCCGGCGCTCACAAAGCTCTCAAAGCCCTCGCCTTTCATATCGACGGTGTCGATCCCGATATGCAGCAGAATCTCCAGGCCTTCGGCGGTCCGCAATCCGATCGCGTGCTTGGTCGGGAAAACCTGCACGATCTCCCCGTTTGCCGGGGCGTAAAGCACTCCCTCGGCCGGTTCGAAAGCCAGGCCGTCCCCGACGATCTTCCCGGCGAACACTTCATCCGGCACTGCTGCGATCTCAATGGCTTTTCCGGGAACCGGCGCTTGCAATACGATGGTTTTCTTCTTGTTGAAAAAACTAAACATGAGGCTCCTCCTCGAATTTCAATAAAACTAAATTATCTAAAATAGGTTGCAATCTTGACGGATTATCGAAGCATGGACGCAACCTAGGATTCGTCACTCTTAATCGGCGCGGTAAACCGGCTGGCCCGCCACAAAGGTGCGCAGCACCTCGAACGCCTCATCCAGCAGCACCAGGTCGGCGTCCTGGCCCGCCGCGATCCGGCCCTTATGCTCCAGGCCCAGGCAGTTGGCGGGATTCAAGCTTCCCAAACGCACCGCCTGCCAGAACGGAATGCCGGTGTTGCGGGCGAAATTCCGCAACGCCCGGTTGAGCGTCAGCACGCTCCCGGCCAGTCTGCCATCGTCCAGCCGGGCCTGGCCGTCGCGCACCTGGACTGGCTGGCCGCCCAGATCATATTGGCCGTCCGCCAGCAGGCAGGCCCGCATGGCGTCGGTGATCAGCACCACCCGGTCCAGTCCCTTGACATTGAGCAACAGTCGCTGGGCCTCGGGATGGACGTGGATGTTGTCGGCGATCAGCTCGCAGGTCACATCATGCAACAAGGCCGCGCCGACCATTCCCGGCTCGCGGTGGTGCAGCGGCGACATGCCGTTGAAGGTGTGGGTGACCTGAGCGGCCCCGGCGACGATGGCCGCCGCGGCCTGTGCCAGGGTCGCGTTGCTGTGGCCGATGGCCACCCGGATTCCGCGCTCGCTACATTGCTGGACAAATTCGACGCTGCCCGGCTGTTCCGGCGCCAGGACCACGATCCGGATCAGGTCGGCATAGGGCTCGATCAACGCAAACGACGGATCGCAAATATATTTCTCATCTTGGGCACCCTTATATTCCCGGCTGATAAACGGGCCTTCCAGATGGCAGCCGAGGATCTGGGCCGCACCGGGTTCGGGCCGGTAGGCGCGGAGCCGCTCCAGGGCTCCACGGATCCGTGCGGGGGCCATGGTCATGGTGGTGGGCAGGAACGCAGTCACTCCCGTCCGTACTAGGCTCTTGGCCATTTCGCCCAAGGCGCGCGGATCTTCATCCATGGTGTCGAATCCGGAACAGCCGTGAATATGCAGGTCGATCAGCCCCGGTGCCAGATAGTTTCCCCCGCCGTCCAACTGAGGCACCCCCGCGGCCAGCCGGTCCTCGTCCTCGATGGCGATAATCCGGCTGTCGAAGACCACCGCTTTCCCTTCCAGGATCCCATCCTCCGTAACCAAGCGAATATTCTTTAAAGCTTGCATCAAACCATTCCTCCCAGTCCGTCTGCGATCCGGTCCGGACCGCCCGCCCGGAATCAGCGCCAGCGAGGTCAAAGTGCCGATGGCGGAGCGGACATCCCCTCACCAAGCTAGGGCGCTCCAGCGTCAGCGGTTGACCGAGCGCGCCATGCGCGCGTAGGTGTGGCGTTTGCCCCGGATCGCAATGCTGTAACTCATGATATTCTCGGGGGCGGCGATCCCCGGAAATCCGGCGTCGCCCAAATGATGCAGGTCGGTCCCGCTCATCTTGCACAGCAGGGCGATCTGCCGGATGGTCTGCTCGTCGGCGCCCTCCTGCGAAGTGCCGATGGCGGTCATGGTCAGGCCGCCCAGACGGTGGACGGAGCGCACCATCTCCCGCACCGTCTCCAGGGTAATCCCAGGCACGGTGCCCGGCGCCGGCAGCAGGATGATGTCCGCGCCCGCCTCCCGGAATTGGCGCAGCTCCTCAGGGCCGATGATATCCTCGCCCAGTTCGGTCAGGACCCCCGCCGCATGCATCTTCCCGGCGGCGATCAACAACCGCTCGCCCACGCTGGCGCGGATCTCCCGGATCGCCTTCACAATCGCCCGATTGCTGACCGCAGTCGCCGGATTGCCGGTCAGCACCACCAGGTCGGCGCCCATCTCACAGGCCAGGCGAGCGGTGGCGGCGCTGGCGCGCCGTCCCTCACTTAAGGGGACGGTCTGCAGGGCGGAAGCGCCCTCCTCCACCGGTTCCAGGTTGACCCCGATGATCCGGCCGGTCAGCCGCTTCAATTCTTTTATTATACCAGTTGGCGACGGTTCCGTGAGCCCATAAAATACCGGCGCGTTCAGATCGAACATATTCAACAGCAGGATATCGGCGCCAAAGGCGCAAGCCAACTCGGCGTTGCTGATATTCTGCAACAGCGGCTGAAAAGCGCCGATCACCTCGCTGACGATGATCCGGCCCTCGCTGGCGCGGATGGCGGTCAAGAGCTCGGCCTTGGTCATGGCCTCCAGATCGGAACGGTTGCAATCCAGGAAACGTTTGAGCATCGCTCGTCTCACCTCGCAAGCTTGTCTGAAACTTACACCGCAAGCTGACAGTTCAAGTTCATCCGGAAATAAAATTGCCTGAAAAGCGGCACAGGAGCCGCGAAGCTCCTGTGCCTTTTATTTTGAGTTTACATGCTCAGAGTTTTGCTGTTCATGATGGCTTTCATGTGGGTGACCAGCGGATCGGCCATGGTGCCGACCACAATCTGGAAGTTGTTGCCGGGCATCCGCAGCACCGCCGTGGCGCCGAGCGCCTTGAGCCGCGCCTCGTCGACCTTGGCGCCGTCCTTGACGGTAACCCGGACCCGGGTGATGCACGCGTCGACCACGCTGATGTTCTCTTTGCCGCCGATGGCCTTCAGGATCTCGGCCGCGCGGTCTTTCAGATCGCTGTTGCTCAGGCCGAGCAGGGCGGCGGACTCTTCATCATCCATCCGGCCGGGGGTGGGGATGTCGTACTTTTTAATGATGGACAGGAAGACGAAGTAATAAATCACCGCGAAAACAACTCCGATAAGCAGCACCGGCAATGGCCGATGCGAGATATTGAAATTCAGGACATAGTCGATCAAACCGGCCGAGAAACCGAACCCGACCTTGGCGCCGATGGCGGCGGAAACGGCCAGGGAGACACCGGTGAACAAAGCATGGAGGACGTAGAGAATCGGCGCTAAAAACATGAACAGAAACTCGATCGGCTCGGTGATGCCGGTCAAGAGCGAGGTCAAGGCCACGCCCAACAACATACCCGTGACAGCCTTGCGGTTTTCCGGCTTGGCCGCGGAGATCATGGCCAAGCAAGCCGCGGGCAACGCGAACATCATGATCGGGAAGAAGCCGGTCATGAAGGTACCGGCCGTGGGGTCGCCGGCGAAGAAACGGGAGAGATCGCCGGTGACCACTTTGCCGGCGGCGTTGGTGAATTGGCCGAATTGAAACCAGACGAAGGTATTAATGACATGGTGCAGGCCGAAGGGGATCAACAGCCGGTTCAAGGTGCCAAAGATGAACCCGCCGACCGCACCGGAACCGGCGATGGCCGTGCCAAAGGCGTTGATGCCGTTTTGCACCAGCGGCCAGACATAACCGGCGAGGATGCCCAGGATCAAGGAGTAAAACGAGGTCACGATCGGCACGAAGCGTTTGCCGCCGAAGAATCCCAGAAAATCGGGGACCTTGACCGCCTTGTACTTGTTATAAAGCGCGCCGGCCATCAAGCCGGTGATGATGCCGGCCAAAACGCCGAGGTCGATCTTGTCGTTGAAGGTGCCGGCCACTTTCGTCAGGACAAAGTAACCCACTGCCGCGGCCAGACCGGCCACACCGTTGTTCTCCTCGGCAAAGCCGATGGCGATGCCGATGGCGAACAATAACGCCAGGTTGCCGAAGATGGCGTCGCCGGCGGCGAACATCCATTTCAGCTTGAAGACGTCGTCCGCGCCCAGACGCAATAGCAGCGCCGCCGCCGGGAGCACGGCTACCGGTGTCATCAGGGCTTTGCCCAGTCTTTGGAAATTAGTGATCCAATTCTGCTGTGACATTGCATTCCCTCCGTTTTTTATTTTTTTATCCCAATCCGGAACGAGCCCGGATTAGTTTCCGATCCCCGATCACCGTAAGCCGATGTAAGGTTTGCTGCTGTGGCCAAGGCTTGCAACCGTTTTTCCCCGCCGACGCGGCTGGAAATGAAATCCGCCCCAGAAAAACAAAAAAAGCCGAAAAGTAAACACTTTCCGGCTTTTGCCTGTTCGTTGCACGCCAGTTAAATATTACAAATATTCAATTAATTTGATTTTAAATGATTGTTAACCGCTTGTCAAGCCCACCGCCACATTTTTCAGCCGCTCGATATGCAACGCGATATAGCCGATCTCGGCGTCGGGCACCTTCAGCAACAGCTCCCCGCTCATCAGGGCCGATACCTTCTGGGCCACCTTGTAGGAGGACTTGTAGGTCCTTCTGATGGCCGATAACAGGTCGTTGCGGATCGGGATATTTTTGGTGATCCGCTCGACCGCGAAACGAATGTGCGAGATGAACCGGACATAGTCGATGGACTTCCGGTCGATCGAGAGTCCCAGTTCGGACTCGATCAGTTCCAGGGCGCTGTTGCAGATCGAGGCGCATTTGATGGTGTTGGAGAGCTTGCCGTTATTGCGCAGCGAATGGATGTGCAAGGCGATAAATCCGATCTCGCTCTCCGGAATCTCCAGCCCCAAACTGGCGGAGAGCATGGCCACGGCCCTCTTGGCGACGGCATATTCCCGGCCGTAAAGGGTCTCGATCTCCACGATAAAGGGGTTCTCGATCTCATCGTGGCGGCGCAGGCGATAGATAGTGAACGCGATATGGTCGATCAGCCGGATGTGAGTCTCGGCGTTGACCGGATCGTCGATCTCCGAACTGATCATGCAAAGTACCTCTTCGCAAAGACCGATCAGGTCGGGCTCGACCACCTCCATCAGCTGGCTGAATTTAGCGCTGGTTTCCTGGTTCTCGATGCCGAAGATCTTGTCGAAGACGGTGGCCTCGTCGATTCGGTCGCCGGTTTTGCGGCCGAACCCGATCCCCTTTTTGATCAGGATCTTCTCCGTGGCATGATGTTTGGCCAACAGAACGTTGTTGTTGAACACCTTGACGACTTCATAACCCGAACCGGTCTCCGGCAAACATCTCACCTCCGAACCCGTAGCAGAGAATTTAACCATATTATAACATAACCCATTCAAGATGCAAACCAGGCCCCGGCGGATGAACCGGCCTAGCCCAGATTAACCGGCAACCCGCCAAAAAGCGGACCGGTCCAGGGTTCGGGGCCCGAGCGCGGTTTCAGGGAGCGGCGGCCCGTCTCCCCGGCGGGCGGCGGTTGCCCGGGCCTGGCGCCACCGGCGGCGGTTTCGCTTGCCTCTGGATACAAAATGGGGATTGCAAAAAGAATAAGGATTGGTTAAAATTATAAGTAATCAAATATTACTGTGGTTTCGCACGGTGTGTTACTGATGATCAGGCATTAACCTTCGAACCCTTTCGGGTTATGGTTAATGCCTTTTTCATTGGGAAAGGAGCTATCATGCAGCAAGGAATTCCGGCCTCGGCCGGCATCGCCATCGGCAACGCCTTTCGCCTGGTCAAAGCCAACCTCGACGTCACCCGGCGGGTCATCGACGACCCGCAAGCCGAAACAGCCCGCTTTCAGGCGGCGGTCGCCGCCGCCAAAACCCAGATCGCCGCGCTGGTCGGTCTGGCCACCCGCCAGGCCGGCCCGGAGCAGGCCGCGATCTTCGAGGCTCAAGCGCTGATGCTGGAGGATCCGGCCCTGTCCGACGGCGTCAGCGCCAGCATCGCCAAGGACCGCGTCAATGCCGAATACGCCCTGAAATCCGTGATGGATCAATATATCACCCTGCTCGGGCAGGCGGACAACGAATACCTCCGGGAACGCACCGCCGATCTGCGCGACGTGACCAACCGGCTGCTCGCCGCCCTGGCCGGCGTCGCCTACCAGTCGCTGACCGATCTCCCCGGTCCGGTCATCATCGTCGCCGATGACCTGTTGCCCTCGGAAACTGCCCAAATGGACCGGAGCAAGGTGCTGGGACTGGTCACCGCCCTGGGCGGCCCTACCTCCCATACCGCGATCATGGCCCGCACCTTTGAGATCCCGGCCGTGGTCGGGCTGGGCGAGACCGCGGCGACGATCCATACTGGCGACCCGCTGATCGTCGACGGCGCGGCCGGCCTGGTAATCGTCCGTCCCGATCCGGCCCAACTCGAAGAGTATGGCGCCGCCCAAAATCGCTTCCGCCGCGCTCAGGCCGAACTGGCAGAACTGCGCACGGCTCCGGCGATCACCCGCGACGGCCGCCGCATCGAGCTGGCCGCCAACATCGGCGGTCCCAAGGAAGTCCCGCTCGTTTTGGAGAAAGGCGCCGCCGCCGTCGGCCTGTTCCGCACCGAGTTTCTCTATATGGACCAGCAAAGCGCCCCGTCCGAGGAGACCCAGTTCCAAGCCTATCGGGCCGTGCTCGCCAAGATGGAAGGCAAACCGGTGATCATCCGCACCCTGGACATCGGCGGCGACAAACAGCTGCCCTACCTGCCCATTCCCGCCGAACTCAATCCGTTCCTGGGCTACCGGGCGCTCCGGCTCTGCCTGGACCGGCGCGACCTTTTCAAGACCCAGTTGCGCGCGATTCTCCGGGCGTCGGTGCACGGCAATCTGCAGATCATGTTCCCGATGGTCTCGGGCATCGAGGAACTGCGGGCCGCCAAGGCGGTCCTGGCCGAGGTCCGCCAGGAATTGCAGGCGGCGGGAATCCCCTTCCGCTCCGACATCGCGGTCGGAATCATGGTGGAGATCCCCGCCGCGGCGCTGATCTCGGACCTGTTGGCCCAGGAGGCCGATTTTTTCAGCATCGGCACCAACGATCTGATCCAATACAGCCTGGCCGTCGACCGCACCAACCAGAAGGTGGCCGGTCTCTATAACCCGTTTCACCCGGCCGTGCTGCGGCTGATCAAACTGATCGCCGACAACGCCCACCGCGCCGGCAAATGGGTCGGCCTCTGCGGCGAGATGGGCGGCGATCCCCGGCTGATTCCGCTGCTGGTCGGATTGGGCCTCGACGAGCTCAGCATGAATGCCGGCGCGCTGCTCGCCGCCAAGAAACGCATCCGCGCCCTGGACTCCGGCGAGTGCGCCCACCACGCCCAGCAGGCGCTGCAACTGGCCACCGCGGCCGAGATCGAAGCCTATATGACCCGTTCGATCGGCGCATAACGGACCAAAGCAAAGTAAGGAGGCATCCGCCATGAAAGAAGTCACCTTAACCGTCAAAAGCGAGAACGGCATGCACGCCCGTCCCGCGTCCCTGCTCGTCAGCCAGGTCGGCAAGGTCAAGTCGGACGTCACCATCCGCAAGGGTGAGCACCAGGCCAACCTGAAGAGCCTGATGGGACTGCTGAGCCTGGGCATCTGCCAGAACGACACCGTCACCATCCAGATCAGCGGCGGCGACGAAGCCAAAGTGCTGGACCTGATCGTCCGGAGCGGGCAGGAGTATGGGCTGTGGTAATCCAGCCGCGTCCCATACTCCCCCGGGTGACCCGGGGGAGGGATTCTTTCTGACTCGTTGCCGCTGCTATAGCTGAAATTGGATTGGATTACTGAAACAATTTTTCAACGACCGCAATTCCAAAGGGTGTCCCACTACACCCTTTGGTCCGTCGGTATCACCGACGGACTCTCCAATGAAAGACGCTTCCATGCTGAAATTATACCGCGAAAAGCCGGGCCCGAAGTATCGTTTTCGTACCCGAAAAATATCATCCGCCTCCCGACCCATGATTCGCAGGATTCAAGGATTAACATGATTCAATTCGGCCGAGGCCCGAGGGATCCTTACATTAAAAAGCCGATCACGGATTAACGGATTTAAGGATTTCACGGAAAAACCCACTTCCCGATCGCTAGGCCGTGGAATCCTTTCATCCGTTAAATCCGTGATCAAGTCTTTTTGCCAATCAACAAGCTCTCTCAGTCACTCAACAAGCTCATTTTGTGGATAAACAAGCTCTTTTTGTGAATAAAAGAGTTCTTTTTGTGAATAACTGAGCTCTTTCAGTCGCTCAACAAGCTCTTTTTGTGGATAAACAAGCTCTTTTTGTGAATAACTAAGCTCTTTCAGTCACTCAACAAGCTCATTTTGTTAATGAAAGAGCTCTTTTTGTGAATAAATGATCTATTCCTGTGGATAAATGGCTCCGTTGAACATGATTAACAACCCCGACTGTGGATAACTCGGGGAAATGCCGTTAAAATCGTATTCATTCGGCATCCCTCAGCATTCAGTCAGCTTTCATAAGGACCCGGCAACTCATTCCGTCAACTCCTTTTCTCCGCCTGCCATTCTCCCCTAAATCCTCCTCCCTTCCCCGGCCGCTTCCTTCCTTAGCACCACTTACCGAAAGGGAACCCCCCGGCCCATCCAGAAATATCTTACGTCGAAAAAAAGTCGGGAAAAAGGGGCTCACTCCCAACCCCTTCCCGATGCGAATGAAAAGCGTTGTGATAAACCCTGCCCGAAAAGGTCAGGACGATCACAAAAGCTCAGAGAAGCAAGGGATAAAGTCGTTCTAAAATCTTTGCAAAGCAATTTCCCAATTGAAAAGATTTTACCCCATGGCTTCTAAAAAACGCTGATAAAGGAGAGAAGCATTCACCGCATGAAAGGACAACCGCTGCAAAGAAACGGCCGCTGGAGCATGGTCCCGCTGATTCTGGCCGGAATGTTGCTGGCCTGCGGCCAGGCGGCGCAGGCCGTCGCGCCCAAGCCGGTCGTGACCTACACGGTCGCCCCGGGCGATTCCTTATACGCCATCGCCGGCAAATTCGGTTTCAGCGCCGCCGATCTGAAACGAGCCAATGCCCTGGGCGCCGACTGGCTGATTCCGGGACAAGTGCTGATCGTGCCCGGCCCCGGTGCACTGCCCGAGAGCTACACCGTACAAAAGGGCGACACCCTGTACCGCATCGCCCAAAAATTCGGCATCACCGTGGCCGATCTGATGAACGCCGGCCAACTGACCGATACGGCGCTGCTGCCCGGCCAACAGCTGAAGTTCCCCGATACCGAGCAGCCGGCCGGGGCGACCCAGCCGCTGGCCCAGATCCTGTCCGCCAAGGGCTGGTCCGACGGCGATCCACTGCAGATCGTGGTCGACAAGTCCGCCCACCTGCTCTCGATCTTCAGCGACGACAACTGGCTGAAGACCTACCCGGTCCAGCTGGGCGACGGTGGCCTGGGGCCCAAAGAGCGCCAGGGCGATCACCAAACGCCGCAGGGCTTCTTTTATATCGTCGAAAAATCGATCCTCACTCCCAACGATGAGTTCCTCGGCTCGCGCTGGTTGCGGCTGGGCTATCCCAACAGCGGCGACGCCATCCGCGGCCTCACCGGCAAGCTGATCGGCCCGGACGATTACCAGAGCATCACCACCGCCTTTGCCAACCGGGCGACCCCGCCCCAGTACACCGTCTTGGGCGGCGGCGTCGGCATCCACGGCGGCGACCGGCCCGAACTGGGTCCCGACTGGACCTGGGGTTGCGTCGGCCTGACCGACCAGAATGTCGAGGAGTTTTTCCCCTACGTCAACCCGGGGACGCCGGTGATCATTCAGCCCTGAGCGGAGCCAACTTAGGGAAAAGCGATCAAAAAAACCCGCTATCGGCGGGTTTTTTGCTTGAAACGCAAAATGGAAGCCAAGCATCCTCGGCTCGAACCGGAGCCGGGCTTTAAAACGCGCGGCGCAGGCCGGAAGCGGGAATTCCCAGTTCCTCGCGGTATTTGGCGATGGTCCGGCGCGAGATCCGGATGCCGTGCCCTTGCAAAATCCCGGCCAGCTGTTGATCGCTGAACGGTTCCAGTTTGGCTTCGGCTTCGATGATCTCCCGGAGCAAAGCCTTGATGGCCGTGGTCGAGGCGCCGGTCGCGGCATCCGTGGCGATGCTGCCGCTGAAGAAATATTTGAACGGATACAGGCCGAAGGGCGTCGCCACATATTTGCCGTCCGCCGCGCGGCTGACGGTCGATTCGTGAAACCCGGCGGCATCGGCCATCTGTTTGAGGGTCAGCGGCCGCAGCCGGGACGGGCCCCGGTCAAAGAAGGGTCGCTGCAGCTCGAGCAGTATCCCGGCCAGCTTGGTCAGGGTCAGGCGGCGCTGCTCGACCGCCTTGATCAAGTTCAGCGCGGCGCGCCACTTCTTTTCCAGGAACTCCAGGCTGGAGCGGTCGATGGCTCCCTTCTGGCGCAACAGCCGGCCGTAAAAAGGATTCAACCGCAAGCGGGCCGAGTCCGGTTCGTTCACCAGGATCAGCCAGTCTGCGCCGCTGCGTTGGAAGGTAATATCCGGGATCAGATAACCTTCCGGCTCGGCTGCGCCGCTCAGCCGGCCGGGCCGGGGATTGAGGCGGCGGATCAAGGCGACCGCGGCTTGCACCTTGGCATAGGGTTGCTTCAATTCCAGCGCGATCCGGGCGAGTTTGCGGCCGGCCAGCGCTTCCAGGTGATCGCGGGCGATGGCGACGGCGATGGCCACGCTCTCCGCTTGCGACGGGTCGGCCATGGCGCCGAGCTGCAGCAGCAGGCATTCGGCCAAGTCCCGGGCGCCCACGCCACAGGGCTCGAAGCTCTGAACCAGCTTCAGAACCCTTTCCACCGTGGCCACGCTAGCGCCGCAGGCTTCGGCCGCCTCAGCGACCGAACAGCGCAGATAGCCGTCATCGTCGATGTTTTCGATCAAATAGCTCCCGATGGCCAGGGTGGCCCGGTTCCCGGTATTCAAACGCAGCTGCTGCAACAGCTGGTCCGCCAGGGACGGGACCGGCCCGGCGCAGTATTCGTGACCGGACCCGGCCGGGGACCGTTCCGGCGCGACCGCGCCCTGGTCCCAATCGTCGGAATTCCCCAGATACTCGGCGAGTTCGGCCAGGTCGGCCGGTTGCTCCGGCGGCGCCCCGGCTTCCCAGTCTCCCTCCGGCGCTTCGGCCGGGTCCGCCAATTCCAGCACGCAGTTCTCGGCCAACTGTTCATCCAGGAATGACTGGAGCTCGACCGCAGGCATCGCCAAGATCGCCAGCGATTGGCGGAACTGTTGGGTAATCAGCAGTTTTTGGACTGTCGCCAGGTTTTGATCTTGCGTGGCGCCGATCATCACTCATCCACCTCATTCTCCGGCCGACCCCGCGGGCCGGGGCAAAACTCGGATATGGCCGGGTCCCTTGAGTGGATCAATACGGAATCCGCCGCCATTCTCCTGCTGTTTTTTTCGAAAAACGCCCCCGGATTTTCCGGGAAAAATTCATGGCAAGCGACAAAAAATGCCGCCAGGAAACCAACGTCCAGCGGAGAATCGTCCTCGCGCCGCCCCACCGCAGCCGACGGGGCCGCCAAATAAAGAATCCCCTGGCGACGGGGATTTTCGAACCGTGTTGCGCAGCGGTCATTGATTCCTGGTTTCGATCATCCGGTAGAATTTCTCGATGTTCTGCGGCAGATCCTTGATATGGCGCTGCAGCGACTGGTTGATTAGCCGCTCCAGCAGCGGCCCGTCGTGTTTCTTGCAGGCATCAATGTAGCTGCGGTGCTCATTCTGCATCCAGACGCCGTAGTCCTGGCTGGAGGCGGAGATCAGCCGGTAATAAGCGATGCTGTCCCAGAGATTGCCGATAAACTCGCAAAGCCGCGGCTTATGAGAGGCCTCGTACAGCGTCTGGTGAAACTCGCGGTTCAGATGAAACACTTCTTTCCGGTTTTCCTTGGCGTCCTGCCGCATCAGGCTCTCCATTTTATCCTGGATCGCCTCCAACTGGGCGATCTCGTCATCCTGGATCGATTGGGCCGCATACCGGCCGGCAGTGGACTCGAGGATCTGCCGCAGCATATAGATCTCCTCGATGTCTTCCTGAGTCAGTTTGGCGACTCGCGCTCCCAGATAGGGCTCGGACTGGACCAGGCCGGTCCGTTCCAGCATCCGCAGGGCCTCGCGCACCGGCATCCGGCTGACGCCCAGTTTCTCGGCGAGCTCGTCGGTAGTCAGGCGCTGTTCCGCCCGGAGCGTCCCGTCCATGATCCAGTTGATGATCTGCTCCACCACCAGCTCTGAAAGGCGTTGATACCTTTGGCGCAAAGGCTTTTCCGGCAGTATCGCGCTCAAATCGTCTTTTTTCATGGCAGCCATGTTTACCTCACCTAAACAATTATCAATATTTCCCATCAATTATATCGTAAAAATGACAAAATGCCAAAGCAATTTCGAGCGCCGCCGGAATCCGGCCTCAGTCGGCGATCAGCCCGTTTTTTAAGCCGATCTGCTGCAGCCAGGCGATCTGGGCCGTCTCCTCCACCATCTCCGCCACGTGTTCGGCGTCGACCGCCGTTTTCCCGAGGGCCACCACGCCGTGGGCCACCAGCAGGAAGGCGGGCAGCTTCGGGTACTTGGCGAACAGCGCCAAGATGCGCGGCATCTCTTCCTCCGGGACCACCGGGGCCGCGATGTCCAGGGTGGCCACGGGGCAGCCGAACTTCAGCTGGGCGTGATAGGTCAGGGCCGGCAGGTCGCGCTTGGAGTACGACCAACCGATGGACCAGGGCGAATGGCAGTGCACCACCGCGCCGACCTCCGGCAGGTGCTGGTAGAGGACGCCGTGCAGCAGGGCCTCGCGGGTCGGCCGATACTTGCCGTCCACCAGGTTGCCGTGGAAATCGGTCACCACCAGGTTCTCCTCGCTACAGTCGATAAACGAGAATCCGCTGGGTTTGACGATCATCAGCTCCTGATCCGGCACGCGCACGCTGATATTCCCGCCGCTCCCGGTCTGAATGCCCCGGGTGTAAGCTCGCCGGGCCGCGACGATCAGATCCTGTTTTTTCTCGGACATCAGGTCCAAAAGGACCACCTCCATGCGTAATGAGATTGAAAAGCGTTATGACAAACCCGGCCCGCAGGCCGGGAGGAGCCAAAAGCTCAAGAAAGCAAGGGATAAAGCCGTTTCAAGCTTTTCGATGGAAGCTTCCAGCTTGAAAGACTTTATCCCATGGCTTCAAAGGTTCAATTTCTCGCGCCAAACCGGCCAGATCTGCCGAATCAGCCCGTCGAAGCGATCCGCCTCCCAGGCGGCCCGGCCGATGAAGAGGCCGTCGATAGCCGGCTGGCGGCTGAGCGCGATGGCATTTTCCGGGTTGACGCTCCCGCCGTAAAGCACCGGGATCTCCCCACCCCGCTCCGGAAAGAGCTCCAGCAACGTATCCCGGATCAACTGCTGTTTGGCACCGGCATACTCCGGGCTGGCCGGCGTCCCCTGAACGCCGATGGCCCAGACCGGCTCGTAGGCCACCCAGATCCGGTCCGCTTGCGCCTCGGCCACACCGCGCAGGCCGATCTTGAGCTGCTGCCGCAGCCGCTCGTCGCTGATGCCCAGCTCCTTCTCCTGACCGGTCTCGCCGATGCAGAGCAGGGCGGTGAAACCGTGCCGCAGGGCGCTGAGCACTTTCAGGTTCTCCTCGCAGTCGGTCTCCCGGAAATGCTGCCGCCGCTCCGAATGGCCGATCTCCACCAGCCGCAGCCCCAACTCTTGCAGCATCAGCGGCGAGACCTCCCCGGTGAACTGGCCAACGTCCTCCCAGTGCATGTTCTGGGCGCCCAGCCCGATCTGGTCCTGATCGACGGCCGCCGCTGCCGCCGGCAGGGCCAGATACGAAGGGATCACGAACAGGCAAAGCTGTTCGCGGGGGATGTCGCGGGTCCGCTCCGCCAGCTCGGTCAGGAAAGCGAGGGTCTGGCGGATCGTCTTGTACATCTTCAGATTGGTGCCGAGGTAAACCTTGCCGCGCCGCGCCGTCATAATGTGCTCCGCCGCTCGATCTCTTTGATCTTGGCCACCTTGGGCAGGGAGCGTCCGCCCTGGAACTCCAGACGCAGCCATTCCAGGAAAATCATCTTGGCCAGCTCCGGGCCGATGACCCGCGCGCCCAGGCAGATGACGTTGCTGTTGTTGCTGAGCCGGGCCCGCTCCGCCGAATAGATGTCGTGGCAAACCGCGGCGTAGATGCCGGGGAACTTGTTGGCGGTGATGGCCATGCCGATCCCGGTACCGCAGATCAGGATCCCTTCTTTCTGATACTCGCTGGCGATGATCTTCTCGGCCACCCGCTCGGCGATCTCCGGATAGATGGTCTCGTCGGCGATGCTGTCTACCCCGACATCCTCATAGGCCAGCCCCTGCTCTTCCAATACTCCGATAAGGACCTTCTTCAACTCCACTGCGGCGTTATCGCAGCCGATCACATAATGTTTTTCCGCCATGCCAATTCAGCCTCCCTTAGCCATTGAATGGATTATTGCTGTCATGAGGCCTGGGATCGTCCCTCAGCCCCAGGCCTCCAGGGCCGCCCGGAGTTCCGGGCAGCCGGCCGCCGCTTCCTCCAGGGCGCTCCCCGCCACCGCCGCGGTGACCGCTTGCATCATCGCCCGGGCGCCGGCGGCGGTTCCCAGCGGATGCCCCTGCACCGCGCCGCCCACCGCCAGAATGACGTCCGGCCCCAGCTCGCGGTAGATCGAGGCCACGTTCAGTGGCGTAACCCCGCCACCCACCGCCGTCACCACCGGCCGCAGCCCGCCGATGGGCAATCGCTGGGCCTGGATCGTCTGGTAATATTCGAATTGGGCCGGACCGGCTCCCGCTCCCGGGTACATGGTGACCACTCCGTCGGCTCCGGCCAGCCGCGGCAATTTCCCCAGCAAGAGCGGGGCGCCGATGCCTTGGGTGGGGGCGTTCATGATCCCGGCCCCGGCGTAATGGCCCAGGAAGAAGAGGTCCCGGCCGAATTCCTCGGTCAGCGCGGCCAGCGCGTCCAAGCCGGCAACGACGAAATTGACCATCACCGCCCGGGCTCCCTCGTCCCGAGCCGCCCGGGCGTTATCCCGCATCCGGTCGGGTCGGTCGGTGATGTTGACGATATAAAGGGGCGCCTTGCCCTGTTCCTCCCGGAGCCGGGCGGCGGCCTTCAAATAGGCGCGCACCCGTTCTGCCACCGGGCTGAAGCCGGTGTTCCCCAGCAGTTCGTCGTCTTTGATCAGGTCGACCCCGCCGCTGCCGGACTCATAGAACAGCTCGGCCCCGGCCGCCGGGGAAAAACCGATGCAGGGCTTGATCATGTTCAGCACCAGCGGCCGGTCCCGGACCCCGGTCCGCTCGCGCAGCCCCGCCATGCCCTGGGCCGGCCCGGCGAAAGCGGCGCGGGCCCCCGCCGTCCATTCCAGATCGATCAGCTTGATGCGAATCGCGGTCGAGACGTCGTTGCCGAGCAGCGCCGTGATGAGCTGGGCGAAACTGCCGCCGAAATTATGGTGCGGGAAAGCCACCCGCAGCAGGAATACTGGCTCCGCCGCGCCGCCGGCCGGATAACAGCCGATCACCCGTGCCTGGTACTCCTCGACCATACTCCGGGTCACCCCCGGCAAGGGCAGCCAGGTCCCGACCGTCTGGCCGGTGGCGAAATTGCCGGCCCGCTTCAGGGCCGCTTGCTCATCCAGGCCGTAAGCCAGATAGGTTGCGATCACGTACGCGCCGTCGGCCACGGACTCGGGATGGTCGAACGGCAGATCGAAATAAGGTAACATCGCTAATCCCCGCCTTTATCAAAGTAACAGAATAACATCATAACATCGCCGCATTTCCGCCCGGTGCTTATTTCCCGAGCAGTTCCAGCAGAGCGTCGGCCGCCGCCGCGCTGAAGGCCGGATCGTTGATGTTGGCGTCGATCTTGACGACGCGGATCCCCGGCTTCAGCTTGGCCGCGACCACTTGGGTAAACGCCGCGTCGACCTCTGGATCGTAAAGCGGTTCGCCGGGCGCCGCCGCCTGGCGGAAGCCACGCTCCGGAATGAGCAGCGTCACCGGGCCGCTGCACTGGTTCAAACGTTCGACCACCCGCTCGGCGATGGGGATCATCTCCGCCGGATGGATCTTGATGTGGGCGATCTCCGAATTGTGCAGGATATACTTACGCGAGTCGATATCCGCGGGCAGCTCGCGCACGCCGAAATCAATGAAATCGAGCCCGCCGGGCGCCACCACCAGCGGGATCCCCGCCCGGGCCGCCGCCAGCAGCCGGCCGGAAGCGCCCGCCGAAAAACCGCCCCCGAAATACTCGGCGGTGATCTCGTGCAGGGTCAGGTCCAGGGCGGCCCGGATGAAGCCCTGGTCGATCAGTTCTTCCAGCACCCGGCCGCCCACGCCGGTGGTGTGGAAGGAGATCACTTCGTAGCCGGCCCGCTCCACCAGGCCGGCCGCTCGGGCCACTCCGTCGCCGCTGACCCCCATCATCGTGGCCCCAACGATCGGTCGGGCCCCGGCCCGCAGCGGCGCGCCGGCATGCTCCACCATCCCGGCCAGGGCGGCCGCGGCATTGCTCAGCACCATCCGGGTGACGGAATTCAGTCCGGCGATGTCGGCGATGGACGGCAGCAGCAAAATATCCTTCGTCCCGACCAGCGGTTCAAAGGTGCGATTGCCCGAGGCGACGGTGGAGACCACCAACTTGGGCACGCCATAGGGCAGCGCCTTCATGGCGCTGGTTCCGATGATGGTATTCTGGACGCCGCCCAGGGAAAAGAGCGCATCGAAGCGGCCCTGGCCGTACAGGACCGCAGCCAGTCGCGCCGCGCCCCGGGCCATGGCCGCCAAACGTTCGTGCTTCTGGCCGGTCTCCAGCAGCGTCACCGGCGCCCCGGCGGCTTCCAGCACTGCTTCGCGGGAGATGTCGGGCACGATGCCGGGACGGGAACGGACCCCGACATCGATCAGCAGGACCCCGTGGCCCAACCGCGTCAGAAAATCGCGCACGAAGCCGACTTCCTGCTCCTTCGAGTCTAAACTGGCGATGATTGCAATCGTTTTCTTCATGGTCATGATCGCTTCCGGGCGCGTCGCCCGGCCGGCCGCGGCCGGAAAAATCCCGGCCTGCGGCACGACATCGACTGACGCGCCGAACTCCTCCTGTGCTCTCTGCGCCCTATTTTATAACCCGAATACCGGGGTCTGTTTGACCCGTTCTTCGATGGCAGGCTCGTGGCAGGGCAGAATCAAGTCGAGCCGCTTGGCCCGGTTCTTCTGTAGCTCGATGCTCTTCCAACAGGCGATGATATCCGCGAAGCGGCCCGGCGGAGTGATCGGGTAATGCATCTCCGGGACCGGCTCCAGATTGGCCAGGATGAAGATGGAATCGCCGGCCAGGATGTAAGAGCCGTCCTTGGTATCGACCTCTACCGACTGATGCCCGGGCGAATGCCCCGGCGTCGGGAAGACCCGGACTCCCGGCGCGATCTCCGTTTCGCCGTCCACCAGGTCGAACTTCAGCCCTTCGAAGGGGCGGCGGATTCCCAAGGCGGGATGCTCATAGGATTTGTAATACAGCGGGATCGGATCCAGCGCGAATTCATACTCGGTGCGGCTGGCGATGAACTGGGCCTTGGTGAATTTCTCCATGTAGAACATGTGGTCCCAGTGAAGGTGGGTAAAGATCACCTTGCCGATATCCTCGCAACGGTAGCCGATCTTGGCCAGTTGCTCGTGGATGGCGAAGCCTTCCGGCTGGTAGGAACCGGGGTGATGATACTCGTTGGCCCGTTCGGTCCAGGCCATGCCGGTGTCCACCAGGATCAGCTCTGCGCCGCCCTCGATCAAAAAGGTGAAGACCGGCAGGGGCACTTTGTCCTCGCTGATGTTGGGGCGGTACTTGAAGACTGAATGATGGTAATGGTACTGCTTGGGGTAGGTCGGGACGTAGCCCGTGTTAATGGGTCGAACCGTAAGTTTGGACATGATTGTTCCTCCTAGAAGCGTTGTAATAAACCCTGGCCGTAGGTCAGGTAGGTCAGGTTGAGTAAAAAAGCTCGGATTTCCTGTTATTCGATGATAAAACCCTTGCGAAATGATGTTCACAAACTTTTTGAGCCGGGAGCGCTCCTCCCCGTCACTCCGACCAGCGGCGCATGACGATGTCGAAGAAGACGGCCAGCAGAATCACGGCGCCGGTGACGATCGGGTGGATCAGGGACGAGACGCCCATCAGATTCAGCCCATTGACCACCAGGGTCAGGATCAGGGCGCCGATCATGGTACCCGGGATCCCGCCCTCGCCGCCCAAGAGCGAGGTACCGCCCATCACCACCGTGGCGATGCTCTGCATCAGAAAAGGCTCGCCCATACCGGCCTCGGCCGCGTCCAGCCGGGCCGTCATCAACAGCGCGGCCATGGCCGCGGTAACGCCGCTCAAGGTATAGACCATGATCAGCGTGTTGGTGGTGCGGATCCCCGAATAATCGGCGGCGTTGCGGTTGGCGCCCAGGGCGTAAATCTCCCGGCCATAGACTGTCTGGTGCAAGAAGAAGTGAAACAGCACCGCCAGCACCAGGGTGATGATAACCGGCACCGGAATGATTCCGACATAACCGGTTCCCAGCCACAGGAACGCCTCGGGCAAGCCGAAGACGATCTTGCCCTGCATCAGGATCTGCGCCAGGCCCTGAGCGATCCACATCATGCCGTAAGTCGCCACAAAAGCCGGCAGGCCGATCTTGGCGACCATCACGCCGTTCAGCGCGCCGATCAGCGCGCCGACGCCGACGCCGATCAGAATGGCCGCCGCAATCGGAACATGATTAATGATCAATTGAGCGGTCAGGCAGCCCACCAGGGCGATGACGCCGCCCACCGAAAGGTCGATCCCGGCGGTCAGGATGACCGCCGTCAGGCCCAGGCCCAGTACAGCCAGGATGGTGGTCTGCCGCAGGACATTGATGATATTCTTCAGGGTCAAAAAGTTCGGATTGAGAAAGCTCAGCAAGACGCAGAGCGCCAGCAGACTGAGCAGGCGGACCAGCGGAGCCAGGGAATGTTTGAAATCGAAGCCCGCTTTGCCATTCTCTCTATTTTTGCTTGCCGCCAGCTGGTTCATTGTCAACACACCTCCCCGGTCCGGGCGAAACGCCGCACGACCGTATCCAGGATGATCGCGCCCAGCACTACCAGGCCGATGATGGCGAACTGGTACATGTTGGGAATGCCGGCGACATTGAGGCCGTTGCGCAGCACCGCGATGAGGATGACCCCTAAAACCGTGTTGGCGATGCCGCCCTTGCCTTCCTCAAACGAGGTCCCGCCGATGATCGTGGCGGCCACGGCGTCGAAATCCCAGCCCACCCCGGCCGCGATATGGCCCGAGGCCATCCGCGCCGCGACCACGACGCCGCTCAATCCGGCCAGCAGTCCCGCCACGATATAGACATGAGTCAGGGCCCGTTCGGTCCGCACTCCGGCCAGGCGCAGCGCTTCGGCGTTGCCGCCCAGGCCGACGACGTTCCGGCCGTAAGGCGTCTGGTGCATCAGGACCCAGATGATCCCGAAAGCCAGCAGCGCGATGAGGATCGGCAGTTTCAGGCCGAAGATCGCTCCCGAGGCGATAAACTCCAGCGCCGGATCACGGGCCGGGATCGACAGTCCGCCGGTGAGCACCAGGCCCACGCCAGTGATCACGCTGCCCATTCCCAGGGTGGTGATGAACGGCGGCAGCTTGAGGCGGGCCACCAGCCAGCCGTTGCCGAGGCCGCAGACGCCGCCCGCCAGAATGCTGAGGAGCACGCTGTAAAAGAAGGGCACGCCCCGTTGCAGCAGCAGCGCCAGGCAGACTCCGGAAAGGCTCAGGATGTTGCCGGGCGAAAGATCGATCCCTTCGGTCAGGATGATCATCGTGGTGCCGATGGCGATGATCAGCAGCGGAGCGGCTTGGATGCCGATATTATACAGATTGTTCAGCGAGAAAAAGCCGGGCGCGCAGATCGCATACCAGGCGCAGATCAAGGCAATCACCCAGATCACCGGCGGCAAACTACGGACGGTTAGCGCACTCTTTTGAGGCATCGTTTGTCACTCCTACTCCCAGCATCAAGGAGGCGATCTTATCCTGCGTAGCTTCCTCATGCCGAAAATGTCCCACGATTCTTCCCTGATACATCACATAGATCCGGTCGCTCATGCCGATCACTTCCGGCAAGTCGGAGGAGATCATCAATACCGCGTTCTCCTGGGCGTATTGATCCATCAGCGTATGAACCTCGACCTTGGCACCGACATCGATGCCCCGGGTCGGTTCATCGAAGATCAACAGCTTGGACTCGGTGTTCAGCCATTTGGCCAGGACCACCTTTTGCTGGTTGCCACCGCTGAGGAAGCGCACTTGCCGGCCGACGTTCGGAGTGGCGATCCGCAGTTCTTTCACGAAATGCTCGGCAATATGCTGAATCTTTTGGTCGTTGACCACCATTTTGGGGAAACACCTGCGCAGGCTGGCCATGACGGTGTTCCAGGCCACGCTGGTCTTGAGGGCCAGGCCGAGCAGCTTGCGGTCCTCGGGGATCAGGCCCACCCCCCGGCGGACCATCTGAAACGGCGAACGCGGCGTCACCTGCTCCCCAAACAGATAGACCCGGCCTTTTTCGATTTTGTCGATCCCGAATACCGCCCGGGCCACCTCGGTCCGGCCCGCGCCCACCAGGCCGGCGATGCCGACGATCTCGCCCTGGCGGACCTCCAGATCGACCGAGCGGGGACCGGTCTTGACGGTCAGCTCCTCGATCCGCAGCGCCTCCGCGCCCGGCGCGCGGCGGTGGCGGGGATAGAGGTTGGTCAGATTACGGCCCACCATCAGCTGGACGATCTCGTCATTGCTGATCTCCGCCAGCGGCACCGTCTTGACGTGGCGGCCGTCCCGCAGGATGGTGATCCTGTCGCCGATCTGGCGGATCTCCGGCAGACGGTGCGAGATGTAGATGATGGCGACCCCCGCTTCTTTGAGGCATTGGATCCGCCGGAACAGACTGGTCACTTCCCGCTCGGTCAGGACCGCGGTCGGTTCGTCCAGGATCAGCACCCGCGGGTTGAAGGCCAGGATCTTGGCGATCTCCACCATCTCCTGCAGCGCCGTGCTCAAGTACTTGACCGGCGTCGCGGTGTCGATGCTCACATCGAGCTCGGCCAGGAGCCGCCGGCTCTCCTCGTGCATCCGGCGGTGGTCGATGAAAAGCCCCGCCCGGCGCGGCTCGCGGTTCAAGAAGATATTCTGGGCCACGTTCAGCCAGGGCACCAGCATCAGTTCCTGGTGGACCCCGCCGATCCCTTCCTTCAGGGCATCGAGCGGCCGCTGGAACCGGACCGGCCGGCCCTGGAGCAAGAGTTGGCCCGCGTCATAGCTGTAGGCCCCCATCAGGATCTTGGAGAGTGTGCTTTTGCCGGCGCCGTTCTCGCCGATCAGCACGTGGACCTCGCCGGGATAAATAGCGCAGCTGACGTCCTCCAGCGCCTGAACGCCCGGAAAGCCCTTGCAAATTCCCTTCGCTTGGAGAATGGGTTCCTGATTCATGCTAACCCTCCTTATCGAGGGGAAGCCGGGAAACGCCCCGGCCTCCCGTGCGCGAACCTTTATTTCCACCAAGCGGATTTGGCAATGTAGGAATCGATGTTATCTTTGGTGATCAACGGCTTATTCAGAGCCGACGGATAGGGCAGGAACTTCGCCGGCGGCTTGGAGCCGTCGTTCAGGTACTGGACCAGGTAAGCGGCGGCGCAATACGCGCTGGAAATGGGATCGGTATTGTAGGAGACGGCCATCTGGCCTTTCTTAATCGCCCAGCTGGCGTCCTCATTACCGTCGAATCCCGCCACCAGGATGCCGTCCTCGCCGCGGCCGGCGGCCTTGATGGCCATCACCGCGCCCAGCGCCGATTCGTCATTGGCGGCGATGACCGCGTCCACCTTGTTGTACTTCTGGAGCAGGTTCTCCATGACTTGCATGCCTTTCAGACGCTGGAAATCGGCGGGCTGCGAGGCCAGGATCTTGACGCCGGGGTATTTGGCGAGGGCCTCGGTGATGCCGGCGTTCCGTTCCCGGGCGTTCTGGGCTTGCGGCGGGCCTTCCAGCACGATCACATTGCCCTTGCCCTTCAGTTTCTTAGCGATCCATTCGCCGACCACCGCGCCGGTCTCGGTATAATCGACCCCGGTCCGGAAGAGCGGCTTGTCGGAGTTGGCCGGGGTGCCGATGGTCACCACCGGGACGTTCTTGGCCACCGCCTTCTCCACTGCCGGGACGATCCCGTTGGAATCGGAGGGGTGGACCACCAGAGCGTCGATGCCCCGTTGCAGCAGATCCTCGATGATCCGCACCTGTTCCTCGATGCTGTCCTGTTTGGCCGGGGCCAGCACTATTGGCTCGAAGCCCATGTCCTTGCCGGCTTTCTTCAAGCCATCCAACTGCTTGACCATGTAAGGATTGGTGGAATTCTTGACCACGCAGGCGATGACATATTTCTTTTTCGCCTTGACCTTGGTCTTGACTTGCAGGCCCAGACCGGAGATGGGGTAGGTTACTTTTTCGGCGGCATAACCATACGGGATGGCCAAACCCAGGATCAACGCGCCGGCCAACAGCCACTTCAACTTCTTCAACTTCAACGACCTCCCTTTTTTTCTCTACCGTAAGCCCTTTGAATGACGATGATCTGCCCTCCTTCCCGTCGTGCTGACGCCGGAAGCCGGCGCCGCCTAAACCCGAATATCATAATGTGATACTGTAATATTGGATCCAATATTATTTTATCTTCATTGTCACGAGATGTCAACAACATATTAACAATTGTTGCGATCCGCGCCGCATCGTCGCAGCGCGGGTTGCAACGAGCCCCACCGTTTCCCGGAAAGACGGCCGGGGCTTGGCCTCCCGCCGCCGGCGGCGCCAGCCGCGCCTGCTCCATCCCGGCGGGCCGAAGGCCGCCCCCGCTATCGCAATTCTCCTTTTCGATCACGGTTATTGCATTTCCGGCGCCGCTTTTTCGATCTTCCGGGCCGGAAATCCGTTTCTCCGGAGCGAACTTCGAATTATCCGGAGCGATAATTGAATTTTCGGAACCGGAAAAGCGATCCGCGGAACCGATATGGCGATCCGCCGGACCGGAAATGTGATTTCCAGAATCGGAAACTCAATTTTCAAAACCATAAATATGATTTCCAGGACGGGAAATGCAATTATCGGGGCCAATATTGCGATTATCGGAACCGATAAATCATTTATCGCCCATTTTCATCATTTCGATGGGAAAATTTCATTTTTGAAACTTCACATTTTGGGGCCCGGGTAAGCGGCTGCAATGATCCGGGCGTCCCGGCGCTCGATGGCAACCGCTCAATTCGCTGTCCCATCCGTCGATCATGTCAGAACCGGCGCGGCGTCAGCAATACGGAATGACCGGCCGTTTCTCCGGACGCAACGCATTCAAGAAGCCCGGGCCGACGCAGAGGTTGCTGGCGACGATCGCCGACGGCGTCAATGCCATCATCTGATTGAGCGGGACCTCCACGAAACGGTCGCTCCGGAACGCCTCCAGGAACCACAGCGTTTGATCGCCGGTGTTCTGGACATAGTGCACATCGCCGACGGGCACGTAGCCGACGTCGCCGGCCCGGTAGTCGAAGGTCCGCGCCCGGCCGTTGTCGGCGAAGACCGTCATCCGGCCCTGCCCGCTGATGTAATATTGAAACTCGTCGTTGTTCGGGTGCCAATGGATCTCGCGCATGGCGCCGGGCCGGATCTCCACCAGGGCCGCGGCGGTGGTAACCGAGACCGGGAAATTGGAGGTGTCGGCGATGCGCACGCTCCCGCCCGGGGCCGGGATCGGTTGCTGCGCCAGCAGGCGGTGCTTGAAGCTGCGGGGAACCGTGCCGTAGGGGGAGCGGACCGCCTCGCACTCCAGCGGCCCGGGGACCTGCCCCTGGTAGATGTAGACCTGGCTGGAGGGGAGCGTGTTGAACTCGCAGGGCGAGACGCCGAAATTGGCCGCCAGCACCTCCCGGGGGTAATGAGCGAACAGATCGGAGAGCGACAGGGTGTTGAGGTCGGAGAAGTTGCCGTCGTCGAAAAGCAGCAGGAATTCGCAGCCCTCTTCCATGCCCTGCAGCGAATGGGGCAGCCGCGGCGGGAAGTACCAGAGATCGCCCGGCCCGATATCGGCGCTGAAATTCCGGCCGTACTCGTCGACCGCGGTCACCCGGGCCTTGCCCACCAGCATGTAAGACCATTCCGAGGCCAGGTGCCAGTGGACCTCGCGCACTCCGCCCGGGGTCAGGCGCATGTTCACCGCCGCCATGGTGGTCAGGGCGGGCATTTCCCTGGCGGTGACCTCCCGGGACCAGCCGCCCGGCTTCAAGACCATGCTGGTGTCGGAGAAGGAGAATTTGAGGTTGGGCATCAAACCGTTATCGGTGGCCGGCGGAACCAGCAGGTCGGGGTTTTCGAGATCGCGCAGTATGTCGCGGGGGCCGGGATCGGTCGCCCCGGCGCCGTCGGCCCGGATCGGCTGGGGTATATTGCCATAGGCAACTTGATTCGCATATCGTTCATCCATAAGGATTGCCTCCCTGTTTTTGGCATAAGCTCCGCCGGGTCCGCCTCCGGGGCGGAAACCGGCGGAAAAGGTTGATTTTTGGCGCATCGGGTGCCAAGATCATACGTATCCCTATATTAAATGAACCCAGTTGGACATCAGGAATTTGTCCCGGCCGATCCCCGCCGCGCTTTGGGGCGGCCCGTTATGCCCCGGGGACTATCCCGGCGGCGGCGAAATAAAAAACCGAGCCCAGGCGCACGCCGCGGATCGCGGCTGAGCTCGGGCTCGGTTTGACTGAATGGCCTAAAATAACGAGGCTGACCCGGCGGAACGGGCTTTTAGCCCAGCATCGGGATGCCGTAAGGCCCGTCGGACAGATAGGCGATGCTGAGCGGCCCCCGGCCGGCCGCAGCCGCGGCTTCCAGCCGCCCGGCCACCGCCCGCTCGACCACCCGGGCCGCGGCCGCCAGATCGCCCCGGTAGCGCTGAGACTCGGGCAGGAAGACGTTGCCGTCGGTTCCCGGCAGGTATTCGTAGTCGGCCGCCGTCATTTGCGGGCTGTAATAGACGAAGTTCTCCAGCGGGATCTTGGTGAACAGCTTAGTCCACATCTGCACCTGCCACTGTTCGGGAATGAAGGTCCAGTCGGGCGAGAGGATCAGCCGGTTGAACCGTTCCGGGCCGATCTGCCGCAAGAGGTGCAGCACCGTCCGGTAGCGGGAGCTGCCCACCGGATCGGCGTCCGTATTGTTGGCGGCCATGATCAGGCTGCCGCCGGGTTTCAGGATCCGGCTGGCGGCGACTCCGGCCTTGGCGGCCTGGTAGTGATTGATCCCGACAAAGCCGGCGTGGGTCACCACCAGGTCGTATTCCTGCTGCACCGGAATGCCGACATATTTTTTAACCTGCGCCACCGCCTGGAGGTGCGCCTTTTCCAGGTCGCCGGCGAAGACGCCGGTCAGCCGGAACTGATGGTCGAGGGTCACGTTGACGATGTAGTCGACCCCGGCCTTCCGGGCGACCTCCAGCGCCTCCTCGTGGCAAGGGTTGCCGTCCAGGCTCAGGTCGCAGGCCAGCGGCGAGGCCAGCATCGGCGCGCTGTGAAAGATGTAGGTGCTCTCCTCGCCGATCAGGCCGGGACAGACCGATTTGCGGCCGCCGGAGACGCCGGCCATGAAATGGCTTTCCACCAGGCCGGTCAGGATCTTCAGATCGGCCTGCAGATACTCGCGGTTGATATAGATCTGGCTGCCGCGCCGGGTCTGGCCCAAATATTCCAGCGCCGCGCGGTCGAAGCAGTCATGGTTGAGGATCCGGACGCCCGACTGGAAGACGCGCGGATCCAGCATGGCTTGCAACTCGGACGGGTTCAGGCTGCGGTGCGTGCCGTTGGCCACGATGACCACGATCCGCTGCGGCGCCACGCCTTGGTCCAGCAGCTGGCGGAGGATCGGCCAGAGGATCCCGGATTCGCCCCGGTAGGGCACGGGCCGGGTATTGTCGGAGATCACCACCGCCGCGCGGAGCGCCGGATTCTCCCGCAGTTTTTGGCCGATCAGATCAGCCAGGCCCGGCGCTCCGATGGCGTTCTGTAATGCCGCCGCGATGGCGGCCGGCGGGTCGGCCAGCGGCTCCGGCGTCGCCATGGCCAGGACCTCGGTCTGGTCCGGCAACTGGACGGCGACATGCTCCGCCCCGAATTTCAGGCTGACATTTTTCATCGTTGCTCACCCTTCCTTACCGTAATGAAAAACTCGCTTTTCTATGCATGTTCAAGCAATGATTGGCCTCATGCAAACTGTTCAGGACATTTCCTTGCTCCGGCGGCCCGCGTAACGTCTCAGCGGGCCGGCGCGGCTTGGGACGCCGTACGGGCCGCGGGGACGGCACCGGGAGCGCCCGCATCAATCCGTTGCATCGCTTCGGCCGCCAGCTGCCGGATCCCGGCCACCGGATCCATCAGCGCCACCCGGCGCAAGACCGGCAGCGCCGCCCGGGCCGCCGGACCGATCCGGTTCAAGGTGGTGATGGCGCAATCGCGCAACAGCTCATCCTGATTCTTCAGCAGCTCGGTCAGGGCCGGCACGGCCGCCTGCGCCCGCGGACCCAGGCCCATCAATTGCCGGCAGGCGTCGCCCTTGGCCGTGACGCTCGCTCGCGGATCTTGCAAGACTTGAATCAGCGCCTGGATCCTGGCCGGGTTCTGGGCCCGGCACCGGACCGGCGCCAGGACGGCCAAGACCAGCAGCAGGACGGCGCCGCCGGCCAGGAACCGGAATCCGTTCCAACCTCGCCTCGGTTTCATCCGTATCAGCTCCATTTCATCCGCCGGATCTTTCGGCCTGGGATAAGTCCGGCAACCGCCCAACTCATCCGGCAATTCCCCATGGGACAGGTATAATTTGGACGTCCACCCAATAAGCTATACCACCGTCGTTGGTTGGAGGTTATCGCCATGCCCTACTATCTCAGTTACACTCTGCGCAAGAAGACCGAGAAACTGCTCGAGCTAAAGGCGCGGACCGAACGCCAAACGCACCTGCCGTTGATTTACGTTGCATCGATCCTGGGAATGTATATCTTATGGTTCAATGACCGTTACTTTTTCTACCTATGCCATTTCTTGCTGAAGACGCCGTTCATCCTGGTGACGCCGCTCCATACCCCGCAATGGCTGGCGATCCCCGACGCCCTGGTCTTCGCGGCCTTCGCAATCCTGGCGATCATCGCCTACCGCCGGGCCACCGAATACCGCCGGCTGGTGCTGGAGTTTGAAACGCTGCGCAAGAACATCATCCAGTCGATCGCCGCCGATTTCTGCCATTGCCAGACCCAATGCGATTGCAAGGACGAATACATTCAAGCCATGGAACAGCAAGGGATCAATCTTATCTACTGACGCCGCCGGCCGTTTCCAGCTTTCCCGGCTCAGGCCGGATCCGGCATGGCCTTTGCGGAGCGCAGTCAGGGCCGCAACGTCTTGGCAAAATAGCCGGCCAGGCCGTTCAGGGCGGACACCCGCCAGATCAAGCCCTGCTTGCGCAGCTCGAACCGGAGGGTCCCCATGCCGTCGCGGGTCTGCACTCCGATGGAAGCCGCCCGGCCCCGGACGCGGAAATCATCGATCCCCCGGAACCGCTGCCTGAGCGTTCCAATATCGGGCAGCAACCCCCGCAACTCCCCGCGCAGCCTCGGATAGCGCCCGGTCCGCACGAAACGGCGGATCTCCGCGCGCAGCTGCCGCAGCAGGCGCTGCTTGGTATCGGCTGTCACCGCCACGCCGCGGTCCGTCCGGGCCAGCGCCCCCAGATATTGGTCCAGCACGCCGGCGGAGATCCCGTCGATATCCACGTATTTTTCGAAGGTGGCCAGGTCATGGCCTTCGAAGGAATCGACGATCTGCACCATCGTGAACTGCGGGGTCTGGACATAATACCCCAGCCCGGCGGCCAGACCGCAGAAGAGCAACAATGCCACGCCGAATTTGATCCGTTTTCGATTCACGCGGGGGTCCTCTCCGATCATTGGTAACGCAATTACGCTCTCAAAATAAAAACTCGTATTAATTGCAACAATTATAGATATAATTTCGGACTCTTTTCTTAAACCCCTACTGTAATTAAGAAAAAAGTTTTGCGGCCCGTGAAATGTCACTCCCCCCGATACAAGCGGCCGTATTCGGCGACCATCCGCCGGTTGGTGAACTGCCGCCGCGCCCGCTGCCGGCCCAGCCGGCCCATGCCGGCGCGGACTTCGGGATGATCCAACAGCTCCGCCAGGTAAGCCGTAGCCACATCCAGTTGCCGCTGGGGAACCAAGTAGCCGTTCGCGCCGTGCTGGACCAATTCTGGCAGGCCGCCCACCCGGCTGGCGACCACCGGCTTGCCGGCCAGCATCGCCTCGATCACCGCCAGGGGCAGCGCTTCCCATTGCGACAGCAGGATGAAGACGTCGAAATCATTCAGCAGTTCCCGGGCGTCCGCGCGGCTTCCCAACAGAACCACGGCCGCTTCCAGCCCACAGCGGCGGATCTCTTCCCGGCAACGCTCGCGGAGCGGACCGTCGCCGATCAGCACCATCCGGAATTCCCGGCCCTGCTCCCGCAAACGCCGGGCGATCTCGATCGCCGCCAGCGGCTCTTTCTGCTCGACCAGCCGGGCGATGGTCCCGATGATCGGCACGCCGGCGCCGACCGCCAGCTCCCGGCGGAGCTTGCCCCGGCCGGCCGGCGGATCGGCCAGGCCATTGTAGATGACCCGCGCTTTCCAAGGCTCCAGCCAACGGTTGCGCAAGCCCCGTTCCCGGGTGGCCTCGGAGACACAGGCCACGGCGGTGCAGAGTCGGTTGGTCAGCCGGATCAGCATCCCCAGGCCGGTCCGCAGCAGCCGGCTTTGGGCTTCGCCAATCCCCCAACCGTGCACCGTGAAGATAATCCGCCCGATCCCGGCCAGCTTCGCGGCGGGCGGTCCCAGCACGCCCATCTTGGAGCTGTGAAAATGGGCCACGTCATAGCGGCCGGTCCGGCAAAGCGTCCACAAACGGCAAAGCGTCGCCAGATCCCGGCCCGGATCCACCTCCCGGCAGAGCGACGGCAGTTCCACGACGCGGATCGGCAGCGCCGCCCGCTGGTTCAGGGCCGCGATCCAGTTTAGCAGTTCGCCTCCGGGAGAAGTCACTACCGTAATCTCGGCGGGAAGTTCCGCCAAAGCCCGCAGCAGTTCCGCCACGACCTTTTGCGCCCCGCCCATCTCCGAGAGGGTGATCCCCATCAGCACCCGCAACGGTTGCGGCGCGGTCTTCAGCCCACTGCGGCCGAACACCGGGCGGCGCGACAGGCGCCAGGCCAGTTTGCGCAGCAGTTCCTCGCCGATCAGCCACCCCCGGAGCTTGGCGGCGAAGAGCAGCCGCCCGTCGCTGCGCTGGACCGGAATCCGTTGCAGCCGGACCCGGTCCGGCTCCGCCCGCTGGCGGCCGGGAAGGAGCCGCTGCCCGTTCAGGAGCAGCGCCCCGCTGCGGTATTCCTCCGCCACCGCCCGCTCCACCGCCGGAGTGGTCCGGCCGCGCGGATAGGCGAAATGGCTCACCGGTCGGCCCAGCCGCTCTTCCAGCAGGGCCCGGGAGCCGGCCAGCTCCTGAAGGAGGCCGGCCGGGTCGAGCCGGGTCAGGTCCGGGTGGCTCAAGGTGTGCGAGCCGAAACTCACCAGCGGCCCGGCGGCGGCCAGTTCGCGCAGCTGGGCCCAGTTCATCAGGGGGCTCGCCCCGCTGGCGCGGTCCCACCAAAACACCAGGCCGGTCTCGATGAACCCGGCCACCAGATAGACCAGGCACGGAAAGCCATGCTCCCGCAGCACCGGCCAGGCGCGCTCGTAAAAGTCGGCATAGCCGTCGTCGAAGGTCAGCACCACGGATTTGCCGTCAAGCCCCACCGCCGTGTTCCCAGCCCCGGATTGAAGCATTGCGCAGGCCCGGTCCAGGGTGATCACCCGGTAATTGCGGCGTTGCAAGTAATCCATCTGCCAGGCGAAATCGGCCGCGGTCACGGCCAGCTCCTGGCGGACTCCGTCGTCGACCCGGTGGTACAGCAGGATCAGGATCTCCCCGCGGCGCGGGCGCAGCGCCCGGAAAACCCAGCCGACGGGGAGCAAAAGGTATTTGGCCAACTTCTTGAGAACGATCTTCAGCGCTGTCATGCGTCTCTCCCGGCCGGACCCGCTGGATCGGGACGCTGCCTCCGTCCCGGCTCCGGGCCGGGCTTCGGCAACACGTCCTCATACAGTTGCAGGATTTCCCCGGCATAATCGGGCGAGCGGAGCGTTTGGGCCTGTGCGCGATAAAACGGATAATCGCGCAGCACCCGCTCGACCTGATGGAATAAGTCGGCGCCGTCCCGGGAATGAAACAGCAGTGTACCGGGAGGTCGTTCCGCGGCGTCGCTGGCGATGGCCGGCACCTTCAAAAAGATCGCCTCGGCCAGCGAGACCGAGTAACCGTCGGTGTTGGACGGCCGGATAAACAAATGGCCGCTCTGAATCACCGGATAGAACTCCCCCGCGCCGTGCAGCAGCAGAAAGTCGGCCTCGATCCGTTCCAGCGCGATTCGTTCCTCCATCCGGCGCAGATAGGCCCCGTCCCGCACCTCGGCCAGGCCGAAGATGAAGCCCACCCGGCGTTCGGGATAAGCCGCCCTCAGCCGGGCCGTCAATTCGATGCAGAGATCGAGCCCGTAGAGGTCGGCCCGATCATGGAAGCGCAACGCCGAACCGTTGGCGGTGATGATAAACCCGTGCCGCGCCAGAAACGGCCCGACCCCGGCCGGAAGTGGCGGTTCCGGACCGGTGCGGCGCGGCGCGATGAAGGCCGGGATCTCGCGGATGGCGGCGGTCACGCCCCGGTCCTGCAGATAGGCCCGGTCCCCGGCCCGGACGCAGATCACGGCGTCAAAACTGTTCAAGGCTCTAAGCAACGCCCGGTCCGGAACGGCGGCGGCCCCGCACAAACGGCTGGCCGGGCCGTGAATGGTCAGCAACTTCCGCCGGCCGCGCAGCAACGCCGCATTGCAGCGGCCGATATAAAGCTGGCTGCGCCGGGTGTGGAGGTGGTAATGGACCAACCGGACCTCCCCGTGAAGCAGCAAGCGCCAGGGCACCCAGCGGAGATCGACCGGGATCACCTCCGGCCCGGCCTGGGATGACGATCCGGCGCCGATATCCCAGACCTGGTTGGCCAGACCGGCCGCGTCCAGGCATTCTTTCAGCCGTTTCAGATAGACGGCGACCCCGCCTAGGGGACCCGGAAACGGCCCCACTTGAACGATCAAGCGAATCCCCCCCGCTGGGCCGGCCATTGCCGGCCGCTTTGCGATCCGACCCAAAGCTGCCGGCTCGCCGTAAACCGCAGGCTCAAACCCAGCCGCTCCCGATTCGGGCTGCGGATGATCAGCCGCCGGGTCGGGACGATGACCCCGTAGCCCGGGGCCACCCAGCCTTGGGCGATCTCCGCGTCCAGCCCCGCATCGCCGTCCTCGGCCAGCCCGCCGGCGACCCCGCCCCCGCCGATCCGGACCACGACCTCTCCCCGTGCCAGTTCGATCTCGTCCCCGTCCAGCCGAGCCAGCACCTCCGGCGCCAGGGTGAAATTCAGATACCAGTCGCAGTCGCGCCGGGGCGCCTTGCCCCCGTCCAGCAGGACGTCGCTGACCCCGATCCCGTCCCGCCACAGGCTGACGCTCCGCTGGTGGACGAAGCCGGCCCCGGCCCGATAACCGTAGTGCCGGCCGCAGAAATAATCGGGCTGAAAGGCCAGGCACCGGCCGTGGCTCGCCTCGGCCATGGCGAAGAGCTCGCCGGGATCGAAACGGTTTTGCTCGAGCCCCCGGACGCACAGCGTATTGTGCGCGCCGGTGCTGCGGAACAGGTTGCGCATCCGGTAATCGGCCGAATAGACATAGAGCCCGGGATCGACGATGAAATCCAGTCCCTGGACGTTCAGGACCAGGCTCAACTGGTCGTTGTGGCTGTGCCCGCCCTCGCCGCGGCAAGAGAGTTCGCCGCAGCGGATCAGGCAGTAAATCCGCTCGTTGCGCAGCAGATAATAGCCGCCCTGGGGAAAAGCCCGGGAAACGAGGGGCTGCGGCCGATGGCGGGGGCGCGGCCGGTGCCAGGAGCCGGTGGCCCACAAGGCGGCCTCGCGCTGCGGCGCTCCGTAAGACCGCAGCCGATCGTCGCCAAAGAACTCCCCGGCGATGGCCAGCAGGTCGCGGCAGTCCTGCCGCCGCCAACCGGAATAGTCGGTGAAGATCAACAGCCGCCCGTCGTCTGCATCCCCCACGCTGGGAACGCAGCCGTCATCCTTGGTCAGTTGCAGCAGGAAACCGACCATCTTGCGCAGCCGCTCCAAAAACCCGGCGGAGAAATCAAGGCCATTCTTGCGGCAGAGGATAGCCGTGAGCAAAGCCAGCTCGGTGACCAGGCGATGGTAGGCCGTGGCGCTCTCATAATCGCTGCCGTCGGGATTCACCTGGATGAGCAGCTGCTTCTCGAACTCCCGCATCGCGAAGGTCAGCCAGACCTTGGGGTTGTTCCGGGGCCGCTCGCCGGGAATATAATGATCGCCAAAGTAGAGCCCGAGCCAGATCAGGCCGGTCAGGTCGGCCAAATAATGGTTGTTGTTATAGCGGGCCCGATTCTCCAGGTTGGCCATGATGAACCGGCCGTGCAGATAGAGCAATTGCTGGAAACGCCGCCAGAACGCCGGATCCAGCGCCAGGGCGTCCTTGAAGAAGCAATAGGCGGCGATCCAGTTGACGGCGCGGATGGCGGCCTCCATGGCCGAGGTCCAGTTCACCGAGAACTCCACCGGATTGTGGTCGGCCCAGTCCCCGATCTCCCGGCCGAACTCCGCCGCGTACCGCTCATCCCCGCTGATCCAGTAGGCCTTGCCCAGCGTGAAAAGGTGCTGGAAACGCGAGAGCTCCCAAACCAGCTTGACATCGGCCGGACTGCCGGGGTCGAGCAACCGGATCCGCTGGTAATAACCGTTCTCCCAGCGGTACCCGGTTTTGAAATCGACATTCCAGGCGATCCGCTCTCCCAATCGGCAATCCCCGGAACCCAGCAGGTTGAACACATGATCCACGATGCGTTCCCCTTCGGCCAGCGGATAGCCGTCCAGCCCCCAGGCTTTGAGCCGCGCCAGGTAGTGCAGCCGGTCGGCCACCGGCAGGCGGCACTTGGGCGTAAACCCGTCGAAGCCGGCCGCGGCGACCGGACCCGGCCGGGACCACGCCAGCCTGCCCCGGATCCGAGCGCGGGCCGCCCGCCAAAGCGCGCCGGGGATTTTTTTCACCAAAAACGGCAGCGGCCGCCGCTGGGCGATGATCCTCAGCTTGACTAGGATCAGCTCCAGGTCCAGGCCCGAGTCCGCGTCCGGTCCCCCGGCCATGCGTCCGCCCCTTACGAACCGGCTGCGCCCGTTCGTTGCTTCGGCTGCGCTCCCGGCCTCCCCTCCGACCCTGGCCATGGCTCCCCCTCCCATCCGCTTTGATTCCCCGCGCCGTCCCGCAAAGCGTCGCTCCGCTCTGGCTGGTATAACAGATGCGCGCCGTACAGCGCATAAAAGAAATAGACGTAATTATAGAGCGTCGTCGATAAAAACAAATCGCCGAACAGCAGAATGACCAAGGTGCCAAAGTAGGGATTGCCGAATGTCGCCGCGCGCCAGCGGCAGTGCCGGAACACCCGGTAGAGCACCAGCCCGATCAGCAGCAGCCCGGCCAGGCCCAGATCGGCGAAGATCTGGATATACTCGTTGTGGGCCACCTGATTGACGCCGGTCACCTGTTCCAACACCATCTGAAAATTGAGAAAACCCAGCCCCATCAAGACATTGGATAATTTGAACATCGACTGGAAATAAACGGCCGCAATAAAAGCCCGGCTGTCGACTCCGGAATCGTAGCCATCGTTGAACCGGGCCCGTAGCGCGCTGGCGATCTGCTCCATCCCCCAACCGACCTGCGCCGGGAAATTGGCCCACAGTTGGATCGCCACCGCCAGCAGCAACGGGAGCGCGAAGCACAGGCCGAGGTATTTCCGCGGGGTCCGCCACCGGATGAAGCGGACCAGTAAAAAACCGCATAAGACCGCGGCCAGCAGCACGCCCATTCTGGAGAAGGAGAACAGTACCGCCACGATCCCCAGGCAACAGACGCTTGCGTTTAACCACGAGAATCGGATCAGTAAAAAGGAGCTGATCGCCGCCAGATACAGCGCGTAATAATTGGGGTCCTGAAAGGTCCCGGTCCCGCGGTACGTATCTTGGGCCAGGATCAGCTTGGGCGCGAACTGGTTGAAATCGAAGATCCCCAGCACTCTCCCAGGCTCGGCTCCGAATAACGCCTGCCCCACCGTCACCCCGAGCTCGACGACAATCACCAGCTTAAAGATATGGCTGATGATGTCGGTCCGCAGTTGGCGGAAATAATACAGGACCCCGAAGATCAGCACAAACCCGGAACTCAGGACCAAAAAATACGAGTCCCGCTTGGGATTCAGCGCCACCAGGTAGCGGGCGAATATATACAGGTACAGCATTCCCAAGCCGAGAGCGACCGCCGCGAAACGCGACCGCTGGTCTCCTTTTTCCATACGCAGCAGATCATAGCCCAGATACAGGATTAACGGCACCAGCACGGTGTAACTGAGCAGCGTGAAGACCGTGATTCCGATGCCAGAGAGGGCGGCGCCGTCAAAAGGATAGAGGATCAGGTACAAATAGAGCAAATTGGCCCGGTTTCTATAGCCCAAGGCCATTCCGAATGCCGCGCAAAGCAGGTTGATCAGCAAGCTCTCCCTCCTCCGCCGCTTCCGCCAGCAACCTTTGATAGAGGGCGATCAGCTTATCTAAATGAACCTCCCAGCTGTAAAGGTCATCCACCGCGCTTTGGAAATTGGCCCGCAGCGCGGCGGATCGCGAGCTCAGGCCGCGCATCTGTTCCAATTCGTCGGTGAAGCAGCCGACGCCGTACTTGCGGATCACCGCGGCGGTGTCGCCAATCCCCGGCGAGACCACCACCGGCAGATTGCAGCTGAGGTACTCGGCGAACTTGGTCGGGCTGGCCACTTCGTTGACGAGGTGCGGCTCCCGGACCAGCAAGGCGCAGTCGGCCATGCTCAGGTACTCCCCGACCAGCCGGTGCTCCACCCGCAAGATGAGGTAATCCTCGGGCCGCAAGCCGCAAGTGGCGGCATGTTCCTCGAAGCCGAGCGGTTCGTTGGTGAGCAGCAGCAGCTTGGCCTCGGGGATGCGGGCCCGGATCCGTCCGAAAGTCTCCAGCATCAGCCGCGGGCTCTGCCACGATTGCCCCCCGCCACAGTAAACCACCACGAAACTGCCTCTCAACCCGTAAATCGTCCGGAAGCGCTGCCGGGCGGCAGGGTCGAATTGGAGTCGTCGCCGCTCGATGCCGGTGGGAATAACGGCGATTCGGCGCCGCGACGTCGGATATTGGCGGGACAGGTACTCCCGGAAACGCTGCGACACGCAGAGCAACTGATCGCTATGCTCGGCGACATACTGCTCGACGCGGCGGGTCCGTTCGGCGGCCCAGGTCGCGGCCAGCCGCAGCAGCCGGCCGCGATCGGCCCATTCCAGCCGGTACTCCTCGCTCACCAGGCCGCGCAGATCGGTGACGACCCGGACCCGGAGCCCCCCTTCCCGTGCCAGGATTTGCTTGGCTTTCAGGGCCAGATACCCGGCGAAGCAGCCCCGGCCGTGCAGCAGCACCGTGCCGCCGGCCGGCTCGCGCTGGCGCAACAGGCTGGCCAGCCGGCGGATCTGACGGGCCGAAATGATGAAATTGCAGCGCACCGATTTCCGGAGGATGATCGGCGGCTCGCCCAGCTCCTGGGCGCACTGACGCCGATAATCGTCCAAACTCGGCGGGTCCAGGGCATTCTCATAGTCGATCAGCCGGAGCCGCCAGCCGCGCTGCCGCAACAGCGCCAAAGGCGTCAGCACCTGAGATTCGAAAACGCCGCAACCGAAGCCGTCGTAATTCAGGTAGTAGAGCATCATGAACGTTCCAGCGCCGGATCCGGCGCGGTTAGCAGTTCGTCATACAAATCCTGCAACTGCCTGCTGTAAGCGACGATCGAAAATCGGGCTTGAACGTCCCGCCGGGCCTGTCGGCCCAGCCGCGCCGCGTGATCCGGATCCGCCAGCAGGCCGCGCATGGCCTCCGCCAGGGCGTCTACGTCACCGGGCGGCACCAGCCGGCCGTTGCGGCCGTCGCTGATCACTTCGGGAATCCCGCCCACCCGCGCCGCCACCACCGGCTTGGCGGCGGCCATCGCCTCCAGTAGCGCCATGGGCAGCCCCTCCCAGCGCGAGGGCATCGCCAGCAGCCTGGACTCCGCCAGCAAATCCGGAATATCAGATCGGTTGCCCAGGAAATGCACCCACCCGGCCAGCCCCAGCCGGTCGCGGAACCGCACCAGCTCCGGCAGCAGCCGGCCGGCCCCGGCGATGGCCACCCCGTGGGGCACCAGCTCATTTCCCAGCCGGGCGACCGCCCGGAGCAGCAGATCGGCGCCCTTCGCCCCACTGCGCAGCGAGCCGATGAGCAAAATATCGTACCGGCACTGGGCCGCCTCCAGCGGAGGCAGCGGGACGCCGTTGTAAATGGTGACCGCTTTGGGGGCCAGGCCGGGCAGCCAGTCCAACAAATGCTTCCGGGTATCCGCGCTGACGCAGACGATCTTCTGGTAAGGCAGGTACGAAAGGCGATCGCTATAGCGGCAGAGCCGATGGTCGCGGCGGCGGTTATAGGCGTTATGCTCCGAGAAGACGAACCGGGTGCCCGGAAAAAACGGCGCCACCAGCGCGGCGAAGTATTGGGCCGGGAACAGGTGTACGTGAACCAGATCGTAGCGGTTGCATCGGATCAACCGGCCCAGCCGGACGGCGGCCGCCAAACTGTATTTCCGGGCGAGGTCCAAACGGTAAATCCGGATCGGGCGACCCTCGAAACAAGCCGTCCGGGCGGGGTCGGTCGGATACAACAGGCAGAGATCGTGCTGCAGCCCGGAATCGTCAGCCAGCAGATAGTTGCTGAGCAGTCCCTGGGCTCCGGCCGGCCCCAGGTCGTTGATGACATGCAGGATTTTCATGCGACGCCTCCCTCCGTCCCGGGTCATGGCCAGGCTAAATCCGCCAATACGCCAGTTGATGCGCGGCGGCGTCCGCCGGGTCGATCAGCGCCCGGGTATCCAGGCAGACCGCGCCGGGCCTCATCAGTCCGGCCAGGGCGGCACCATCGAGGGCCGCAAAGCCGGGCTGACGCGCCAGGATCAGCGCCCCGTCGGCGTCGCGCAGCGCTTCCTGGAGGCTCGCCACCTGAAAGGGATAGGCCTCGGCCACCAACGGGTCGTAGGCGCGGACCACGGCGCCGCGGACCATCAGGATCCGGCAGATGTCCAGCGCCGGACTCTCCCGGTCGTCACTGCAGCCGTCCTTCATGGCCAGCCCCAAGGCGCCGATTTGCGCCCCGGCCAAGGGTTTGCCGGCCGCCGCCAACAACTCTTGCAGCTTATCGACGAAAAACTCGGGCAGCGCCGCGTTTTGGGCCCGGCATCGTTCTAAAAGCGGCAGGTCCACCCCCAGGGCCACGGCGGGCGCCGCCAGATAATGGTAGGCATTGGGAATGCAGTAGCCGCCCACTCCCGGTCCGGGCTCTAACAACTGGACCCGAGGATGGGTATTGGCCAGCCGGATCACCTCAAAGATGTCCAGCCCCATGGCCTCGCTGAACCTGGCCATTTCCTGGACGATGGCGATATTGGCGTCCCGTTGCAGGTTCTCGAAGATCTTGGCCGTTTCGGCGGCCCGGATGTTCGCGGTCGCGATGAGCTCGGCCCGGCAGACCTCGACCAGCAGTGCCTCGGCCCGGGCGGCGCTGGCGGCGTCGATCCCCGCCACCAGGGTCGGCATGGCGGCGATCTCCGCGAAGGCCCGGCCCTCGGCGATCCGCTCCGGCGCATAGGCCAGCTGGAAATCGCGGCCGGCCCGCAGCCCCGACTCCGCCTCCAACAGCGGCAGCAGCACCGTTTCGGTGGTTCCCGGCATGACCGTGCTGCGGATCAGCACCAGGTCGTCGGGCTTCAGATTGCGGCCAATGGTCCGGCAGGCCGTCTTCAGATGCAGCAGCAGCGGCTGGCCCTGAATGATCGGGATGCCTACCGTGACGATGATCGCGTTGCATTCGCGGAGCGCGGCCGCGGCGTCACTGGTCGCCCGGTAACGGCCCGCTTCGAGCTCTTGGGCCAGCAGCGCCTGGATGCTCTGGCCCAGATCGGGGTGCTGCTCCTGCAGGCCGGTGACGCCGGCGTTGAGCCCGTCCACCAGCGCCTGGTCCACGTCGATCCCCAGCACCCGGCAGCCCCGCAGTGAATAACTCAACGCCAACGGCAAACCCACGAACCCCTGGCCGAATACGCCGATCCGCCATTCGGGGGCGGGAGCCTCGGGCCGCGGCGGCCGCGCCGGCTGTGCCAACGTCGCTTGCTCTTCCATAAACGCTCACCCGCTTTTCCTTGTAGCCCAGCCGCGCCGGATCCCGACGGGCTCGGCCGCTCCTTAACCGGCCTTGCTCTTGTTGAGCACCGCGCCGATCAGGTTGGCTTGGACGTTCAACAGCTGTTCCTTGGCCTCCCGGACCGCCTCGATCCGGGATTCGCCGGCCGCGATCACCAGCAGCACTCCGTCGGCCAGCGTGGCCAGGATCTGGGCGTCGCTGATCCCGGCCAGCGCCGGCGAGTCGATGATCACATAATCGAAGGCGGCCCGGCTCTTGGCCACGAAGTCTTTCATGAACGGCGATAGCAGCAGCTCGCTGGGGTTGGCCGGCGCGCCGCCCGCCGGAAACAGGTACAGATTGGCGGCGACCTGCTTCATGGTCTGATTGCCGTATTGGCCCAGCAGCAGATGGGACAGTCCTTTGTCGCCGGTGCGGCCGGGCTGGCGCAGATCGCCGTCGAGCAGCAGCACATTCCGGCCGGTTTGAGCGATGACCCAGGCCAGGTTCTTGGCGACCGCCGTCTTGCCCTCGCCCGGCGCGGCGCTGACCACCAGCAGCGTCTTGACCGGCCGGCCGGTCCCGGCGAAACCGAGACGGGTCCGCAGGATGCGGTAGGCCTCGCTCAGCCGGGAATCGGGACATTGCTGAACCGCCGGCCCCGGGCCTTTCAGCTTCCGCTGCGCCGCCGCCCAGGGAATCACCCCGAGCACCGGCAGCCGCAGCTCCCGTTCGACGTCCCCAGCGGTCCGCAGGGTGTCGCAGAGCGTTTCCCTGGCCAGGGTCAGGCCCAGCCCGGCGATGAACGCCAGCAGGCAGGCGGTGACGGTATTGACGACGCTGTGCGGCTGGACCGGCTTTTTAGGCAGTTCCGCCGGGTCCAGGATCTGAATCTTGGCCATGGGATACACCCGTTGCGATTCCCTGATGAAACTGTCGGTCAAGGCGTTCGCGACGGCCAGCGCCTCATCCCTCCACGGGCTGCGGGCCTTCAGGATCACGATCTGGGTTCCCTCCAGGGTGGTAGCGTTGACCATCTTCTCCAACTGGCGCTCGGAAAGGACTCCCCCCAGTCGCTGGGCCATCTCGGCCAGCACCCGCTTGGACCGGGCGATCTCCAGGTAGGTCCGGGTCAGCTTTTGATACATCATGACCGCGTCGTATTGCAACGGACCCTGATCCGTCCCGCCTTGTCCCACGATGACGCTGGTCGCCGCCTCATAGACCGGGGGAATCACCAGGAAATTGAGGCCAGCCGTGGCCAGGGTGGCCAGGATGGTGATGGCCGCGATCCTGCGCCAGCCTCTCTTGAGCATGGCGACGGTTTGTTGCAAATCCGGACCTTTCGCCCGGTCCATGTCCACGTCCATGGCTTGTACCCCTTACCTTATTAAATATATGAAGCACGATCGGGAATATATGCTACGCCATGATCGGAATCGCAAGATTTGCGAAAATAGTCTGAGAATAAGCGCCGGCCTTTGGCGAAGGATCGGAAAACCATGGCGAGGAACCGCCGCAGCGGATTCCGGTTCCTCCGAAGCACATTCCGCTTCCGCCCAACCGAATTCCGGTCCTTGCGAAGCCGTTTCCGGTCCTGCCGAAGCGAATTCCAGATCCGGCGTCCCTGAATGAAATACCGCCGGGGAAAGTGGGCGGGGCTTAAACCACCCGATACTCCCCGTCCTGAAACGGAATGTCGGCCAAACCCTGCCGCAAAGGCACCAGCTCGCCGGCGGGGGTCCTGACGAAACGGCTGCCGGCCGTTCGGTCCAGTCTGATGGTAAGCTCGGGATGATTGAGGCTCCGTTGCGCGTCGCAAACCAGCCGGAAAGCGCCGGGACCGGTCCGGGTGGCGGTCACCCGGTCGCGCAGCCACACGTATTCGGCCAGCTCGGTTCCCGTGCAATACCAAACGTTTTTATGCCGCAGGTAGCCGAAGATCAGCCGCAGCCCGGCGGTGTCGTCGAAGATATTGGGCTGCTGGCGCCGCCCGTCCTCCCGGGCCGGCGCGATATGTTCCTGAATGCTGATGACCAGCCGGTGCCGGAGCAAGGCGTCGATCTGCCGGAATCCCCGCCAGACGAACAGGTCCCACCAGGCGCTTTTGAGCCGGCTCCGCCACGAGCCCGCCGCCGGCTCCCGATAAGTAAACAACCCGCCGCTCAGCGTGGAGGGGATGTCGATCACCGGCCGGTTGCCGAAGTATTTGATATCGAAGGCGGTCAGCGGATCGCGGTCCGGTCCGCCGCCGGCACAGTTCCGTTCGGAAACCGCGCCGCGGTTCCAATAGCGGCACCACCACAGGAACCCGCTGTGGTCGATGCTGGCGTCGGAGAAACGGTTCGAACGATAGCCGCAGTACTTGCCGCCCGCCGGGTCGGACCCGCAAACCGCGCGGAAGATTTGCTTGCCCCGGGCGATGGCCGCCTCGGCCGCCGCCAGGTCCGGATAGGTCAGCCATTCCTGCTGGAAATGCCGGGCATCGCCGCCGCTCCGGCCGTGAGTGGTCCCGTGATAGGCGAGCTCAAAGCGGGGCGACTGGTGGATCATCCGGAAAAAGGCGCTGCTGGCGGCGTCGGCGTCGATGGGCCGCGCGATGCGGGGGAGGGGGCTGTCTGCGACCAGGCTGGCCCGGATCCCCACCGGCGTGAAGAAGGTCACCTTGACCGCGGGGAAATCCCGCAGGACCCGCTCGGTCAGGTAACGGAAGGACGAGTACGGTTCGTCCCGGGCGTAACCCCAGTCCTCGCCGGGGTCGACCCGGCCGTCGCGGTTGCTGTCCACCCAGACGTTGGCCAGATCATCGACCATCAGCAAGACGGGAGCGTCGGCGTCATGCTTCCATTTGCAGATTTCCAGCACCTTTCCCGCCTCCCGTCGTTATTTCCCGGACAGCCCCAGCCAGGCCAGCATCTTCCGGCCGCAACGGCGCTCACCGCCTGAGAGCCGTTCCAGCAAGGTGCGGACCGCTCCGGCGGGCAGCAGGCCCAGTCCGTAGCCGATTCCCCCGTAAGCGAGCCACAGGCCGGCGCTCCACAACAGTTGCGTTCCGGAACCGTCGCCGAGCCCCGGTTTGCCGCAATAGTAACCCAGATAAATCAGGGCGGCCAATCCGCCGCAGCGCAGCGGCGCCCAAAAATGGATGCCGGTCCGGTAGTAGCGCTGCCCGGCCCAGAAATAGGCCCCGGTCATCAGGGCGTAAGCCGCCAGAGTGGCCACAGCCGCGCCATGCATTCCCCAGCGCGGGATCAGCAGCAGATTCAGTCCAATATTGATGGCCGCGCCGCCGATCACGATCCCCGAGTCCAGCGCCGTCCGGTTGGCGATATGCAGTCCCAGCGAGTAAAACTCGGCCAGGCTCCACAGGAAATAAGCCGCGGCGATCGGCGGGACGACCGTGAAGCCCGGCCGGTAGGCTCCGGTGGCCAGGAGCCGCAGCGCCGGATCGGCGAACAGAGCCAGTCCCAGGACGACCCACCAGCCGCCGAAGTTGTAATAATCGAAGAGCCGCCGCAGCCTGGCGCGGCCGTCGGCCGCCTTGTAAACCGTGAACTTGTAAGGGGTAAAGATATTTTTAAACGGATTCATCACTAGCGGCTGGATCAGCATCCCGATCTTATAGCCCATCGAGTAGACGCCGACCGCGTTCAGGCTGACCAGATCCTTCATCAGATAGCGATCCAGCAGCGTCAGCGCCCAGCCGCCCAACTGGCCGGGGAGCAGCCCCAGGCCATAACCCAGCATGGGGGCCAGGCTCTGCCTGTCCAGCGCCAGCCGGAAGCGCCCGGCATCGCCCAGCATCAGCCAGAGCAGCACGCCCGCGGCGGCCAGGCTCTGGGCCGCGACGGCGCCGCGGATCCCCAGCCGGAGCCGGGCCAGAAACCACCAGGTCAGCAGCAGCGCCGCCAAGAGATTGACGATCGCCGCCAGGCTGCTCCGCCAGGCCCGGTAGGTCATGGTCAGTTCGGCGCAGTAGATACTGATCAGGCTGGCCAGGACGGCATTGACGGCGCTCAGCCCGATATAGAGCGGGCCGTCGGGATTGGCCCCGAAGATCAGCGCCGCGAGCCGCCCCGCCGCGGCCAGCGTGATCAGGATATTTAGCGCGCCCCAGAGGAGCGTGAAGGTTACGGCGCTGTTTTTGGCGCGATTCGGATCGGCGTTCTCATAATAAAAACGGGACAGTCCCGAGAATATTCCCAGGCCGGCAAAGGCCATGCAAATGCTCTGCAACGAAGTGACCAGCGTAAATTCGCCGAACTGGCCGGTCGAGAAGTTGTGGGTATAGACCGGGATCAGGAACAAGTTCAACAGCTGGGTCAAAAGCGACGAACCCAGATAAATGAGGCTTTTCTTGCACAGCTGCTCCCGGTCGGCCATGACGGTTGACGTTCTTCCTTTCCCCCGCTCTTTCACCAGGACCCTCTGCCGCTGATCAGCACCCCGACGGTCTTCCAAAGGATGCGCAGGTCCAGCCCGAGCGACTGATAGCGGATGTAATACAGGTCCAACTCAAGCTTCTCGCCGGGCGACAGCAGGTAACCGCCGTGAACCTGGGCCCAGCCGGTCAGGCCCGGCTTGACCCGCAGCCGCTCGCCGAAATCCGGAACGTCCCGGCTGAACCGGGCGATCAGCCCGGGCCGTTCCGGCCTGGGACCGATCAGGCTCATCTCGCCCCGGATGATGTTGTAAAACTGCGGCAGCTCATCGAGCTTGGTCCGGCGCAGCCAGCGGCCCACCCGGGTGGTGCGGGGATCGTCCTTTTCGGCCCATTGCAACCCCTGCCGCTCGGCGCCGAGGGTCATCGAACGCAATTTGTAGATGATAAACGGCCGACCGTTCCGGCCCACCCGGACCTGTTTGTAGAGCACCGGCCCCGGCGACTCCAGCCGGATCAAGCCGCCGCAAAGGACGAGCAGCGGCAGGCTCAGGGCCAGTCCGATCAGGGACAGCACAATATCCAAACCGCGCTTGAGCGCCGGATACCCCCAAAATGGCTGAGCCGGGGCCGACGGCTGTTCCGGCCGCAGCCGGGAACGGATGGCGGGAATCGCCATGGCTGATCCTCTTCCGGGCAATTTCTTGGGCGCTGCGAATGCGGACATGTTTATAGATATTCCCGAGCCGGTTTTTTTATGATACATGCTGTTTCAACTCGGCGCTCCCGTTCAACAAAAAAAGACTGCGGTTTCCCGCAGCCTTTTCAGCGTCGTCCTATCATCGGATCGTAACCGCCAAATTATTTTTGATAGACATTGGCCAGCCAGGCCCGGGTATCGATGGCCGGGGTGGCGGCATCGTTCTTGTACTGCTGGTATTTGCTGCCGCGCGAGATCAGGATCTCGTTGTCGATCGTGCTGTTCAATACCCCTTTCAACTTGCCCAGCACCTCGCCGTAGTTGAAGAAACGGCAGGAGAAAAGGTCAAAATAAGCCCGCTTGGACTCGGCGAAGTAATGCAGGCTGATATGGCTCTCGGCGATCATGGTCAGGATCGAGGTGACCTGCTCGTCGCCGGCCCGGTTCTTGACCATATAGGGCCGGAGGATCGGGGTCATTCCGATCTGGAACGGCATGGTGTCAAAGAGCGCGAACAGATCGTCCATCGAGCGCGGCCCGTTGTAATCGTGGATATCCAAAAAGACGTGGGGGCCGAAATCCTCGGCCTCGTTGATCGCGATCTTCGCCGGATAAGTTTCTCGCTTGCCTCGTTCCAGCTGATAGGCGGTGACCTGTTCGGCCGGGAAGGCGTTGCGCAGCAGCCGCTTCAGTTCTTCGGCGTCGAACGGCTCCGGCGACAACAGATCGACAAAATAAGTCTCCCGGAACGAGAAAGTATGGATCGTAAAATGGCCGCCCGCCAGAAAGACAAACGCGCTGATTCCGCAGTCCTCCGGCACCACGCCGTTGTAATAGGGCAGGATCATCGGCGGCATCACCATCTTCATCCCCAGCTTCTGGGGGATCTCCTCCAGCGCCTCGTAGACCAGGAGCATATCATCCAAACGGGAACGATACCCGCGAAAAGCATCCATGACAAAATGGTACATCCCGAAACCTCCTCCAGCATTTAGACTTTGAACTCTACCAATATAAATATAAAACAAATTACATTATATACTATGGCGAAGGACCGTCAATACTTTTTTCGCTGGAAATTATTTCAGTCAAGTGGCTCTGCGGCGCAGCTGGCACCGGGTTTCCAAAGTTGCGGTTCTAGCTTGGCAACGCGGCGAATACCCATGGTATGATCGGCCGATTTATCCGGCGGATGCAACGGAGCGGGCAGGATAGGCCGGGGCGGGTCGTTGCGGGCCATTTAAGCCCCGTCCGGCAGAGGGCCGAGGGGCTGAAATGGCCCGCAACGGCGCCTGATAAACTTTTACATTTAGAAAAAGGGTTTTTAAAAAAAATGTAAAATTTAATCTTTGAATAAACTGCTGTCCTTGGAAAAAGAAGGGTACACCGGAAATGCGTACCACACTGATCGTCGCCCTGATCTCGCTCATCATGATCGCCACCGCGTTGACGTTGGTCACCCAGACCGTGGGCTACTTCGGCAATGAGGCGGAGACGCTGAATTCGCAAAAATACCAGAATTACCGGTACCATTTCGTGCTGATCGCCCACGCCACCGAGGAGAATTACTGGCAACAGGTGCTGACCGGTTCGGCCGAACTCTGCCGGAACGAGGGCATCGCGCTGGAGAATTACGGCCCGCGCTTCATGAACCTCAAGGAACTGGAGCGGTTTTTAGAGATGGCGGTCCTCTCCAGCGTCGACGGGATTCTGGTCTCGGCCCCCAACGACCCCCTCCTGATCGGCCTGGTCGATGAGGCCATGGCCAAGCACATCCCGGTAGTGGCCCTGGGCAGCCGGCTGGAGACCAGCCAGCGCCTCTCGTTTGTCGGCGTGGCAACCGATGACCTGGGCTTTAAGACCGGACAGGCGCTCAGCCAGGCGATCGGAAACAAGTCGGTCCGCGCCGCCCTGTTGGTCAATTCCAACTTCTCCCCCAGCGGCGTCCAAAGTTACCTGCGGGGGTTCCAAAAAGCCATCGCCGTCCAGCCGAACCTCTCCATCGGCCTGGTGGTCAACTCCAAAGGCGAGAGCATCAGCGCCGAGGAACAGACCCAGTCGATCCTGAAGAATCATCCCGAGATTCAGGCGATCATCTGTTCCGATCCCAATGACACTCTGGGCGTGGCCAAACTGGTGGTCGATCTGAACCGGGTCTCGCAGATCACCATCATCGGCTCGGGACTGACGGCGGAGATCGCCACCTACATCCGGCGCGGCGTCATCGCGGGCGTGCTGGCCGACGATCCCGGCGCCCTGGGCGTGCAGGGCATTTCGGCACTGCTCCGTTTGAAGGAAGGCCGCTCGGCCCAGGAGGTTTACAATATGCCGTTATACCTGATTAACGCCAAAAACGTCGACACCTTTTACCGCCAGTTTAACCTGGCCGAGTCCGAGTGAAAAGCATGCGCACCAAACAGCCGGCCTTTCAGACCATCCGCAGCAAACTATTGATCGCCTTTCTGTTGATGTTGGCCACCTTCGCGCTGGTCAGCTTCATCTCATATTACAGCGAACGCTTCCTGCTCAACCGGGTGAACGTGCTGCTCACCCACAATGTCAAGCTGAAAGAGTTCCGGGCCGATGTCGACAACGTCGTGATCTATCTCGAGAAATATCTGATCTCGCGCAACTTCAACAACCTGCGCGACTATTACCGCTACAGCCAGGCGGTGGACAGCGAATACGCCAACCTGGGCGTGATCAAGCCGACGCTCGACAATTTCCTGCTGCTGGAGAACATCCGCAACATGACCCGCTCCTTTCTGGAGGAGGCCGAGACAGCGGTCCAGGCCAAACGGGCCCGGGACAGCGCCAGCTATCACCGGGCGTTTTTGGAAGTCTCGCGCTACCGGACCAACATCAACTGGGCCATCGACCGCCTCATCACCCAGCAGCTGGAGGAGAACAGCCGCCAGTACCTGCTCATCTCGAAGCGGCTCACCGACATTCAGCGGCTGGGCCTGATGCTGATCATCGGGGCGCTGCTGTTCAGCGTGATCATGACCATCTGGATCAGCTACCGGCTGACCAAGCCCCTGCACAAACTGGTCGAAGCGGCCCGGACCATCACCCGGGGCAAGTTCACCCTGCCGCCGCTGGACGTCTCCTCCAACGACGAAGTGGCGGTGGTGGCCGGCACCTTCAACGATATGGCCTCCAGCCTCGACCGGCTGATCCGGGAGATGAAAAACCAGTCCGATCTGGAGAAACGCCTTCAGGAACAGCAACTGCAGAACCTGTCGATGAAGAACACGGTGCGCGAGGCGGAGCTGCACGCGCTGCAATCGCAGATCAATCCGCATTTTCTCTTTAACATGTTGAACGCCGGGGTCCAGCTGGCGGTGATCGAAAACGCCGACAAGACCGCCGAATACGTCGACAAAGTCTCCAGCCTCCTGCGGTACAACCTGCGCCGGCTGGACGTGCCGGTGACCATCGCCGAGGAAGCCAATCATTTGCGCACTTATTTCTTTATTTTACGGACCCGCTACGGCAACGACCGGTTCCAGTTTGAAGTAGTGATCGCCGAGGCGGTGGCCGATTTCCAGATCCCGCTGTTGACCTTGCAGCCCATCGTCGAGAACGCCCTGATCCATGGCATCGAGGAACTGGAGTCGGGCGGCCGGATCACCGTCCGGGCCTGGGGAGAGGCCGGACAGGTGGTCGTGGAGGTCGCCGACAACGGCCGCGGGATCGATCAAACCACGTTGGAGCTGCTGCAACAGAATCAGATGCGCAGTTCCGGCCATACCACCGGACTGGGATTGCAGAACGTCAAGGAGCGGTTGCGCATCTTTTTCGGCGCGGATCAATTGATGCAGATTGAGAGCGTCAGCGGTCGGGGAACGACCGTGACCTTACGTTTGCCGGCGCGGACCGGTGGAGAGGGTGAAGTGGCATGATGCGGGTGCTGGTTGCGGACGATGAGCAAATTATGCTGGAGGCCATCGCCAAAGTGCTGTCGCCGAAGGAAGGCGTGGAACTGATGACGGCCCGTTCCGGCCGGGAGGCCATCGAGATCGCCGAGAGTTTCCGGCCCGATCTGGTGATGATGGACATTAAGATGCCCGGCATCAACGGCCTGGAAGCCCTGGCCGAAATCCGCCGCTTCAACTCCCATACCGTGCTGGTGATCCTCTCGGCCTACGATAATTTCAATTACGCCCAGGAAGCCATCCGGCTGGATGTCTTCGATTACTTGTTGAAGCCGATCAATAAGACCCGGATCCTGGAGATGATCCACAAGGTCCAGGCTCATCTGGAAGGGCTGCGCGCCGCCCGCCAGGAGGAGCTGGCGCTCCGGGAGCGTTACAAAAAGCTGTTGCCGCTGATCGAGAATGAGTTTCTGCACGCCCTGCAGAACGGGATCGACCGCTCGGCCCTCATGGAATACCAGGAGTTGCTGGGCATCGAGTTTCAAGGCGGCTTCTTCCTGGCGGTCCTCTATGCCGACGAGGCCTACACCTCGGGCGGCGAGATCGAACAGAAATATCTGGTCCGCGAGAAACTGGAGGAGCTGGCCGAAGGCATCCGCCACCTCTTCCCCTGCCTGGTCGGGCCGGTCAAGACCAATCCGATCACCGTCTTCGTGCCTCTCAGCCGGCTGGAGGAGGACGAGGTGGTCGACGCCGCCTGGTACGCCACCCGGATCGTCGAATGGTTCCGGGCCGAGCACGGGATCACCCGGACCCGCATCGGCGTCGGTTCCTGTTACGAATCCGCCTCCAGCCTGGGCCGCTCCTATCAGGAAGCCCTGATGGCCTTGAACTTCCCCGCCGACAACGCGGTCTACTGCTACGAAGCCTTCCGCCGCTACAGCGCGGCCGACTGGGAAGGCGAGCTCCGCCAGCAGTTGCAGGAGATCGCCGAGGCGGTGCGTTTCGGCCATCTTTACCGGACCGAGATCCTGCTGAACCGCCTGGCCGCCCGCTACGGCGGGTTAGTCGTGCCCGAACGTCATGTCCTCTTGGGCGAGCTCTTGGAACTGCTGCTCTCCACCTTCCGGCTGGTCCGGGAGAACGGCCGGCCCGGCTCGGCCTATCCCTCCCCCGATCAGCTGCTGGCCTGGTTCAACGGGTCCCAGGCCACCGAGATCATCGTCCGGAACGTAGCCGCCCAGATCCTGGCCCTGACCCGGGAGATCAAGGACGGCCGCGAGAGCCAGGTCAAGGCGGTCATCCTTCAGGCCAAGGAGCAGATCGACCGGATGTACCAGGAGGATCTCAGCCTCGACGATCTGGCCCAGGCCGTTTCGGTCAGCCCGTTTTACCTGAGCCGGCTCTTCCGGGAGGAGCTGGGCGTCAGTTTTACCGAGTACATCACCAAGCTCCGGCTGGAGAAGGCCATCTCGCTCTTGGCGGAGGGGCTGCCGGTGAAGGAGTGCTGCTTCGCGGTGGGCTACAACGACCCGAATTACTTTTCGCGGCTCTTCCGCAAGTATTATCACCTCTCGCCGACCGAATACCGGGACGATGCCATGCAGCGGAAGGAGCGGCTGAGTCAAAATGAATAACCGACGCGGCTTATTGCTGTTCTTCATCCTCTTCGGGCTGTTCTTCCTGAGCGGCTGCTCATGGTGGGGGGCGCTGGGCGGGGCCCAGATCGGCTACCGGCCGATCCGGATCGGCCTGGCCATGGCGACCCTCCAGGAGGAACGCTGGCGGCGGGACCGCGACTATTTCGCGGAGCGCGCCAGCCAGCTCGGCGCGGAACTGTTCGTCCAAAACGCCAATAACGACCAGCAGGAACAGTATCAGCAAGTCGAGTACCTGCTCAGCCGGAAGATCGATGTGCTGGTGATCGTACCCCACGACCTGAACCAGGCCGCGGCAGCGGTGCAGCTGGCCAAGCAGGCGGGAGTCAAAGTCATCTCCTACGACCGCCTGATCCGCAACGCCAATCTCGATCTCTATGTCTCCTTCGACAACGTCAAGGTCGGGGAACTGATGGCCGAATACCTGGTCAACCGCGCGCCCAGCGGCGATTACGTGATCATCAACGGCGCGCCGACCGACAACAACTGTTACATGTTCAACCAAGGTTACAAGAATATTCTGAATAATTACATCAAGGACCGCAAGATCCGCATCACCTTCGAAGCCTGGGCCGACGATTGGAAACCGGAATTCGCCTACCAGTACATTCAGACGCTGCTCAGCCAGAAGAAGCCCTTCAACGCGGTGATCGCCGCCAATGACAGCCTGGCCAGCGCGGTCATCGAAGCCCTCTCCGAATGGCGGCTGGCCGGCAAGATCATGGTGGTCGGCCACGACGCCGATCTCTCGGGCTGCCAGCGCATTGTCGAAGGCACTCAGCTGATGACGGTCTACAAGCCCATCCGCAAGCTGGCGTACCGTGCCGCCGACCTGGCGGTGGCGATGGCCGGCGGCAAGAGCTTCAAGACCAACCATCCGCCGATCTTCAACGGCAAACATTTCGTGCCGTCGGAGATCATCACCCCGATCCCCATCGACAAAGATAATATGGATATCATTGTCAAAGATGGATTCCACCGCAAGGAAGAGATCTATATGAACCTCCCTTCCGCCCGCTAAACGGCTTTTTCATTCTGGAATAGCATCCATCGCACTACAAAAAAATCCTACGCCGCTCCAATGTAACGAAGCAGTTTCAACTTTACAACATATTAATGATGATCCTTCGCAATCGTTTCTAGATACAACTCCTCCCCATCATGATACGATGGGTACGATCACCGGGCAAGAACTCTTGTCCCGGAATTGAATATTTAAGGAGGAGTTTGAGTGAAGAAATGGGTTGTGTTTGGTTTGTTTTTGGTTTTGGCCATTTCCAGCATCGGTTTTGCCGCTCCCAAGATCAAGATCGGTCTCTCGCTGGATACCTTGAAAGAGGAACGTTGGCACCGGGATCGTGATATCTTCACCGCCCAAGCCAAAAAACTTGGCGCCGAGGTTTTAGTGCAGGCCGCCAACGGCGACGACGCATTGCAAGTCTCCCAATCCGAGAACCTGCTCTCCCAGGGCGTGAACGTTCTGGTCGTCGTCCCGCACAATGCCGAAGCTTGCGCCACCATCGTGGAATCCGCGAAGAAATCCAAAGTTCCGGTCATCGCTTATGACCGTCTGATCAAAAACTCCAATGTCGACCTGTACATTTCCTTCGACAACGAACAGGTCGGCTTCCTTCAAGCCAGCTACCTCACGAAGTTGAAACCCAGCGGGACCTACGTCTACATCGGCGGCGCCCCGACCGATAACAACGCTTACATGTTCAAGGCCGGCGCGATGAAAGTCCTCGATCCGCTGGTGAAATCCGGCAAGATTACGCTCGCTTACGACCAATTCACCAACGACTGGAAGCCGGAAGTGGCCCAGAGCAACATGGAGAACGCCCTCACCAAACTGAACAATAAAGTCGATGCGGTTGTGGCCGCCAACGACGGCACCGCCGGCGGCGTCATCCAGGCCCTCACCGACCAGAAACTGGCCGGCAAGGTTCCCGTATCCGGTCAGGACGCCGACTTGGCCGCCTGCCAACGGATCGTTGAAGGCACCCAATCGATGACCGTTTACAAACCGATCAAGAAGATCGCCACCGCTTCCGCCCAAGCCGCCGTGCTCCTGGCGCAAGGCAAGAAAGTGAAGACCAACAAAGTCGTCAACAACGGCAAAATCGACGTGCCGTTCCTGGCGCTGACCCCGATCTCGGTCGACAAGACCAATATGTACAACGCCGTTATCAAAGACGGTTTCCATTCGGTGGAAGAAGTTTACCGCAACGTTCCGAAGAGCCAATGGCCGAAATAATGCGGTGAAGTTTGCCCGGAAGAGGGAGTGATCCTCCCTCTTCTTTCAATATTATTTACGCGAAGGATGCAACGCGGCGGCGCTTCCGGCCCCCGCGCAAGGATATAGAGAGGAGGAACCCTGGTGGAACAATACATTTTGGAAATGCGGCAGATCACCAAAGAATTTCCAGGGGTGCGAGCCCTCAAAAACGTCAGTTTCCAAGTGAAGCCCGGCGAGATTCACGCCCTCTGCGGCGAGAACGGCGCCGGCAAATCGACCCTGATGAAAGTGCTGAGCGGAGTCCACCCGTACGGCAGTTACACCGGCGAGATTTTGATCGACGGCATTCCGCAATGCTTCCCCAATATCAAGGCTTCGGAAGAGGCCGGCATCGCCATTATCAATCAGGAACTTTCAGTCATCAAACAGTTGAATATCGGCGAAAACATCTTTCTCGGCAATGAGCCGAATCGCCACGGCATCATCGACTGGCCCAAACTTTATTTCGAAACTTCCAAGTGGCTGGAGGAAGTGGGTTTAAAATTACGGCCCGACACCAAGGTGGTTAATCTGGGCGTTGGTCAGCAACAATTGGTGGAGATCGCCAAAGCCGTCTCCAAACAGGCCCGGATCCTGATCCTCGACGAACCGACCGCCGCCTTGACCGAGACCGAGGTCGAGACCTTGATGGGAATTCTGCGTCGTCTCCGGGCGGGCGGTGTGTCCTGTATTTATATATCGCATAAAATCTCGGAGGTCTTCACCATCGCCGACACCATCACCGTCCTGCGCGACGGCGAGACCATCGCCACCAAGCCGGCGACCGCGACCTCCGAAAACGAAGTGATCGCGATGATGGTCGGCCGGGAGCTCTCGGAGCGGTTCCCCCGGGTCGATCATCATCACGGCGAGGTGGTGCTGGAGGTCGAGAATTTCCAGGTCTTCGATCCTGACAATCCCAACCGCCAGATCATCTTCGACGCCAGCTTCAGCGTACGAAAAGGCGAGATCCTCGGCATCGCCGGGCTGATGGGCGCCGGCCGGACCGAGCTGGTCTCCAGCATCTTCGGCGGTTTCCCCGGCCCGCATACCGGCCAGATCCGCATCAACGGCCGAGCGGTGACCATTCACTCCCCGGTAAACGCGATTCAGCAAGGCATCGCCCTGGTGACCGAGGACCGCAAACGGTTCGGATTGGTGCTGGGGCAGGACGTCAAAAAGAACTTGACCCTGGCCTGTCTGGATGAGCTATGCAACTACCAGATGATCAACTTTAACGAGGAGATCAAGCAAAGCCAGGAACAAATGGCCGCGCTGCGGATCAAGGCCCCGTCGCTCACTTCCAACGTCAATAACCTGAGCGGCGGCAATCAGCAAAAGGTGGTCGTCGGGAAATGGCTCCTGACCAAACCGCAGATCCTGATCCTCGACGAGCCGACCCGGGGCATCGACGTCGGCGCCAAATTTGAGATTTACAATATCATGAACGAGCTCAAAATGAACGGAGTCGCCATCATCATGGTCTCTTCGGAACTCCCGGAGATCCTGGGCATGAGCGACCGGATTCTGGTAATGCACGAAGGCCGCATCAGCGGCGAATTCTTGTACAACGAGGCCGACCAGGAAAAGATCATGTTGGCCGCTACAGGAGGGATTTAAATGAGCACTCAATCTTCTACCGCCGCCGCTCCGGAACAGAGCCTCTGGAAACGCCTGTCGTTGCGGTTCGATGTGCGTTCCTACACGATGATCCTGGCGCTGGTGGTCATCTGGCTGATCTTCACCCTGTTGACCGAAGGGCAGTTTCTGACCCCCCGGAACCTTTCGAACCTCTCGCGGCAGATGTCCATCACCGCCGTGCTGGCCATCGGGATGGTCATGGTGATCGTCGCCACCCACATCGATCTCTCGGTCGGCTCGCTGCTCGGTCTCACCGGCGGCATCGCCGCGGTGTTGCAGGTCTGGTACCACTGGGATACCCCTTGGGCCATCCTGGCTGCGCTGGCGCTGGGCGCGCTCGTCGGGGCCTGGCATGGTTTCTGGGTCGCCTATCAGAAAGTGCCGGCCTTCATCGTCACCCTGGCCGGTTACATGGCTTACCGCGGCATCGTGCTCGGCGCACTCAAAGGCCTGACGGTTGCGCCGATGTTTCCCAGCTTTAAGATCATCTCCAGCGGTTATTTGGAGCTGATCCCGGGCATTATCCTGGTGGTCATCTCGATCGTGGGCCTGATCTTCGGCCGGTTCCGGTCGCGGGCCGCCAAGCTCCGTTACGGTTTCGACGTCCGGCCGCTGCCCCTGGAGATCTTGCAACTGGTCTTTTATTGCGCCTTGATCATCTTGGCGACCTATACCCTGTATCAATACGAAGGGATCCCCTACCCGGTCATCTTGGTGCTGATCCTGACCTTAATCTTCTCCTTCATCACCAATAACACCAAGTTCGGCCGGCAAGTATACGCCATGGGCGGCAACGTCGAGGCGGCCCGGCTCTCCGGCATCAATGTCCGCCGCCGGACCATGCTGGTCTTCATCCTGGCCGGCCTGCTGGCCTCAATCGCCGGCGTCCTGACCACCGCCCGGTTGAACGCCGCCACTATCACTGCCGGAACCGGCGCCGAAATGGATGCCATCGCCTCCTGCGTCATCGGCGGCACCAGCCTGATGGGCGGCGTCGGCAACATCCCCGGAGCGATCATCGGCGCTCTGGTCATGGCCAGCCTCGACAACGGGATGTCGATGATGAACACCGAATCGTTCTGGCAGTTCATCATCAAAGGTTTCATCCTGCTGCTGGCGGTCTGGATGGATATTAAGACCAAGAAATAAGCGGTTCGAAATCCTGCACTTTCCTCCTCAATTTCTTAAACCAGCCCGGACCCTTTTCCGGGCTGGCTTTGTTGGCTCTTTAGCACGAATTCCACCGCAACAAAATGCTATTCCCGCGCAATGTTATAATTGGGTGCCAATGATACAACATATTAATGATAGTTCTTCGCAATTGATTTTAGAGACAATCTTTTACAGTCGTGCTATGATTAAAAGGCTGCTGGGATTAAGCGCTTCCCGGCAAGAGAAAAAATAATTTAGGAGGGAATGAAGTTGAGAAAAACAGCAGTATTGGCAACCGTCGTGGCAGTATTGGTGGTTTTGGTGGCCGGGGCCTTCGTGAGCGCCGCCAACCCGATCAACATCGGATGCGCCATCTATAAGTTCGACGATACCTTCATGACCGGCGTCCGCAACGCCATCCAGACCGCAGCCGCCAAGAAAGCCCGGGTCGAGATGGTGGACAGCCAAAATTCCCAACCGACCCAGAATGACAAGATCGACCTCTTCATCACCAAACGGATGAACGCCCTGGCCATCAACCCGGTGGACCGGACCGCCGCGGGCGTAATCATCGACAAGGCGAAAGCCGCCAACATCCCGGTGGTCTTCTTCAACCGGGAGCCGTTGCCCGATGATATGAAAAAATGGGATAAAGTCTATTATGTCGGCGCCAAGGCCGAACAGTCCGGCACCATCGAGGGCCAACTCCTCGTCGATTACTGGAAGGCTCATCCCGAGGCCGACAAGAATAAGGACGGCGTGCTGCAGTACGTCATGCTGAAAGGTGAACCGGGACACCAAGACGCCGAGCTGCGGACCAAATACTCCATCGCCACCATCCAGGAAGCCGGCATCAAAGTTGAGAAACTCGCCGAAGACACCGCCATGTGGGACCGGGTCAAAGGCCAAGAGAAAATGGCCGCTTTCTTAGCCGCTCACGGCGATAAGATCGAAGCCGTGCTGGCCAACAACGACGACATGGCCCTCGGCGCCATCGAAGCGTTGAAAGCCGCCGGATACTTCAAGGGCGGCAAATACATGCCGGTCGTCGGCGTGGACGCCACCGCCCCTGGCATCAAAGCGCTCGAGGACGGCACCATGCTCGGAACCGTCTTGAACGACGCCAAGAACCAAGGCAAAGCCACCTTCAACCTGGCCTACGTGTTGGCCCAAAAGAAGACCCCGACCAAAGCCAACACCGGTTATGACGTCCAAGGCAAATATATCTGGGTTCCTTACAAAAAGATCACCAAGGCCAACATCGACGACGCGAAGTGAGCGTCTTACCGAAATAGCGAATATGCAGGATCTTAAAAGCGAGGGAGCAGTAGCTCCCTTGCTTTTCTAAAAGGGCATTGTAATTCATAAAATGTCATCAAGAACCGGTGCAGGGGGCAATGCAATGAGTGATAATACCTATCTGCTCGAAATGAAGGACATTTCCAAGGAATTTCCCGGCGTGAAGGCGCTCGATGATGTGTCGCTCAGCGTGCGCGCCGGAACGGTTCACGCCCTGATGGGCGAGAACGGCGCCGGTAAATCGACCCTGATGAAATGTTTATTCGGAATCTATAACCCGGATTCGGGGACCATCCAGCTGAACGGCAAGCCCGTTACGCTCTCGGGTCCCAAAGCCGCCTTGGATCAGGGCATCTCCATGATCCACCAGGAGTTGCATCCGGTGCCGTACCGCAACGTCATGGAGAACATGTGGTTGGGCCGCTTCCCCATGAAAAATTACGGCCCCATCCGGCTGGTCGACCACAAGAAGATGCGCCAGGACACCGAGCAACTCTTAAAAAGCCTGGAGATGGAGGTCGATCCCGGCACGATCGTGGGCAGCCTGTCCGTATCCAAGGTCCAATCCATCGAAATTGCCAAAGCCGTTTCCTACGATTCCAAAGTGATCATCATGGATGAACCGACCTCATCCCTCACTGAAAATGAAGTGGAGCACCTCTTCAAAATCATCCGCAACCTGAAGAGTCGCGGCGTAGCGATTATCTATATTTCGCACAAGATCGAGGAGATCCTGAAGATCGCCGACGAGGTGACCATCATGCGGGATGGCAAGACCGTCGGCACCTGGCTCGCTTCGGAACTGACCACCGATCTGATCATCTCGCGCATGGTCGGGCGGGATCTGACCCACCGTTTCCCGGAACGGCACAATGTGCCCGGCGAGGTCGTTTTAAAAGTGGAGCATCTGAAGTCGCCCGCGCTGAAATCCTTTCAAAACGTCTCCTTTGACCTTCGGAAAGGCGAAATTTTGGGCATCGGCGGACTGGTGGGCGCGCAACGCACCGAATTAATCGAAGCGTTATTCGGCTTGCGGACGATCGAGTCCGGCAATATTTTGCTGAACGGAAAGCCGATCCGGATCAAATCTTCCGTCCAAGCCATTAAGCATAAAATGGCCTTGCTGACCGAGGAACGCCGGGTGACTGGCATCTTTCCGGTCCTGTCGGTGCTGGAGAACACCGTAATCGCCAACCTCGGCAAATACATCAAGTTCGGCCTGTTAAACGATAAAACCCGCAAAGATGACGCGGATGTCAGCATCAACCGCCTGCGCATCAAAACCCCGTCGCTGAGGACCCTGATCAAGGACCTCTCCGGCGGCAACCAGCAGAAAGTGCTGTTTGCGCGGTGGCTGTTGACCGAGCCCGATATCCTGCTACTCGATGAACCGACCCGCGGCATCGACGTCGGCGCCAAATACGAGATCTACACCATCATCGCCGATCTGGCCCAGCAGGGCAAGAGCATTATCATGATCTCCTCCGAAATGCCCGAACTGCTCGGCATGTCCGACCGGATCATGGTGATGTGCGCCGGGAAACTATCCGGGATCGTCGACGGCAAGACCACCACGCAGGAAGAGATCATGCGTCTGGCCACTCAGTTTATGGTCTAAAAGCGTTGTGATAACGCCTGACTTAAGGTCGGGGCGACACAAAGCGCAGAGAAGCGAGGGATAAAGTCGTTTTAGACGCCTTGCCGGACGATTTTCCGATTCGAAGACTTTATGACCTGGCTTTTAGAAAGCAAGGAGGATCACACGATGGATTTTAAGAAGCTCTCCAATTTCGTTTATCAAAATGCCATTTATTTCGTATTATTGGCGCTGGTCATCGTCACCGCCTTTATTGACCCGCGCTTCATTTCGATCACCTGTCTCCGGGATATTCTGCTCCAGTCCTCGACGCGGATGATCATCGCCCTGGGCGCGGTCTTCGCCATCCTGACCGCCGGCGCCGACCTTTCCGCCGGCCGCATGGTCGGACTGGCCGCGGTCATCTCCGCTTCGATGCTGCAGGCCCCGGACTATCTGCGGCTGTTCTTTCCGGGCCTGCCGCACCTGCCGCTGATCATCCCGATCCTGCTGGCGATCCTGGCTTGCACCATCTTCGGCCTGATCAACGGCTTTATCGTGGCCCGCTTCGGGGTACCGCCGTTCATCGCCACCCTGGGCACGATGGTCATCATTTACGGCGCCAACTCCATTTATTTCGACATGCCGCCCAACCAGTCCCAACCCATCGGCGGCCTGCGGGCCGACTTCACCACGGTGGGTTCCGGGGCCATCGGCAGCGGCCCCTATTCCATCCCTTTCATCGTGATTATCGCGGCCGTGGTGACGCTGCTGATGTGGGTCCTGCTGAACAAGACCCGTTTCGGCAAGAACACCTACGCCATCGGCGGCAACATCAACGCGGCCAGGGTTTCCGGCATTAACGTGGGCCGGGTCACCGTGGTGATGTATACCATCGCCGGCGCCTTGTACGGCCTGGCCGGCGTCCTGGAGGCGGCCCGCACCGGCGGTGCCACCAACAACTACGGCAACGGCTATGAGCTCGACGCCATCGCCGCCTGCGTGGTCGGCGGCGTCTCCACCACCGGCGGCATCGGCACCGTGCAGGGCATCGTCGCCGGCGTGCTGATCCTGAGCGTCATCAACTACGGGCTGACCTTCATCGGCCTCAACCCTTACTGGCAACAGATCATCAAGGGCCTGATCATCGTCAGCGCCGTGGCGGTCGATATCCGCAAATATCTGGCCAAGAAATAATCACGCCCGGCGATGGGCTTGGCTTCATTTGAACTCTCCTCAGACACTCTCTTTTGTAAAACCCAGCCCGTATCGGGCTGGGCCTTTTTTGTCCGTCCGGGGGAAAGGCCGGGAACTCCTTCCGGACGGCCCGGAAGTCCTGGCGCAGGAGAGGACGGTTCGTCCCAAGGCTCCGTCGCCGCCTCCCAAGCGCTCGCCAATGCCATCACTCGTTTGGAACGATCCGCCGCAGCCATGGCCGGAACCGTCGAACGATGCGGCAAAGCCGCGCCGTTCTCCGGCAGGTCCGACCCGCCCCTCTCCCGTCCGGAGATAAGAAAAGACCGCCTTCGCCAGGCAGCCTCCGAAATTCCGCTGTTTAAAAAACTCGCTCCGCCCCAACGGCTCTCACGGCTCGAGCTCGGCCACAGAATTGATGATCCGGCCCGGCCGGTACGGAAACTTCGACACGCCCTCGCGCGTGGTCAACCCGCTCAAGACCAGAATGGTTTCCAGGCCCGATTCCAGGCCCACCTTGACGTCGGTCTCCATCCGGTCGCCGATCATCACCGCGTTCTCGGAATGCTCATCCAGGTAACGCAAGGCCAAGCGCATCACCAGCGGATTGGGTTTGCCCACAAAATAAGGGGCATAGCCGCTGGCCTTCTCCAGCAGCGCCGCGACCGCGCCGCAAGCCGGGACGTTGAAGCTCTCTCCCGGTGCCGCCGCGTCGGGATTGGTGGCGATGAAGGGAATCCCCTGTTGAATCAGCTGAGAAGCCCGGATGATCTTATCGAACGGATAGGAGTCGGTCTCGCCCAGCACCATAAAGTCCGGATTATAATCGGTCAGCGTATAGCCGACCTCGTTGAGCGCCTGATAAAGTCCGGTGCCGCCCAACACGAAGGCCGAGCCGTGCGGCTTTTGCGACTTGATGAACTTGGCCGTGGCCATGGCGCTGCTGAAAAAATGGTCCGCCGTGACCGAGATGCCACTGGTCTGCAGCCGGTGCTGCAGATCCTGCGGCGTGTAGCGCGAATTGTTGGTGAGGATCAGAAACTTGTGGCCGCCCTGGATCAGCCGTTGGACAAACTCGCTGGCGCCGGGGATCGCCCGATCGCCGTGGACCAAAACTCCGTCCATATCAATCAGGTACGACTTCTTTTTGGGAGCCTCGGGACTGTCATGGTTATCGTTCATGGGGGATAAACCTCCGCCTAATCTTAATCTACAACCTGTGCCGTTTTAGTATTTATTCTTCCCGAACCCTGATGATTCCTGCCGGGGAATGCAGATCATCAAAAATTCACAACCGCCGTTCCAAATTTCCGGCGTATCTTTATCCGGCGGCGGCAGCAAACTATAAGGGAAGGCGGCGGGAAACGAGGCGCCTTTCGTCGGCCGGCCGCTCCCCCGGCCCGGTGTTAACCATTTGGAAACAAGCCGCGGCGGCAAAATGTGGTACGATGTTTTGGTGTCCAAACGCCGGGCCGGGGCGCGCCGCAAAATGGTCCGGCCGCGGCCAAAATGATAGTGGTCCGGTAGCGCGGCATCCGGCGGCGCAACGCGGCATGGCCGGAAAAACCGGACATTCGACAAAAACGCATCATTGGGAGGGCTTTATTGGTGGATCAGTTTGTAAAGGTCAAGGGCAAGTTTTACCGGTTGTATTCCATCGACGAGGCGGGCGAACACAGCCGCATCGGCTACTGGGTCCCGCCGCATACTTCCCGCGACGACTATGAAGTGCATTACCTGGAGGGCAATGTGACCCGGCAGACCGTCGGCGATCGCGAAATCTTGGAGATCAGCTGACCGGGCGGGGCTCGTTCCGGCTGGCCCGGGCCTTTCGAACCTAAGTTTGCAGGGCTAGCCAAAATAGGGCTCAGCCGCTTCCCGCCGTCCCGGCATAGAAAAAGAGGCTCCGCTGGTCCGGAACCCCTCTTTCCCCAACCATCCACTATTGTAAGGAGGAACGTCCTTAGTATTGCCGGCGGTCCCTTTTTTCATACCTTTTTGGCGAAATCCCGCTCGCCGTCCCTCTCCCGGCCCTCAAAATTCGTTACTTTCCGGCCATGTTCGCTCTTGACACCGAACGCCAGTTTGGTCTATGTTTAAGAGAGAAATTATTGTAAAATTAAAAGCGTTGTGGTAAGCCCGTCCATGGGACGGGCGCTCATCCCGAGCTTTGATCCAAATTCCATTCGACGCTCGAACCGTAATTGCGATCCGTCCCGTCAAGCACTGGAGTGCGTGGCACCGCAATGCTCAATTTGAAAACTGTGAGGTGCGACCGATGGCCAATCACGCCAAAGCCGCTGAATATAACAATTCCAGTATCTCGTCGCTGAAGGGGGCCGACCGGGTCCGCAAACGGCCGGCGGTCATCTTCGGCTCGGACGGGCTCGAAGGCTGCCAGCATTCGGTCTTCGAGATCCTCTCCAACTCCATCGACGAGGCCCGCGAGGGCTACGGCGACCGAATCGCCGTCACCCGCCATAGCGACGGGTCGATCACCGTGGCCGACCGCGGCCGCGGCATTCCGCTGGATTTCAACCCCAACGAGGACCGCTACAACTGGGAACTGGTCTTCTGCGAGCTCTACGCCGGCGGCAAGTACAAGAACAACAGCGGCGAAAACTACGAGTTCAGCTTAGGGCTGAACGGCTTGGGCAGCTGCGCCACCCAGTACAGCTCGGAATACATGGATGTCACCGCCTTCCGCGACGGCTACCGCTTCGACCTGCACTTCGAGAAGGGCGAGAACATCGGCGGCCTCAAGAAGGAGAAATGCCAATACCCCCACACCGGCACGATCATTAAATGGCGGCCGGATCTGGCGGTCTTTACCGATATCGCCATTCCGCTGGAATATTACCAGACCACCCTGCGCAAACAGGCGGTGGTCAACGCCGGGCTCACTTTCGAGCTGCACGACGAGTACTCGGGCGAAACCTTCGAATACTGCTACCAGAACGGCATCGTCGACTACATCAAGGAGATCGGCGGCGAGAAGAGCTTCACCGAGGTTCAGTTTTACGCCACCCAGACCAAGGGGCGCGACCGCGAGGACAAGTCCGAATACAAGGTGAAGCTGGAGATCGCCTTTTGTTTCAACAACGAGATCAATCTGCTGGAGTACTATCACAACTCCAGCTTCCTCGAATACGGCGGCGCCCCCGACAAGGCGGTCAAGGCCGCCCTGGTCTACGAGATCGACAAGTGCCTGCGCAACCGGGGCAAATACACCAAGGACGAGGCCAAGGTGACCTTCGCCGACATTCAGGACAGCCTGATCCTGGTCACCAACTCCTTCTCCACCGAAACCAGCTACGAGAATCAGACCAAGAAATCGATCACCAACCGCTTCATCCAGGAGGCCATGACCGAGTTCCTCAAGGAGCAGCTGGAGATCTATTTCATCGAGAATAAGGCCGAAAGCGAGAAGATCCTGGAGCAGGTGCTGGTCAACAAGCGCAGCCGGGAGACGGCCGAGAAGACCCGGATCAACATCAAAAAGAAGCTGGCCGGCAACGTCGACATCACCAGCCGGGTCAAGAAGTTCGTCGACTGCCGGACCAAGGACCTGAACCGCCGCGAACTCTACATCGTGGAGGGCGATTCGGCCCTCGGCGCCTGCAAACTGGGGCGCGACGCCGAGTTTCAGGCGATCATCCCGGTGCGCGGCAAGATCCTCAACTGTCTGAAGGCCGATTACGACAACATCTTCAAGAACGACATCATCATCGACCTGTTGAAGGTGCTCGGCTGCGGCGTCGAGATCAAATCCAAGCATAATAAGGATCTGAACACCTTCGACCTGACCAACCTGCGTTGGAGCAAGATCATCATCTGCACCGACGCCGACGTCGACGGCTTCCAGATCCGCACCCTGATCCTGGCCATGCTCTACGCCCTGGTTCCGACGCTGATCAACGAGGGCAAGGTTTTCATCGCCGAATCGCCCCTGTACGAGATCATGGTCAAGGACAAGAGCTATTTCGCATACTCGGACAAGGAGAAGACCGACATCCTGGCCAAACTGCGCGGCAAATACACCATCCAGCGCTCCAAAGGGCTGGGCGAAAACGAGCCCGAGATGATGTGGCAGACCACCATGAATCCGGAGACCCGCCGGCTGATCAAAGTCATGCCGGCCGACGTCCAGGAGACCCAGGCCGTCTTCGAACTGCTGCTGGGCGAGAACCTCTCCGGCCGCAAGAGCTTCATCGAGGAGAACGGCTACCGCTACCTGGATATGGTCGATGTGAGCTGATTCAGGTCGGTGGTTCGTAGTTCGTGGTTCGTAGTTCGTGGTTGTTGGTAGTAAGAAGTACTAAGAACCACCAACCTGAATCAGCTTCCTGAATTGACATCAACAACCAACAACCAGGAACCTGAACCCGCATCCTGAATCAACTTCAATAACCGACAATTAAATTTACATAGGAGGTTGCACTCCATGACCCCGCCCAACGCCAACCTTCCAGTGGAACAACCGATCGTCGATACCCTGGAACAAAACTATATGCCTTACGCCATGTCGGTCATCATCTCGCGGGCCATCCCGGAGATCGACGGCTTCAAACCGTCCCACCGGAAACTCTTGTATACCATGTACAAGATGGGGTTGCTGACCGGCAACCGCACCAAGTCGGCCAACATCGTCGGCCAGACCATGAAGCTCAATCCCCACGGTGACCAGGCCATTTACGAGACCATGGTCCGGCTGACCCGGGGCAATGCCGCCCTGCTCCATCCATTCATCGACTCCAAGGGCAATTTCGGCAAACAACACTCGCGCGATATGCGCTACGCGGCGCCCCGCTATACCGAGGCCAAGCTGGACAAGGTTTGCGAGGAGATCTTCCGCGACCTGGACAAGGAGACCGTCGATTTCGTCGACAACTATGACGGCTCGCTCAAGGAGCCGACTCTCTTGCCGACCACCTTCCCCAACATCCTGGTCAACGCCAACCAGGGGATCGCCGTCGGCATGGCCAGCAACATCTGCAGTTTCAACCTGCGCGAGGTCTGCGAGACCACCATCGCCTATATCAACGACGCCAATCACGATATCACCGCCACGCTGAAAGCGCCGGACTTCTCCTCCGGCGGCCAGCTCATCTACAACGAACGCGAGATGGGCGATCTCTATCAGGCCGGCCGGGGCAGCTTCAAGCTCCGCGCCCGCTGGCGCTATGACAAGGCCAACAACTGCATCGAGATCTTCGAGATTCCCTATACCACCACCACCGAGTCGATCATCGACGCCGTGGTCGATCTGGTCAAGAGCGGCCGGATTAAGGAGATCAGCGACGTCCGCGACGAGACCGACCTCGACGGGCTGAAGATCACCCTCGACGTCAAGAAGAGCACCGATCCGGAAGCCCTGATGAATAAGCTTTTTAAGCTGACGCCGCTCCAGGATAGCTTTAGCTGCAACTTCAACATCCTGGTCCACGGCAAACCGCGGGTGCTGGGGATCCAGGCCATCCTCGACGAATGGCTGGCCTTCCGGACCGATTGCCTGAAACGCCAGCTCAGTTTCGACATCCGTCAGAAATCGGATAAGCTCCACCTGCTGCTCGGCTTGAAGGAGATCCTGCTCGACATCGACAAGGCGATCCGGATCATCCGCGAAACCGAGGAAGAGGCCCTGGTTATCCCCAACCTGATGGCGGGCTTCGGCATCGACGAGTTGCAGGCGGAGTTCGTGGCCGAGATCAAGCTGCGCAACCTGAATAAGGAATACATCCTCAAACGGGTCAACGAGAGCAGCGACCTGGAGAAAGACATCGCTCACCTGCGCGAGGTGTACGGCAGCGAGCTCAAGATCTACCAGCTGATCATCAAGCAGTTGACCGAGATCGCCAAGAAATTCGGCCAACCGCGCCGGACCGAGATCATCCACGAGGAGCAGGTCGAGACCATCACCCACGAGCACCTGATCGAGGATTTCAACCTCAAGCTCTTCCTGACCGAACAAAACTACCTGAAGAAGGTGCCGCTGGTGTCGCTGCGGGCCAATCCCGAGCACAAGCTGAAGGAGGACGACGCCATCGTCCAGGAGGTCGAAAGCCACAACAAGGCCGACCTGCTGCTTTTCTCCAATAAGCACACGGTCTACAAGGTCAAGATCTACGAGATCGAAGATCATAAAGCCTCCAGTCTCGGCGAATACCTGACCAACCTGCTCGGCCTGGATCCGGACGAGAAGATCATCTATCTGGTGGCCAGCGACGATTACCGGGGTTACCTCCTCTTCTGTTTCGAGAACGGCAAGATTGCCAAGGTCGACTTATCCGGCTACGCCACCAAGACCAACCGCAAGAAACTGCTGGGCGCCTATTCCGACCTCTCCCGGCTGGTGAACATGTTCTTCATCAAGGAAGACCTGGAACTGATGGCCTACTCCAGCATTGGCAAAGCGCTAATCTTCAATACCGTCGCCATCAACCCCAAGACCACCCGCGACTCCCAAGGGGTCCAAGTGCTCAAGGGCAAGAAAGGCAGCGCCATGACCGAGGTCAAGCCGCTGGCCGCCGTCCGCCTGACCGATCCCGACTACTACCGCACCAAAAACATCCCGGCCATCGGCTGCTATCTCAAACCCGAGGACCGCAACCCGGTCCAGTCCGGATTGGAGCTTTCACTGTCCCTGGGACGGGAAAGCGATGAAGAAGATGACGCGGCGGAATGAGGCCGCCGGCTCAGCAAGCGGGCAAAAAAGCGGTGGGGCAATGACCAGCGGCCCAAATTCGGCATCGAAAACGTCCAAATATAGCTCAATATAGACCCTAGAGACATCAAAAAGACCCGCCCGGGTCTTTATTTTTTTAACATTTATTTTAACATAAATTGGAACGATCTATCGGTTTAACGGAACATTTCACAATTCCCCTCCGTCCAACAGACATAAATGACATCGCCAAAAGCTAACCCGTCTCCCACATTGCCCCCGGAGACTCGAGAAAAACCCGCTTGGCTTGGAGGAATGAACCATGCGCCCCCCGCGCGCGCTCCCATTTATCATCCTAACCCTGCTCACCTTGGTCCTCGCCGCCAGGATCTTCGCGGCCGATTCGACCCTGCTCGAAACCTACGCCAAAGGCAGCATCGATTGGCAACAGGGCGAGATCCAGGTGGTCGGTTACGGACGCTATGACAGCTTCCTCCCGGAGTTTCCCGAAGCGGCGGCCCGGCGCCGGGCCATCCGGGCCGCCCGGGCCGATGCCTGGCGCAACGCCCTGGAAGTGGCCGCCCATGTCCGGATTCATGGCGACACCGATTTTGGCCGGCTGATCGGCGACGGCGACCTACCGCTGGCCGCGGTCCAACAATATCTGAGCGTCGGCCGGTTCGATGAGCCCATTTTCAGCGCCGACGGCATCTGCAGCGTTATCTACCGGGTCCCGCTCGCCAACCTGGCCATGCTGCTCCCCGCGACCGGCCACCGCCGCGCCGGCAAGCCATTCGCCACCGCTCCCGACAATGCGCCGATGGCTCCCATGGCCCCGTTCGCCTACACCGGCATCATCATCGACGCCCGGCGGACCGGGGCGCAGCCCGCGCTCTATCCGCATATCTTCGACAACGACGGTTATCTGCTGTATGCGCCGGCTCCCGGCACCGTCCCGGCCGATGACTATGACCACGAACCGACCACTGCCATCCTCTACTCCGCCTCGCTGGAGCAAGCCCTGACCCTGTCGCGCATCGGCAACAATCCTTTGCTGCTACGGGCGGCTTCTGCCATCGAAGCGGGCGGCGGCGCAGCCACCGACCTGGTGCTCGGCTACCGGGCCGCCCGGGCCTTCCGGGCCGCCCTCATTCAAAGCGATATCCGGGCCAAACGGGCCGTGGTGATCGTGATCCATTAAAAATTAGCAACTGTTCATGCAGCGCTCCGCAAGGGATCGGAAGCCTCCGCCGCCGTTTTGGCGGCCGGGTTTGCCAAATGCTGCGGTCCAAACGCTCCGTCTGTGGTATAATGAAGGGTAGCCAAATACAGATTACGGCATGCAATGACCCATACCCCGTTGCCAACTTCGGCCGACTCCGAACTCACTCCGGCATGAAAACAGCAAATTTTCCGAATGGCCGATCCGCCGGAGTCGCTACCGGCAAGAGTAGGCAACGCGGCAATTTTTTGTCATGCGCATCCGGTCGTTGCATCAACAGAGGGGGTAAAATCATGGATACCAATCCAACATCCGCACGGACTTCAACCTCGGCGTCTACGCCAACGTCCGCACCAAAAACCAATTTTAACCCATCCGGCAGCGGCGCCTACGCGCCGTCGCTCATTCCGCCCATCAACGGCTGGGCCACCTTCATGGGCGTGCTCACCATCATCGGCGGGGCCATGTGGTGCCTGGGCATCATCACCGCCGCCATCGGCGTGCCGTTGATCATCGCCGGCGTCAAACTGCTCAAGGCGGTCAGCCTCTCCAAGGAGGTCGGCCATTCGGACCAGGAACAGATGCTGCGCGAGGTCTTCACCAACCTGAACGCCTTCTTCAAGATGAACGGCATCATTGTCATCATCACGCTCGCTTTATTCTTCATCCTGCTGGGACTGGGCATCGCTTTCGGCCTGTCCGCCCTGCTCCAAGGCAAGCTCAACCACATTATTTGATCACGTTCGCGCCATCGCGGGGCGGACCGGCTCGGGGGCAGGCCGTCCCGCAATTCATCCTCGGCTTACGAACATTTCTTTATATAAACCGAAAAGGCCATTGGCATCGTGCCAACAGCCTTTTTTTAGGCGCATTGCAGTTTCGCGCGGAACCATTCGCCGGAGACCTTCTCCCGCTCCAGCAGGTCGTCGATGACCGCCGCGAAGAAGGATTCCTTGCTCTTCAAGAGCTCGCGGACCCGGACCTTCTGCTCCTCCATCAGCTCGGTGACCACTTCGTGCATTTGCTCGCGGCCCACCAGATCCTCATGGATGATTCCCAGCCGGGTCAGGCCGGTCTTCAGCATCTGTTTGGCGATGGAGGTCGCCTGCTCGAAGTCATTGGCCGAGCCGGTGCTCCAGTTGCCGTAGATCAATTCCTCGGCCATGGCGCCGCCCAAACAGATCGCGATCTGGTCCTCCAGGTATTGCCGGGTGTACAGATACTGTTCCTCGGTCTGAGTCTGGCGCATGAAGCCCAGCGCCTTGCCGCGCGGCACCACCGTCAGGGTGGCCACCGACTCCGGTCGGAGCAACTCGCTGACCATGGCGTGGCCGGTCTCGTGGACCGCCACCCGGCGCAGCTCGCCGTCCTGCGGCCGCCGGTCCAGCTTCTCGCCCATCATTACCTTGTCGATGGACTCGCGGAAGTCCTCCATCGCGATGGCGGTCCGCTCCTTGCGGAAAGCCAGGATGGCGGCCTCGTTGACCAGCGACTCCAAGTGCGCGCCGGAGAACCCGAAGGTATCCTTGGCGATCTCCTCCAGACTCACCCCATCGGCCAATGGTTTGCCCTTGGCGTGAATCTTCAGGATGTGCAGCCGTCCCTCGCGGTCCGGCAGATCCACCTTGACCTGACGGTCGAAACGGCCCGGCCGCAAAATGGCCGGATCCAGCAAGTCGGCCCGGTTGGTGGCGGCGATGACCAGGATCTTGACCGCCTCGTCGGGCTTCAAGCCGTCCATCTCCACCAGCAGCTGATTCAAAGTCTGGTCATACTCCAGATGCGAGGTATGACTGCCCCGCTGGCCGGCGATGACCTCGATCTCGTCCACGAAGACGATGGCGCTTTTCTTGCCGCTCTGTTTGGCTTGCTGGCGGGCCTTGCCGAAAAGCTGCCGCACCCGCTGCGCGCCGACGCCGGCGTACATCTCGATGAATTCCGAACCCGAAGCGGCCACGAAGATCGAATCGGTATAACTCGAGGCCGCCTTGGCCAACAGCGTCTTGCCGGTGCCCGGCGGTCCGGTCAATAAGATCCCTTTCAGGGGCCGGATGCCCAACGCCTGGGTACGGCCGGCATCCCGGACAAAGTCCAAGGCTTCCAGCAGTTCACGTTTGGCTACCTCCTGGCCGCCGATATCCTCAAACCCGATCCGCGTGTCACTGCGGTTGACGCTCTGGCCGCCCAGCGTCTCCAGGTTCCTGAACCGGCCCTGGGTCAGCAAGAACAGCAGCAGCAGCGCGCCGCCGATGGCCAAAAGCGGGGTGAGGTCCACGCCCCGCCAGACCAGGTAAACGATGACCCCCAAGCCGCAACCGGCCAGTAATTCCCAACGTTTCATCAAACGGAGCCACCTCCTGTCCCGTTCGCGACGGCCGCCGTCCGCTCCGGACGGGGCAACGCCTCATAAAGATAATGCGAACCATTTTCCAGTTGAATATAGACGAATTTCGGGCCGAGATAGACGCGGGCGTCGAGGCCCTTGTTCTTCAGGCCGTCCAGTTCGTCCTTGAGTTGGATGTAGCGCCCCGAGACCTGCGCTTCTTCCAGATAAAACGATAACTGATACCGCGCGGCCTTCAGCCGGCTGTCGGACCGGCCCGCGATCCGGTATTCATCCACCGGCCGGCCGTAATACTGTTGCACCGCGGCGTCGACCCGCTCCAGTACTCCTTGCAGATCGTCGACCTTGGCCAGTTGCAAGTCGGCCTTCAGTTGGCTCTTGTCTTCCCGGATCGTGAAATGCCGCACCCCGTGGATAGCCAGCACCGTTTGTTGCAACGGGTCGGCCACCCGGAACTTGGCGTTAAGCGCCTGCCCGCCGAAGAGCAGCCCCACCGTTGCCAGAAAGGCTACCGCAGCCAGTCCCAGTTGTCGCTTGTTCAATTTGCCAAATTTCATTCGCTTCGCCCTCCTGCTTCCTGAAATCGGTCGTCACAAATTTGGCTATCATTTCGATTCCAAATTATTGGCGCCGATTTCCTTGATAAATTCGGATATGCAACGATACGAGGCCCATGGCCTGGCATGAGCGATAAAGTTTCCAAAATTGCAGCGCCCGTCGGATACCGTTGCGCGATCCACAGCGGCGCATCGAAACAAATACCGTCAGCGATCGGACGGCTTTAGTTGACATAAGCATTTTACCATAGTCATTCCCCTAATTATAGTGGCGATTGCTGGAAAGGGGTTGCAAGTCAAGGCGCGAGTCGCGCCCGGGACGGAAGCGCTGCGTTGCAAAAAAGCGGGCCGGGCCGGAGAAAAAAATAGCCCCCAAAATTAGGGGGTATATCAAAAAAGGGAGGTAGTTGAAGTGATTTCATTATAACCGATTCATATTACAATCCGATAAACAGAAATTTAACAGATAACGACAAACTTCACACGGACTTGCCATCGATTGCAAAAAAAATATCCCCCAAAACCGGGGGGTATAAAAAAAAGGGAGGTAGTTGAAGTAATTTCATTATAACGGATCCATATTACAATCAAATAAACGCCAATTGAACAGATGATATCATGTTTCGTGTCAAAGTTAACAAACGAAGGCGCCGATCGGCGCCGCGCGACGCGGGCGATTTCCCGTATTTACCTGAGGTTGGCCGGCCGGTTCCGGGCCGATCCCGCTAGGGGAAGCGTCGGGTAATGTTACAATTCAACTGGTGCGGCGCTGCGAAAATTGGGTAAGTTGTCATCAGGGCAAAAAATAAGCCCCCAATCGGGGGTATCAAAAAAGGGAGGTAGTTGAAGTATTTTCATTATAACCTCCCAATATTACAAACAGATAAACAGAACTTGAACAGATGGATACAAAATAAGCAATCAAAGGAAATCTTCGGAAATTGGAAACGCCATGGGGCGTTCCGCGGCCGTTGCAGATGGTTTTCAGCCGCGGCCTTCCGTCAGCCGGCTTCGGCGCCGGCCGGCGAAGGTCCCTCCGGAGCCGGGAGCGGTTCCTCCATGGCCGAGGGCGGTTCTTCCGCTGGGGCGGACGGTTGCTCCGTGGCCGAAGACGGTCCCGCCGCCGCCGGGGACAGCGGTTCCACCAGCCGGATCTCCCCCGCCTCGACCAGCTCCCATTGTTCATTTTGCAGGCGCATGACCGCCGGACGGACCAGCAGGAGTTGCAGACCGCTGGCGCCTTCCCGGTAGCCGTCCGGCCGGAAAACTTCGCCCATGCCCCCGGCGCGATGCAATTCGGCGTCGTAAACCAGGCCGATGCGCGGCACGATCAAATAATGGTTCGGCGTCTTGGTGGCGATCCCCCAATAGTCGCCGCCGCCCTTGGCGAAAACGGGCGGCTCTTCCGGATCGAGCCGGCGGTCGCGCCGGTTGACCACTGCGAAACGTTCCGGACCGTATTTGTCGCGAAAATCGTTCTCCAGTTGCGGCTGGCTGACCACCCGGTTGTAATTGTCGATCAGCACGCTCATCCCCACGTAGCTGTTCTTGCCGGACGGGCGGCGGCCACCCGGGAGCTCCTGAGCCCCTTGGCCTTGACCCTCGCCGATCGCTGCGAACTGCCGCCGGCCGGGCCGGGAATAGTCCGGGGCCGCGGCGGTCGCGACGGAGGCATTCGCGGCGTCCCATTCCGGCGCCGGGCCCGCTTCCGGCCGCGCCGGACCGGCCTGAGCCTGAAGCTCCCGCAAGGCGGCCTGGCAAGCCTCGAGCTGCGTCTGCAGCTCCCGCTGCCGCTGCTGCAATTCGCCGATCGCTTGGTCGCGCAGTTCCAACTCCCGCTGGATGTTCTGGTTGATCATCACCGCCAAGCGCTGAATGATCTGGTCCAAATTACGCTCAGCCATCGCTCATCCCTCGCCGGTTTATTTCTGCAAATTTTCGCGGAATTCCCATAAAATCCTGCTCGGTTTTTTCAATCTGTGCTGAGATACGCCAGAGGAATCGCGGCGATGCCGCAAATTGCTTGCCTGCCCGACGCCGAACGATGACGGGTCCGGCACAGGGTCCGAAAATATGGCGCCGATAAAAGGAATCGGGACTCTTTTATGGAATAATTTGACAGAGATAATTAAATAAGGAGGCGCCCCATGCGGATTGTCGCGAAGCTGTCCTTCAGCGCGGTTCTGGTGCTGGTGATCTTGGCCCTGGCCGGCTGCAGCCTGGCCGATCCGGCCCGGCCCGGGGACTCGCTGCTGATTGGCAGATTAACCCTGGTCGCTGAAGGTTGGTCCGATACTTTCACCGGAACCACGGTCAACGGAACCCAAAAAGTGAGCGTCATGATGAGCCTGCGCAACCAGGACACCCAAAAACTCTACCGGATCATCACCGATCCCAATGGCCTGTTCGGAGTCCGCAATCCCGAATCCGGCGATTACCTCATCGAGAAGCTTACTTTCAAAGCCACCGGCAGCAGCGGCTGGTCCCAGCTGACCGCCAAAGGCGCCATTCCGTTGCCCCGAATCGCGGTACGGCCCGGCCAAGTGATTAACCTGGGTTTTCTCTGTTGGATTGCCAACAACACCACCAAAGAATACCGGTTGGTGCAGAACGGTTCCCCGGAGGAGCTCAAACGCTTGTTCGCCGAAAAACTGCCCAAGAGCCAATGGCTGCAGCGCGAATGGGTGGATGTCGCCTTTTGACGGAGCGGGGATGGACGGCCCGGAATACGGGCCGTCTCGCTTTATCGGCAAAAATCAAACGACCGGGTCTCCCAACCCGGTCGTTTGATGATCCGCTCCAATCCTATCCTACTTCTGACAGCTCCGCTGAAGCCGTTCTATCTATAGCGTTAAACCGCCCGCTCCCGCCCGGAGCTCGTCAATCCGGCGCCACGGACCGATCGCACCGCCAGAAGGCCCGCGCCCAGCATCGCCCAGAGCCCGGCGATCAGTGCCGGCTGCAGCCGCCAGAACGTCAGATCCTTCGGCAACCAGGGGGATTCGTAGCTTTTCTCCGGCCCGCCCCGGACCAGATCCACCACGAACCGTTTTTCGACCGCGGCCCGCTCCGGGTTCCGGCGCGGATCGCCCAGCCGGATGTCGCCGAAGAAAGGCTGGTCCTTGCCGAACAGCATCCGGAAATCCTCGGCGAACGTCTCCTCGCTGGAGGAACTCCAGTCGGCGGTATTCACCGCGCCCGGTCCGTGCCAGACGCCGCCGCGCAGTTTGAGATAGGCGTCCCAGCGCCGCACCCCGGCCAGCTGGCCCCGGTCCATATAGCTCATATGAACGCTGTGACCCAGTTCATGGTAGAGGGTCACCCGCAGCATGTCGCCGGTCAGATCGGCGGGATCGGACTGGCCGCCCAGCAAGGTATAGCCGGGGCCGCCCAGTCCGGCGACCTGCGGAATGACCTTGGGCAGCAAAAAGATGCGAAAACCCTTCAGAAACTGCTGCGGCAGTTCCGGCGCGATCTCCCGCAGCGCCTGCCGCACGTCGGCCGGATCGAAGCTGCCGCCGTTGCCGTCGAAGCGGTAGTTGTCCCAACCGGCCACCGCCGCTTGGCGGACCCCGCTTTCCAAGTAAGCCAGTTTGGCCGCCAGCGTCTGGTATTCGCCGAGCAGTTGGCCAGTGGCCTGCGGGCCGTAAATCTTGACCCCCACCGGTCCGGGCTCGGCCAGTTGCGCTTCGGAGCGGCGCACCTGGGCAGCGAGCCGTTGCACCTGGCCCGCCACAGCCGCCCGGCTGGGCGCGGTCGTCTTGAACGCCCGGTTCTCCAGCGCGGTCAGGTTGCCGAACGTCGCCAGCAATCCCAAGACCGCTATCATTCCCATCCATTTCTTCATCATCGGCTCGCTCCTTTCTGTAATCTATTCACCACGGCGGTTATCCCCGAGATGTTTGACTGACAATTATGAAACGCATATCGTATCAAGATTGTTGCATGTCCTCAGACAACCGTCTCGGAAACTCCGTCGCAGCGCGACGCCGCCCGCTCTAACGCCGGCGACGCCCATTAGGCCGTAATGAAGCGCCCGGCGCTTGCGTTCAAGCAGCCCGGCGCGGACTCTGATTATAACACAGCAGTTGCATTATGTAAAGCTGGCGGCCGCCGGACACTCGGCCCGCAACGGACATTCCGGGCAGGCGGGCCGTTGCGGCCGGCAATAACGGCGGCCGAGATTGAGCAGCAAAATATGCAGCTCGGCCTGGATCTCAGCCGGGATCATCTCGGTCAGCAACTGTTGCATCTTGGCCGCGTCGGCCTTGGCCGGGACCCAGCCCAGCCGGCCGGCGATCCGGTGGATGTGGGTGTCCACCGGGAAAAAAGGCTGCTTCAGGCCGAACAGCAGGACGCAGGCGGCCGTCTTGGGACCGACGCCGGGCAAGCCGTTCAGAAATTGCCAGGCCGCCTGGGGATCATCCGCCAAGTCGTCCAGGGAATACCGGCCGAACCGTTCCCGCACCTGCTCCAGGATCCGGCGAATGGCCGCGGTCCGCTGCGCCGTCAGCCCGGCCGGACGGATCACCTCGGCCACTTCCGCCTCGGGAGCCGCCAGCGCCAGTTCCGGCCGGGGAAAGCGGGCCTTAAAGTTCCGCCAGGCCTTCAAGGCGTTATTGTCGTTGGTGGCCTGGGTCAAAACCGTGGCCAGCAGGATCTCCAGCGGCGAATCACACCAATTCAAGGGGCTGATCTGGTGGAGCACGGCCGGATCACCCAACGCCGCCCGGAGCTTGGCGGTGCATTGCTCAAACACTGCTCGGTTCATCGAAATTCCCTCATTTCTATTCGATATCGGATGAAATAAATTCAGCTTGCGCTTCGGTGCGATTGGTTATTGAATCCATTATAACACAGCGCCTTGGGGCCGATCTTTGCCGCTCCGGCCGGCATCACTCGCCGGCCCAATCAGCCGTTGCCGTTCCGGTTCCGGCGGATATCCGCAAAAATCACCGAAAAACGTTAATTTACCTCGGTTTCCGTTTCCTTTCGATAAAGGAATTTTCGGGCCCATCCCGAATTAAAACACCATATTTATCCATTCAGCCAAAAGCTCGCTGTCCGATGAAACAAAATTCGATTGATTTTTCTTACATAATTACATCGGCAATTCGTACAATGGAGGAATCGAAGATGGCTTATATCGCCATTGAGCAAAACCGGGACAGCCTCGGGCAACCGGAGGTCCTGCCCCAGCACGAAGTGAAACAACTGTTCGAGGTGGCCCAAAATAGCGTCTCCGGTGCGGTCAGCCTGCTCCGGGACTTCCTGGGCGCCAGCCCCGACATCCGGCTGAATTGCCTGTCGTTTTTGCCGGTACCGGTCCTGCTGGATCGGATCCGGCTGTATTACCAGGATAACCTGGGATTTCACCTCCGTTTCGCGGGCGATATCAGCGGTGAAATCTATACCCTGTTCAGGCAGCGCGACGCCTTCGCCATCATCGAGCGGATGAACGGCGCCCGACGCAAGCCGGGCAAGCCGCTGGACCGGATGGAGACCGCGGTTTTAACGGAGATGGTCCACATCCTGGCCAACTCCTTTTGGCGGGTGATCTCGGAAAAAGCCGCGCTCAACTGGTGGTTCTCCCCGCCGACTCGGGTGAATGATCCGGCCCGGTCGCTGGCTTATTCCGCCAAAGTGTTCAATCTGGACCAGCAACTGCTGCATTTTGAATTTGTCATTCCCATCGGCAGCATCCGTTTCCAGTACATCCTGCTGCCCAGCCGGGGTTCAGTTTCGAAACTGCTGGCCGGCTTGGCCGGGAGCAGCGCCGGCCCGGAAACGCCGCCGGCCGAGGCCGAGGCGGCCGCCGCCGCTGAGACTGAAAACGATGCATAAACCGCCCGCCTTCCGGAGAAGAAATAATATATAAGTTATATGCCGCGGGCGGGCCGGCCGCCGCCGGAAGCTCCATCGGCGTATACAGCATGATTCTTCGAAGGAAGTGTTGGAATGAACCGTTATCCGAAATCCGTCCCGCTGTCCGCCGCCATTCTGCTGGGCGGTCTGATCCTGGGGGCGCTGGCCGTCCGGGCGCAGCCGCCGGCCTCCCGTTTCAGCGGCGATTCGCAATTGCTGGCGCGCGTCATCCGGGCCGAAGCCGGCGCCGAGCCCTACGTCGGCCAGGTAGCGGTGGGCGCGGTGATCCTCAACCGCACCCAAAGCTCGCGTTTCCCGCATTCCATCGCCGGGGTAGTCTATCAGCCCCACGCCTTTGAGTCGGTGAGCAACGGCACCATCAATCAACCGCCCACCTCCTCCTGCGTCAAGGCGGCCCGCGCCGCTCTGAACGGCTGGGATCCGTCCGGCGGCGCCCTGTTCTTCTTCAATCCGGCCAAGGTGGGCGCCCGCTCTTATATCTGGACCCGCCGGATAATCCAGCAGATCGGCAAACATTCCTTCTCGATGTGACCGGTGCGGCTCGGCCTAGCCGACCCGCCGGGATCCTGGCCGACAAGGTGCTGCCGGCGCCACCATCGTATCCGATTTCACCAGCCGGGGCGGCGTCGAGTCCGCCCCGTTTTTCATTGCCGCGCAACTTCGCAAACCCGGCCGCCAATTATGGAAACCGGCAGGAATTAGCGGGGCGATCGCGAATTTTCCACAATGATGGGGGCGGCCCAGACCGGCAAGCCATTGCTCCAGCCGGAAAGGCCCGCGAAATTGGCCCCAATTCGCGCTCCGGAAGCAATCGGTTGGACGCTGCCGAATAAGGTAATCCAACGGAGGTTCAATCAATATCGCTTACCGAGCACCAAGCGGAGGAATGAACCATGAGCCTGAGAGATAAGTTGCAAGAAGACCTGAAAAACGCCATGAAAAACAAGGAGGCCGTCCGGCTTTCCGTCGTCCGGCTCGCCAAGGCGGCGGTGATGAATATGCAGATCGCCCGCGGCCACGAACTCTCCGACGAGGAAGTCCTGGAGGTCCTGGCCAAGGAGGCCAAACAGCGCACCGATTCCATCCCCGAATACGAGAAGGCGGGGCGCCCGGACATTGTGGAAAGCCTCCGGCAGGAGCTGCAGATCCTCCAGGAATATCTGCCGACCCAACTTTCCGAGGCGGAAGTCCGGCAGATCGTGACCGAAACCATCGCCGCGGTCGGCGCCACCTCCAAGAAGGAGATGGGCAAGGTCATGGCGGCCCTGATGCCCAAGGTGAAGGGCAGAGCCGACGGCCGGCTGGTCAATCAGATCGTCGGGTCGCTTCTGCCCTGAAAGCGGAAACCCGAACTCACCCCCGCCCGGGATAGGCGGGATAAAACCTTCCGGACGGGGCATACTTTCTTTATGAACGAGCGCGCGAAGAAGAAAGAGCTCCACATCCGGATCGACGCCGAGCTTTACGAGAAGTTCCGCCACCTCGCTTTTTACGAGCGGGTTTCGATGACGGAAACGGTCAGCCGGTTGATCGCGGAGTACGTGGAGGAGAAAGCCATCGATGAGGCGGTCTCCGACTTGGCCGTCCCGCTGGTTTTGTAAAAAAATAACCCTCCTCGAAAGCGAGGGGGGTTATTTCAATCCCAAAGCGATTGCCGCGTCAAACACTGCCTGCCGCCGGACCATTCGTTCAAGCGGAAGAGGCACGTTTGCGTCTGGCTAACTTACTCCGGCTTCGGAGCGCCTACCGGACAGACGCCGGCGCAAGCGCCACAGTCGATGCATTTGCCAGGATCGATGGTGTAGATATCGCCTTCGCTGATGGCTTCCACCGGACACTCCGATTGACAAGCGCCGCAAGCGATACATTCATCACTAATTTTGTAGCTCATAGGGCACCTCCTATAATTTGCTGTAAATCATATTTTCTTTTGCAAGAAATATGTCTTCCGTTCGTCAGAATTCGACTCCTCCACCGAAAATCCTCTTTTTGCGAACGCCGCTTTTGGCTTTTTTACGAAAAATTTATGGTCGCCGCGATGGCACCGCCCTCTGCCAATTTCTGGCGGAACTGCCGGACGCCGCGCCGCGCGGCAGAACTTTCCTGGCCAATTCCGCTTGATCTTTGATTGATTTTTGGTTATAATATATCTACGTCGCGGGTGTGGCTCAGTGGTAGAGCATCGGCTTCCCAAGCCGAGGACCGCGGGTTCGAATCCCGTCGCCCGCTCCAAAATCAGTCAGCGACTTCCGGAGCACCGGAAGTTTTTTTCATGACGCGAGCCGCGACGCCAAAGCCGTCAGGGTTGATCTTTAGCCGTCAGGTATGGTAAAATAGGAAGGCGTTAAAATTGTTTGTGTTTTCAAGCTGGTGTAGCTCAACGGTAGAGCAGCGGTATCGTAAACCGCAGGTTGCGGGTTCGAATCCCATCACCAGCTCCATTTCAAAGACCAATCCGGGCGACCGGATTTTTTTATTTCCCCATAACTCCCCATAAAATCTCCCGAAAAGCCGATTTCATTGATCTCTCAGGCAGCAGCCCCTATTTTTACTGATTTTGGGGGATTGCTTTGTGCTGTCCGCGCAAAAGCTATCCCAATCATTCCTTTTTGCTGTGACACCATTGCTCATCCATTGTTAAATTCTGCTATATTTTACTGAAAAACCGGCTTTATCCTGCTGCAACTTCTTGGCCGATGCTCCGTTATGACAATAGGGCGGTATTTTACGCCAGAGATTCACGACAAACTTGAGGAAGGACTACCTTACTTGATGGTGCGCAAAATTAAGCTTTCATTTTTTAAAGAAGTATGGCGCTTAACCCGGGACTACTGGCGGTCTTCTGAAAAATGGCTGGCCGGCGGCTTGCTGGCGACGATCGTGGCCCTGAATCTGGGCGATGTCTATCTGCTGGTGCGCCTGAACGAGTGGAACAACGGTTTTTACAATGCCCTGCAGCACTATAACCAGAAGGTTTTCTTCAGCGCCCTGGGCACTTTTACGATACTGGCGGCGATTTATATCGTGATCGCCGTTTATGAGCTTTATTTCCAGCAGATGCTGGAGATTCGCTGGCGGCGCTGGATGACTGAGCATTATCTGCAAAACTGGCTGCAAAGACAGAACTATTACCGGCTGCAGCTCACCGGCAACAGCGCCGACAACCCGGACCAGCGGATCAGCGAAGACATCAAGCTGTTCGTCTCCGCGACGCTGACCTTGTCGTTGGGCATCTTGAAAGCGCTGGTGACGCTGTTTTCCTTCACCGTCATCCTCTGGAACCTGTCCGGAACCTTGACCATCCCCTGGGTCCATGGGAAACTGGCCATCCCCGGCTACATGGTCTGGATGGCGCTGGCCTATGCCATCGTCGGCACCTGGCTGACCGCCAAGATCGGCCGGCCGCTGGTGAAGCTCAACTTCGACCAGCAGCGCTACGAGGCGGATTTCCGTTTCAGCCTGGTGCGGCTGCGCGAAAACAGCGAGAGCGTCGCTTTTTATCAGGGCGAAGCCCAGGAGCGTCAGAACTTCAGCGGGCGGTTTAAGAAAGCGTTCGAAAACTTTTACCAGCTGATGAAGCAGCAAAAACGGCTGACCTGGTTCACGGCCGGATATGACCAAATCGCGATCATCTTTCCGTTCCTGGTGGCCGCGCCGCGTTTCTTCAGCCACCAAATCCAGCTGGGCGGCTTGGTCCAGACCGCTTCCGCTTTCGGACGGGTGCAGGATTCGCTCTCGTACTTCGTCGACAGCTACGCCTCGATCGCCGAATGGCAGGCGGTGGTGGAACGGCTGGTGGGCTTTAACCGCCAGATCGAATTCGTCAGCGAGAGCCCGGATCTGACCACGGTCCAATTCGGCGCCGCCAAGGAACCCCGGTTCGATGTGACCGGATTGAAGGTGGCGCTGCCCGGCGGCGAGGTCTTATTCGAGGATCTCCAATTCCAGCTGGACAAAGGCGACTCCTTGTTGATCACCGGCCCGTCGGGCGCCGGCAAGAGCACGCTGATGCGGACCTTCGCCGGCATCTGGCCGTTTGCCCAGGGCCAAATCAGCCTGCCGCAGGGGGAAAAAGTGCTGTTCCTGCCCCAGAAACCCTATCTGCCCCTGGGCACCCTGCGCGAGGTGTTGCTCTATCCGTCCGGGACGGGCAGCATTCCCGACGCGACCATCAAGGAAGTGATGAGCCGGTGCCGGCTGGACGAGCTCATCAACGAGCTGGACACGATCGAGAACTGGAGCCATGTCCTCTCCCTGGGCGAGCAGCAGCGCATCGCCTTCAGCCGGGCTTTATTGCACCGGCCGCAATGGCTGTTCCTGGACGAAGCCACTTCGGCGCTGGACGAGCCGCTGGAGCAGCTGATGTATAAGCTGCTTCAAGAGGAGTTGCCCGATCTGACCATCATCAGCGTCGGGCACCGCCAAACCCTGACCGCGTTTCACCGTCGGCGGCTCCATATCGACAATGACGGCCGGGTGAAATTGCTGCTTTGCGCGGCCGGTTTGGCGGCGGACGCGGACAACGGCGCCCAAGCCCAATTAACCGGTGACCGTCGGGAACTGGTTCTCCAACCCGGCCACTGACCGCGCCGGAGCGACTCTTTTTCCCTTACAAATGGCCAAAGAAAAACCCGCACTTCCCGGTGCGGGTTTTCTTGTTTAAATTATCGATACTAAGGACAACTTACCCATCTGGCTTCGCTTTTTCAGAAAGAGGGAAGGAAAGCCGTTTCAAAGTAGCGAATAATTTTTGGGGCGGCGAAAGATCAGGGTTGCCCTCTTTCGAAAAAAGAGGGCCAGGGTGAGTGGCTTTAATTCATTGACTTTTTCAGTAGACCTTCTTGGGATAATACGGATTATTATAAGTTTTGGCATTAAAAAGGAGTCTTCATATCATGGAAGAAAAAGTCTTTTGGGCCACTCCAAAGAAAATTGTCAATTATTTAAAAGAAAAAATATCCCCGATGAAGCAGCCCAAATTCGGTCCTATCATCTTAGCGTGCGGCTTGTTTGTGGGCTTTATGGCTTGTTTTATAGTTTATATCGATCATTATATGGGAAAAGTTACCGACGTCGGTAATTTGGCTTCTGTTTATGAAAAACGGAAATTCGATGGGCTGCTCATCGAAAAAAAGGCTTTATCCGGTAACGATTTTTTATATATTTTGGACTCATCCAATTTATCCAATATCGACTGTTCTTACCACCCTGCAAACGTATTTAAAGGAAAAGCGACCGGGTTTATTCCCTATTTATGCGGCCGTGACGCTATTTCCAGTATATATCATGTATTAAAAATTGCTGCTCTCGCTGATTCGATGCGTGACCGAAAAATTGTTTATTTGGCCGAACCTGCCAATTTCATCGGCCATCACGAAGGCGGCGGGGGCTTTTCATCCCTTCAGGCCTACCAATTTGTTTTGTATAGTGGTATGAGTCAAAATTTAAAAGCCGCAATCGCCAGCGGCTTATTAAAGAATCCCGAAATTTACAAAGATCCTGTTTTAGCGATGCTTTTGAAGGAGTTGACCTATCGGCGCCCTCATCAAACCGTGGTTTTTTTGCTCAAACCGGTAGCCCGTTTGATATTAGGCTGCCTAAGGCAAATAGACTGTTTTAACGCTTATCAATTGGTGGTTGCCAATCGCCAAAAGCCATATCCATCGGCCCGGAGAACCACTCCGGATTGGCCCGCTTTATTGCGCAGTGCCGAAAAAGATGGTGCCAAAGCATGCCGGACAAACCGTTTCGGTATGGAAGATAAGCAGTACAATGAAAATATTCGACCCAATATACAATATTTCCGAAAACAGGCGAAGAATCGTGAATTAAATCGCCGCGAAATCAATGATTTTCAGTTGTTATTATGCCTGTTTAAAGAATTAAAGATTAAACCGCTGATTATTATCGATCCCGTCAATGGTCTGTGGTCGGATTCGATCGGCCTGTCAAAAGAAACCCGTTATCGGTTTTATCGCGAAGTTCAACAAATGGTTCGAAAAAGTGGTTTCGAATATGCCGATATGTCGAGTCACGAATATGAAAAATATATTCTGCATGATACCAAACATCTCGGCTGGAAAGGATGGGTGTATGTTGATCGGGAAATGGATCGCTTTTATCATCAATAATTTTAAGAAGCCATTCCACAGTAGTGAATAATTTTTGAGCGGCGGAGGGCCGCGGAAGAACAGGGTTACCCTCTCTTTCAAAAAAGAGAGGGCAAGAGTGAGTTCATATCGCTTTAGCGGAATTAGTCAAAAACGATTGTTTTAGCACTTCCATCCGATTGTTGAAACTGTTCAGTTGGTGGCGTTCCAGCGCCATTGCCAGTTCTTTTCGTACAGCGCGACCAGCGCCGGGTTGCCGCGCAGGATCAAGCAGTTCTCGGCGTTATTTTCCTCGGCCGCCTTGGTGAAGTTGAAGGAACCGGTGATCACGGCCGCGCCGTCGACGATCATGATCTTACTGTGAGCGATGGCGAAGGCGCGGTCGATATGAAGCGGGACGCCGGCGTTGCGCAAGTAGGTCGCCACCGTATACCTGCCCGACTCCTGGGATTCGTCCAGGATCACCCGGACCTTGACGCCTCTTTTCCAGGCGTCGGTCAAGGCCTTGGCAATCGGTGCGCTGGTGAAGGAATACGCCTGGACTTCGATGGATTTCTTGGCCGCATTCAGCTCGGCGACGATCATGTCGGTGATCCCGCCGTGCGGTGAAAAGCCGACTTGGATGGTTCCGGCGGCCTTGATGGTGTGGGGCGTGGCGATATCCGCCGGCGGGGCGGTCCGGCTCTGAGCACAGTACGCTGCAGCGGACGCCAGGAGGCCAATGACGATAAGCAGGGTCCAAACCAGTTTTTTGTTCACGTTTCGTTTCGCTCCCTTGGCTCTGGTTGTTTTTATCATGAAGCGCTCAAAGGAGCGCGATCCAAAGAAGAATCCCTCTCATCGATCAAAGAGGGATTATAAAGAAATATAAGAAAAAGGAGGTAGATGCATTACTCTATATAACGCAGCCGTTTGGGTTTAGTTCCAACTCGCCTCCCCGAGCTTTGGCGATCGGCTGGGTTTGAAAATAAATACCTCCCGGCATAGCCGGGGATTTTTCTTTAACGGGCATGGCCCTTGACTGCTAGCCACGCCTAAAGGGCGTTGGTACGGTCTGCCACACGCGATGAGCTTGTCACTTGCCACCTGTAAACGAGCCTGATTCATCCATCGTTAATTGCTGATTAAGCTGATCTTCTTTCGACAATTAAGCCGAATCGTTGACTCAATGCCCAAACAAGGTCAATAAAACACCCGCAGCCACAGCTGTTCCGATAACCCCGGCGACATTCGGTCCCATAGCATGCATCAGTAAGAAATTGGAAGGATTCTCTTTCTGACCAACGACTTGGCTGACCCGGGCGGCCATCGGTACAGCGGAAACCCCGGCGGAACCGATCAGCGGATTTACTTTTCCACCGGTAACCTTGCACATGATCTTCCCAATCAATAACCCGCCGAAAGTACTGAAGCCAAATGCGATTAAGCCCAATGCAATCAGCTTTAGCGTATCACTCCGCAGGAATATTGAGGCGCTGGCAGTTGCACCAACTGTTAAGCCCAGGAAGATAGTTACGATATTGATCAAGGCATTTTGGGCAGTATCCGAAAGTCTTTCCACCACGCCGCTCTCCCGAAAGAGATTCCCCAACATCAACATGCCGATCAACGGTGCAATGGGCGGAAGCAATAATGAAACAAGTCCGGCCACTAATAGCGGCAGAATGATTTTCTCTAATTTTGACACTTCCCGTAACTGGTCCATTTTAATTGCCCGTTCTTCTTTGGTAGTCATCAGCCTCATAATCGGAGGTTGAATTAACGGCACCAAAGCCATATATGAATAGGCGGCCACAGCGATCGGCCCCAATAAATGAGGCGCCAGCTTGGAAGCCAAAAATATGGAAGTGGGACCGTCCGCTCCGCCGATAATTCCGATTGAAGCAGCTTCCTGCGGAGTAAATCCTAAAAATACAGCGACAATAAACGCAAAATAGACTCCAAATTGCGCTCCGGCCCCTAAAAGCAAGCTCGACGGCATGGCAATCAGCGGGCCGAAATCAGTCATCGCCCCGACCCCCAAAAAGATTAACGGCGGAAATAATTCCAAGTTAACGCCTTGATACAGGTAGTACAGCAGGCCGCCGCTCGCCCCGTCCTGCGGCGGATTCATCAAGCCGGCCAGCGGGAGGTTGGTCAGGAACATTCCAAAGGCGATGGGAATCAAGAGTAATGGTTCAAACCTCTTTCGAATCGCCAAATAGAGGAGCAAAAAAGAAACGCTGATCATGATAACCTGTCCCCAGGTTATTCCGATAAATCCGGAGACTTTCCAGATGTCGACTATCGCTTTAAGTATCAGATCGAAAAATATCATTTTCGCAATCCTTTCTGAAAATTATTGGAGTAAAGCCAAACAATCTCCTGTCTTAACTGAGGTACCATTGGAAACCAATATTTTCGAAACCGCGGCATTACGGCTGGCCATAATCTCATTCTCCATCTTCATCGCTTCCAGGATAAATAAAACATCGCCTTTTTTAACAACTTGTCCTTCGCGAACTTTAATCTGTAAAATAGTGCCGGGCATCGGAGCCAAAACAGACTCTTCACCACCGGCAGCTTCTTTCGGATTGACTGCCGAAGTCGCGGCAGCGGGGGATTCATTCGTTGCAATTTTGGCAACGCCTTCAGCGCTGGATCCCTGTTCAATGACAACTTCATATTTTTTACCATTTAAGGTTACAATGTACTTCATTTTTGCGTATTCCTCCTAAGAGTATTATCTTAGATTGATTTGATTGATTTGAATTTCAACTGACTTATCGGTATATTCACATGATGGCTGACAATGGCCATGATGATCGCCACAGTTTCTTCATCATCGATACCGATTATTACGGTTTCTCCCGAGATAACTCCGGTTTTATCAATTGCCGGAGTCTTTTCTCCGGATGATTCACCCAATTGGCCCGGGGTTAAAGATGTTTTGAAAAACATGGACACCAATTTGGACTGAATCGCAATAATAATACTTAAGGCAATAAGTACCAGAAAAACAATTCCCATCCCGATTACCGTAGTGTTGACTCCGAGAAACGTCTTTTCCAGCAACGACATTTTCTTTCCACCTTTCTTGACGAAGTCGCTCATTGGTAACATTCATTGGCAACATTCGATGGTGTAAGTAATCTTCTTTTCTTGTGGAGCTGATGTTCCAGCTAGCTTCTTTTTGAGGAAGGTCTCAGCGACCTGTGGAAAAATAATATACGAAATCACATCTTCATCGGTTTGCGCAAATCCGGCGATTTCTTTTTTGGTTTTTTCAAAAATGGGTTCCAAAGTATCAGCGAATCTGGTCGTCACCGGTTTTTCGTCACCGAGCACTTTTTTCAGGAGTTCTTGATCAAACGGTCCCGGCGCTTTGCCGTACTCACCTTTTAAATAAGCCTTAAGTTCTTTGATTACGACTTTGTAGCGTTCTCCGGCCAAAATGTTTGCGGATGCTTGGGTTCCTACCAGTTGGCTCATAGGCGTCACCAAGGGAGGGTAGCCAAGATCTTTTCTAACCCTGGGGATTTCAGCCAACACTTCATCTAGTTTATCCAAAGAATTTTGCTGCTTTAGTTGGGCGATTAAATTTGAAAGCATACCGCCCGGCACCTGATATACCAGGGCATCGGTTTCGGTTCCCAGCACTAAGGTGTCTAAAAGGCCGGATCGAATATATTTTTCTTTGAGGAGCTTAAAGAAATCATTGATATTTTTCAGTACTTTTTCATTGAGACCCGTGTCGTATCCCATTTGTTTTAACGCATAATGTAAAGTTTCCGTGGCGGGTTGCGATGTTCCGCCGGAGAAAGTGGAGATCGCCGTGTCGATACCGTCACAACCGGCTTCGATGGCTTTCAGATAGGTCAACGGCCCTAGCCCAGTGGTGGAGTGGGTGTGGAGAAAAACTGGGACTTTTACCGTAGATTTTAAAGTGGAAATCAATTCCGACGCTTCCCACGGACTCATTATACCGGCCATATCCTTAATACAAATGGAATTAATCCCCATCTCTTCAAGGTCGCGGCCCATCTCGGCATATTTAGCGAGATTATGGATAGGGCTTAAAGTGTAGGCGATGCATCCTTGGGCATGGCCTTTGTTCTTGAGGGTCTCATCCACCGCTACTTCAATATTCCGGAAATCGTTTAAGGCATCAAAAATCCGGATAATATCGATCCCGGCTGCAATCGAAAGTCTGACAAACACTCTAACGACATCATCCGGATAATGTTTATACCCCAAGAGATTTTGCCCCCGTAATAGCATTTGCAGTTTGGTTTTTTTGACTTTCGATTTGATCTTGCGCAATCTTTGCCACGGGTCTTCGTTCAGGTACCGCAGACAGGAATCAAAAGTCGCTCCGCCCCAGCATTCCAACGAGTAATATCCGGCCTGGTCGATCTTTTCCAAGCTGTCTTCAAAATCTTCAAATGGCATTCGGGTGGCAATTAAAGATTGATTGGCGTCCCGTAATACGGTTTCGGTAATGCTTACCTTCAATTATTTCAACTCCCTTCATTCATTGGTTATTTTCATTCGGCTGCCGGTTCGAGCCGATAATTTAATCTGATTATCAAGTTAACTCAGCAAGCTAATTTTAATTGTTATTGAAGATTCTTGTTTTGTTCCGTAATATGTTCATTTTGTTAACCAATAAGTTGATTTAGTGGCGGGATAAGCATATTCTGCCGGATAATCAGCTCATTTCGTTCCAAAGCAGATTCGTTTACTGTTGAATTTGCCTACTCCCTTAGAAAATGAGCGCGTTTGGTGATGGAATAAGCGTATTCTGCCGGAAAATATAATATGTTGCAATAAGTTTGATCCCTTCAAAATTCTTGCAACCTATTTCCTTGATTCATAAGTTGAAATAAATAGCGATTCTTCTTTTTCCAGCCATACTTTACGGCTGGAAAAGCTTATTCAAAAAATTTATTTAACTTATCTATCATGCGTAATCCCTAAAATTATGCATCATTACAGATCAAGTCAAACATGATGGTGACCGCGAGAAGATCTGCCGCACCGCCCGGACTGATATTCCGCTTGATAAATTCATTGTCCATTTGATAAACAATGCTCCGACCGACAGGTGAAAACATGCCGCCTACATTAAGCGCCTTTGAGGAATATTGCTTGACATAATTTAAGGTGTCCTGATCATGCCTTGCGACTACGTTTGTATCTTCGGTGACCGTCATTAAATGCAGAAGGACCTGCACTAGAATATCATTGAAATTATATTGATGAAGTGTTTTTAAATTCCTGAACACAGGCAGGGCGTAGTTTCTCACTGTCGGAAATCCGTTTTCCGCTTCGCCCCGGATACCTTTCAAACCATATTTCCTGTAAAGGATCTCCCCATGGGTCAATCTGGTTGTTTTATTCGATACTTCCAGTTCACGGTGGCTTATTCCTTCAGTCAACGCCGCAACCTTCCGACAGATGGAATCCACCCCTGGTCTACTTATTTTTTGTTCAGCACTGCAGCAAGAAGCGACAGCACAGAGGATGCCCAACGAAAATAATAAACCTTTATGGGTATTGACCCCACCGGTGGCTTTCAACATGTTCTTCTCCGCTTCCATTCCGAGGGGACGCAATTCCTTAAATAATTCCACTGGATTGCCCGCTGCGTATTCCAATCCTTTTAACGCGCAGCGAAAAAAATAAAACGGAAGCGCCGCGCTGCTGGACATAAAAGTAAAAAAGTCCATATCCTGATGGGCGCCCTGATTACATCGATCGACCAGTCCCGGTTTCGGAGTGGCTGAAACTTCATATAACAGAGATTGGAGTGCATATTTCGCGATGGTTTCACAAATATCGGCGCTCGAACACATTCATGTCATCCTTTACCCCAATAAAATTTCGGAATGGATAACCAATTTATTACGATATAGGTTGCAATAAGTTTTAGTACCTTCAAAATCATTGCAACCTATTTCCTTGATTCATAAGTTAAAATAAATACCGCAGTTCCTCCTTTTCCAGCCATGCTTTAGGGCTGGAAAAGCTTATTCAAAAAATTTATTTCAACTTATATAAAACCTTAACCTGAAATTATAATTGAAAAATTTTTATCGGTAACTTACCGGATTCGAGTTAAAAACTGTCTCGCCCGGAAAGATTCGAGGATCTTGTCCGGGCAAGAACCGATTCAGCCAACCCCTTCATTTTCTTGCCTGGTTTAGGCTACCGTTCGATTTTGCTTAAAGAGATCAGCAAACTTTATTTTTCTAAGGAGCGGCAAAAATGCGAATGCCAAAGTGCACAATCCCAGAATAATAGCGATCGGTGACCCGAAAAACACTCGGTAATCCCCGTTGGCGATAATCAAGGCCTGCCGGAAATTGACTTCCATCATATTGCCGACAATAACTCCCAAAATGAGCGGTGCCGTGGGAATCTTCCCTTTTCCCAGGAAAAAGCCGATGATGCCGAAGATGACCAACAAATAAAAATCCATGACCCGGCTGGATATGGCGTAACATCCGATAAAGGATAGTCCCAGGATGATCGGATAGAGGATTTTGGGAGGAATGGCCAGTACCCGGACCAAGGCGCCCGCCAACGGCAGGTTGACGACGGCCAGAATCAAGTTCCCTACGACCATGCTGGCAATGACCCCCCATACGATATCGGCATGCTGCGTAAAAAGCAGCGGCCCGGGCTGGAGTCCCAGCATCAATAAGGCGCCCATCATGACCGCCGTGGTTCCGGAACCCGGGATTCCCAGAGTCAGCATCGGGATCAGCGCGCCGACCGAGGAAGCATTATTGGCCGCTTCGGGTGCGGCCAGGCCGATGATCTCGCCCTTGCCGAATTTGTCCGGGTCCTTGGCGATCTGTTTTTCATTCGTGTAAGCCAACATGGAAGCCATCGTACCGCCGCAACCGGGCAGCACACCGATGATGAAACCCAGCGGAGTGCTGCGGAGAATCGGAATCCAGGTCCGTTTCCAATCCTCTTTCGTAATCCAGATCTTGCCGAACTTGGTCTGCATTTTCTTGGTGCCTTCTTTAAGGTCTTTGTAGCATTTAAATACTTCGCCCAAGGCATACATGGCGATGATGACCACCAGAAAATCGATCCCCGACTGCAATTCGAGCGAACCAAAAGTGAAACGGGTTACGCCCGACTGGCCGTCGAGTCCCACCGTGGAAATCATCAACCCGAACAATAATGAAATAAAACTGCGGAGGGCGTTCCCTTTGCCCATGGTCGCCGTCATGGACAGCGCGGCGGTCATCAGGAAAAAGGACTCGGCGGGACCGAACTTCAGCGCAAAGTGCGCCACCGGACTGGCAAGAAAAATGATAAATACCGTGGAGATCATGCCGCCGATAAACGAGGCGATGGCGGAGATGGCCAATGCCGCCTCGGCCCGACCTTGCATCGTCATGGGGTAACCGTCCCAACACGAAGCAATGGCCGCTCCGTCACCGGGGGTATTAATCAGGATGGAAGCCCGCGAACCGCCGTACATCGCTCCATAGTAAACACCGCACATGGTGATTAACGCTCCGACCGGACCCATCGCAAACGTCATCGGCAGGAGCACCGCGACTCCGGTAGCCGGTCCTAACCCGGGCAGCATCCCAATGATCGTTCCCAGTACCCCTCCCAATGTAACCCACAATATATTCATGGGTTGAAGGGAGATCTGCAGTCCCATAAAAAAATTATGAAGAATTGCTTCCATATTCTGCATCACCTCTATGACTATATTTGCAAGATTGGCATCATCGGAAGAGGAATGTTGAGTAGTTTCTGGAATATGAAATAAATAATCACACTAAAACTCAGTGCCACAATGATATTACTCTTCCATTTCCCCTTTCCGTTAAGCGCGAACAACAAAGAACCCAAAAATATAAAGGTTGATAAAACGTAACCGAGCATATTAAAGATTAACCCGTAGACAATTCCCATTACACAAGTAAATATAATCATTTTGGTGTCAAAGGCCATGCCCTTGCCTGTTTTCTTCTCGCCCGGCCGCTGGCCCGCTTCCTTGTTGCGAACTTCACTAACAAAGAGACAAATTCCCAGAATGGTCATGCCGATGCCGAGCATGATCGGAAAATACGTTGGCGCCATCGGATTGCCGATGGCCGCTTTGGGAAGCGTATATGCCATGACCGTGTAACCGATGCCGAACAACATCGTAATAATGCCGGTTAATATTCCAACAGTCACATTCCTTCACTCCCTCGCCTAATAAACCGCCTTCGCGGTTTCCCCAAGCCGCGAAGGCGGTATTTAATTCATTTTTTCTTCAACATACCGATTTCGTCAAGTGTTCCCATGTAATCCCCATTGGTTTGTTCCAGGAACTTGTCAAACGCAGGCTTATCAAGATAGGTCATGTCCCAGGCATACTGTTTACAAGCGTTGGCCCACTCTTTGGTGGCGACCATCTTTTTCAAAGTTTTCCGCCAATAATTCACGGCATAGGCCGGCATCCCGGGCGCCCCGAACAAACCTCTCCAGTTAGTGAAACTAGCCTTGATTCCCTGTTCCTTACAAGTCGGAATCGTCGCGGACAAACCTTCTCCCACCCGCTTATCGGCGGTGATGGCCAGAGCCCGAATATCGCCGCTGGCAATAAGCCCTTTGACATCGGCGAATCCGCCCACCAGCATGTCGACATGGCCGCCCATGACCTGTGCGGCGGCGGAATTATCCATGAAGGCAATATAGTCGATGTCTTTCACATTTTTGATTCCCGCAGCTTTGGCTATCAGCAGAAAAGCCAAGTGATCCATGCTTCCGGCGGCCGAAGTGCCGCAGATTTTCACACTTTTGGGATTTTTCTTTAAGGCGTCGATCACTTCGGTCAAATTCTTATACTTGGAATCCTTGGCGACGCCAAAGACTTCGTAATCCGCGATTAAACGGGCAAGCGGCGTCGTATCCTTGTAACCAAACGAAGTTTGGCCGGTCAAATTGATCAGCAACAAAGGCGGTGAATAAACGGAAATAACCGAATCGCTGCCCCTTTTTTGCTGCAGGTAGGATAAGGCGACACCGCCGCCGCCGCCCGTCATATTGGTTACCGGCATCGGCACTTTAACCAAGTGGGTTTCAGCCAGTGTTTTTGCAACGGTGCGAATCGTCAGATCCCAGCCGCCGCCGGCGCCGGCGGGGGCGATAAACTCAAACATATTTGGCGGATAATTAGCGGCGCTACAGACTGAAAGGAATAACATCAGAACTAAAGAGCCGATCATCACGAAGGAAAAAACTTTTTTCATACACTTACCTCCTCTAATTTCGCTTTGTTTTTATCTATCAACCCGTGTCAAGACCGAGACCGCAACCCCTTGGGGTGGTGAGAGTGCACGTCTCTGCTTTACGCCAAGTTAATAAAGCGATTCCCCTGACTGGACGGTTGAAAATACTCTTCGGCAATGGCCCTGACCTTCCGGAGAAGTTCCTCGACCGAATGTCTCCCGCTTCTGCCGCAAGCAGCGGCATCTTCATTGCAAATCAAACATTTCCGCCTGGTCTTGCCGATTTGAACCCTTGATAAAACATCCTGGTTGCCTGCGATTACATCAATATCAAATAATCTCCCCAGCGGGTGAAAATCTTCAATGGCCACAGCCGCCCGTTTTAAGTCAATCGCGCCCCAATCGACGGCAAGATACGCCTCGGGACCGGTGAAATAATAGTTGGCTTCTTGGTAAATCGGAACCAGCCGCTTCCGGGATGACTCCTTTAAAATTACGGCCAGACCCTCTTCAAAAACCATCCGGCTTAACGGAGTGTCCTTGTAGGCCCCTGGTATATTGACCATGAACGAAATCAATGGCACCGGATATTTCGATAAAATTTGCCGCTGTTTCTCGGCCCGCCGCTCCCGGGCGGACAGGACATCCTCCAGGGTCACCTGAATAAGTTGCATGGATGAGCTATAACTCCTTTTTAGCCTGGTAGATCAGATCAATCACCGAACCGTCCCGATACTTGACCAAACCCACAATTTTATCCTCGACCTTGATCGGTTCCGGTTTTCCCACGATCCGATCGGCTTTGGCCTTGAGTTCTTCGATGGAAAGCACCGGCAATTTCGCGGATTTCAGATTATCATACAAATCCCGTCGCAAAGGATTCACGGCAATTCCTTGATCGGTGACCAGGATATCCACGGTATTACCGGGTGTGATCACTGTATGGACATGGTCAAGAATGGTCGGCATTCTACCCCGGATCAGCGGGGCCACAATGATTGCCACCGATGCTCCGGCGGCCGTATCGCAGTGGCCTCCCGAAGCGCCGCGAATCACTCCGTCGGATCCGGTGATTACATTCACATTAAAGTCCAAGTCGATCTCCAGAGCGGAGAGTACCACGACATCCAGTTGATGCGCCGCGCATCCTTCGTTATCCGGATTGGCGTAATAACCGGCGTCGATCTGATGGTGAAACCGGTTATTCTTCAGCGACTCCACCGCTTTCAGGTCAAAGCTCTGCACATCCAGCAGCCTTCTGATAAGCCCTTCCTCATGCAACGCCACAATTTGTTCGGTGATTCCCCCCAGCGCAAAGCTGGCTTTAATGCTTCTGGCGATCATTTTTTCGCGTAAAAAACGGGTTGTGGCCAGCGAAGCACCTCCCGAACCGGTTTGCAGGGAAAACCCTTCCTCAAAATAACCGGAAGCCTCAATCACATCCGCGGTATGTTTGGCAATCAGCAACTCCTTCGGATTGCTGGTATAGCGCGTCGCGCCCGAAACGATCCCCTTCGGGTCTCCAATGGCGTCAACCACCACAATGTAATCCACCTGCGATTCGGGAATACCGAACGGAACATTAGGGTATTCCACCAGGTTATCCGTAATTAAAACCACTTTTTGGGCATGTTGGGCGTCCACTTTGGCATAACCCAGCGAACCGCAGGCTGATGCGGCGTTATTCTCCCGAGAATAACCATTGGCATTTCCATACGGGTCACAAGAAGGGACCCCTAAAAAGGCGACGTCGATGGGCAGTTCCCCCGAGACAATCGCTCTGGCCCTGCCCCCGTGGGAATTGATGACGACCGGGATATCCATTAAACCGTTGGAAATGGCTTGCGCCAGTTCTCCGCGTAACCCGCTGGTTTCAATCCTTCGAATGACCCCATTTTGAATATGTTTGATTAATGGAGCGTGGATATCCGAAAGAGAGCTGGGGGCGAGCACCAAGTCTTTTATACCCATCCGGGCAATCGCATCCAGGACCATGTTCACAACATAGTCACCATTGCGGAAATGATGATGGAAGGAGATGGTCATCCCATCTTTTAATCCGGTCTCTTGAATCGCGGCTTCAAGGGAACCAATAACCTTATTATTGTCCGTATTGCGTTGGCGTTCTTTCAAACGCTGTAGATTCTTGGCATACCCGTTAAACACATTTTTTTGATACGGCTTTAATATTCCAAGCCCGGATATTTCGGCGGGAATATCTCTTGCCACGCCATTTCGCACTGCAATCACCTCACATATATACTTTGGCCGCCTCCGCCAGATCAAGAACCCGGTGGGCCCGCTCCACAATGGGTTTATCAATCATCTTGCCGTCAAGGCTAATAACCCCGGAGCCTTTTTCCTCCGCTTCCCGGATTGCATCGATAATGCGGATGGCTTTTTTGATCTCGGTTTCCGAGGGTGTAAAAATTTCGTGGACGATCTGGATCTGCCGAGGATTGATAATCGATTTGCCATCGAAGCCGAGCTGCTTGATTAATCGGACTTCTCGGGCGAATCCCTCTTCGTCGTTGACATCGGAAAAAACCGTATCAATGGCGTCGATCCCCGCGGCCCGGGCGGCGTATAAAATTAAGCTTCTGGCCGTCAACAGTTCAATCCCGTCCGTCGAACGACTGGTCTTCAAATCGGTCACGAAGTCCTCGGCGCCGAGCGCTATACCGATCAACCGTTCACTGGCGCTTGCGATGGAATAAGCGTTCATCACGCCCCGAGCGCTTTCGATGGCCGCCATCATTTTAACGGTCCCCGGTTCCATGCCGGTCTGGGCTTCGATTTGAGATATTAATTCAGCGGCTTCTTTCACATCATCCGGCGTTTCGGTCTTCGGCAGACGGATGGCATCTGGTTTTGCCCTGACGATAGCTTCAAAGTCCTCCCGACCGAACGGCGTATTCAGTCCGTTGACTCTGACGATAACTTCCGCACTGCCGTAATCGAAGGTTTTGAGCGAGGAATAGACCAACATCCGAGCCGCGTCTTTCTCCTTTAAGGAGACGGAATCTTCAAGATCAAGCATAATGGAGTCGGAGCCGTAAATGTGAACATCCCGGATCATTCCCGGATTATTTCCCGGGACGTATAACATGGTTCGTCGTAACCGGCGCATCATTTCACCTCCCAAGGGTCGCGTTGGTTCAAACCGGCCCGGTTGGCAGCAGTGAGAACCCTGGACCGAATCGTGCAATCCAACGCGCCTTTGTCGGTAGCCCGCACTAAAACATCGGTGATCCCCAGTCCCTGCAGGGTTTCCTGAATCACCTTCCGGATCTGGTTGCCGAATTGGTTTTCGACAGTGCTTTTCAGTTCGATTTCAATGCCTTTTCCCAGGTTCGGTTCGATATGAATTGTAATATCGCTTGATTCGAGAGTCCCAGCGACTCCGACTCCGTGAATCGTCATTGCGACCATCCTTTCCCTTTAGTGTCTTTGATTGGTTGACTGAATTCTGTTGATAATCTCTCCGGCTTCGGAAGATAATAAAAACTGATAGGTAGTTTCGGGAACCCAGTCTTTTATTTCAGTAATTTTACCCAGCCGGATCAATTCCCGTACCCTTGAAGCGCTAATAGCGTGTCCGTCAAACTTCAACCGGGGCACCACCTCAAGCATAACGCCGTGCCCCGGCAGGACCTCCCCCATAATCCGGTTATAGGCAGCCGTAACTTGGCAATAGGGTTCCTCTCCCACAAACCGTTTTGTGATGCCAAACGCAGGAACAAGGTATTTGCAAAAAATCTCAAGATCAAGCCGGGCATGCGTCTCCACTTGTTCCTGATATTCTTTGATGAAATAAGATGGGAACGTGGCGTCGGAAATGATATAATCTTTTCCCTGGTGAACCGCTACGTTGGGCAAATGCCGGACTCCCTCCTTGACCAGCCGGTAGCGAATTTCAGCCGGAAAGCTCGACTTATCTTCCCATACGACAAAAACATGGAGCATTTCACATCTTGCCGCGGCATATTCGATCAGATGCTGGTGTCCCCGGGTAAACGGGTTACAATTGACGACAACCGCCGCGTTTTTTCCGCCGGCCCCTCGTTCAGTCTTAATTTCTTCAAGGTATTTCTTAATCCCATCCGGCCTGTTTTCCAGCAAAACCACCTTGGCCGGCACCTCGGCCACGACAAAAAAACCCAATTCAGAAAAAACGGCCTTGTTTTGTGGCCTGGTATAAATGAAAAGATGCGTCCTTCCGAGTTCGTATTCTTCATTGATCAGCGCGGTAATAATCCGAGCCGAAAGTCCCCGATTTTGATATGCCGCGTCGACGGCAATACATTTCAGGACTCTTCCGCCAAAAGAGCCGGCGGCCACGATCTTATCCCCGTCGAAAATCGCAATGGCATATTCAATATCCCGCTCCAGCGCCAGATCCTGTTTGGCCAAAAAATCCGCCAGCCGCCTCTTTTCTTGGTTCGCCTCCAACTTGACGACTTGTACGCTCAGATTGCTATCCCACATAATGCTGCTCCCGATTCATTCTTTTTTGAGAACCTTCCGGATCATTTCCGCTAATTGCGCGCCCGTAACCGGCTTAGTGATATAATCGTCAACAATCATCCGGTCCAGGCATTCCAAGACTTTTTCATCGACAAAACCAGTGACCAGGATGACCTTAATCCAGGGATTCATCCGCTTCAAACTCTCCGCCAGTTCAGTTCCTTTGATATAGGGCATGGACTGATCGGTAATCACGACATCAAACCGGGAAACGTTTTGGGAAAACATTTTTAACGCCTCAACACCGTTAGCTTCCGCGGTCACTTTTAACCCATATTGCTCAAGCCCCTTTTTCATCGCCTTTAATACTTTTGGCTCATCATCCACCAGTAAAACGGATTTTTCCAACTTCGGGATTTCGGCCTCGATTTGTTTTGGCTCTTCCTCCCGGTTTGGGACGCGCGGGAAATAAACCTTGAAGGTACTGCCTTTGCCAAGCTCGCTGTCAACCGTAATCCAGCCTTTGTGATTTCTGACGATACCCTGGACGACAAACAATCCGAGCCCCGTCCCTTCCCCGACGGGTTTTGTGGTAAAGAAGGGTTCGAATATTCGATTGAGCGTCTCCTTGTTCATGCCATACCCAGTGTCGCTTACCGTTATCCTTACATATTCTGCAACTTGTTGGCTATCATCTTCTTCCGGCCTCTTTTCCCCGACGACATCCACAGAGAGCGTCAAGGTTCCGCCCGAATATTTCATTGCATGAAACGCATTCGCGCAGAGATTGATTACCACTTGCTGGACTTGGACTCTGTTGGCGGCAATCAAACAGTTATCGGGCTTCACTTGATAAACAACCCTAATATTGGGGGTAATAGTCGAGTTAACCAGATTTAATGTCTCATCCAGCAAGGCGTTTACCTGGACGATCTGGTGTTTGGATTCTCCTTTATCCAAGCGGCTGAATACCAAAATCTGCTCGATAATGTCTTTGGCTTTCTTGGAAGCGTCATAAATTTCTTTGATATATTCGAATTTTTCTTTATCCTTTTCCAGTTGGTTATGGAGGATTTCCGCATAACCGAGAATCGGAGTCAAAAGGTTATTGAACTCGTGGGCGATTCCACCGATCAACGTCCCGATAACCTGAAGTTTTTGAGAATGCTGGAGTTGCAAATCTTTTTCCCGCAATTCCGCCGCGGCTTGGTTCAATTCTTTAAGGTATTTGGTTTCGACTTCAAGCGCTTCTTTATTCTTTTGAATTTTAAGAATGATAAAAATGGCCGTCGAGATAATAATGACAATGACTAAAAAAATCTCCGAGATTTGGTTGAGGTTTTGCCTGATGGGGCCTTCGAGTTCGTTATAATCCATTACCACGGCCACGACCCAAAAATGGCCGCCGATATGCGCCCGGGAAAACGCATTGAGCTTTTTGGTCTTCCGAAGGACTTTATCCGTCCACCAATAGGAATAATAGACGGCCGTCCCCTCGTCATTGGAATATTGTTGTTTTATCAAATCTTTCAATTCTGTAAAATAAAAACCGGGATAAACCTGTTCTCTAGTGGTAATGACATCCATGCCCACTTGCTCTTTCGCGGGATGCATGATAATAATGCCGTCCTCATCCTTGACCATGACGTAACCTTTTTGCCCCGACTTGACAGGTTGCACCAGTTTTTGATACATTGCTTCCAAACTTATGGAGCTAATGGTGACGCCGATAAATTTACCGTCAAAAAAAACCGGTTCGAACAAGTTAAGGACATATCGCCCCTCAGCATCCTTTTGGGCCCTGCTAATATAAGTTTTTCTTTCCTTGAGGACGTGCGTAAAATCTTTTTTTAATAAAGAATAATTTGCTCTGGTCGAATTTGTTTCGGGATATTGAGAAATAATCCGACCCGTGTCGGATATAGTATAGGCTCTCAAGATGTCTTTTTGTTGCGCCTTGACATAGGCGTTAAGTGATTTTTGGGTCGCCATTTTGTTCAACTTTTTCACATCAAACGCAAAATCTTGATTAAACGCTAATATCTTAATATCTTCGATCTTGCCGCTCAGAAAAACTTCCAAACTGCTGCAAACCGCTTTACTGATCGCCAGCATCTGATGTTCCTGCTGATCAATGATGGCGTTCTTGTTATAGGTATAGGTACGATATATCATTTCCGCTGCAATAAGAAACAAGGCCGTAATAACGACAATGATCCATAAATTAATCTTTTTATTAATCGCTTTTTTGATAATGCCGTCTATCGCGGTTTTAACACTTGTAACAGTCATATGGGACCTCATCATCAAAGTTTTTTAGTTGAAATTTGACTTCACTTTTTTTCTCGTATTAACGAGGTTCCCCATACTTTTCATTTGATTGACCCAGCGCTAATGTTTTTAGAAATCTTCGGTCTTGCAATCATAATGATTAAAAGATCGTGAATACAGTATTCAGAATAAAACAAAAACATTAAAATATTATGACAGAACCTTAATTTTTTTTAAGGATTTGGTGAAGAACCTTTTCTTCCGCCTAATTGGATGATCATAAAAACTTTACGGTTATAGTTAAATTAAATTCCTAGCCAAGCATCGTATCTCTAAAGCCAGCCATGATGATGGCAAAATTAAAGAATTCAATTCAACTTATTACGAAAGATATTTATTTCATCCTAATATAGCAGGATTATCCTTTCGTAACTTAGTATATTAAGTATTAGTTTATGGCCTTAACGCTAAGTCGATATCAGAAGGGATGATATCCGATGAACAAAGCCAAAGTTTTAATCGTCGATGATGAGGAATATGTCAGGAAGTTGGTCACCGTAGCCTTAGAAAGCGAGAACATGCAGGTATGCCAGGCGAGTAATGGCGCTGAAGCTTTGGAAATTATAAACCACGATTTTTTTGATCTGATCATCCTGGACATTATGATGGATGGGCTCGATGGATATGAAACCATCGCCAAGATTCGTTCTCAAGGAATTAATGCTCCGGTTTTTTTTCTAACTGGTAAAGGTGAGGATTATGATAAAATCCTTGGATTTGGGATCGGGGCCGACGCTTATATCACCAAACCTTTCAGCCCGGCAGTGCTTTGTGCGGAAGCAAAAACTCATATCAAACGTTATCAGAAACTTTTAGAGAGAAGAGACAATTCCTCCAAGATCCAACACGGTCCCTTTATTTTGAATTTAAAAACTTTTACTTTTTATAAAAATAACCAGGAACTCTTTTTATCATCCAAAGAAGCTTTTCTTATGAAATTTTTTATGGAACATCCAAATCAAGTCTTCTCTAAGGAACAATTGTATAAAAACGTATGGAATGATACAGTGGTTGATGACAATTCTATCATCGTCTATATCAGTCGTTTACGATCAAAAATTGAGGACAGCCCGGATAAGCCCCGTTATATACAGACTGTTTGGGGGATTGGCTATAAATTTACAATCGAAGATTAAGATTAGTACATTAAGTCTTAACAGTTTTTCTTTTTCAAAATGATATCCAGAATGATTGACTCTGATGAAATAAATCGACTTATTACTTCCTTGCCGGATAAGGTACCTGTGGATACAAATAGCTAAATATAAATCCCAATTAACAGAGCCAATTGGGACATAAGAGTAAATTCGTTTATTGAAGATTGAAGGCGGAGAAAAACTAAAAGAATCAGTCCTCTTATTGACGATTTTCACTAACGGATTCAAATCGAACTTTATGCCTTTATGAAAAACACTTATATCAAAAGGAGTTTTTATGCCTTCCTCATCGCTGAAAGTTTTTTGAACCCCGCGTCTAACGTGGGGTTTTCTCATATAAAAACCCCGTCATCAGAAATGACGGGGTTTCAGAGGCGGCCTACCAAACGGTTTAATGAACTTTATCGATGACCAGCAATTTCTTGGCATGGTAAAGATGTTCAATGGCGATCAGGATCTCATCCTTGACCTTTTCGTCAATATCGGCGGCTTTGTTCATAAAGGTTTTCATCTGGCCGATCTTAAAGACCAGTTCCGCTTCTAGCAGCGTCTTGGGGATTGGGTCGTTCAAAACGGATACCTCCATCGCTTCACAAGTTGGATTTTACGCTTCATAAGCTTACCATCCTTTACATCGGTCGGGATCCAGCGACGCTTTAGAAACACATTCTTCCTGGATTGGATGGATACTGCCGCGGTTTGACCGAGACTAAGCGCTCTAAAATTGGGTAAACTAGCGTAGAACCACGGTTTTTAACATTGCGGCGCATTGCCGGAGCGTTTTTCCGTCATCTACCAGGAAATGGTTCACTCCCAACCGGGAGGCTTCCGTTTGAATCCATAAAGAAAGGCCGGGGCTAGAATGCAGAATCAGGAGATCCACCCGATGGACATCATCCGTCTCATAGACGGCAGCGAAGGCACGGTCGTCGGTGTGCTGCACACCGGCGGAGCTCCCGAATTTATCGTGGAGATTATTGGCACCGACGAGATCCGGGAGACCGTGCCGCTGGAGCAGATCAAGGAGGTCATCTTTCAACTGCCGCTGTCCGAGCCGGATCAGAAGCACTGAAGGCCGGTCCGGTGCCTTAGGCGGCGGACCCGTCGGCCTGCTGCAACGCGGCGTGCGGGTTTAATTTGCCTTGGCTGTTCAACTTGGCTACGATCGCATCGACCAGGTACGGCAGGAAGAATTTGACCAGCGCCACCGCCAGCGCCGGCAACTTGAACTCCCCGGCCGCCGCGCCGATCACCGCCGCGACCGCCTCTACTACCGCCTTCTTCTTCGCCGAGCCGCTATTCCCGGTACTCTCCTGAGCGAAGACGTACTCCTCGACGATGACCTTGATTGCATTCCAAAATGTTTCAAATAGTTCTTTCATTTTGTATTCCTCCCATATATTGTTATTGGTTTCATGACTCGTAATCCGGATTATTTCCGCACATCCAGCCAGACCCGGTTGCGCAGCCAACCGAGTTCGAAACGCTCCTGGCCGGAGTCGGCCGCGCCGATCTCCAGATAGTGGCGGCCGCGGTAGAGATTGAAGGTCTTGACCAGGTCCACTTCCATGCCCCGCGCCAGCGCCGCTTGGAGCGCGGCCAGCGTCCGTGGTCCGATCGCGCTGTCGACTGTCAGCTCCGGCCAGAGGGCCGCGCGCTGGTTCAACAGGTTCAACGCCTGCTGCAGCAACCGGCCGGCAGTAGCCACCCCGCAGTGAACGCCGCAGTCGAAAAGATTCTCCGCTGACAGCTGGCTGGGGCAGCCGTCCAGCTGTGCCGCGTCCCAATAACCCGCCTTGTAAATCCGCCGCGCCCAGTCGAGCGGCAATGCCGCTATCTCGCCCTGATAACCATAGGCCCGGGCCGTCGCCTCGCTGATCCCGTAACGGGTCCGGCCGCCCCGATCGACGGAGTCGTCGCTATAGCCGCCTTCCAGGCGTAATGTTTTTTGGAAGGCCGGTTCAAAGTCAGCCAAGGATGATCACCTCCTTTCGTTTGTGGTTGAAGGTAAAGAAAGTAAAGTAAAGAAGTTAAAAAAGAAGATTCCCGGGCGCTGGACGGAGCCGGAATCTTCGGGACACGGGTTTTATTGCGATTGGAGTCTTTATTTGTACATGGATCCTCACCTCTGCGTCGTAAAATAAAAAAGAATCCCTAAAGAGATCCTTTGGCCGCATATTGAGGGGCTTTTCTCAAGCAAATACCATTCGACTTGTTTCAGGATTGATTTCACAGCTAAGACATTCAAGTGCGTTAAACAGATGGTGATACATTATCGAATGAAATTTGCACGCCCGATTTTTTTCCGCTTCCGTCTGGAGGATGCAATGAGCCGCGTCGCAAACGGGATACGCCGCACAACTTCGACACTTCTCAAGCGGTTTGATGTGTTTTTTAAATTCACCTTCACAGTCTTCCAGTTCAGCAATGGTCCCCAGGCGAATATCGGAGTTGTGGCATAAAAAGACATTTCCCTGCAGATCGATATTGGCGACAGTAGTCATCACGCCGCAGCGCGGATAATCGACTGTGTCCGGGTTTTTCATCCGCTGGAGCAATACCCGCAGGGTCGGTTCGAAAAATAAATATTCCCTGGCGTTTAGCTCCCCTTGCCGTACTTTCTCCACAAACTCCTCGGTTAACCGTTCGAACATGGCATCGAGCCGTTCATAATCGAAGCCGCCGATCAAGGGATCTCCGCTGAAATCTTTTAAGATATCAAAATTCACATGAACTTTGCCGTCAAACAACGCGTCGTAATAATCCCAGAGTTCAAAGATGTCTTGATTCAGCGCATTAAGGACACAACATATTCCTTTGCTTTTCAACTTCAGAAAAAGCGAAAGAATGCGCCCATCCTTTAAAACATCGTGTCCCCGCGTTATTTCGGTTTTGGGCCCGTCATGGCTTAAGCCGACGTTAACCCGGTAACGGTTGAGGAAATCGACCTTTTCTGCGGTTAAAAGACTGCCATTGGTGATAATGTTGATGTTTACGCCGCTCCGTTTTTCACGGATGAAGGGTACGATTTCTTTGATGGTATTCCAATAAATCAAAGGTTCGCCGCCCCATAACATGAATTTGTCAATGCCCAAATTATCCGCAATGAAATTTCTAATTGCATCAAAATTGTCGCAACTGGGAATCTCCTGGTCGATATTGTCTCTTTGCATGCAATAGCGGCAGCGGAAATTGCATTTGCTACCGAAATTGACGAACAGCGTTTGGAAACTCATCTTTATTGCTCCTTACTTATCGTCTCTTTTGTTTAATAATATTTCTTTTGGAGCAGATGTAATAAAAAAATTTTTCTACAGCAGACTGGAGTATCTTCGATAGTATTGCTCTTAAGCCTAAACAAACGTAGCAAGCAGAGGTGGTTTATCCTTTAGAGATTAAAAACTAATTGTTTATTAAATATCAGATAAATTTCTTATCTCATTTTGAGCCTTCATCAATTGGAAGAACAATCACTACAGTTACAATCACAGTTGCTCATAATTCTTGTTACAGTATGGTTATGCGCAGCAGTAATTAATCGCTGTAATAAATCTTGGAGAGCATAAGTTCCAGCAGTAATGACCGGAGCTTCATGAACATTATATCTTACTATATTTCCGGCTCCAATTACGTTTTCTGGATCAGTAACGCTTTCTGCTGGCATAACTCGATCCTTTTGAGTACCACCAGTTACAGTAATGGTAGTATTCATCATATTAGATGAAATTACACCATTTGTATCGACACTAATACCACTCCCAACTTTAACACCGCCGACCGTAGTGGTTGTAGCAACTGGTATGTTACTTACAGGAACCTTAGCATTAGTGTCTAACTTCAAAATGTTGTTTGCAGCATTCCCTGGTGCATACCCCCCAACTGTCGTCGCATTGCCCCCATTCGCCGCAGCTGTCACTGTGATGTTGGTGCTTCCGTCGAAAGCCACACCATTAATCGTCCGAGCCGTCGCCAACTTAGTTGCAGTCGGTGCGTTCCCTGCAATGGTTGTTACTAACGATGCGTCGGCCGATCCATCAAATGCAACTGACCCGGTTACTCCCCCTGTCAATGCAATGTTCCGAGGAGTTGCCAACTTCGAAGTCGTGGCTGCGTTTCCAGTACAAGCCGCCGCGCTTGCTACCGTCCCAGTTACTGCCACAGTCAATCGATCATTGGTCGCATCAGGTGTCAACGCAATATTGGTTCCCGCCACCATCTCCAGTGTATCGGTCTTGCCGTCGGCCTGAATCGTCGTGGTCCCGACCAGGATGTTGCTAAAGGCGTTCTGATTGACCTCGGCACCGGAGGCTACTGTATCCAACTTAGCTTTGTCAGTGTTGGACATCATACCGTTGCTGGAACTAGTGGCTGCGGCGTGAGTATGGCCGGCTGTGGCGAAGGCGCTCGCCAGGCTGCCACCGAGCTTCTCAGCGTTCAAATTGGTGTTCAAGTTACCATTGGAAACCGGGATGTTGCCGTTAGCATTGCCGGGACTCAAATCCTGCAGCTTTTGGGCATTGACGATCTTATCATCCTTCAAAGCCCTGAAATTTTCGCGGATCTCCGCCGGAGCCGCCGCGATATAGTCGTTGTCGCTAGGTAAATTTCCGTTATAAGCCATGTTGATCTCCTCCTCTAAATTAAAAAACCGCCTGCTCAAATAGCGATTTACTAACTTTTATAAATGAAATAGATATTTATCTTAAAGAATCAAACTATCGCATCCATGACAAATTGAGATTTAGATCACTTAGTATAACTACTTTCTCGATCCTTGGATTTTTAGTAATGCCCTGGAGTTTTCGTTTCTTAACTTTGGTTTCAAGTATTTTCGCCTGCTATTGTAGGAGGCTGGCTGTGACCACCCTCGCAATGGACGCCGCAGTCGAAGAGGTTCTCCGCCAACAACTAGCTGGGGCAACCGTCCAGCTGTACCGCGTCCCAATAACCCGCCTTGTAAATCCGCCGCGCCCATTCGAGCGGCAACGCCGCCATCTCGCCCTGATAACCATAGGCCCGGGCCGTCGCCTCGCTGATCCCGTAGCAGGTTCGGCCGCCCCGATCAGCGGGTCGTCGCTGTAGCCGACTTCGAGGCTCAGCGTTTTTTGGAAAGCTGGTTCAAAGTTGGTCATTCTCAACATCCTCCAAGCAATTTTCTAAAATCCAAGCTTTCCTTTTTATCACTAGTCTCCCCATTGATTCCTCACCCTTCCGACAAAAATCCCAGCCACAAATTTTGTAACCGGGAACTCAGCGAGCCGCAAGGAATGCCAGAATACTTGCTGGTCATCTATCCTATCATCCTCCCTTAGCCCTCGGGCAATCCTTGCCAATACACTTTCTCGGTCGCCGAATCGTTGATCCCCTACAGAACGGTCTGGTCATCTTAATAACCGATTGCAAACCAATATAAAGTAGTCACGGTAACACCGTTATAGTGAACAATTGTTGCAGAAGTACTTGAAACGCTACTAACAATATTATTCCAGCTTGGAGCTTGTAAACTATTTGAAGTTGAAAAATTTACATAAATACATTTATTAGAAAAGACAATGGGAAAAGTAATTGTTACAGCTGTTCCATTCGCAACATTAGGAATTTGTCCCCATTGTAAAATAAACCCACTACTCAATATTTGATATCCATTGGTAGCAAAGGAATGTCCGGCATCCATTCCCGCAGCGGTACTCAACACGCCACCTGCATCAATACTCAAATTCGCCCCGATCTTGACCCCGCCAAGCGCCGAAGCCGACGCAACCGGCAAATTTCCGCTCGGGACCTTGGAACCGCTATCCAGCCTCAAAACATTGTTCGCGGCGTTCCCCGGAGCCGCGCCGCCCACTGTCACCGCATCCCCGGTAATACTAGCCGGTAGTTTGGCATTGGCATCCAACTTCAAAATCTTGCCGGCGGCAACAGTCGTGACGACATCGGAAACATTAACTTTCTTCGCATCAAGCTCATTTAAAGCTGCCTGGACTGTCGTTGCGGCAATATTTCCGGCAGGGGTATTACTCACTTCCCCAGCCGCCACTTGTCCCCATGCGGCCGATCCAGCAGTTGAACCCGCCTTCAGCACCTTGGTATTGTTTACGCTTCCGGTAGCCGGGACATGGAGGTTGCCATCTCCAGTATTGTGGGCAATGGTCACCCGGTCATTGGTCGCATCTGGCGTCAATGCAATATTGGTTCCCGCCACCATCTCCAGCGTATCAGTCTTGCCATCCGCCTGAATCGTAGTACTCCCAACCAGGATGTTACTAAAAGCGTTTTGATTGACCTCCGCTCCAGCTGCTACAGTGTCCAGCTTGGCCTTGTCAGTGTTGGACATCATGCCGTTACTGGAACTAGTGGCTGCAGCGTGGGTATGGCCGGCCGTTGCAAAGGCGCTGGCCAGGTTGCCACCGAGCTTCTCGGCGTTTAGGTTGACATTCAGATTGCCATTGGCGACCGGGATGTTGCCGCTGGCGTTGCCGGGGCTCAGGTCCTGTAATTTTTGGGCGTTGACGATCTTGTCGTCCTTTAAAGCCCTGAAATTCTCGCGGAGTTCCGCCGGACCCGCCGCGATATAGTCATTGTCGGCAGGTGAATTGCCATTGTAAGCCAATTGATCTCCTCCTTTTAATTAAAAACCCACCTGTTCAACTAGTGATTGGGTTTGTCTGATGAAAACCACTTTTTCAAGGCCGATATGCCGCCAAGCGAGGGTAATAGCGTTCAACGTCCACATAATAATAGTAGCCTAAAAATAATGTAATATTGAAGAGAATCCATTTCTCTCCAATCTTTATCTACCCTTATCCCTACTTCTCCCATTAATTCAGGCTTGTTTTGACTACTGGGAACTGGCCGAGTGGCCGCAAGAAATGCCAGAATACTTGTTAGTCATTCAGCCCTTTCCACCGTTTAATATTTGATACACGCAAGTAGAGCAATATTTCTAGGACGAGTTTCGTTTGCCGTCCTCGCAACACGAGATGCATCAAAATTGATTATAAAGTTCGGCTGCGGTTCTCTTCCATTCCCAGCAAAGCTACCACTCTGTGAAAACGCACCACTGACGTGAGTTGAATCACCGGCCGATACGGAAAATGTTCCCGTAATATTTTGAAGAGCATCGGCCTGGCTGCTTCCGAACGCGCGCCCCGAATCCACTCCCCGTCCGTCATCATAGCCTCTGACAAATTCTCCACGTAAATCCGGCAAGTTAAATGTGGTGGAACCGTCTCCAGCTCCAAATGTCGTCCCGATCGCAGCAAATAAAGCTGTATAAGTAGTGCGTGATACGGCTGCCCCATTTGCCTTTAGCCAACCCGTTGGCGGTGTAGTCATGGCAAAATGCATTACCGCTCCAGGGGGTATGCCTGATGTCGCGACGGCAAAATCACTAGCATGTTTCCCCTCAACAGTATCCGCATTCCCGCCATTCGCCGCCGCCGTCACCGTGATATTCGCGCTGCCATCGAAGGCCACACCATTGATCGTACGAGCTGTTGCCAATTTTGTGGCAGTCGGTGCATTCCCTGCTATAGTGGTTACAATCGACGCATTGGCCGATCCGTCAAATGCTACTGACCCAGTCACTCCTCCTGTTAAAGCAATAGTCCGGGGAGTTGCCAACTTTGAAGCCGTGGCCGCATTTCCCGTACAAGCCGCCGCGCTGGCTACCGTCCCAGTTACTGCTACAGTTAATCGGTCATTGGTCGCATCAGGCGTCAACGCAATATTGGTTCCCGCCACCATTTCCAGCGTATCGGTCTTGCCATCCGCCTGAATCGTCGTACTGCCGACCAGGATGTTGCTGAAAGCGTTTTGATTGACTTCCGCTCCGGCTGCTACAGTGTCCAGCTTGGCCTTGTCGGTGTTGGACATCATGCCGTTGCTGGAGCTGGTGGCCACGGCGTGGGTATGGCCGGCCGTGGCGAAGGCGCTGGCCAGGTTGCCACCGAGCTTCTCGGCGTTCAAGTTGGTATTCAAGTTGCCATTGGCGACCGGGATATTGCCGCTGGCATTGCCGGGACTCAGGTCCTGTAATTTTTGGGCGTTGACGATCTTGTCGTCCTTTAAAGCCCTGAGATTCTCGCGGAGTTCCGCCGGACCCACCGCGATATAGTCGTTGTCGGCGGGTAAATTGCCATTGTAAGCCATGCGTTATTCGCCCCTTTCAAGTTGGTAATCGTAAACTTGATTCGAAAGTTTGACCTCTTGCCCCGCAAAGAGGCAAGAGGTCTAAATCTAAAACATCTCAGAATCCCCTGCTCAGCCAGGTCACCTTGCCGCCCACGTCCTGGCCGCTGGCATTGAGCACCCGCACCCGGAAGTGATCGTAAGGCGCGGCGTCGGGCAAGCTTAGCTCGGCCCGGAGACCCAATCCGACGGCCGTGGGGAGCACGGTGGGATTGGAACGGTATTTGTGGCCGTAAGGAATATCGCTGCCGCCGATAGCCACATCGGCGGTTCCGTAACGGTCCACGTCCGGGACATCCACCGTAATGTCGAGAATATTGACCTCGGGCGTCCGGGCAGGATCGGCGGTAGCCAGCAGCACTCTGAAGTCGAGATAGCGGAAGGTCGCCTGCACCGGCACGAAGTCCTGCCAGTCGGTCCAAGCTGTTCCATCGCGGCTAATCCGGTATTGTAGCTTGGCGCTCACCCCCGAACGGAGCAGCACCGACGAAACGAACTGTGATCCGATGTTGGCAGTGATTACCTCGCCCATGTCCTTCCGGGCACATGCATAGCTTCCGGAGGACGGATACTGGCCATTGACCGCCTTTAATTTCAAGACGGTCTGCCCGCCGACATCGCTGAAGCGGGTATTGGGATAATCGCTGAATTTCCCGCCGAAGTTGCTGAAATTAATCAGGCTCTGGCCAAACTCGGTATTACTATGGGTCCCGCTCCGCAGTTGAAGCTCATCGTAACTTTCGATCACATTCTTGGGTGGCAGGTTGCTGATGGTCACCGTCGCCGTGGCGGCGTTCAGGCTGTAATGCCCGGAACGGTTGATCGCCTTAATATGATAACGCCGGGTGGTCTCAGTATCGACCGGCGCCTGATGGAGCGTGCCGGTAATTCCGGTGGCCACCAGCGTACCGCCGTCAAACTGCGCTCCCTCGCGAATCTCATAGCCGACCACATCGCTGTCCGGCGATTTGTCCCAATTCAACAGGGCGTTCGCTCCGTTCTGCGCCGCGCCGAACCCGGTCACATCGGCCGGCTCGAGCGTCACGTAGAGATGGCAGTCGATCTCATCCGAGTAGTAACCGTTGTTGCTCTGGGCTTTGAGTAGGAATTTATAATCGCCGCTGGCGGCCGGCATCCAAGTGACCGTGAGCTCCTTGGTCTTGGCGATCTCAACAGCGCTGTCCCAGGCATCGCCGACTTTGACAAGGTATTGATTGATATCCAGTTTCGGCACGGCGTCCCAGCTGATCTTCACCAGCGCGCGGTCAGCCGGATCCTGGATGGCGCTGAGGCCGGTCGGGTTCTCCGGGTTCAGATTGAAATTGGCCTCGACCTTTTGCGGATTCTGGCTCGGCTGTCCGCCGACGCTAAAGGCCTTGATCCAGAAGCATTGCATGGTCTCGGAGTCGATCACCGCGTCGTAAAACAGGCCGACGATTCCAGTGCCGAGGACCCGGCCCGCGTCCCAGCTTTCTCCTTCCCGGATCTCGTAATAGGCGATATCCGGGGCACCCGATCCTTTCCAACTGAAACGGAGCCGGGAGCGGTCGGCCTCCTGTTGCTGCACGGTAAATTCCTCGACGTCCGGCGCTTCAATCGCGGCGACGAACGGTATGTTCAAGATCGCGCTGGCGAATCCGGCATTGTTACGGGCGCAGATCATAAAGTTATAACTGCCGCTGCCTTCCAGTTTCCACCGACAACTGGTCTCCTTGGTGCTGGCGATGACCTGACCGTTGTTCCAATCGTTACCGAGGCGGACATCGTAGGCAGCCAGATCTTTGTCGACGATTCCGTTCCAGCTTAGCAACGCATAGGTGCGATCGCTGGGATCCTGGATCGCGCTTTTCACAGTCGGCGCATTCGGTTTGGCCTCCACGTACAGGGCTTTCCCCGTCGCATTGACCGAATAGTTGCCGCTGTTGTCCACCGCCTTGACCCAGAAAGTGTAGTTGCCGCTGACCGGGACCAAGTAGGTTGCGGTCAAATCGGTGGTCAGGCCGCCGATCTTGGCTCCGCTCTCCCAGGCGCTCCCGACTCGGATCTCGTAGCCACGCAGATCGGGATTGGCGGCCGGATCGATGGCCGGCCACGATAGAATGGCCTGAGCCCGGTTGTATTCGTCCTGTACCGCCGCCAGGCTGGCCACGTCGCTGGGCGGATCGGATTTGCCGGTCAGATGGAACGGGGCCGAGCAGGTGCCGGCCGATTCGTTGCCCAAACGGTCCACGGCGCAGACTTTGACCGTGATCGCCTGGGTGTTAGGAATGGCCTTGATGGTATAAGCCGGATCCGGGCTGCTGCCGGCGAAGTTCCAGCCGCCGCCCTCGTCCAGGCTGTAATAGACATGATACTCTTTGATGACCTCCCCGGACGGTTTGAAGCTCACCCGGATGTCCGAGAGCGCGGTGCCGTCCCGCAACAGGTAGGTATTCTCGGCCAGTTGCAAGTCGCTGACGTCGGCCGGAGCCGGTTGGGCGGTGGCGGTATGGGACAGGGTCGCCGCACCGCACGGATTGCCGAAGCGGTCCAGCACCGCGACCCGGATCGTATACAGTCCGGGCGTGCCGACCTCCCAGGAAAAGGTGGTCTGGGGCGGATCGACCTGCTTCACCTTGCTGCCGTTGCACTCGATCTGGACGCCGTAATACATGCCGCGCGGCGGAGTCCAAGCGATATCCAGCCAGATGCTGCCCACGGCGTCCGTGTGGTGGCTGGCGATCAGCCCGTCCAGGGACACCCGGTCCGAGCTGTAATTGAACTCGGGCGCTTCGTCGCCGCTCTCGTCGTAGACCGCCGCGTTGTATTCCAAGGCGGTGATCTTGCGACGCTGATTCAGGTGGTCCTTGGTGATGCTCAAGATCTTGAAGGGTTTGGCCACCTTCTGGACCGGACCGAAGGTATACAGATCGCCGGCGGCCGGCACGGCGTCAAAGGAGGTGATGATCTGCAGGGTCGCCGTCTCGACGAAACTTTCGTCGGCCGGGCAGCTGTTGACGACCATCTTATCGACCAGCGTGTCGTCGGCCAGGCGGATCTTCAGGGCGTAGCTTTGCCCCGTTTCCAGCCGGACCGGCCGGTCCAGGGTCACCCCGCCGGAATCCGCCGCCACGATCCGGCCGCCGCTGCCCCAAAGGGGCACGTCGTGCTGGACCGCCACCACGTCGCCGATGGTACAGGCGATGCTATCGGCATCGGCCGACCAGGAGCAGGTACGGGTGTTGTAACGGCTGGTGCGCAGCAGGTAACGGCCGTGCCGGTAGGCCTGGGCCAGTGTGACGCAGCCCTGCAGAGTGACCTGGGTCGGGTTCTGCACCGTAGCCGCGCTGTCGTAGTCCGGCCCGTAAACGGTGATCGTGTCGCGCTGGTAGTCCTTTTCCTTATTAAAGAAGGTCACCTCGATGGCGTTGGCCCGGTCCTTGATGTCGGCGAACTGTTCGCTGAAGGAATTCAAGGCGATGTTGGCCATATTGAACAACTGCACCACCGGCTGGCCGGGTTGATCGCAGACGCAGCTGTAGCGGGTGCCTTTCAGGAAGACATTGCCCCGGCCCAGTGGCGCGATGAGCCGCAGCGCCTCCCAGAGGTTCTGGGCGCTGTCGAGGACCAGGTTCACCCGCAGCTGTCGCGCGGGAACAGTGCCGCTGGCCGGATCATCCAGCCGGATACCGTCGCAATAATCGGCCCACTCTGCAAAGGTGTCGTAGTCGATGCGATCCGCCGGCACGCCCCGCACCACGTCGCGGCGCACCCCATTGCCGTCGGTCAACCGGTAGAGCCGGTGGATCAGCCAATGGCAAGCCCAGGCGGGATTGGTGGCGTCGCGCGCTTCATAACGATCCTCGGCTGCGCTGCGCGGATTCCAGACCCAGACCTTGGAGCGGGTCTGTTCCCAGGTGACCGTCGGCAGTCCGCCGGAGAGCTGGTCGGTGGCCAGCGCCTTGATGCCCAGCAGGATTTTATTGGGCCGGACAAAATCATCATAGATGATCTGGGCCAGATTCGACCACTGGATCACCAGATCGGGATCGGGTTTCGACAATAACTTCATTCGCACGTCATATTGGCCGGGACTAGTCAAGTGATCAATGGTTTGAATGTTTTTAAATGGCATCCGGGTACTGTTGGTCACAGTACAAGTTTGGGTCTGCCAAGGATTGTTCCCGGACGGATCGTGCAGGCGGTAACCGATCTCCGCCTTAAACTCACCGGATTGCACCGAACCTTTGGAGTCGGTCCGGTATAAGCCGGTCGGAAAATCCAGCGCGACCTCTAACCCCTGCACATTGTCCCCGGTGGTGGTGGCCATCGCGTAATTCTCAGTCAGAGTGAAGGTCAGAGCCTGCTCGACATAGGCGTCCGCAAAACCGGGAATGGCGCTCTGGCCGTTCAAGCCGGCCCGTTTGTAAATCTGGACGCCGCTGTAGTTTTCGATCGGGTTGCCGTTGATCTGGATGTTGGCGATGCCGGGAACGTGGTCCGTCGGATCGCTGGTATCATCCGGGTTGAATTCGCCGTCGCCGTCAAAATCGCACGGGCCCTCGCCGCCGCAATACAAAAGGTTCAGATACTGCTTGTCGCCATCCACCGAGACATGGGATTGCAAGAGTTGGCCGCCGGTGCGGACCGTGCCGAAAGTGATCTGAACCGGATTGCCCTGCCCCACCTGATTCTGAATCCCATTCCAGCCATAGGTGGGACTCTCTTGCTTCGTATCCAGCTTGGGCGGTGGAAACCAATGGGACATGGCGATGCCGCCGACTACATTCACAGCCAGGGCCGCCGCATAAGATGTCGCCGAAGTCCAGCTAGCCATGCCACCCGCAAAGAATCCCTGTCTAGCTATAAGATTTCCTACCCCCATCGACAGCATCATAAACCCAATTGAGGCCACCATCGATAGGATATTCTTTGATTTGGTACTGCCTTTGGCCACCCGCGGCAGGGCCACGATGAAATCATCCGGTCCGGCGGTGGTCCGGCCATACTCGGCCTCTTCCAAGATCCGGCCGTTGTGGATGATGTCCAACTCGTCCGGTTCCGCCGGATAACTGCCCCGCAGGTAGTCGAAGACCGGCTGGCCGGGCACGAAAGCGAGCCGCCGGACCACCCGGTCCCGTTCGATATCGAAAGGATTTTTAATAATTACCAGTGTAAGCTGATTCAATCAATCACCCGCTTTCAAAAAGAGGATTGCTATATTTTAAAGCCAAAACCGTACTTACCCTCGCCCGTTTTTTGGTAGAGAGGACAATTTCGCTGCTTCTCCGTCTAAGCACAAATTAGGGCCAACCATCCCCTTACCCCTTCCTCTAGGAAGGGGAATTAAAGATTAAAGCGGGGGACACCCCCGCGCCCCCGGCAGCATTAGCATGCTGCATTTGCCTTATTATAAGAAAGCTTTTAAATAGAGACGTCTCACGCTTCCGGCTCGGAAAACCCTTCCCCCGGCACGTAATAGCCGACGATCGCCTGTTTCCAGTAGAGATGGTCGGTCCGTTCGATGCAGGAGAGGGCCTTCTCCCGGGCGTGGATGAAACGGCCCGCCCCCAGGTAGACCCCGACATGATTGCCGACGGCGGCGTTGAATCTCATGAAGATCAACGCCGGGACCGGCGGCTCGCCCGCGCGGATCTCGATCCAGCGCCGCTTCTCCCGTTGGTAGGTGCCATAGATCGCCGCGCTGTCGTAGGCCCCGATCCGGTAATCCGGAAGTTCTACCCCGTAACGACGGAAAACCTCCAGCGCCAGCCCCCAGCAGTCGTAAGCCTCCGGCCCCCGGCCGCCGTCGGCGAACGGCTTGCCGACGAGGTCAGCCAGGCAGGGTTGGCGCATTGGAACGGTAAAAGCCGCCCAGGTTCAGCGTAGGTTCGCCGCCGAAGCGGGCCGCGTTCTGGCGCGCTCTGCAGCCGTCCAAGGTATGGGGGCAGTCGGGGTAGGCCTCCTTGACGGCCTGGGCCACGGCGCACTCCGGATCGGCCGGGTCGTACTGATAGGGGCAGAAATCCGCCAGGTAGCGGCGGGCCGGCACCCGCTGGCTGGTGGTGAAGTCCGGCCCCAGGGTGAAGGTGACCCATTCGGCGTCGGCCTGGGTCTGCTGGACCGCGAAGGTCTCCTGGATCAAGGGCCCGTCGCCGGGATCGAGATGGCCGGCGTGCACCACGTACAGGGTGACCTGGGTACCGGTGGCACCGTTGGTCTCCTCCAGATACTGCGAGATCATCCGGTCGATGTTGCAGACCTTCAGATTGACCTGGGACAGCTCCTTGCCGTCCTCAGTCAGTTCATCCAATTGAAAGGGAAAAGCCGTCCAGAGCTTTTCTGATCCGGCCGGCCACTCGAGGTCTTCGTTATTGTGGACCACCCGGATCGGCTCCAGCCCCGGAAGGTCGATCTCCAGCAGCACCAGGAACGGACTGTCACTGGCAAGCCGGTTTTTTTCCAAGATGACCGCGGCGGGCAGTTTTTGCATCGTGGCCCCTCCTTTGCGCTTTTTCCGGAACCGGATGGCCGGGAACGCAGTCCCCGCAGTCTACCGGTCCCGTGGTTTTCGCGCCCGAATGCGAATACGGCGCGCCGACGAGCAGCCGCTCCCGTTCGTTCCGGCGGTATTCCCGGTAACCTTCCTCGAGCTCCGCCGGGTCCAGGCCCTTGACGGTCACCAGGCAGCGCACCCCCGCGGGCAAGCGCTTGGTGACGCCCCGTTTCAGATAATACAGGCTGCTATGGCCCATATCGGCCGCCACGCAGAATTGGCTGTTATTGTAGCCGTAGCGCCGCATCAATTCCACTACCGGATTCTGATTCATGCCCTTGATCATGGCTTTGGTCTCCTTTTTATTAATTTTTCACCCATATCCGGGTGCATTGCTCTAGCGCACCCAATTTCGGGGTGCGCGTTTTGCCGTTCCTGGTCGCTTGCCCTTAAGCCTTCCATGGCTCTGGGGCTGCGCGTTACGCCATCCTTAGCCGCTTGCCCTTAAGCCCTCCATGGCTCTGGCTTGAATTTTCAGGCCCGCGGCCCGTTGCCGGGGCCGCCGGGTTCGTTCAACCGGCCCTGGATAGCCCCCATGATCTGATCGAGCAGCGGCACGGAAAGCCGTTTTAAGGCGCAGATCTTCTGCAGGTTCTCCAGGATCGAGTAACTCTCGGTCAAAATGATGAAACTTTCGATCACGGTCCGCACGAAGACGGTCAGCTCGGTCTGGCTGCACAAGTAGCCCAGGACCAGCAGGAAAAGGTAGATGCCCAGCTTCACCAGGCCGTGATAGAGGCGGCGGCTGTCGGGCCGCACTGCCGGATTGGCCCGGGCATGGTAAAAGCCGGTGGCGAAATCCGCCAGCCACAGCAGGATCACCGCGCTGTAGGCCGGCCGGAAGACCGGTCCGAAAAGCAGTTTCAGCAGCCAGAGCCCGAGCCCCGCCGCCACCTTGGCCCCCGGAAATTCCGCCAGCCGCTGCAGGATATGGACAATCCATGATTTATCATCCAAACGCACGTTTCCCTCCCTTCTAACTAAAAGCGTTGTGAAAAACCCTGCCCGAAGGTCGAGTGGTCATAAAAGCTCAGAGAAGCAAGTGATAAAGTCGTTTTTAAATCTTTGCAAAGCAATTTTCAAATTTTAGAGACTTTATCCCATGGCTTCCAAAAGCCATAATCAAAGCCGGTCCCCGCGCTGCCACGGGCGAACCGGCTTTCCATTTGATTGTGTATATGATTTAAGTAATTCAGGTCCAATGCGCTGTCGGGACCTATGCTACAAAAAGAGGCAAGGCGCGATTACCCTTTGTCTGAACCAGGATTAGTCAAGATTTCATGGATTCAGCGGATTTAAAATCCATGCCACTGAAAGGCGTCTTCAAATCCTAAAATCCGAAAAATCCGGCGAATCCTGGTTCAGACAATGAGTTAGACGAAAGATAAGGATGGACTGGTAGCGTTGAATAGGCTGCTTAGACCTATCCTCCCAATCTACGCCTCCCTTAGGCTCACTTCCCCGGCCCACCACCCCGGCGCGATGTTCTTAAAGGGCTGCTTGTCATCGAAACGCACCGTGTAAACGGTGCCGCTGACCGGGTGGGTCCATTGAAAGACCTGGCTCTTGCCCTGGGCCGTATCCTTCCAGAAGCTGATCAGTTGTTGATACTCCGGCTCCGCCAGGGCGTTCCAGGTGAGAGTCCACTTGCCCCGGGAGCGGGTGAAGCGGGGCCGGCTGATGGTGCTGCCGTCCTCGAAACCGCTGGTGAGGCTGACGTCCTCCCATTCCTCGGTCAACGGATAGACCGGATTGGCAATGCTCGGAAATACGATTGGATCCATGTCCATGATTATCTACCTCCCGCGTACAGGACGTCCCGCACTCCGCCGACGTTGCGGGCCAGGGCGTCCAGCCAGACATCGACCACGTAACGCTGGCCGTCGAAATGCGATTCCTGCTTGGCCGAGACCTGCTGGCCGCTGTTGTTGATGACATTGACGGTCACCTGCGGCGTGCTCTCCTTGGCCGAGCCGACCGTCAACCGATGGTTGGGAATGATCGTCCCGCTGGTATTGGGGACGAACACTTCTGGTCCGCGCTCGCCAACGATATAAGTGCCGTTCCCGGTGATCGAACCGCCGTCGGCATAACCGAGAATGCCTTTAAATAAGCCTAAACCGGAGACCATTCCCGACAGCTGTTTTGAAAAATTGCTGATTAACAGATTGTTGAAAGATTGCATGATACCACTGACGAAACTCTTCAGATAATCGCCCAGGCTTTTCATCTTGCCGGTTGTCGCGTCTTTAAAGATGTCGCCCAGCATCGATTGGGCCGATTTCTGAATGTCTTCCTTGAACTTTGCCTCAGTTTGCGCTGGTGTATCAGAATCTTTCTTCCCACCCGATTTCGAATCCGAACCGGCTTTGCCGCTTTCCGTCGTTTGATTTCCGGTCGAATCTACTTTCAAATAGCTTTTCAACAGATCGACCAGATCTTTAACTCCAGCAATGACATCTTTGAAGGCTTCGTTGACCGCATCCCTGGATGCTTGGAATAAGCCGTTTCCTTCGGTGGCATCCGTCGTTTCCGTCGCAGTTGAACTCGCCGAGAAATAGTTACTCAACGGTTCCACCAGACTCTTGAACGTATCGGTTACATCCTGGAAAGCCTCATTGACCGCATCCTTGAACTGTTGGGCTTTGTCCTTCTCACCGTCGTTACCCGCGGTAACAGTCGCCACATAACTATTGAGCGAATCGGTGAGCGTTTTAAAATCGGCGGTTACATCCTGGAAGGCTTCGTTGACCGCGTCTCTGAACCCTTCGAAGGGATTTGTCTCATGGTTGTTATTTCCGATAGTGCTGAAATAGTTATTCAGAGTGGCAACCAAAGTCTTAATATCGCCGGTTACATCTTTGAAAGCTTCGTTAATGGCATCCTGAAGATTGATTGTTTCTTTAGCTCCGGCTTGATCGGCTGGCTTTTCCTGAGAAGACGCTGTTACTTTAACCCCCGCCAAACCCTGTACCGCGGTCGCCACCTTATCCAATGCCCCGGTCATTCCATCGAATGTGTGGGCTAGGCCAGTAATGCTGGTGGCGATGAGCGAATCCCCGCTATTGTCTTTCGGATTGGCCTGAGCTTGCTTTGGATTAGTTGAAGGCGCTTTAAGTCTGCTGTTAACTAAGGTAAAAACTTCGTTCATCTTTTGTTTTAAATCTGGTAATAGTTTATCTTTTATGTTTGATATCATCAAAATAGAATTTCGCAGGTCATACTCAAATTTTGTACCCTCAGATTGATTCTTTAAATTGGGTAATTTTGCCTCGTTTGCGTTTAACGTTTCCAAGCGAGGTAAAAGCACGTCATCGAAATAAGCTATCTTACGAAAATCAGGTATATTATTTGCGAGTGGAATCGTACCTTTTTTTATTCCTTCGTTGATGAATGTTAGCTTAATATTATCAATTTGTTGATCTGTTGCTTTTGCAAAGTAGGGACTCCCGTTCCCTTTTGCTTCTTTAATTTTATCAACGATTCCTTGTAAACTGGCTAGACTGGCTTTTTCCTGGGTTACAATTTTTGCTAAATTAGTATAAATTTTTTGGGCATCGTCTGCACTCTTTTTATAATCAGCTAATGTTTTAAGAACTGGCTTATCTTTTATTTGTTCAGTCAAGCTATCTTGAAGAATACCTAATCCTAAGTCCAACCCTATTTCACCCAGTTTTCCTACCGGAAAAGCAGTTGTAATTAGAAGCTTCGTGCCGTCTATACCAGCTTTAATAACTCGCAATGCTACCGTTTTATCACTCATTCATCCCCCTCCTTCCTCAATCTCTCCAACTCGCTCAGCTCCAAGCTCCGCAGCTTGGCGAAGGCCGCCGGAGTCACTTCGATCCCGTGAATCGCGGCGATCTGCAAGACCGCCGGGTAATCCAGGCCGACCGGGACGCCCAGCCCCATCCGCCACTGGGTATTGGCCAGCAGCCACAGTTTCCAGACCGGTACGTTCTCGGGCAGCAGCTCCGGGCAGCGGTCCTCGCAAACCGCGCAGTCATGGTGCGCGCCGGTCCGGTCCTGGGTCGCGCGGCAGAGGGCGCAGTATCGGTTGCGGCCCTCCGCCCACCAGGACCAGACCGCTAGGAGTTTTTTGCCGCGGCCTCGCTCACGCTGTAGGTCAGCTGATAGGTCTTGGTCGCCAGCTCCAAGCAGTCGGAGTAAGGGACGCTGGTAAAATCAAATCCTTGATACACCTGGTCGAGCATCCAGTCGACCATCTCCGCGTTCACCTTCATGGTCAGGTCATCCTCATGAAAAGCCGGGTCGAGCCCAGCTTCGCGCAACGCTTTAATCTCCCCCCGGGTCAACGCCCGGGCCTTCGGCAACGTTTCATTCATAGCAATTCCTCCTTAGTTCAATTATGTGGGTATTTCAAATGAGGCCAACCATCCTCCTGCCCCCTTCCTCAAGGAAGGGGATAGGGAAGATAGGGCTGCGGGGGACACCCCCGCGCCCCCAGCAGCATTGGCATGCTGCACTTGCCTTAATTCTTAAAAGGGTCAATGATGTCTATAACAAAGAACCAACTTCAGCCGTAGAAAATGCAGTCCGGCGCCCAACCCCAGCGCGCCGGGGGCCACCTTGCCGGATTGGCTGTCTTACGGAAAACGCATTCGCGTCGTCAAATGCCGTACAGTGCTAGGCGCGACCGAGCGAGGAGCACAGATAATACTCGCCGTATATCGAGCACCGCAGCGACCGAGCAACGACGCAATGTGCGACATTTCACGGCGCAACAGCCAATCCGGCAACGTCTTCCTGCCCTCTATGCTCCTCCGCCTCTCCCCGTTCTCAATGCCCTTTTACTGCATTCACCAACTCAAACGCCCTATTTACGCTTACGCATAAGTCGTCTGCCCGTTTTTCAGAGTCACCACCAACGCGCTGCCTTGGGCGTTATTGCCGTAGAAAGCACGATAGGGCAGCTCGACCAGGATCCCTTTCGAGCCCTCGATGCCTGGGGCGTTCCGTTCGTAAACGATCTCCGGCAGCAAGAACTCCAGACTGTGGGTACCATTGGTCAGCTTCAATGACAGCGAGGACTCGGTGCCGTTCAGCGCCTTGTCGAGCAACGCCTTGTTCTCAAAGAAGGCCTTGATCTCGCCGGTGATCTTCAACAACCCTTCGGGCAGGCTGGTACGCAGGCCGCTGCCGCCCAGGGTGTAGCTGTCGCCCAACAGGCCAAATTCCACGTTGAGAGTGGCGTTGGTCACCGTAGCGATGCTGGCGCCGCCCTCCTGGATCGAAGCCTGGTAATTGTTGAAGCGGCTGAGGGCGATCGCGGCCGGGCTGGCCGCGAAGCTGGCGGTGCCGGCGGTCTCTTTGGCGCCCAACACGTCGATGTTCGCGACCAACTCGGCGTCGCCGCCCAGGGTGAGCGCGAACTTGTTGACCTTGCAGCCGTTAAAGAGCTCATAGACCCCGATGTCCGGGAAGCCCTGCTCCAGAATGAACGACGGCTGGCTGTCGCCGGCCTTGAAGACGTGGCTGTAAGGATCGGCCGAACCGGTGGTGACCGGCGCGCCAAACATCGCCTTCAGCCAATAGCCGATGCCGATCTCGTCCACCGGCACCACTACGGTGCCGGAAACATCGATGTTGCCCGGAACCGGTTGCGCCGGATCGCGCCGGCCGCTGATGGTGGCCGAATCGACCAGGTTCTGCTTCGATTTGACTTGGGCCGAGTTGACCGGCAGTTTGAACCCGGTCGGCGTGGCCGGGGTCTGGCCGTAGCTGCTCTCGAAACCGGCCACCAATTGTGCTTTAAATCCTCTTGCTTGGGTCATAATTTCATCCTCCTCGTTTATTTGAGATTAATAGCTCAGACTGCCGCCCAGGGCGGGCACGATGTACAGCTTGACCTCCATCGCGCCGGTAAAGCGCGGGAAGGTGCTCTCCGGCTTCCCAAACCAGGCCGCGTTCGCAAAATAGCGGACATAGGAGATGGGATTGGCCGGGCTGGCCTGGGCGATCTCGTCCAGGATCAACTGGCCGAGCTGGTCGCATTCATAAACTCCGTCCAGTTCGGTCCCGCCGTCGACCGCGGTCTTGGCGGAGTTGACGATGGCCCATTCCAGCGGCACCGTGTAACGGTACTGCTTGCGCTCGATCCCCTCGGCCTTCCAGCCGGGCCGGATCAGAATGTAGGGGCAGTCGGCGTCGGCCGGCGGCTGGGCCGGATCGCTCCCGACGAAGATCGCCGGGGCCTTGCCGTACTTGGCCTGGCAGAAGTCGGCGATCCTCTGGCTCTGCCGCAGCCGGTCCCGCCAGGTGGCGATGATATCGCTGAGTAACAAACCGGGAATCATGGGATTCCCCCTTTCCCAGCCGTTCCGCGTCCGGGCCGCGCCGGCCGAGCGCGGCCGCAAAACTCATGGGCGGATGCGGGAACGGTTGTTCATTGTGATGCCTTGCTCCGTGATCGCTTTGCTCCGTGATCGCTTTGCTGATTCTGGGTAGGCCTACCTTTGGTTAATTCTTTACTTGCTTCGGTTTCCAGGTGCGGCGCTTCCTTAGTGAAGCGGCGCATAAAAAACCGCCCGCAATCTTCCGGACGATTGCGAACGGTTCAGTCCGGGCGGCCTGCCCCGGACTCCATGCTGTCGCAGCCGTTCCGGCGCGGACACGCCGATCCTTCGATCGGCGGCTCCGCGCCGGCGAGCGGCGGAACGACCCAGCCCGGTCGGAGGAACCGGGCATCAAAAAATCCGCTGACCATACGGATGAGCGGATGAGAGAAGCTTTACTTCGGTTGATGATACCATTGTATCACCGGCAACTGACTTTTGCGTATCCGTTATGTATCGGATTTGTATCTCAATTTTCTTTAGCCGATCCGGGCATCAAAAATCCGCTGACCATACGGATGAGCGGATGAGAGAAGCTTCAACTCGGTTGATGATATCATTATATCACCGGCGACCGGCTTTTACGTATTGATTGTGTATCGGATTTGTATCTCAATTTTCTTTAGCCGATCCAGGCATCAAAAATCCGCTGACCTATCAGCGAGCGGACGAGAGAAGTTTCAACTCGGTTGATGATATCATCATATCACCGGTGACCGGCTTTTACGTATCCGTTATGTATCGGATTTGTATTTCAATTTTCTTTCAGCCGATCCAGGCATCAAAAATCCGCTAACCTATCGGCGAGCGGATGAAAGAAGCTTCACTTCGTTTGATGATACCATTGTATCACCGGCAACTGACTTTTACGTATTGATTGTGTATCGGATTTGTATTCCATTTTTCGCTTCGAATTCAAAGCCATTCGGCAATCTCCCCCAGGTGCTCAGCGACGCAATCGGGTTGAAACGAAGAACCGTCGAGATCGCTCCGCTGCGTCTCGCCGCTGAGCACCAGGATCGCCATAATTCCGGCCTGCTGGCCCATGGCGATATCGGTGTAGAGCCGGTCGCCCACCATGGCTACGCTCTCCCGTTCGATGTCGAACTTGGCGCATAACGCCTCCACCATCTCCGGATGGGGTTTCCCAATCACCTTGGGCGGGACGGCGGTGGCCGCCGTGATCAAGGCGATCATCGCGCCGCAGTCGGGGATGGGCCCCTCGGGAGTGGGACAGTTAAAATCGGGGTGAGTCGCAATGAACGGGACGCCCCGCCGGATCAGGTCGCAGGCCCGCCGCAACTTTTCATAGGTAAGGGTCCGGTCGAAGCCCAGCACCACCGCGGCGGGCCGATCAGTGGTCAAGGCAAAACCCGCCTCCAGGAACTCCTCTTCCAGGGCGGGAGTTCCCAATAGGTAAATCCGCCGAGCGAAGGAATGTTTCTCCAGATAATAGCGGGTAGCCTCCCCGGCGGTAAAGATCTGATCGGCGCGGACCCGGATGCCCATCCGGTTGAGTTTTTCAGCATAGTAGCGGGCGTTTTGGGATGAGTTGTTGGTCACGAAGATGTACCGTTTGCCCAGATCGGCAATCTTCTTCAGAAACGGCAGCGACCACGGGAACAATTGATCCCCAAGATAGACGGTGCCGTCCAAATCCAACATAAAAGTATTGATCTTTGCAAAACGTTGCCGCCATTCGGCGGTAGTCGGTTCAAGCTCGGGGCGCACTGAAATTCTCCTTACTATATCCGGCAGCGAATATGAATTATTTAAATATTATCAAGTTAGCTCCGCAATTGGAAACCGCGGCATGGGCGATGCAAGCTTTGACCCATTTATTAAAGATCCGATTTTCACGAAACCTATAAAAAAGAGCTCTTTGAGTGACTGAAAGTCGTATCTTGGGAAAAATTCTTGTCTATCCAGGTTAATCCTGTGCGATGTGTCCAGGGGTTGAACGGCCAACCCCTAGGACCTACCCCTCCGCAGGGCCTCATGCCGGCCCTTGACCTGGCATTTACCTTTACCAAACGTACCCAATGCCGCTAAGAATTAATTTTGCCAATTGCATCTCTGCTTGAAAGAATTTCTGTTTGGCAACGGCATGCGCTCCATTCGCAATGCCGTGCCGGTCTACCTCCCTGTAGACCGCTCGGGCTGATACTCTAACCTAAAAAAACAAAACCCATGGACATCCAAAATTTTACCTAACATTTTTGCATTCATACAGCCGCCAAGGATGGCGGCTGCGCGGCGTTGCTGCCCGGATGAAAGCACCGCCGTCGGCCAGGGACCATCCTATGGAAGCCGCCGGCAATGGAGGCCGGCGGCTAATTCATTGTCCATTTACCTTGCCGGTTCAGGGACGAACCGGACACCCGCGGGGTTCTAAGGGGAAGCAGCGTCCCCTTAGCGGCGGGGTTGCAAGGGGTTTGCCGTTAAACCCCTGCCCGCCCGCAGGCGGAATCCTTGTTTTAGACCCAAAAACTTAAAAGCATCATACCCCGCAAACTTTAGCTTACAATTCAAACCAAACCGATCTCCCATCGAAAACCAACTGCGTCTTTGCTGAGCAAACCTGAAAATCATCATTATTTATAAAGCCGCATCAACAGATCGCATCCGCCAGTTCCTCCAGGCATCCAAACTGATCGGCGGTCTCCAAAATGGTGTACCGCATCCGGCTGGCTTGGCTGGCCAGGATTCCCTCGCGGGTGCGGGCCTTATCGAGATCGAGGTCCTCGGGACGATAGGGAGCCCCGACTTTCCGAAGCAGTTCGGTCAGGCGTTCCGGGCCGAGCATGAAGGCCCGGATCGCTGAACGCCACTGCGCGGCGCTATCCACGGCCCGTTCGATCCCGGCCAGCACGTCTTGGCGGGCGAAGGAACGCGGCTCGTTCTCCTTGAAAACCTCCCCGGTCAGCGGGCCGTAAACCTCCCGGACCATCGCCTCCCAGCGGGCGCGGTTGGCCAGCCGGTCCGCCGACTCTGCGGGGTTAACCCGGCTCAGATCCAACGTAAGCATTTTTTCGTATAACTTGCTCATGAGCACAGTGGCCACGGCGACTTCGTCCCCGTGAAAGTGCTTGAACTCTCCCCGCATGATCGATTTCATCTCCCAGAACTGGCCCACTAAATGTTCGGAACCCGAGGCCGGCCGGGAGTTGCCCACCCACAGCATGGCGATTCCGGCGTCGATCAAGCCGCGCGTCAGGGAGGCGATGGCCGTTTCGTCCCGGGTGAGAAAGCGATCGGCCCCCGCGATGCACTCATCCACCGCCTTTTGGACCAGATCCACCGCTTGCTGGCAATAGTACTCGCCGTTGATAATCTTCGCCAGCATCCAGTCGGCCCGGCCGATGACCTTGCCGATCAGATCGCCGAACCCGGCGGCGATCATGGCGCGAGGCGCGTCCCGCAGGATGGCCGGGTCCGCGTACACCGCGGTCGGATAAGTGGCGGGCCAGGGCTTTTTAAAACCGTTGATGACCAGGGGGGCGACCACCGAGGTATACCCGTCCATCGACGGCGCCGTCGGCAGCGAGATATAACCCCGCCCGACCTTGGAACCGATATACCGGGTCAGATCGTTGAGCGTCCCCGAACCGGCCGCCACCATGAAGTCGACCTCCGAATCAAACTCGGTCAGTACCTTGATCAAGGCCCGTTCGTCGGGAATAATCTTCTGATCGGTATCGAACAGGCACAGCCGCACCTGGCAGCCGTCTTCCCGCAAGATCCGTTCGGCTTCGCGGCCCGCCAGGTCCATCGTGTTCCGATCGGCGATCAGCAGGGCTTTCTTACCGAACCCCAACCGTTCCCTGCAGCCCGACAGGTGGCGGAGCGCTCCCCGCTCCACAACGATCTCCTTGATGGGGAGGGTGTGAATCCGACCGCAGGAACAAACCTTTTCCGATTGCTCTTCTAATCCCACAACATTTCACCTCAATGATCCACCGGAATTTACCGGGGTTTCTCTGCATAATAATACTCCTTTTTGACGAGAAGTCCTGCTGCCTCGATCTTTTCCCAATTAGGCACGATAGGCAGCCCTGGCACGTCAGGGAGATAAAACTTCCCGTTTTTCTCCTCAGGGACCAGTTTCATGAATCGACTTATAAACTCCTTTTTAGTGGGGGTCAGATACTCGACCATGGCATCCTCGGACGCGGTGGCGATATAGGAAGCCGAGATCTGGGACAGCCCGCCCGACGAAAGGGCACGCCCCCTCGCTCTGGCAATCTCGCGGATCGCAAACCAGTCTCTCACCCCTCCCAGGCTGGAAGGGATCGGTTGTAGGTGAGCCACTCCCAATTTAGCATATTCTTCGAACATATAATGATTTCGCATGGACTCACCCATGGCCACCGGAATGGGAGACAACTTAGTCAGTTTAGACAGTTCGGTGAAGTCCGCCGAATGCACCGGTTCCTCGAACCAGGCTAACTCGTATTCCGCAGCCCGTTTGGCGAAGTCCAATGCTTTCTGCGCATCCCAACACTGATTGGCGTCGATGGCTATCCGGATCCCCGGACCTACCAACTTCCGAACCTTGGCGATCCGCCGCAGATCCCGTTCGATTTCCGAACCGAAGCGGGTTCCGATCTTCATCTTGACGACCTGATACCCGTCCCGCAGGAAACCGGCCATCTCTTCCAGCAACTCCTCATCGGTCAGGTTGGTGCCTCCCCCGCTCCCGTAAACCCGGACCCAATCCCGCTGGGCACCCCAAAAACGGTGGAGCGGCAGCCCGGCCCGCTTGGCCATTAGATCGTGGAGCGCCAGATCGAACCGGCCCAATTCAACGACGGACTCGCCGGAGAAACCTTTGTTACGGAGCTTCCAGTAGACCATCCGGTACCACTCTTCGTAAGTCCGTTCCTCTCCGGTAAGGACCAGCGGCAGCACCGCTTCGGCGATCCGGGCGGTACAGGGTGCCTGGCCACAGTCTCCTTGATCATCGTAGAGCTGAATCCAGCCCTCGATCGGCACGTTTTTAAAAGGCCCGCCCGTCGCATCATAAAAAACTTTGGGCATGGGTATGGGCGCGAATATGGTCAAGACGGCCCGGTCAAGCCGAATCGATTGTGCTAAATTCACTTTAAAGGCACCTCCTAAATTCATCGAAATATCCTCAACTCCAAATGAAGCCGCAGCTATGGCGCGTTTTTCGACGCCTGCCATACCTGCGGCGGATTCCTATGTTACTTTTGTTTATGCTCGCGGGGTCATTTTTTCTTGGTGGATGCCAAGTACTCTTTCTGATACTGAGTCAGAAGCGAAGCCCACCGGTCCAGAGCTTCCTTGGGGGTCTTCTTTTTGAGCAGAACGGCTTGGAAGTCGGGCTCCTGAACCTTGGAACGGAACTCCAGCCATTGCGGCAACCATACCGGTTCGATGGCGAATTTCATTTTCGAATTTTTGGCGATATCCCGATACACCTTCAAGAAAGGATCCTTCTCATACCACTCATCACTGTAGACGCCGCTGTTTACCGGCAAACGACCTTCTTTCTCGCAAAGGTAGGAAGCGCCTTCGGCTGATGCCAGGTAGGAGATGAACTTCCAGGCGGCGTCCTTATGTTTGGAGGCCTTGAAGATGGCCGGCCCGCTGAAGGTCGGGGCTTTGGCAACGCTGATGCCCGCGGGGCCCGTCGGGTGGAAGGTGTTCATGGTGTTGCTTGCACCGAGATTTTTGATATGTTCGGGTTCGGAAGAGGAGTTGTGGTAAATATACATACTGGTGCCGGAGCCAAACTCCACGACCATCTCTTTAAAACTGTTGGTGATGCTGTCCCGTGAGGTCCAGCCGTTCCAATAAATGCTGGCATACAGCTCAAGGCCTTTAACGAATTTCTCGCCGTTCATTTGGCAATTGCCCGAAGCGTCGAAAACTTTATCGGTTCCGGCGTAACTGAATATGAAGGTCCAGAGATTATCGATCGAGCCCGAGCCGCCTCGCAAGGAGAAGAAATACTTGCCATTCTTGGGATCGGCGTATTTTTCGCATAGTTTTATGAACTCATTGATAGTCTTCGGCGGTTCGATGCCGTTTTGAGCAAACAATTTTTTATTATACCAGACCGTTTCCTGGGTCTTAAAGAACGGCAAGAAGTATAGTTTGCCGTCAGGCGACTCCGAACGCTCCACCCGCAAAATGCTCTTGTCGATATTGCCTTTCTCTTTCCAGGCATTGAACCGTCTGTCCAGAGGCTCGAAGACATTTTGAACCAGCAGTCCGGAGCATTCGTTCTCTTTCAACCCGGCGGCGTCCGGAGTACTGTTGGTGGCAATGGCAATATTGTACTTCTGATAGTATGAGGAGGCCGGGAAACCTACGTACTCCACTTCGATGTTGGGGTTCTGCTTCATGAACCGTCTGGCCAATTCCTGATAGATCGGCGTGGAAGTCGGGTTTCCATCGAAATGCCAGTAAACGATCTTGACCCGCTCCTCATTTCCGCTGCAGATGGAGGCCATCAGCACCAGGCTTAACACCAAACCAAGCAGCACAAATCCTTTGATTCTCTTCATCAGCTTTTCCACCATCCCTTTTATTTTTGACGCTCACGGCTGGGTCAGCCCTTGACTGCGCCCGCCGAAAGGCCGGTTACCAAATATTTTTGAATGTATGCGAACAGGATCATCACCGGAATCAGGGCGATGATGTTTCCGGCGGCTAATCGGCCATAGTTCACCGTGAACTCGCCGTTCATCATGTTTAACCCCAACGGAAGCGTGAATTGGTTATTGTCGCTCATGAAGGCCAGGGCGTAGATAAAGTCATTCCAGGCTCCGACGAACGCGAAGGCCGCGGTGGCCACGATGCCGGGCATAATGGCCGGGACGACAATCCGGAAGATGGCCCCGACCAGGGAGCATCCGTCGATCTGCCCCGCTTCCTCCAGCTGTTTGGGGATATTGGAGAAAAACCCGCTCATCATGATGGTACAGAAAGCGATATGAGTGGTCGTATAGGTCAAAGTCAGCGAGTTCAAGTTGTTAATCAGCCCCATCGCCTTAAAAATCTCGAATAGCGGGATGATGAGCATGACCCCCGGCAGCATCTGAGTGAGGAGAAAGATCAAAAGTACGGTGGGCTTGCCTTTGAAATTGAAACGAGCGAGCGCGTAACCACCCAACAGCGAAATGATGAGGATCAGCACCGTCGTCAACAGCGAAACCGTCAAGCTGTTCATGAAATAACGGGCAAATCCCACATCGCTCCACATCTTGGTGTAATTATCTAGGGTGAAGGGCGTCGGCAGATAGTGCATGGGCAGCCTCAGGATCGAGTCCTCGCGCTTAAAGGAGGTGCAAAGGCTCCAGTAAAAAGGAAACAAAATAAAGACAATAAAAAAGAACAACGGCAACTGCAACGAAAAAAAGCGTCTCAACTTATTCTCTCTCAATAGTACTCCTCCTTCCCGAACCTGCCCAAGGCGAGGTAAAGCCCTGAGAATACCAACAGCAGAATGGCAGTGATCACCGCGATGGTCGACGCATACCCGAGATCCAACGAATCAATGAAGGTAATCATCACATAGACCGGCAGGGTCAACGTGGAGAAGTTGGGCCCCCCCTTGGTCATGCTGAAGATGATATCGATGATATTCAAGGTCCAGATCGTTCGTAGCAACGTGGTTAAGATCAATGTATCCTTGATCATGGGCAGGGTCACATGGATAAACTTCTGCCAAGAGCCCGCCCCGTCCACGTCACAGGATTCGTAAACCTCTTCGGGGATGGTCTGCAGGCTGGCCAGGATGCTGACGGCGAAGAAGGGGACCCCTCTCCAAGTCGTGGCGATTACCATGGCCGCCATGGCCATTTTGGAGCTGGAAAACCAGGAAAGTTTGGCGTGGATCAAGCCGGAGCGCACCAGAATGTCATTTAAAACGCCAAAGCTTTCATTATACATGAAGCTCCACATCATCGCCACTAGGATACCCGCCACCGCCCAAGGTGAAAAGGCGAGCGCCCGGTAGAGGCCTCTCCACTTGAACTGCCGGTTGAGCAACAAAGCCAGGTACAAACCGAGGACCGTCTGAAGGATCACATTGGAGAACGTCCAAACGAGCGAGTTCTTCAAAGCATTCCAAAACAACGGATCCTGAAATAAGAGTTTATTGAAATTGCCGGCTCCGATAAAGCCCCAGCCGGCCCTCTGAGTCAATACGTAACTGTGTAAACTTAATATAAACGTATGAACCACCGGATAAAACATAAACACTGCGATAAACAGGAACGCCGGCATCAACAATAAATAAGGAACCGTTTGAGTCTTGGAGAGGCTACCATTCCATGAACCCTTCGAACTACTTTTCATAACTGTTCACCCCCCTTGGTCCATGTATGTGAACCCAATGTAAAAATCTTGTTTCATTATAACAACGCAGGCCGCGATAATGGAATTGAAAATCTTACACCGATTGTATAAATTTCTATGATGGAAAGACCAGATAATCAATGCAAATATAAAAAAAAGGCGCCGTTTCTGCACGGGGCGCCTCTTCAATCGTTAATTGTCGTTTTAACCGTTTCGTTTCATTCTAAACTCACTGGGGGTGAGTCCGGTGATTTTTTTGAAACAGATGCTGAAGTACTGGGGCGAATTATATCCTACTTGGTCGGCCACCTCATAGATCTTCATTTCGGTCTGGTTGAACAGTTCCATGGCTTGCCGAATCCGGATCGTCTCCAGATAATCGCAGAAATTGACCCCCTGGCACTGCCGGAACAGCATCGAAAAATACGTGGGACTTAAATGAACGGTTTGAGCCACCTGATCCAGGCTCAAGTCGGAATTGCTGAAGTTGGCCTGGATATAAAGCAGGGCCTTGTTGATGAGCTTCTGGGTCCCGGTCAGCCGTTGCTCGGAAGAGAGTTTGAGAAGTTCCGCCAATTTCCGCCGGACCCATTCCTCCGCCTCGGCAATGCTCTCGATCCGGATCACCTCGGATAACAGATCGGCGGAGAGCTGCGGCAGTCGCGGCTGATTTTGACCCTCGTCGGCCACGGCCTGGCGCGCAAAGATAACAATCTCCACCGCCACCATCCGGACATACGAGAAACGCAAGCCCGTGGCGGCCCTCAAATTGGCAAATACCTCCCGGATGTTGTCGGTCATCTCCTCGGCCAGTCCGTACTTCAGGCTGTTGATGATCTGATACTGTTTTTCATCAATATGGAGATCCACCTCGTCCCGAGGACGATCGATCTCCCCTACCCATATAATGCTGCGGTTATCAAAGTGCCAGCTATACGTCGCCGCCAACTTGGCCTCTTCATAGGAAGCCGCTATCCGGTCCAACCCCCAATAAACGTTCCCCAAGCTAATGGTCAGAAAATACTCGTCAATCGTCGCCAGACGATCTCGAATCCGCTCCGCTTGGCTCTTCATGTATCCCGCGCATGCCTCCCGAGTGTCAAAGTCCTTATAGATCATCACCAGCTCCGCCTCGTTCCCACGCAATAAAATGACGTTCCGGCCATCGGATAATTCCCGAACAGCCGCAAGGATCTCCCCTTTTACAAATTCGTCGTTATTGATCAGCGCATTGATCTCCGCGACGTTTTGAACCGCTCCACGCAGGTAGTAACTCTTGATGCTCAAAATAGATACTCCGCAGTAGCTGTCGGCGGTCAAACCGATGAAATTGCGGATCTCCGCCGCTTTCTCCGGCGGAATGTTGCGCCTCAATAGATCGCAGAGATACTTTTCCCTGATCAAGGGTAGCCCCTCGTCGATCTTATGATTAGCGTCTCTCTCCCGGATCAGGCTCTCCCGCGCGCCGCAGACCACCTCCAATATTTTCTGGTTGTCAAAGGGCTTGGTGATATAATCGTGGACATGCAGTTTCACGGCCTTTTTAGCGAACTCGAACTCTTCGTAGGCGGTCAGCAGGATGATCTTAAGGGCGGGGTATTCCCGCCGGAGAATGCCGGAAAGCTCCAAACCATCCAAAAACGGCAGATTAATATCGAGCAATGCGATGTCCGGCGTCCGTTCTTTGATCAATTCCAAAGCCGTCTCTCCGTCATAGGTCACTCCCACGACCACGATCCCGTTTTCCTCCCAAGGGATCCCCTGACGCAGCCCGTTGCAGATCACTTCGTCGTCATCGACGATGATCAATCGTTCCATGATTTTCACCCCGCCGAATTTTTGAGCCACGGGCATTTCACCGTGACGACGGTGAACTCGTTAGCAATGCTGTCGATGCTCAGCCCGTATGGTTCCCCGTAACGCATCGCCACTCGCTGATGGACATTGAAAACGCCAATGCCGCTCTCCTTTGGTAAAATGCCTTTTTGCAGATTCTCCCGGACCTGCGCCAGCCGTTCCGGATCAAGTCCGGCCCCATTGTCATAGACGGTGAAGATCAGATTGTCGTCATCCTGATAGCCATGAATCGCAATGATCCCTTTGCGCCGCTTCTTCCTTACTCCATGATAAATCGCGTTTTCAACCAAAGGCTGTAAAATGAATTTCACCGTTTGGCAGTCCAGCGCGGCTTCCTCTACCTCGATCCGGTAATCGAAGCGGGTCGAATAACGGATCTTTTGGATGGTCAGATAACTTTTAAGATGCTCGATCTCTTCGGCCACGGTGGTCAGCTCGTCCCCTTTAGTCAGGCTATACCGGTAAAAATGGCCCAAAGCCCGAACCATCTCGCTGGTGTCGTCACTCTTCTGCTCCGCCAAGAATTTGATGGAATCCAGGGTATTGTATAAAAAATGGGGGTCGATCTGCATCTGCAAGGTCTTCAACTCCATCCGTCGTTTCTGGGCTTGTTCCTGCTCTACCTCTGCCAGCAATGCCTGAATCCTGTCCAACATCGAGTTGAACTGCCGGGTCAGTTTCCCGATCTCATCATTGTAGCGGGTATTAAATCGAATATCGAGCTTGCCCGCCTCGACCGTCGCCATCAGCTCGGTCAGCTTGTTGAGGGGTTTAGTCAGCCCGTAAGCGATTAAGTATGCGGCGACGGCGGTGACGAAGATAATGGCCAGGGTCAGGACGATAATCCCGAATTGGGTCCGGTCCACATCCCGCATCAGGTCGCCCTTACGCAACACGGCCGCTAGTTTCCAGCCGTTCACCCGAATACTGTCGTAAATCACGAAAGAATCGATCATTCTCAACTTATACTCGAACTGGGCCGACTCATCTGGCCGAGGCCGCACTTTGGTGGTGATCAAGCGTTCCAACTCGGTTGGACGTTGCGGGCTCCGGCTAGATAGAAAGCCGTCATTGCTCACCGCCAGCACCGACCCCATCTTGGCCAAATTGGTCTCTTCAATCAACTTCCGGAAGTAACTGGCATTCAGGTTAATGATGACCAAGGCCCTGATCCGCTCCAGCCTGCGGAGGGGCGACGCAACCGTCAACACCTCGGGGCCGGGTTTGTCAAAAAAAATGGTATCTTGGTGAGCATTCAGCCAACAGTAATTCCGGCCGTTCCGGCAATAGCGCTTCACTTCCCGGTCGGACAGCTTTTTGCGCAGGAAAAAATACTTACCCTCTTCAAACTGAAATCTCATTCCGTTATCGAGATAGATGATCATCGAGTGAATCAGTTCATAATTGTTCCCGGAGGCATAAATTTCATCAAAGATCTGTTTAAAATGAATGACCAACTCCGCGCTCTCCAACTCGCTGAGGTTGGATACATTGAAATGGATCAGATGCTCCAATTTGTCATCGAATTTGATCTTCACCAACTGTTCGGTGACGTAACTTAGTTTATCAGAGATGTTGCGGCTAATCTGATGGACCGTATCCTCGGTCATATGGTAGACGTTCTGTTTGAGCTGCTTTTCGGTGGAAATATAAATGATGCAACTGACGGTCCCAATCGACAAAATGATAATCGTCAGATACAGACTGAGGATTTTGAATTTAATCCGCTGATTGTTGAAGGCGCGGGACGATCTCTCGAATAAGCGATAAATATTAAACATTTTCCCTTTTCTCAAGCTAAAAAACATATTCCACCATATCCATTTTATACTCGGAAGCCCAGGGATATAAGATGCGGCAAGCGCTATCATTTTTTAGGATAAGGCGCATTATACTTTGAAATTCATAATGAGACATTTCTTCCTCTAAACTCAAACTTTAATTCATGTCTTCAGTCAGTCGATGCTCTTGACGAATACGTAAGGCACGCACACCTCCAAAAATAAAAAGAACGCCACAAATATAACTATAAAGCCATACTTGTTTCGCTCTCATTCTCTCTGAAACAAATAAAATTTATATTAATGCAGTAAAATTGTAACATTGCCCTTGGCGATAGTCAATTAGACATTCAAAAATACAAATCAACTTATACCTTTCGCCCTAACGATTTGGCATATCGTCTCCGCTAAAGATGTACGCGGAGGGTGGGAAGTGAGATATTCCCAATCTCACTTCCGTCCTTCTTCCTCCTCAAGCTCAGAGCCAGGACGGCTTAAAGGCAAGCCGCCATGGATGGCACAGGCGCAGTCCCAGAGCCAGGACGGCTCAAGGGCTAGCCGCCATGGACGGCATAGCTTCGCGAGCCTCCCCAGGCCGCTTTCCTAGAACCGGTCGGTGATGCCGAACTCCCGCCAGGTCTCGTTGGGCAAGGCGATCTTCACCGTCTTGCGGGCCTCGCGGTACTTCTGCAGCAGCTCCTGCTGGAACGTCTGGCGTTCCTGGGTCTTCTCCATCAGCCGGGCCTTGAGCGCCTGCTGTTGGCTGTGGGACTCCAGCAGATCCTGGTATTTGGCGTCGAACGCGGTGACGAAGGCCGTGTCCAGGCCGCGTTTGCTCAGTTCCTCGGCGTGCCCGGAAAGGCCGGCCAGCATCAGCTGGACCGCCTCGATGAACGCGGCCAGTTGTTTCAGTTTGTCCATCCGTCTCACCTCCTCTCTTCTCGATCAAAAATAGCTAATCGCTGCGCGCCGCGGGCATAAAAAAACGCCCGCTTTCCCGTTGGGAAATGGACGTCGTTTCACGCGCCGCTTGGCGCTCTGGCGATAATAACATTATAGCACGGTGAGCCGGCTTCGCCGTATCGGATCTGTGTCATTTTTGTACGCCGCTCCGAAACCGGGCCCGATTCCGGGCGCGGGCCGTGCGGCGTCGGGCCGAAAACTTTGGGATCAGGACGGCGGTCCGCCGGCAAATTCCGCCGGGTAGAGTCGCATGTAGTTCCAGCTGGCCAGCTGCAGCCAGATCAACACCATTCCGAAACGGTACAGCGGATGCCAGTGGTGATATTGGAGCAGGCCGATATTGTGAAAAACCAAATCGATGAGCGCCGCCACCAGTGCGAAGGTGGCCAGGTACAGCAGGCGGTGATAGCTGTCGCGCCGCTTGGGCAGAAAATTGAAGAATAGCATCATCGCCAGCAGCCAGGCGAAGTTCAGCCAGACCGGCGAGCCGTAAAAGTCGAACGGCATGGTCCGGGTCCAGTGAAAGAGCTTCAGCCACGAGCCGAAAAAGAGCACAAACAGGGTGTCCGCCAGGAAGCCCCAGATGAAACTGGGCCAAAACAGCGGGATGAAGCGGTCTTTTCTGACAAATAATACCACCAGCAGGATCAGGAATAGCGCAAAAATCGGGTAGTTCACTTCGGCGGGAATCCGCTCCAACGGCGATCACTCCTTCGACTTGCCCCTTGCCCATTTATCATTTCCATTTTTTTGAAAATTACACCTCCGGCGCAGCTTTTCCTATCGACCGGGGCAACCCGCGGCGCCGTTCCCGGGCTGGCGGGCGCCGAATGTTCATGAATTCTCTTGCAAGCCCCAAAACCGACTCACCCTCGCCCCCTCTTTTTGGGAAAGAGAGGGTAACCCCGATGCTCCACTGCCTATCGATCGGTCTTAATGCTCCTCGAACCGGCCTCAACCCCGGATCAATAGCGCCCGGATCCGCCGCTTGCGCTCCTCCACTCCCGGACAGCGGTATGCTTTAAAACGCGGCCGCTGATCCCGACTCTCCCGGATCGCCGCCCGGTCCAGCGCCAGATACAGCGGCCATCCGCCCGGCACATACAGCCCGGTCCGGCACTGCCCTTCACAACGGATACAGGCCAGCAGATCCCGCAACGCGTCCTCAAACCCATACCGGTACTCGCTCAGCCAATCCCGCAACCCATACCGTTCAAAACCCCGCAACACCGGGGCAAAGCGCAGCGCCAGATCGGGGTCGTCTTCCAAGCGCCGCTTGGCCCGTTCGAAGAAGCTCCCCGGCAAAGCCCGGGTCAATGCCACCGGCCCGCCTGGCACGACCGGCAGCGCAATCCGCTCACTCACCGTCATCACTCCCCGCTTTCCGCTTCTTTCCGCCTTTTCCGGCGGCATTTTCTCCCCGGGCCGCCGGACTTGGGCCCTCCTGGCCCAGCTCGTCCAGCAATTGTAATAGCTCGGCGGTGAGCGCGGCATCGGCCGCCGGGTCGAACGGAACCTTGGCGGCCCCGGCTTCCTCCGCCGCCATGCCCTCCCCGGCCTGGGTCCGGCGCTGCAAATGATGTTCCAGCACCGGCAGGAAATAAGCGAAGGAGACGATCCGGTCCGAGGCGAACTTCGGCTTGAAGAGCCGGTAGGCCTCGTCCATCACCGCCCGGACCACGGCCGGATCCCCGCCGGCCAGCGCCAGCGCCTGCCGCATCGCCGCCACGTCCCCGGCATTGACCGTCCGTTTGCCGCTGGACCGCTTGAAATGAGCCTCCAGCGCGGCCAAACTTCCTTCCGCCGCTGCGACGGAACCGGCGCCGCCGACGACTGTGCGTTTTGCCCTCCTTGGCCGCTTGCCCTCGGGCCCTCCTGGCCCTGGGACTGCGCGTTCTGCCCTCCCTGGCCGCTTGCCCTCGGGCCCTCCTGGCCCTGGGACGGTTCCGCTTTCCGATCCGGACGGCCGGCGATCGTCGTCAGGATTCCCGATCAAAGATTCAGGATTCAGAGAATCAGCCCGGCCGGGATCGGAATGGCCGCGGCCGGATCGATCCCCGCCGGTTGCCGGACCGTCCGTCCCTTGCGGCGGCGCCGGAATGACGCTGGCCGCCTCGCGCGGATGGGGATTCTGGTGTTTGCGGAAGGCGGGGATCCAGATGTAAGATTCATTCCCGGCCGCGTAACGCAGGATGAACCCTCGCCGGTGCAGCTCCTCCAGCAACTCTTCCGCCCGGCAATCGTCATAAGGCAGGATCTCCGCCTTGATCTGGCGCGGCCGGTCCGCCAGCCGCCCCTCGCGATCGGCCAGGCACCACAGCCCGATGTACAGGAGCCTGGCCAGCGGCTCCACCTCGCCCAGCCGATCGTTCTTGAAAAATCCCGGTTTGATATTGCGTGCCCGCATGATAAGCCTCCTTTTGTTGTTGTTTGTCGTTTATGGGGTGAGGGTTTGTAGTTCGTGTGAGGAAGGTTCGTAGTTCGTAGTTGGTGGTTTATGTGGGGAAGGTTCGTGGTTCGTGTGAGTAAGGTTCGTAGTTAGTAGTTGGTAGTTGGTAACTTGGGATACAAGTTTAAAAACACCGGTCACCACGACCAGGAACTACGAACCACGAACTACCAACCACGACCAGGAACCACGAACTACCAACCACCAGCCACCAGCCCCACGCTACTCCGCCACTCCCAGCACCACCGCGAACTTATAGGCCGCCGCCTCGCGCAGCTGATAATAACGGTTCCGGCTCAGCCCCAGCTTAATCAGCGCCTGCTCGTGATTGCGGCCGGCATTGCTGAAATAGCGCGTCTCCACCAGCTCCCGTTCCTCCGGCCGCAACAGCTCCAGGCCGGCCTCGATCCGCTGCACCCGCTCCTCTTTTCCGCGCAATTGCTCCTCCAGGCGCACGATCCGGAGCGCCCGGTCGGCCACCGGGTCACCGTGCAGATAGCGGCGTTCCCGGCTTCCCCCCTCATCCGGCGCGCCATTGGCGATCCGCTGCCGCAGATCCTCCAGGTCCAGCCGGAGCTCCCGGGCCGCCACCCGGTAGAGTGGATAATTGGTCAGCTCCTCCTCGACATACCGCAACACATGGCGGGGCAAACGCACCGCAACATCATCCCTCATAGTACCGCACCCCCAACGCCCGTTTTAAACAATCCATCTCGTCGTGCACCCAGATGCGGCGCCGGCCATTATGAAAACTGAGCCAGGCCTCATCCGGCCCGAATTCCAGCCCGCAGCCCTGGCAGACCGCAGCCTCCGGCTCACCCCGGCCGCGCAGCGCCCCGGCGGCCTCGGCCAGGCACCACGGATCATCGTGCACCGTCAACCACATGACCCCGGCCAGCGACACGTGCATACTGAATTGTAACCCGAGCTCGCCGGCGGCGATCGCGGTAAAGCAGCCCTTGCAAAGCGTTCCATCCCGTCTTTCGACCATCCCGTTTCAACCCTCTTTCATTGTATTTATGTAATAAGCTGGGCAAAAAAAATTTTCCTGGCGGCCCACCATCCCGTTTCAATTAAGGACCGGGCCCATCAATCGCCTTGTTTCCGCCGTATTTTGCGGCATCCGTCCGGTTCGCGCGCACCGTCCTTTTATTCCAGGCGATCAATATTGTTCTCAAGCAATAATATAGCACTCAGTCAACACTAAGTCAACAACTTTTTATTGATCGAGGTTAATAAATTGGTTGACCATGGTTAACAAACGTGATATACTAAATAAGTTGAATCAAATGATTGGCTTCATGCCCCAAGACCGGGGAGCATGGCATCGTCCCAAGATTTGATTCAACCGATGATTACCGCTGTAATCGGATGAAAAAGGAGCGGTGTGAAATGTTTGATAAAGAACGTTTTGCGGCATTATTGGTACGAGCCCAGGGGGACCGTTCGCTCAACGAATACGCCCGGCAGACCGGGATCTCCTCGGCGCACATTTCGCGGCTGTCCCGGGCCCTGCTCGATGCTCCGCCCAATCCCCAGACCATCAAGCAACTGTCCGATCAGGCCTATAACGGCGTCACCTACGAAGAGATGATGGTCGTGGCCGGACATCTCACCCCCGACTGGCTGCCCGGTCCCAACCGGCTGGACAGCGGCAGGATTCCCAATGCGCCCCGTTACAACATCAGCGACATCACCGACGAAGAGGCCGAGCTGATCAGCTTTATGCGGCGTTCCTGGTCCAAGCTTACGCCGGATCAACGCAAGAAAAAGCTGGAACTGGCCAAGATCTCGCTGCGGATCCTCGATGAAGTGGAACGGAGCGTCAAAAAGGACCGCGAATGAACGTCCGTGAAGAGTTGACCCGCCAGACCGCCCGCCTCGTCCAGGAGAAGCTGCCCAAGCTGTTGCCAGTGGACGTGCTGGCGGTCTGCGAAGCATGCGGTTATATCGTGCGTTTTCACGACGAGGCGCTGGACAAGAACGAAGAAGCGGTCACTTTCTACCTGCGGGACCGCGATCGCTACCTGATTTTTCTGAAGAAGACCAGCGACCGGATGGCTTCCTGCCGGTTGCGCTGGACTCTCGCCCATGAGCTGGGCCATATTCTGCTCGGCCATTTCGAGGAATACGACCTGAGCTTCGGCGGCGCCGCCAAGCTCGGCCGCCAGGCGGTCTGGGCGATCAACCGCGAGGCCAACCGCTTCGCCGAGGAATTGCTGATGCCCGAGGAGTTCCTGCGCGCCCACATCGGCTACGGCCCGGACGCTTTGCGGCGCATCTGCGACGTCTCCCGCCAATCGCTGGCGATCCGGCTGCAACGGCTGGGTCTGGCCGTCGAACCGCCCGCCTCCGGCGTCGCCGAAAGCCCCGCCGTCTACCAGGCCCGCCCCGCTTATCGCCAGGGCTGACGCCACGGCATCTCTCCGGATGTGCCGCGGCGTCCGGGCGTTCCGGTTTCGGCGGCTCAGACGCCTAATTCCGGCCCGCCAGCCGCGCTACCGCCCCGCTCAAGGCCGCTTCCGCAACCGGGCCACCAACCAGGTCCCCAGGTGCAACGTTAAAAAGATCGCCACCGCCACCTTTTGATAGCGCAAAAAAAAGCGCTCGGAGCCGATGAGGCTGATCGGCAGGTTGACCACGATCAAGATTCCCAGCGCCAGGGCACAGATGAACCAATGGCGCTTGACCCCGGGGAACATGCTATGCAGCTGATTGCCGCCGATGAACAGCCCTTGGGCGAGGATGACGAAGGTAAAGGGATACCAGGCGATCAGGAAGAACAGGCCGGTCTGTTCCAGAAGCAGGAACGGATAGTCGATCAAGTGAAAATACTCGACGCTGGCCCAGTTCAACCTGTGTATCACCCCGGGTCCGAACGTCCCGACCGTCCCCAGAATATTGATTAAAAACAGCGGGATCACCATCGCCCAGCAATAGACGGTGATCTTTTTGATGCTTTCCGGCTTGGGCAGGAAGGACAAGAACGCCGAGATTCCGGTGGCGGGGAGCAGGATGACCAGCAGATCGGTGCCGGAGAGGAGCCAGTCGCGCCAAGAGCCTTCAAAGACCGGTTGCAGGTTGACGGGATCGATATTGGGCAGGCCGATCAGCTGCAGCAGGAAGATGACGGCAAACGGCGGAAACAGCATGAATGCCGCCAGGCGCCCCACCGACTCCAAACCGTGCAGCGCCACATATAGCGCCCCAGCCATTATGAAGGCAATGAGCAGGATAAAGGGCGTTCGCTGAAAGAAATAGGTGTAGACCATGATCTGCCCGTCGCGCAGATGGATGGCGATGAAGTACAGGAAATGCACCAGATAAACCAGGCCCAGGACGGTCCCAACCGCCTTGCCGAAGACCCGGCCGAAGATCTCGTTGATCCCCGCTCCCGGAAAGAGCTTGGCCAGCCCGGCCACGCTGGCGACGAACGGGAGCGTGATCAGCATGGCCACCAGCAGGCCCCAGTACGAGTTATGGGTCAAGTGGCCGCCGATCAGCTTGGTCAGGTATAAAACTCCCCAGCCGCAATAGATATGAACGAAGATTGCCGCGATTACGTTGTCCGGCAGTTTGGTGGCCTGCTTCATCGTCCGGCGCCTCCTCCTTCCCAATTCCGGCCCGCTCTGAACCTCCGGGACGGCGCATTATCGCCTGGCCAGTCGTTCCGGCCGGAAAAGCCCCGTCGGTTCCTGCTCTTGCTCCAAGGAGCTCCCGTTTCATGGTTCAACGCGATACGCCCAACCGTTCGATAAAGAAGTGGACGCTCACCCGGAACTCGGCGCGCCGGTAGGCTTCCTGCCAGCGCTCCGGCGTGAACCAGCGCGGATGCCGGATCCGGAGCTGATTGCCCAGATCCAGGGGGTCGCTTTCCAGGCTCTGCAACTTCCGGAGGAGCGATTCCAACTTGCGGCTGAGATAGACCGCGCTCTGCCTCTCCAGCCGGCGCACCCGGCCCAGATCCAACGGCGTCAGCCGGTCATCCAGCTCCGCCAGATAGCCCCGGAGATTCAGCTGCAACCGGAAACGGGGCCGCTCGGCGCCGCCGCCAACCCGCGACCGTTCGGTCCCGGTCACCAAGATAAAGGTAGCCGGCCGGAAGCCCGGCTCCGGAATGACCAGGCGGGCGCCCTGGTGGGCATCGCGGAGCAGGCCGTAAAGCATCGCCTCCACCGTGTCCAACTCTCCCACCATCCGGTCCCCCCGGAAAACGGCCATGCCGGTCATCCGGATGGTGCTGTTCTCGTCGCTGGGGGTGACGATGGGAATCACCGGATCTCGCAACGGATCGATTACATCCCGCGACAGCCGCCACTTTTTAACCCCGAAATTCTTGTTGAGCCGGTTGGAAAAGAACCAGCGGATATTCTGGCCGTCGCCTTGTTGAGCCGGCCAGTCCACCTGCAACAGCGCCTTGGCGGTGGGCCGGCCGACCATGACAAAAGTGCTGGGCGGAAAGGTCGGCCGCCGGTCAAAGTAGTCCAGCACCGGGGCGATGCCTCGTCTGGCCAGCGCTTCCCCGAAAATTATCGCGCGGCACTGCCCGACGAAGAGCGTATTGGTCTCGCGCTGCTGGAGCCGGATCATTCCCGGGAAGACATCCGGGGCCAGCGTCGAACGGATGAGGTAGTTTTTCTGCGCCGCGGCGTTCTGCCCCCCCACCTGTTGAACGGAACCGATTAACGGTATCCGCAAGGTCAGTTCGATCCGGGGTCCAGCACTATCCCGCCCCTGGGCCGCCGGACCCTGCGCCAGGGATGGCGAAACGCGCGGCCTTGAACCATCCTGGTTCTGGTCCCGGGCGGTATTCCATCCGTGGACCGCCGGACTTGAACCATCCTGGTTCTGGTTGGAGGCCGCGTCCAGTCCCATCTGGCTGACCAATAAGCGGTGGTCGATGTCTTCGCTGTCGTAGCAGCCGCCGCAGAGGCTCAGCCCGGCCGCCAGCAGCCACGGCAACAGCTTGCCGTATGTTTGGCGCGGGCAGCGGTCAATCTTCATCTTCGTCCTCGTCCCGGGCACGCGTATTGCCCATCCGCTGCTGTTCCTGGGGATGATAGGTTCGCGGCCGTTTAAAACGCAGCCAGAAGGGGCCCCGGATCACCGCGTCCCCTAGCTCCCGGGGCTGCAGCGGCGCCCAGGGGGCCAGGTAAGAGGAACCGAAAGAAGTCAGGGTGGCGGCGTGGGCCAGGATCATGATTCCGGTCAGCGTCAGGCCGACGATTCCCAGCAACGCGGCGCCCAGGATCAGCAGGAATTTGAAGATGCGCCACGGGATGCTCACCGCGAAACTGGGCGAACTGAACGAGGCGATGGCCCCGATGGCCACCACCACCAGGGAAGAGCCGGAAACCAGATGAGTCTGGACCGCCGCCAGCGCCAGGCCGATCCCCGCCACTACTCCCAGCGTCTGGTTGACGTTCTTCGGCAGCCGCAGACCAGCCTCCCGGAAGATCTCGACCATGATCTCCAACAGCAAAACTTCGATGGAGATCGGATAGGGAATGCCCTGCCGGCTGGCGCTGATGGACAGCGCGAAACTGGTAGGCAATAGCTCCGGGTTGCCGGAGCTCAGCGCCACGTAAAGCCCGGAGAAGGCGACGGCCAGATTATTGCCGAGCAGGCGGAAAAAGCGTAGGAAACTGCCGAGATAAAAGTTGAAATAGTAGTCCTCCGGACTCTGATACAATTCATTGATGGTGGTCGGGACGATTAACGTGAAGGGGCTCTTGTCCACCAGGATCGCCAGCCGCCCCTCGAGAATGGCCGCCGCTACCTTATCCGAGCGTTCAGTGCTCTGGATCAGCGGGAAGACGGTCACCCGGTTGTCGGCGATCAACTGTTCCAGGTAACCGCTTTCCAGCACACCGTCGAGGACCACGGCCCGCAGCCGCCGCCGGACCTCCCGCACCAGCTTCGGAGCAGCCACATCGTTCAGATACAATAAGCGGACCGCGGTCTTGGTGCGCCGTCCCACCCGCAATTCATCCACGCGCAGCTGCGGATCGTTGATCCAGCGGCGGATCATCGCCGTATTGACGGCGATGGTTTCGGTAAAACCTTCGCGCGGACCCCGGATCAACTGCTCGCTGCCCGGTTCCTCGATGGCCCGCTGCTGCCAGCCGGGAACACTAATTGCCGCGCAATGCAGGCCCTGGCCTTGTTCCCGCCGTAATAGCAAGGCACTGCCCCGGGCCAGCTCTTCCAGGACCTGCTCCAGATCGCTGGTTTCTCGGTCCGTTTCCGCCAGTTCCGCCTGCAGCCGACCGTCCGAATCCGCCAGGGCCTCCGCCAGCTGGCCGAGCCGGGTCCGGTCCACCAACCCGTCCAGGTAGATCAGCAATTTATCCGGGCCGGGACGGTCGATCCGCAGATCCGCCGGGTCCCCCAACCGGTGACGGATCTCGTCCACTGTCGCTTGGAGATCGGTTTGCATGCGCGCTTTATCCATCAGCCGTTCCTTGGAAATCTTTCCGAAGTTTTTGGACGTTAGCCATTCATTACCTAACAGTTTGCCCGAATCGCGGTTTATTTATTTCGGGACGGCGATTTTGGCCGCGCCGCGACGGTTTCCCGCTAGCGCGCGGACGGGGGCGGAAAAAGAGCAGGGGCCAAAGCGCGATCTTGCGTACCAGAAAAGCCCGGGGAAGCATTGCCCCGGGCTTGCGTTTATCAGTTGAACTTGGCGGTCTGCGTTCCCCGACCGGGGAACGCACCCAGGCTTAGGCGTCGATGGTGAAGACCGCCACCGATTCCTTCAGGCTGTTGGCCACCTCGGCCAGATTTTGGGCCAGTGCCATCACCTGTTCCGAACCGGCGCTCTGCTCCTCGGCGGTAGCCGAGACCTCCTCGGTGCTGGCAGTGCTCTCTTCGCTGACCGCCGCGATGGTGGTCATGGCGGTGATCGCCTTCTCGTTCTTCCTGGCCATCAGCCGGACCGACTCGGTCACCCGCCCGGTCTGGGCCACGATCGCGTCCAAAACCTGGAAGATCTCGTCGAAGGTGGTCATGGCGGCGGTGGTCAGCCGCTTGCCCGATTCCACCCGGGTCAGCCCATCCTGGGTCAGCTCCACCGCGTGATGGGTCTTAGCGCGCATCTCCTCAACCACCTGGACGATCATCTTGGCCGCTCCCTTGGATTGTTCGGCCAGTTTCCCGGTCTCCTCGGCCACCACCGCGAAACCCCGGCCGTGTTCCCCGGCGCGCGCCGCCTCGATGGCGGCATTCAAAGCCAGCAGCGAGGTCTGTTCGGCGATTCCCTGAATGACCGCGGTGAACTGGCCGATCTTCTCCGATCCCTGGTTCAGCTCTTCCATCACCGCCGCCACCGCCTGGGTCGAACCGTAAATCCCATTCATCTCGGCGGCCACATTTTTGGTCACCGTCTGGCCCGAACTGGCCGAGGCCGCTACCTTGGCGGAAGTGCCGGTCATCTCCTCGGTGTCGGCCGACACCTGGCGGACCAGCTCGGAGAGTTGGTTGACCGCGTTCACCGCCTTGGACACCTGGGTGGCCTGCTCGGCGGAACCCCGCGCCAACTCCTCCATCGCCCGGGAGACCTCCGCCGCCGACCGGCCCGAGTCGGCCGAGGCCGCGCCCAGATCCTTGCTGGCCACTAACAGCACCTCGGAACGTTGCCGGATCTCGCGGATCAACTGTTGCAGGCTTTCCATGGCGTGGTTCAAGCCATTGACCACTTCCCGCACCTCCCGGCAGCCCTCGCCCCAGACTTTCTGGGAGAGATCCCCCGAGGCCAGCGCGTAGGAGGCGTCCACGATCCGCCGGAGCGGCCGCGAGATGGAGGCGGCGATGAGGAACCCCAGCACCAGCGCGATCGCGATGCACAAAACCAGAGTCACGATGGTAATCCAGCGGGCCCGGGCGGTGTACTGGTTGCCGAAATTCATCGCGGCCAGCGCGCCGTTGGTGTTCTTGTCCTGCATCGTACTGACGGAGAGGCCCAGGATATTCAGCTCCCGGTCCAGCAGTTCAAAGTTTTCGCGGTTGACCGGCTTTTGCAGCAGCTCCCGGATCTTTTGTTCCTGCTTTTGCATACGATCGGCTTCCTCGGCTTTCTCCGATATCAGGCCGGAGAGCGCGGTGCCCAAGGTCTCGGCACCGGGAGCGCCCATCGTATCGACCCCGGCCAGGGCCGCCAGATAATCCTGGCGCAAACGGAGCATGGCCTCCTTGGCGTTATTGATCGTGGCCGCCGCCTGGGTGCTCTGGTTGAAGACCTTGCGGGTCACCTCCTGCATCTGGTCGATGATCCCCAGGCTCGAATAACCTTCGATGATTAGAAAGAGGATCAGCACCACCACGGTCGCCAAGATCTGGTGCAAAACCTTGATCCTCGACAGCAACGAAAAGAGCCCTCCCTCTTGCCTGATTAGCAAACCCAGCTTCAACTTGCCCATCGATTTTACCTCCCTTATGAGTGCTGATCGTCTTTTCTCTATGTCCGCGGATTGGGGGTTGCCCGGATTCCGATGTATCAGCATTTTAATTTTCGGTATTTCATACAAATAACTTATACGATTTCCTTAAAATTCCTGCAAAAATCGGGTGGAAATAGAATCCGCCATCCCGCCAGCCAGAACCGGGAAGGTTTAAGTCCGATGGTCTACTGGCTCTGAATTCCTGTTAATTACCGGCAGTCCCGGTGCATACTATTTATATGGACATTGTTAGCCAACGGAGGATACAATTATGGGCAAGCTCATTTCACTCACTCGCTACCGGGAGGCTTTATCCCAAGTGGAACTGGACCGGGAGGTCGGCCGGTTTTGGGAAGCCATCGCCGCCGGCGATCTCAATCAAGCCTTTCAGATCATGGAACAGGTTCGGCTGTTGAAACAGAAAGCCAAGCCTTCCGCAACCGACGCGCCCTCATGACCGGACGGCAGCCGGAGCGCCGGAAGCGCGCTTCTGTGACTCAGAGAGTTCAACCGTCGTATATGGCGTAAAAAACGGGGATATCCGCGTTGGCTGCGAATATCCCCGTTTTTAAAATAAGGCCTTGTGGACTAGGCTAGGCTGCGTTACCGGCAGCATCCGCCGCCGTTCCAGCCACCACCTAAGAAGAGGATCAGGATAATGAATATAAAGATCCAGATCCACCAGCCACCAAAACCAGCCCCATCAAATCCACCCATGTCGTTCACCCCTTTAACCTTCGTTTAAACGCTCCGGCGCTGATGAAACAGCGTGAAGCCCTCTGTCGCAACCAAATCCGCCGAATAGGAGGTGGGTTTTTTATCGTGTAATGTTCCCAGCGCTTCGTGGTTGAATCATTTCACTCAAGCTTTGATGACCGCCCCGTCCCACGGACAGGGCTCATCACCGCGCTTTTAATTTTAATTATGACATGTAATATTCTATGAATGGCGCTTACGCTTGCTTGCTGCTAAAGGACTCTTTTGACCCGCTATAAGCATGAAATAACCCTTTCTTCCTCCCGATAACAAAAAAACACCAAATTATTATGGCATTTTGTATTAATTATCTGTAAATTTTCTGGTAGAATAGTGGTGGAACCCGACGAACCCGTCCATCACCTGCCGCTGAAACGGTCCGTCGCCGGCGGAATGGATGGATTAAAGCCGCGTGGCGCGGTATTTTTCGGGCGCCATCACCGTTGGAATTAGATTTCGCAGAGTGATTTCGGCAACTTGAAACGGGAGGCAACTTTGAAAAATGAACTAATTTCGGATATACGGCGCATTCCTTTCAACGCGATCTGTATCTTCAGCCTGCTATCCTTGCTGATAACCGCGTTCATCGCTTGGTATTTTTTTGTCGAATTCAAAACGACCCGGTTAAGCACCATTGCCGCGCTGACTGGACAGATCGTGCTCAAGGACCTGAGACTTGTCGACCGTGGTTCCCCGTCCGCCATCTCCAGCCGCCTGAAACCGGCCATCACCGAAATGATGCAAGTTTTTCCGAAAGATTTCAGCGCCGGATTTTACTCGCGCCGCCTCGATCAGGTGGTGGTCATCGTCTCGCAGACTCCCGATAGCCGTGTCATCGGGAAAAAACTCCCCCTGGAAACTCCCGGCCGCCGTTCCTGGGAACGGCTGACGCCCCAATATGGATTACACTGGATCCAACGGCGCCATGGCTGGGTCCTGAATTGCGATTATCCCCTCACCAGCGGCGGCGTGGTCATCGGTCACAGTTTCGCCTCAGTCCCCATCTCCTGCGTCCTGGGCAACTTTCTCTATTTATTCGGCGGACTGGCGTTATCGATTTTATTCTCGGGAATCCTGGCTTGGGTCGGCAGCCGGCATTCCACCCGCAAGCTCGAAGGCAACTTCCACCGGCTGCTGCGGCTCAATGAGCAAGTTCCCGAGGATGAACCCGGCGGCGAGGAAACGCTGCCCTTCGACTACCATGAATTGGACCGGATGGCCCGCCGCAACCGGCAAGCCCTCGGCGCCCTGGCCCGTGCCGAGGAACAGCGCCGCCAGATCCTGGCCAACTGCCCCTGGGGCTACGCCTTGATCGACAGCCACGGCCGCTTGCTGGATCTGAACCAGTCCGGCGCCCGGCTGCTGAGTCTGAAATACCCGATTAAACTCGGCCAAACCCTGGAGTCGATGGGAATCGTCGAGCTGCCGCTCAGGAAGACCATCCGCGAGCAGCAGCAACTGACCAAGGAGTTCCGCTTCACCGATCCGGCCAACGGAACGACCCGTTTTTATTACGCCTGCTGTTGCCCGATCCGCCTGCCGGCGGGGGAGATCGGCGCCACGGCCTGGTTCATGGACATCACCGATCGCCGCCGGACCGAGGAGACGATCCGCAGTTCCCAGCAATACCTGGCCAATGTCCTGAATAGCATCGCCGACAGCTTTTACACGCTGGACCGTCAATGGCGCTTCACCCAGATCAACCAAGGCGCGGCCAAGCTTTTCTTCGGCCCGGCCATCAAGCCGGTACTGGGCGAGAATATTTGGGAGCGTTTTCCGAAGCTGGTGGGCAATGAGTTATACCAGGAATTCCACCGGGCCATCCGCGACAATGTCCCGGTCGAGCTGGAACACGAACTGGTCTATCAACCCGGCCATTGGCTGGAGATCCACGCCTACCCCAACGAGGCCGGCCTTTCCGTCTTTCTGCGCGAGATCACCGCGCGCAAGAAGGCCGAGGCCGAACTGACCAGCTCGCGCCAGTCGATTCTGGACATCATCGAGAGCATCACCGACGGTTTCTTCGCCCTCGACCGCCGCTGGCGCTTCACCTACATCAACCAGGCCGCCGAACATCAGGTCGGGATGACCGCCGAACGCCTGCTGCACCAGGATATCTGGCAAGCCTTTCCGGAGCTCAGTCCGGCCACCGCCGCCGCGTTCCGCCAGGCCATGGTCGAAGCCAGCGTCACCTCGTTCGAATCGCCGGATCTCGGCCAGTGGTGCCAGTTCCATGTCTATCCCTCCCGGAGCGGGCTGTCGGTCTTCTTTCATAATATCGACGAGCGGAAACAGCTGGAGGCGACCCGCGACCGGTTGGCGCTGATCGTCGAATCCTCCGACGACGCCATCATCAGCACCGACACCCAAGGGGTAATCCTCAGCTGGAACCGGGGCGCGGCCAAGATTTACGGCTACGAGCCGGCCGAGGTCATCGGACGCCCCCTGATCGTCATTCAACCGCCCGAGCTGATCGGCGAGTTCCGGGAGAACCTGCGCGCCGTGGAGACCGGCCGGGCCGTGGAACTCTGCGAGACCGTCCGCGTGCACCGCGACGGCTCCCGGCTGCTGGTCTCCATTAAGCTCACCGCCATTCGCGACCAGAGCGGCGCGGTCATCGGCATGTGCGCCATTCACCGGGACGTCACCCAGCAGAAGGCCGACCGCCAAAACCTGGCCGCCGAACGGGAACGGCTGCTGGTGACGTTGCGTTCCATCAGCGAGGCGGTCATCGCCACCGATCAGAACGGACGGGTGATGCTGATGAACGCCAAAGCCGAAGAGCTGACCGGTTACGTCATGGCCGAGGTGGTCGGCCGGCCCCTGGAAAAGGTCTTCCGCATCCTGAACGAACGGACCGGCGCGCCGCTGGGCTTCTCGGAGTGCTACGAACGGTCCAACGCCGTCCTGGTCACCAAGGAACTGGATGAACGGTTAATCGCCGTCCAATGCGCCCCGATCCGCGATGCGGTCAATGAATACGGCACGGTTTTGACCTTCGAGGACATCACCGACCGGCTGCGAACCGAGCAGGAACTGCTGAAGACCCAGAAGCTGGAGTCCCTGGGCACCTTGGCCGGGGGAATCGCCCACGATTTCAACAACCTGCTCGCGGCCATTCTGGCCAACTTGCAGCTGATCCAGATGAAGCTGGAGAAGGGCCAGGACATCCAGAGCTACCTGCGGGACACGATAGAGACGACCCGCAAAGCCAGCGGCCTCACCAAGCAGTTGCTCAGCTTCGCCAAGGAGAGCAACCCGGTGCGGCAGCCCATTTCCCTGACGGAGCTGGTTCAGACCGCCACCCAGTTCGCCTTGCGCGGCTCGAAGATCAAGGCCCGTTTTCATCTGGCGCCCGATCTGCTCCCCGCCGAAGTCGACCAGAGCCAGATCAACCAGGTCATCTACAACCTGATCATCAACGCCAAGCAGGCCATGCCCAAGGGCGGGGTCATCGACATCCGGGCCGCCAATGTCATCCTGCCGCCCAGCGGCATTTACCGCCCGGGTACCTATGTCCGGCTGACCTTCCAGGATCAGGGCGTCGGCATCGCCAAGGAGCACCTGCCCAAGATCTTCGATCCCTTCTTTACCACCAAACCCGACGGCACTGGATTGGGACTGGCCACCTCCTACTCGATCATCAATAAGCATAACGGCTACATCGAGGTCCAGTCGGAGCTGGGCGTGGGAACCACCTTCCAGATTTACCTGCCGGCAGCCGACGACGCCGAGGTGGCGGCCGAGACCCGCTACGAAACGGCCAGCGCCGGCTCACGGCTGAAGATTTTATTGATGGATGACGAAGAGATGATCCTCAACCGGGTCGGAGAGATGCTGGGCTACTACGGCCATCAGGTGACCTTCGCCCGGGATGGCGCGGAGACGGTGGCCCTTTACCGCCAAGCCTGGCAGGCGGGCAAACCTTTCGATGTCGTCATTCTCGACTTGACGGTGCCAGGCGGCCTGGGCGCCCAGGAGACCCTGCCGCTGCTCCGCGAGGTCAATCCCGGCGTCAAGGCCGTGGTCAGCAGCGGCTATGCCAACGATCCCCTGCTGGCCGATTTCCGGCAATACGGTTTTCAGGGAGTGGTGTCCAAGCCCTACAAGGTCGACGAGCTGCAAATGGTCCTGAAACAGGTGGCCAACGGTTGAACCGCCGATGTCCCGAATTCCGGCCAAACCATTGGGCTTAGCGACCTATTTCCTTGCCGGATCACGGCTCCGCTGAATTAAAATTCCACTCCTTGCCCTTTTGCGCCATGCTTTAAGGCTGGAAAAGCGGATTCGGAATGTTTAATGTATCTTTTTATTATAAATTTTTTTACATTTTCCAAAACCGATTTTTCCGCGCCGCGGCGCGGCTTTGGGGCCATTAATCGGTCACGGCCCGAAATTTATTTTTTCAAAAACAGCGCCATTTTGGGGGATTTTTTCGTCAAAATGGCGTTATTCATTTATTATTGAGCGGGAGGCCGCCAATTCGCTCTTTTTTCCGTGAACCCAATTCAAGTAAATCATATTTGCAAAATGCATTTCGGTGGCATAGAATCAAGATAACGGTCTGAGCAGGAATGATAGATTGGATGCCGTTGCAATGCCACTAAAAACAGCGGCCGGACAACATTGGCCCATTCGATAGCGTTGTGATGATCCCTGGCCGAAGGTCAGGCGATCACCGAAGCGCAACGAAATAAGGGATAGAGTCGATCCCCTCTTTTGCAGGCGTTTTCGTTCCAAAAGGCTTTATCTCATGGTTTCCGGCGGCGCCGGCATTGAACACTGCCGGTTTGCCCGCCGTCTTATTGGCGAAGGAGGTGTTGGCGATGCGCTAGACAAGCTCCCCAATTTATTCGACTTGAAAGGAATGATTCAACATGAAGGAAGTTCTAATCGCCGCGGTCGTCGGTCTGTTCGTCGCCTTAATGGGGCCATCGACTCCCAATCCGGCCACGATCAGCCCGGCCACCGCACTCAACGACGGTACTGTCCAGGTCAGCATCACTGGAACCAAGTTCGACAAATCGGCCCAGGTAAAGCTGACCCAAGCGGGCCAGGCCGATATTCCCGCTACGCAGGTGCAAGTGGTCTCGAAAACGCAACTCGTCTGCGATTTTGATCTGACCGGCAAGCCGGTCGGCGTCTGGGACGTGGTGGTCACTAACTTCAAAAAATGGCCCAAAAAAGAGCGCAGCGGGATTTTGGCCAAGAGCTTTACCATCGAATATCCCGCGCCCGTTCTGAGCGCGGTCGATCCGGTAAGCGGCCTCAGCCAGTCCCAGACCAGCCTGAATATTACCGGCAACGCCTTCCGCCCCGGCCTTCAGGTGAATCTGGTCCAAAACGGCGCCGCGTCCCTCGCTGTCCAAGACGTGAAGGTGGTATCCCCCACCCAGATCCAGGGTCAGCTCGACCTCAGCCAGGCGGAACCGGCTACATACGATCTGGTGGTCACCAACGATGACGGCAAAACCGCGGTTTTACACGGCGCTTTTCAGGTAATGCCTCCGCCGGCTCCCGAGCCTGCCGTGACCCCGGAACCCGCTCCGGCGGCCCCGGAAGCTCCGGCGAACGCTCCGGAACCGGCACCCGCTGCGGCTCCAGCCCCGGCGGCGACTCCGAAACCGGCTCCGGAGGCTTCGGCGGCTCCGTCCCCCGCGCCAACGCCAGCTCCGACCCCGGCGGCAACCCCCGCTCCCGCGCCCGCACCAGCGGTTAGCGTAACACCGGCTCCGGAAACTGCCCAAGCTCCGGAGGCGGCCAAGGTTCAAACCGACCCGAACACTCTGCTGAAGCCGATCTTTTTCAGTTTCGACAAGGTAACGCTCCGGCCGGACCAGCTTCCGGTCCTGGATTCCGATATTGAGATTCTGAAGCAGAATCCGGCCTTGTTTATTTCGATCGGCGGCAACGCCGACGAACGGGGTCCGGCCGCTTACAACCAGCGGCTCTCAGCCCGACGGGCCGAGGCCGTCAAACTGTATCTCATCAATCACGGCATCGCCGCGGAGCGCATCGTGACTTATGCTTACGGCGAACAATATCCGGTCCGTAAGGGCCATAATGAAGCCGCTTGGCAGTACAACCGCAGAGCCGACATCATGCTCTGGGAGTCTCAGCCCAGCCGTGAAAAAAGCATCCGGTTGCAATAATCCGTCTTTATCTTGATCTTTCATCATTAAGCGAGAGGCAACGGCCACGGCAAAGCGCGAACGCGCGCTGAGCCAGCCGCCGTAGCCAACTCCGCGGCTGCCCGGAAAGGGCAGCCGTTTTTATTGCCGCGCTTTTTTCGCTCGGGTCCGGCCAAAGCATCCGCCGCGGAGCGTCAAACCCGTTAACGGCGTGTCCACCCCGCCAGCGTAAATTTAATTTTAATTTCATTCTTGGATAATGTAGGAATTGATGGAAGCGATAGCGAACTATTCCAAAAGGAAGCGGCACCGGGCCGACCCGGCCGCCGAACGCATAACTGTTCTTAAAGGAGGCACGCGATGGCTACGATCTTAATCATCGATGACGAACCCAGCATTTTGGCAGTGATGGAGGAGATATTGACTGACTACGGCTTTGCGGTGGTCGCTGCCGCCAGCGCCGCCGAAGGACTGGCAGCCCTCGGACAGGGGGTGCGCCCGCAATTGATCCTGTTGGATCTGTTCATGCCGGAGATGAGCGGCAAGGAATTTATCGCCGCCATCGCAGCCCAGCCGGAACTGCGCGCGATTCCCGTGATCCTCAGCACCGGGACCATTCCCGATCCGCAACAGTTCCCTCCGGCCGGCAGTTATGCCGATTATATCTGCAAACCTTTTGACATCGAGGATCTGATCCAGCGGATCGAAACAGTGCTCGCCACCGGAGTCTCAACCTAGGAAGCTGAATCCCGGCGCCGGCCTCCGGGGCCTCCGCTCCCGGACGCCGGCCGCAATAAAAAAGCGCCTCTCAGCGCTGCGAGTCCCTTCAGCGACGGACGCGGCGGAACGGGCCTCAACCGACCGCTTCTTGCGCCAGACGGTTCCTCTCGTTGAGCAGGCGATCAACCTCGTCTCCCAACTGGAGGACCTCCCAATCGGTCTGGCCCTTCTGCTCAAACAACCAGCCCAATTGGAGTTTTACCTCTTTCAGGCGCGCGTCCAAATCCTTCAAACTCGTCACTGCATCCGACTCCCCCCAAATCAATTACCCGTTAAAATTATATGCTACTGAAAATAAAAAACAAGTCACAAATTTGTTAAAATTTTCTAGCTGCGATTTTGTGTTAAAATGCGTTACAAACGCTTCCGAAGAGCCCTGCCTCCCGCCCGGCGGAGCCGATCGTCCGCGGCCGCAACGGGGCGATTGGACCCGATTCCGGCCCCCAACGACCGTCCGCTGGCAAATCCATCCCCGGGCCCGCGCTTTGCCAATCCATCGCTGAAAATTTTTATTTTATACCATTCGATAAATAGCGTATCATTGCGTTTATCTATGATAACAGCAGATAATCTGTTATAATCGCCCGCAATTGGCTGGATTATCGAATAGAATCCTTGGATAGTTTCTTTATTTCCCGTACCTATCCGTTTATAGTATTACAGTAAGGTTCTGATTCTTTCCGCCCGTAAGCTTTTGCGATTCGGGCTTTCCCAGCCCCGGCGGCGAACAGCTTGGAACGTCCGGTTGCAAAATGCTTCCGGGCGTTCCAAGCACCCGGCCGAGCAAAGCACAAAGCCGCAGGATGACGCCGTCAGCCGCGACTTTTTAACGATATCAAATCCGGCGCTGGATGTCAAACGGCGCTACATCGAATGATGCAAGGTGGTATGCTATGAACTGGTTGAAACGGCTTTTAATCGGCAAACCGTTGGAGAATGAGGCGCTGCAGGATGAAAAGTACAGCGTCTTTTGGGGTCTGCCCATTCTTTCCAGCGACGCCATTTCCTCGGTGGCCTATGCCACCGAAGAAATCCTGCTGGTGCTGGTCCCGGCCATCGGTTTGCTCTCGTATTTTTATCTTTCTTATATCTCCGGAGCGATCATTTTGTTGCTGGCGATCCTGACCATCTCTTACCGGCAGACCATCCGGAGCTATCCTTCCGGCGGCGGGGCCTATATCGTCGCCTCCGATAATTTGGGGATCCACGCCGGAGTGGCCGCCGGTTCGGCGTTGGCCATCGGTTATATTCTGACGGTGGCGGTGAGCATCTCCTCGGGAGTTTTCAACATCGCTTCGGCCTTTCCCGCACTGTTGCATCACCAAGTCGAGCTGGCCCTGATCATTTTGGGACTGATCTTCATCGGCAACTTGCGCGGCATCCGCGAGTCCTCCCAACTTTTCGGAATCCCGGCCTACGCTTTTATGTTCGCGGTCATTGCGATGATTGTGGTGGGAATCGCCAAGGTCAAGCTGTTCGGCTATGTCCCCGTCGAACCGCGGTCGAGCGGGATCGGGCTGGAACCGGTGTCGCTCTTTCTGATCCTCAGGGCCTTCTCCTCCGGTTGCGCCGCGATGACCGGCGTCGAGGCAGTCAGCAACACGGTCCAGAATTTTAAACAGCCGGCGGTGCGGCACGCCCAAAAAGTGCTGCTGTTGCTCTCCCTGATCGTGCTAATCCTGTTCGGGGGCATTTCCATCCTGGCCAATCTCTATCATGTGGTCCCCTCGGCGAGCAACTCGGTGCTTTCCCAGATCAACGAGCAGATCTTCGGGCACGGCTTCATGTATTACTTGGTGCAGTTCACGACGATGATCATCCTGGCGATGGCCGCCAATACGGCCTACGCCGGCTTTCCGATGCTCTTTTCGCTGATGGCCCAGGACGGTTTCGCCCCCCGCCAACTGTCGCAACGCGGCGAACGGCTGAGCTATTCCAATGGGATTCTGATCCTGACGCTCCTGGCCGGGCTGTTAATCGTCGTTTTCAAGGCCAATGTGACCAGCCTGATCCCCTTGTACGCGATCGGCGTCTTTATCTCGTTCACCCTGTCCCAGTCGGGAATGTTCCTCAAATGGATCCGCTCCAAGGAGCCGGGCTGGCTGCCCAAGGCGCTCGTCAACGGCCTGGGGGCGCTGGTCACCATGGCCACTGTGCTGATCATCGCTTTCACCAAATTCACCCGCGGTGCCTGGATTGTGATCGTGGTGATTCCGGCGATCATGGCGGTGCTGCTGAAGATCAAACGGCATTACCTGGCCGTCGCCGAACAACTGCGGCTTTCCCCGGAGGAGTTGGAGGCGATCGATTTCTCGAAGGCGACTTACAATAACCACGTGATCGTGCCGCTGGCCAGCATCAACCGGGCCAGCGTCCGGGCGCTGCGTTACGCCCAGACCATCTCCAGCAATGTGGTGGCTTTCAACGTAGCCACCAGCCCGGAGCAGGAAGAGAAGATCCGGGAAAAATGGATCCATCTGAAGACCGATATTCCGCTGGTCGTCAAGTACTCGACCTATCGCAAGGTGATCGAACCCCTGCTGGAATTCATCGAATCATACGAACATCACAGTTACAAAAAGGGGGACATGATCACCGTAATCCTGCCGCAATTCTCGGTGCAGACCTGGTGGCACATATTCCTGCACAACCAGAGCCGGATCTTCATCCAACGCAGCCTGCTGAAGCACCGCCATATCGTGGTGGCCACCATGCCGTTGCAATTGAAGTGCGATCAAGCGGTCTGTCCGGCCCATACCCCCATCGCCAAACCGCAGCATCAGGCCCAGGCGGAGTCGTTGCACGGCCCGGCTGGCCGTTAACCATTTACTGGCTGGACATAACCGCCGCAAAAGCGCCACTCCCAACAGAGCTGGCGCTTTTGTCATGTCCCGGCGGACCGCAGCCCCCTGACAATGTCCGCCAAAACGAACCCGCTTAAAAACAATACCCGGCAAAAGCCGAGCACAAACGAGCTTCCTCTATGATTGGCCCGGTTATTTTGCGAAGGCCGCTCGCCATGCCCCGGAGAAATCGCTACAGCCCGATTGCGGCGACTTTATTTCCCCAATCTATCAAGCTATATTAATAGAATATCATTGAAATATGGTGAAATTGGGTGATTGGCAATGGATTGGTTAAAACGGCTGCTCATCGGCAGACCTTTGGAAAATGAAGCGTTGCAAAATGAAAAATACAGCATATTCTGGGGGTTGCCGATTCTCTCCAGCGATGTCATCTCCTCCGTAGCCTACGCTACCGAGGAGATTTTATTGGTATTAATCCCGGCGATCGGACTGCTGTCCTACCATTATCTCTCGTATATCTCCTTGGCCATCGTTTTATTGCTGGCGATCCTGACCTTTTCTTACCGGCAGACGATCCAGCGCTATCCTTCCGGCGGCGGCGCCTATATCGTCGCCTCCGACAACCTGGGGATCTACGCCGGAGTCGCCGCCGGAGCGGCGTTGGCGTTTGACTACATCCTGACGGTGGCCGTCAGCATCTCCTCCGGCATCTTCAACATTGCCTCGGCCTTTCCAGCGCTCCTGCCCTACCGGGTCGAACTGTCCATCGCCGTGCTGTTCATCATCTTCCTCGGCAACCTGCGCGGCATCAGCGAATCGGCCAAAATCTTCGGCGTCCCGGCCTATGTCTTCATGTTCGCCATTGTGAGCATGATCGTCGCCGGAATCGTCAAGATCAAGGTCTTCGGCTATATCCCGCCCGAGCCGAAGCTGATCCACAGCGGGCTGGAACCGCTCAGCATTTTCCTGATCCTGCGGGCCTTCTCCTCGGGCTGCACGGCGGTGACCGGGGTCGAAGCGGTCAGCAACGCCGTGCCCAACTTCAAGGAGCCATCCGCCAAGCATGCCCAGAAGGTGCTGCTCTGCCTGTCGGTGGTAGTGTTGGTGCTGTTCGGCGGGATCTCGGTGCTGGCCAATCTCTATCACGCGGTGCCCTCCGAGAGCAATTCGGTGCTCTCCCAGATAGGCGCCCAGATCTTCGGACACAGTTTCATGTATTATTTTGTGCAGTTCACGACGATGATCATCCTGGTCTTGGCGGCCAACACCGCCTATGCCGGTTTTCCGATGCTTTTCTCGCTGATGGCCCGGGACGGCTTCGCCCCCCGCCAGCTATCGCAGCGCGGCGAGCGGCTGAGCTATTCCAACGGCATCCTGGTCCTGACCCTGGTGGCGGCGCTGTTGATCGTCATCTTCAAGGCCAATGTCTCCAATCTCATCCCGCTTTACGCGGTGGGCGTCTTCCTGTCGTTTACCTTGTCGCAGACCGGCATGACCCTTAAATGGATCCGCTCGCGCGAGCCGGGTTGGTTCCACAAGGCCCTCATCAACGGGATCGGCGCCCTGGTCACCCTGGTCACCGTGGTGATCATCGGGGCCACCAAGTTCGTGCACGGCGCCTGGATCGTGATCGTGATCATTCCCTTGATCATGACGGCGTTGCTCAAGATCAAACATCATTATCAGGCCGTGGCCGAGCAGTTGCGGCTCTCCCCGGAAGAGTTGGAGGCGATCGATTTCTCCAAGGAAACCTACCATAATCACGTCATTGTGCCGGTGGCCAGCATCAACCGGGCCAGCGTCCGGGCTTTGCGCTATGCCCAGACCATCTCCAGCAACGTGGTGGCTTTCAACGTGGCCATCACCCCGGAAGAGGAAGCGAAGATCCGCGAGAAATGGGTCCACCTCAAAACCGATATTCCGCTGGTGGTCAAATATTCGACCTACCGCAAGGTGATCGAGCCCCTGCTGGAGTTCATCGAGTCCTACGAACACCACAGCTATAAGAAGGGCGACATGATCACTGTGGTCTTGCCGCAGTTTACGGTGCGCACCTGGTGGCACATATTCCTGCACAACCAAAGCCGGATCTTTATCCAGCGCAGCCTGCTGCGGCACCGCCACATCGTGGTCGCCACCATGCCGTTGCAGCTCAAAAAGGATACCGATATCTGCCGCGCCCCTGCCACGCTGCGCCGGCCGCCACAGCATCGCCAACCGATTTAAAAAGCGGCCGCCGGACCGGTTCAAAACCAAAAAAGCGCCAATATCCCGTTGCGGTATTGGCGCTTTCGCTTGACCTGATCTGGCTTGACGCAGTCTCACTTCTCGAACTCGGCGGCGATCTTGTAAAAACGGCGCGCTTCCTCGGGGTTGCCCCGCGCCTCATGGACCCGGCCGATCAACTGATAGACCGCGCCCTGCTCAGGGTCGAGCGCCAGCGCCTTCTTGAGCTGGCTGTAAGCCAGATCCAGCTGGCCCTGGTCGATCAGGCGCCGGGCCTCTTCCACCCCGGCGGCGCCGGGATCGGCCGGGGCCGGCGCCACGCTCAGCTCGGTCAGGACGTGGCGGATCTTATCGGCGGTGAACGGCTTCTGCAAATAAGCCACGGCGCCGAGCTTGGTGCAATCCACCGCGTTCTTGACTGTGGCGAAGGCGGTCATGATGATCACCGGCGTGGCGATGCCCCGGGTCCGGATCCGCTTCAAAACCTCGGTCCCGCTCAGCTCCGGCAGTTTGATGTCTAAAAAGATCAGCGCGAACGGTTCGCTCGCGATCAGCTGCAGCGCCTGTTCGCCGTCACAGGCGGTGCGCACCGCGTAGCCCTCCACTTCCAGGCAGGTTGTGAGCAGGGTGCGGATATTCTTGGTATCGTCGACCACCAATACGTTGGGCAATGGGATCACCTCTCGAATCCAGGTTGATAAAATGGTATCGCCAGTCACGGATTAAAACCCGTGACAATGGCCTTATCGGTTAGAAACTGATAAATGAGAACTACCCCTCGCTACAGCGGCAGCGTGAACAGGAAGGTGCTCCCTTCGTCCATCCGGCTCTCGCACCAGATCTCGCCGCCGTGGGCCTCGACGATCTCCTTGGCGATGGCCAGCCCCAGCCCGGTGCCGCGCACCTCCAGATCGTAGCCCTTGACCTGAACGAACTTGTCGAACAGCTTATCGAGATACTCGGGGGGGATTCCCGGCCCGGTATCCTGGACCGCCACGCAGATCTTGCCGTGCCGGGCCGCCGCGCTGACCCGGATCTCATCGCCGGCGTTGGTATATTTCAGGGCGTTGCCGATCAGGTTGTTCAGGACCCAGCTGATCTTCTCCGGGTCCACCTGGACCCGGGGCAGATTGTCGGGAACGTCGAAGCTCAGGCGGATCTCGGCGGCGGCGGCCAGGGCCAGAAACTGCTTGACTGCCTTTTCGACCAGGCCCCCCACGGAGCAGGGCTGGATCTTGAAGATCGCCTTGTCCGATTCGATCTTGGAGAGCTCCAGCAGATCGGCCACCAGCTTGGCCAGGCTGTCGCTGTCCTCCTGGATGGTCGCCACCAGCTCGGCCTGTTTGGCGTTGAGCGGGCCAATCTTCTCCTCCGCCAGCAGGCTCAAGCCCATCATCATCGAGGTCAGCGGCGTCTTGAACTCATGCGAGATGGTGGCGATGAAATCGGTCTTGATCTTCTCCAGCTGCTTGATCTGGGTGATGTTCTGGAGCAGCACCACGATGCTCTGCACCTGGGACTCCAGCCCCGCGCCCTGGACGGTCTTGGCCACCGCGTTGAAATAGTAATCCTGATCGCGGTATTTGAGGACGATCAGCCGCTGCTCCGGCCGGTCCTGGCCGCCGTCGACCAGGCCGCTGATGAAGTCGAAGAGCTCGCCGTTTAAGATGACCTCCAGGAAATGCTTGCCCAGGGCCTGCCCCTCGGAGGTTCCGAACAGCTCGGCCGCGGCGTCGTTGATCAATTGAATCCGGTAATTCCAGTCGAGCACGATCAGCGGGTCGGCGATACTCTTGACGATGGCCAGCGACTTGTTCTTCTCGGCCATCAGTTTGCCGACAGTACTCTGCTCGAACTGCATCAGCCGCTTGGTCATGTTGTTGAACTCCGCCGCCAGCTCCCCGATCTCGTCGGGATGGACCACCGCGGCCTGCTGGCCCAGATCGCCGGCGCGAACCAGCTTGACCGTTTCCTTCAGATCGTCGATGGGCTTGAAGAAACGGTTCAGGAAATAGCGGGACACTCCGAAGCCGCCGGCCACCGCAAAGAGCGACAGGGTCAGGATCAGGTACATCGAGCGGCGGGCGCCGGCCTCGGCCCGGTCCTTGCTGCCGAACATGGTCCGCTCGTTGAGGGCCTCCAGTCGTTCCAGGAGCTTGCGGACCTGGTCCGCCTGGGGCTTGATGGCCTGGTCCTGATACGCGGCGGCCGGTACGGCCCCGGACTGGTTCTTGACCTCCTGCAGTCTGGCGAAACGCTTGGCGTATTCCCAATAATCCCCTTCCAGCCTGTCGATGAGCTCCCGCTCGCCGGGCTCGGTGATGTTATGCTTCTCGGCATCGAAGGCCCGCAGAAAGCGGTTCTGGAAGTTGACGAAGTTGTTGATCCCCTGCCGGTCGTCGACCCGGATGTAGATGGTGATCGCGTAGTTCTGATGGTTTAGGTCTTCCTCCATCTGATGGATAGCCTTGATGCTCCGGTAATTGGCGGTGAGCAAACCGTCGATGGCACCGCTCAGCGAAAACAGATTAATCACCGCGGTCAGGCCGACCAAGGCGCACAAGGCGACCAGGACCAGGTAAATCTCGGTGATTCTTCCTTTCAGCGTCTTGATCATGCTAACCATCCTCATGAAGATGCCGGACGGAAAAATCCGGCCGGACCATCGTGTATCATCCTTAACGGTCCAAAAGCGTTCGAGTTTCGAAATAAAGTCGGGAAAAAGGAAAGAAAGTCCGTCCGCGGCTTCGGCCGGAACGAACCCGACGCTGGACGGGACCGCCCATCGCTCCGCCGACAGCGCTGAAGCGTCGGAAAGGACCGGCGCCGGCTTCGGCGGAACCGCCCCGCGCCCGGCACGGACCGTCCTTTGCTCCGGCAGTGGAGCCGAAGCGCGCTCCCGCTCCGCCCGGCGGCCGGCCCATCCTTCTCTCCGGCTCAGGCGTTGGGGATCACGTGCACCGCCACGTCGCGCAACTGGCGCAACAATTTATAAATGGTCGAGCCGCGCAAAAACCGCTGCAGGCTGGAACGCTTGGAATGGCCGATGACGATCTGGGTAATGTGGCGGGCCTGGGCCAGTTTGGCCAGTTCGCCGGAGATGCTCTTGCCGGTCAGCGTCACGACCTCCCCGCCCAACTGCCGGGCCAGCTTGAAATGGCCCTCCAGCTGCTCCCAATCCTTGGCGGTGGTCCGGGGGGCGAAGATGTTGGTGCAGTCGACGTAGGCCACCAGCCACTCCGACTTGTTGCGCTTGGCGATCCGGGCGCCGCGCCGGATCAGCTTTTTGGCCGAAGGGCCGGCCGAGATGCAGACCAGCACCCGTTCCACCGTCTGCCAGGTGTCCTTGATCCCGTGCTGCACCATGTATTCTTCCAGATCCTCGTCGACTTCGTCGGCGGTATGGCGCAAGGCCAGCTCGCGCAGGGCGTTCAGGTTGCCTTTGCGGAAGAAGTTCCGCCGGGCCGGGTTAAGCTGATCCAGCGGGTAGATGTCGCCCCGTCGCAAACGGTTCAACAGCGCATCGGGGGTGATGTCCACCACCACCACCTCGTCGGCGAGATCGACGATGCGATCGGGAACGGTCTCCCGTTCCTCCAGGCCGGTGATCTCCAGCACCACGTCGTTCAAACTCTCCAGCTGCTGAATATTGAGGGTGGTCAGCACGCTGATGCCCTGGTCCAGAATGGCGAGCACCTCTTCGTAGCGCCCGGCATAGTGCGACCCGGGCCCGTTGGCGTGGCCCAGATCGTCGATGACCGCCACCTCCGGATGGCGCGCGATCAGCGCCGCGCTGTCCAGTTCCTCGCGGGCGGTTCCGCCGGATTCCAGCCCCAGCCGGGGCAGGACCTCCAACGTCCCGATCTGGGCCGCCGTCTCCGGCCGGCCATGGGTTTCCACGTAGCCGACCACCACGTCCTGGCCCCGCCGGGCGCGGCGATTGGCCTCATTCAGCATGGCGTAGGTCTTGCCCACCCCGGGGGCGTAACCGATAAAAATTTTCAGGCGGGCGCCGCCCGGGCGGTCCGCTTCATCCGTATCGTCGGGGAACGGCTGGGGAACCGGCCCTTCAAAATCCTGGTCATCCATGTAGCTATCATCCCACATCGCAAACAATTTTCACTCGGAATTCCTGCTTGCTGATTATGATTATATCATATCGGCAGTTTTTCGCCAATTTGGCGGCGGGAAAGCGCGGCCCGGACGAGGAAAAAGCTCCGCGGGGCGGAGCTCTTGGGTTTGAGGTTGAATCGAATCCGGGCTCAGGCTTCGTTGAGCCGGAACCGCCCCACCATCTCGCGGAGATGGTCGGCCTGGCCGGTCAGCTCCTCGCTGGTGGAAGCGCTCTGCTGGGAGGTGGCGGTGGTGTTTTGGGTGACCAGCGACACCTGGTTGATGCCCTGATTGATCTGGGCGATGCCGGTAGCCTGCTCGTTGGAGGCGGTGGCGATCTCTTTCACCAGATCGGCGGCCTTGGTGACGTCGGTGACGATCTGGCTCAACGCGACCGCGGTCTGGCCGGCGATCTTGGTGCCGTCGCCCACTTGGCGCAGTGAACCTTCGATCAACTCGGCGGTTTCCTTGGCTGCCTTGGCGCTGCGTCCGGCCAGGCTGCGCACTTCCTCGGCCACCACCGCGAAGCCTTTGCCGTGTTGCCCGGCCCGGGCCGCCTCGACCGCGGCGTTCAGGGCCAGGATGTTGGTTTGGAAGGCGATCTCGTCGATCACCTTGATAATCTTGGCGATATTGGTGGCGGCCTCGTTGATGCTCTTCATCGCCGCCACCATCGCTTGCATCCGCTCATTGCCCCGGCTGGCGTTGGCTTGGGTCTGTGCCGCCAGCTCGGTGGCTTGTCCGGCCCGCACCGCGTTCTGCTTGGTCTGGGCGGCGATCTCGGCGATCGAGGCCGACAGCTCCTCGATGGTGGCCGCCTGCTCGGTGGCGCCCTGCGACAAGGCCTGGCTGCCGTCGGCCACCTGGCGCGAGGCGGAGGCCACTTGAGCCACGGCCCGGTTGATCTCGCCCAGGATCTGGTTGAACGAACCGATGGTGCCGTTCAGCGAATCTTTAATCCGGGCGTAGTCGCCCCGGTAATCCCCGCTCATCCGGGTATCCAGATTGCCGCCGGCCATCTCCCCGAGCACCGCCGAGGCTTCGCTGATCGGCCGGACCATCGCATCCAAGGCATTGTTGAGGCCGGCCACGATCGCCCGGTATTTGCCGGCGAATCTGGCGGCATCGCCCCGCACCTCCAGCCGGCCCGCGGCCGCCGCTTCGGAGATGTGGTCGGTCTCGGCGATCAGGTCCTGCATGGTTGCCATCATCGTCACCACCGCCGGCAGCATCCGGTCGTGCTCCGACAGCCTGCCGAGCTGGCGAAGCTCTTCGAGTTGGCTGGTATCGCCCTGGGCCAGCCCGATGAAGATTCCCTGGATATTCAGCAGCCGTTCGCGCAGCTCATTGATCCTGTCGGTAAAATCTTTCAGCCGTCCCTGGTAGACGCCGCTTATCTCCTGAGTATAGTCATTGACGATCAGCTTGTTCAGGACCGTTTCGGCCTCGGCCAACGGCGCGGTCACCGCGTCCAGCGTGGCATTGAAGCCTTCGATCACCCGCCGGTATTCGCCGGTAAATTGATCGACGTCGCCTCTGGCGTTGAGGTGGCCTCCGGTGGCCGCCCCGGCGAGCTGCACCGACTCGTTTACCAGCGCCAGCACGTTCTCCATCAATTGGATAAAGGCCGGAATCAACTGGTCGTTTTCACTGCGCCGGCCGGCCTGTTGCAGTGCGGCCAAGTCGCTGAAGTCGCCCCGGGCCATGTTGCCGAAGATCTGTTGTAAATCAAGTAGCTGAGCGTGAACCAGATTGAGGGCCCCGCCGATGGCGCCGAACACTCCCGGATACTCGCCCTCGACCTTCTGGGTGTAATCGTTGTCGGCCATCCGCTGTAACACGCCGTTGCACTCGGTCAAAGCGCCCAATCCCATGATGCAACCGTTCAGACTCTCTTTCAAGGTGTTGAAATCACCCTGATATTCCTCGGTGATCAGCGGCGGAATCTCACCCTTGGCGATCTGGGCCACTCGCTCCGACGCCACATAAACCGGTCCGACCACCGCGTCCAGCACGGCGTTGACCCCTTCCACCACTTCCCGGTACTCGCCGCTGAATTTGGCGGCGTCGCCGCGGACCGTCAGCTGGCCCCCGCCGGCGGCGGCGGTCAATTTGCGGGTCTCGGCGATCATCTCGCCCAGTGTATCGATGACCACCTTAATGCTCTTGGACAAAACGTCCTTCTCGGAACGTACCCGCACTTCAACGTCCAGATCCCCGGCGGCGAGCCGCTCGACCGCTTCCGCCTGGCCGCGGATCGAAGCGATCATCCGGTCGAAAGCCTTGGTCAGCAAGCCGATTTCATCGTCAGCGGCGGCGCGGACCGTTACCTCGACGTCGCCATCCGCCAATTGCTGAGCGGCCTCCGTCAGTTGGCGCATGGGTTTGCTGATCATCCTGGCGATCAACAGCCCCAGACCGACCGCCAACACCGTACCGAAGCCGGCCAGGAGCATCATGAACCAGATACTATGCTGCGCGGCATCTTTGCTTTCCCCGATGCTGACCCGGGCCACGCTGCTGTTTATCTGATAAAGGCTGCCGATACTGTCGATGATCGCCTTGGACTGATTCTTAAAGGACGAGGTGAAAAAGGCCACCGCCTGTTGGGTATGCTGGGCCTTGGCCATTTGCAGCGTTTGCTCCTCCATCTGCCAAAAGCGGTCCAGACTGTCCTTTAAATTGTTGAATTGGTTGCGGTTAACACTCGAAGCCCGGTCGGCGTTGAAAATCTCCTCGCATTCGCTCATGGCCGCTTCGAGGCTCGATTTATCGGCGGCAATCAGCGCTTCATAGCTGGAACTGTTGCCGCGATCCATGAGGTAGTAAGCCGTGTGCGTCTGAAGCTGCTGAAAGACGGTGGCGATCCGATGCACCGGTTCCAACGGCATCACGTGGTCGTCATAAACCGATTGGACTTGCTGGCTGATGGCACTCATATTGATCGTCCCCACCAGTCCGACCGCGGCGGCGATCAAAGCGACCGTCACGAAGCCCAGACCCAGTTTGACGCCGATCTTCAGGTCCCGGAACCATTGCTGGACCCGGGCAGGGCGGCGTTCCGGCCGGGGTGGCTGCTCCGGTCCGGCGGTGCGCCCGATCATTTTGAGTTGCTGCTTAAACATGCTTATTTCCCCCTTTTCCGCCAGTGTCGCTGAAGGTCCGCCAGGAGATCCAGTGCCGCGGTTATCTGTTGTCACGCCTTATGGCCTTATGTATAAGAAAAAACCGGATAATCGTTGTTTAGGGGCTAGACAACGGGCCGATCGTGGCCCGTAACTATACAATACAATGATTTCCCGGTTTATCATTCGTCAAAGGTGTTCAAACGTTCCTCCCGCGACCGGCGGGGGGAGACCTACTAAACAAAACCTATTTTTAAAATTTCTATTATATGGATTAACTAATATTTCGGTAAACTAGCAGAGCGTCTTTAGTAAAAATAATGTTATCAACTTTAAAAGTAGGTTAACGCCAAGCAGCCCCGCTCTGGGCTGACCAGGAGCGGGGCTGCTTGCATTGCTTGCTTTTTTAAGGGTTTTCAGGAAGTTTTGCCGGGGTTTCGTCCGCTCAGTTCAATAAGCGGAACCGTCCGACCATCTCCCGGAGATGTTCGGCCTGGCTGGTCAGCTCCTCGCTGGTGGAGGCGCTCTGCTCGGAGGTGGCGGTAGTATTTTGGGTCACCTTCGACACCTGGTTGATGCCCTGATTGATCTGGGAGATGCCGGTGGCCTGCTCGTTGGAGGCGGTGGCGATCTCCTTCACCAAATCGGCGGCCTTGGTGATGTCGGCGACGATCCGGCCCAGTGAGGCCGCGGTCTGGCCGGCGATCTTGGTGCCGTCGCCCACCTTGCGCAGTGAACCTTCGATCAACTCGGCGGTTTCCTTGGCTGCCTTAGCGCTACGTCCGGCCAGGCTACGCACTTCCTCGGCCACCACCGCGAAGCCTTTGCCGTGCTGTCCGGCCCGGGCCGCCTCGACCGCGGCGTTCAGGGCCAGGATATTGGTTTGGAAGGCGATCTCGTCGATCACCTTGATGATCTTGGCGATATTGGTGGCGGCCTCGTTGATGCTCTTCATCGCCGTCACCATTTCTTGCATCTGATCATTGCCCTGGCTGGCGTTGGTCTGAGTCTGATTGGCCAGCTCGTTGGCTTGCCCCGCCCGCACTGCGTTCTGCTTGGTCTGGGCGGCGATCTCGGCGATCGACGCCGACAGCTCCTCGATGGTGGCCGCCTGCTCGGTGGCGCCCTGCGACAGGGCCTGGCTGCCGTCGGCCACCTGACGTGAGGCCGAGGCGACCTGGGCCGCGGCCCGGTTGATCTCGCCCAGGATCTGGTTGAACGAACTGATGGTGCCGTTCAACGAATCTTTGATCCGGGCGTAGTCGCCCTGGTAATCCCCGGTCATTCGGGTATCCAGATTGCCGCCGGCCATCTCCTCGAGCACTGCCGAGGCTTCGCTGATCGGCTGCACCATCGCGTCCAAAGCATTGTTGAGGCCGGCCACGATCGCCTGGTATTTGCCGGCGAATTTGGCGGTATCGCCCCGCACCTCCAGCCGGCCCGCGGCCGCCGCTTCGGAGATCAGGTTGGTCTCGGCAATCAGCTCTTGAATCGCCCCCATCATCGCGACCATCGCCGGTACCATCTGGTCGTTCTCGGAACGTTTGCCGACGCTCTGGATCTCCGCCAGGCGGCTGATATCGCCCTGCGAGATCCGGATAAAGATATCCTGAATGTTCAACAGATGGCCTTTGACCAGATTGATCTGGTCGGCGAACGCTTTCATCATTCCCTGATACGTTCCGGTCATCTCTTGGGTATAATCATTGACCGCCAGTTTCCCAAGGACCGTTCCCGCCTCGGCCAGCGGCGCAGTCACCGCGTCCAGCGTGGCGTTGAAGCCTTCGATCACCCGCCGGTATTCGCCGGTAAATTGATCGACGTCGCCTCTGGCGTTCAGCCGGCCTCCGGTGGCCGCCCCGGCGAGCTGCACCGACTCGTTCACCAGTGCCAGCACGTTCTCCATCAATTGGATAAAGGCCGGAATCAGCTGGTCATTTTCGCTGCGCCGGCCGGCCTGCTGCAGCGCGGCCAGGTCGCTGAAGTCGCCCCGGGCCATGTTGCCGAAGATCTGTTGCAAATCCAGCAGCTGGGCGTGAACCAGATTGAGGGCCCCGCCGATGGCACCGAATACTCCCGGATACTCGCCCTCGACCTTCTGGGTGTAGTCATTGTCGGCCATCCGCTGCAACACCCCGTTGCACTCGGTCAAGGCGCCCAAGCCAATGATGCAGGCGTTCAGACTCTCTTTCAGGGTGTTGAAATCACCCTGGTATTCCTCGGTGATCAGCGGCGGAATCTCACCTTTGCCGATCTTCTCGACGCAGGCCGCCGCCATGTACAACGGCCCGACCACCGCGTCCACGGTGGCGTTGATCCCCTCGACCACCCGGCGGTATTCGCCGTTGAAGCGTTCGGCATCGCCCCGGATGCTCAGCTGGCCGCCGCCGACTGCCGCGGTCAGCTTGTTGGTCTCGGTGATCAGCTCACTCAGCGTCTCGATCACCACTTTAATGCTCTTGGACAAAACGTCCTGCTCCGAACGCACCTGCACCGTAACGTTCAGATCCCCGGCGGCGAGCCGTTCGGCCACTTCCGACTGACCGCGGATCGACGCGACCATCTGGTCAAAAGCCCGCAGCAACACGCCGGTCTCGTCCTTGGCGGTGCTGGCCAGGTCGGCCACGTCGACATCGCCGACCGCCAATTTCTGGGCCGCTTCGGTCAGACGGCGCATCGGCTTGCCGATGCTGTGAGAAATGATGATCCCCAAACCGATGGCGACGATCATGCCCAGCACCACCAGGATCGTCATCAGCCAGGTGCTGCTGGTGGCGGCGGCATTATTTTTGTTGGACCGTTCCAAGGCGGTCATCGAGTTTTGCTGGTAAAGCGAGTCGATATTGTTGGCGATAATCAAGGCCGACGGCTCCAGTTTGGACGTCATCGCTTGCATCGCCTGGGCTTTCTTGCCGGCCTTGATCAAAGCCACCACGTCTTGCTGATCTGCGAGGTATTTGGTGAGGTAGTCCTTTAAGGTCTTGAATTGCGTTTTGATGATGTCCGTGCTCTGATCGGTCAACTTGTTTTCATATTCCGAAAGCGCCGCCTGAATATCGCCTTGTTCCGAATTGATGGCCATTTCGTACATCATGATCTTGTCCGGACTGATGATGGCCATCGAAATGTTCGACATTAGCTGCCGGAACTGTACGGCGATCCGGTACAACGGTTCGGACGACAGCAGATTGTCCTTGTAGACCAGCTGCGCGTCCTGGTTGATGTTGTAGATATTGAGGGTTCCAACCAGGCCGATGGCTCCGGCGATCAGCGCCACGGTCACAAACCCCAGGGTCAGCTTTAAGCCGATCCGCAAATTACCGAACCATTTGCTCAAGAAGTTGAACCATGGCTTGATGGGTTGGAACAGTTTGCCGAGAAACTTGCCGACGGTCCCAAGCCCTGCCCAGGCGGCCTTAAGCATTTTCAAAAGCAGTTGCATTTGTTTTCCTCCCTGAAACCCTGTATTCCCTGCACCGAAGTGACCTTACGTCATAAAGTCGTTAAAGCCCGTTCCATGCTCGAATTTTACCTCATCCAAATCGGATTGGACGGTCGACGCTGTTCCCGCGCTCCAAAGCCTTGGTGAGGCTCCGGCCGCCGTCTTCCATGAACTTACTCAGCGACATCGGATGAAAGTCGAGTCCTTCAGTCAAGGTACATTTGTAATTTCGGTAAGGTTCAGCAACTTCTTAACCCAATTCGCGTAAAAAAATTGTGGAATTCTTATTTTAATTTTAAAACATCAATTTACCACGATGGACCCGGTTTGGCGGGGATTGGAGCGGTTGACGGGTTTTTTCAATGCGCCGCGGTTTTGTAAATTGATTGCTCGGGGAGCTTGCCAGCCGTGGAATTTTTCGCTCCGGATAAACTCGCTAAAGAGAATTTTAAATCGCGCCGATGAAGAATAAAGTCAGGTTAAATTTGCTGAATTTAGAAACAAGGGATGAACTCAAGGATGAACTCAAACGGATTGACTACACCATCAGGGAGGGGGATTCAGTGTTTAACAAAATACCCAAATGTCTGTTGGAGGCGGAACTGATCCTGCAGATCGGCCAGATCCAATACTTTCTGGACAAGGTGGCGGAGGTGGATGCCACAGCCCGGGAGGAAGTCAACCAAGCATTGAAACATTTATACAAAGCCAAAAAGATTCTCAAGCTCGACCAGGTGAATTGAGACGGCCGCGGCGATGGGTTGATCAACCTGGCAAACGGAAAGCCGGTTTCGCAGTTGCCGCCATCAGGCGTGGATTGAAACAACCATTGGGAATCGAAATCAAAAGCCCCCGGGACAAAGGATGTCGCAGGGGCTTTATTTTATTGGATTAGATTTGTTTTAATCGGAGATCAGATCTTCTCTTTAGCCTCGTAATAGGTGTGCAACAGGTCATGCGCTTTCTCGCCGTAGGGCTCGCCGAGGTACTCCTGGTAGAGCTTCAGAACTTCCTCGTTCTGGTGGGATTTCCGTTTGACCTTGTTGCGGTCCTCGGCGTAGATGGCCTGCTGCCGCTTTTTGAGAATCTCGATATCGCCGTGGTGATAGGGCTGGCCGCCGCCGCCGATGCAACCGCCGGGGCAGGCCATGATCTCGATGGCATGGAACTGCGACTTGCCGGCGCGGATATCCTCCAAGAGCTTCCGGGCGTTGCCCAGTTCATGGGCGATGCCGATCTTCAGATCCATCTCGCCGACCTTGACGGTGGCTTCGCGGATGCCCTGGACGCCGCGCATCGCGGTGAACTCCACGTTCTCCAGCTCTTCGCCGGTGATCCATTCATAGGCGGTGCGGACCGCGGCCTCGATGACGCCGCCGGTGGTGCCGAAGATCACGCTGGCGCCGGTGCTCTCGCCCATCATTTTATCGAAATCGCTCTCCGGCAGGCTCATGAATTCGATCCCCGCCTCTTTCAACATCAGACCGAACTCGCGGGTGGTGAGCACTAGGTCGACGTTGCTGTGCTCTTCCTTGGTCAGCTCGGGACGGGCCGCCTCGGCCTTCTTGGCCACGCAGGGCATCACCGAGACCACCACCATCTTGGCCGGATCGATGCCCAGCTTCTCCGCGTAATAGGTCTTGGCGATGGTGCCGAACATGATCTGCGGCGATTTGCAGCTCGACGGGATATCCAACAGATCCGGGAACTGATGCTCAAAGAATTTGACCCAGGCCGGGCAGCAACTGGTCAGCATCGGCAGCCGGCCGTGATGCTGGATCCGGTGCACCAGCTCCGAGGCTTCCTCCAAAATGGTCAGGTCGGCCGCGAAGTCGGTGTCGAAGACCGCGTCGAAGCCCATCCGGCGCAACGCCGTCACCATCTTGCCGGTGGCGATCGAGCCCGGCTCCATGCCGAAGAGCTCGCCGACGGCCACCCGCACCGCCGGAGCGGTCTGGACGATCACGTATTTATCGGGGTCGTTCAAAGCCGCCCATACCTTGCCGGTATGGTTCACCTCGGTCAGGGCCGCGGTCGGGCAGACCGCCACACACTGCCCGCAGTAAGTGCAGGACGACTCGGCGATCGGAATGTTGAAGGCCGGTCCGACGAAAGCGTCGAAGCCCCGGCCGACCGCCGAGAGAATGCCGCAGGTCTGTACCTCGTTGCACATGGTCTCGCAACGGCGGCACATGATGCACTTGTTGGGATTCTTGACGATCGCCTTGCTCGAGGTGTCGCTCTCGTAATTCATCTTGGCCCCGGTCCATTCGATCTCGCGGATCCCCAGCCGCTGGGCCAGGGACTGCAGATCGCAGTCCAGATTCTTGGGGCAGGTGAAACACTCGTTGGGATGGTTGGACAAGAGCAGTTCCACCACCATCCGCCGGGTCTGAATCACCCGGGCGGTATCGGTCCGGATGACCATCCCTTCCGCCACCTTGGTCGAACAGGACGGTGCCAGGCTGGGTTTGCCCTGGATTTCCACCACGCAAACCCGGCACGAGGCGACCTTGTTGACCATCTTGAACTCTTTCAGATCCAGATGGCAGAGGGTCGGAATGCTGATCCCCACCGTTTTGGCTGCTTCCAAAATGGTCGTCCCTTCCGGGACGCTGATCGCCTGATCATTGATTACAATATTCACAAGCTTATTGTCAGCCATCATTTGCACCTCTCTATGGTTTTATTGCGCGCACGCTTTCGGTTACGGTTGGTCGCGTTCAAGGTTTCCAACGCTAAGGTCACGGTTTTACCACGGCGCCGAACTTACAGGTGGTAAAACAGCTACCGCATTGGATGCATTTTGACTGGTCGATTGTATGAACCTTCTTGACCTCTCCCGTAATGCATTTCACCGGACACGCTTTGGCGCAGGCGGTGCAACCGATGCATTTTTGCGGGTCAATCGCATATTTGACCAAAGCTTTGCAGGAGCCGGTGGCGCAATAATGCTCCTGAATGTGCTGCCGATACTCGTTTTCGAAGAACTTCAAGGTGCTCAACACCGGATTGGGCGCGGTCTGGCCCAACGCGCAGAGGGCCGCGTCCTTGATCATCCCGGCCAGTTTGGTCAATTTATCAATATCGGCCATCTCCGCCTTGCCCTCGGTGATCCGTTCCAGGATCTCATGGAGCCGTTTGGTCCCTACCCGGCACGGCGTACACTTGCCGCAGGACTCATCCTGGGTGAACTCCAGGTAATATTTGGCGATATTGACCATGCAGTCGGTCTCGTCCATGACGATCATGCCGCCCGACCCCATGATCGAATCGATCGCTTTCAAACTCTCGTAATCGATGGGGGTATCCAGGTAAGCCTCGGTGATCACGCCGCCCGAAGGGCCGCCGGTCTGAACCGCCTTGAAGCGGTGGCCGCCCTTGATCCCGCCGCCGATCTCGTAGATGATCTCGCGCAGGGTGGTGCCCATCGGCACTTCCACCAGACCGACGTTGGTGACCTTGCCGGCCAGCGCGAAGACCTTGGTGCCCTTGCTGCGCTCGGTGCCGATGGCCGCGAACCAGTCGCCGCCGTTTAAGATGATCGGCGCGACGCTGGCGTAGGTCTCGACATTGTTGACGCAGGTCGGCTGATCCCAATAGCCGCTCTCCGACGGGAACGGCGGCTTGTTCGAAGGCTCGCCCCGCTTGCCCTCGGCGGAATGGATCAGCGCGGTTTCTTCGCCGCAGACGAAGGCGCCGGCGCCGTAACGCAACTCGATATCGAAGTTAAATCCGGTTCCAAACAGGCTCTCGCCGAGCAGGCCCCGTTCCCTGGCCTGGGCCATGGCGGTCTTCAAGCGTTTGATCGCCAGCGGATACTCGGCGCGGATATAGATAATGCCGATCGACGCCCCGATGGCATAGCCGCCGATGGCCATCGCCTCCAGCACGCTGTGAGGATCGCCCTCCAGCACGCTGCGGTCCATGAACGCGCCCGGATCGCCTTCGTCGGCATTGCAAAAGATATACTTCTGGACTCCGGGACGGGATTTCCGGGTGAACTCCCATTTCAAGCCGGTGGGAAACCCGGCGCCGCCCCGGCCGCGCAGGCCGCTGCGTTTGATGGTGTCGATGACCGTTTCCGGAGTCATCTGGGTCAGGGCTTTGGCCAACGCTTCATAACCGTGGCTGGCGATATACTCGTCGATGCTGGTCGGATCGATCACGCCACAGTTGCGCAAGGCGATCCGCAATTGTTTTTTCTTGCCCGAAGGCTGGAACGGCCGGGCTTCGTCCAGGTTGACCCGTTCGAAATTGGGCTCGGTGATCCCGTCCGCCAGCATCTGCTGGCCGACCAGGTGGCCTTTGACGATTTCCCGCGCCTTCTCGGCGTCGACATTGCCGTACAGCACCGGCGGCTGGCCCGGCAGGTTCACCTGGACCAGCGGCTCGGAGTGGCAATAGCCGATACAGCCCACCGGCACGATCTGGACATCGGTCAGTTTAAGCCGTTCCAGTTCCTGCTGGATGGTTTCCAGAACCTCCCCGGCGCCGGCGGCGATGCCACAGGTGGCCATGCCGATCAACAGCTCGGGCTGGGTGGCGGGCTGGCCGAAGATCCGGTTCTGAATGGCCTTTTCGGCCTGGAAACGTTGTTCCTTCAATTGATCGAGTGTTTTAATGAGCAACTCCGGCAGCCTCCTTTTGATAGCTTTCAAGAATCTGATCCAATTCCGCTGGGGTCAGCCGGCCGTAAATCTTGTCGTCGATCATCACGACCGGCGCCAGACCGCAGGCCCCGACACAGCGGAGATTTTTCAAAGTGAATACGCCGTCCTTGGTGGTCTCTCCCTCGTGAATGCCCAGCTTCTCCTGGATCCGTTGCATTAGGGCGGGCGCCCCTTTGACGAAACAGGCCGTACCCATGCAAACGCTGATGGTGTGCAGGCCGTGCGGATTCATGGTAAAGTTGGTATAAAAGCTGACTACCCCGAAGACCTCGGCGCCGGAGATTCCCATCTTCCGCGCGATAAAGAGCAACACTTCCCGGGGCAGAAAGCCGAAAATCTCCTGCGCCTTGTAGATGATATCAATGAGCGCCCCTTTGGTGCTGGGCAAACTATTGATATACTCCTCGAGGCGGGTGAAGTTCTCGGGCGGCAAATCCTTGACGCTGATGGTTTGGGCTCGAACCCCTGTTTTGGGCATGCAACGATCATCCCTTTCAAATTTGTTGTCTTCCCTTGGCCGGCAACGACTTTATTCCGAACGGATCGACCTCCCGTTCTGAAAAAAGTGTTGCATTGCATACTGAAGCTGTGAAAATCAGAACAAAGTCAAGCGAATGTTGTGAAATCCAGAACAAAGTAACCCCCGTTTTCACCGTCGCATCCTCTTGGTAGCGCTGCGACACGGATGGGCCGGTCGAGTTCAGCCGCGAAAAAGTCATGGCCCCGGGCGCTTGCGCGCGCGGTTTGATAAGGCTTGTTTCATCCGTGAAGCATTTTTGGGCTTCGGTGAGATCGTGAAAAATGTTACAATGTTACAATCTTGTTAATATATAAAATTAAAACACGAAAACCCATGAAAGGCAAGATAAAACCGGGGATAAAATTTTAAAATTTTGTAATATATCTGTAAATAGTAAAGGAGCCCATTGTTTACATAATGTTATAAACGGCTCCCCGGCCCAAAAGTTCCTGAGACGAATCCGGTCAAGCCCGCTTGAATATATTATAATATTCGAATATAATGAACATGAAACCTAATGATCCCCTTTCGAAGCGGAACCATCCATAGCGAAAGCTTGATTCTTTAAGCGAGGAGTGATTGCCATGGCCAAAAAAGTAGTCATTGTGGGCGGAGTCGCCGGAGGCGCCAGCACCGCCGCCCGGCTGCGCCGGCTGGACGAGACGGCCGAGATCGTTATTTTGGAAAAAGGCGCGGCCATCTCTTACGCCAATTGCGGGTTGCCGTATTATATCGGCGGCGTCATCAGCGAGCGGGAGGAGCTATTCTTGCAGACGCCGGTCGGGATGCGGCAGCGCTTCCGGATCGATGTCCGGGTTCACCACGAGGTGCTGGAGATCGACCGGGAGGGCCGGACGCTAACTGTCAAAGACCTGCAACGCGGCACGGTCTACCGGGAAACCTATGACGAGCTGGTGCTCTCCACCGGTTCGACGCCGCTCGTCCCGAACGTTCCCGGTACCGACCTGCCCCAGGTATTCACCTTGCGCAGTATCCCCGATACCGACCGGATCCAAGCCTACCTGGCCGAACATCCGGCCCGGGCGGCGGTGGTGGTCGGCGGCGGCTTCATCGGGCTGGAGATGGCTGAGAACCTGGCCCACTCGGGCCGGGCCCAACAAGTCACCCTGCTGGAGCTGGCCGACCAGGTGCTGGGCAACCTCGATTACGAAATGGCCGCCCTGGTCCAGCAGGAGCTGCGCGCCAAAGGGATCGGGCTGAACCTCGGCAACGGCCTGGCCGCCATCGCGCCGGCCGCTGGCCGGCTGGAAGTGGCCCTGCGGGACGGCGCGAAGCTTCCGGCCGATATCGTGATCCTGGCGGTCGGCGTCCGGCCCGAGACCCGGCTGGCCGCAGCGGCCGGCCTGGCCCTGGGTTCCACCGGCGCCATCCGGGTCGACGAGCGGCTGCGGACCTCCGATCCCCACATTTACGCGGTGGGCGACGCCGTCGAGAGCCGGGAATGGCTCTCCGGCCGACCGATCTGGCTGCCGCTGGCGGGACCGGCCAACCGCCAGGGCCGGCTGCTGGCGGACATTCTGGCCGGCCGGGATGCCCGCTACCAGGGCGCGCAAGGCACGGCCATCGTCAAGGTCTTTGACCTGACCGCCGCCTCGACCGGGCTCAATGAAAAAATGCTGCGCCAGTGGGGCATCCCCTATCAAAGCTCGATCACCCATTCCAACTCCCATGCCGGCTATTATCCGGGCGCTCAGCCGCTGACCATCAAGCTGTTGTTCGCGCCGGATAGCGGGCGGTTGCTGGGCGCCCAGGCCGTCGGGTACGCTGGCGTCGATAAACGCCTCGACATCCTGGCCAGCGCCATCCGTTTCGAAAAAACCGTCCGCGACCTGACCGATCTGGAGCTGGCCTACGCGCCGCCTTTCTCCTCGGCCAAGGACCCGGTCAATATCGCCGGTTACACGGCAGCCAATATTTTAGACCGGGACGTGGCGGTGGCCACCTGGGAAGAACTGCTGGCCGAAAAAACGGACCAGCCGCTCTTGCTAGACGTCCGGGAACCCGTCGAAGCGGAACTGGGAGCCATTCCGGGCGCCCTGAACATCCCCCTGGACCAACTGCGGGAGCGTCTGGCCGAACTGCCGCAGGACCGGCCGATCGTCGCCTATTGCCAGGTCGGGCTGCGCGCCTATCTGGCGGCCCGGATCCTGATGCAACACGGCTTCGGCAATGTCCGGAACCTGAGCGGCGGCTACAAGACCTTCCGGGCGGCGTTGCAAGAGCGGACGCTCCGGGGCGAGCGGGCCCGCAGCGAAGTGGCGGGCGCGGCCGATGCCGGGAGCCCCGGGGCCTTGGCGGCAGCGCCGGCCCAGCCGCACGACGCGGCACAGCCGGTCCGGGTCGACGCCTGCGGCTTGCAATGCCCTGGGCCGATCCTGCGCCTCTATCAGGAAATGCGACCGCTGGCTGAGGGGACGGTGCTGGAGATCACCGCCTCCGACCCCGGATTCGCCAATGATGTGGCCGCCTGGTGCGCCCGGACCGGCAACACCCTCTTGGGGCTGGAGCGGGAGCCGGGCCGGATCACCGCCCGTATCCGCAAAGGCAGCGCCGCGGTTCAGTCTACGGTCACGGCCAGCCCGCACCCGGCCGCAACCGTACCCCAGGATAAGACGATCGTCGTCTTCAGCGGCGATCTGGATAAAGCGATCGCTTCCTTTATCATCGCCACCGGCGCCGCCGCCATGGGCCGCAAGGTCACCATGTTCTTCACCTTCTGGGGTTTGAACGTATTGCGCCGGCCCGAACGGGTCAAGGTCAAAAAAACCGTACTGGGCCGGATGTTCGGCCTGATGATGCCGCGCGGCTCGACCCGGCTGGGACTCTCCCGGATGAACCTGGCCGGCCTCGGCCCCAAAATGATCCGGCTGGTGATGGGCGGCAAGAACATCGCCTCGCTGGAAGGGCTGATCGCCACGGCCAAGAACCTGGGAATCCGGCTGGTGGCCTGCCAGATGTCCATGGAGGTGATGGGCATTCAGCCGGAAGAGCTGCTCGACGGGGTGGAGATCGGCGGCGTCGCCTCCTACCTGGCGTCGGCCGAGGAAGGCAACGTCAATCTGTTCATTTAAGCCTGAACCCAACATTCTTTCCAACGCTTTACCTCCGCACCGGGGCCGGGAACTCATCCCGGCCTCAGCTCTACTCAATTAAAATCAAATCTCCACAAAACCTCCATAAGTTATCGATAATTCTTTCACACCTATCGGTTATGCTAGATTTAACCCCGGAAGGAAATGTAAGGTCGCTTGAGCAAAAGTATTGCAACCGCTCCATAAAATTCCTTTCCGGTTTCGTGAAGCAAAACACTTGGCCTTGGAAGGAGGCGATTCGCCAAATAACGGATCTCAGGGAACTACTTACCTTACCGTTTTACCCCATCAAAACTTAAATTTCGAGAGGAGATATTCCCGATGAAAAAGATCTTACTGGTTATGATAGCCGTAGTCCTGCTGATTGGAACCCTGTCCTTTGCCGCGTTGGCTGCCGATGGCCCACGGGCCGGATATGGCCCGGCCGGACGGCCCGCCGCCATGGACGCCTTTAAATCGTTGAACCTGACGCTCGAACAACGCCAAAAACTGTTGACCATCCGCTATGAGTTCCAGAAAGACACCCTGGAAACCCGCTACAATTTACAGACCAAGCAAATGGAACTGCGCAAATTGTGGGCCGCCAAGACGCTGGACCAAGAGGCTATCGCCCAGACGACCAAGGAAGTCACCGATCTCCGGATCCAATTGGTCACCAAGACCCGGGCCATGTTCGAACAGGTCAAGACGGTGCTCACGCCGGAACAACAGAAAAAGCTGGAACAAATGCGTAGCAATTTCAAGCACCGGGCTCCCGCCAAACGCTGGGAATCAAGGCGCGATGGCAGAGGTCCCCAGGGCGAGGCTTTCCTGGTCTGCCCGGTACGTTGACTGAGCAAGTGTTAAAGTTTGAAAATGAAACACGGTTGGCAGCGATTCAGGGCCGTTAGGCCGCAATGTAACCGGACGGGAAGCTCAAGCTATGAGCTTCCCGTCTTGCATAGGAAAAAGAGCCGTTTCTCGGACAATAACCCTGTTTCATCGGAATTAAATGACATCGCGCCAGTTTTTGAGCTTTATCAATCCCAAACCAATTTTTTCACATTTCAAGGTCCTCGAGCCCCGGCGCGCCGCCGCAACCGCGAATGGCGTTTCCGGGTGGTCCGCTGCCCAAAGCGACAGGTTGGCTAAATTTTGAAGTTGATCTTGTCCGTCCAATGAGCTATGATGATATTGACAAATAAATATGTCTCATTACGGTTGGAAATGGCTGCGGCCGTTTTCAAGAAAAACCGTGCTTCTAGGGTGGGAAGCTCATTTTTTGAGCTTCCCACCTTTTTTGTTTTATCCGCCAAAATCGGGTCTCTTGATTTTACTGGAAAGGAGTGAAGCGATGCATTCCATCGATATTCCCTGGGGGATGGGAATCCCCTTTGTGCTGTTGCTGCTGGCCATCGCCCTGCTGCCGCTGGTGCGGCCGGATTTCTGGCACCCCAACCGCAACAAAGCCTGGCTGACCCTGGCGTTGATCCTGCCGGTGGCGCTGTTTTTCGGGGCCGGCCATGCCGGCGAGCTGTTCGCGGCGCTGGAGGAGTATTTCTCCTTCATCGTGATGATCGGCGCGCTCTTCGTCATCAGCGGCGGCATCGTCTGCTACGGCGACCTGCAGGCGACGCCGCGGGTCAATACGCTCTTATTGCTGGTCGGAGCCCTTTTGGCCAACCTGATCGGCACCACCGGCGCCAGCATGCTGCTGGTCCGGCCGTTGCTCCGGACCAACCGTGAACGGAAGCACACCAAGCACATTCCGGTGTTCTTCATTTTCCTGGTGGCCAATATCGGCGGCAGCCTGACCCCGCTGGGCGACCCGCCGCTATTTCTGGGGTATCTGCGGGGGGTGCCGTTCCAATGGAATCTGAGCCTGTTGCCGCAGTGGCTGATCGCCACCGGCATCCTGCTGGCCGTCTTTTATCTCTGGGATCGCCGCTGCTACGCGCGGGAGGATTCGCAGGCGCTGCAGGCGGACCGCAACCAGATCGAGCCGCTGCGCCTGGCCGGCCGGATCAATTTGCTGTTCATGCTGGGCGTGGTGGCGGCGGTAGCCTTCCAGACGCCGGCACCCTACCGGGAGCTGGTGATGCTGTCGATGACCCTGCTCTCCCTGGCCTGTACCAAAAAAGGGCTCCGGGCCGACAATGGTTTCACCTGGCATCCCTTGCTCGAGGTGGTCATCCTCTTTTTGGGGATCTTCATCACCATGCGGCCGCTGTTGCTGGTGCTGGAAGCACACGGTCCGGCGCTAGGCATCGTCCGGCCCTGGCAATATTTCTGGCTGACCGGCGGGCTCAGCGCTTTTCTGGACAACGCCCCGACCTACCTGACCTTCTTCTCCCTGGCGGAGAGCGTCACCCGGTCGCTGGGCGCGGCGGGAACGGTCCTGGTCGCCGGGGTGCGCCACGATCTGCTGAGCGCGATCAGTTGCGGCGCAGTCTTTATGGGCGCCCTGACCTATATCGGCAACGGGCCCAATTTCATGATCCAATCGATCGCCAGGGAGCAGGGGCAGTCGATCCCCAACTTCTTCGAATACATGGCGTATTCGGGGGCGATCCTGCTGCCGCTCCTGGGCCTTTTGACGCTGTTGTTTTTTGTCTAATCCGGTATGCGGCCGAAGCGCCGTTCTTTATATAAAATTTTAAAAGGAGTGAGGTTCCATGAGTTTCGAAATCGGCACCGTCATCGTTATTGGCATAATTTATACCGCGTTTTTCATCGCCGCTCATTACGCCGACCGGGTGGTGGAAGCCAAGGCCGCCGCCAGACGCCAGGCGGCCGCCCGGCCAAACCGCCGTCAAGCTGGCTGAGTCCCAAACCGCCGCAGCGCAATCGGCCCCAAGCCCCGGCAAACAGGGCTTGGCGGGCCGATCAGCGCCGCCTCAGAAATTTTCATTCGTTAAAGGAATTCATAAAATTACCGATAATTATTAATACTAACGACTGCAGGAAAGAAAAAGCAAACACCACAAATCGCGGGGGGATTAACAATGTTTTCCAGCAAGGAACGTCCAACCAGCAGTGGCGCTAGGATCGACACCATTATCGGTAAGGATTGCCGCTTCAAAGGCGACCTGGAGACCGCCAACGGTTCGGTGCGGATCGACGGCTATTTCGAGGGCGATCTCCACATCGGGGAAGACCTGATCATCGGGGAGAACGGCACCATCGTCGGAAACATCGTTGCCAAGAACGTAGTGGTGGCCGGAGAGGTCAAGGGAACCATCGAGGCCCGTGGCAAACTGGAATTGGCCGCGACCGCCCGGATCATCGGCGATTCCAAGATGGCGGTATTTGTGGTGGCGGACGGCGCTTTCTTCCAGGGTCAGTGCGCTTCGCTCCCGCCGGGCGATCTCAAGGAACGGGGCCGGGCCTTAAAACCGGACGCCGTGGAGGACGCCATCCCGATCATGAAAGCAAAGCTCCCTTAAACCCCTTCAGTCCGACGTCTTGGGCGGCCGAGCCGGAGCCGAGCCCAGCCAGGCCGGGGCAGCCGGGAGGGCCTAAGACCGCGTCGTTAGCCATCGCTGCCCGCTTGCCTTTGGACCTCCCCGGCTCCGGACGGCGGCGGAACTTCTTGCCGCGCCGCGCCGCTATCGGCTATCATTGGAAAGCACGATCGATAGAGCCGGGCCGCTCTGGTCATGAAACGGGGGCCGTTACGCCCGGACGCATCCGGTCACGCCGTCTCCCGCCCCAAGCGCCGTCGCTCTTCAATCATGCCTTCCAATCATAACCGCATCTTGGCCGCATCGCCGCCGGGACCCGCTCCCGGTCCGCCGGCTATTCCGGAACGACCGCCAGTTGTACGCCGGCCGCCGCCAGGGCTTCCTGCATCGGGCGGGAGACCGGCTGGTCGGTGACCACCAGATCGATCGCCTCCAGCGCCAGGGAATGAAAGAGGGTGTAGCGTTCGAACTTGGTGTGGTCGGCCAGCAGGATAACCTGCTCCGCCCGGCGCACCAGTTCCCGCTTGAATTCGATGTCGTCCCCGTCGCCGTAATAGACGCCGGCGCCGTCGAGGCCGGTGGCGCCGAGCATCACCTTGCTGAAACGGTAGTCGGCCAGTTTTTGCAAGGTCTCGTAGCCGGCCAGGTGGCGCAGTCTGGTGTGGATCTTGCCGCCCAAGAGGTAAGTCTGAATCTCCTCCCGCTCCATCAGCAGCCAGGCATTGTCCAGCGAATGGGTCACCACCGTCAGGTCGGCGGCCTTCAGCTCGGCGATGAGGCAGCGCACCGTGGTCGAGACGTCCAGAAAGAGGCTCTCCCCGTCTTGCACCAGCTGCGCCGCATACTTCCCGATCCGCAGCTTCCCCTGGGGTTCGTCCTGCTGCCGCACGGCATATTCCTGAATCTTCTGCTCGAACTTTGGCAAAGCAATGCCGCCGTGGGTCCGGATGACCGCGCCCCGCTCGGTCAGTTTGACCACGTCGCGCCGGGCCGTATCGCGCGACACCCCGAAAATGGCGCAGATCTCGCTGACCGTCATCGCCTGATGGCCCTCCAGATGCTCCAGGATCCGGTACAAACGCTCTTCCTGATAGATCGGACTCACCTCTTCAGTTCCATTATAAGTATTTTACTTATCCATTTCAAGCATTTATAATTATATTTTTGTTAATATAAGTATTTATAAGTAATTGGTTGATACAACGAGCACCCGTCTCCAGGGAGGGAGACGGCGCCGCTTCTTTTCAGGAAGAAAAACAGCGGTCGGGGCCGGAAGCCTCCACTTGGTTGCCAGTCAGAAGGCCATGGATGGCGGCGACACTCTAAAACCCTGGATGAATGAGGAGGTCTAGGAACCTCGGTTCCTAGTCGGGGGATTCCAAAGGGTTTCCGACCAAACCCTTTGGTCCTGGGTCAGGACATGGAAGTCCAAAAATCGGCTTAGCCAGGACGGCGAAAAAAGCCGATGGTGTGGGGGCAGGAATAGCCCCCATCGACCCTCAGTACGAATGACACAAGTTAGCTCCGCATAGGAAGCCAGGGCACGAGAATGCAAACTTTGACCGATGACCCCGTGACCGAAAGTCCGTCGGTGATACCGACGGACTCTCTACTGAAAGACCCTTCCATGCTTCACATTATACCGCCAAAAGCCGGCTCTGAAGTATCGTTTTCGTACCGGAAAAATATCATCCGCCTCAGCCGCCATCCTTGGGGCCGTATGTGCAAAGTGAAGGTCCCTATAAAAAGAGCCGAGCACGGATTGACGGATTTAAGGATTTCACGGCAAAACCCACTTCCCGGTCTCCAGGCCGTGGAATCCTTTCATCCGTTAAATCCGTGATCAAGTCTTTGGGGATAAGTGATCGGGTTGAGACGTTCAATGAGCTTGTTTTGTTAATGAAAGAACTCTTTTTGTGAATAAATAAGCTCATTCAGTCGCTCAACGAGCTCATTTTGTGGATAAGTAAGCTCATTTTGTTAATAAAAGAGTTCTTTTTGTGAATAAATGAGCTCTTTCAGTCGTTCAACAAGCTCATTTTGTGGATAAGTGAGCTCTTTTTGTGAATAAAAGAGATCTTTTTGTGAATAAGTGATCTATTCCTGTGGATAAACGGTTTCGTTGAACATAGTAAATGATTTTGATTGTGGATAAGTCAGAGAAGTGAAGCTAACATCGTGAAAAGTTGGGGAGTAAAACTCTTTATTGCTTTGGCTTCGCTATTGCGAAGTCGGCTTTCGATCCAGCGGATGCCCAATCCCGATCCGCTGATCGATCGGCAACTCCTTCCGCCAGCCGTTCCGGAACCGTCGGCCCGAAATCCGGTTGTCCGGCGCGGGAATCCGCCACCGCCTTGCGGGATGGCGGTTCTTCCGGGAGAGTTCCGGTTCGTTCCGGTGGTTTTCCGGGCCTTCCCCGCCGATTTCCGGTTCTTCCGGCGGCAAGGAGATCACTCGCCCCCTTGCTTTGCGGCTATGTCCATCCATGGACGCCGCAAGTTTAAGCCTTCCTGGCCCTGACTTCCCTCCCTTTGCGGCTTTTGGGAAAGAGAGGGAAGGAAAGCCGGTTCAAGGAAGCGTTAAAACCGCTCCCGTAAGCAGCGGGGCATTGTGATTGCCCTCTCTTTCCGAAAAAACAGCAAAGAGAGGGCAAGGGAGAGTCTTCCGGCGGCCTCATTTCTTGATGGCGTCGTCAAAAGCCACCGTGGACGGGCTGAAATCGATCTTGCGCACGAAGGCCAGGGATTCGGCGGCGCCGAACTCCCGTTCCATGCCGCTGTCCTCCCATTCGATGGAAAGCGGCCCGCTGTAGCGGATGGCGTTCAGTTCGCGGATGATCGCCTCGAAATCCACGTCGCCGTGGCCGATGGAGCGGAAATTCCAGCCGCGCCGGGTGTCGCCGAAGGTGATGTGGGAGCCGAGGATCCCGGCCCGGCCGTCGAGGGTGACCGCGCCGTCCTTCATATGGACGTGGTAGATCCGCTCGGCGAAGTCCCGGACGAATAAGTGCGGCGTCACTCCTTGCCACAGCAGGTGGCTCGGGTCGAAATTGAATCCGAAGGCCGGCCGGTAGTCGAACGCCTTCAGCAACCGCTCGGCGGTGTAAAAGTCGAAGGCGATCTCGGTCGGATGGACCTCCAGGGCGAACTTGACGCCGTTCTTATCGAATTCGTCGAGGATCGGGCTCCACAGCCGGACCACCTCTTGGAAGCCCTCCTCCACCATTTCCTCGCTGGTCTGGGGGAAGGAATACCAGAACTTCCAGATCGGCGAGCCGGTGAAGCCGGTCACCACATAGCAGCCCAGGTTCTTGGCGGCCTTGGCGGCGTACTTCATCTCCTGAATCGCCCATTCCCGGATCTTGGCGGGATTACCCTTGCAATGGGCCGGCGCGAAGTTATCGAGCCGCGAGTCATAGAGATCGGCCACGCACTGGCCGGCCAGATGCGCCCCCAGCGCCCAGCATTTCAGGTTGTACTTGGCCAGGATCCGTTGGCGGTCGGCCACATAAGCGGGGTCTTCCGCCGCCCGCTTCAGATCCATATGATCGCCCCAGCAGGCGATCTCCAGGCCGTCGAAGCCCATGGCGCTCGCTTTGCGACAGAGCTCCTCGAAGGGCAGATCCGCCCATTGTGCCGTAAAAAGGGTTACCGGTCGAGCCATCTTCAACTTCCTCCTTTGACTATCGTGCGCTTGCGGCGCTCGGCTGAGCTAATCCAGCCGGACCCAGACAGCGCCTTGCTGGCTGCTTTCGACGCAGCGGTTGATGAATTTCACCCCGGCGATCCCCGCCTCCACCGTCGGGAAATCGAGGTCCGCCTCGCTCAGGGTCGCGCCGGCCTTCTGCTTGGCCAGGGCGTTGCCGAAAGCGGCGTAAATATTGGCAAAAGCCTCATAGTAGCCTTCGGGATGGCCGGCCGGAATCCGCCCCAGCCGGGCCGCCTCGGGATACAGGTAGCCGCCGCCCCGCGCCAGGATCTGCACCGGCTGGCCCAGGCGGGCCACCTTTAGGAAATTGGGGTTCTCCTGCTCCCATTCGAGGGAACCTTCGGAGCCGAAGACCCGGACCTTCAGGCCGTTGTCGTGGCCGACAGCCACTTGCGAGCTCCAGTAGATGCCGCTGGCGCCGTTGGTGTAACGGACCAGCACTTCACTGTTGTCATCCAGCACCCGCTCCGCCACGAAGGTTTGCAGGTTGGCGCAGAGCGACTGAATGCGCAGGCCGGTGATATAGGAGACGGTGTGCTCGACGTGGCTGCCGATGTCGCCGGTGCAGTTGGAGACGCCGGTGTATTGGGGATCGGTGCGCCAGGCGGCCTGTTTGTTCGTGCCGCGCTCGGCCGGAGTGGCCAGCCAGTCCTGGGGATACTCGGCCATCACCACCCGGATGGTGCCCAGATCGCCGCGCCGGATCATCTCCCGGGCCTGCTTGACCAGGGGATACCCCGAATAGGTGTAGGTCACGCCGAACAGCAGGCCCCGCTCCCGGGCCAACTGCCCCAGTTCCTCGGCCTCGGCCACCGTGAAGGTCAGCGGCTTGTCGCAGACCACGTGGATCCCCCGGCTCAAGAAAGCCTTGGCCGCGCTATAGTGCGCATAGTTGGGCGTCACGATCACCGCGAAATCGATCGGGTCTTCCCGGGCCGCCTCCCGTTCCGCCATCTCATCAAAGCTCCGGTAAAGCCGCCCGGAATCGAGCCCCAGCCCCTTCCCGGTAGCCAAGGTATTCTCGAAATTCTGCGAGAAACAACCCGCCACCAGTGTAGCCGTGCCATCGAAAGCGATGGCCTTGCGGTGCACGTCCCCGATGAACGAGCCGGCGCCGCCGCCCACCATTCCGTAACGCAAGGCCGCGCCGCCGGAACGGCTTTCCTTTCCTTCGATCACGCTGATCACCTCTCCGTTTTTTTATGATTGCAAAGCTGTCCCGATCCTGAACTTAGGACTCGGGCCGCCCGTTGCGGTACGGCGGAAGAACGCTTCATTCCTGGGCCGATCGTTTCCTGGTCTCCTGGTAAACCATTTCCGTGACATTGCCGTGGGAGAAGATCTCCTCCAGGGCCATGGCCGCCGCGCCGATCATGCCGGCCCGCTCGCGCAGCAGCGAACGCTTGATCTCCAGGTCGCGGGTAGCCAGCGGCAGCGAGCGCTGGTAAATCTTTTCCTGGATCGCCGCCAGGAAACGGCCGCCCAGATTGGCGACGTTGCCGCCGATGATGATCAGGGCCGGATTGAAGAAATTGACCAGCTTGGCCAGGACCTGGCCGATGGTTTTACCGCTGCGCTGAATGATCGCCATGCAAACCAGATCGCCGCGGCTCGCCAGATCCCCCACATCCGCGGCGGTCAGGCCGCCCTTCTCCCGGAGCCTGGCGGCGAGCAGCTCGCTTTGGCCATTTTCAGCCGCTTCCCTGGCCATCCTGGCGATGGCCGGGCCGGCCGCGACGCTCTCCAGGCAGCCCCGGTTGCCGCAGGGACAGGGCGTAGCGACGGCATCGACCCCGACGTGCCCGATATCGCCGGCGCAGCCCTGCGTCCCGCGATGCAGCCGGCCATTGCAGAAGATCCCGGCGCCGATACCGGTGCCGATCTTGACGAAGATGAAGTTGTCAACCGCCTTGCCCAGGCCGCTGTGCTTTTCGCCGAGCGCCATCACGTTGACGTCGTTGTCGATGTACGCCGGGCAATGATAACGGGCCTCCAGCACGGCGCGCACCGGGTAACGGTGCCAGCCCGGCATGATCGGCGGCGAGACCGGCATGCCGGTGTCGAATTCGACCGGTCCGGGAACCCCCATGCCGATGCCGAAGAGCTTGGCCGGATCCCGCGGCGCCGCCGCCAACAGCTGGTCGATCAATTGGCAGACGCGCTCCATCACGGATTCCGGTCCGCTCAAAACCGATAGCTCCGCGGAACGGCTCGCGATCACCTGCGCCTCCAGGTTGCACAGCCCCACGTCGATGCCGGTGGCGCCCAGGTCGACCCCGATAATCATCCCGGCGTCGGCCGCGAACTTCAGCTCCAGGCCCTTCCGACCCAAGCCGCTCCGTTGGCTTTGCTCCTCCGCCACCAGGCCCATTTTGAGCAATTTCTCCACGTGCATGGAAACCGTCGACTTCGACAAGCCGGTCTGGCGGACGATCTCGGCCCGGGAAAACGGGCCGCCATCCTTGATGATCTGGAAAATGGCGGCTCCCGCCGCCGGCCCGAACCAGCCGAAGACCGGATTCTTTTCAACGCCCCGTTGGAACATGCCTTCCAATCCTTTACCCTAAATTGACGGAATCCATTTCCGCCGGTCCGAGCTCCCTATCGTAATTTTCAAGGTTCCAGGCAAGCCTCGTCTTATCTTATTAAGGATAGCTTCGCATTCATTCTATCAAATAACAAACACAATCGTCCAATTATCGAACAATATAGGGATCGTTTTCGGCCTTTCTATGGCAATTCCTGCTTAGCATTTGAAATTTTTAGCAATTTTATAACATGGGCCGGGAAAACCGGCATTAACAGCTCTTTTCATTCATCCATCTTGGATGGGGTCCGGGTGGCGCGGCCGCAATTGGGCAGCAAAAAAGGATGCCCGCTCGCAACGGGCATCCTTGATAACGATGTTCATGCTGGTTTACCAGCAAAAACAGGCAATAATGATAATGAAGACGAAAATCCAAATCCACCATCCGCCAAAGCCGCAACCACCACCGAAAAAGCCCATCACGACACCCCCTTTTCCCAACATATGAGGCCGTGCGTTGTCAAAATACCCTGTGGCCGTGATCAGATGCAGCATTCCGGCGCATTACACTCCCGGCACAACCTAAGAATGGGAAGATTATCATAACCGGTTTGATCTTACTCTGATACAATATATGTTGCAAAATTGATTCTGGAAATATGGCAAAAGTATTTTTTAGCGTGTCGAAAGAATAATCGGCTATCGGAACGCTCCGGCGCCTTTGGGAAATCTCCGGTCCCAAAAGGTCCCGCTATAAAAGCCCGTCCCGCTTTGGTCGGTTTGATTTCCTCTTGGACAGGCGGCGCGAAAATTGAAAGTTGGCGGCTTGGAGTGCAACACCCGCCAAAAATGCTCTTCAGAATGTTATGGGGAGTTAAATTGATAATCGGTATTAAAAAACCCGGGAGCTTACGCCCCCGGGTAGTGGTTTTACCTATCTGTTTATGGTTGGGTCCGGCGGATCACCGGTTGCTCCGGTTCTTGAATGACCAGCAGAACCCCGCCGAGAATCAAGGCCGTGCCGATCCCAAAGGTAACTCCCACCCGTTCCCCCAGGCAGAGCCAGCCCAGCCAGGTGCCGACCAGCGGTTGAAAGAAAAAATAGAGCCCGGCGCGGGTCGCCTCGACCCGCTGCAGTCCCTTGTTCCAGCAGTAAAAGGCGCCGGCGGTGGAGACCACCCCGAGGTAGAGCGTTCCGCCCCAGACCAGCGGCTGTCCGAGCAGTTGCCGAAGCCGGGCTGGCTGCAGTTCGGCCCCGACCAGCGGCGTCATGACGACCAGCGCTGTCAAAACGGCATAAGTAGTCACGATCAACGGCGAATAGCCAGCCGGCACCCGTTTCACCAGCACCGACATTAACGCCCAAGTCAGAGCGGCGCTGATCAAAACCGCTCCGCCCAGCTGGACCGAATGGCCTTGGCCGACACCGAGCTGGCCGACTCCCACGATGAACAGCACACCCAGGGTAGCCAGGCCGACCGATAGCGCTTTTCTGGCGGTAATCCGCTCTTTCAAGATCAGCCGCGCAAAAAGGACCATAAACGCCGGAGTGGCCGCGGTGATGACCGCGCCCATCTGCGCCGACGAGAGCCGCGTCCCCGCGAACTGCGCCCAGATCGACAGGAAATAACCGATGACGCCGATGGCCAGAATGAGCGGAATGTCCTTCAGCTTGATCCGCCAGGATTGACGAGTCAACAGAGCGACGCCGGCCAAAGCGACTAGGGCCACCAGATAACGCAACCAGACCAGTTGTAACGGCGGGACCACCGCCAGCACCATTTTGCTCACCACATACATGCCGCCCCAGATGCTGGCGGCGGCGATCGAATAAAGCGGACCCAGATATTTTCTCATTTTCGATTCCCTCCATCGTCAAAATCGTTGCTGCCTGCTCCGGACGGAAGGAAACACCTGCAGCGATTCGATCCGTCAGGAGCGAACCGCCACGGGCATGTCGTTTTCAAACAACGGTTTGTAAAACACCGCCATTCCCTCCTTTAGCCAGTTGGTTTGACCCAATTATAGCATAGGGATCGCCGAATCCCAAGCTTCACCCGACCGAGACGGGAACATCATCAATTTTTGGACGAGACAGGATCCATATTAAAGTTGACAATCCAATTATATAGAATTATAATCTGTTTAAAGGATGTGTTTCCGAATGATCGACGAAGTTGATGCAAAAATACTGAATATTATTCAGGAAGACGCCCGCATCAGCAATGCTGAAATCGCCCGGCAGATCGGAATGGCGGCTTCGGCCACGCTGGAGCGGGTCCGCAAACTCGAGGAAAGCGGGATCATTCAGCGTTATGAAGCCCGCTTGAAACCGCAAGCGCTCGGTCTCGGATTGCTGGCTTTCGTCTTTGTACGAATCGAGGGGCCGGCCGAGGCGCTGGCCACCGGCAGGCAGCTGGCGGCCATTCCGGAGGTGCAAGAGGTCCACCATATCGCCGGAGAGGATTGCTTTTTGGTGAAGCTGCGGACCGAGAGCACCGAAAAGCTCGGGGAGATCCTGCGCGAGAAGTTCGGTGGCATCCCGGCGATCAAGACCACCCGGACTGCCATCGCCTTTACCACTCTGAAGGAAACCAGCCAACTGCCGCTGGCGACGGTTGAATCCGGATCCGACGACAAATAAACAAACCAAAATCATCTTTAATAAGGAGTGGGTCTTTCATGTTGGAAAAAGTCAATCTGGCCGAGAAATTTGACCTTGTCGATGACTTCTGGCACCAGCGGCTGCTGGGCGAAGTCAACAGTTTCCAGGTCAAGATCGCCAAACTCCAGGGCGATTTCGTCTGGCACCACCACGAGGTCGAAGACGAAATGTTCCTGGTGATCAAGGGAAATCTCACCATCAAACTGCGCGATGGCGACGTCCATTTGTCCGAAGGCGAGTTTTTGATCATCCCCAAAGGCATCGAGCACCAGCCGTCGGCAGCGGCCGAGGTCCAAGTCCTGGTCTTTGAACCCGGAACCACGCTGAACACCGGCAATGTCACCAACGAACGGACCCGGACGGTCGTAGAACCGCTCTAGTCGATCGCCAGCTTCGGCGTCTGCGCCAGGCACTGACGGATCTGTTCCAAGTCGGGCAGCGCCGGGATAGCCCCTTTTTTGGTGGTGGTCAACGCCCCCGCGGCATTGGCGAAATCGACGATCCGTTCCAGTTCGCCGCGGTCCAGCCGTTCCAGATCCGGCGCCGTCCGGCCGCTCAGATGATAGAGGACAGCTCCCAAAAACGCGTCGCCGGCACCGGTGGTATCCACCACCGGCACCGCGTAGGTGGGCAGCCGGCCGGTTCCGAAAGGCGCGCGGTAATAACAGCCGCCCGGTCCCAGGGTGACCAGGATCAATTGGGGGCCGAAACGGCTGAGGGCGGCCGAAGCACTGTCCAGATCGGCCAGGCCGGTCAGGAGCTCCAGCTCGGCGTCGGAGACCTTGACCAGATCCGCAAAGACCAGTCCCGCCTTCATGGCCTCCACGGCCGCATCGGCATTGGGCCACAACAGCGGGCGGTAATTGGGATCGTAAGAGATCAGCTTGCCCTGCGCCTTGGCGAACTTCACCGCCGCCAGAGTGGCGCTCCGGGCCGGTTCATCGGTCATCGAAATCGAACCGAAATGGAAGATCCCCGCCGCGCGGATCAGATCGTATTCGATGTCCGCCGCGCTGAACATCAGGTCGGCGCCGGGATTGCGGTAGAAGCTGAACTGCCGGTCGCCGGACGCGTCCAGCTGAACAAAGGCCAAGGTAGTATGGACCGTCGGCGAGAACTTGAAGCCGGTTACGTCAATTCCCTGTTGCTGCAAGACCTCCCGGAGGTAGACCCCGAACGAATCCTGGCCCGCCATGCCCAGAAACGCGCCGCGCTTCCCCAACCGGGCGACGGCCGCCAACACATTGGCCGGGGCCCCGCCGGGATTCTCCTCGAACAGCCATTGCCCGGCCGCCGACCGGCCGGCCGGCGTAAAATCGATCAAAATCTCTCCCAAAGCCGTCACATCCAACATCGGCTGATTCCCCTTTGCATATCGGCGTCGGCACGGAACCGCCCGGCGTCCGTCTTATTCGGCCGAAAACTTGAAGATTGTCACTTGCCTGTATGTCTCTCCCGGATTTAAAACCGCCGACGGGAATTGCGGTTGATTGGGCGAATCGGGATAATGTTGCGTTTCCAGGCAGAACCCGCTGTGCTTGCCGTAGGCTACGCCCGACTTGCCGGTTAACTTGCCGTCCAGGAAATTGGCGGTATAAAACTGGATGCCGGGTTGGGTAGTGAAGACCTCCAGCACCCGGCCGCTCCGCGGTTCGCGGACCCGGGCCGCCCGGGACGGCGCGCCGGCGGCGTTTTCCTTAATTAAGACGTAGTTATGATCATAACCCCCCGGAACCTGCCCAATCTCGGACCCGACGGTTTTGGCCTTCCTGAAGTCGAGCGACGTTCCCTGAACCGACTGGAGCTCGCCGGTGGGAATCAGTGTCTCGTCGACCGCGGTGAAACGGTCGGCGTCGATGACCACCTCATGATCCAGGATCGCGCCGCTGCCCTCGCCCGCCAGATTGAAATAAGTATGTTGAGTCAGGTTGACCACGGTCGGCTGGTCGGTGACGGCTTCGTAACGAATGGTAAATTCATTGGCATTATTCAACAGATAGGTGACGGTCGCGGTCAAGTTGCCGGGATAGCCCTCCTCGTCGTCCTTGGAAAGGTAGCTGAGCTTCACGCCGACTTCCGATCCGTTCTCCAACGGCGCCGCGGTCCAGACCCGTTTGTCGAAACCGACCCGCCCGCCGTGAAGGTGGTTGACGCCGTCATTGGCGGCCAGCTGGTATTCCCGGCCATTCAGCGTGAAACGAGCCCCTGCGATCCGGTTGCCGAACCGGCCGACCAGCGCCCCGAAGAAAGGATGTCCGGCCAGGTATTCGGGCAGAGTGTCGAAGCCGAGCACTACGTCGGCGCAGTCCCCGTTGCGATCGGGCACCCGCAGCGCGGTAATGATCCCGCCGTAGGTAATAAACTGAATGATCAGCTGATGGTCATTGCTCAATGTAAACCGTTCCACCGCCGTGCCATCGGCAGTCCGACCGAACGGTTCCCTGGTAATATTCATCGTTACGAACCCCCTCGTTTTCTGCGTATTCGTTAATGTTCTATATCCATATTATTGCAAACGGCCGCGGTTTTCCAGATCAAGTTTCCATAATTTTTAAATAATGCGCCGCTCCAGAACCAGGAAGGCTTAAGCTTACGGCGTCCACGGATGGACATCAACCGCAAAGCCAGAGCCAGGGATGGCTCAAGGGTAAGCGGCTAGGGATGACCATATGCCGCCCCGGCCGGATGAAGAACCAATTCTGCATAAATTCTTCCTTTTCAGAAAATGATACGAAGTATCATTGACAAGATTTAGTCCTTCTGATATATTTTTCTTGATACTTAATCTCATTAAAGAGCGAGGGGATTCACTATGCGTTTATCTCGAAAACTAGCCGGCGGGCTCGTCCTGCTGGCGCTGAGCGTGCTGTTTTGGGTCGTGGGACCCGGCTGCGCAGCCAGCGGACCGGATGCCGGGGGCAAAGTCTTGAAAGTCGTCGCTTCCGCCAATTTTTACGGCGATGTCGTCGCCCAGATCGGCGGCGCCCGCGTCACGGTGACCAGTATTCTTTCGGATCCCAACGTCGATCCGCACCTGTATGAATCGAACGTCCGGGACGCCAAAGCGATCGCCGCTGCCGACCTGGCCATCGAAAACGGCGGAGGGTATGACGACTGGATGGATAAGCTGCTCGCAGCCTCCCCCAATTCCAAGCGGGTCCTGCTCAAGGCCTACGACATCGCCGGCACCAAGCTGCCCGACAATGAGCACGTCTGGTACAGCGTAGCCAACATCCAGCAAGTCGCCGAATCGGTCGCCGCCACTCTGACGAAACTCGATCCGTCCGGCCGGGCCGCCTATCAGAGCAACCTGCAGACCTTCAAAAAAGCCCTGGATACAATCAGGGAGAAGACCGCCGCGATCAAAGCCAAACACAACGGGACCCCCGTCGGCCTGACCGAGACGATCTTCCTCTACCAGACCGGTCCGCTGGGCCTGAAGGTGCTCACTCCGCTTGAATTCCAAAAAGCCGTCGCCGAAGGGGAAGACCCGCCGGCGAGCGCGGTGATCAGCGCCGAGAATCAGGTCAAAGCCAAGAAGGTCAAAGTTTTGATTTACAACAAACAAACCGAGACCAAGATCACCGCCAAACTGCAGGCCGAAGCCAAGGCGGCGGGCATCCCGATCGTCGCGGTAACCGAGACCATGCCGGTGGGCAAAAATTATCAAACCTGGATTCTGGACCAGTTGAATGCGCTGGAACAGGCCCTCGGAAAGTAGCTGAGCCATTGTCGCAGTCAAACACGCCCATCGTAGCGCTGGATCAGGTCCAGGTCCGGTTGGGCGGCCGGACCATTCAGCAAGATATGAGCTTTAGCGTCGAGAATGGCGAGTTCATCGCCATTCTCGGGCCCAATGGCGCCGGCAAGAGCACCCTGCTCAAGTTGCTGCTCGGGCTGGTGAAACCCAGCGGCGGCACCGTCCGCGTCCTGGGGGCTGCCCCCCGCAAAGGCAACCCCAAGATCGGCTATGCGCCGCAATTCCGCTCACTCGAAGCCGACATGGCCCTGCGCGCCCGGGACATCGTCGGCTTCGGGCTGGACGGCCACCGTTGGGGGCCGGGCTGGCCCAGCCGCAAACGGGAAACCCTAATCGACCGGGCCTTGGCCGAGGTGGATGCCACCGCCTTTGCCGATGCTCCGGTCGGTCGGCTGTCCGGGGGCGAACAGCAACGGCTGCTGATCGCGCAGGCCTTATTGACCGAACCCAGCCTGTTGTTGATGGATGAACCGTTCGCCAACCTGGATATCGCCCATGAACAGGAGATTATCGCCCTGATCAACCGGGTGTGCCGTTCGCGGCGGGTGGCGGTGCTGCTGGTCACCCACGACGCCAATCCGCTGTTGCCCGTGATCGACCGGGTGCTTTACATGGCGGGCGGCCACGCCGCCATCGGGCTGCCCGATGAGGTGATCAACGGCCGGACCCTGAGCGAGCTCTACGGGTCACCGGTGGAGGTCGTCGAAGCCCTAGGCCGCAAATTCATTGTGGGGGCCCAGATTTAACGGGCCCGCCCTGCCCATGCCCGTGCCGACGACCTGGCCGATAAAATTCATGCCCGCGGGGCAATTCGGGGAGTCAAAATGTTCGAGCTTTTACAATATCCCTTCATTCAAAACGCATTGATCGCGGGGTCCCTGGTGGCGGTGATCGCCGCCGTCACCGGATATTTCCTGATCGCGCGCGGCCTGACCTTTGCCGGCCACGCGCTGCCCAACATCGGCTTCGCGGGGGCGGCCGGCGCGGTGTTCATCGGGGTACGGCCGGTCTACGGCCTGTTTGCCTTCACCATCCTGGCAGCGGCGGGGATCGGACTGGACGGCCAGGCGGCCCGCGAACGGGATATCGCGGTCGGCGTCCTGATGACCTTCGCGCTGGGATTGGGCCTGATGTTCCTATCGCTGTATGCAGGATACGCCCAGCGCGTTTACGGCATCCTCTTCGGCACCATTCTGGGGATTAGCCGTCAGGATGTATCGCTCACGGCAGTGGCAGCGCTCTTGATCACCGCGGCGATGATTCTGTTCTACCGGCCGCTGCTCTTCAGCACCTTCGATCCGGCGGTGGCCGAGGCGCGCGGCGTTCCGGTCCGCTTCCTGGCGGTGGCCTTTCTGGTGGTGGTGGCGCTGGCGGTTTCCCTGGCGGTCCAACTGATGGGAGCGCTATTGGTTTTCACGTTGCTGATCGGGCCGGCGGCCACCGCCACCCGGCTGGTGCGCCGGCCCGGCCGGGCCATTCTCGTCGCGGCACTGCTGGGCGTGGCCTACATTTGGATCGGCATCCTGCTGGCGGCGGAGACTGCCGATCTGCCGGTGAGTTTCTTCATCGCGGCACTGGCGTTTATCGTCTATCTGCCGGTCCGCTTCCTGGTAAAAGGCCGTCGCGAGGGAAAAACCGTGGTTTAGATGGTTGGCGGGCGGTAGGTGGTTGGTAGTTCGTGGTTCGTGGTTGGTAGTTCGTGATGGGTGGTTCGTAGTTCATAGGAACCGAAAGAGGTTATCAATCATCATAACCAAGAACCTGATCAGCATCCTGAATCAGCTTCAACAACTACGAACCACGAACCTGAATCAGCATCCAGAACCACTTCAACAACCACGAACTACCAACTACTAACCTGAATCTGCATTCAGAACCAGCTTCAACAACCGCCAACCAAACCGGGAGGATCATGACTCATGTTTGAGCTATTGCGTTCCGATATCTTTTTAAATGCCTGGCTGGGCGGGACCGTCGCCGCGGTGATCGGGGCGGTGGTCGGCTATTTCCTGGTGCTCCGGGCTCAGGCTTTCGCCTGCGAGGCCTTTTCGGACATCGGCTTTGCCGGAGCCACCGGCGCCGCGCTGCTGGGAGTCAACTCCATCGTGGGCATGGTGGCGTTCGCGATCGTTGCCGCGCTGGGTTTGGGGTGTTTTGGGGAAAAGGTGCGCGGCCGGGATGTGGAGATCGGAATGGTGCTCTCCTTTGCACTGGGGATCGGGGTGCTATTCCTGAGCTTGTACGCGCACCATAGCGCCGCTCACGCCAATGCCGGCATCAACATTCTCTTCGGCTCGCTGCTCAGCGTCACCCGCCAGGATATCGCGCTGGTCACCCGCTGCGGCATAGCGGTTCTGCTGGTGATGGCGGCCATCTACCGGCCGCTGCTGTTCGCCTCGATCGACCCCGCCATCGCCCAGGCGCGCGGGGTGCCGGTGCGCTTGCTGTCCATGGTATTTCTGCTGGTATTGGCGGTAACCGCCGCGACCGCGATTCTGGTCAGCGGCGTGCTGCTGGTAGTGGCGTTGCTGGTCGCCCCGGCGGCGACAGCGGTCAACCTGGCCCACCGGCCCCGCAACGCCATCCTGCTGGCGGTGGGCTTCGGCCTGGCGGTGACCTGGTCCGGGCTGCTCCTGGCTTTCCTGGGAACCTGGCGGCACCTGCCGGCCGGTTTCTATATCGCGACGCTGGCGGCGGCGTTATACTATCTCTCATTATTGGTGCGCAAGCGGTCCGGCCGCCGGCACCCGGATCAACAGCCCCATCCCAACCGCGAAACGGACGGTGCCAGTCCCGCGCCATTATGACATTATGACTTCCGGCGTTTCTGGCAATCCTCACAACAGCCGAAGATCGTCAGCACATGATCATCGATCGCGAAGTTAGCCTGTTTGGCAATGGCGTCGATCTGCTCCTCGGCGATGCAGTGTTCGAACTCGACCACCCGCCGGCACTCGGTGCACGCCAGGTGATGATGGTGCCCGGCCGCGCTGCAGACTCGGAAATAATGCCCGCCGTCCTCGAAATCGATCCGGTCCAGCACCTTCAATTCCACCAACTTGTCGATGGAGCGGAAAACCGTGGCCCGTCCGATCTCCGGGTTGGCTTGACGGAGCTCCTGCCAGAGCGCCTCGCCGGTGAAGACCGCGCCGGTCTCGGCCAGCTGGACCAGCTTTTCCAGGATAATCTGGCGCGGTTGCGTGCTGCGCTTGCTGATCTGCTTAAAGGCGTTTTCGATTCGTTCCCGCACATTCATCCGTTTTTCCACCCTGTCCTGCCCCCAAAATATCGGCGCTCCGCCGCCGCCCATTCCATATGTCGTGAATCACCCTTAATATAACACACATTAGCGGCCGTGAACAGCCTGGCGGTTTTTCCATCCCTGGACCGCCCGGCTTAAACCGTCCTTGGTTATGGCCTGGCGGTTTTTCCATCCCTGGACCGCCCGGCTTAAACCATCCCTGGTTATGGCCGGGCGGTTTTCATTCTTGGATCGATCCGTTGCGCTTCCTCTCCGCCGTTGCGCGGGCCTTCCCTGCCGCCCGGCGGTTCCTCTTTTGGGAAATCCGGTTCTTCCGGCGGGTTCCGCCGCGGTTCCGAGGGGAAATCCGGAACCTCCTTTCGCAAATCCGGTTCCGCCGGGACTGCCGGAAGGCCCGCGGCCCAGAAAAGAAGGTCCTCTCTCGCGAGGGCGGAACGGCCATTGGAAATTCCAACGGCACTCTCCGTTTCCGCCCCTCCCCGAAAAAATGGCAGCAAAAAAATGGCGTTCCCGCTCAAAATGACATTGACATCTGCAGGACCGCTGCATATAATAAAATTGTTAATTGAGCAATTGTTCATATGTTCAATAAATCATAAATCGAGTGGAGATGAGCCTACCATGCCCGATTCCAACGACGATCTCAATCTATGCGGCAGTTTAATTATTCATCTGGACATCGTCAACCAGGTCAAGGAGAAGATGCCGCCCGAGGAGAGCCTTTACGACCTGGCGGAGCTCTTCAAGGTCTTCGGCGACTCCACCCGGATCAAGATCCTCTGGGCCCTGGCCGAGATGGAGCTGTGCGTCTGCGACATCGCTTTCCTGCTGAACATGACCCAGTCGGCCATCTCCCACCAGCTGCGCATCCTCAAACAGGCCCGGCTGGTCAATTACAGGAAAGACGGCAAAAACGTCTATTATTCGCTGGACGACGAGCATGTCAAACAGATCTTCGAGAAAGGCCTGATCCATATCGGCGAGCAGTAAGCGGCCGTTATGATTCCGGCGACAGAAAGGAAGAAAATGATGGCAACCGAATTCATGGACGAATGCAGCACCGAGTGTTCCTGTTGCGACCACTGTGCCTGCGCCTCCCCCCTGGAGGAGCAGCGCGAGAGCAGTTTCCACCGCGCCAAGCTGGCGGGCATCGCCGCCGGCGCGTTGCTGTTCGCGGCGGCGCTGGGCCTGCCGCTGCCGGAAACGGTGCGATTTGGACTCTACCTGGTCAGTTACCTGTTAATCGGCTGGACCGTGCTCTGGCACGCCGGCCGGAATATCCTGCACGGCCAGATCTTCGACGAGAACTTCCTGATGGGAGTGGCCTCGCTCGGCGCTTTCGCCATCCGCGAATTTGCCGAGGGCGTGGCGGTGATGCTCTTCTACCAGGTCGGCGAGTTTTGCCAGGAGCTGGCGGTGCGGCGGTCGCGCCGTTCGATCAGCGCCCTGATGGATATCCGGCCCGATTTCGCCAATCTCAAAACCGGCGACGAGATTCAGCGGGTCGCGCCGGAGACGGTGGCGATCGGCGCCACCATCCTGATCAAGCCGGGCGAGAAGATCCCGCTCGACGGCACGGTCCTCGCCGGCGCCGCGGCGCTGGATACCTCGGCGCTGACCGGCGAGGCCGCGCCGCGCGAAGTGGCCGCCGGCAGCGAGGTGCTGTCGGGATCGATCAACCGGAACGGCCTGTTGACGGTGGAAGTCACCAAAACCTTCGGCCAGTCCACGGTGGCCCGCATCCTGGACCTGGTCCAGAACGCGGGGGCCAAAAAGGCGCCCACCGAGAACTTCATCACCAAGTTCGCCCGTTATTACACGCCGGCGGTGGTTCTGACCGCCATCCTGCTGGCGGCCCTCCCGCCGCTGCTGTTCGGCGCGAGCTTTACCGCCTGGCTGAACCGGGCCCTGGTCTTCCTGGTCGTCTCCTGCCCCTGCGCCCTGGTGATCTCGATTCCGCTGAGCTTCTTCGGCGGCATCGGCGCGGCCTCCCGGGCCGGGATCCTGATCAAGGGCGGCAACTACCTGGAGGCATTGAACCGGGTGGACAGCGTGGTTTTTGACAAGACCGGCACCTTGACCCAGGGCGTTTTCAGTGTGACCCAGGTGCAAACGGCGGGCGCCGTCAGCGAAGCCGAGCTGCTGGAGTACGCGGCCTACGCCGAAAGCTATTCCAACCATCCGATCGCGCTGTCGATCCGCAAGGCTTACGGCCAGCCCATCGATGCCGCCGCCATCTCCGACTACCGCGAGATCTCCGGCCACGGCGTCCAGGTGCGGATCGGCGGCCAACTGGTGCTGGCCGGGAACGAGCGCCTGATGGAGCGGGAAATGATCCGGTTGCCGGCCGTCCCGACCGGCGGAACCGCCGTTCACCTGGCGATCGACGGCAGATATGCCGGCATGATCGTGATCGCCGACCGGATCAAGGCTGACAGCTTCAAGGCCATCCCCGCACTGAAGGCGGCCGGCGTCCGCAAACTGGTCATGTTGACCGGCGACAGCCGGCCGGTGGCCGCGGCGGTCGGCCGGGAACTGGGCCTCGACGAAGTGCACGCCGAATTGTTGCCCGATCAAAAGGTGGCGGCGCTGGAACGGATCGAACGCGAAAAATTCGGCAAGGGCGCGCTGGTCTTCGTCGGGGACGGCATCAATGACGCCCCGGTGCTGGCCCGGGCCGACGTCGGCGTGGCCATGGGCGGCCTGGGCTCGGACGCAGCCATCGAAGCCGCCGATGTGGTGCTGATGACCGACGAGCCTTCCAAGCTGGCGACGGCGATTCGCATCGCCAAGCAGACCCGGACCGTGGTGACCCAGAATATCGCCCTGGCGCTGGGCATCAAGGGATTGGTGCTGCTCCTGGGGGTCGGCGGCATCGCCACCATGTGGGAGGCGGTCTTCGCCGATGTAGGCGTGGCCATCCTGGCGATTCTCAACGCCATGCGGGTGTTACAGGCGCGACAGTGACCGTTCCCTTTCGCCTTCGGGCCAGGACAACGAAATATTCAAGTCAACCGAGGCCGCTCCATCCATGGGCGGCCTCGGCAATTTCCGGTGCTTTCTCGCAGTCACAGATTCCGCGCCACATCGAACCGGTAGGCGCCGGCCGCCGGAATAAGGCTGGCCAGCAAGCCGAACCCCATCACGCAGCCCGCCAGCGCCAGCTCATTGAGGGACCCGGCCAGGCCGATGGTGACCGCGGTCTGCTGTTGCAAGAACCCGGCCAACAGATTGAAAAGGCCGTGCCCGGCCAGCAAGCCGATGACCAGCCCGGCGCCGACCGTCAGCGCTCCCTCCAGCAGAATAATCCGGAAAATGTCGCCGGCCTGCGCCCCGATGGCCCGCAGCACCGCCTGTTCCCGCCCGCGGCTGTGCGCCACGCCGTAAAGCGTCAACGCGACCGTCAATAAGGTAATGCCGATCACCAGCGCCGCGATGAGCTGCAAAATCTGCTCCCCTTGGCCCATAATGGCGAAGAACTGCACGATGACCTGAGCCGGGAATACCAGCTGAGCGCGCTGCTCGGTCTGAAACTGTTGGTAAAGACGCATCGCGTCGGCATAACCCTTGGGTTTGACCAGAATGGCGGTGACACCGTGTTCGTGCTCGTCATGATCCTCCGCTTCGACTTCAGCAGGGCCCTGCGCGGTGGCGTCATGATGCTCGTGGATCTCCCAAATGCTTTCCATGGCGACCAGAATGGCCTGGTCATAAGGGCCGCCCACCGGCTGCAGGATTCCCACCACCCGGTACGGATGGGCATGAGTCTCACCTTGCTCCGCCGCTGAAAGCCCATGAATCGACTTGAAACGGTCTCCCACTTTGATCCCCAGTTCCTGAGCGGCCTTGGCCCCGACGACCGCTTCAAAAGGCGCGGCAAAAGCCCTGCCGGCGGCCAATCCCAGCCAAGGCGGGCGATCCCCCGCCACCCGCTGCTCGAAAATGGCGCCGCTGGTGCCGACGATCCGGTAGCCCCGGTAATTGTCGCCGAAACCCAGCGGAATGGCCGAAGTCACGTCCGGCCGGGCCGCCAGCTCCGCCAGCAGTTGCCGATCGATATTGCCGATGGGCTTATCCTGTAAAAACACCGTGTTGAGCACCAATTGAATCGGGCTACCCTTGGCGCCGACGATCAGATCGAAGGGTTCCGTCGCCCGGACCAGGCCCTGGTGCATCCCCTCGGCCAACAACAGCAGCGTAACGGTCAGGGCCACCGCCAGCGCCACGATGGCCGCCGTAACTAGGCTTTGCAGCGGTTTCGCCGTCAGATTACGCCACACTATCCGCAGTTGCATCGGGGATCACCTCCATGGTCCGCTCCAATTCGATTCGGCGCGAAAAAAGTTCCATGACCGCCGGGTCATGGGTGGCCAGGATCAGCGTGCTCTCCTGCTCCCGGCAGAGCCGCCGCAGCAGTTCCAGGACATTCCGGCCGTTCTCCCGGTCCAGACTGGCGGTGGGTTCGTCGGCCAGGATCAGCCGCGGCCGGTTGACCAGTGCCCGGGCCACCGCCACCCGCTGCTGCTCGCCGATGCTCAATTGCGATGGCCGGTGCTGCAGGCGATCCGCCAGCCCCACGGTCCGCAACAGCTCGTCGGCGCGTGGTCTTCCCTGGCTTTCCGGGATCACTCTGGCAAACGCGCTGGCCGCCAGGACATTCTCCAGGGCATTCAGGTTGGGCAGCAGATTAAAGCTTTGAAATACATAGCCGACGTTGCGGGCCCGCCAGAGATCGCGCTCCTTCTCGCGCAATGTTTCGACGCGCTGGCCCGCCAGCGTAATGGTTCCGGCGGTTGGCGTCAGCAAGCCGGCGATTAGGTGCAACAAGGTGGTCTTCCCAGAGCCGCTGGGGCCGACCAGGGCCGCTTGTTCGCCCCGTTCCAGCCGCAACTGGCCGAGACGGAGCACGGTAATGAGCTGTCCGTCCGGACTGCGATATTGCTTGATAAGATCGTTGATTTCCAACATCCAATTCACCCTTTCCCATTGATGCCCCTTCCGTTTCGGAGTGGGGTCATTTGGCGCGTTCCAAGCTATCGGCGATGATCCGCACCAGGCTGACGAAACCGGTCTCGCTATCGATCTGGCTGCCGACCTCCAGGCGTCCGGTGGCGCGGATCGGTTGATCGTACGGCAAGGCGGTGACCGGCTTTGCCACCCGCACCAGCACGATGTCGTTGGGCCAATTGGCGTCGGTGGAACAGAACGGGCAGATCGCCATCGGCACTTTGGTCAAGACGAAGAAGGAGAGGGTCGGCTTGAGCGGCGGCGCCATGAAACCGACCATGCTGACCCTCCGGCCGTTCAGGGATTTTAATTTCGGCGAGAATTGGATACCCAGCGAGGACATGCCGCTGTATAATTCGGAGAAGCCGAGCGGGACCGGGGCTTCCTTGCCCCAGGGCAGGCCGAATGACGCGGCCTGGACCGGAGTGCCAAAAAGGGACGGTCCCAGACTGGGCACCGTCCCTTCCGCCCTCGGTTGCCATGCCGCGAGCGCCGGAATGGCCGAAAGAACGATCAGGATTCCGAGGGCGCGCATGGTTCGATGGAACATTTTAATGCCTCCAGTTCGCTTACTTCGTAGCGTCCAGACCCAGCGCCCGGACCATCCCGAAGAATATCTCGGTATTGTCCATGATGCCATGGAAGTAATCGGCGCCGGGGCCATCGGCGGTCAGGGGAACATCGTCGGCCGTATGGACTTCCTGAGTTTCGGCGTTGGGCAGGTTGCCGTTGTACAGGTCGCCTTTGGGGTCTTTCTTCGGATTGGCGATGGTCTTTTCGCCGGACTTGATCGACGGAGCGATCGGTTCCGGATTGAATTTATAGTCTTCGTTATATTCGGGATGGTTGGCGAATTGAATGGCCAGGGTCACTGACGGCGCAGGATTATCCGGGAAGCCGTCCTTGTCTTTGTCCTCGAAGGTCGGGAAACCGGCATCGGCGTAAGTGCGGACTGCCTGGCGGCCGGTTTTGCCATCCAGCTCGTGATAGGTCCCGGTGATGCTGGCGCTGTGGCCATGGTCGGCCACCACGATGATCAACGTATCGCCGTTTTGTTTGGCAAACTCTTTACCAATGGCGACGGCCCGATCCAATTCGATGGTGTCATAGGCGGCCCGTTCCCAGTCGAGCGTGTGGAGCTGCTTGTCGATGGAAGCGCCTTCGACCATCAGGAAGAAACCGTTCTTGTTTTTGCTTAAGAGCTTGATCGCCTGCTTGGTCATATCCATCAGGTTGGGCTGATCGGTAAAGCTGCCGAGCACGGTGGGGTTTTTGGTGATCTCGCGGTCCAGGTAGACGTTCATGTTGTCCAGCTGGAAGAGGCCCAGCATCTTGTCGGCGTTCTGCGCCTTGTTCATCTCGGTTTTGGTGCCGACAAAGGTGTAGCCCTGGCTTTTGAATTCTTCGATCAGATTGCGGTCGTCGGTCCGTTTGGAGCCGGGCACGCTCTTGGGCAGGAAATTCTCGGAACCGCCGCCCAGGATGATGTCGGGCCGGTGGACCGGATCGAGCATCGACTCGGCGATGAAGTTCCCTTCGGAACGGCGGCGGGTATGGGCCAGCATCGCCGATGGAGTGGCGTCGGTGATAAAGGCGCCGGAGACGATGCCAGTGGACATGCCCCGCACCCGTTTGGCCAATTCGATGATGTTTTCAACCTTGGGATCGTCGAACGGATCCTTGGAGGAATTGGGATAGACGCCCATGGCGTTGACCGCGCTCTTGCTGCCGGTCGCATAGGCGGACGCGCTATTGGCGGAGTCAGTGACCAATGAATCCATTCCCGAAGTAGTGATCAGGGCCAGATTGGACATCTTCTCCATTTCTAGCAGGTCGTTGTATTTGCCCTCAGTCAGTCCTTTGGAAAGGATCCGGGCGATCTGGCGGGCTTGCAGGCTCATGCCGTCTCCGATGTAGAGGATGACGTTCTTGGCCAGTTTGGGCGCTTTGTCGGCGACCACGTTATAATTGACCTCGCGCGAAGTCGCGCCTTTGTCGCTCAACACATTGACGATGACGTTGACCGGACCGGCTTTGGCGAAGGAAACTTGATCGATGCGGTATGTGCTGACGCCGGGGTCGATCTTGACGGTGGCGGGCTTAGCGAAGAATTTCTCGGCGGGATTGTGGTTGACCAATACTTCGATGGATTTTACCGCGCCCAGATCTTTGACTTCCACTTCGAAATCGAGCTTCTGGCCGGCCAGAAATTTGGCGTGGTCGATCGGGAGCACGTCAATAGCATGATACGGGAAATTGGGGAGTTGGGCAGCAAGGGCCGCGCCGCCGCTCAGCAACATGGCCAGTAGTAGCGTCAGGGCGATGGTTGCTAAAGCGATACGGGTTTTAAGACTGTTGCTCAACAAATAAAGCACCTCCTAAAAATTTTCGATCCTTCGGTTTTATGTTACAAACCGAAGTTAAAGGAGGGATTAAATGGATTTTAACCGGGGACTAAATCATTGCTAATCCCAATCACGGCGCCACTTTTGAGAGATCGTATCAATAACGAAAAACCACCTTTCGGCCCGATTCGCTAAGCATCGGCTGTTAAAGATGGTTTTGGCAACGGTTTTCCCATGCCGGCGCATTTACGCCTAGAGCAGATTACTTGAAGGTTTCGAGCCGGTCCAGCCATTCGGCGGCCAGCGTTTGAAAGAGGCCGGCCTGTTCGATCTGGAGGTTATGGCCGGCCTTATCCAGGACGGCGAAGGTCGCCCGTGGGAAATTGGCGAGGATCCGCCAGGCGTCCCTATAACCTACCACGCCATCCTGGCCGCCGGCCAGGATCAGCGCCGGCCGGGCGAAGGGCTGCGCCAGATCGTCGACCGGGAACGAAAACCCATAGCCATCCCGCTGCAAGCGGGTTAAAAACGCCTCGTCCGCCAAACGGACCCCCGGCATAATCTCATCCCGGAATCTGCGCCAGGTATATTCATTTTGGACCACCGCCATCGCCTCAAACTCGGTCCGCTCGGTTGCGCCGAGCCCCGCCAGCAGCTGCGGATCGGCGTGCAGGACGCGCGGTGGCGGCAGATCGCGTTGCATCCGGTCGGGGATGATGCAAGGGCAGATCAACAGCAGGCCATCCAGCCGGTCGGGAATGCGTTTCACTAGGCCCCGGGCCAGGTAACCGCCGTAAGATTCCCCGGCGACGGCGAAGTTTTGGCCGGGAAGCACCGTTTGGATGAAATCCATGATGATCTCCAGCATCTGATCGGAATTACGGAGCCATTCTTTCTCGTTGAGCCTGGTCCGGCCCATCCCCGGCAGATCGGGATAGATCCGCTTCCAACCGTTCCGCTCCGCGAACAACGGCTCCATGCAGCCCGTCATCAGATGATGGTCGACGCCGTAGCCATGCAGCATGAGCAGGGGCTTTCCCTCACCATAGGTTTCATAATATAATGCAACCTTTTCCAGTTCGCAAAACATCTTCATTGATCCCCTTTCCCACGTTGACCCATGCGCCAAACAAGCGGCCCAAGCTTCAGCAATCCGGATTTAGAACAGCCCGTTGGCTGGCGGCTGACGCTGGCAATTGTCCAGAACATATGTTTGGTTTCATTATAACAAATCGCTTCCCGGGCGGAAAGTCCCAACTTGCGAATGGACAAAAAAAGGCCGCAAGGGATGAACCCATTGCGGCATAAAAAATATGAGAGTGTGTTAGCGAGTTAGCTTACTTGCTGGCAGCCTTCTTTTGGGTGCTGGCTGCCAGGATGGTGTCCTTTAAGATCTTGCCGGATTTGGAACCGACTTGAACCAGGTGTTTGGCTTTGGGAGTTTGGATGGTGACTTGATAAATCTTGCCGACCAGTTGCACGCTGATCAGCGTCGAACCTTGATGCGCTTTCAAAGCGATTTTGGTCGCATCGTCTTGGCTGAACTTGGGAGCCGTGGTGGTGGCAGCCGGGGCGGCGGCCGGAGCCTTCGCGGCAGTGGCCGTGGTTTTGGCGGTGGTCGCCGCCGGAGCCGCCTTGGTGGCTTTCGCCGGGGCGGTGCTAGCAGCCAGAGCGGCGATACCGATGGTACCGACCATCAAAGAAGCGACCATCATGGTTGCCAGAGTTCTCTTCATTGTCTTCATTAGAAAGAACCACTCCTTTGTAAAATTTGAATCTGTAACCCATTATAAAGAGCGGCTCTTAAAAATCACTGATAACCAAATTAGAATTTGCTAAGAAAGTTGTCCTATGCTACTCAACGGCAGAGTGATCGTGATGCGGGTGCCCTGGCCGACTTCGCTCTGGATCTGCAGTTCTCCGCCGTGGCAATCCGCGATCCATTTGACGATGGCCAACCCCAGGCCGCTGCCGGCCCCGGATCGCAGGCGCGCCCGGTCCACCTGGTAGAACCGGTCGCAGATGCGGGGCAACTCGGCGGCGGGGATCCCGATGCCGTCGTCGGCGACGGTCATCTGGACCCGCTCCTGCTCCCGGATGGCGCTGACCCGGATCTCCCCCGGTGCGGGGGTGAATTTGATGCTGTTGTCGATCAGTGCCCGCAGCATCTGTTTGATCAGCCGGCGGTCGCCATGGAAGAGAATGGCCGGATTGGACCCGATGCTGATCCGGTGCTGCCCCGCGATGAGCCGCGTCTCCTTGACTACTTCCTCGATCAGTTCATCCAGGGCGCAGGCTTCCTTGTTGATGGCCAGCACGCCGCTGTCGCCCCGGGCCAGGAACAGCAACCGCTCCAGCAGCTCGCCCATGGATGCGGTCTCGTTCTTGATGACCGTAATGGCTTCCTCGACAATGGCTTTGTCCGCCTTGCCCCAGCGGTCCAGCAGGTTGATATAGCCCTGGATCACCGCGATCGGCGTCCGCAGCTCATGCGAGGCGTCAGCCACGAACTGATTCTGCTGCTGGAACGATTTTTGCAACCGTTCGATCATGGCGTTGAAGGTCTGGGCCAGCCGGGTCAGCTCGTCCTCGGGGCCGTGGGTCTCGATGCGCTGATTCAGATCGTGAATGCTGATGCTTTGGGCGGCATCAGTGATGCGGTGCAGCGGCCGCAGCATCTGGCGGCTGATGATGTACCCCACCAACAGGGAGATGAAGATCCCCGCCAGATCGGTCACCAAAATCAAATAAAACAAGACCCGCAGGAAGCCGCGCACATTATGAAGGCTCTTGATCACCTGCAAGTAAACGAACTCACCGTCCTTCAGGACGATCCGCCGGGTCTTGGAGAGCAGATCGCTCTTGATCAGCGCCACTTTCTTGGTTTGTAACGGAATCCGCTCTGGAATGCGCAGGTTGAATTTGAGCGATTCGTTGATGGTCCGGCCCCGGGCGTCGACGATCTTGACATAGATATTGTCATTAGAGGGTATCGCCAGCACCAGTTCCTTGTCGGCCAGGTCGCTCCGCTCCCGGTCGGACTCGTTGATCTGATCCAGCACCATGTCCATGGTATCCTGGATCTGATCGGCCGCCTGACGGTAGAGGAAGAAGCGCACCCCCTGGAGGGTGGCGATATTCAATAGCACCAGCACCAGAATGAAGATGGCCGCGTAATTGAGGGTCAGCCGCGAGGAGATGGTCTGCAGCCGCGACAGCCAGCGGCCGCGCAGCCGGTTCATTCCGGGCTTCATGAGGCGCCTCCCTTCAGGACATAGCCGAAGCCCCGCACGGTATGGATATATTTCCGGGGATAGGGATCGTCGATCTTGGCCCGCAGGTATTTGATGTAGACGTCCACCACGTTGGTATCGCCGCTGAAATCATAGCCCCAGACCCGCTCCAGGATCTGCTCGCGCGACAGCACGATCTCCTTGTTTTTCAGCAAATACTCCAAAAGCTCGTATTCCTTCCGGGTCAGTTCGATGACGGCCCCGGCCCGGGTCACCCGCCGGCTGTCCAGGTCCATCTGCAGTTCGGCGTATTGCAAACGGTGCGGCTGGCTGACCGTCCTGCGACGCAGGATCACCCGGATCCGCGCCAGCAGTTCCTCGATGGCAAAGGGCTTGGTGATATAGTCTTCGGCACCCAGATCCAGTCCCATGACTTTGCTGGTGACATCGTCCCGGGCGGTCAGCATGATGATGGGCACCTCCGAAAGCTGCCGGCTGCGGCGGCAAACCTCCATGCCGCTGATGCCGGGCAGCATCACATCCAGCAGCACCAGGTCGTAACCGCCTTGTTCGATTCGCTCCAGGCCGGCCCGGCCGTCCGGCTCACTGACCACTTCATAGCCTTCGTGAGTCAGCTCCAACTCCAAAAAGCGGCTGATCTGCTTCTCGTCCTCGATAATCAAGATCCGGTGTTTCTCCATGCGCGGCACCACGCTTTCTTTGTTACCTTCCGAGATAATCCCGGTTGCAATATTAATTATTAATTAACGTATTACAGTTCGGCTAACTAAACATCTTTATATAATACGAATTTTGGGCAAAATAATTTCCGGCTCGTCCCGATAATCTGATCCGGTTGCCGCGATCCGGCCGGCAGGAATATCCGGAAAACAGCCGAATATTTACCCGGTGTTATATTGTTTGCCATTGCATTGCCGAAACTTTCGCGAGAGGGGACGATGGTCGTGCCGGAGTTGCCGGATCTGGAAGTCTTTAAGGAGAATCTCAAAAAACATCTGTTGGGCAGCGCCTTGCGCGCCATCGAGGCCGCCAATCCCCGCAATGTCCTGCCGCCCGGCGGACCGCTGCTGGAGCAGTTCATCGGCCAGCCGCTCGCCGATATCGACCGCAGCGGCAAGGAGCTGATCTTCCTCTTCCCGGAGCGGAAATTCTTCGCGATCCATCTGATGCTGAACGGCGGGATGCAGCTGTGCGACGACCCGGCCCAGGTCGGCGCCGTCAAGTACCGGATCGCCTCGTTCCGGTTCGGCGAGCGGACGCTGGTGGTCAGCGACCCGGGCGGGCTCTGCAAGGTCCGTTTCATGCCTCAGCTCACCAAGGTGCCCGACGCCTTCAGTCCCGAATTCACCCCGACGTACCTGGCGGACCGTCTGGCCCGCAACCCGCTGCTGAATATCAAGGCTTTTCTGATCGACCAGAAGATGGTCAAGGGGATCGGCAACGCCTACGCCGACGAGATCCTCTGGGAGAGCCGGATCTCGCCGCTGTCGCTCTGCGGCAAATTGCCCCCGGAGGCCGTCGCCCGCCTGCACGCCGCCATCGGAACCGTGCTGCGCGAGGCCATTGCCAGCATCAAGCGGGAAGCGCCGGAGATCATCAGCGGCGAGATCCGCAGCTTCCTCAAGGTCCACCAGCCGCGCTGCAAACAATCGCCGACCGGCAAAGCGATCCAGGTGCAAAAAGTGGCCTCCAAGACCACGTACTTTACCGAGGAACAGATCCTTTACTAGGAATGGAATGCCGGATGCTCCGGTGACATCCGTCCCATGTATCAAATATTAAACAAAAGCCCCATCCCGCTCGCGGGAATGGGGCTTTTGGCTATATTCATTCCAATCCAAATAACTATCCTAGAAAACTACGATCGCCGCGGGGTTTTTGATGCGCAGCAGCGCGGTCTCGAAGACGCGCAGGCCGTGGTTCATCTTCTCCGGCCCCAGGTAGGCGGTGATCAGGTCCTGGCCGATGGTCAGGTCGATGTTGCGGAACTCGGCGCTCACCAAAACGGCGCGGTCCGCGCCCAGCGCCGGCGTTTGATAGAGTCTCCCCTCCACCAGGCTCTTCACCCGCTCGCTCTCCAGGATCCCCAGACCGGGCTGGATCCGCTGCAGCTGGGTGTAAAGGCCGGGGCCGACGACCAGCGTCAGCCGGTTGGAGAACCCTTTGGCCACCAAAGCCTCGATCCCCTTGGCGACATCGCTGAAGGGATTGGCGCCTTCCGCCCAGTCGCTCTTGGCGATGGTCTGGGCGCCCTTGGCATTGAGCAGGCCATCGTAGCCCAGGGCCGCATTGCCGTTGAAGATCAGATCGTCTTCCTTGCGGGCGCAGATCGCCGCCGCGCTGGCCGCCTGCGAGAGATCGAGCGGCAGATGGTACTGACTGGCGTTCTCAATATCCCGCCAGGAAAGCAGGAAGTCCTTGTAGATCATGGGGATCTCGACGTGCTTGCGGCTATTCACCTTGATCGCGGCGGCCTCGCCGTCCCCGAAGAAGTCCGATTCCGCTTCGGCGGCGGTTCCGAGACCGTCCATGATCACGCTTTGCGCGCCGGCGCCCAACGGCCCGTTGATCGGGATGAATCTGCGGCCGACCAGGACCTGGCGGGCCGTGCCGATCACCGTCTCGTCAATGGCATTCCACTGTTCCGCGCCAAATGGCGCATCGTCTCGATATAAGAAATCCATCTTCCATCCTCCTTCGCTTTATTTCTCGATCAAGCTGCCGACGGTCTTGGTTGGATTGGCCGCCGCTTCCTCGCTGGCGGAGGAACCGAGCACGCCGATGGATTCGAGCATCTCCCGCACTTCCGCTTCGCCCTCCGCAAAGCGTTCGGCCTCAGCGGGATCCAGCGTCTTCAGGAGCGTCATCAACTCTCCGACGTGCACCTTCTCTTCGTCGCGGATGTCGGCGATGACCCGTTTGGCGATGGGGTCGTCGGTGGCCAGGACATGAGCATCATAGACGTAAATCGCTTCCAATTCGCCGGCGATATCCAGGCGGATCGCCTGAATCAATTCCTCTTTGGAGATCTTCCGGTTTACATTTCCTTGAAACGGGTTGGCAAATGACGGCATGTTTTCCCTTCCTTTCTGCCACTGTCGGGCGGAACATTTTGGTATGGTTTTATGTACAACCTTAATAGTTAATTATATATGGATAACGGCAAAAAAACAAGCCGGGCCTTCCCGGCGGTCCCGCCCGCACCGAACGCTCCGCCGCCGCGAGATGCGGCCGTCAAACCGGGATGAGCGCTTGCGGGGAAAGGTGCCAAAAGGCCGACGGGCGACGCTAACCGGTTTTAAAATCTTTCCGGCATTGTCATAGCTTGCCCGCAGCGCCGTTATTTAAACCGTTTGGCAGTTTTCACAAAAATATATGCTGCCGCCCAGATAACTTTCTTCTTGGATCATTCCGCCGCAACGGGGGCAGGGCCGGCCCGGACGATCCGCCACCCGGCGATGATCGCTGCTATCTGACGGGCCTGGGTCAGCGCTTCGGGAATTTCGAGCATGGATGACACCTCTTTGCGGATTGGCTGTCCTTTTTCCTAATATTGTAACATACTATCCGGGCAACGGGGTGTCATGTTTGACCGAACAATGGAAAACTGCCGCTATTTTATTTTCCACTTCCGCTATATCGTCCAGTGGTTCGTCCGGACGCTTCGGCGTCTCCGCCCTCCGTGAAATCGGAACCGTCGAGTCGAAAAGCGCCTCCGCCGAATGAAAAATACGGCCTTCCCGTCACGAGAGCGCCTCCGACTAATCCGATAGCGCTTCGTCCGCAGCGGCGAGCGGTCCGTCCGCCAGCGTAAACCGAGCCGCTCAGTCGTTCAAAGGAAAGAGTGTACTCTCCTTACCAATAACGCCGCACCCGTTGTTGATAGCGCACATACTCCTCGGCGTACTGCTCGTGCAGAAACCGCTCCTCCTGCAAGATCTGGTAATGAATCCCTCCGAACGCCGCCAGGAAGAGCAGGAGGAAAAATAAATTGCCCCAGACCAAAAGGCTGCCGAGGAAGAAAAGGTCCACCGCGACGAAGATCGGATTACGGCTGCGGCCGAAGACGCCGGCGGTCACCAGTTGTTGTCCGGGACGGTTCCGGTCGATGCCGATCCGCCAGGAAGCGCCGAACGAGACTAGCGCCCCGGCGAACAGAGCCAGCCCCAGGAGCATCGCCAGGCAGCCGGCGGCCGCCATTCCGGCGCCGGTCCACCAGGACCGGTAAAAAAACGCTGGCAGCACGACCCAGCGGTACCCCAGGGCGGCATTGACATTCTCAAAAGTCCAGTAAAGCAGGCCGGCCAGCAAAAGCAGCTCCATCAGCTTTCGCAAGCCGCGTTTGCCCTGGCCGAGCACCCAAGGGTTCACGCCCCGCGCGGCCAACATCAGGCTGCGGCCCACCAACAACAGGTAAAACAAAGCCAGTAAAATGACGACCATCCACGACAACTCGAAACTCCCCATTCATCAACCTCCTCTGTCCGCGCTAACCTGGCTTTTAAAGCGCGGCAATGACTTTTAAAACCGGGCAGCGCGGCCCTCGCCCCCCGTTTCCTGAAACTTCACCCAGTTCACTCCGTCCCAGACTCCCTGCTGGTACGCCAGGTGGATCACCCGCGATTCCAGGGCGGTGAAGGTCTCCCGCAGCGCCTCCAGGAAAACCTGGGTCCCTTCGGCCTCGGGCGGGATGCGATCGCCCAGGGCCTCCAGATAGCTATCCGACAGCGAGCGGCAGCGCTGGCATTCGCTGTCGCTGCGCAGCAGTTTCTGCTCCAGTTCGACGGCGCGTTCGATCAGCAGCGCCCGGAAATACTCCTCCAGGTCGATCAAACGGGGGCCGGGCATGGCCAAAGATTCGACGATGGACAAGGGAATGCCTCCTTTACGATGGGTTCGGAAATTGGCTCTCCCCAATGCCGGGCCGGCGCGCTATAATGGAATAGAGCCGGAATCATTGGCAATATTTGGAGAACCTAACTATAGTATAACTAAGCGTTCCGCCGATAGCAAGCATAATTTTTTCAACGTTTCGCGTAATTTTATTCATAAACGCCGGGGCCGTGCTCGGCGGCACGTAGGGGGGAAGAGTTTGAGCGCCATTTTTGCGCAACGCTTAAAAGCAGAACGGGAGGCCCGGGGCTGGACCCAGCAGGCGCTGGCCGACTCGCTGGGGCTGACCAACGGCACCATCTCCGGCTACGAACGGGATTACCGCGAGCCCGACTTGCCGACGCTGGCCAGAATCGCCGGGTTGCTCGAGGTGTCCGCCGCTTATCTGCTGGGCGAGACCGACCGCAAGGCGCGGGCGGGCATCGCCGAGGAGGCCGCGCTTTACCGCACGGGCCCCGTTCCATCCGGGCTGGCGGCGGAGACGGCCGAGGCCATCGCGCTGATCGAGCGGGCCTGGGCCGGGCTGACTCCGGCCGAGCGCCGCAAACGGCTGGATTTCCTGAAGAATTACACGAAGTTACTGAGCGATTCCGAAGAATAATGCCGCCGCTACCACCCCAGGCTGCCCTCCCCGTTTCAGGAGGACAGCCTTTTTCATTGCCGCCACTCCCCGCCGCTGGCCGACCCGTTTCATCTTCATATACCTTATAGGGGTATCTACGATGAATTGCCGATTTTAGCAATGAAAAATATCATGAAATCTCAGTAAATAAGCCTTTACAACCTTGCCGATTTTGATTATAATCGCCTTAGTACCCCATAGGGGTATAAAGTATCGGGGAGGAAACTAACGATGAGAGAATGCATGGATATCCCGGCGGTGACCGCGCGGCTGAAGCGGATCAGCGGCCAGATCCAGGGCATCAGCGCCATGGTGGCCAAGGATGTGCCTTGCGAGGATATTTTGATCCAGATCGGCGCTGCCAAGGCGGCATTGCATAAAGTGGGCCAGCTGGTGCTGGAAGGGCATCTGCACCATTGCGTGGTGAAGGGGATTCAAAATGGCGAGGTCGAGGAGACCTTGCAAGACCTGGCCAACGCCATCGAGCAGTTCTCGCGGATGGTCTGACCCCGGCCACGGTCAAGAGCACGGTCACGGCCATGACCACCCCATGCTGCGTCGTGCCGTGCCAAGCCAAGTTGAGCCAAGACCCAAAAGAGCGGAGAGGAGCGGATTCTATGGATAAATTGAAGGAATGGGCGGCGGACGAGGAAAAGCGCGCCGTCCTGTCGTTGATCGTCTCGGGCCTGGCAGTGGTGAGCAGTTTTGGCGGTTGGACGAGGCCGATTCTGCCGTTTGACATCGCCTGGATCGCCATCGTGCTGTCGGGCCTGCCGATCATCAAGGGAGCGCTGGTCGGGCTGATCACCAAATGGGACGTCCGTGCCGATCTGCTGGTCTCCATCGCCCTGGTGGCCTCGGTGATCATCGGCCAGACTTTCGCCGCCGCCGAGATCGCCTTCATCATGGCCATCGGCGCCTTGCTGGAGGAACGCACGGTGCGCCAGGCGCGCCAGGGCATCGAGAAACTGGTGCGCCTCAAACCGCAGACCGCCCGGCTGGTCCGCGACGGGGTCGAAACCATCGTCCCGGCCGAAACGGTCCGGATCGGCGATATCCTGCGGGTGTTGCCGGGAGAGGCGATCGCGGTGGACGGGCTGATCATCGCCGGTCAGACCGCCATCGATCAGTCGGTGATGACCGGCGAATCGCTGCCCGTCGACAAGCAGGCCGGCGACGAGGTCTGCAGCGGCGCGGTCAATCAGTTCGGCGCCTTCGAGATGCGGGCGACCAAGGTCGGGGCCGACAGCGCGCTGCAACGGATGATCCGCCTGGTGGAGGCGGCCGACGCCAACCCGGCCCGGATCGTCCGGCTGACCGACCGCTGGGCCACCTGGATCGTGGCCATCGCGCTGCTGACGGCGCTGGCGACCTGGCTCGGCACCGGGCAGATCCTCCGCGCCGTGACGATCCTGGTGGTCTTCTGCCCCTGCGCGCTGGTGCTGGCGACGCCCACCGCCGTCATGGCCGGCATCGGCAATGCCGCCCGCCACGGGATCCTGATCCGCTCCGGTGAAGTGCTGGAACGGCTGGCCCAGGTGAAGCGGATCGCCTTCGACAAGACCGGCACGCTGAGCCGCGGCAAGCCGAGCGTCGTCGCGGTGGAGGTCCGTGCCCCGGAGCGGACCGCCGCGGAACTGCTGGAGATCGCCGCCGCCGCCGAGCGCCGCTCCGAGCATCCGCTGGGCCGGGCGGTCTTCAACCATGCCCAGCAATTGGGGATCCGGCCGCCGGAGCCGGAAGAGTTCACGATGCTGCCGGGACGGGGCGTGCGAGCCCGGGTCCAGGGCCGGACGGTGCTGGCGGGCAACGCCGAACTGCTGGCCGCCGCGGGGATCGCGCTGCCGCCGGAGCTGCTCGCCGCGGCCTCGGAGTACCGCCGGAAGGGTTGCACCGCGATTTTCGTGGCCGTCGACGCGGCGGCGGCCGGACTGATCGCGCTCTCCGACACCCTGCGCGACGACGCGCGCGGCATCGTCGAACGGCTGCACGCCGAGCGCATCCGGCCGGTGCTGCTGACCGGCGACAACCGCCAGGCCGCCTCCTATCTGGCGCAACGGATCGGCATCAGCGACGTCCGCTCGGAGCTCCTGCCGGAGGATAAGGCGTCCTTCATCGCCTCCTGCCAGAACCTCCAGGGCGAACTGGTCTGCATGGTGGGTGACGGCGTCAACGACGCCCTCGCGCTCAAGACCGCCTGGGTCGGCGTGGCCATGGGCGGCAGCGGCAGCGACATCGCGGTGGAGGCGGCCGATATCGCGCTGGTGAACGACGACATCGCCCGCCTGCCCTATCTGCTGCGGCTGGCCAAGCGGACCTTCCACACCATCCGGACCAACATCCTGGTATCGCTGGCGCTCAATGGCATTGCGATCATCCTGGCCGCCCTGGGCTGGCTGGGGCCGGTCGCCGGCGCGCTGGTGCATAACGCCGGTTCGGTGGCGGTGGTCCTTAACTCGGCGCTGTTGTTGCAGGTGAAGGACGACAGCCAGCCGAAGGAGCTGCGGCGGGCGGCCTGAACGCCGCGATGCGCCGCAGCCCTCTTTCGCCTAGGACGCAACCCGCCGGCATAAATAGGTATGGAAATAGCCCCCGTAAAGCGGCCGGCATTCGACGACTTTCAGTCCGGCCTCTTCCATCCCGGCCACCAGCTCGGTCCAACGGAAACGGTACTCCGGCTCCTCCGCCAGCAGCACGCCGCCGGGTTTCAGCACCCGGCGCAGCTCGGCCAGGGCCAACCGCCACTCCGGAATATGGTGCAGCACGCCGAAGACGAAGACCGCGTCGCAAGCCGCGTCCGGGCAGTCGATCCGGGTCAGGTCGCCGATGCGGAAATCCACCGGCAATCCGCGCTGGCAGGCCAGCCGGATCTGCTCCGGCATCAGATCGAACGCCATCAGCCGGGCCGGGCGCAACCGCGCGAGGATCAGCTCGGTGCTGTACCCCGAGCCGCAACCGGCATCCATGATCACCTTGCCCGTCAGGTCGATCCGCTGTTGCTCCAAGAAAGACAAGAAAGCGCCGAATTCGACCTTCCTTTGGATCAGCCGCCGCAGCGGGTTGTTCATCAAAGCGAATTCCAGCTTCCCGAGGCGCATCGCCTCAGCGTTCTCCGGACCATCATCAGCCATCAGTTTTCCCTCCCGAACCCAATATATGAACTATAGTTCATATTTTAATTGTATCCAGCCCCGCGGCGCTTGTCAACGACAAAATGTGAAATCTATTTCACATTTTGTCGTTGACACGGCCGGACGGGAATTATAAAATCGGATCGGCACAGCTTATCTGTTGCAATAAGTTTTTGTCCAGTTTGCAACATATTCCCTGGATTCATAAGTTGAAATAGATCCGTAATTTTTCCTTTTCTCAGCCATGCTTCATGGATGGAAAAGCTCGCTTCCAAATTTATTTCGGCTTATATAAAAAGAAAGAGGAAAAAAAGAAGATGCACACCAGAATTCCGCAGCAACAACGGAGCATCCAAACGAAGCAGCAGATTATCGAGGCGGCGATGCAGCTTTTTTCGCAAAAGGGATTTCACGGCACCAATTCCAAGGAGATCGCCCGCGCGGCCGGCGTGTCCACCGGCTGCTTCTACGCTTACTTCGACGACAAAAAGGCGGTTTTCATCGAAGCGCTGACCATCTACTTCGCTCAGTTTGACCGGATGGCCCGGGAACAGATCGCCGGACTCTGCGCCGTCGGCGCCGATCAGCGGCGTTTCTTCAAGGAATTGATCCATAGTTTTCTGGAGGCTCACAGCGTCTTCAAGGATTTCCATCACGAATTGACCGCCATGTATTATACGGATCCCGCCGTTTTGAAACTGGTCGCCGCCTACGACGCGGACTGCATCGGTTATATCCGCCAGTATCTGGCCGGCATTCAAGCGCAATTGCGCGTCACCGACCCAGAGGCCGCCGCCAAAATCATCTATTGGTCGGCCCATAGCGTGGTCGATGCCATCGCCTTCAACGAAGCGGCCAACGCGTCGCAACTCGTCGACGCGCTGGCGGACATGGTGGAAAGCTATTTATTCGCTCCTTCCGGGCCCCCGGCCGGTTGATTCCGGCCGGAATGGCAGTGCAATGCAGTTTGAGGCAACCCGCCAGGCGACCTCGCGCCGCCGCACCACCTCAGAAAATATAACCGCAAGGCGCGAATTTTGGATTAAAATATCCCGGGCACCAGCCGCCACCGCACCCGGCGCATATAATTCCGGTATTGGGGACCGGCCGTTTGCAGTAGCAAGTTTTCTTCTTGAATCAGGAGCACGATGATAAACCCCAAGAAGAGCAAGAACGGCACAAACATCCATCCGATGCCCCAGGCCAGCGTCAGACCGCCATCCATCAGGATTAGACTCAAATACATGGGATGGCGGATCCTGGCGAACGGGCCCGTCGTCACAATAGCCTGAATTTTGGTCGCTCGCTCATGAGCCCGGCTGTGAAATCGGTGGCAGTATCGATGAAACAGCCAGCCGGAGACCCATACGAGCCCGCCCAAAACATTTGAAAAAGGTGTCCAAGGTATCCTGCCCCAGGAGCAATATTCACCCAGCCCCCCGACGACGACGCTCAGGGCCAGCCCAGCCCAGATCAAAACGGGCGGTTTCAGCTCAAGCAACTTCGCGGCAAAGTTTTTCTTCTTCAAGGCCACTCCTCTTTCACTCCCTTCTTAGCTGAACGGTTGAGCCCAAGCGATAGGCCTTCAGATCGCCCAGCCCAGGCTCTCCTGTTGAATCTGGTAAAGATGGGCGTACAAACCGTTTTTGGCGATCAGCTCGGCGTGCTTGCCCTGCTCGACCACGCGGCCGTCATCCAGCACGATGATCTGGTCGGCCGCGGCCACGGTGCGCAACCGGTGGGCGATGACCACCACGGTCCGGCCCTTGATCAGATTGGAGATGGCCGTCTGAATCTCGGCCTCGTTCTCGGGGTCGAGCGAGGCGGTGGCCTCGTCCAGCAGCACGATGGGCGCGTTCTTCAAGAGCGCCCGGGCGATGGAGATCCGCTGGCGTTCCCCGCCCGACAGGGTGCAGCCATTCTCGCCGATCACGGTCTGATAACCCTGCGGCAGCCGGCTGATGAAGCCGTGGCATTGGGCCATTTGAGCGGCGCGGACCACCTCATCCTCGCTGGCGTTCATGTTCCCGATCCGGATGTTGTTGTACACCGTGTCGTTGAAGAGCACCACATCCTGGAAGACGATGGAAATATAAGAGAGCAGGTGTTCCGGATCGATCGCCTTGATATCCTGGCCACCGATTCGCGCCCCGCCCCGGCTCACGTCCCAGAAGCGGGCGACCAGTCGGGCGATGGTGCTCTTGCCGCTGCCCGAGGGCCCGACCAGCGCCGTCACCTGACCCTGGGGAATGGTGAAGCTGGCGTCCTTGATCACCTCGTCTTCGTTGTATTTGAAGCTCACCCGGTCAAAAGCGATATGGAAACGTTCCAGCGCGATCGCGGCGTCCCCCGCCATCAGCGGCTGAGCCTGCAAGGTTTTCATGCGGTTAATCGAGATCAAAGTATAGAACAGCTCGCCCAGCATGGTCATGATGGTGGTCAGCGAGGTATAGAGCCCCGAAGCCAGGATCAGAAACACCACGAACTTGACCAAATCGAGCCGGCCGCCGCTGATCAGGTGGACGCCGACGAAGATCGCCGCCGTCAGCCCGAAGCGCAGGATGACGATGGCGCTGACCACGAAGGAGCCGACCACCGCCTCCAGCTTGATGCTCTGTTTCATCAAATCGCGCAGCGCCCGGTCCAGACTGGCGAATTTCTCGCCGCTCAGGCCGAAGGCTTTGATGACCTTGATCCCTTCCAGATATTCCTGGGATTGCTCGGCCGATTTCAGCTTGGACTCCACATGGCGTTCGCCGATCCGGCGCTGAATGCGCCGGCTGCCGAAGAGGATCAGCAGGGACAACGGCAGGGTGCCGAAAATCGCCAGCGCCATCCGCCAGTCATACAGGCAGAGCAGCACGGTCACGGCGGTAATGGTGATGATATTGCCCGCCAATTGCGGGACAAAATGCGAAAAGGTGTGCTCGATATTGGTGCAGTCGGCCATCAGATGGGTGGTCAGCTCGGTCAGATCCTTTTGATTGAAAAAACTCAGCGGCAGCCGGCGCAGCTGTTCGGCGACGGCGATCCGCTTCTCAGCCGCCGCCGCGTAGGCGGCGATGTAGGTTTTGCCGTATTCATAACGGTTGGCGAGGTACATCACGATCACCAGCAGCAGCCCGATTCCGGCATAGCTCCAGAGCCTGGGATAATTCAGGGGCTGGCCCAGCAAAGGCCGGAGGATCTCCATGACCACCAGGTTCAGCACCACGATCGGCGCCATAAAACTGAGATTCACCCCCACATTGGCCCGGACGGCCGCTTTCAAATCGCGGTATCCTTCATCGGACAAGAATAATAATTTCTGAAGCATCGGCAAGCGCCTCCTCCCTATTAGCTAATCGACCAGTTCAAGGTCTTCGCGTAAGTTTCCCACATGGTTTGGTACTTTCCGGCCGCGGCCGTCAATTGCTGATGGGTCCCCCGCTGGACCAGCCGGCCGCCGTCCAGCACCAGGATCTGATCGGCCGAGCGGATGGTGGACAGCCGGTGGGCGATGATGATCACTGTTTTCCCCTTGATCAACGCTTTGAACGCGCGCTGGATCTGGTATTCGTTCTCGGGATCGGCGAAGGCGGTGGCCTCGTCCAGGACGATGATCGGCGCATTCTTGAGAATGGCCCTGGCGATCACCAGCCGCTGCCGCTCCCCGCCCGAAAGGTGCACGCCCCGGCTGCCGATGACCGTGTCGTAACCCTGCGGCAGTTTCATGATGAAATCGTGGCATTGGGCGGCCCGGGCCGCCGCGATCACCGCCTCCCGTGAAGCGTTCCCGTCGCCGACCTTGATATTCTCGAGAATGCTCTGTTTGAACAGAAACACATCCTGAAACACGAAACTGACCTTGCTCAGCAGATAGTCGGGGTCCATCGCCCGGATGTCGACGCCGCCGATCTTGATCGTCCCCGTCTGAACGTCCCAGAAACGCGGGAGCAGATGGGCGATAGTGCTTTTGCCGCTGCCCGAGGGCCCGACCAACGCCGTCACCTGGCCCTCCTCGGCCCGGAAGGAGACGTCCTTCAGGGCTTCGACCTCCGCCCCGCCCAGGCTGTAGGCGAACGACACGTTCTCGAAGCTGATGTCGTGGCCCGCGCTGGTCTGAGGGTCGGCGGCCAGCGGCAGCGGCTGGACGGCGAAGATCTCGTCCAGCCGGTCCACGCCGCTGACGATCTGCCGGCCCGAGGCGGAGACATATAAGAGCTTCATCACCGTGGCCGTGATCGCGCCGGAGAAGATCAGATAAAACAGGAAGGACGAGACGAACTTACGGTAATCGCCGGCGCTCCGCGACAGCAGGATGCCCACCGGGATCACGAAGACGAAAATGGAGTTCAGGATGACGATGAACGCCACATAGGCCCCGCGCATCGAGAAGGTGTACTGCAGGGCGAAATCCTTATAAGCCATGATCGCGTCGTAAAATTTGCGGAACGAAAACACCGTCTGGTTGAAGGCCTTCACCACCGAGATACCGCGCACGTATTCCACGGCCGAATTGTTCATCTCCTCCAGGTGGGTCTGATAGCGCTCCATGAATTGCTTGGATTTGTTCCCGCCGAAGGCCAGCGCCTGAATGACCAGCGCAATCAGCAGCGGGATCAGGCAGGTGAGGCCCATCCGCCAGTCGAAATAGAGCAGCAGCACGACCAGAGCCACCGGCGCGGCCATCGAGCCGGCCAGATCCGGCAATTGATGGGCGATGAATCCCTCGATCTTCTCGATGTTCTCATCGAGCATCTTGCGGAGCTTGCCGCTGGAATTGGCGGTGTGGAATCCCAGTGGCAGCGCTGCCAGGTGCCGGGTGAAGGCCAGTTTCAAGCGGTATAGTATCTGAAAGGCCGCCACGTGCGAGCAGATAATCGCGGCGTACATCAGGCCAAAGCTCAGCACCATCGCCAGCAGCGCCTGCCAGCCGTAACCCAGGAGCAACGGCGTATGGACCCGGCTGAGATCGGCCGCGTGCCGCAGCAATTCCGCGATGATCAGATAAATCAGCGCGAACGGGACGAACGACGCCAGGACGCTGAGCACCGAGAGGATGCAGGCGGCCGTGAGCAGTCCCTTTTTAGCTCCGGCGATCTCCAGCAGCCGGGCCAGTCCCGTTTTGCGGGCGGGTATCGTTTGGGTCATGATTATTCCTCCATTCGATCCGGGCGGCGACACGACGACCGGCCGCCCGGTCCTTTGTTAGTCTTACCTAACATATCGTTCGAAAAATAAACGGGCGCGGGCCCGCGGAATTCAAACGAACCGTATCTGGACGATCCGGCAATTGAAACGGTTCTTGAAGGCCGGGATCCGGGCCAGCCAGCCCCAGTACCGCCAGCGCCGCCGGTGGTAGTCGAAGTAATTCCACTCCGCTACCCAGCGGATGCGCCGGTCCATTTGCTCCAAGGCCCGGCCGTCCGGTATCCCCCATTGGAACCTGAGTCCCATCTGGCTGACCGTATCGTGCCGGTCGCTCAGCTTGACGATGGTCGGCGTGATCATCTCCAGCAGCATGGTGGCCCCGGGGAAGCGTTCCGCCAGCCTGCCCAGGAGCAGTCGGACCTCCTCTTCCCGGAAATACATCAGGATCCCCTCGGCGATGATCAGGACCGGCCTTCCGGCGGCGGCGATCTCCGCCAGCCACTCTTCCTCCAGGACCGATCCGGCGATCATCCGGTAGCGCTCGCTCTCCGTGAAGAAACGGCGCCGGATCGCGATCACTTCCGGCAGATCCAGTTCGTACCAGACGATCCGGCCGTTGTCCACCCGGGGAAAGCGGGTGTCGAGGCCGCAGCCGATGTTGATCACCACCCCGTCCGGATATTCGGCCATGAATTGCCGGGCCGCCCGGTCCAGGATCTCGGTCCGGACCACCACGCCGATCTGCGAGCGCCAGCCCTTGGCGAAGCGCGAGAAGTCATAGTCGATCCGCTCGATTATGGCCACGGCGCGCTCGTCGCGCAGGATGGGCCGGGCGCGGCGGGTCTCGACCGCTTTGGCCCACAACGGAATCAACAGCGTCTCCGGCACGCCGCTCAGATTGGGTTCCATGGTCTCACCCCCTTGGTTTATTATCATTCATTGTAAAGGCTTTGCGGCCCTTTCTCTACCCCCAGCGGGAGTTTTCCATGCCCCGAAAAGGAGTTTCTCCGCCCAATGATTGAAAAGGGCCGAAACCCGGCGCAATCGCTCCTCTTTTAGCGGATATCAAATCTCCGCCTAACTCCGGTTTGAATCGATCATATCTTCCCGATAAGGCCGCACAAAATTATCCATTCTCCCAAAACGGCAACAAAAAAGCCATCCGTTCATTACCGTCACCGAAAATCCCATGTTCAGCCACTAAACCAACCATGGCGTCGGGCGCCGTGGCTAATTTAGTCACTGAAAGGCTTCATTCGGTTACTGAACGAACTATGGCAGTGACTGCCGCAGGTGATTTAGTTATTAAAGAACTTCATTCGGTTACTAAACGAACTGTGGCAGTTACTGCCAAAGATGATTCAGTTACTGAAAAACTTCATTTAGTTACTGAAGGACCTTATTCAGTTACTGAACGAACTATAGCGGTGACTGTCAAAGATGATTTAGTTACTGAAGAACTTCATTCAGTTACTGAACGGGAGGAGCGCAGACTTCTGAATCTTTACCGGTCGGTTCCAGCGGCGCGATCGGATGTTAACCGCGCCGGAAGGCGCCGGGATTGACCCCGAATTTCTGGCGGAAGGCCTCGCTGAAATGGCTGAGGTTGGTGTAGCCCACCAGGCCGGCCACCTCCTTGATGCGCAGCCGCCGCTCTTCCAGCAGCATCCGGGCCATTTCCAGCCGCCGATCGCGCACATAGGCGTAGACCGGCCGGCCATAGACTTCCTTGAAGCCGCTCTTCAGCTTGAATTCATTGAGATAGACCATTTTGGCCAGGCCGGCGATGGTCGGCGGCTCGGCGTAACTCCGGTCGAGGATCCGCCGCGCTTCCTCCAGGCCGCGCCGGTCCTCGCGGGAAAGCTTGATCCGGGCCGAGCCGGGATCCCGCTCCGCGACCATCTGGTGCAGATACGCGGCGGACAGTTCCAGGATCTTGCCTTCCAGATAGAGGTCTTGCAACGAATCGTCATAGGGGCAAGTGACCAGTTGGCGCAGGATCGCCTGGACGGCGGGGCTGACCGGGAACTTGCGGAAAGTGGCCGCCAGGTTGTTCAGATTCGAGGTTGCCCGGGCGGATTCGAAGCGGTCGAGGACCGGCCCGAACCGGCCGGGAAAGAGGCCGATGTTAATGGTGTAATAATGCCGGCCCGGCAGGAAGCGGCAGACTCCGTAACCGTAGCCCGCGGTATAAATGCAGCTCTCGCCAGCCCGCAATCCGGTGCCGCCCGGGCAATCGTTGATGGCGAAATCGATCGCCTCCTCCAGGCAGAAGCTGAGGTGATAGGCGGCGTCGTTCCATTGCTCGGCCATGACCAGCTCCCGCTCCAGTAGGAAGTCGCAGATGCCGATGTCCAGCGCGCCGCCGCTGAGCAGCCGCCGGTAATAGCCCCGGCCGCGCTCCGCCGGCAGCGTGTACCGATACTCCGGCGCCGAGCCGTCCGACTGATAGATCCGGTTCAACGCCGCGCAGATGGCGCAGTTCCGTTCGGCCGGATTGCGCATCGCATAGCTTTTTTCCGATTCCACCGCCAATCCCGTCACCTTCGTTTCCGATCAATCTCCGCCATAAAAATCATCCCAAGCCGATTCCGTGGAATCCCGCTTGGGATGTGCGAGGCCGGTGCCGGGCTACTCCGCAGCCGCGGCCAATTTCGCGCCCAACTCCCGGCACTGGGTCAGGCCGTCCTCATCCGGCGCGTTGTTGACCGTCAGTCCGTCGCCGACCAAGCGGGCACCGGCCCCCGCCATCCGCTCCTGCCAGTCGCGCATCCACTGGCCGTCGCCCCAGTCGTAAGAACCGAAGAGCGCCAACGGCTTTCCTTGCAAGCCGCTCTCCAGCGCCTGCACGAACGGCTCCATCTCCGCCTCCTCCAGCACTTCCACGCCCATCGCCGGGCAGCCCAGGGCGATTCCGTCCGCCCCCAGCGCCTGCTCCTTGGAGGTCGCGGCCACCGTCGCCACTTGCACCGTCGCTCCCGCCGCCCGGGCGCCTTCGGCCACGGCCTCGGCCATGGCCTCGGTATTCCCGGTGCCGCTCCAGTAAATGATCGCTAATTGTTTCATGAATGAGCTTCCTCCAGTTTGATAGGATATTCAGCCGTTTCCCCGTTTCCTAACCGTCGAACCGGGATTCCCCGGCCGGCGCCGCTTATTTCGGGGCGCGCTGATGTCCGCACTCGGGACAGCTGTCGTCACACTCGCAACCGCAGCCGCCTTTCTTGATCGATCGCCAGGCGAACCAGACCACTACGCCCACCAACAAAATGACTGTGCCAATCAAGATCAATTTATCCATGATGTCAAACTCCTTTCGACGCGTCCCCGCGTTTTTTTATGATGGACCCCATCCAATCTCTAACTGAACCATTCGCTCCCGCCCGTCCGGATTGGGGCCGGTTCATCCGGCGTGGGCCCGCATCCGTTCGGACGGCAACGGGGTCACCGCCTGAATCCGGCCCGCCACGGCGACGGCTCCCTCCGGCGAGCGCGCCGGACCGGCCGCATCGCTGGCCCGCTGAAACAAGGGCAACCCCGGCAGGAGTTCGATCAGCGCCGGGTCGAACTGCCGGCCCCGGTTGACCCGGAGTTCCCGCCAGCACTCCGCGGCAGTAAGCGCTTCCCGGTACGGCCGCGCCGCGCTCATGGCGTCGATCGCGTCACAGACGGTGATGATCCGCGAGCTGAAGGGGATGGCCTCGCCGCGCAGCCCCGCCGGGTAGCCCCGCCCATCCCAGCGTTCATGATGATACAGGATGATCTCGGCCAACTGCTTCAGTTGGCTGGACCGGCTCAGGATCTGGTAGCCGATGAGCGGATGCTGCCGGATCACCGCCAGTTCCTCTGGGGCGAGCGGGCCGTTTTTATTGAGGATGCCGTCGGGAATGCCAATCTTGCCGATATCGTGCAGATGGGCTGCCAGATGCAGATCCTCCAGGGCTTCCTCGCGCAGGCCGGCCCGTTGGCCCAATTGGTAAGCCAGATCCGCGACCCGGGTGGAATGGCCCTTAGTATAGGGATCCTTGGCCTCCAAGGCGGCCACCAGGCAATCGATGATCTCGTGGTAAATCTCGGCCGTCACCCACCAGGCGTTCATCGCAGCGACTCCTGCGGACCGGCTTTCAAGCTGCCGATCGCCTTGCTGATCTCGGACCAGGATCGCCGGGCGAATACCGCTTGGACGCCCCGCCGTTTGGCGGCGGCCTTCACTTCCAGCGCCAAGGTGTGATTGAGGTAATCGACCAGGACCAGGACTCCCTCGGCTTCGCGCGGAATTTCCACTCTGATGTCGCTTTTCTTCCGTCCGGTGACGTGATGCACCAGATGGAACCCTTCCGCCTTCAGCAGCGAAGGAATTTTTCCCAGGCGGTCTCCTCCGAAAATAACGATCGACATATGTCCTTCTCCCCTGTCTGTATTCAATTTGGCAATCATCCGGCCGTGCCGCCGGCCAGCCGCAACGGCTTGCCGCTCAGGTAATCCCCGGGCGGGATGCCGGCCAGCATCAAACGGATGAATTCGAGTTTGGCTTCGTAAAATAGGGCAAATAATGCTTGTTTGCGACCGGGATCGTGATACACCTTCCAGTAGCCGTCCGCCAGGGCGCCTTTTCCGCCGTAGCGGATGAAACCCAGCACATCCGGCAGAGGAATGCCGAGAAAGAGCCCGATCTCGTGCGGACAACCGGCCGCGTAGCGCGCCGCCAGATCGGCGAGCGCGGTCGCCACGGTCAACTCCTCGCGGTAACCCAACGACCTTAGGAATACCGCCGCCTGTTTATCGCGCAGCACCTCCTGCAGCAGCCCGGGGTGGTAAAAAAGCACCGCCGTCCATTCCGCGCCCTGGTCTGGGTCCTGGTGCAGCTCGGCGAATTGGAAGTCCGGCGTCGCCGGAAATTGCGTTCGCCGTTCCCGCCAGGCATCGTGCAGGCGCCGCCGCCGGTCATTGGCGAAGGTCAGAATGGCGGCCGGCCGGTAGCCCCGCAAAACCGGCGCCGCATGATACGCAATGCTGTGAAAGAGATAATCCTCGTTCTGCAGATGCTTCCAGTTCTGTAAGTAACGGATCTCCAAATCCCTCGGCATATCCCGGCCTCCGTGTCGTCTGGCGTTTCCCGAATCCCCGTTTTCCGGCTCAAAAAACTGTTAGTCTTAACTAACATTTCTTCGAAAAAAAATGAACTGCACGCTTGCCGATCAGTGCGGCCGAGCCCGGTCGGGCCGAGCCGGCCGGCGGCACCGGCGCTATCCGGTACCGCCAATTTTCAATCCGATTCGCCGTTCCCACTCCGCTCCTCAGCAACCCTGCCCTCTCCCCGGCGGGATGAGGACGGGCGTCCGGCGGAACCGCTTTTTCTTTCAGACGGGCAGCTGCTTCGGCTTGCCCAAGCTGCCATTCAGTGTGTCGGCGTTCCGCTTGCCCAGCCAGTTGAAGCAGATGACGATCGCCGCCAGCATTGCCAAAGGGACGATGATCCAGACCAGTTGCCTGCCGATGGTGATCTGGTAAAACAACGTCGCAATGATCCAAGCTAGCACCGTCAGGTAGGTCATAGCCAGCATCCCGTACCCGCTTCCCAATTCGCGGATGATGGCGCCCAGTGCAGCTACGCACGGGAAGTAAATCAGGATGAACAACAGGTAAGCGTAAGCCTGCAACGCACCATGCGTAAAGTAATTCTGCATGGTCTTATAGACTTGTTGATCGGCGCCGACTTCCTCGGCGACCGCTTTCTGGTCCGAGCTTACGATCCCGAGCCCGAGCGGATCTCGCAGACTGGCCCATACCCCGCTAAGATTATCGGGAATGGTTTTGAAAGCATCCTTGATGCCGCCCCAGAAATCGAACTTTTCTTCCTTCACCCCGCCACTATCGGCACTGGCGGCCGCGCCGGCGACGTCATTCTGGCTGTACAGAGCATTCAAGGTGCCGACGACCGCTTCCTTGGCGAGAACACCCGTGAAGATGCCCACCGTGGCCGGCCAGTTATTCTTCTCCACGCCCATCGGCTCAAAAATCGGGGTGATCCCCTTGCCGATTTGCGATAATACCGATTTTTGAGTATTTTCGTTGCCAAAAGTGCCGTCGACCCCGAACGAATTCAAGAAGGCCAACAGCGTGACAATGGGGATGATTACCCGGGCCCGGCTCATGAATACCCACAGCCGGCTGCCGCTGTATTTCATAATATTTTTCCATTGCGGCGCGTGATAGGGCGGCAGTTCCATCACGAAGCGGGCGGCCTCGCCTTTAAAGAGCGTCCGTTTCAGCATCAGTCCGCTCAGCACCGCTAGCAGAATGCCGATCAGATACAGCGAGAAAACCATGTTGCCGGCGCTGGCACCGAAGAAAGCCGCTCCGAACAGAGCGTAGACCGGCAGGCGTGCGCCGCAGGACATCAAGGGGGTCATGAAAATGGTCAAATAACGATCACGTTTATTTTCCAGGGTCCGGGTGGCCAATACCGCCGGCACGCTGCAACCGAAACCCACCAACATCGTGACGAAGGATTTTCCCGGCAGGCCCAGCCAACGCATGGCACGGTCCATTACGAAAGCGGCCCGGGCCATATACCCCGAATCTTCCAACAGGGACAACGCCAGAAACAGCGCGAAGATCGGCGGGATAAAGGTGGCCACGGTCTGGACCCCCGCGCCGACGCCGCCCGCCAAGATCGAGATCAGCCATTGCGGGGTACCGACGGCCTCCAGTACCTTTCCGAAGCCATCCACGAAGACCGTTCCGAACAAACCGTCGAAGAAATCGATGAACGCGCCGCCCACATTGACCGTGGCCCAGAAGACCAGGTACATGACTACTAAGAAGATGGGGATCCCTAGCCAGCGGTGCATCACCACCCGGTCGATCCGGTCGCTCGCCGATTCCTTGGGCGCGCCGCGTCGGATCAGGCCTTCCGTCGACTGATGGATGAAGCGATAACGGGCATCGGCCAGCACGATATCGCTGCTCTCTCCCAATTTCGCTTCGACCTTGGCCAGCTCCGCCTGGATCTCCGCCTCCGTCAGACTGCCGGCGGCGACGACATGGCTCCTCACCCAACCGTCCTGCTCAAGGAGTTTCAAGCCGACCCAGCGCTCGGTGGCGCCCAGGCTCTTGGCAACAGCCCGGAGTCGCGGCTGCCAGACCTTTAACAGTGCCTCGGCCTCGCCCGGGAATTCGGTCAAGCGGCGCGGTACGTTCTTTTCACGCCACGCTTTGGCAATGGCTTCCTTCACCCGGTGCATGTCTTTTTTGCGGGTAGCGCTGATGCCCACCACCGGGCAACCGATTCTAGCTTCCAGGCCAGCCAGATCGATCTCGGTTCCTTGCTCAGCCGCCAGATCCATCATATTGATCACCGCCAGCACCGGCACGCCCATCTCCATCAACTGCGTGGTGAGATAGAGATTGCGTTCCAGGTTGGTGGCGTCGAGAATGTTGACGACCAGGCCCGGTTCGCCGCTCAGGATATAGTCCCGGGCCACTCGCTCGTCTTCGGATTGTACCGCCAGCGAATAAATGCCGGGCAGATCGACCAGGGTGATCGACTCCTTCACTCCCGGCAGGCTCAAACGGCCCTCTTTCTTCTCCACCGTGACCCCCGGCCAGTTCCCGATCCGCTGATTGCTCCCGGTCAGCCCGTTGAACAGCGTGGTTTTGCCGCAGTTGGGATTGCCAGCCACGGCGATGGTCTGCGCTTTGGCCATCAGCTCTTCCTCCTAATCTGCAAAATATCCGCTTCCGCCTTGCGAAGCGATAAATTATAGCCCCGGACCATGACTTCCACCGGATCGCCAAGCGGCGCCACCTTCAGCAGCTTGACTTCGATCCCCTTGGTCAGGCCCATGGCCAGCAGTTTGCTCCGGTAGCCCGGCTCGTTGCCCTCGTAGCCCACGATCTCACCGGTATCGCCCGGCTTCAAATCTTTCAACCGTTCGGTCGCAGCCATCAGCGAATCCCCCTTCCGCGTTCCCCGGCCCCGGAATCGACGTAAATCTGGCCCAAAGTTCCCCAATCCACCATGACCCGGCTCTCATCGACCCGTAGCACGTACGGTTGGTGTTTCTCGCCACGAGCCACGGTGACCGTCTTCCCGGGAATAATCCCCAACGCCAGCATCTTGCAACGGAAGTCTTCCCCGCCATCCAAACGCCGTACCGTGCCACACTCTCCCGATCGTAAGCTGCAAAGCGGAGTCGGACCTGCTCCGTTTGTCACCCCGTCGGCTTCTTTCCCGAGCATGCCCCGGTTCTTGCCGGCACCAAAGAATAAAGCCATGACCGCATCACCTTTCTTTATGTTAGTTTAACCTAACATATTGTTAAAAATAAATAGCCGTTAAAATTTATATTCGCTAACTAATCCGCTACGGTTGCCCTTCAGTCCACTGGTGCGATCCGCCCTGCGGAATTTGTTAGACACGACTAACATTTGTCCAAAAAATCAACTACGCTGTTTCTCCCACGAACCACTCGCATCATTCTTTTTTCTCGGAACCGCCGGAGCGAATCAATCCGGCCAGATAATCCACGAGTTTCTCCATGGTGATAGGACTGATATAATGTTCGATGCTACAAGCGTCCTTTTCGGCGGTCCCCGGATCGACGCGCAGGATATCGCTGAAAAACTGCTTCAAAATCTCATGCCGCTCCCGCACCTTCCGGGCTCTGGCTTCGCCCAACTCGGTCAGTTCCAGCGGACCATACCGTTCATGAACCAACAACTTCAGGTCGACCAACTTAGCCACCGCCTGATTGACGCTGGATTTGGCCACTTGAAGCTTTTCGGCCAAATCAGTCACCCGGACCGATTCGTTCTCGGCCTTGAGATCCAAAATTTCTTCTAAATAATCTTCCAAGGACGGGGAGATTGGGGTTATTTCCAAATGTTCGAGTCCCCTTCCCTTTGTTTGTTAGTTCTAACTAACTTTCATCTATAATTTAGCCGATGCCCATCCAATTGTCAAGTCCATATCCGCAAATTTTTCAATTCTGTTACTTTAATTAACGCGTTGTGCTAAATGAACTTTGAAACTGCCTAGGATGACCGATGAACTTATTCATCAAATAGCCAAAACGATGCGCTAAGATTTTGGTTTGGACACGGGAAATAAAAAGGGTTGGGATAAACTCGGTCCGAAACGGAGGGATTTGAGAAGCAATCCGAGCTTTACGGCCATGGAATTGAAACCGTAGAGACGGCGGGCGGAGGCGTTCCGGTTTCAGCCCGGATGATTGGCGTGACTCACTTATCCACAAAAGATCGATCTTTTGTGAATAAAGATCGATCTGCGATGATTCCAGATCGATCTTTTGTGGATAAAGATCTTGATGATTAAAGATGAAGTCTAATTAGCATAACGCGTTAATTAATTGCATACTTACTGTAATGGGACTTAGCGGGGCAAAACGCTCCCGATCCGAAGCCACCGTGAAACCTCTAAGTCTTTTCCAATTCTAACTTTACCTTGACCGCATCCAATGATACTATATAGGTAATTTATAATACGTGGGTCATCGGCCCATCGACCAAGAAGGGCGGTTCACTGTTTGAGCGATCTCATCAAAGCCATTGTTTTGGGAATCGTGGAAGGTCTGACCGAATTTTTGCCGGTCTCTTCCACCGGCCATCTGATCGTTGTCAATGAGTTCATCCAATTTACCGGAGCATTCGCCAAACTATTCGATATTGTGATTCAAATGGGCGCCATCCTGGCGGTGGTCGTCTTCTTCTGGAGACGGCTCAATCCTTTCAGTCCCCGCAAGTCAGCGACGGAACGCGCGATAACCTGGGATATCTGGAAAAAGACCTTAGTGGGCGTAGTGCCGGCGTTGCTCTTTGGCGCGGCATTCGGCAAAAAAATCCAAGAACATCTCTTCAATCCGACCGTGGTTGCGCTGGCCCTGTTAGTGGGCGGTTTAGTGCTGGTCATCATCGAAGGCCGCCGTAGACGCAGCCGTTTTGACAGCATCGCCCAGTTGACCTATTCTAACGCGCTGGCCATCGGGCTGATCCAGTGCCTGGCCATGATCCCGGGTACCTCCCGGTCAGCCGCGACCATCATCGGTGCGATGTTACTGGGCGCGTCCCGGGTGGTCGCCGCCGAGTACTCGTTTTACCTGGCCGTTCCCACCTTGTTGGCGGCTTCCGCTTATTCCTTGCTTAAAACCGATTTTGTCCTGAGCGCTGCCCAGATCCAGGCGCTGGTCATTGGCTTCCTGGTGTCGTTCGTCGTGGCCTGGCTGGTGATCGCGGGTTTCCTGAAATATGTCTCCAAACGTGATTTTAAACTCTTCGGGTATTACCGGATCTTCCTAGGCATCTTTTTACTGGTTTACTTCTTATTATAATTAAGAAAATTGCCCACGTCCGGGTCCGGTCGGGGAAAGGCCGTGAGAATGCTAGCCCGCACCAAAAAAACGTATCTGTTATGGCTGCTGTTTTGGCTGTGGGCCGGAGTTGCGGTCACAGCCGCTGGCATCAATTCCGCCAATTTGGGCAACGCCCAACCCGGCAATCTGGCGGCCTATCATCCGCGGGACTGGTCGGGGGTAGGGGTCTGGGATGCTTCCAAACTGATCCCCGCCGGAGCAAAGGTAACCCGGGTAACCGTCCGCTGGTCCACCTCACTTCAGCACTGTTCGGGAGTACATATGTATCTCTATAATGAAGAGGGCTTGGGCACTTTTGTCGGCAATGGTTCTCCCAAGAGCTTTTTCAACGGCCGGAGCGCCTCTCAAAAATGGTATGGCAAATATTTTGTGGATTGGATGCAGTTTCCCGGAAACGCCGTTTATGCCGCACCGACCCTGACGATCGATTTCCAAATGGGCCAGGACTCCGATCGAAAATAGCGACAGCCGCTATTCAACTCCCTCCACCCTCTCAAAATTACGAAACCTTCCATTTTTCTCCGAAAATCGTATATTTTTCGTCTCATCCCACTGTGTTGCTTGTAATCCGCTTTCACCCGAATTATAATATGAATATTACCCTTGATTAAAGGGCGACCGTGGCTTCAAGCCGAATTTACGCCGCAAATCGATATCCATATTGTGGGTGCTCAATGCAACGTATCACTATTACCAGTTATTCTGGCTACAATCGCTGGCTTATCGGTTTGGTTCTGATACTCGGCGTCGGCCTGACCGGCAATCTTGCGGGGCTGGCGCAAGCCGTTACCGCCAAACGCCCGTTGCCAACAGTCCATCTCCATCCCAAGATAGCGATCATTATCGACGATGTCGGCCTGGTCAGCCCGGAACAGCACTGGAACGCCGAGTTTTATAAGATCGCGGCGCCGTTGGACTGGTCGGTCATCCCCTTCCGGCCTTTTACCCGTGCCTGCGCCATATCGGGCAAGGCGCACGGATTTCAAGTCATGTTGCATTTGCCGGTCGATCCGTTTCAAGGCAGGAAAAACCCGGGCATCGGCTTTATCGTCAAAGGTTCTTCTCCCGCCACAGCGGTCCGGCAATTCGAGACCGATCTGGCCCAGGTTCCCGAGGCGCAAGGCGTCAATAATCACATGGGCAATCTCGGGCCGGAAGATAGCGCCATCGCCGCGGCCCTGATGGCACAAGTCCATAAACACCATCTGTTTTTTATCGACAGCCTGACCGGACCTCATTCGATCATCGGCAGCTATGCGCAGCGTTATATGATACCTCACGCTTCCCGGGATGTATTTATCGATGATCAGAACTCCATGAATTATAAATTGACCGCTTTGCGCCGGCTCATCACCATCGCCCGCAAATACGGGGAAGCCATTGGGATCGGCCATATCCGGCCCGGCACCGCCAAAGCCATTCTCAGCATGCTTCCCGTTATGAAGCGGGAAGGCATTGAGATTGTACCCGTTTCGCAACTGGTCCGGCTCGACAAGAAAGGTTGACGCCGTTAAGGTCGGTTCCCGTTGGCCGCCCAAAGGCCAGGGCATACTAAGGACTTGACAATCTATCCTTTTTCGTATAACCTACAAGAAGCGGAATGAACGTTCATTCACTTCGCTCGAGGGAGAATTCATGGCCGAAGATTTAGCGGATAAAAAAACCGCCGCGCTCCAAGCGGCGCTAGAGCTCATCGCCGAACAAGGCTTTCAAGGCGCGCCGATGTCGCAGATCGCCGAGCGGGCCGGGATCGGCGTGGGTACGATCTACCGGTATTTCGCGAGCAAGGATGAACTGATCAACGCCTTATATATTGATATCAAGTCCCGGATCACCCGGCATATCCTGTGTAACTTTTCGGAAAGCCTGCCGGTTCAGGAAAGCTTTAAAAAATTGCTGGGCGCTTTCGTCCATTACTGCGTCGCCCATCCGGCGGAACTCGGTTTTACCGAACAATATGAGAATTCGCCGCTAATCACCGCCGCCACCCGGGCGGAACTCTTGCAACTCTTCCAGCCCATCGAGGAGTTGTTTCAACGGGCCAAGGCGGAGCGGTTGCTGAAAGATCTGCCTTTCGAAATGATCGGCGCGCTGATCTATAGCGCCGTAACCGTCCTGGCCAAATTGCACCTGTCCGGAGCGGTAAGACTGGATGACGCCGCTTTTGAGGTCGGACTGGATGCCATCTGGGACATGATCAAACGCTAGTATCTCTTTTTTTAATTATCGCGGAATGAATGTTCATTCCTGGAACGCCCTGGATTGGGTTATTTATTTGTTAATTTAAGCGATCAATTGCTTATAAAAAAAACAAACGATAAATTACAAAGGAGTTGAAAATGATGTTATACCGCGAAATGGGCCAAACCGGAGACCGCATCTCCATCTTAGGCTACGGCTGTATGCGTTTTCCCCAAAAAGACCGCCGGATCGACGAGGAGCGGACCGAACGGCAGATCCTCTCCGCCATCGACCAGGGCGTCAACTATTTCGATACCGCCTATTTCTATCACGGCGGCAAAAGCGAGGTGGTTCTTGGCAAGATCCTGGCCAAGGGCTGCCGCGACAAAGTGCTGGTCGCCACCAAGCTGCCGCTGCCCCTGGTGCATTCCCTCAAGGATATGGAGACGCTCCTCGATACCCAGCTGAAGCGGCTTCAGACCGATCATATCGATTACTATCTGATGCACATGCTGACCGGAACGGCCGGATGGCAGCGTTTAAAGCAGCTCGGCGTCGAGGGCTTTCTCGAACGGGCCAAACAGGCCGGGAAGATCCGCCACATCGGCTTCTCCTACCATGGCGGCAAGGATCAGTTCCCGCAGATCATCGACGATTATCCGTGGGAGTTCTGCCAGATCCAGTATAACTACCTGGATGAGCATAACCAGGCTGGCAAGGAAGGGCTGGAATATGCCGCCGCCAAAGGACTCGGGGTGATCATCATGGAACCGTTGCGGGGCGGCTTCCTGGTTAAAAAAATGCCCCAGGCGGTACAGGAGACCTGGGATCGGGCCGAGGTGAAACGGACGCCGGCCGAATGGGCGTTGCGTTGGGTATGGAATCATCCCGAGGTGACCGCGCTCCTGTCCGGAATGAATGAGGAATCCCATATCGCCGAGAACATCCGGATCGCCGGGGAGGCCAAGCCGCATTCATTATCCGGCGCCGAATTAAAGCTGATCGACGAAGTAAAGGCGAGCTTCGCCAGGCTAATGAAGGTCGGCTGCACCGGCTGCGGCTATTGCCTGCCCTGCCCGGCCGGAGTGAATATCCCGCTCTGTTTCAGTTCCTATAATGACAAGCACCTGTTCAACGATAAGATGCTGCAATTCAACTACCTGGGGTTCACCGCCGGAGTGGACGGCGGGCAGCCTTCCTATGCCTCGCTCTGCCGCAACTGCGGCCAATGTGAAAAACATTGCCCGCAAGGGCTGCCCATCCGCCGCCACCTGCAGGAGGTTGCCAAGGATATGGAGCATTTTTATTTCAAACCGGCCATCGGTCTGGTCCGTGGCTATTTCAAGATTCGCGGCGCATTGAAACGTTCCGCCAAATCCGGAGTCTGAACGCCAACAGCGGGGCAAAAATTTGGCCGGAACCGGCTATTTTACCTTAATCTTGATTTCGACCGACATCCCAGGCACCAGGGGCGTAGCGTCCGGGACCGAGCCCAGCGCGATCTTCACCGGAATCTTTTGGGTGGTCTTGGTGGTGTCTCCGATCTGGAACGGCGGCGGAATGATGTTGGCGCCGATCTGAACCACCCGGCCCGCCAGCGGTTGGCCGGGATAGGCGTCGACGGTGATCGCCGCCGCCTGCTGCAAATGGATCAGTCGGATCTTAGTCTCCTCGAAGTTAGCGGAAATCCAGACATGGCGCAGATCGTTGATGGTAAAGATCGCCTGCCCGGCCTGGACGATCTCGCCCGGCAGCGCCGACCGTTTGGCGATGGTTCCGGCCAGCGGCGCTACAATTTGGGTATTGGCCAGCTGGGTCCGGACCACGCCCAACTGCGCCTGCGAACTGTCGATCTGGGTCCGGGCGATGGCATACTGGGCCTGGGCCGCGTCCACCGCTTTGACGGCATGATCGTACTGCTCCCTGGGAATCACCCCGGTATCCAGCAGCGCTTTGGACCGGCCGAAATCTTGCCGGGTTTTGTCGAGATTCACCTTGGCCAGGACCAGGTTTTCCCGAGCCGAATTCAGCGCCGTGACGGCCTGGGCTTCCTGGGCGCGCAAGTCGGTATCGTCCAGCCGCACTAGCAATTGACCTGCCGCTACCTTGGCTCCTTCGTCCGCCAGCAAGTCGCGGATCCGTCCCAGCATCTTGGCGCTGACCGCCACCTGGTAACCGGTGACCGCGGCGTCATCGGTGCTGACATAGCTTAACTCACTGATCCAATAGTATAAAAATCCCAGGCCCGCGGCGACAAGAACCGCCAGGATTATCCCGCCGATGAGGATCGGCTTTCGCTGTGCTTCGGTTTCGTTCTTCATGAGCATTGCTCCCTTTTTTCCAAGATAAAGTTAGATCGCCGGACATAAACCTTCCTGCTTCTACGCTTCATCCACATACGCGCCGGTAAACTGACTGTTATAAAGGTCGGCGTAAAAACCGCCCTTGGCCAACAGCTCTCGGTGGTCGCCCATCTCGATGATGCCGCCGTTGTTCATGACCAGGATCAGTTCGGCGTCGCGGATCGTCGACAGCCGGTGGGCGATGACGAAACTGGTCCTGCCTTTCATCAGCTCCTTCATGGCTTTCTGGATATTGACCTCGGTCCGGGTGTCGACGCTGCTGGTCGCCTCATCCAAGATCAGGATCGCCGGGTCGGCCAGGATGGCCCGGGCGATGGTCAAGAGCTGCTTTTCCCCTTGGGAGATGTTGGAGGCCTCTTCATTGAGCACCGTCTGGTAGCCCTGAGGCAACGCCCGGATGAAATGATCGGCGTGGGCTGCCTTGGCCGCCCGGATGACCGCCGCGTCGTCCGCCCCTTCCCTGCCATAAGCGATATTGTCGCGGATCGTGCCGTTAAAAAGCCAGGTGTCCTGGAGCACCATGCCGAAGATTCGGCGCAAGTCGCCCCGCCGCAAGTCGCGGATGTCCGTGCCGTCGACGGTGATCCGGCCGCCGTTAATCTCATAGAAACGCATCAACAGATTGACCAGCGTGGTTTTGCCGGCTCCGGTCGGCCCGACGATGGCGATGGTCTGCCCCGGCTGGACATCGATATTCAGGTCTTCCATCAGGGTAACCCCTTCTTTATAGCCGAACCGGACCCGCTCAAAACGGACCGCGCCCTGGGGACGCTCGATGATTGCGGCGTCCGGGTTGTCGGGGATCTCCTCGGGTTCGTCTAGGATCTCAAAGACCCGCTCGGCCGAGGCCAGTGTCGACTGGAGGATATTGACGATATTGGCGGTCTGGACGATGGGCATGCTGAACTGCCGCGAGTATTGGATGAACGCCTGGACATCGCCGAGCTTGATCTGGTTCTTGATGGTATAGATGCCGCCGACGATGCATACCAGCACATAGCCGAGGTTATTGATGAAGCCCATCATCGGAAAGATAATTCCCGAAACGAACTGGGCCCGCCAGCCCACCTGGTAGAGCCGATCGTTGATCGCGTTGAATTCCTGGATGGAGCTTTGTTCGCGCCGGAAGGCCTTGATGATCGGATGGCCGGTGAACATCTCCTCCACATGGCCGTTGAGCGCGCCCAGCTCGCTTTGCTGCGCGCTGAAATTCTGCTGCGACCGCTTGGCGATGGCGGTGGTCACCGCGAACGAGACCGGCAGCGTCACGATTGTGATCAGTGTTAGCAGCGGGCTGATGGTCAGCATCATGATCACCACCCCGATGATGGTACAGAGCGACGAGATCAACTGGGTCATGCTCTGCTGCAGGTTGGTGCTGATATTGTCGATATCGTTGGTCACCCGGCTCATGATGTCGCCATGAGGCCGCCCGTCATAGAATCGCAGGGGCAGCCGCGCCAGTTTTCGGCTGACCGCCTGGCGTAGGTCGAAGACGGTCTTCTGGGCCACGCCGGCCATGACGTATTGCTGGATATAGCTGAAAAGCGCGCTGACCAGATACAGCCCGATCAAAATTAGGATAATCCGGCCGATATAATGAAAGTCGAGCGCCGGGACCCGCTGCTGCATCCGGTAGGCCGTCAGCTTGGCGATCAACCCCTCGAAGATCTTGGTGGTCGCCTTGCCCATGATCTTCGGGCTCATAATGCTGAAGGCCGTGCTGAGGACGGCAAACAGCAGGACGGTGCCCAGCTGGGTCCGGTAGGGTCTCAGGTAAACGATGAACCGTTTAAAGGTTCCCCGGAAGTCTTTGGCCTTGGCCACCGGCATGCCGATGGGCCCGCCGCCGAAGCCGCCGGGCCGCTGGCCGGGTCCGAACGGCCGGGGCTGCCCTCCGGCCGGCCGTTGGGTGCTTCGCAGCTCTCTCATGCCAATTCCTCCTCGGAGAGCTGCGAGGCGACGATCTCCCGGTAAACCTCACAGGACTGATATAACTGGTGATGTTTGCCGATCCCGGCGATCCTGCCGTCCTCCAGGACGATAATTTGGTCGGCGTCCATAATGGTGGCGACCCGCTGCCCCACGATGACCACCGTCGCCTCGGCCGTCTCTCTTTTCAGCGCTGCGCGCAGCCGGGCGTCGGTCTTAAAGTCCAGCGCCGAAAAGCTGTCGTCGAAGATGTAGATCTCCGGCCTGCCGACCAGGGCCCTGGCGATCGACAGCCGTTGTTTCTGGCCGCCCGAAACATTGGTGCCGCCCTGGGCGATGGGCGAAGCGAAGCCGTCTTGCATCGCCGCGATGAACTCGGTGGCCTGGGCGATGGCCGCGGCCCGTTCCACCTCGGCGTCGCTGGCGTCTTCCTTGCCGTAGCGGATATTCGCGGCGATGGTCCCGCTAAAAAGAACCGCCTTCTGCGGCACGAAACCGATCTTGGCCCGCAGATCTTCCTGCGAAAGTTCGCGTACATCCATGCCGTCCACGGTCACGCTGCCGCTGTCCACATCGTAAAAGCGCGGAATCAGGTTGACCAGGGTCGACTTGCCCGAACCGGTGCCGCCGATGATCGCCGTCACTTCCCCGGGCAGCGCCTTGAAGGAGATCTCCCGCAGCGCCGGCTCCTCCGCGCCGTGGTAGCTGAAGCGGACCGCCTTGAACTCCAGCACGCCTTTCTGGGCACCGGGATTCCGAGGCTCCGGCGCGTCCTCGATCTCCGGGACCGTCTCCAGCACCTCGTTGATCCGGTTCGCCGACGCCTGGGCCCGCGGCAGCATGACGAACATCAGCGAAGCCATCATCAGCGAGAACATAATCTGCATGGCGTATTGGAGAAAGGCCATCATATCGCCGATGCTGGTCTTGCCGGTATTGATCCGGACGCTGCCGAACCAGACCACGGCCAGCGTCGTCAGGTTCATCAACAGGATCATCGCCGGCATTAGCAGCGCCATGATCTGGTTCACCCGGATCGAGGTTTGGGTGAGATCGCGATTGGCTTCGTAGAAGCGGCGCTGCTCGTCGTCGGCGCGGTTAAAGGCACGGATCACCCGGATCCCGATCAGCCCTTCCCGCAACACCAGGTTGATCCGGTCGATCTGGCGCTGGATGGCCTTGAAGAGCGGAAAGCCCCGCCTGGCGATGAGTAGTATGGTCGAGCTGAGCACCGGCAGCACCACGATCAGCACCCAGGAGAGCTCCCGGTCCTTGGTCAGCGCCATGATAATGCCGCCGACACACATGATCGGGGCCATGATCATCATCCGCATCATGATCATGGTGACCGACTGAATCTGGGTAATGTCGTTGGTATTGCGGGTGATCAGCGAGGGCGTGCCGAACTTGTCGAACTCATGCAAGGAGAAGCTGGATACGTGGGCGAAAAGCTCGCCGCGGAGAATCCGCCCGAAGCCCATGGCGATCTGGGACGACAGGAAGACCGCCCCGATGGCGCAAACCGTCCCGGCCGCGGCGACCAGTAGCATCCAGCCGCCGGTATGCAGGATATATTCGATATTGCCGTTGGTAATGCCGGTATTTACGATATCCGACATCAGGGTCGGCAGGTACAACTCGGACATCGATTGCAAGAAAACCAGGATAACCACCACCGCCACCGGGGTGGCGTAGGGCTTTAAAAATCGCAGCAACTTGATCACAGAGACACCATCCTAAAAAATTCGCTCCCTTTTGGCTTTGAAACCGCTCTCGCCATGCTGTTAATCCGTCTTGGCGCCGCTTAAGAGCCGTTTCAAAATGTTCAAGCCGTCCATGACTCGCTCCAGTTCCTCGGGCGTGCCTTGAGCGACCATCCGGGCTATGTGTTGATTCATCTGGCCGTGAAAATCCTGATGACGTTCCTTAAATTTCGGAGTCAAGCTCACGTAGACGACCCGTTTATCCTCCGCGCTCCGGGTGCGCTGGATCAGCCCCCGTTGCTCCAGCCGGTCCAGGATCACCGATACGGTACCGTTGGATAAACTGAGCAACTCGCCGATCTGGCTGACCTTCATCTTCTCAAAACGGCTCAGGATGGCAATGACCATGCCTTGGGGACGGGTGATCTGTTTCGCCTCGAACATCTTATTCAGGTTATCCCGGAAGAGCTTGGCGACTTCCATCAGCAGCCGCGCCACTTGGATGCCCTGGTTTTGGACTTCTTCCGGGGCTCCATCCCCGGTCCGGGGTCGAGCCTGGACTGGATCTTGATCTTGATTGAACTGTCCCATTGTTTTTCCTTTTGCTAAATTATTTTGAGTTCAAATATTTTGTACTCAAAATAAATATATGCAAAATCGCCCCATCTGTCAATCCAGCATTTAAACCTTTCCGGAATTTATTTCACCCGGTAATGGAAGTGCGGTATCCCTTAGCCACAACCGGCGTTCCTTTTGTGAATAAAGATCTTCCTTCGGTGACTCAAGTAACTTCTTTTGTGGATAAAGATTGATCTTTTGTGAATAAAGATCTGTCTGCGACGATTCAAGATCGAACTTTTGTGAGTAAAGATCGATCTTCTGTGAATAAAGATCTTCCTTCAGTAACTCAAGTAACTCCTTTTGTGGATAAAGGAGTTGATTTTGTGAATAAAGATCCTCATTCACTAACAGAAGCAACTGCTTTAGTTACTAAAGCAGTTGCTTCTGTTAATAAATCACTTGCTTTTGTGAATAAGTCAGCCGTTTTGTTAATGAGTCAGCGATCGCTCCGGCAAAAAGGGTCGCCGCGGCTACGAAAAGAATCCTTGCTGCAGAGCATGGTTTTACAAGCGGTCCGCCGTGATCCGTTTACTTCAGGCTGGGTTCCGGCAGCGCCGTCAAAAAGCGGTCGGCGACGGGTTCGAAAAACCCCGGCACCGCGTCGGGCACCGCCTCGATCCGGCCGGCGTCGGCCAGCGTGGCCAGCTCGGGCACAACCGGCAGCCGGCCCAGCAAGGTCAGGCCGAAATTGGCCGCCACCTGCTCGGCCCGGCTCTTGCCAAAGAGATCGATCCGCTGTTTGCAGTCGGGGCACTCCAGGTAGCTGTAGTTCTCGACCAGCCCGACGAGGGGAACTCGCATCTGTTCCGCCATATGCACGGCCTTGCGGACGATCATCTCCACCAGCTGTTGCGGCGAGGTGACCACCACCAGCCCGTCCAAGGGCAGGGATTGCATCACGGTCAGCGGCACGTCGCCGGTGCCCGGCGACAGATCGACCAGCAGATAATCGAGATCGCCCCAATCCACCTCGGCGAAGAATTGCTTGATCATCCCGGTAATCAGCGGCGAACGCCAGACGATCGGCTGATCTTCCCGTTCCAGCAGCAGGTTGGCGGAGATGACCTTGATCCCCTGGCCCGACGGGACCGGCTCCAGGGCCACGCCGTTATGGGCGGCCCGCTCACTGAGCCCGAATAACCGGGGAATACTCGGGCCGGTCACATCGGCGTCGAGTATCCCGACCTTCAGGCCCCGGCGGTGCAGCGCCACGGCCAACAGCGCCGTCACCGACGACTTGCCGACGCCGCCCTTGCCGCTCATGACGGCGATCACCCGCCGGATCATCCCGAAGGGGTTGACGCTTTTTTCAAAAATGGAAGGTTCGTTGTCGGTATTGGCCATGTTCTTCCTCCGATTCATCAGCGCTGGCGCCGGGGATCTGGCCCGGCTCATCCCGGGCGGGGCCGGTCCGGTATCCGATAACCGGGCCGCCATCCGTCCCGTTCAAATTTTTGCCATTTCGCGGCCCGGTTATCCAAAAGATTAACGGCTTTGATGCCCCAAAGCACGGGCCGGCCAAAAACCGGGCCGAACTGCGCACCTGCCAGACCCGGCCGCCGCTTACCCCCGCCGCGCGACGCTTATCGCAAACAATTGAATGAACTTTGGTTTAAAATAATTATTTTTTACTGTAGCGGGTCAAAATAGATCCGTCCCACCGCGATTCCATCAAATCGAAAAGGAGTGTTTCAAATGAGCCCTACAGCCACCACCGATGTCGACCGTTTTGTCAAAAATGAATTGGTGCCGTTCCGGGAACGGCTACTCGATGCGCTGACCAAAAAACATCCTCATTTATTTTCATTCGTCGGCACGCTCTTCAACAATCAGGAAAATAAGTTCGGCCTGCAAGTGACCGAGCATGGCCAAGTGGTCGGGGAATACAGCCTGCACTTAAGCGGCACGCGGATCACCGATGTCGCATCGGGCAAGCTGGATTCGGAGATCCATCACCCATTGTTCGGCATCGTCAAACCCTATGTCAGCATCGAACGCCAAGCGCTTGAAAAAATGATCGGCGACGAAAGCAATATCCTCAATGATTACGCCGCCACTGCCGCGAAATTTTTGCCGGATGTTATCATCAAATTTCTGCATTAACTAACCGGAAGTGCCCCGATTTCCCGATGCTTATGGAAGTCGGGCGGGTCGAGCGCGAAAATTCGGATCATCGAGCGAAAGGCGGGCGATAAATTGGCCCGCCTTTCGCTTAATGATTCCGCAGAACAGCCCGCCCGTCTTCCTCACGCCGGTTCGAACTGGCTCCGATAGAGCTCGGCATAGGCTCCGCCGCGCTCCAGGAGCTGCTGGTGAGTGCCGCTCTCCACGATGTCCCCGTTCTCCAGCACCAGGATCAGGTCGGCCTCGCGGATGGTGGAGAGCCGGTGGGCGATGACGAAGCTGGTCCGGCCCGCGACCATCTTCAGAAACGCCTTTTGGATGCGGATCTCGGTGCGGCTGTCGATGCTGCTGGTCGCCTCGTCCAAGATCAACAGCGGCGGGTCGGCCAGCATCACCCGGGCGATGGTCAGCAGCTGTTTCTGCCCCTGCGACAGGTTCTCCCCGGCGGCGCTGATCGCGGTGCGGTAACCCTCGGGTAGCCGCCGGATGAAACCGTGCGCCCCGGCGGCCTCGGCGGCGGCGATCACTTCGGCGTCGCTCGCCTCCGGCTTGCCGTAAGCGATGTTGTCGCGAATGCTTCCCTCGAACAGCCAGGTATCCTGGAGCACCATGCCGAAGTTGCGGCGCAGGCCGGCACGGCTGAAGCGCCGGATATCCACCCCGTCCAGGGTAATCGTCCCGGCGTCCACCTCATAGAAGCGCATCAGCAGGTTGACCAGCGTGGTTTTGCCGGCGCCGGTCCGGCCGACGATGGCGATCCGGCTGCCCGGCCGGACCCGCAGGTTGAAATCCTTGATCAACGGCTGGTCGGGGCGGTAGGAAAAGCGGACCCCCGTAAACTCGATCCGTCCTTGCACCGGCTGGGGGGGCGCGACGGCGTCGGGTGCGTCCGGCTCCTCCTCCGGCCGCTCCAGGGTCTCGAAGATCCGCTGTGCCGAGGCGGCGGCCCCCTGCAGCTGCGTGAATACCCCTGCCAGTTCGTTGAAGGGCTTGGCGAAGAGGGTGGCGTAGATCAGGAAACTCGAGATATCGCCCACCGTGAGCCGGCCGAGGATCGCCATCACGCTGCCGATCACTCCGACGGCCGTATAGGCGATGTTATTCACCACTCGGGTGGAGGGATTGGCCAGCGATCCGTAAAACTGGGCCTTCACCCCGGAATGATACAACTCGGCGTTAATCGCCCGGAACTGTTCCAGGGAGCGCTCTTGATAGTTGAAGGCCTGGACCACCTTCTGGCCGCCGATCAGTTCCTCGATATAGCCGTTCAACTGGCCCAGGCTCTTGGCCTGCTCGCGAAACATCCGCTGGGTGCGGGAAGTGATGAAGCGGGCCACCAGGAAGGAGGCCGGCGCCGCCAGCGCCACCACCAGGGTCATTCCCGGACTGAGGGTCAGCATCAGGGCCACCGCGCCGCCGATGGTGACGACGCCGGTCAGCAAGGTGGCCAGCCCCTGCAGCAAGCCGTCGGCGATGGCGTCCATATCGTTGACGAAGCGGCTGATGGTGTCGCCGTGCGGCTGGCTATCGTAAAACTGCAGCGGCAACCGGTTTAGCTTGGCAAAAAGGCGGCGGCGCAGATCATTGACGGCCTGGTAAGCGAGGTGGTTGGTGAAGTAAGTGAGCAGCCAGCCGCAGAGATTTCCGCCGAGATAGATCAATGCCAAAATCAAGCCGATCCGCGCCAGCGCCCCGAAATCCACCGCACCTTTGCCGAGCATCCGGTCGATGGCCCGGCCGATCAGCAGCGGCCCGACCAAGCTGGCCGCCACGCTCGCCAGGGCGGTGAGGACCGAACCCCAGATCAGCCCGGGGTAGTCAGCCAGCGACTGCAAAATCCTGATCCCCGGTTGCCGGCTCATGCGCCCACCTCCTCCTGGGACAGCTGGGAAAGGCAGATCTCCCGGTAGATCTGGCACTGCTTCAGCAATTCCTGGTGGCTGCCCTGGCCGACGATCCGGCCGTCGTCCAACACGATGATCCGGTCGGCCTGCCGGATGGTGCTGGCCCGCTGCGAAACCAGGAACACCGTCGTCCCGCCGCTGGCCCCCTTGATGGCCCGGCGCAGCGCGGCGTCGGTGGCGAAGTCCAGCGCACTGGCGGAATCGTCCAGGATCAGGATCGCTGGCCGGCCGACCAGCGCCCGGGCGATGGTCAGCCGCTGCTTCTGGCCGCCCGAGAAGTTACGGCCGCCCCGCTCCACCCGGGCATCGTAGCCGCCGGGCAACCGGGCGATGAACTCGTCGGCCTGGGCGATCCGCGCCGCCTCGGCCACCTCGGCATCACTGGCGCCCGACTTGCCCCAGCGGATATTCTCGGCGACGGTTCCGCTGAAGAGCACCGCCTGCTGCGGCACCACGCCGATCTGCTCCCGCAGGCGGCGTAATGGATAATCGCGCACAGCCACTCCGGCGATGCGAATCGCTCCGGCAGTGACCTCATAGAAACGCGGCAACAAATTGACCAGGGTGGATTTGCCCGAGCCGGTGCCGCCGATCACGCCCACCGTCTCGCCGCGCCGGATCACCAGCGAGATATCGGTCAACGCCTGGTCGCCGCCGCGGCTGTAGCCGAAGGAGACCCGGTCGAACTCGATGAATGGCGCGTCGGGCCGGGGCCCCGGCGCAGCGGTCCGGCCGGAAGGCGGATCGGCGATGTCCGGAGTCGCCGCCAGCACCGCCTCGACGCGGCCGGCCGAGGCGAACGCCTTGGTGAAGAGGATCACCAGATTGGAGACGACGATCAACGCCAGCAGCATCTGAGTGATATAGTTGACGAAGGCGATGATCTCCCCCTGAGCCAGCCTGCCGGCGTTGATGTGGATCCCGCCGACCCAGAGGATGGCGATGATCACCGCATTCATCACCAGCGAGGTCAGCGGCGACAATAAGGCCGAAATCCGCGCCACCCGCAAGGCCGTGCCGGTCAGATCGTCATTGGCCGTGGCGAAGCGCTCCTGCTCCGCCCCGGTCCTGGCGAAAGCGCGGATCACCCGCACCCCGGCCAGATTCTCGTCCAACAGCCGGCCCAGCCGGTCCAGTTGCTCCTGATAACGTCGGTAGAGCGGTGAAGCCAGGCGGATGATGACGTAGAGGATCGCCGCGAATATCGGGGCGGCCGCCAGCAGCACCAGCGACAGCTGGATGTCCAGGATCATCGCCATCACCAGCGCGCCGGCGCAGATGAACGGCGCCCGGATCACCAGCCGGATCAGCATGGCCACCGCCAGCTGTAATTGGTTGACATCGTTGGTAATCCGGTTGATCAGCGAGGCGGTGCCGAAACGGTCAATCTCGGCGTAGGAAAGGCGGTTGATCTGCTCGAACATGGCGTTCCGCAGCGTGGTCCCGAAACCCTGCGAGGCGCGGGCCGCGTAATACTGGCAGATCAGCGAGCTGCCGAAGCCGGCCAGCGCCATGAATAGCATCAACCCGCCCATTTTAAGCACATAAGGCAAATCCCGTTGGGCCACGCCGTGGTTGATCACCAGCGCCATCAGCGTCGGCAGCAGCAACTCCAGAATGGCCTCCAACAGTTTGAAGATCGGCCCGATAATGCATTCCTTGCGATAAGGTTTTAAAAACGCAATCAATCTGGTCATGGTTAAGTCGAGGGTCCCTCCCTGGTAATATCCGGCCGGAAATAGCGCCGCGCCCTCCGCACGGAAGCGGCGGCTCGGTATCCCCCTTGCGGAGCGCTCCGGTTTCGTTTATGATCGTACCATAAGCGGAACAATATGAAAAATATCTTTTTTATCTATGAAGTAGATCAAAATGATCTGGGAAAGCGGGCGATCCCATGGATCTCAAACAACTCCAATATTTTCTGGCCATTGCCGAGGCGGGCCAGATCACCGCGGCCGCCAAAAAATTGCACATGGCCCAGCCGCCGCTCAGCCAGCAGCTGATGCTGCTCGAGGCGGAGCTCGGCGTCCAGCTGGTGGAAAGGGGCGCGCGCCACCTGCAGCTCACCGGGGCCGGGGAACTGTTGCGCAGCCGGGCCGAACAGCTTCTGGAGCTGCGCGACGCCACCGTTAAGGAGGTACATGATCTCAGCCAGGGCGCCACCGGCAGCTTGAGTATAGGGACGGTCTCTTCCTCCGGGGCCGCCCTCCTCAATGAGAGGCTGGCTGATTTTCACCGCAAATATGCGGGGGTGCGCTTCGAGATCCATGAGGGGAACACCTTCGGCCTCATGGACATGCTGCGCAAAGGATTGATCGAGGTGGGGATCGTGCGGACGCCTTTCAACGCCCGGGACTTCGAGTGCCGCTATGATCAGCCCGAGCCGATGATCGCCGTCATGACCGCCGCCTACGACTGGGACCCCGGCCGCAGCGTCATCGCCCTCGCCGAACTACGGGAGCGGCCGCTGATCATCTACCGCCGTTTCGAGCAGCTGATCGGCGAAGCCTGTCTAGAGTGCGGTTTTGAGCCCGATTACTTCTGCAAAAACGACGACGCCCGCACCACCCTGCTCTGGGCCAACGCCGGCCTGGGCATCGGCATCGTGCCCCGCTCCGCCTTCGGCCTGGCCGGCGGCCATGAGCTGCGCTTCAAGGAGATCGACGCCCCCAAGCTGCACACGCGAATCGCGGCCATCTGGGTTCGCGACCGCTACCTGTCGGCGCTGGCCGGCAAGTTCATCGCCAGTTTCGGCGGCGCATAGCCGCCACGGCGAGCCTTAGCAAAAATGACCGCCGTCGCGCCTCCAGCCGCAATCTCCGATACATAAATTTCCATTTCTGGTTCGAAAGATGCATACCGCGTAAACATTTAATTTATACTATTTCACGAGACAAGTTAATGAACTCTAGTTTAGAGAATCAATGAACGCTGATTCAGTGGACGTGAGCATAGCACGCCATACCGGATCGGGTTGCGGCGTGACCAGCTTTGCCAGTTTGTTGATTGCCAGTTCATATTGAAAACCAGGTGAGCAAATGTTGGCATTTATCCGGCGTAAGCTGATGTTTTTAAAGCACGGCAATCTTGCTTCCCCGACTGAATCCAGCGCAGCTCCGGCAGAAGCGCGGCAAAACCAACCCGCCATTCTCTCCCAGGAAATCTCGATCCATCTCCAGGAAAACTGCGAGCGAATCCGGACGATCTTCGGCGACAGCGCCGATCTGGTCCTCCGCCGTTTTACCATTGGAACGACCCAAACCGAAGCGATGGTGGCCAATCTGAGCGGGATGAGCGAGTTGCAGCTGATCAACGAGAACCTCATCGGCGCGCTGATGAACGAGGCCCAAAAGGCCGGAGCCCCGGAGCCGCTGACCCTGGCCTACCTCAGGGACTCCGCCATCAACTTGAACGCCGTCCGGGAAATCCGGACCACCGGCGAGGCCGTCGCGGCGATCTTGGATGGGGACGCCGTCTTCTTCATGGACGGATCCGGCCTGGCGCTGCGCCTGAATACCCACGCCTGGGCTCAGCGCGGCATCCAGCAGCCGGAGACCGAACCGGTGGTCCGCGGCTCACGGGAGGGTTTCACCGAAACCCTGGCCATCAATATCAGTCAGGTCCGGCGCAAGATCAAGGATCCCGAGTTGTATTTCGAATCCACCCATCTGGGACGGCGGACCCGGACCGAAGTCTGCGTCGTGTATCTGCGCAACATCGCCAATCCCAAGATCGTGGCCGAAGTCTGGCGGCGGCTCAGCCGGATCGACATCGACGCGGTGCTGGAATCGGGCTATATCGAAGAGTTTATCCAGGACGCCCCCTTTTCGGTCTTTCCGACGGTCGGCAACACCGAGACGCCCGATAAATTCGCGGCCAAGCTTTTGGAAGGCCGGGTCGGGATCCTGGTCGAGGGGACCCCTTTCGCGCTGACCGTGCCTTTTTTGTTCATCGAAAGTTTTCAAGTGGCCGAGGATTACTACTCCCGCGCTTTTTTCACCTCGCTGATCCGCCTAATCCGGTTCCTTGCGCTCCATCTGTCGATCGTCCTGCCCGCGCTCTATGTGGCGGTGATCACCTTTCACCCCAATATTGTGCCGGGCACCCTGCTGCTGACCATCGCCCGGACCCGAGAGGGGATCCCTTTCCCGGCCTTTGTCGAGGCACTGCTGATGGGGATCTTTTATGAGATGTTCCGCGAAGGAGCGGTGCGCATGCCGCGCATCGTCGGCCAGGCGGTCAGCATCGTCGGAGCGCTGGTCCTGGGAGAAGCGGCGGTCAATGCCGGAATCATCAGCCCGATCATGGTGATCATCACCGGCTTGACGGCGGTGACCGGCTTCCTGCTGCCGCCGCAGACCGATTCCATCACCCTGCTGCGGATTCCGCTGCTGGTGATCGCCTCGCTTTTCGGGCTGTTCGGAATCATCTGGAGCTATATCTTCATCGTGATCCACCTGGCGTCGTTGCGCTCGTTCGGAGCGCCCTACTTTTCACCGATTATGCCGCTGACGCTGCAGGATTTGAAGGACTCCTTCCTGCGGGTGCCCTGGTGGATGATGAAGACCAGGCCCCGGGCCATCGACTGGCAAGGTTCGACGCGGGCCGGGGACGATCTCCAACCGGAACCGCCCGACCGGCAGCGCGGCGGAACGGACACGCCATGAAAAAATACCTGGGCTTGCTGGTCATTCTGGCGGGACTGATGGTCGCCGCCGCCGGCTGCTGGGATCAGATCGAGCTGGATAAGCGGGCCATCATTACGGCGGTCGGCATCGACCAGGCCGAAGAGGCCGGCAAGATCACCCTGACCTTTCAGACGATCATCCCCGGCCGCCTGTCGGGCACGCTGGGCGATAGTCCCAAGGAGTCGGCGGTCCGGGTGGTCTCCGCCAGCGGCGCGACCATCCTGGAAGCCATCCGCCATTATCAGCAGCAGACGGATGCCATCCCTTACTTCCCCCACAACCGGCTGCTGGTGATCGGCGAAGCCCTGGCCCGGCGGGGCGTTAAGCCGATCATCGATTATTTCATCCGCAATCTAGAGAGTCAACCCCGGGCCTGGGTGCTGATCGCCAAGACCAAGGCGGCCGACATCCTCCAGTGGCGGACCGCGGCCAACCAGATTCCCGCCAATTATATCGCGGATCTGTTGTATTGCAGCAGCCGGCAGGCGATCACCGCCTTCGCCACCGCGGACATCCATCATTTCGTGCTGGCCCTCTCCACCCGCTCGACCTCGCCGGCCACCTCGGGCATCGAGGTGGTGACCGAAGCGCCCGGGCGTCCGCCGGAGATCCGGATCTTCGGCACCGCCGTCTTCAAACGGGACAAGCTGGCCGGTTGGCTGGGGATGCGCGAAACCAGGGGGCTATTGTGGATCACCAGCCAGTCCATGCAAGGCATTCTGGAGAGCGACGCTGCCGAGGGCCAAAGGCGGGACCTGGTCCAACAGGTGACCCGGTCCCACAGCCAAATAACGCCGCTGCTCACTCCGGGCGGGGTGGCGGTTCGGGTGACGGTCGAGGAAGAGGGGAACATCGGCGAGCAAGACGGCGGCCTGATGCTGACCGCCCCGGGAATGATCCGGTCGCTGGAGCGCAGCCAATCGGCGGCGATGAAGGCGGAGATCGAAAGCTGCCTCCGCCAATGCCAGGGCTTCGGCGCCGACATCTTCGGCTTCGGCACCGCGATCGAGCGGCGCTTCCCCAAGGAATGGCGGCGGCTGGCCCCACGCTGGGACAGGGAGTTCGCGCGGCTGAAAGTCAGCGTGGACGCCCGGGCCCGGATCAGAGGCAGCGGCATCATCACCGATCCGGTCCATATCCAATAGCATAGAGAGGAACTTGGCTTTGTTTCAGAATAAAGAGCGCATCTCCGGCAATCAGGCGCTGATGCTGATTCTGGCCGGCGGCATCGGCAATATTTTCGTGGTTCTGGCGGTTCCGGCCATCAAAGACGCCGGCCGCGACGGCTGGCTGGCGGTGCTCGTCGCCTATGTTCTGGCGACCGTGGTCGGGCTGGCCGTGCTCGATCTGGGCCGGCGTTTTCCGGCCCAGACCTTCATCCAGTACCTGCCGGCCATTCTGGGCAAGATCCCGGGCAAACTGGCGGGGTTGATCTACATCCTGAGCTGGTGGCTGATGACTCCCTTGATCATCCGCGAGATCGTGGAGCTGATCCGGCTGTTTCTGCCGTTCACACCGCCCATCGTCATCGTCCTGCTTATGGCCATGCTGGCGATTTACGCCATGCGCAAGGGATTCGAGGTCTATGCCCGAACGGCCGAACTCTTCGTGCTGATCATGATCCTGCTGATCATCCTGATCCTGGGCCTGAATTTCTCGAATTTCGCCTGGCGGGAACTGACGCCGGTGCTGGCCAACGGCTTCGGGCCGGTGCTGAAGAGCCTGTGGATCCAGGTTCCCTACGCGCTGGAGACCATCCTGTTCATGGCGCTGTGGCTGCCCTGCCTGAACCGGCGCCAGGAAGGCCGCCGCGCGGTGCTGCTGGGCATGCCGGCCGCCGGAATCTTCCTGGCGGTTTTCGTGGCGGCCAATATCGCCTTCAGCGGGATCGCCCTGACCTCCCGGATGATCTTCCCGGTCTTCTATATGTCGCGCTACATCTTCATTGGCAATTTCCTGATGGGCATGGAAGCGGTCTTCATGGTGCTCTGGCTGATCTCGAGCTACCTGGAGATCCTGGTCTTCTGCTATCCGGCAGTGGTCGGGCTGGCCCAATGGCTCAATTTGCAGGACTACCGACCGCTAATCCTGCCGATGATGGTGATCACGGTGACGCTCACCATCGTCCCGGCCAATGTCATCGAAGTGATCCGGCTCGACACCCTGAAAAACCCGCTGATCATCCTGCCGCTGGGCCTGCTCGTCCTGCTCACCTGGCTCGTGGCGGCCATCCGCCGGTTGCGGCCAGCGTGAGCAAGAATCCTCCTCTTCATTCATTTTCTCAATTTTGATTATTATTTTCAAAATTTCATTATTTTTATAGGTAAATTAATTTTTCTATCCAGTAATTTCAATTTTCAGTTCCGATAATTCGATCTCCGGGAATGGAATTCTATTTTGACGAACCGGAATTGCAATTATCGGAACCGCTATTGCAATTGGCCGGGCCGGAAATGCGATTCGCATGATCGCTTTTGCAATTAGCGGGGCGGTATTTGCAATAAGCCGGCCCGCTATTTCAATTATCAGGCCGTCCAATTGAATTTTCCGGGTTGTAATTTGATTTTGGCAGCCTGAAAATCAATTTTGGATGAATTCATTGATAATTTCCGGGTTCATTCTTTCATTTTGCGGCCGATCAAGATCATTCGGGAGTCCGGCCGCCGCATTGGCGGACGCCGCCGGGAGGATTCCCGCCGGTGCGGGGCGAATCGATCCTTATCAGCAACCAATTTACCGTTTGAAAGATAACGGGAGGGGGCGCAGCATGAAGGAGCCCAATCCATCGGGCGCCGGGCGCGGGGCCGCTCCGGAGGTCCTCCGTTTGCGCGGCCACCATCTCTTATGCCTGCAGGGTTTTCAGGGGTATGGCTACAGCCCGGATTTCGTCGCCAACCTGGCCGGGATCGTCGCCCGGCTCGCCGCCGAGCCCCGGACCGCCGTGGAGCTGGTGGCCGGGAATGACGCGATCTGCGCCCGCTGCCCGCACGCCGGCGCGGCCGGCTGCCAAAAGGACCGGGACGCAGCGGCCGCGATCCGGGCGATGGATGCCGCGGTTTTGGCGAAGCTGGGTCGGCCGGCCGGGCACCGTGAGAACGCCAAGTCCCTCTGGGAACGGGTCAACCGGGCGTTGCGGAGCCGTGCCGACGCCCAAGCCATCTGCGGCGACTGCCGCTGGCGGGAACAATGCCTGTGGTATCAGCGGCTGGCGGCGGAATGATTCGCGGCTGGCCGGGCCGCGGCCCGCCTTGCAGCGGCGCTTTGCCGGCGCTACCCGATTTTGATCGCCACCGTCAGCCCGTCGCCGATCGGCAGCAAGGTGCTTTGCAGCTCGGGGCAGTCGGCCACCCGCTGGTTGAACTCTTGCAGCGCGGCTTTTGAATTTTCCCACTCGAGCCGTTCCGATGCCGGGAATTCGGCCAAATTCAGATCGATGAACGGCAACAGCGGGTCTTCGGCCAACAGCAGCCCGCCCGGTCGGAGCAGCTTGACCAGCGCCTCCAACAGCTCCGGGTAGAGCCTTTTGTCGCCCACGTCCTGAAAAATGAGATCGAAGCTTCCCGTCAAACCGGGGACGATCTCCCGGGCGTCCCCGATCTTCACTTCGATCAGCCCGGCGACGCCGGCCGCTTCGAAATTCTTGACCGCTTGCCGGGCCGAGCCGGGATCGTATTCGATGGTGGTGATCCGGCCGCCGTACTCCTGCGCCGCCCGGGCGATGGCCACCGTCGAATAGCCGATGCTGGTCCCGATCTCCAGCACCCTGGCGGGCCGGGCCAGCCGGATCAGCAACTGCATCATCCGCGAGACATCGCTGTCCACCGGCATCCCGAAATCCCGCCCTGCTGAGGCGGAGATAAAATCATTCCGGGCCGTCTCGTCCCGCTGATAAAGCGCTTCAATGTACGGAGCCGCTTTCTCGAAATTAATTTTCACGTTTTTCCCTTCCTTTCCCTCGCTATCCCAGCGCCTTTTGAATGGACCCGTTCCCGCCGGACCGTTTCGGTTGGGGCGAAACCCCGGTCGGTCAACGGCGGATGATGATCCGGCAGAGCCAATCGTTGAGCGACTTACGAAAACCGCTGAGCTGGCAGTATGGTTTTCCGTTATGCCGGGCGCGACATGCTTTACAGTTGCCGTGAAGCTCGCACCGGACATTGGGACAGGCGCACCGGAATCCCGCCGTCTTCTCCATTGATATTCCCCTTTCCGCTTGAGCAATGCATTTTCATGATAAAGGATAGTTTTAAAAATTTTTTAAAGCCGCTATAAAAGCTTTATAAAAGCGCGGCCGACTCGACCATTGCGGCGTCATTGCCGCAGGTGCGGACCGCGCTTCGAAGCGGCCCGGCCGGCTTGCACCGCAGCCGCCGGGCGCGGCCATTGATTGCCCCGCTGGATTCTTTATGTTACAATCAATGGGAATATCGGCCGGCTTTCCGGTTGGGAAACCGGCAAACCCAAAGTCCGCTTGGCTGATGATCCGTCCGCCTGAAAATATTGCAAAGGAACGCCATGACATGAAGAAGCAAGAACTCCGCGCCAATCTGCTGCTGTTGTCCGCCGCCGCCATCTGGGGGCTGGCCTTCGTGGCCCAGCGGGTCGGCGCCCAATACCTGGGCTCGTTCAGTTTCAACGGCATCCGCTTTGCCCTGGGCAGCCTTTCGCTGCTGCCCCTGCTCTATTTCATGAAAGGGAAAGCCGGTGGCGGGACGACCGGCGCCAAACCGGCCAGGGTCCTGCCGGCGGGACTGATCGCCGGGTGCGTGCTTTTTTCCGGCGCCTCGCTGCAACAGATCGGCCTGGTCCATACCACGGCCGGCAAAGCCGCCTTCATCACCGGCCTCTACATCGTGCTCGTGCCGGTGCTGGGAATCTTCCTCAAACAGCGGCTGCATGCCAGCGCCTGGCTGGGGGTGGCCGTGGCCACCGTCGGGCTCTACTTTCTCAGCGTCACGGCCGATTTCACCATCGTCGGCAGCGATCTGGTGGTGCTGGCCGGAGCTTTCTTTTGGTCGCTACATATCCTGGTGATCGATCATTTTTCCAGACGGGTGGATGTCCTCAAGCTGTGCCTGATCCAGTTTCTGACCTGTGCGGCGTTGAGCCTGGCGGCGGCGTTGCTCTTGGAGCGGATTACGCTGCGCGGTGTGGAACAGGCGCTCATCCCGCTGCTGTACGGCGGCATCGGCTCGGTGGGCGTCGCCTATACCCTGCAAGTCCTCGGTCAGAAGCATGCCAAGCCCTCCCACGCTGCGCTCGTCCTCAGCATGGAAGCGGTCTTCGCCAGCCTCGGCGGCTGGCTGATTCTCCACGAAAACCTGGGCTTGCGGGGCTACCTCGGCTGCCTGCTGATGCTGGCCGGAATGCTCCTGTCCCAGCTGCCGGAGTTGCGTAGTCCCGGCCCGTCCCCCGGATTGGTCGAGGAAAAGGCCGAGGCCTGAACCGCCAATAACGCAAACCCGTCGCGGCCTTTCACGGCAGCGGCGGGTTTTTTCAGGCAACCGGCTTTTATTTATTTTTCATTGAATACGCTAATACGCTTCCGTCGGCAGAAAACTATGGGTGAAGCCGCAGCCGAACTCCTAGCGGACCGAAGCCCAGATTTGGCTGGCCGTTTCCACCGGACGGTTTTCGCGACGGGACTCCTCCATCATCAGGGCCAGGTACTGATCCTGAGCGGCCTCGGCCAGACTGTAAAAAGCGGTGCCGTCGCCGACGTATCGGTCCATCTTGACCAGGCAGGTCGCCAGGGCGATCTCGTCATCCGCCAGCCGCGCCGGAGCGAACGGGTTGGTGTACCACCATTCGGCTTCGCCGCGGACTCCTTTGAGATGGAAGCCCTCCATGTTTTCATAGGCTCCGGTTTGCTCCCTGGTCAGGTCGAAGGCAAAGGGCGTCCGGTAATCGCGCAGATACTTCACGGCATCATTGTTGATCTCCCCGCGCACGCCGCGGATCAGGATCCTTTGGGAGCGCGCCCAGGAACGGTGCTGATTCTGCTCGAAATCGAACAAGCCTGATTTGGTTCCGAAATTGATGATCGCCAAAGCATGGTCATTCATGACGATCCGCTCCTGCGCGGACGGACCGTTGCGGCCCGGGCCCTCCACGGCGGGATGCTCGAAGCCGAAGGCGTTGATGACCGCGTTTTCAAACCTGATTCCCAACGCTTTGCGGATCAGGCTGATCCCGTGAAAACTGTGGTTGATAGAGACATGGGCATAATGGATCTCGCCCAGCCGGCCCGACTCGACCAGCGCCAGCCGCGCCTGGTGCATCGGGTGCAAATGGTATTGCTCGGCAACCTGCACCTTGGCATCGGGCCGGAGCGAACCGTACAGTTCGATCAGCTCCCGGAGATCGTCGGCCGGCGGGGTCTCCGCCAGCACCGCAACGTCCTGATCGGTCAGATCCTTGATGAACTTGGCCCCGGCCTCCCTGGCGACGGCGGTCACCACAAAGCGGGGCCGGGTCGCTTCCAGCAACGCGGCGGCGGACGGGAAGACCCGGACGCCCCATTTGGCTTCCAACTCGGCCTTTCTGATTTCGCGGCGGCTGACCACCCCGCAGACCGCAAAGCGCTCGGGCAGCAATCGGGCGACTTGCAGAAAACATTCCGCCCGCCAGCCGCTGCCGACAATTCCAAAGACGATCTTCTGTTGTGGTTCCATTAAAACTCCTTCGAATCAATTTGGCATCGTTGTTGCTTGACTATATAAGGTATTAAAACTTATTGCAACATAGATAATTTCCTTGAGACTCTTCGTTAACTTAGTTATTTTCCCAAAAACCGCTCAACATGCGGGATTACCAGATCGCTCCTGGATAACGTCCCGCCGTGGTCGGCATGGGGAATGGTCACGAACTCTATCCTTTCCGACAATTTTGAACTGTCGCGGACTGCCCCGTAAATCTCATCATTGGCGCCATCCATCATCAGGCAAGGCACCGTGATATTCCGCAATCGATCGGTGTTGTCGGTCCGGTTTTCAGTAACCGCCGCCAATAAGGCTGCTTTGTCGTTGGCCAGGAAGCGCTGTTTATGAGGCTCCGACATGGGGCTTTGCGGAACCCATTGATCGAGAGTCCGCACCGCTTCCCCCAACTCGCCGAGGTCCGTCGCATAGGGGTGGATCGCATTCAGGATGAAGGAGTTGCAACGTTCACTAAACCATTTCAACAGTCCAAACCCGATCCACCCGCCCATCGAGTAGCCCAGGTAATGACATTTTTCGACCGCTTGCTCATCGAGCACTTTTACGATATCCAGCGCTCTCAGATATAGCGAGTATTGATCCGGCTGATACAGCTTGTCGCTAGCGCCATGTCCGCGCGCGTCGATCAGGATCAAGCAGAATTTCTCTTTTAAAGCGGCGACATAGCCATATTCGTACCAGTCTTCGATACTGCCGAAAAATCCATGCTGCAGAACGAGCGGGTCCCCCGCCCCTTCGACTTCGTAATGGATCTTCACCCCGTTATTCGCGACAAATGCCAATGTTTTCCCTCCTACCATCCTGACGGACCGGCGAACCGTAATAATTCAATCCGATAATATTTCTATTATATCAAACATACGGTTCCTATCAAGAGCGGCTCCCATGGAATTCATTGAACGAAAGGGCCCGGATCGGATTTGGGATACCCGTCTCCCGCAGTACTCGCTCGCCAGAGCAGCGCTATGCCAAAAAACCGGGCAGCTCAAGTCGTGAGCTGCCCGGTTCGTTTCGTTTAATGACAATCGTGCCCGGCGCAAGCTTGAGCGGAGGAAAACTCCTGGAGCTTTCCTTGTTGATATTGATCGAGCAGATCGCTCACCAGCGTCGCGGTTCCCTGATCCCGGTACACCTTGATGCCTTTCGAACGCAACAGGTCCGCGGCCCCCTGTCCCATCCCGTGGCAAAGCACGACCTCCACCCCTTTGCCGTCCAAGGCGGCGACCGGATTGCAATGGCCGTGATCATGATGCATGTTTTGATTGTTTACCACCTCGACGGCCTGGGTATCGGGATCGACAACCGTAAAAAACGGCGCGCTTCCAAAATGTTCACAGACGGCTTCCCGCAGTCCTTTCTCCCCCATGGTCGGAATAGCAATTTTCACTTCGACTCCTCCTCGTTTTTTTCTCCCTTCGGAGATTCATCGCCAACCCAGATTACCGCGGAATGAATGAGCCCATCGATGAGTTTGTAGCGGGCGCGCGCCAGCAGCCGCTGGATCGTGCCCCGGGAAACGCCCATGCGCTCGCCGGCCGCCGTCTGGTCCAGCCCTTCGTGGTCGCAAAGCCGGAGCGCTTCAAACTCATCCGCAGCGATGGCAACCTGCGGCAATTGTTTACAAGGCAGCGCCACCGGTTTATATACGATCTCGTGCTCAAATTGGCGGCAACAACGTCGCTTTTTACAACGCGGCACCGGGTTCACCTCTTTGATAGTTTTGTGCATATGCACAAATATAATTTATCCTTTTTACTCCAGCTTGTCAATGAAATCTTTTGCCATTGGACCTTGAACGGACCTCGGATAATCAACCCGGCGGCGCGGCGCGACGCAGCCGCTGACCGCGCCTCCATAGCCAAAGCGGCTGCCCTTTGGCAGCCGCTCGGTATAAGATAAACCCCGTCTCTTTAAATTTTCTTACATGCCCTTGGCCATGCTAAAGGCCGTCTCTGCCAAGTTCCTGCCCGCCAGTTGCGGGGCGGTCAGGATTCCCCGGCGGACCGCGGCCGCCAAAACCTCGGGATTGGTGAAGGGGGCGTCCTGGCTCAAGCCGCTGATCCGTTCAATGAGCCGCAACGCCTTATCCAGCAGGGCTTGCTTCCGCAGCATGACCGTACGTTCATTGCGCATGTCGGGCATCCCCCGCCAGGCGTTGCGAATCACGCCCTGCACGATCTGGCAGCTTTCGACGATGTCCGCGAGAGTGGCCGCGTGATCCGCTTCGCAGAAGCCGACTACGTGAATGATCTGCGGTTCCACTTGCAGCGCGAGCAAGGTCGAGGCAGCCAGCTGTCCTTTGGCGATGTTGGGCTGCGGCGCCAGGCTCGCCAATCCCGCCCGGACTTCCCGCCAGACCCGGAAACGCTCCCCGGCCAGTTGCCCGACCAGTTCCAGTTTGGCCAGCATCTTCGCCAGATCATTGCCCGGCGCGATGCCGACCGGCGTGTTCCACATCAGCTGCAAAATGAAATCGGTCACTCCCTGGGCCTTGGCGTTAAATGCCGCCAGATAGGCCGCGGCCACCGCCACCTCGTCGGGGGCGCCCCGCAGGCTCCAGTGGTGGGCGTCATTGACCTCCACCGGGAGATTCCGGCTGGCATACCAGGCCATCGTCCGCTGGTTCTCGCGGATCGCCGCCACCAGGCTCCGTTCCGAGCGGCCATCCAGGACGCTGTACCAGAATAACGGAATCGCCGCCCAGGCATTGTGGAGTTCCCGGACGCTCATTTCGGCCCAGGCCAGCAGATCGCGGGTGCCGCTGTAAATGCGCACCAACGGGAAGTTGCCGGTGCGCGAGGCCTGGTACAACCGGCGCAGGTCCTCCGGCCGGCGCAACGGGACGCCGCCCGCGCCGTCCTGGGCCGAGTCCATCCCGGCCGGTTGGAAAAAGAACTCCTGGGCGTTCTGATCCGGCCCGATCGAGACGACGTCGAGCACCTTCGCCCGGGCGATGGCCCGCACGCCATCGATCGTCGCTGCCAGATCCGGCAGCCCGAAATGATGCCGCAGGATCGGATAGGGAGCCTGGCGGGCCAGCCGCTCCGGCAAGGTATCGCCCCATCGCAGCTCCGGAACCGCCTGGGGCGTCCCGCGCAGCCACTGCCGGACTTCGGTCTCGCTCTCCGTCCCGTCAAAGACTTTACTGAAAAGGCCGCTCTGCTCCGCTTCCCGGCATACCGGGGGCGTCCCGCCGCATAACCAGCTGATCCCCGCCAAATCCTGGGCGGCCGCCTGCTGCCGCAATTCGGCGAAGATCCCCGCCGCCACCTGGGGTGTCAGCCGGTAGCTCAACGCCACGAAGTCGGGACGTTCCCGCCGCACCGCCTCAAGGATCGCCCCCACCGGCAATCCGGTGCCGCCAAAATCGGTCCGGTACCCGCATTCCTGCGCCAGCTCCAGAAAGCGGTAAATACCGGCCACGTGGATGCAATTGCCCAATGTGGCGCCCCATATTTTCAAACCGCTCTGCTTCATCTAAAATCCCTCCAACGCGATGTGCCGGATCTCCTTGTGGGTGAGGCCGGCCAGACCCATCCGGGCGGCGGTCCGGCCCTCCTGCCAGTAATCGCATTCATTCATGAGCCCGGCCAGCTGAATCAGGTGCCGGATGGTCGGGGTGGCCACCCCCAATTGTTCGCCCAGGGCGGCGATGGGCACCAGGCTCATCGGCACATCCTCCCAGAGGTAACGGTGGTCGATGGTGGCCGGGGCCTGGATCCCCTTGTAGCCGGAGTTGTTCCTGATGGCCTGATACAGGGTTTTGCCATGGGCGTCATAGGCCATGTACAGCCATTCCCGGGCGGTCATCGCCCGGATGCCCAGCGCGGCCGCGACCGCCACCCGTTCGCCGTCGACCCGCTCCAATATCTGAGCGACGGCTTTGGTGATTCCTTCGAAATAGAACTGGAACTCGCCCCGGGTCGATTCGATCCGCGCCGCGTTCAGGACCATCAGCGCCGGATGAAACACCGCGCCGATATTGTCCAGGCCGGTCTTGATCACGTTGTCCCCCGGCACAAACTGCGGAAAAACCGGATGAATGGCTTCCAGGAGATCGACCGTCTGATTGCCCGGCAAGGCGGCCACCGGCACCGAGTTTTTGATGCCGAAGATCCGGACCTGCGCCGGGTTGGTATTGCGGCAGGCATAGAGCAGGGTCTGCGCCTCGCCCACCAGAACGTCTTGGGCCACCCCCATTTCCCGGAAAACCTGGCGAAATTCGAAAGCGCCGCCGGTCCGGCCGGGATTCAGAATGATCACTTGCCCGTCGCGCAGGTGAGGCGCCAGCGCGGTGGCCATGTAGCGGTGACCGTTGGCGGGGACCACCACCATCAGTATGTCGGCCCCCTCGGCCGCTGCGGCGATATCCGTGGTGACCAGCTCGATCGGGCCGGTTCCCTCGACCGCTCCCGCCAGCTCGATCCCCCCGGCGGCCTTGATCGGAACCAGCCGGGCCTCGCTCCGGTTGAACAAGCGCACTTGATAACCCTGCAGCCCCAGATGACCGGCCATGGCCATTCCGCCATGGCCCGCTCCCAATATTGCGAAACGCAGTCGTTGCATCGGCGACACCTCTTTTTTGAAAATTGTTGCGAGCTCAAATCTCCGCCACTCGGGATCCCCATCGCAAATGAAACCGTCCGGAAATACCGGCAATGTTATTCGGACAAAGCGCTCTCCCCGCTAGGAACGGCTGCGTCCCACCAATTGCGCGGCGCTTTCCCTGCCGAACAACGAGCAATAGATCTGAAAATAATAATATTCCTCCTTGGAACGGAGCTTGGTGCCCCGCTCGAGTTCTTTGCGGTAGCCGCCGTCGGCCACTTTCGCGGCGGCCAGCTCAGCCAGGATCTCCGTGACCCCGGACCCTTGGCCGAACTTCTCCTTGGCCCGGTAAAGCAGCGCGTCGGTCCGCTGAAGTTCGTCTTTAAAGGCTTCGCGCAGGCACCATTTGCTGATTCCGGCGGGACTTCGCTTAAAGGCGGCCGGCGTCCGCAGCGCCCACCGCACCACCTCGAGATCGAGGAAAGGGACGCGGGCCTCCAGTCCGTGGGCCATGGTCATCCGGTCGACCCGTTGCAGGTTGGTGTGGTGGAGGTCCCGGGTGATCCGCCACAACTCTTCATTCAACGAAGCCGCGTCTTCAAACCGATCCAGATAGGCATAGCCGGCGAACAGTTCATCGGCGCCTTCCCCCGTTAAAACCACTTTCACGTGCTCCGCGGCCAACCGGGCCAGGAAATAGTTGGCGACCGCGCTGCGCACCAGCGACTGGTCGAACGATTCTAGGGCGAAAATGATCTCCGGCAGGGCCTCCCAAAGCGCGGCCGGCTTCACCAGGCATTCGTGATGCGCGGTCCCGAGCAGGCGGGCAGCCAGGCGCGCGTAATCGCGATCCGTCCCCCGCTCCGTGGCCACGCTGAAAGTATGCAATTCCGGCAGGGCCTGACGGGCCAGCGCGGTGACGATGCTCGAATCCAGGCCGCCGCTGAGGAAACAGCCCAAGGGGACATCGGCCATCAGCCGCTTGCGGACCGCCGCCGCGAGCCGCTGGCGTAACCCGGCCAGGCACTCCTCCCAGCTCATTTCCTCCTCGAAATCCCGGGGCACCCGGTAATACGGCTGCCAGCCCTGGACCGTTCCGTAGACCGATCCCGGCGGCAATTCGCGGATCGGATGTTGTGGATCGGTGAAGCTTTTGAGCTCCGATGCAAAAAACAAGTTTTCGTCGTTTACCTGGTAATACAGCGGTTTGATCCCGAGCGGATCGCGGGCCAAAACCAGTTCATCCGGACCGGCGATGGCCAAGGCAAACATCCCGTCCAGCCGGGTAACGGCCGAGGTGCCTTCCGCCTCGAACAGGTGCAGGATGACTTCGGTATCGGAACGGGTCCGGAAGGAATGCTGCGCTTGCAAAGCCGCGCGCAGTTGGACGTGATTATAGATCTCGCCGTTAAATACCAGGCAAAGCGAATGGTCTTCATTCCACATCGGCTGGCTGCCATTGTCCAAATCGATGATGGCCAGCCGGGTGTGGCCCAGTTTGAATTGGGCCGCGGTGGCCGTCCCCCGGTCGTCCGGGCCGCGATGTTGCAGTGTCTCCAGCGGCAGCGGCCGGTCTGCCACGTTCTCACCGTAATAACCACAAATTCCGCACATCGAAACCCCTCCTGCTCCGGTTGAAGATAATAAAAGACCATAGAGGAAACTCCATGGTCAAAAAAACCAGAGTATACCTCTCTCGCAACGCTTACGAAGTTAGCTGACGGGTTCGGATCGAAGAGTAACCCTAGCCTGCCGGCAAAGCGGCTGGCATTCACCCCGGAAGTTGGTTCCCCCGTTCCCCGGTTGGGGATTAAGCGTTTCAGGCGGATATCATGGACGTATCGAGAAAACTGGTGGCGGCGGAAACGGCTTGAGAATATAAAAGGAGGGGCAAACTCCGCCAAGAGCGCCCCACTCCAGCAACAACATCTCGCGCAGCGGGTCGCGGCGAAGGCAGCCCACTAAAACCGGATACCCCGAATCATTTCCCTTATCTTAGCAGAATTAGCCATAAAAGTCAAATCGGCTCCATTTCCGGCCATGGGACGCGTCCGCAATCCGAATCGTCCCGTTTTCCGGCAGGAACATGGGATTACGCAGTAAAACGACGCTCGGGTACGATTGTTTCAGCGCTCAATCGTATCCGATCTTCAAAGGCTTCGATGGACTGGCGCCTCCTCCCGAGTGGGACGAATCGAAAAGAAGCCGGTCGCTTTCCGGTCATGTCAGGGATGGTCTTTGGTCCTGCAGGGACGGTCGTCATCCCTTTAGGGATGGACATGTCCGTGTTAGGGATGGTCTTCGCCCCTCCAAGGACCAACGCATCCTTGTCAGGTACGCTATGATCCCTGTCAGGTATGGTCTTCGTCCTTGTAAGGTACGTCATGGTCCTTTCATAGGACGGAACCATCCCTGCCTCCCCAAGGACCATCCCTACTTCCCCAAAGCTTGGGGAAACTGATCCGAGGCTTCCAGATGCAGGACCAAGGTCCGTAGATGCAGGACCAATCCTTGGGGAAAGAGGACCAAGGACTGAGGAAGCGAGACCAAACCGCGGGGAAACAGCCGCGAAGCTCGGAGAGGCTGCCCCGGACTTCATCCCGGCCGGACCGGGACGCATCCTGACTCTCTCATCGCACGGAACCGTTCCCCGGACATCACAGGTGAAGCATGGCGGCGCTTATTTTCCGTCCCGGCCGCATCCCGCAAATTGCGCTTGGCCGCCGCGGATTTCTCTAGTATAATCAGAAGCATTCATAGAATTTTTATCGAAAACCGCAGAAATTCCGCAAGCGGGATAAAATAAAGCGGGGAAAGAGCCGCCGGGGTGCCGGGCGGCCAAACCATCGTTAAGGAGTCACCATGCAGATCAAAAACGCCCAATACGAAACCACCGCGGTCAAACCGGAGCAATATCCCAAGCGTTACCTGCCGGAGGTGGCCTGGGTCGGCCGGTCCAACGTCGGGAAGTCGTCGATCATCAACGCCTTGCTCAACCGCAAGAATCTGGCCCGGGCGTCGGCAACGCCGGGCAAGACGCGCGAGATCAATTTTTACCTGGTCAACGAGGCGCTTTACTTTGTGGACTTGCCGGGGTACGGTTACGCGCGGGTCTCCCAGGCCGCCAAGGAAGCCTGGGGCAGGATGATCGAGACCTATCTGCACACCCGGGAGCAATTGCAGCTGATCGTGATGCTGGTGGATATCAGGCATGCGCCTTCGCAGGAGGATCGGGTGATGTACGCCTGGCTGGCGGCGCAGGAGCGGCCCGGCCTGGTGGTCGCCACCAAGCTGGATAAGATTCCGCGCGGCCAGATCCCGATTCGGCTGCGGGCGATCCGCGAGGTGCTCGGCATGGCCGTGGCGGCGCCGCTGATTCCGTTCTCGGCCGTGAGCGGCCAGGGCCGGGAGGAGATCTGGCGGCAGATCGAGACCGCGATCGGGTGAGGCGCCGGGGGCAGGGGCCGCAACCGCCGCCCCCGGATCGGACTTTCTTTAAAGCCTGGCCGCCAGCTTGAACCCTTCGTAGATGGCTTCCAGGGCGCTGCGGGCCCGAACGGCGTCGCCGATCTCGTACAACTCCGGCACTTTGCCGCGCAGCGCTTCCGCCAATGGCTGATAAGACGCCGCCCCCAGGGCCAGGACTACCGAATCGAAGCCTTCCAGCCGGTGTTCGGCGCCGTCCCGCTCGTAGACGATGCCGTCGGCCAGGATCTGCTTGACCCTGGCGCCGCTGAGCATGGTCACCCCGTGACTTTGCAACCGTTCGAACAGGAAATGGCGGACCGCGCCGTTCTCCTCCCCCGCGATCTGGGGCAGCATCTCGACGATGGTCACCCGGTGGCCGTGCTCGCCCAGCAGATCGGCGGTTTCCACGCCCACCAGCCCGCCCCCGATGATCAGCACTGTCTCGCCCACGGCGGCCTGGCCCTCGAGGACCGCCACCGCCTGGACCGTCCGGCCGTTGTCAATTCCCGGAATGGCCGGCGCCAGCGGAACGGCGCCGGTGGCCAGGACCACCGCATCGGGGTGCTCCTGTGCCACCAGCGCCGCGTCGGCCTCGACTCCGAAGCGGTAGTCCACCCCGTATTTCCGCCCCATGGTCAGATAATAGCGGATCGCCCGGGCGATATCCTGTTTGAACGGGGGAATCGCCCCGGTCCGGTACTGGCCGCCGGGAAAGGCCGCTTTCTCGTAGACCGTGACCCGGTGGCCGCGGCGCGCGGCGATCCAGGCCGTCTCCAGGCCGGCGGGACCGGCGCCGACGATCAGGACCCGCTTGGGCCGCTCCGCCGTTTCCAGACGGATCGAGCCTTCCTTGCCGGTGAGCGGGTTGACCAGGCAGGAGACGCCGCTGTCCTCGGCAGCGGCCCGGCGGCCCTGGCAGCGTTGCATACAGGCGATGCAGGGGGCGATCTCGTCGATCCGGCCCTCGGCCACCTTCTTGGGGAACTCGGGATCGGCGATGGACTCCCGGCCCAGCGCCACCAGATCGGCCATACCCGCTTCCAAGACATCCTCGGCCAGATAGGGATCGTTGATCCGGCCCACCGCGATCACCGGGATGGCGACCGCCTGTTTCACTGCTGCGGCGGCTTCCAGATTATAGCCCGGCGCCACCGCGGCCGGAGCCACCGTCCAGTGCAGACTGGCGTAGACCCCGGTCGAAACGTGGATCGCGCTCGCTCCGGCCTCGGCCAGAAACTTGGCGGCCACCCGGGTCTCGGGGAGGGTCCGGCCGCCCGGCACCCGCTCCTCGCCGCTGATCCGGAAGACCACCGGGAAAGCAGCGCCGGCCTTTTGGCCGATGTTGCGCAGCAATTCCACGGCGAACTTCATCCGGCCGGCGATGGTGCCGCCGAATTCATCGCTCCGTTTATTGGCGTAGGCCGACATGAATTGGGCCACCAGGTAGCCGTGGGCCGCATGGATCTCCACGCCGTCAAAACCGGCCTTTTGGGCGCGAAGGGCGGCCACGCCGAACTTTTCGGCCAGCTCGTAAACCTCGGTGGTGCTGAGCTCCCGGGGCGGATCCTGGTTGACCGGACAGGGGATCGGCGAGGGCGCCACCGGCTGGCTGCCGGTGACCCGGTGATGGGTCTCCCTTCCGGCGTGATGCAGCTGCAAAAGGATCTTGGCGCCGCGGCGGTGGACCTCGTCCGTCAGCCGCTTCAGGCCGGGAATGTACTCGTCTTGCCCGATCCCCAATTGGTCGGGGACCGCCTTCCCCAGCGGATCAATGTAAGCGAATTCCACGATTAACAGGCCGAAGCCGCCTTCGGCCCGGGCGTTCCAGTAATCGATCAACCGCTGCGACACGCTGCCGTCGGGATTGGGCAGGCCGGTTCCCATCGCCGGCACTACCAAACGGTTTTTGAGCTCCAGGCCGCCGAGCTCGATCGGGGACAGTAATGTCTTGAATTCCATGGTACATTCCTCCTTCATCATCCCGCGCCGCCGGTTGCCCGCCGGCCGTCCAAACGACATCCGTTGTTTATCCGTCCCGCATCGTATATAATGATAATGCCCCGTCGGCGCGGGATCAACCGGCAAGCGGACCCGATCGTCTGGTAAACGACACTCCGCCCCAAATGTCGTTCTGGCCGCTTCCGCCTTCTTCCGCCGCTTCCCCTCAGCCCGCCGCCAGCCGCGGCCTGAAAGGAGTCGCTCATGGCCAGCCCCGTGAATGAGAACGACCCGCGGGTGATCCGCACCCGCCAGCTGTTGCAGGACGCCTTCATCGCGTTGCTCAAAGAAAAGGATTTCGCCACCGTCACCGTCCGGGACATCGCCGAGCGGGCCACCGTCAACCGAGCGACCTTTTACGCCCACTTCACCGATAAGTATGCCCTGATGGAATTCACGATCGTCGCTCATTTTATGAAAGTCTTGGCGCGCCGGATCGACGCCGGCGCCGCCTTGGACGAAGCGGCCTTGCGCAAGCTGATCCTGGCCGGCTGCGAATACCTTCAGGAACTGTACAAGCAATGCCGGCCGAGCTATCCATCGTTCATTCAAACGGTGGAGGTTCCGGTCAAGGCCAAGCTGCAAGCGATCCTCGCCGGCTGGCTGAGACGGCGCCCGGGAACGGCCCCCGTCGGACCAGGCACCCTGGAATATGCTTCCACGATGCTCAGCTGGTCGATCTTCGGTGCCTTGCAGCGCTGGGACAATGCCGGGCGGAAAACCCCGCCGGACCAGCTCGCCGCGACGATCCTGCCCTTGCTGATGGCGGCCGTGGCTGCGGTCGGCCGGGAAAACGGCGCCGAACCCTCCCCGGCTCCATCCAGCGCGGATCGCGGCTAGCCTTTCACCGCCCCCCTCGGCCATCCCCCGGATCGCCCGTCGGTTGAACCGGCGGAAAGCGGGATCAATCGCGCCAAATGATGACTCCCCAAACAAAAAACCGAAAGCTTGAAACTTCAGCTCCCGGTGTTTTGTAACGCTTTTCAAAATGCCGTGTCCCGCCGAACGACGGGACATCCAAATTGCCTCCAAACCGCTTTTAAAAAGGCGTGATAAAGCGGATGCCTTTCTCCAGATAGCGGCGGATAATTTGGTAAAACAGCGCCACGGACGCCTCCGGATCGTGATCATGAATCAAAATGATATCCCTGGTGTCCGGACAATTTAACGCCTTGCCGTCCTCCGGCTGGTCCGCTTCGATCCGCGCCAGTATCGCCGCGGCTTGGTTCAGCCCCACGGGAGCGCCGGCTTTATTGAGCCAATATTCCATCTGGTCGAAGGTGCAACGGACATCGCGGCCATCCAATAACTTTTGCCGGCGGGCCCACTCCAAATTGATCCCGCGGAAATCCGGCTGAGCGTACCCCAACTCGCCGAGCAGCGATTGCAGGGCGACCCGCCGGTCTTCCCGCGGCCCGGCCGGGTTTTCCCCGGACCCTCGTTCCGCTCGAGCTTCATACTCGGCCCCGTTGGCGGAGACGCCGTTGTCGAAGAAGGGGAACCGGAAGACCTTGGCCGGCCGAGCGATGCCGCTCTTCCGGTAAACGCTTTCAATCGCTGCATCGGTGCGCCGGATCTCTTCTTCCCCTTCCGCCACCGTTAAATCGGAAAAATGCGGGTGGCGCCACGAATGATTGCCGATGACAAACCCCCGCCGGATGGCGTCGATGACGTCCGCCTCGTGTCGCAAAATGTTTTCCCCGATACAGAAGAAGATGGCCGGGATGCCGTTTTGCGCCAAAAAATCGACTTTGTTGCGGAAATCTTTGCCGGGCGCGTCATCGATGGTCAGATAGGCTTCTTTTACAGCCACAAAGCTCAGCCTCCCTTCGCGGATACGGCCGATATGAGCTCGGCCTGACGCTTAAATTTAATCATTGGAACGACACAATAAGCTCTTTGTAGATAAAAGAGCTTATTTTGCCGGCGCAGCGCTCCCGCAAATAACCTAATCTACATATTAACCCACAACTCCTGCTTATTTTAAGAAATCGGTAAGAACTTTCCGGCTGGAGTATGTGATATAATTACTGAGCACGCGCGCTAATTATTGAAAAAGTTTTATAGCTGTTAAAAACGAACGAGCTGACTTGTGAAAATCTGCCAGCCTCGTTTAAGCAGTTTCTGCCGTACTGGCATTTTCATCCTCTTTTTTTAACTCCTCAGCCAATTCCGGAAAAGCCTTATCGAGTTGCACGATTATCCAGCCCCGGACATCCCGGTTTCCTTCCGTCCAAAGCCGGTTGATTTGATCAAAATAGGCACGCAACCGTTTATCCTTCACTGCCATCATTTCATTTTGATCCTTTTTAGAAACAACCGGATATTCTTGGCCTTTTAGAATCCAATCGGTCGAAATCGCATACAAATCCGAAAGCAACATCAATGCCTCGGATGAAGGTTTATTGATGTCATTCTCCAATCTGCTCAAATTGCCGCGCGAAATACCCGTTTTTTCCGATACTTCCACGATCGAAAGATTGATGGACAATCGTGCTTTTTTTAACCGTTCGCCAATTGTATTCATTGTTTCTTTTTAGAAACCCTCCGTTGACATTTGTACCTATTTAGAATATAATGAATTTGATTTTCAAATTAGCGGTGAAAAGGAAGCGTTATTCGTTTAATCTTGCAGCAAAACAAAACAGTTTATTTATTTATTTAAATGTATACGTTATTTAAAAAAATCGCCAAAGATAACGCGTACGGTATCTGCGCATGTAGAAACGGCGGCAAGCGGTTAAGCAAATGCTCCGGTGATTCGCGATCAGAATCATAAAACGGGCTTCCATAACCGGCCGGGTTTAAGGAGGCCAATCAAAGATGCTTGACGATCGGCCATATTAAGCGATTGGGCCACCCCGGGAAAGTCATATTATGACAATTATATTATACCATAAGTAAGTGTCGTATACGAATTGGACCCATTCAACCGCCTTTTTCCCGACTTCTTCCACTTCTCAAGCGTATCGCAATATTGCCAATCCGGGTGTAAAGCCAGTGAAATGGGATTCGCGACGGACAAACGCTTCCATCGATCGCCTTGGCTGGTTTTCACTTTTGATGCATATTAAAGGCCGATTGCTCCTCCTTCACACCGGAGTAATATCCGTTATCGGACGCAAGGGGAAGAAAGCCATGCCTGTCAAATCAAGCGACAACCCGAACGGGCTCGGTTACATTGCCGATAATATCGTTGACGAGTTCGGACGACTATTATTAGCGGCGGGAACGGCCCTCACTCCCGCGATAATCCAAAAGCTGGAGGATAAAAAGATTGCCTACCGGACTGTCCCGAATCAGCTGGACACGATTGCAAGCTCGCTGTCCGAGGCAGCCCGGCAATTGGAAACCCGCTTCGTCAAACTGGATTTATCGGTCATCGTAAACGCCTCCAAGTATTTGCGGTCGGTTCTGGGAGACGCCAACCAAAACCCGCTGTTGAGCAACCATCTTAAGGTGCTGATCCAAGGCTTTAAAAGCATCTATTCCCACTCCATCAACGTTTCCTTGCTAGCGGTGGCCATCGCCAGCAAGTTAAACCTGGATGCGCGCTCACTGCGCGAGCTCGCTTTGGGCGCCCTGTACCACGACATCGGAAAGATTATGCTTCCGGCGGCGGTCGTCATGAAAACTCCTGCGGTCTTCGAACGGCAGGATCTTATCTATCAGCAACACACCAAAATCGGCGCGGCCTTATTGGCCGCCGACACACTCGGCAAAGGCGTTTACCTGGTGGCGCAGCAACACCATGAAAAATATGCCGGGGGCGGCTATCCCAACGGGCTCACGGCAGACCAGATTCATATCCATGCCGCCATCGTCAGTGTGGCCAATCGCTTCGACTGGCTGACCTCGGCGATCTTCCAAAATGAAGTTTTATCGCCCACTGAAGCGATCGATCGCTTATTGCTGGCGCAAGGCGTTGAATTTCAACCGCTGGTGGTCGAAAAATTTGTCGAATTATTTCAGGGAAAAGCTTAGGCTCTTTCTGCTGCAATGATCAGCGAATCATGGAGGATTCCGAAAATGATCTATCCGTTCAAAACCAAGCGACAACTCCGGAATGAGCTGCAAAACGTCCAAAGACTGAACTTGATTTATGCCAAGGTCTTGAAGATTAAAATCGAGACCAATCGATTCCTGGTGAAACAATTTACGAAATTAAACCAAAAATACCGTCTGGCTTATGCGCATACTTATACAAGTTTTATTGCATACCGCGAGCAAAGCTTGATCTTGGACCAAGTCAGCCCCTCCTTCGCCCGCCTGTTCGGCTACGACGTCGAGGAGCTGGAAGGAATGCGCTTAAGGGATATTTTCCCGGCCGAACAGTATCGCGAACTATCCGGCTCGTTGGAGGGCCTGCCGCAAACCGGCGAGATCGTCTTACGAAGCGCCTGTTTCCATAAAGACGGAAGGCAACTGCCCATTTTAACGACCATCAAAGTCGTTGAGAATGCTCCTCCGGACGAGCGCTATTATTTGCTTAACGTCTTTAATCTGTCGAGCCTGAATGAACCGCTGTTTCAGCCGGTCGACCGGGTTTCGGTCTGATATTCCCGCTTAGCATCACCGATGATTGAAGATTGGATGAATTTTGAGATGCGCCTCCATGTCGCCCAACCGCAGCCGAATTGTACAATCGAGCAGATAGTCCGGGCCCTGGCGAATCTGGCGGGCGTCCGCGACAACTATCTCCGCGAACACCAAAAACAAGTGGCCGAATTGGCCGCAAGCATCGCTCGGGAGCTGCGCTTGCCGGAAGCGCAAATCGACGCAGTCTACTGGGCGGCACTGGTGCACGACATCGGCAAGTTGCGGATTCCCTTCGAAATCCTGTATAAACCCGGAAAACTTGACGAGACCGAGTACCGGTTGATTCAGACCCACCCCCGCTGCGGTTTTGAGATCTTACGCCCCCTGGAATTGGTGGCGCCCATCGCCGCGATCGTGTTGCAACATCACGAACGTTTGAACGGCTCCGGTTATCCCCAAGCCCTCCGGGGCGATCAAATCCGGTTGGAAGCGCGGATCCTGGGAGTGGCCGACGTCGTCGAGGCGATGGCCTGCCATCGTCCTTACCGGCCGGCCTTGGGAATCGAAAAGGCGCTGGAAGAGATCACGCTCAACCGGGAGATACTATATGATCCGGCGGCGGTGGACGCCTGTCTGGCGGTAATTCGGGAGAAAAATTTCCGTTTTGAAGCGACGTTCGCTGCCAAAGCATCCGCCGGGCCCGGTTGACTCGACCTGAATTCTTATAGACGTTCAAAATTGCATTTCATAACCGTTTTCGTATATTTTGACCAGCCGGTAGAGCAACTCGTTATAAGGGGTGGGGACCCCCAGCTTTAGCCCTTCCCGGTAGATCGCCCCATTGAGGAACTCGACCTCGGTGGGTTTTTTGTTCTTCATGTCCTGGGCCGTCGAGGGCAAGTGCGCGTAGAGCTCCGGATTGACCGCAGTTTTGCCGCCGTTGACCTGAAGTTCCTCCGACGTGAACTGGATCCCCTTGGCCCGGGCCACCGCGATCACCTCGTTCCGAATCAGCTGCACCAGCTCGGCGCAACCCGCCACGGCCAGGCCCTGGCCGATGCTCAGCCGCAACAGCCCGAAGAGGACATTGGCGGAGTTGTTGCGCAGTTTGATCCATACCTCGCTGTCAACATCCTCGCGCAGGATGATCTTAATGCCGCTCGGCTTGAAAAAGTCCGCTATCTGCCGCATATCCTCATTGACGGCCTTGGTCAGCGGGCCGAAGCAGATTTTGGAATTCGCGCTGATTAAGCCCTGCACGTGTCCGGGCGCGAGCATCTTGCCCGCGAATTCCAGGAGGCCGTAGAGGATCCGCTCCCTGGCGTAGTATCGCTCCAGGATTTCCGCGTTGCCGATGCCGTTCTGCAGGGTCATGACATAGGTGCGCTCATCGGCCAGGCACTGGGCGGCTTGGGCCGCGGCTGCGGTATGGCAGCCTTTCACCAGAAAGATGAGGACATCCATTTTCCCGGGAATCTCCCCCGGCGCTTGCGCGGCGTTGAGCGCCAGCCGTTCCGTCCCGTCCGGCCAGGTAACCGTCAGTCCCTCCGCGCGGACAGCCCGGACGATCGGCTCGTTCCGGTTGACCAGCCAAACCTCGGCGCCGGCTTTGGCCAGCATCGCGCCGACCAGGCTGCCCATGGCGCCCGCCCCTATAATCGCGAATCGCATCGCATCTTCTCCTTTTCCGGTAAAAATGGCCCCGTTCCGGTTTTCTCCGTAGGATTATTCTTCCCGGTTAAGCCGTTTCCCTTTTGGGCCCTTCGAAATTACGAAAGAATCTTCCGCTATATCCCGGAAATCAGCTGGCGGGTCGTTTTAAAACGTTTGTTTATACAAAAATCATACGTCGGACCCGCCATTGTATGTTATAATGAGCGTAATGAAATATTTGGAGGAATGAAAAAGCAATCACTGACGTAACGCGGTAACCGTTCCGCTTCCGACCTTACATTTTCATAAGATAGCTAGGGGTGCCTGTTTTGGCTGAGAGGAATCGGATGATTCCAACCCTTGAACCTGATATGGTTAGTACCATCGTAGGGAAGCTTGCTGGAGATTTGAAGCCTACCTTCGGGTAGGCTTTTTGATTGGGCGAAACGCGTCAGGCGGGATTGCGACCGGAATCTTTGGCAATGAAGCGGATATGAGAAAGGGGAAGAACCATGGACTACACTACCCAAATGGATGCGGCCAAGCGCGGTCTGGTCACGCCGGAAATGCGCACCGTGGCTCAGAAGGAAAACGTCGACGCCGAGGCCCTCCGGAAACTGGTGGCCGAAGGAAAGGTGGTCATTCCGGCCAATAAAAACCACCGTAGCCTGGACCCCGAGGGGATCGGGGCCGGTTTGCGGACCAAAATCAATGTCAATCTGGGCGTATCCAAAGACTGTTACGATATCCCGGGTGAACTGGCGAAAGCCGCCAAGGCCATCGAGTTGAAGGCCGAAGCCATCATGGACCTGAGCTGTTACGGCAAAACCGAGGAGTTTCGCACCAAACTGATCGCGATGTCCCCGCTGCCGATCGGCACCGTGCCGATGTATGACGCCGTAGGAATGCTCGACAAAGCGCTCAAGGCGATCAGCGTCGACGAGTTCTTCGCGGTGGTGGAGAAGCACGCCGCCGACGGCGTCGATTTCATGACCATTCATTGCGGGCTCAACCGGGTGACGGCGCAACGGCTCAAGCAAAATCCCCGCCTGACCCAGATCGTCTCCCGCGGCGGCTCCATCCTGTTCGCCTGGATGGAACTGAATCAGCGGGAGAATCCGTTTTACGAATACTTCGACCGGTTGCTGGATATTTGCGAGAAGTACGATGTGACCCTCAGCCTGGGGGATGCCTGTCGGCCCGGCTCGATTCAGGATTCCACCGACGCGCCGCAGATCGAGGAGCTGATCGTCCTGGGCGAGTTGACCAAGCGGGCCTGGGTCCGGAGCGTCCAGGTGATGATCGAGGGGCCCGGGCATATGGCGTTGAACGAGATCGCCGCCAACATGCAGATCGAAAAGAAATTGTGCCACGGCGCGCCCTTCTATGTGCTGGGTCCGGTGGTCACCGACATCGCGCCGGGGTACGACCACATCACCAGCGCCATCGGCGGGGCCATCGCCGCGGCCAGCGGCGCCGACTTCCTGTGCTTCGTCACCCCGGCCGAGCACCTGCGTCTGCCCAATCTGGCTGATCTGAAAGAGGGCGTCATTGCCGCCCGGATCGCCGCTCACGCCGCCGATATCGCCAAGGGGATCCCCGGCGCCCGGGATTGGGATAACCGGATGAGCGCCGCCCGGGCCGACGTCGATTTCCCGCGCATGATCGAACTGGCCATCGACCCCGAGAAGGCCCGCCAATACCGGGCGGAATCGACGCCCGAGTCCGCGGATACCTGTACGATGTGCGGCCAGATGTGCCCGATGAAAAACATGAAAAAAATCTTGCACGGCGAAGATCCCTGCATCTGAGCGCGCAGGACTCCCGCCCGGCCGGCGGGGCCGGACGCCAAACGCCTATCGTTTGGCGACGGCGGTTCATGCCTCCGCCGGGCCACGGACGATGGGCGTTTGCGACCCAAGCGCGGCAGCCCGGAAAGCTGCCGCGTCTTTTTACGGATTAGGAAAGCCGGTCCGCGGCGCTCACTGGGCCGGCTCGGCCAGCCAGGCGCCCAACCGCCGGGCTTCCGCCAATACCGCCGGTTGCTTCTGCAGATCGGCGGGCTCATGGGTGCCGCCGACGATCAGGATCTCGTAGGAGCCGAAACCGAGAAAGAGCAAGGTTTTGCCCACATGCTCGAAGTAATGGCGGAACATCCCGGTGTCTTCCCGGCCCTGGGTCACCGCGAGCAGGACTTTCTTGCCCGGCGCCAAAGCGCTGGTATAGCCGGGGCGCAAGAAAGGCAGCAGCCGATCGAGGGCCAGTTTTAACTGGCCGCTCATCTGCCACATGTATACCGGAGTGGCCAGGACGATCCCGGCGGCGGCGGCGATCGGATCGTACAATTGCTGCATGGCGTCCTGCACGGCGCAACGGCCCGTGGTCTTGCAGGAATAACAGCTCTGACAGCCTTGGATCTTCATTCCGTTCAGGTAATAGTCGTCGACCTCCGCATCCTGTTCCTCCACCGCGCCCCGGATGATCTCATCCACCAGCGCGGCGGTGCAGCCTTGCCTGCGGGGGCTGCCGTTCAGGACCACGATCTTGGCGCTCATCGCTTTAACCTCCCAATATAAACCATCATTGAATGTCCTGCCCCCGTTGTTTCCGGGCCGGACAGCGGGTATGATCGGTAAACCAGGAGCAGCCCCGGGACTTGCGGCCACAGTTGCGGCATTGCCGGACCGCCGCGCCAGCCAGCGCTTTAGCGGCCCAATCTTCATCCGCCAGCATCCCCCGGCCGACCGCCACCAAGTCGGCCTGGCTGGTTTCGATCAAGAACCGGGCGGTTTCCGGGGTAAAGATCTCGCCGACGGCGATCACCGGGATCCCCACCGCTTGCTTGATCCGGCTGCCGCCATAAGCGACGGCGCTGGCCGGAAAGTCCGCCGGGACCTCGGTCGGCGGGGTCATGCCGAACGAGATATGCAGCAGATCGACGCCGGCCGCCTCCAAGGCCCGGGCCACCGCCACTGCTCCCGCCGTATCCGGAATGTTGCTGCCCATCCGGACGCCGATGATGAAATCCTCGCCAACGCCGGCACGGATCTGCGGCAGGATCTCGGTGAGGATGCGGAGGCGGTTCTCCAAGGCTCCGCCGTATTCGTCGGTCCGCCGGTTGGCGCCAGGATCGAAGAATCTGCAGAACGTGTAACCGTGGGCGAAATGGTACTCGACGCCGTCGAAGCCGGCCTCCCTGACGCGAAGGGCCGCGGCCACGCAGTCGGCTTGCAGCGCGTGGACCTGCTCCGTCGACAGTTCATTGATGTCGATATCCCCGCCGGCCAATTGCATCATGACGGTCGCGCCCTGATCGTGGCAGTTGCGGGCGATCGTCACCAGCGGCCGCAGCTGCTCAGCGCTCCAGGCCTTGAGTTGCCCGGCCGCGCCGAAAACCGGCGTCGCCTGAATGATGACCAGTCCGGTGCCGCCCGCGGCCCGCCGGGAATAGTGTTCGACGTGCTGTTCGCCATAAAGCCCGCCATTGTCGCCTCTAAAGCTGAAACAGACCATCGGCGGCATTACGATCCGGTTCTTGATCCGCTGGCCGCGGATGGCGATGCTATCCGCCAATTGACTCATTGCCTAACCACCCCGTTCGCTTCGGCGCCGCGCCGGCGGACTCGAAAAACCCTTTTATCCCTATGGGGCAACCGGGTTTTTTATTCGCGGTTCGCGGACGGCGCTGCTTCATTTTAACTATAGCATAGCGAGTTGGGGCGGAAATGGCAAGTAAGCACTTATTTGTGCGATAGTATCTCTTTTGATACCGGCGCCGGAATCTTGCTGCGCCGGCAATGCCGGTTTGCAAGAATTGGCCGGGGCAGAGCCGGCCCAGCAGTTTTCGGCCCCGCCCAACCGTTCGGAAGACCCGCCCGGCGATTTTCCGGGACCGGAATTGCAATGGACGGGACCGGAATCCGGTTCGGCGGGGCCGCTCTGTCATTTTCCGGCGGCGCGGCTTCCAATGTCAGCATGGCCATTTCCCCGGGCGGGAGCGCCGACGGGTTGGACGGTGCGGCGATCGCACCGGGCGGTCCCGCCCGGCCCGGGGCGAAGCTTCAGCGGCGCGGCTCCGCCGGCCACGGCGTCATTCTTTGGCGAGCCACCGTTCCAGCTTGGCTTCGATGGACCGTCTGGGCAGGGCTCCGACGAATTGATCAACCAGGCGGCCGTCTTTAAAGATCATCATGGTCGGAATGGACATCACGCCATATTGGCCGGCCAGCTTGGGATTCTCGTCGACATTGACTTTGGCCACTTTCAACTGGCCTTCGCGGGCTTTGGCGAGCTCCTCCAGGACCGGTCCGACCATCCGGCACGGGCCGCACCAGGGCGCCCAGAAATCGACCAAAACCACGCCGCTGGAATTCAAAATCTCGCTTTCAAAGGTATTTTCGGTAATGTTCATGCTTTTCACCTCATTGAAATTTTCTCGGGAAGTTAAATAGGTTATAAAACCTTATTCCCCCAAAGCGCCCGGCGGGGACCCCCGGCGATGCCGATCCGGCCTTTTAAACAACCGGGGTCGGCGATCGCCCCCCTTCCCGGCTGGCACGGCGCGGCGCTCCGGGCCGGGCGGTTTCGGGAGCAGATATTACAGTTAATGCAGGCCGCCGCCTTAAATTGTATGTTCTTTCGGCGCGGTTTCGCGGGTCCGGGCCGGGAAACAAAGGAAGGGCCGGCATTCCCCCGGGCAGAATGTGCGCCGCGTCCAGGGCCGATAGACCGGGCCGGGGCGACGGTTCACAGCGCGGTCGCCGGGATCATCCCTCCCGACACCGGTCCGCCAGCCAGCGCATAGCCCCGGGCCGCCGCCCACTGCCCGGCGAATCCGGCCATCCCAACCGCGCGGAACGGGACCGGAACCCAGCGCTTGGCGAGAATTACTTTTTCGGCTATCTACGATCTATCATAGGGAGTCGGTTCGCATTTGTCAATCTATCTATTGTAATATTTAAATATATTTTTCATAAAAAAAGGCGCCCCCGCCAAGCCTCCCGGCTTCGGGATGCGCACAACGGCCGCGCCGCAAATTTTCCCTCGCCGAACTGAGCTCAGCCTCACCGGGCTTGGCGAAGCAGCCGGCCGCCGGCTCAGTCGGGCCGGGCATCGGGCTTGCAAAACGCGATAAATGTTTTAAACAGTTCCGTAAGATACTTATCTTTATGGTAGATCAGCTTTAACTTCCGGGTAATGCGCAGATCCGCAAATTGCACCGTCTGGATCCGCCGATCCCGGATCTCCTGGGCGACGCAGCGCGCCGACAGGCAGGAAACTCCCAGGCCGGCCTCGACCGCCTTTTTAACCGCCTCGATGTTGCCGAGCTCCAGGCCGACCTGGTAGGTCACCCCCCGATTTTGCAGGGCGTTTTCGATGATCGTCCGGGTGCCGCTGCCCGGCTCGCGCATGATTAACCGTTCCGCCGCCAAGAGCGCGCTGCCCGGCCGTTCCAGCCGCGTCCAGGGATGGCCCGGCGGGACAATGAAAACCAGTTCGTCGTCCCAAAAAGGCTCCATCGCGATCTCCGCCGCGTCGACCAGCCCTTCCACAAAGGCGAAATCGACTTTGTTCTCCAGGATCAGCCCGGCGATGATGCGGGTATTTTCAATGGTGATCGAGACATCGACGTCCGGGTGAGTCTTGTGGAACTCCCCGACGGTGCCGGTGAGCATATAAATGCCAATGGTGGCGCTGGCGCCGATCTTCAAGCGGCCCTGGTGCGCGCCGTTGAGCTCCTTCAGGGTTTTGGAGCATTCATCGAACAGATTGAGGATCCGCCGTACATACTGGTAAAAACAGTCGCCTCCCTGGGTCAGGTAAAGCCGCCGGCCGATCCGGTCGAACAAACGGATACCGTATTCCTGCTCCAATTCGCGGATGGTCTGGCTCACCGCCGGCTGGCTGATCCGCAGGGCGTCCGCGGCTTCGGTCATGTTTAAACGTTTGGCCACTTCATAGAAGATTTTGAGATTCCGCTCGTTGATCATTGTGCGCTCGTCCTTTGCCGTGTGATCCGTTCAAGCCGAGTCGCGGCGCGGCTGCCGCGCTTATTTGGGCAGGCAGATATCGAAGAACCGCTTGATGGGCTCCGCCAGAAACTTGTTCTTATGATAGATCAGATTGAATTGGCGCTTGAAATCGAGGCCGTCGATCCGGACGATCCCGAGGGCACCGCTTTGCACTTCCCCGGCCACCAGCAGCCGGGAGATGACCGAGACCCCGATGCCGGCGCTCACGCTATTCTTGATGCCCTCGGCATTGTTGCAGACCCAGGCCGGCCGCCAGGGAATAGCGTTGGCCGCCATGACGCTCGCGAAGAGTTCCCGGGTGCCGCTGCCCTCTTCGCGCACGATAAACTGCAAACCGGCCAGCTCGGCCCGGGCAATGGCCGGCCGGCCGTATAGCGGATGGCTTTTCCCGCAGACCAGCACCAATTCGTCGTCCATGAACGGACGGGAAACGATCTCCCGGTGGTGGACGCTCCCTTCGACCAGCCCGAAATCGATCCGATTGCCGAGGATCAGCTCCTCGATGATCCGGGTGTTATCCACCACCGCTTCCAGGCGGATCTCCGGATTGGCGGCCAGGTATTGGAGGGTCAGCCCGCTGAGCAGACAAGTCCCGATGGTCACGCTGGCTCCGACGCGCAACACGCGGCTGCCGCCGGAACCGTGCAGGTCGCGCTCCATTTCCAGGAACAACTCGGTGATATGGCGCGCATAGTTCAAGAGTTTCCAGCCCTCATCGGTGAGGTACAGCTTCTTCGACAGCCGTTCGAAGAGTTTGACCTGATATTCGGCTTCAATATCGGCGATCACCTGGCTGACCGAGGGCTGGGCGATCCGCAGCTTGGCGGCGGCCGCCGTAATGCTCCCGCAGTCGCAAACCGCGATGAAGACCGTGAGATCCCGGAGTGTGATGCCAATTCCTCCCTTGGTGGAAATGAAAATAGTCAAATGCCTATCGAATATATAATTATAATAGTATTTTACACCGCAAAAAGCAAGTGATACGATTAACCCGAGCTAAAAATCAACAACAACCAGATGGAGAGGGTAAAACATGTCAAAAATCAACGCGTATGGGCCGGGGATCCTGCTGGCGCTGGGGGTGGCGCTTTGCGCCGATCTGCTGGGCTACTGGCTCCCGATCATCGGCGGGCCGGTCTTCGGAATCCTATTGGGCATTCTGATCGGCAATCGGATGAAGATCCCGGAAAGGATGGCGCCGGGGCTGAAGTTCGCCTCCAAACAGCTTTTGCAATGGGCGATCGTGCTCCTGGGGGCGGGGCTGAGTCTGACCCAGGTCTATCAGGTGGGTCTTAACTCGTTGTATGTGATGATCTTCACCCTGAGCGGCGCGTTTATCGCTGCTTACGGTTTGGGGCTGCTGCTCGGCATACCGCTCAAGCTGACCAGCCTGATCGGCATGGGGACCGCCATCTGTGGCGGGTCGGCCATCGCCGCCATCGCGCCGATCATCGAGGCCGAAGACCAGGAGATTGCCTATGCCATCTCCACCGTCTTCCTGTTTAATATCATCGCGGTGCTGATCTTTCCGCCCCTGGGGCATTGGCTGCATTTTTCGGCCAAAGCCTTCGGCCTGTGGGCCGGGACCGCCATCAACGACACCTCGTCGGTGGTGGCTTCGGGCTATGCCTTCAGCGACGCCGCCGGCGCTTACGCCACCATCGTCAAGCTGACCCGCAGCACCATGATCGTTCCGATCTCCTTAATCTTCGCGTTCATCGTGTCCTGGCGGAAACGGGCCACGGCCGGAAGCGCGGCAACCGTCAATTTCCGCTTCGTCAAGATCTTTCCCTGGTTCATTCTGTGGTTCCTGGTGGCCGCGCTGCTGAAGACGGTGGGGCTGTTCAGCGCGCCCGTCGCCAACGGCCTGGCGGACCTGGGCAAGTTCCTGATCATTCTGGCGCTGGCGGCTATCGGCATCCATTCCGACTTTCAGAAGATGCACCGGATGGGGTTGAAGCCGATTCTCCTGGGCATGCTGGTCTGGTTTACCGTGGCCGCGATCAGCCTGGCGGTGCAGTTCGTCTCAGGGCTGGTTTGAAACGAGGCGCCATTTTTAAAGCTTGTTTTATGTTGAGATTAAGTTTCAATAAGTATCGGTTAAACCTCGCCGAATCGATTGTAAGCCCGGATAGGCGATCCTATAATGAAACTATGAATCAAAAACAAAAAACGAGAGGAGCGTTTATCCGCATGAAACTGAACCGAGTCGTTCTTTTCCTGGCAGTGTCCTTGGTCGTCGCGACCTGTTTCGTGATGACCAGCTACGCCATGACCGAGCATTTCACCGATGCGGCGGGAACCGTCGGCGACAACAGCTGGAAGGACTGGAAAGCCACCTGGGAGAGCGTCAAGACGGACCTGGAGCAGATCTCCCTGACCCCCGGCGCCAACCAAACCCAGCTCAATTTGGCCTGGTATTCCCATACCGCCGCCAAGCCGGCCGTGAAATGGGCCACCAAGGCCGACATGAGCGATGCCAAGACCTTTAACGGCGCCCAGACCGCGCACCGCGTCATCAATGGCGTCCAATATTATTCCAGCAAGGTGACTGTCAACGGCCTGGCCGAGAATTCCACCTACTATTATCAGTACGAAAACAACGGCGCCTGGAGCGCCCCGGTTTCCTACAACACCAAGAAATTCGGCAGTTTCAAGCTGCTGTTCATGGGCGACCCGCAGATCGGCGCCTCGGTCGGCCGGGTGCCGTCCGACGGCAAGGACCCGCAATCGGCGGAGATCGCGGCCCGCAACGACGCTTATAACTGGAACGCGACCATCAATACCGCGCTCAATGCCCATCCCGACGTCAGCTTCATCCTTTCCGCCGGCGACCAAATCAACTACAGCAACAACGACGCCAATCCCCAGCAGGAGATCGAGTACAGCGGCTACCTGAGCCCGCGCGCCTTGAAATCCCTGCCCGTGGCCACTGTCATCGGCAACCACGATGCGCTGACCACCAACTATCGGAACCACTTCAACAACCCGAATTCATTTACCGAAGAGGCCAGCCCGACCGCTGCCGGCAACGGTTACTTCTTCAGCTACGGCAACGCGCTGTTCGTCATCCTCAACACCAACAACTACAACTGTGCCGATCACGAAGCCTTGCTCAAAAAGGCTATCGCCGCCAACCCCAACGCCAAGTGGCGCATTGTAGCATTCCACCAGGATATTTACGGTTCGGGCAAAGACCATTCCGATTCCGACGGCATCGTCCTGCGCACCCAGTTGACGCCGCTTTTCGACAAATACCATATCGACATGGTGCTGCAAGGCCATGACCACTCCTACGCGCGGACCTATCAGCTCTCCAGCGACGGCCAGGCCCACACCCTTTACAGCGTCGCCGCCGGCAACGCCGCGGTCAAATGGAATGACGAAAAGAACGTCGCCTACCAAGCCCAAAATCGTTGCTATGACGTCATCAAGTATAACTCCAACAAAGTTACCGACCCCAGGGGCACGGTCTTCATCACCGCCAACTCCGCCACCGGCAGCAAATACTACGAGCTGATCAACCCGATGCAGAACTACATCGCCGCCCGTTGGCAGGAATGGAAGCCGACCTATTCGACGATTTCGATCGACGACAACAGCCTGACCATCAGCACCTATGAGACCGAAAGCGGCCGGAAGATCGATTCCTCCTACACCATCGTCAAAACCAAGCTAGCCAAGGCCGATACCGCCGCTACCCCGGCCATCGCGGTCCATGCCGCGCTTCCGCAGGTTGCCGCCAGCCGCGAGCAACACTCCGGTCTGACCGGATGGGTCGCCTCCTGGCTCAAAGGCATCCAGGACTGGTGGGAAGCGGTAAGCTGACCGCCGTCCATTCGCCGAATCGCGTTTATGCTTGAACATTACCGGAGCAGCCAGCCCTAGGCGGTTGCCCCGGTAATTTCCTATCAAAACACAGGAACGGGAGGAACCCCGATGTTGGCAAGATTATTGGCCGATCCCCGGACGACCCGCGCGATCTGGACCCGAATCATCCCGGCCATGCTGGCCGCAGTGTTTGTTTTATTCCTGATCGGCTTCAACCGGATCGAGAAAAAAGAGTTGGTCAGCACCAAGGGCCGGACCTTCGAGAAGGCCCGGGTGGTCGAAGTGCTTGTGGATAACCTGGCCGAGGATGGCCGCCGTTACGGCAGTCAAGTGCTGAAGCTGCGGATGCTGACAGGCAAGCTCAAGGGGCAAACCGTCCAGGCCACCAGCGACAGCGGTTATCTCTTCGGCGCGGTCTGCCGCCCGGGCATGAAAGTGGTGACCATTACCAGCATCTCCGGGGCCATCAGCGTCTCGTCGGTGTACAGCGTCGACCGCGAACTGCCGATCTATGCCTTCATCGCCCTGTTCCTGGCGGCGCTCTGGTGGATCGGCGGCAAAAAAGGCTTCCAGTCGGCGCTGGGCATCATCTTCACCTTCGTCTGTATTATCTACCTGTACCTGCCGATGATCTACCGGGGCTACTCCCCGTTCTTCGCCGCGGTGGTGGTGGTGGTCCTGACGACCATCGTGACCATGGTCCTGCTCAACGGGGCCACGGTCAAGGCGCTCTCGGCCATCCTGGGGACGGTCTGCGGGGTGATCATCGCCGGGATCTGCGCCGCCGGCTTCGGCCATTTCGCCGGGATATCCGGCTTCAACGTGCCCGACGTCGAGGCCCTGCTGTTCGTGGAGCAAATGACCCATATCCAGGTCGGCGGGCTGCTCTTCTCGGGGATCCTCATCGCCTCGCTGGGCGCGGTGATGGACATCGGCATCTCGGTGGCCTCCACCATCAACGAGATCTACGCCGCTAATCCGCAACTGACCAAGAAACAGCTCTTCCAGTCGGGCATCAACGTCGGCCGCGACATGATCGGCACGATGGCCAACACGCTGATTCTGGCCTTCACCGGCGGCTCGCTGAGCGTCCTGATCCTGGATTACGCCTATAACCTGCCCTACCCGCAGATCATCAACTCCTACTCGATCGGGATCGAGATCATGCAGGGCATCTCCGGCAGCTTCGGCGTCATCCTGACCGCGCCGCTGGTCTCGCTGATCGCCTCCCAATTGATCTCGCTGCGGCCGCCGCAAACCGACCCGGACTCAACGCCGCCGGAGAAAGCTCCAGTGGTCCAATGATAGAATGGCTCCCCCAAGCGCATCCACGCCGCCGCTGCGATTCGCGGCGGCGAAGCCCGGATATCCTGAATGATAGGCTGCGCCAACCCCCGTCCGGCGAACCAAGCCGGCGTCGCCATTCCCTTTTGCCCCTTTAATTCCCGCCGCCGGTCCTCATCCGCCTTCCCAAATCCCATTCAACCTCCCGCGCTTTCGATCTTTTTGCTGTTTTTACGATCAATTGGCCCGATATTTTCATTTTCATCGCGTCAAATTCATTTATCGGGACCGATATTTTGATTATCGGGACCGGATTTTCAATTTTCGATCCCGATAATCTATTTCTCAGGATCGGAAATCTATTTTTCGGGATCGAAAAGTCATTTCTCATGATCAGAAATTTAATTATCGTGCTGGATAATTTAATTATCATGATCGGAATTACAATTATCGCAATGGATAATTCAATTATCGCCCTATAAATTATAATTTATATCGGATATTATCATTAATCGGCTATTAAAATATGATTTATAACTTCCTTTCTAATCAACATAAAAAAACAATTCCGGGAGAGCGTTTCCCGGAATTGTTCGGAAAGGGACGGAGTTGGGAAACCGGCATGGGTTGCCGGGATTTCAGGCGTTCTTTTCGTTCAGCTTCCATTGCAGGAGCACCGCGCCGATGATGATCAGGCCCTTGACCGCTCCCACCAGGAAAGGCGGGACGCCCAGCAGGGTCATCATGTTGTTGATCACGCCCAGAGTGAGCGTGCCGCAGAAGGTGCCGATGATCTTGCCCTTGCCTCCGGCCATGCTGGTCCCGCCGACGACCGCGGCGGCGATGGCGTCCATCTCGTAAGAGGAGCCGGAGGAGGCGGAATTGATGCTGCCAAGGCGCGAGGACTCGACGATGGCCGCCAGCGCCACCAAGAGGCCGCTGATGGCGTAGACGATGATCTTGACCCGGTCGACGTTGATCCCCGAGAGCAGCGTGGCTTTTTCGTTGCTGCCCACCGCGTAGACGTGCCGGCCGGTGGTAGTCTTCATGGCGAACAGGTAGACGACGACGCTGATGGCGATCCAGTACAGCACCGGCATGGGAATGACATTAAACAGGCTGCTGTTGGAGATGGCGATGAACGGATCCTTAACCGGGCCGCCGATCATGATCCCGCCGCCGTTGAGGAGCTGCTGCGACACGGAGCGGTAAATGCTCATGGTGCCCAGGGTCACGATGAAGGCCGGCAGTTTGAACTTGGCGACCAAAGCCCCGGAGAGCGCTCCGAGCAGGATGCCGGCGACGACGCCCACCAGCAATCCCAGCAGGATGTTGCCGGTGACGTTGGTGACCCAGAGAATGGCGATGCCCACGATGACCAGCGCCGAGCCGACCGACAGATCGATCCCGCCGGTGATGATGACCAGCGTCATGCCCAGGGCGATGATGCCGATGATCGAGTTGTTGCGCAAAATATTGATGATATTGTTATACGACAGAAAGACGCCGCCCTTGAGCAGCACTGAAATCACGAATATGAAAACGAATGCGGCGATGGCGCTGTTGTCCCCGATGAATTTCTTGAGATCGAAGCCCTTGGTCTTGGTTGCGGATGGCATATCAATTCAGCTCCCCCGATAATATTAAAGCGCGTTCAAGTCCGGCAGCGCGACGGGCCGGGACGAGGCGACGCGGGCGCGCCGTTGGCATCACGCGACGCTGCCTCCGGTGGCGACGACCATGATCTTCTCGGCGTCCGCCTCCGCACGCTGGAACTCCTCGCGGATCTCCCCATGATACATGACATAGATTCTATCGCAAAGCTTCAGGACTTCCTGCGCCTCGCTCGAGAGAACAATAACGCTCATGCCCTGCTGCGCCAGTTTCATAATGATATGATAAATCTCCAGCTTCGCCCCGATATCCACGCCCTGGGTGGGATTGTCGAGCACGATAAGTTGCGGATTGGCGGCCAGCCATTTGGAAAGGACCACCTTCTGCTGGTTGCCGCCGGAGAGGCTGGTGATCGAATCAGCGACACAACTCACTTTGATATTTAAGTCAGCCACAAATTTGGCGGTTACTTCCTGCTCTCTGGACCGGTCGATAAAGAGCAGCCGTTTCAGGGTATGGATGATCGAAATCGAAGTATTCTGCAATACCGACATATCGCGGATGATGCCGTTCTCCTTGCGGTTGCGCGGCACGTAGCCGATGCCGCAGCTGCACGCCTTGCTGGTGGTGCACATCGTCTGCCGTTCGCCGTTCAGATAGATTTCACCGCTGTAACTCTTGTTGCAGCCGAAGATGGTCATGAACAATTCGCTGCGGCCGTCCCCCAACAGCCCGGTGAAGCCGACGATCTCGCCCTTGCCCACCCGGAAACTGATGTCGCGGAACTCGCCCTCCCGGGTCAGCTTGACCACTTCGAGCACGGTCTCCCCGGTCTGGCGCGGACAGTACAGTTCGTCGTCGGAGAGGTCCTTGCCCACCATGTGCTTGGCGAGCATGTTCTCGTCTACCTGGCCGTCGACCGGGCCGCTGATCACGTTGTTGCCGTCGCGCATCACGGTGTAGCTGTCGCAGATCTCCACCACCTCCTTGAGCTTGTGAGAAATGAAGACGATGCTCACGCCCTGCTCTTTCAGGGAGGTCATGATGTCGAAGACGTGGCGGATCTCCACCTCGGTCAGGGCGGTGGTCGGCTCATCCATGATCAGGATCCGGGCGTTGCGCAGGAGGGCCCGGGCGATCTCCACGATCTGCTTGTAGGAGGCGTCCAGCTCGCTGACGAGGATCCGCGGGTCGAGATCGACGCGCATCCGTTCCAATACCGCCCGCGATTTCTGGCACATCTGCGCCACATCCAAAAAGCCGCCCTTGCGCAACTCGTTGCCCAGGAACAGATTCTCATAGACGGCCAGATCATTGACCAGGGTCAGCTCCTGATGGATGAAGGCGATCCCCTTCTGCTGCGCCTCGGCCGGAGAAGCGATCGTCGTTTGGACGCCGTCGAGCAGAATTTTGCCGGACCCGGCCGGGAAGACGCCGCCCAGAATGTTCATGAGCGTGCTTTTGCCGGTCCCGTTCTCGCCCAGCAGCGCGTGGATCTCCGCTTTTTTCAGCCGGAAATCGACGCCGTGCAGAACCTCGTTGGAGCCGAAGGACTTGTAAATCGATTTCATTTCTAAAATATAATCTGACATTTCCCGCACCCCAATTACTGGTTGGGGTATGATTCGCACCATACCCCAACCGTAACTTCCGTCTGGTTTTATTGATTCAGGTCAGTCGACAATCAATAGGGCGAACCTTTGTCCAGGAATTTGCTGAAGTTGTCTTTGTTGACGACAGTCGGTTCGATGATGGTGTTCTTCTTGACGGTCTTGCCTTTGACGATGTCATAAGCGGTCTGAATGGCGTCTTTGATCATCGCCGGGCTGTAAGTGACGGTAAACAGGTCCATATTGCTCTGGCCCATGGTCTTGAAGTAAGTCTGGGTGCCGCCGCCGCCGGAAACGATCTTGATATCCTTGCGGTTGGCGTCCTTGATGGCTTGCAAAATGCCCATGGAAGGCTCGTCGTCGATGGAGAATACCGCGTCCAGCTTAGGATAGGCGACCAGCATGTCGGTGGCCATCTTCAGCCCGTCTTCCATCGAGAAGCCGCCCGAGGTCACGTCGACCAGTTTCAGGCCGGGGAATTTCTTGGCGACCGTTTGTTTGAAGCCGCGCACCCGTTCGGCGCTGACCGAGCCGACGCTCGGGGTATTCATCACGGCGACGGTGCCCTTGCCGCCCAGTTTCTTGCCGATATATTCGGCGGCCTTCACGCCGAGGCCGACATTGTCGCCGGCGATATATGCGGTGTAGTCTCCGGAGACCTTGCGGTCGAACAGCACCAGTTTGATCTTGCTTTTCAGGATCCGGTCCGCGGCGACGGATACCTCGTCGTTATGCGGCAGGAGGACGATAGCCGAACAGTTCAAAGCGATCATTTCGTCGATCTGGTTGGCCTGCTCATTGACGTTGGCCGAAGTCACCAGCTTGTAACCGGTGCCCTCTTTCAGGCCCAATTGGGCGACTTTCTGCTTGGCGAAATAGGATACTGCGGCCAGCCAGCCATGGTCGGCGGAGGGGACGACGATGCCGATCGGTCCGGTCGGAGCGGCCTGGCTGGTGAAGGCCACGGCAAAAACCATTGCGAGAATCAACAGGCAAACTATTTTTTTCATCGGAAAACCTCCCATTTTTTATTCAACTATCAACCGGGGACATTGCATAATTGAATGTTTGTATCCTAAAATCCCGCAACTGTCGGCAATTATGCAACGTTCTGAAACTTCCTAAAAACCGGATCATCAAACAGCCTGCTCCGGAGCGCTCCTCCTCCTTTCCTCGCGGCTATAGCGCCAAAGTTCAGGTGTGAGCAATCTTCAATTTGCCCTTTTCCTTCCGGGTCTGGATCAGAATATCGGTGTAACGTTTATTGTAGGTGCAACAACCGACCTTGCTTTGTTGAATCAACAGTTCCAGGCAGTTGTCGCAGACGGTGCAGTATTTGATCTCGGCTTCGCGGCCCTCCCGGAGCTTCTTGGGCAGATAGGGATCGGCGAAGGACTGCCGGCCCAGGCCGATCATGTCGGTCACGCCGTCTGCGATGCATTTCGCCCCGAAATGCAACAGCGAGCTGTCCTCCTGTTCCACGGCGCAGAGGCCGTTCTTGCCGTTGCGGAAGAGCGAGTAATTGGAGCCGATGACCACCGTCTCCGGCTTGAGGTTGTCCTTGAAAGCCTTGGAGAAGGTCTGGTGCAAGTAGGCAAAGTAAGGCACATGTTTATCGACCTGGGTCAGGCTGATCGTGATCGAGGGGCTGCCGGCCGACTGGATGAAGAATTGCGCGCCGCGCTCCTCGAGCCCTTGCAAGAGGGCGATCGGTTCGGTCAGGTCGATCACCGGCGAATCCGGACCGGCGGTGCCGAAGCCGCCCGGGAAACCTTCCCAGGCCGAGATCTTGGAACCGATCAGGAAGTTGGGATCATTGACCGCTTTGGCGATCCGTTCGTAGAGCTCATAGGCGAAACGGCTGCGGTTCTCCCACGAGCCGCCGTATTTCCATTGCCGATTGTTATAGGGCCGCAGCACCTGCGAACCGAAATAGCCGTGGCAAAGCTTCATGTCGATGCCATCCGCGCCGGCGTCATGGGCGATCTGCGCCGCCAAAACGAAGCCATCCATAATCTGGTCGACTTCTTCTTCACTCAGCAACTCCCCGCCGTAGCCGGGCAGCGGCTTCACCGTCACCCGCCGCGAGAAGGCCGGATTGCTCAACTCGCCGGAATGGGTCAGCTGGAAAATAAAGAGCGACTTGGGATTGGCCGCCTTGACCCGCTGGACGAACTTGGTGAGCGGCTCTTGGTTCGATGCCATAATCGTCAATTGATTGTCCCGCGAACGGCTCTCGCGGGTTATCGAGATTGCCTCCAGGCTGACCAGTCCGGCCTCGCCCCGGAAAAGTTCCTCATAGCGCTGCGTGGTCGATTCGGAGGGATTGCCGGTCTCGTCCTCGTCATTACACTCCATCGCCTGAATAAAGAAGCGGTTGGGACACTCGCGTCGGCCGATTTGGATGGGGCTCAGCAAAGTTTCTTTATAACCCATGCTAGCAGTCTCCTTTTCTTGTCTTGATATTTTTAAGCGTTAATCTTGATCTTCTGATCAATCTCCGGAGAAACGAAGATCTTGATGATTTCTTTATTGGTTTTCAGTTCATGGAGGGAATTCTCAAGCTCCTCAAGGGGAACGACCTCCGAGAAGAGCGGCGTCGGATCGATCCGTTGGTAAGACAGCAGGTTGATGACTTCGGCCCAATCATTGCCGATCCCGGCGCAGCTGCCGCGGACCTTCTTCTCGCCGAGCACAAATTCGTAGGGCTCGAATTGGGCGGTCCGGCCTTGCGGGACCACGCCGAAGGCTTCGACCACTCCGCCGCGGCGCACCATCTTGAAAGCCTGTTCGTAGGTGGCGGGGGTGCCCACCGCTTCCAGGACAAAATCGGCGCCCACGCCGCCAGTGATCCGCTTCACCTCGGCGACCACGTCGTCCACCTCATTAATGTTAATGAAGTAGTCGGCGACGCCCATCTTCCGGGCCAGTTCCAACCGGGACCGGCTATCGCCGGTCAGGATGATCGGAGCGGCGCCGCGCAGCTTGGCCATGGCGGCGTGCAGGATGCCCAACCCGCAACCGATGATCACCACGCTCGAGGAGATGGTGCAGTTCATTCGCTTTGAACTCTCCAGGACAGCGGTCATCGGCTCGATAAAGGCGGCCGAATAATCGTTGACCCCGTCCGGAATGACATAGCAGTTTTGCCAGGGCGCCTTGACATATTCGGCAAACGCGCCGTTGGTGTGGATCCCGAGCTGAGTGAAGTTCTCGCAGAGCAAGCTCTCGCCCCTGCGGCAGAAGTAACAGGTGCCGCAGGTCAGGCAGATGTCCGCCGAAACCCGGTCGCCCACTTTAATCCCGCGGACGTTTTGGCCGGCTTCCTCCACCACGCCCCAGAATTCATGGCCCGAGATCAGCGGCAGATATTCGGCCGCATACAGGCCGGCGTATATTTTGAGATCCGTGCCGCAGATCCCGCACATTTTTACCTTAATCAGCACTTCGTCGTCGTTGATCTCCGGAACCGGCACCTGTTTGAGCGTCATCCGGTTCGGCGCTTCGACCACTTGTGCGCGCATCATTCTTCCCATGTTCTATGCTCCTTAGCGTCGGAATTTGGCTTACCCTTATTGCTTGATTTTGCCCGCTTGCAGTTCGCTGAATAATTTATCGGTTCTTCCTTCATAAGGGGCTTTGATCAGTAGTGGTTTCAGGAAAGCGGCCGTCTTTTCGACGCCGTCCATCCGGCTCATGGTGACGTCCTCGTGCTCGTAACTGAGAACGCCGTGGTAACCCACCATTGAAAGCTCGGTAATCACTTTTTTCCAGGGCACGCTGCCCCAACCGGGGATTCTGAAACGGAAGGTGCGGTCGAGCCGCTGCCAATCACCCTGCATCAAAATGCCGCCGGTCGGCATGTTGTGCTCGACGATCTCGCCGTCTTTGGCGTGGACGTGGAAGATCCGGTCGCCCAAACGGTCAATGAAGTTCTCGACCCGCAACCCCAGATAAATGATGTTGGCCGGATCCAGATTGTAGCCGAGGCAGGGATGATTGTCCACCAGTTCAATGGCTTTTTCAGCCGTATAAATGTCATAGACGAAGCTGTTGGGATGGGGCTCTATCGCGAACTTGACGCCGTATTCCTTGAATTTGTCCAAAATCGGCACAAACTTGGCGGCGAAATCCGCTTCGTACTCGGCCCAGCCTTGCCCGTAGGGGAAGGGGAAAAAGCGGCCCCAATTCTCGATGCCGGGGTAACCGACGACCACCGGGACCTCTAAAGCGTTGGCGGCTTGGGCGGTCCGGATCAAACCGGCCGTTCCGAAGGCTACCTTCTCTTCTTTGGTGCCCTTCATAATAAAATCGGTCTCAACACCGCCGGGCCCCATGATCAGGAAGGACTCCGGATGATTGCTCAGCGCGGCGATCTCCAGGCCGTAGCCGGCAACCATTTTCCGGAGCGCCGCGGCGTTGTTCCCTTGCAGAATCTCGCGCGGTTCGAGTTGCCCATTCCCTTCGTAGGCGGGGATCTCCAACATCTCGTAACCATGATCCGCGGCTAATTTGGCGACCTCCTCCAGCGGCTTTTCGCTAAAATTGGCTGTAAAAAAACCCAATTTCATCAGTTGATACCCCCTTCATTTGATACAACACAGATAATTCGGAAATAGTTCCTTTATAAGCGGTGGTGATTGATGCCAAAACAAAACCAAAACAAAACGCACATTTTTCTGTTTATGTGGTCATTGTATCACCGTTTCTGTTAGTTTGCAATACTTAAAAAGAAGTTAACTCAAAAGCCCTTGATTCGGGAGAATTGACGAATTGTGCTGAATATTAAGGGTTTTATAATGATATTAAAACCTTACAAAATTATCATTTGCGTAAATATCCCAGCTTTTTATCCCACATTGGACATTGACTTTATGCCCGAACGGTGTTACGATACGGGCATAAACACAGATAATGTAGTTTTTGAATTTCGCTTTTTTTGAAACGCACATTCACTGGAGAAAGGGTTTGTTCTGATGATTAACACACTAACATTGAACCCTGCGATTGATAGAGTCCTTTATCTGGATGGGCTGACCAAGAACGTCACCAACCGGGTCAATCACACCACGGATGTGATCGGCGGCAAGGGCACCCATGTTTCAATCAATCTCAAACTGCTGGGCCTGAACAGTCGGGCTTTCGGCATTGGTCACGGCGAATCGGGCGGATGGATCATCGAATACTTACAAAAATATGCTCTTGACGTTGCATTCATCCATCGGAAAGAAGAAAACAGCCGGACCAATTATCTACTGGTGGAGAAGAACAATGACTGCACGATCGTCGCCGAAAAAGGGGTGATGCTGACTCCGAGGGATCTGGAGGAGATGGTTGCCTTATTAAAAGAAAGGATGGCACCGGGGGATTATTTCGTACTCTCGGGCGATGCTTCGAATTATGCCAATCCGTTTGTTTACAACGAGATTCTGGAGCAGTTAAAAGATAAGCGGTTGAAAATTTTCCTGGATACCAGCGGGCCGACGCTGCTCAAATGCATTGAAGTCGCCCCTTTTTTGATCAAGCCGAACCTCGACGAGTTGTCGCTGCTCTGCGGGGCAAAGATCGATTGCAACGCTGAAAGTGTGTTGAATGCGCTGCAGGCATTAAATAAGTATCGAGTGGAGATCATCGCGGTTTCATTGGGCAAGGACGGCTCGATCGTCAAGTGTCCGCAGGGCGTTTATAAGGCGACCCCGCCCCGGGTCAACGTCAGCAACACCATCGGCTGCGGCGACAGTTATCTGGCCGGGCTGATATACGGTTTCAACGCCGGCGAGCCCATCGAGCAGATCATCAAGATCGCTACCGCGGTCTCGGCGGCGACAGCCGAATCCTCGCTGTCGGTCGGTTTTGATACCCAGCGTGCCAACGAACTGATCGACAAGTGTCAAGTGCAAAAAATCGGGTAATGCCAATCCAAATGCAACGACATGATTTGATTGAATCCCATGATTTGCAAAGAAAAACCGCTGAAGGTTCGTTATTGGCAAATCTTCCACGAAAGATTCATGTCATTTATCTAAAAAAGGAGCAACTTGTAATGAGTAATTTATCGTTTATGGAAACCCGTCAGGAAATGGTCAAGGTCGCCAAACTGATGTGGGACCGCCGGCTGACCAACGCCGCCGGAGGCAACTTCGCGGTGAAGGTGGCCCCCGACCGGATATTGATCACCCCGTCCCTGATGTCGGACCGCAAGCATTGCGAGCTTGAAGTGGAAGACATGCTACTGGTCGATTTCGATCTGAATGTGCTGGAAGGAACGGGTAAGCTTTCGCGCGAAAGCTATATGCACCAACTGATCCTCAAGAACTTCGACAATATCGGCTGCACCATTCACGCCCATCCCATGTATTGCATGGTCTATGTCGTCCAGAGCAAACCGATTCCCAATATCTCCGAGGCGACGATGGGCCGGGGCGAAGTCGGGTGCATCCCTTATACCAAGGCTTATACCAAAGAACTATCGGAAAATGTCTACAAGTATTTCGAAGAACACCGGGCCATCGCCGAAAAGAAGCCGATCGGCTGCATCCTGCCGTTGCACGGCGTCGTCGTCTCCGGCGACGACATCTTCATGGCTTACAGCATGCTGGAACGGATCGAATGCGACGCGATGTGCGGCATCTTCAAAAACAACATTTAATAATCCCGACCCAATCGTCCATTCGGGCATTCAACCGGCCAATCCGGGCATCAAGCCGGCCCAAATTCATTTTTAACGGTAATAAAAAGTCAAATTCGCAACAAAATATCGTTAATTATGGTAAGATAAATTATTGATGCCGCATTATTCAATCCCAAAGGGAACATCGGTTTCCTGTGAACCTTGCGATCGCCGGACGGTTCCGGTAAACCTTGACGGATCACTGCTTCATCGCTATGGAATCATGAAATACTCTCTTGTATACTGATGTTTAGGAAAGGAATATGCGCGACTGCCGAGTACGGGCCGCCGCCATATTGCCCGACCAATGATACGATAATCACATTAAAGGACTGATATGATGTTTGGGCTGGAGCGAAAATCGGAAATCATCAACATTCTGGAGCGGGCCGGGAAAGTCGATGTCAATTCCCTCGCCACAAGGTTTGACGCCTGCAAGGAAACGATCCGGCGCGATCTGCGCGAGCTGGAGAAGGAGGGCGTCATCAAGCGCACTCACGGCGGCGCAGTGCTCAACATTTCCACCCCCAAGGCGGCTCAGACCGAATTCCCGGTATCCGTCCGGGAAATCCAGCGCTACGAGGAGAAACTGACCATCTGCCAAAAGGCGGCCACGATGATCGCCGATGGCGATACGATCTTTGTGGATAACAGCTCGACCACCATTTACCTGCTGCGCTACATTCCGAAGGATCTTCACGTCTGCATCATCACCAACTCTCTGAAGCTCCTTTTGGAGGCGGTTCAAGTCCACAATCCCAATCTGCAGTTCATCTGCCTGGGAGGGGTATTTAAGGAGAGCAACATGTCGTTCTCCGGCACCATCCCCCAAAGGGTCGCCAAGGATTACTACCCCAGCAAGGCCTTTCTGTCCTGCGCCAGCATTAATGAACAGCAGATGCTCACCGATTCCAGCGCGGCCGAGGTCGATACCAAACGGATGATGATCGAACGCTCACAAAGTGTGATTATCCTGGCCGACTATACCAAATTCCAGCGAATGGGACAGATCTTTCTGGCCGATTTCTCGGCGATCGACTATATTATCACCGATAACAAAACCGATGTATCCTCCCTGGACTATCTGAAGAAGTATGAAACGGAGCTCGTGGTGGTTAAGTAAAGGAGGAGCGCCATGAATTGCCTGGCCTTTGATCTCGGCGGGAGCGGCGGCAAGCTTTTGTTGGGCCGTTTTGACGGCCAGCGCCTGACCCTCGAGGAAGTACACCGCTTCGATAACAACCCCATTCCCGTCAACGGCGGCCTATACTGGGATCTGCTGAATATTTACAGTCAACTGAATCTCGGCGTGCGGAAGGCGGCCCAACTCGCGGCGGGGCCCATTGTTTCGCTGGGACTGGATACGTTCTCCAATGATTTTGGGTTCATCGACCGCCAGGGCGAGCTGCTCACGCCGTTGCGCTGCTACCGGGATCCGCGGACCGAAAGGCACAAGGATGCCATTTACGCCAAAATGGCTCCCGAAAAGCTTTATGAGCTCACCGGCAACCAAATCGCGCCCTTCAACACCCTGATGCAGCTGGCCGCGATGCGCGAGGCCGGCCAGGGTTACCTTCTGGACAACGCGTACCGGCTGCTTTTCACGCCCGACCTGCTCACCCAGTTCCTGACCGGAGAAACGGTGGCGGAGTATACCATCGCCTCGGTCAGCCAGATGTTCGATTTCCGGACCGGCGCTTGGAATGAAACCATCCTGGATACCTTCCAAATTCCGCAACGGTTGTTCGGGACGCTGGTTCAACCGGGCACCACGATCGGCAGGACCCGGGAGGCCTACGGCCGCGAACTCGGCGTGACCGGTTTCGATGTGGTCGCGGCCTGCGAGCACGACACGGCCTCGGCCTTTCTGGCCGCGGTCTCGCCAGGCGATCGGGCGATCATCAGCAGCGGCACCTGGTCGCTGGTGGGCACGGAAACCCCGGCGCCTATCATCGACCCCTCGGGTTACCGCCATAACATCGCCAACGAAGGCGGCTTGCCGGGCCGCCACCGGCTGCTCCGCAACGTGATGGGGCTCTGGATCATTCAACAGCTGCGCAGCGATTATCGCAGCCGCGGCCGGGACTACAGCTTCGCCGAGCTGGAAGCCGCCGCCGCCCAGGCGCAGCCTTTCGCGCACCGCATCGATCCCGACGATCCGCTCTTCTTCTCGCCCGAGGAGATGCCCGCCAAGATCCGCCAGAAATGTCTGGCGACCGATGGCCGGGCTCCCGAGACAATGGGCGAGACGGTCCGTTGCGCCGCCGAGAGCCTGGCCTTCAAATACCGCTGGGCCATTGAGAAAATCGAGCAACTGACGGGCAAACCGCTGCCGGTCATCGACATCGTCGGCGGCGGCGTCAAGGACCGGCTGCTCTGCCAGTTCACGGCGGAGGCCTGCAACCGTCCGGTGCTGGCGGGACTCCCCGACGCCACCGCGGTCGGCAACATCCTGATGCAGCTCCTGGCCAACCGGGAGATCGCCTCCGTCGCGCAGGGCCAGGCGCTCATCGCCGCTTCCTTTCCGCGCACCGAGTATCTGCCGCGCCAGGCGAAGCTGTGGGAGGATAAGTATGCCGAATTTAAGGCTGTCTTCCGGCTGGATTAAGCTGGGTTTAAGACGAGGAGCGGGCCAATGAATAAAATCTCTCCAGCGGCGAGGTGCGGCGATCCCCCGGAAGGCGCGGCCGGCGCCAGAAACGCGGTCCGGCCATGACCGGCGATCTGCACTGCCACAGCCTGTGTTCGGACGGCGGACTGAGCGTCGCCGATATTGTGCCATACGCCAAACGGATCGGCCTGGGGTATCTGGCGATCACCGACCACGATACGCTGGCCGGGGTCGAGCCCGCTCGCGCGCTGGGGGAAGAATTGGGCGTGCGGGTCATTCCGGGGGTGGAGATCTCGACCCGCGACTACCAGCGCGACCGCCCGGTGCATATGCTCTGCTATTTCCCGCGGGACACCGCCACGCTGCAATCCTTCCTGGACCAGACGCTCCGCTCCCGGGCCGCCACCAAACGGCAGATGATCGCCAAGATCATGGCGCGCTATCCGGTGACCCTGGAGCATATCGAACGTTACAGCCGCCAGAGCCAGTCGATCTACGAGTCCCATATCATGCAGGCGCTGGCCGATCTGGGTTATACCAATGCGGCCATCGGGCCGCTCATGGAAGAGCTCATCTCCAGCCACGGCAGCTGTTATGTGCCCAATCGCTATCCCGACGTCCGGGAGGCAGTGCGGCTGATCGCCGCGGTGGGCGGCATCGCGGTCATGGCCCATCCCGGCCAGTTCGATTCGACGGAGTTGCTGGAAGAGCTGGCCGCCGCGAAACTGGTCCAGGGTGTCGAAGCTAATCATCCCCGCAACGACCCGCCGACCCGGGCTAAGATCAGCGCCATCGCCGGCCGTTACGGCCTGATCCGGACCGGCGGCAGCGATTTTCACGGCCAATACGCCAAAAAGCCCTATCCCCTGGGCGCCTTCACCTGCTCCGATCCGGCCATCGCCGACCTGATCCGGCTGAGCCAGGCGCGGCCGTCCGCCGGCCGTTAAGTCCGGCGGGCGGGCCGCCCGCCCTCCCGGCGCCGTCTCCGTCCCCGGCCGGTCAACGGCCGGCCGGAGACGCGCCCCGGTTAGCGGAGCTTCAGGGTCCTAATACTCCTCGAGGTGGTAAAACTCGCCGTTCTCCACCCAGTTCTGCGGGTGCAGCATCAGTTCGACAATGTTGTGGATCAAGAAATAATGGCGTTCCTCTTCGGCGGCCAGCTGCTTGAAGATGGTCGCCAGCTCCGGCTCGGTCGTGGCGGCGGCCTCCTTGGCATACAGGTCCTGGCTCTGCTTCTCCATCTCCAGCGCCTTCTGGTACAGGTTCAGCTGCGAATCGTCCACCCCGGCCGCAAAGTCATCCTTCTTAAGCTGCGCGAAGACGTTCGGTCCCGCCAAATGCGAGGCGGCCTTGGCCACCGGCAGATTGGCCTGGAGGCGCGTAAAAATCTTTTGGTGTTCGACTTCATCGTCGGCCAGCTGGGTAAAGATCGTCTTGAAACCGTCATAAACGGCATTATTGGCCAGATCGCGGTAAAATTGCTCGCCATCCTTCTCCATTTGCAGTGCGAATTGGTAATGATCCATCTTCATGGCCTCCTTTTTTTACTTTTATATGTCGTGCCCGGTTCCGGTAGACGCCATCGGCTACCGTTTTTATGAAAAATTTTAATATAAGATAATATTAATATGGTTAATAAAATTTGTCAACCAATAATTTGCCATTTTTAATGCGATGGCGGCCGGTTTGGCGCGGCCGGATCAAACTGCCCGCCCAAGGCGAATCTGGCCGTTTTTTTCCATCGCTCCGCTGAAACGCTCGCCCATGGCCCCCCGGACGGTTCCCGATTGGCCCGCGGCCGGCCGGTCGATGCGCAGCATCTTCCCGGTGGGTTTTGGACGCTCATCAATCGGTCGATTTTAATTATTTTAAGGTAAATCTCTCAAATTGGCGCCGGATTTTCGATCGCCATCGCGGATATTTTAATTTTCCATCCGGAGAAATCGATCTTCATGACCGAAATTCCTATTTTCGGACCCGATATTTTAATTCTCGAGTCCGAATATTCAATTATCCGGATCGCCCTTGCAATTTGTGGGCCGGCAATTCTATTTTGGAGCGCGGCAATTACGATTCGGATCGTGCCAATTCCATTTTGGATCATCGGAATTGCAATTTGCGGGCCCGCAATTCTATTTAGTGGGCCCGTAAATTGAATTATCATGGGTAAAATTATCATTTTTGAAGGAAAAAATCATTTTCGGCGGTTGATTAATCCTTCCGGCGGTTCCTTGGATGGATTCCGGCGCCAATCCAAACGAATCATTTCCGGTGGCGCGGGCCGTGGTATAATAAATGGGCCATTTCCCCAGACTACCAGCGGGCGCTTTGGCGGGTATCCTATCCTGAAATGAGGATAATACGAGGACGGACGATGGAGCGACAATTGTGGATATTTTTCGGCAAGGCCGGCGCCGGCAAGAATTATGCCGCCCGGATATTCGCGCTGGCGTTTAACTGGCATTTTTACGACGCGGACAGCGACTTGACCCCGGAGATGCTGGACGCCATCCGGCAACGCCGCGAGTTCTCCGATGCGATGCGCGACCGCTATTTCGCGGTGGTCCGGGCGCGGGCCCGGGAGCTGTTGGAACAGCACGGCAAAGTCGCCCTGGCCCAAGCCCTGTTCAAGAACAGGAACCGCCAGGACTTCCTCGATCAGTTCCCCTGCGCCCGGTTCATCTGGGTCGACGCGGACCGGGCCCTTCTCGAAAGCAGGGTGCTCAGGCGGGACAACGCCGTGACCCTCGAGTACGCCCGCAAGATCAACGCCTATTTCGAGATGCCCGATTTCGACTGCTACCGGGTCATCAATAACCGCGGCGAGCAGGAGATCCTCGCCCAGGCCCTGGCGATCATGAAAGAAGCCGATCCGGCCCTGGTTTTCTGAGAAAGTAAAGCCCGCGGCGGGCTGCCCAAAAGTGCTCGCCGGATCGACGGCAGCGCAGCCAAAAAGGGCCTCCGTTGCGGTTTCATCCGCAGCCGGACGGCCCTTTTTCATTGGAAGCTTTTGGCGCCCGCCGGGCGCGCGGCTACACTATCCTTATTTGGAAGGCGCGGCGTCCCGGTAGGAATACTCGCCCCGGTAATTGGAGGCGTTGTAATACGGGTACTTGGCCGGGCGGTCCACGGTTTGGCCTTCCAGGCAGTTGTCCTGGGTGTAGATGAACATCCGCTGCTCGTCCCAGACCACTAGCTCGTCGCGGCAGTCCCCGGTGAGATCGATCACCTCGGCGCAGAGTTCGGGATGGCCGTCGGCGGGGAAACGCACCACTGGTCGGTTGTGGCCGTCGATCAGCCCGCCCCGCGCCACATTGGCGTTGAGCAGGATCAGATCCCGGCCGTCGCCGGTCCAGTTCACCGGGGTGATCACATTGCCGTTGGTGCCCGGTTCGTCGGACCAGAGGAGGTCGCCGTGGCAGTCATAACAATAAATGATCCCCTGATTCCCCCAGTACGTAGTGACGCAGATCTCCAGGCCGGACAGTTCGGGCCGGTAATTGCCGACGCTGATCCGCTGCGCGTGGCCGATGATCCGTTTGACCAGGATGTTCCCCTGCAGATCGGCGAGCATGAACCCTTCCGAACCGGATGCCGTCCCGATCAGTTCCCCGCGCGCGGGGTCGAACCGGCCGATCACGATCTCATCGGTGTGGTCGGTGTGCACCGGCAGCGACCAGATCTTATGGCCGTCGGCGTCCACCAGATCGTAGCCGATGAACATCTCCTCCCGGCCGTCGCCATTCAGATCCCTGGTATAAGGAAAATGCCCGGTATTGACCGGCGCCTCGTAGCTCCATAAGAATTGCAGCGCGCGATCGAAGACCCAGACCTTCTGGTAGCGGTCCTTGATCAGAATGTCGGTGGGCCGGCCCTGGCCCGAGAAGTCGCAGAGCTTGATGGCGTCCACGTTCAGACGGTCGAAGGGGTAGCCCTGGCGGTTCAGCCGCGGAGTGTGGGTCCATTGCTTGACCCGCCCGGTGCGGCCGTCGAGGATCTTCAGCTTGAAGTCATGGGCCAGGATTACCTCATCGTAACCGTCGCCGTCGATGTCGTATACCTGGAACGGCAGATCCGCCGTCAGGAAGACGTGATCGGGATGGGGCTCGCCCAACTGCCAGAGGACCTTGCCGTCCAGATCGATGGCGGTCAGGCAGCTGATCTGGGCGAAGGCGTCCCGCTGGATGCGGCGCTGGCATTGGGCCAGGACGATCTGCCATTCCCCGGCGCCGCTGAGATGGCCGAAGCGGATGTTCCGGCCGGCGCCGAAATCCCGCAGGTCGATGGTTTTCCACAATAACGGCTGCGGATACTCGGCCCGTTCCGCGGCCACGTCGAGCTGGCGGGCCCGCCGCCTGCCCAGCATCTCTTGGTTGGCGGCGGCGTCGCTCTCCACCCGCACCGCGGTGAATTGGACCGGCGCCAGGGCGGCGATGGCGATCTTGCCGCCGGCGTAAGTATCGTCCTCCGCCGCGAGTTGCTCCGCCCCGTCGATCCAGGCGGTGATGCGCCGACCTTGGCAGGCGACCTTGAATTCGTAAAATTGGTCGCCGCAATGGGCGAAGGCCTTTTCGGCCAGGACGGTGACACCCTGCGGATCGCGCTTGATCAGTTCCAGACGGCCGGCCCGGAAGCAGAGGGCGTAAAAGCAGAGGCTGTTCTGGTAGCGGAAAAGCAGCCCGGCGCAACCCTCCGATTGCAGCAGCCGCAACTGGCAGCCGACGCTGTAGTCGGTCCAGTCAGCCGCGCCCGTGGCCAGCATGATCAGGTTATCCCAACCTTCCCGCGGCGCCACCGAATATTCGATGACTTTGCGGCCCGGCCGGCCCGGGTTTTGATCCGGATCTGGCGCTTGATTCAGGATCAGCCAGGTCTTGGCGCCGCCCGATCCCATGATCGGCGTCGGGTCGTACCACTGCCCGGCATAGCCGGGATAGGTCCGGAAATGGTATTCCCCCATGGCCCCCAGGAACGGCTCGAAGGGAAAATCCCCGGCCCGGTAACTTTGAAAATCATCCTCAAACAACACGATTTTAGCCATAGCGCGGTCCTTCCTTATCTTGGGCATCAGCAATCGAGCCGGAAGTCCCCTTCCGGCCCGATGCTTGAATCCCGATGATCACTTCTTTTTGAAGGCTTTCTGGTATTCGGCGTTGGCCTTCTCCATGTAGGAGGCCCATTCGTTCAGGAAGCTTTCCGGGGTGCGCTTCTTGAGCAGCACTTCCTGGAAGGGCGATTCCATCCGGGTGATGACGTCGTTGTAATCGGGCAGATACTGCGGATTCTTCAGGATCGCCGAATTCTTGGCCGCGAAGATCTGGCCCATCAGCTTCAGGTGCTGTGTTTCCGAGACCCACGCTTCCTGCAGCACGTCGCTGCGGGTCGGCATCTGGCCGATGGTCTTGTTCCAGTAGCTCTGGCTCTCGGCCGAACCCATGAAGTGGATGAACTGCCAGGTCTCCGCCGGATGCTTGCTGCCCTTGTAAATGACATAGCCCTTGATGGCGGTGATCGCGGTCCGTTTGCCGTTCTTGCCCACCGGGAAGGCCAGGGCGGCGAATTTGCCCGGCCCGAGCGTCTGGAGGTGTTCACCGTAGGAGCCGATGTTATGCATGATCATCATGGCGATGCCGTTATCGAAGTTGTTGACCATTTCCTTGTAGCCGTTGGTGATGTCGCTCTGCGGCGTGTAATTGTCGTAGAGCGCGACGAACTTCTTCAAAAATTCCACGTGCGCCGGGTTGTTGACGGTGCAATGTCCTCGCTTGTCGAAATAGTTGGTCAGGCCGGAATAGGCGTACAACAGCATCTCCAGGTTGTTGACGCTGCCCGAGCCGCCGCGGATCGAATAGCCGTAGCGCTTCTTACTCTTGTCGGTCAGCTTGGCGACCGCCGCGAAGAATTCATCCCAGGTCTTGGGCGGATTGACCCCCGCCTCCTTGAACAGGTCGGGCCGGTACCAGAACAAATTGGCGTTGAACGAGTTGGGCAGGACATACAGCTTCCGGTCGGGGACTAGATCGCGCAGCCCTTGAAGGTGGACCGGCACGTACTGTTTGCGATCGGCCGCCTTGTTGAAATACGAATCCAGCGGGATGATCGCCCCGTTCAGCGCGTACTCGGAGATCCAGTTGGTCGAGACCCCGCTGCAATCGGGGGTGTTATCGGCGGCGATGGCCACGTCGATCTTTTGTTTCGAGGCGTTCCAGGGCAACCCGACGTATTCGACTTCGATGGCCGGATTGGCCTTATTGAAGCGGCTGATCAATTCCTGCAGGTACGGCGTGCGGCTGGGACCGGCATTCTCATCCCAAAAGGTGATCTTCACTTTCTGGGGAGCGGCGAAGCTCACCGCCGTCGCCATCACCATGACGGCCAGACATAGTAAAGCAGTCTTCCTGAACATCAAACATCCTCCCTTATCTGGTGTGGTTTCCTGATTCCCTTCGGTTCCGTTGCAATAAACCTTCCGCCCCGCGCTTCAAGCGCTGAAAGACCCGAGCCGGTTCGCGAATTCATTGCAACTGATATCAGTCTAGAATAGATAGGATCAAAATGTAATCAAAAATATTAAGGGAAAAGTCAACAATTTTAGCTTGTTGCCTATAAGCGATCGGCACTCGGTTGCCGAAGCCGCTCATTCAGTTACTGAAGCAGTTCGTTTCGTTACTGAACATTCTCATTCGGTTACTGAAAATGTCCATTCAGTTACTAAATCAGTTTGTTCAGTTACTGAAGGAGTTCATTTTGTTACTGAAATTTTTCATTCAGTTACTGAACATGCTCATTCGGTTACTGAAGATGTCCATTCAGTTACTGAATCAGTTCGTTTGGTTACTGAAGGAGTCCGTTTCGTTACCAAAAATTTGCATTCGGTTACTGAAGATACTTCTCCGGTGACAAAATCGGTTCATCCGGTTGCCGAATCACGCGCCTGCGGGGTTTCACTGGGCCTTGAAATCCGACGGGGAATAGCCGGTGTAACGCTTGAAACAGGCGCTGAAATAGCGGGGGTTGCTGTAACCGACCCGCTCGGCCACTTCATAGGTTTTCAAATCGGTGCCGCGCAACAGTTCCATCGCCTTCTTCAGGCGGATTTCGGTCAGGAAATCCGAGAAATTGATGCCGCGTTCCTTCTTAAAGATGACGCTCAGGTAAACCGGGCTGACGTGGACCGCCTGGGCCAGCTCCGAGAGGGTCAGGCCCTCCCGGGGGTAATTTTCCTCGATATAGCGCACCGCCTGGCCGACGACGCCGGCCTGCAGCAGCTCCCGCTGGCCGTTGATCAGCCCGGTGACCGCCGTCACCAGCCGGCGCAGCTCGTCGAAGATCTCGGCCACGGTCTGGCCCTCCTGCACCGCGCGGCAGCATTCGAAGAAGAACCCGTCCGCAGCCGCGCCCGCGGTCCGCTGCCACGGCTCCGCCTCTTTCAGGCACAGCACCGCCAGCTCCAGGCCGACCAGCCGGGCCGCGGCCAGCGAGACGTAGCGCTCCAGCAGCCGCGCCTCGACGGTTTTGAGCAGGGCCAGGGCCTCCTCGGTCAGCCCCAGCTTGACCTGGAGCGCCAGGTCGGCGTCGTGCTTGAAGAGGTCGTCCGGTTCCCGCCCGGCCGGCGCCCCGGTCTCGCCGCTGATCAGCACCTGGTTCTTGCCGTAGATATGCCGGAACTCGGTGGCCGCCTTGGCGTCCCGGTAGGAGGCGGCGATCTTCTCCGGCAGGCTGCGGGCGCTGCCGATGCCCACGGTGACGGCCACGCCGAAGGTCTCGTTCACCGCCGCGCGAATCGCCTCGCCGAGCTCCGCCGCAGCCTGGATCATGGCGCCGGGCTTCAGGTCGCGGCCGCAGATCAGCACCAGCTCGTCGCCGCCCGAATCCAAGACATAGCCGGAGCCGGCCAACTGCTCGCGGCAGAGGCCGGCGATCTCCAGCTTGGCGGTCTCCTGTTCGTACACGCCGGCGAAGGCCCGGGGGTTGCAATATTCGTCGATCTTGACGGCCAGGACGATGAAACGGGCCCGGCCCAGGTCGATCCCGAGGAAGGCCGCTTCGTCGCCGATCGCCGCCGCCGCGGGATACCAGCCGTGGATCAGCCGGGTCAGGAAGCGCTGCACCAAGAGGGGTTTGCTCTCCAGCACCTGCCGGCGCAGCCCTTCCTCCTTCTCCAGCGCGGCGGCGGCCCGCTGCACCGTTTCCAGGAGCTTGGCGTGGTCCACCGGTTTCAGAATATAGTCGAAGACCTGCAGTTGCAAGGCTTGCTTGGCGTAATCGAACTCCTCGTACCCGGTCAGCAGGATGATCTTGGTCCCCGGCGCCCGCGCCAGCAGCCGCCGCGCCATCTCCAGGCCGTCCATGAAGGGCATTTTGATGTCGGAGATCACGATCGCCGGCCGGACCGCCTCGAACAGCCGCAAGCCCTCTTCGCCGTCGCCGGCTTCCCCAGCCAGTTCGAAGCCATGCTCCTGCCAGGCGATATTCCGGCCCAAACCTTTCCGGATTATTACATCGTCGTCGATCAGCATCACTCGCTGCATGACTCACCCTCCTCCGGCCGCCACGGCAGGCTGACCCGCACCACGGTCCCCCGCCCCGGCTCGCTCTGGATGGCCAGCCCGTAGGCGAACCCGAAATGCAATTGCAAACGGCGCTGCACGTTGACCAGGCCCAGGCCGGAACCGCTCCCCGGCGGCGCGCTCGCCCCGCCCGCGGCCAGCGCCGCCTGCACCCGCTGCAACGTCGCCGCGGCCATCCCCGCGCCGTTGTCGGCGACCTCCAGGATCAGCCGCTCGCGCTCCACGAACCCGCGCACCCGGATCGCGCCCTTGCCCCGTTTCTGCTTGGTGCCGTGGTAGACGGCGTTCTCCACCAGGGGCTGCAAGGTGAGCTTGGGCAGGGTCTGCGCCTCCAGCTCCGGGGGAATGGCGATCTGGTAATCGAAATCATCGGCGTAACGCATCTTCAGAATCAGCAGGTAACTTCGGATGTGGTCCGCCTCCTCGGCCAGGCTGATCAGCTCCCGGCCGCTGCTGATGCTGATCCGGAAGAACTTGGCCAGCGCCGCCACCATCGCCGCGGCGTCGCGGTCCTCGCCCATCTCGCAAAGCTGCTTAATCGAGTCGAGCGTATTATAGAGGAAATGCGGCTTGATTTGGGCCTGCAACGCCGTCAGTTCGGCCTGGCGCTTCTGTTCCTGTTCGGTCCGGACCTGGTCCAGCAGGTCGCGGACCCGGCGCAGCAGATCGCCGATTCCCTCGTTTAAAACGCCGATCTCGTTGCCGACCTCCAGGTTGAAGGGCACCGCTAGATTGCCCGCTTTGACCTGCTTCACCTTGGCCGTCAGCTCGGCCAGCGGCGTGGTCACGATCTTGGCCAGCAGATTCGAGAGGAACAGCGCCGCCACGATCAGAAACAGCGTCACCGCCAGGGTGATGTTCTTGACGAACGCCGCTTTGTTGAGGATGTCGTCCTCCGGCAGCACCGCCGCCAGCTTCCAGCGGTTGATCGACACCGTGTCGTAGATCACGATCAGCTTCTTGCCGAAGCGGTTGCGGATCAGGGAACGTCCCGCCCGCTGCGGCAGCCGGAACAGTGAGTTCCGTTCCGGCCCGCCCAGGCGGTATTTTCCGGCTACCGGCTTGAATTGGGCGATCCCGTCGGGGCTGATCAAAACCAAATAGCCGTTCTCGCTGATCTTGGTGTTTTGAAAGACCTGCCGGAAGAAATCCTCCCGCAGGTTAAAAAGGATGATGCCGCGGACCTTCGAGGAAGTCTGGCCGAACAGCCGGAAAACGCTGACGATCCTGGCGTCGGACTCGATGGAGCGGAAAACGTCGTTGGCATGGAGATTGCGCCAGTAATACTCGGTCCGGTTGCCCGCGAAACGCCGCCGCCAATTGGCATAGTCGAAGCTGATCCGCGAGGACAGATAGTCCTTTTTGATCAGTTCCAGCTGCCCGTCGTTGAAATAAAACAGCAGCGAATCCAGGATCGAGTAGTTGGCGTTGAAGCAGCGCTCCAGGTTGCGGTCGACCCGGATGTAATCCTCCGGCCCGATGGGCCCGCCGCGGCTTTCATTCAACTTCTTCAGCAGCGACAGGGTGGCGATATCATTCTCCATCGCCACCAGCTGCTCGAAGGCGGCGGTCAGCCGGTTATCCAGATAATTGCGGGTCTGGGCCACCGTGTCCCCGAGGTTGACATAGGCGTTGGTCTCGATCTGCCTGGCGGCCAGCTGGTAGGAGAGCATCCCGATCAGCAGCACGAAAAGGACGATCACCGGCAGGAACGACCATAAAATGGTGAGCCGCAGCGAATGTCGTCCCAGTGGGCGTTGTAACTTCCGCATCAGATTTCCCAGCAAATTTTCTCCCCCAATGAGTCCGGCCGAGTTCAGCCAGTGCTTTCTCGCTCATGAGGATTTCGCTTTGACCCCGCCCAGTTCCTTTCCTTTAATGCTGGAATCCGGCCGGCCGGGTTTCCCCGGCGCCGGCCAGCGGCGGGATGGGTCGGAACATCAACCTTTGACCGATCCGGCGCTCAATCCCTGAACCAGGTATTTCTGGACATAGCTGAACATCAGGAACGGCGGGACCATGGCGATGATGCTCCCGGCGGCCAGATAGCCATAGCGGATGTCATACTCGCCCTGCATCGAATTGAGCGCCACCGGGATGGTATACAGGTTGCTGCGGTTGATGAACATCAAGGCGAAAATGAACTCGTTCCAGCAACTGATGAAGGCGAATGCCGCCGAGGCGACCATTCCCGGCAGCAGCAACGGCAGGACCACCTTGCAAATGCCCTGGAAGCGGTTGCAGCCGTCGACCATGGCCGCTTCCTCGATCTCATAGGGCACATTCTTGACAAACCCCTTCATCAGTATCGCGTTGAACGGCAGCTGGAACGTGATATAGGCGATGACCAGCGAACCCAGGTTGCTGATGAGCCCCAGATTCTTGAAGATGATGAACAAGGGGATCAGGAGCATCACGCCCGGGATGAACTGGGTACAGAGCAACAGCAGCAGCATCGCCTGCTTCCCCTTGAAGTTGAACCGGCTCAGGGCGTACCCGACCAGGATCGCAAAGAGCACGATGAAGACGACGGCGATCGCCGCCACGATCAGGCTGTTCCGGAAGTAGACGCCGAAGCCCACGTTGGTCCAGGTCTCAATGAAATTGGCAAAAGTCAGCGGCCGGGGCCAATACAACAGCGGCAGCTTCATGATGTCGCTTTCCCGTTTCAGCGAGATGACCAGCGTCCAATAGAACGGGAACAAGACGAACACCAGCAGGAAAGCCAGAGGGATCCGCAACAAGAACCAGCGGGCCGTCCTTTGGCCGAGATTGTCGGCGGAGCGCATGAGTTATTCCTCCTTCCCAAACTGGCTGGCTTTGAGATAGATGACCGCGAAGAGCAGCAGGATCAGGAATCCGACCACCATCAGCGCCGAGCCGTAGCCGAAATTGTTGGAATGAATCGCCTGTTGGGCGATGTACATCGCCAGGGTATTGGTCAGGTTGGCCGGCCCGCCCCCGGTCAAGGCATAAATGGTATTGACATTGTTGAATTCCCACACCACCCGCAGCAGCGTCGTCAGCACGATGGTCTCTTTCAGGAACGGCAGGGTCACCTGGGTGAAGGCCTTCCATTTGCCGCCGCCGTCGACCGCGCAGGACTCGTACAATTCCAGCGGGATCGTCTGCAGCGCCGCCAGCATGGTGATGGCGAAGAAGGGGATCCCGCGCCATAATTCGGCCAGGACCACCGCACCGAAAGCCGTCTGCAAGCTGCCGATCCAGGCCAGCGGTTCGTGAATGAGCCCTATTTTCAGCAATAGATCGTTGATGACCCCCATGTGCTCGTTATACATGATTCCCCACATCATCGCGGTCAGCACTCCGGAGATGGCCCAGGGCGAAAAGGCCAGGGCCCGCACGATTCCCCGGCCGCGGAAGGTCTGGTTCAGCAGCAGGGCCACCCCCAGGCCGAAGCAGAGCTGCAGCGCCACTTCCCAGAACACCCAGCGGACCGTCACCCACAGACTGCTGTAAAAGACCGGGTCCTGCCCGAAAATGGCCTTGAAATTGTCCAACCCGATGAAACCGTTGGCATACGGTTTGCTCAGGAAGAAATTATGCAGGCTGTAATAGAAGATCGTTCCCACCGGGTAAATCATGAAACCGGCGATAAGCAACAGCGCGGGCAATAAAAACAGATAGGGCAGCCGTGGTTTCTCTGTCTGCATCACGTCCAATTTCAACCTCCTTGCCTAAAATACCGCTTGGACATGTCGCACGAGTTGCGGAGCATCCCCCGGCCCATTGCGACATATTTCGCTGCGATACCCTTTATTATCAGCCATGGCCGGCCGCCGCAGAATAAAAAATCTTATTGAAAGTGTCCAATATCTTTACTGAAAACGCCGCTCGGGGACGGCCGATCGCCAGCGGTCATTCGCGGCTGTGCGATAAAAGGCTCGGATAATTTTACTATTCGGCGATTTTATCATTTCATTCCCGAATTTTATGTTTCATAGCGCATTATTCGATTTTCATTCAGTATATTTTAATTTTTCATCCGGATATTTTGTTTATCGTGATCGATATTTTAATTATCCGGACCGATTTTTTGATTCTCATGATCGATATTTCAATTATCGAGATCAAAAATATAATTCTCGGCTATGAAAGTACAATTCTCAGGATCGAAAATACGATTATCCGGATCAGAAATATAATTATCAGGATCGAAAATATAATTGTCGGGATCGGATTTCCAATTCTCGGGATCGAAATTGTAATTTCGGTGCTGGGAATGGTGATTATCGGTCCGGTAATTGCAATCATCCCGGGCAAATTTTGATTTCGGCGAGTGATTTCATTTAACGGCGGAATCGCTGAAATGAAAAAAGAGACCGCCGGTTCAGTCCGGGCAGCCTCTTTGGGATTCGTTCATCCATCGCGATCGCGCGATTCGGGCGACTCGTCACATCTTCATGGTGCTGTTCATATAGTCGTTGTAATTGCCGCCTTTTTGGCTCTTGGCGTCGGCGTGGAACAGATCGGGCAGCGCTTTGCGGTTGTCGCCGCTGACCACGGCGATCTGCCAGTCGAAGGCGGTCTTGTTCTCCAGCTCGCTCAAGGGGATGCTGAAATCGACCTTGTTCTTGTCCACCATCACTTCGCCGTCGATATTGCGGCTGGCCCCGGTCTTGACATTCTTGATCGAAGCGGCCCATTTGCCGTTCTGGTTGAGGACGCTCAGGATATAATCGGCGCCGATCTTCGGCCATTTGCCGCCGGTATCCTTGTTGGAATCGGTGTCGAAACCCACCATCCAGCCGGAATTGTTGTCGATCTTGGCGGGGAGCGCCGCTTTGGTATTCAGGAAGATCGTCACTTTTTTCTCGAAAAACATCGTATTCAGTTTGGCCGGGATCAAATAATCCTTAAACTCGTCCGCCGCCGCCACTCGCGGCGCGGCCAGCTGATACCCGGCCAGGCCCAGCACCATCATTCCCAGCAACGATACGGCCATCCAACGCTTTCTCATAAAACCACTTTCCTTTCTCAGCTTGTTTTATTGTTTGATTTTGATGTTGACACACCAAAGCTTTTTGACTGATTCATTGCGCAGCGACTACGACTCGGCCTCGGCGTTGGCGGGTGGCAACAGCCCGGCCGGAGTCCGGTCGGCCGGCTGTTCCGCTTGCTTGGCGAGCGACCGCTTCCGCCAGAGCAGATAGATCGCCGGATACACCGCCAGTTCCATTAGGAAGGAGACGAAGATCCCGCCGACCATCGGCGCCGCGATCCGCTTCATCATGTCGGCGCCGGTCTCCGACAGCGGCGCCCACATGATCGGCAGCAGCCCCATGAACATGACCGCCACCGTCATCATCTTGGGCCGGATCCGCTTGACCGCCCCTTCGTGAATCGCAAGCTTCAGATCGGCCAGGCTCTTCATCTTGCCGTTCTTGAGCATGGTATCGTAGGCGAGATCCAGGTAGAGCAGCATGAACACGCCGGTCTCGGCATCCACGCCGAGCAGGGCGATGATGCCGCACCAGACGCCGATGGAGAGGTTATATTGGAGCAGGAAGAGCGCCCAGACCACCCCGATCAGCGAGAACGGCACCGCCAGCAGGATAATGGCCGTCTTCACATAGGAGCGGGTGTTGAAATACAACAGGAAGAAGATGATCAGCATGGTCACCGGGATGATGATCAGCATCCGGCTTTTGACCCGTTCCATCGACTCGTACTGTCCGCTGTAGCTGAGGACATAGCCGGGCGGTATCTTGACGTTCTTGCCGATCGCGGCCTTCAGTTCCGTCACATAGCTGCCGATGTCGCGGTTGCCGGGATCCACGAAGACGTAGCCGGCCAGCCGCCCGTTCTCGTCGCGGATCATCCCCGGGCCGGTGGTCAGGCTGACCTCCGCCAATTGGGAGAGCGGTATCTGGCTGCCGTCCATGGCCGTGATATAGACGTGCTGGATCTTTTCCACCGTGTCCCTGAGCTCCCGCGGATAGCGGACGTTGATCGGGAAGCGTTCGCGGCCTTCGATGGTCTGGGTGATGTTCTCGCCGCCCACCGCGTACATCAGATTCATCTGGACTTCCTCGACCGACAGTCCGTAGCGGGCGATCTCGTCCCGCTTCAGGTTGATATCGACGAAATAGCCGCCGGAGGTGCGTTCGGCGTAAACGCTGCGCGTGCCCTTGATCATCGGCACGTGGAGCTCGATCTGCTTGCCGATCTTTTCGATCTCGCCGATGTCGTCGCCGTAGATCTTGATGCCGACCGGAGTCCGGACCCCGGTGGTCAGCATGTCGATCCGGCCCTTGATCGGCTGGGCCCACATGTTGACCTGGCCGGGGATGCGCAGCTCGCGGGTCATCTGCGCCAGCAGCTCGTCATAACTGATCCGGTCCGGCCAGAACAGCCGGAACGGGCCCTTCATGAACTCCGGCAGCCCGCGGTACCATTGTTTCTTCTCCCGCCACTGCTGCTCCGGCTTGAGCACGATGGTGGTTTCCATCATCGAGAACGGCGCCGAGTCGGTGGAAGTATCGGCCCGGCCCGCCTTGCCGAAGACCGTCTCCACCTCGGGGAAGGACTTGATGATCTTGTCCTGGACCTGCAGGATCTTCGAAGCCTCGGTCACTGAGATCCCCGGCAGCGTGGTCGGCATGTAGAGGATCGAGCCTTCATTCAACGGCGGCATGAACTCGCTGCCGATGAACTTGAAGACCGGCATGCTCAGGACGAAAGCCAGCGCGGCGATGAGGATGATGCGCCCGGGATGCTTCAGGACGAAGTCGATGACCGGCCCGTAGATCCTGAAAAGCGCCCGCGAGATCGGGTGATCCTCCTCGGCATGGATCTTGCCGACCAGTACTTTATTGGTGATGCCGTTCAGCCAGCCCGGCTTGAAACGGAACTTCTTCATCCGGATAAACAGCAGCTGAATGGCTGGCACCAGCGTAATCGCCAACAGCGCCCCGAAGAACATCGCGAAGTTCTTGGTGAACGCCAACGGCCGGAAGAGCCGCCCTTCGATCCCTTCCAGGGTGAAGATGGGCAGGAAGGAAACGCCGATGACGATCAGCGAGAAGAAGGACGGCCGGCCCACTTCCTTCATGGAATCGATCAGCACCTCGCGGTAATCGCCCTTTTCCCCCTGGGTCTGCCAGAGGTGGAGGTGCTTATGGCCGTTCTCGATCATCACGATCGAGGCGTCGACCATTGCCCCGATAGCAATGGCGATGCCGCCCAGCGACATGATGTTAGAGGTCAGCCCCAGATAATTCATGGGGATGAACGATAAGAGCACCGCGATGGGCAAGGTCACGATGGGCACCATCGCCGAGGGGATATGCATCAGGAAGACCAGGATCACCAAGGCGACCACGATCATCTCTTCGAGCAGCTTGTTGCTGAGGGTCTTGATGGAGTTTTTGATCAGCGTCGAGCGGTCATAGACCGGCACAAGCTGCACGCCCTCGGGCAGCTTGATATCCCTGAGTTTCGCCTTGACATCGTTGATCACGTTCATGGCGTTCTCGCCGTAACGCATGACCACGATTCCGCCGACGGTCTCGCCCAGGCCGTTGAAATCGGCCAGGCCGCGCCGCATGTCCGGTCCCAGGCGGATGTCGGCGACGTCCTTGACCTTGACCGGGAAGCCGTTCATCGACTTGAGCACGATCTCGCCGATGTCGTCCTTATCCTTGATATAGCCGCGCACCGTCACCATGAATTCCCGGCCCGCGATGTCCAGCAGCCTGGCGCCGACCTCTTCGTTGGCCGATTGCACCGCCTTGACCACGTCGCCGACGGATAGCTTATAGACGGCCATCGCACCCGGGTCCAGGGTAATCTGGTATTGATTCACGAAACCGCCGATCGAGGCGACTTCGGAGACGCCTTTCACCGACTGCAGCGCGTATTTGAGGTGCCAGTCCTGGAAACGCCGCAGATCGGCCAGGGAGTTCCGGCCGCTCTTGTCGACCAGCGCATACTGGTAGATCCAGCCCAAACCGGTGGCGTCGGGTCCCAGCTCCAGCTTGACCCCTTGCGGCAGCTGCGAATTGACTTTCGAGAGGTATTCCATCACCCGGGAACGGGCCCAGTAAACATCGGTGCCGTCCTCGAAGATAATATAGACGTAGGAGAAACCATAATCCGAGAAGGCCCGGATATCCTTGACCTTCGGCGCGCCGAGCAACGCGGAGACGATCGGGTAGGAGACCTGGTCCTCGATGATTTGGGGCGGCCGGTCCCAGCGGGCGTAGACGATCACCTGGGTGTCGGTGAGATCGGGGATCGCATCCAGCGGAATCTGATTGATCGCCCAGATGGCCCAGAAGACGACGGCGACCACCCCGATGAAGACAAACGCCCGGTTTCTGGCGGACCATTCGATAATACGTTCAATCATGTGCGTGATCCTTTCATGGCAGATTTTCCTGACCCGTATCCCGGCCAGGTCGGCAAGGCCCTTTCCGCCGGGGCGTCAGTGGCTCATGCTCATGTTGCCGGTCGCCGCCTTTAACTGGCTTTCCGAATCGATAAAGAAGTTGGCCGAGTTGACCACTTTTTCGCCGAATCGGACGCCGGAGATCACTTCGTAATACCCCGCGGCATGGCGGCCCAGCACCAGCTGGCGCGGTTCGAAATAGCCGTCGCCCTTGCTGACGAAGGCGATCTGGCGCCCGCCGCTGTCGATCACCGCCTCTTCCGGCAGCGCCACCACCGTGCCGATGGGAACCTCGATATCGACATCGACGTAGCTTTCATGAGCCAGCGGCGCACTGGAGTCGGTCAGGATCCGCGCCCGGATGCTGCGGGTCTCCGGGTCGATGACCGTGTCTATCGAGTCGATCGTGCCGTAAAGAGTCTGCCCCGCCAGCTCCGAGCTAGTGATGCGGACTCTTTGGCCCGCCTTGACGTAGGGGAGGTCTTTCTGGTAGATTTGGGCATAGATCCAAGCCCGGGAGGAACTCCCTCCCTCGATCAGCGAATCGTCGCTGCGGCCCCGCGCTATCAGCCGGTTGATCTGGGCATTGCTGTATCCCATGATCGCCAGCTTCTTACGGGCCGAATCGAAGATCACCCTGGCGCTTTCCTGGCCGTCCATCCCGGCCAGGCTCCGGTAATAACGGTTGGCGCTGATCAATTCTTGTTGCGCCGCGTAAAGATCCGTGTCATGAGAAGTAACCCCGTAAGCCCGGATGGTCCGGCTCAGCGTCTGTCTGCCGACCACTGCGGTTTTCACCCCGATCAATTGTTGCTTTCGGGCATCCAATTGAATCTGGGTATACCCCGGCACATTTTTGTCCTCCGGAGTCGAGTCGCCCATGTCCATCCCGGGCATAGAAGCCATATCCATTCCGGACATGGAGGAATCTTGCTGGCCTTGATCCTGTCCCGTATCCATGCTGGCCATCGCGTCACTGTCTTTCCCCATATCCATGGCTGCCATCGAATCGCCCCCGCCGGCGGGACCCTTCGGTTTCAGCTGCTGATAAACGACTAAACCGGATGTCGCCAAGATGACCACCAGAGCCGCGCCGATTACGATCTTCCATCGCGTCTTCATTGTTTCTCCTCTCCCGGCAACGGGCCCGTGGTATAAAACTCCAGATAGACCCGTTCCTCCATCACCAGTTGTTTGCTCTTTTCGATCCCGGACAAAGTATCGTACACGGCCTGGAAGGTCTCGATCAGCTCGTTGAAACCGATCCGGTTAATCTGGTAATCTTTCAAGGCGACGTCAAAAGCCTGTTGTGTCCCGCTTTTGAGCGCCGTCTGATAAAGGGTCAGGGCGTCATTGGCTTTCGACAGCGCGGCGTAACGGGCATGAAGCTGCTGCGCGATCTGGTTCTCGGTGTCCTGGCGCTCGTCGACCGTAGCCTCGCTCATGGCCCCGGCGGCGCTGATTAATGGTTCTTGCTTGTGCTTATAAAAGAGCGGCAGGGGAATGGCCACTCCCAGCGAGTAGGCCTTATCGCCGTTGCGCATCGTTTCCAGGGCGCCGCGCAGCATGAAATCGGGCAGCGGATCCAGCCGCATCTGCTCCGCCTCCGCCGCCATCCGCCGTTCCATCGCTTTTTTCATCCGGATCGCCGGGAAATCGGCCAAGGCCTTGGCGATCAGCTCCGCTTCCTTCGGGAGCGCTTTGAGCGGCGCATAGTTGTAAGTAAACACCGTATTGGGGGGAATGACCCCGCCGAGCATCGCCGCCAGATCCGCCGCCATCCGAGCCCGTTCCGCCTCCATCGCCAAAATATCCGTCTTGGCCATGGCCTTCATGTTATTGGTGCGGATAAATTCGGACAGGGTGGCTTTGCCGCCGGCGAAGCGGGCCGCGATCACCGCGCCCATCGCTTCCAGCTGCTTTTGCTTTTTATCCTCGACGGCCAGCCGGGCATCCATGGCCGCGATACCGTAATACATCAGGGCGACATCCTTCTGCAGATCGGCGGCCTTCATGGCATACGTTTCGCGCGCGATATCGGCCTCGGCCCGCTGCCGTTCGGCCGCGGCCTTCAATTTGCCGGGATAGGGGATCATCTGGCTCCACGAATATTCGAAGCCCTGATCCTCCGGCGCCATCGCCGAACCGAGCGGATTCTTCATGGTTTCGATCATGAACTCCGGATCGGGCGGGCTCGCCGCGGGCGTCACTTTCAGCGCCGCCGCGTCGGCTTGACGCTTGGTGGCGCTGAGATCGGGATTTTTCGACAACGCGGTGGCGATCAGGGCCGACAATCCGCTATTGCCGGGCGTTGCGGTCGCGGCGAGGGTTACTGTCCCGGAGAATATTACGAAAATGACGATAGCGATTCCCATGCCGACATAACCGAGTCTTCGTTTCCGGCATACTGCCGCGGTTTTACGATCCATGTTTAACCTCTCTTTTCTGTTCATCCTTCTACCGGCGGTAGACCGGTTTCATTTAAAAAGCTAGGCTGTTGATACTCTGTCAACAGCCTTGGCCTCCACCCGGGAGTCCAACAAAATTTGGAGGACAGTAAAAAACTACTCGCCTCTTACGGCTCTCCCTCTCGTTAGCGGGGCCAACCGGAAGCGACTCGCGGTTGAAACTGCGGAATGCCAATTCAGCCTCGATAGTGCTAGCATAATTTATCGAGCTTAGATGAATATGAAACAAACCTTAAAATAAACTGAGAAAATCCTGCCGCGCGCCACAAAAAAAGACCGCCAGTTTGGCGGTCTTTGCTGCGTTCAATGTCCGGCCCGGTATTTGGGGAACTTCACTTCCACCCGCAATCCATTGGGTTGCCGGTTGGACAGTTGCAGGACGGCGCGATGGTTGGCCGCGATCGACCGGGCGATCGCCAGCCCCAGGCCGGACCCGGGGATACCCCGGATGTTGCTGGCCCGGTAAAAACGATTGCCCACCAAGGGCATTTCGGCTTCGGGAATTCCCGGCCCGTCATCGCTGACGGCCAAGAACGGCAGCTGATTCCGGGTGCCGATCGTCACTTCGATCCGGCCCGGGGCGGCCGTATATTTCAGCGCGTTGTCCAGGAGAATGATCAACAGTTGCTTCAGTTTATCGGGATCCCCGGCCACCAGCACTCCGCCGGGCGCTTGCAGGGTGATCCGCCGGGCCGCCGCGCCATGCTGCCAACCGGCCAGGGTCTCCCGGGCGATGGCGGTCAAATCCACCGGCAACAGCTCGGGCAGGCCCTGCCCCTCGCTGCGGGCCAACAGCAGCAGTTCGTGGACCAGGCCGGCCATCCGGTCGACTTCGGCGGCGCTTTCTCGCAACACCAGATCCCGTTCGGCCGCGGGCAGATCGGCCGCCCGCTTCAGGAAGTCCAGGTTGGCCTTGATCGAGGTCAAGGGGGTCCGCAGCTCATGCGAGACGTCGGCCAGGAACTTCCGTTGGGTCTCATAAGAAGCCTCCACCGAGCCCAGCATCCGGTTGAGCGCCTGGCACAGCTCGCCGAACTCGTCCTGCGTTTCGCCGAAATTCTCGATCCTCCGGCTCAACTGGCCCGAAGCCGCAATCTGCAGCGACGCCCGGGTCATCAGGTTGACCGGCCGCAAAGTGCGGCCGACGAAACTCCAGGAGATCACCGAACAGACCGCCACCGCGATCAGCCAGCCGATTCCCAGAAATATCGCCAATCCCGCCAGGGTGGAGTTGATGTGATCGAGAGAACGTCCCACCACCCAATGCGAACGGCGGCCGTCGGGCTCCACCCGGTGGAAAACGAAGATCCTGAACCACTGGCGGTTCATGGCCACCGTCTTTTCGTCCTGCCGTTTGCCGGCCGCCGCCGGGATCCGGGCGACCATGCTCCGGATGCGGGCGATCACGGCCGGGCTGATGAGGTCGTCGGAATCGGAGCGGCCCTGTTCATCCAGCATGATCGAGAAGGATTCCGGTACCATGGCGTCGGCTTTGGCGCTGGAGACCGTCCGGGCCGGACGGACCCGTCTCGCGGCGATGCCGGAATTGGCATCGGCCCAGGCGAGCAAGGACTCGTTCACTTCGCGGTTTAAATGGTAGCGCAGCGCCAGATACAGCCCGCCGGTAAAGACCAGCAATAAAACGGCCAAGATGCACGAATGCCAGACTACCAAACGGTTGCGGATGGGCCAAACCATCGGCTACTCCTTTAAAATATATCCCGAACCCCGGACGGTGTGGATCAGGCGGGCTTCACCGTTCTGTTCCAGCTTGGTCCGGAGATAGCGGATATAGACTTCGACAATGTTGGATTCGCCGCCAAAATCGTAGCCCCACACGGTTTCAAGCATCATTTCCTTGCTGAGCACCCGGCGCGGATTGGTCATCAGATAATATAACAACTGGTATTCCGTGGTCGACAACTCGATAGAACGGCCATTCCGGCTGGCGGTATGCGACGCGGTATCCAACGCCAGATCGGCGCAAGACAGCACCGGCAGTTCCGGCCGGTTGACGCCGCGGCGCAGCAGGGCGCGGATCCGGGCCAACAGTTCCTCATACGCGAAGGGCTTGACCAGATAATCGTCGCCGCCGCTGTCCAGCCCGGCCACCCGGTCGCCGATCTCATCGCGCGCCGACAGGAAAAGGACCGGAATCTCCGCCTTGACCTTGAGTCTTTTGCATACTTCGATGCCGGAAAGCCCCGGCATGGCCACATCCAGAATGACCAGGCCGGGCCGGAACCGTTCGGCGGCATCCAGCGCCGCCGCGCCGTCGTTGGCGACTTCGGTTTGGAATCCTTCGTAAGTCAATACCCGTTTTAACGAACTGGCGATCATCGGGTCATCGTCGACCACCAGAATCTTCGCTGCAATTGTAGCCACTGGAACCTCCCGGTTTAACCATGTGATATTGTCTTGCGGGAATCTTCAAACGGCTTTATCCCTTGCTTCCTCGAACTTGGACGATCGTCCCAATCGCGGGGCGGGATTTGTCCGCGACACTTTTAGTTAATTATTTTAGCAGCTCTCTGTGGTGATTTTATGAAGAAAAACAATAAAGTGCCTCAAGCCGGCCGCCCGGAAAGATCCCTTCCCTCGATTTAGTTGCTTTAGTCAAGTAATTTAATTGACTAAAGCAACTAAATGAAATACAATAAAACTATCAAATTTCATTGCACCGGGAGGTAATTACGATGAGTTCCGCCGCACCATTGATCGACGCCATTCGCGGCTTTAACCGGTTTTATACCAACGTTCTCGGATTATTGGATCGGCATCTGCTGGACAGCGACTTCTCGCTTTCGGAGGCCCGGGTCTTGTACGAGATTGGACACTCGGAGCATTGCACCGCCAAAAGGCTGATCGAGGACCTGCGAGTCGATCCGGGCTATCTGAGCCGGATTATCAAACGTTTTGAAAAACAGGGCCTCGTCTACCGGGTGCAATCCGCCGCGGATGGCCGGCTGTACTATCTTTACCTGACCGAGCAAGGGCGGCTCACTCTCTCCCAACTGAGTGAGCTATCCGACCAGCAAATTGCGCAAATGGTCAACCGGTTGCCCCTGCCGCTGCAGCAAAGACTGGTCCAGGGGATGAGCATGATTGAAACCACGCTTTCCGGGCCAGCGGAACCCGACCAAAAGATTACCATCCGTTCCGAGCTGAGGCCGGGCGATGTCGGCTATCTGATCTACCTGCACGGCTGGATCTACGCCAAAGAATGCGGCTATAATCATGGCTTCGAAAAGTACGTCTGCAAGACGTTTTATGATTTCTTCGAAAACTATCATCCGGAGAAGGACCGTTTCTGGTTCGCCGAAACGGACGGCGCGCTGATCGGCGCCATCGCCATCGTCGGCCATTCGCGGGAAAAAGCGCAGTTGCGCTGGTTCATCCTTCATCCCGACTATCGCGGGCTGGGCCTTGGCAGTACATTGCTGCGCCAAGCCATGCAGTATTGCCGGGAGAAAGGCTATCGCCAGGTATTTTTAGAAACCACCGCGGATCAGCAAACCGCGATCCGGATATATACCAAGGCGGGCTTTCGCAAAGTGGCAGAGCATGAAAATAACGCCTGGGGAAAGAAGCTGGTGGAACAGACCTATGAGTTGGTTCTGCCGGCCTGACCTCCGGGCGCCGGGCATCACCCAATCGGCAGACCAGTGTTTTGGAGGAGAAAAGCTATGGAAATCGGATCAATCGTTTGGGGAGTAAAAAACATTGAAAGGGCCATAACCTTTTGGAGTAGCACCCTAGATTATCAGTTGAAATATCCGGCGTCGGATGATTGGGCCATTTTGATTCCCAAACGAGGGCACGGCATACAGTTGTCCTTAAAATTAGCTGTTTCGGATAAAGCCAAACGGCATCATATCGATTTGTTCACAGCCAATCAAAAGGAAGAGGTGGAAAGGTTGATTGCGCTTGGGGCGACCAGAGCCAAATGGCATTATGAAGCCGATGCGGATTATGTCGTGCTGCACGATCCGGACGGCAATCCGTTTTGTGTTGTCCAGCGCTAAATTCCGATTTATCGATGAGACAGGTTCTTCACGGCCGCCGGAAGCGCTTGAGCCACGGCAGGAAGAGTTGGAATCGATGAATGACTAAAAGTTGTGTCTGTTGTATCTTAGGAGAAAGCTTTGCCCATCCAGCTTAATCCTGTGCGAAGTGTCCAGGGGTTGAACGGACAACCCCAACACCGTGGACCTACCCCACCGCAGGGCCTCATGCCGGCCCTTGACCCGGCATTTACCTTTACCAAACGTACCGAATACCGCAAAGAATTTAATTCTGCCCATCGCATTTCTGCTTGAAAGTAATTTCTGTAAGGCAACGGCATGCGCTCCATTCGCAATGCCGTGCCGGTCTACCTCCCTGTAGACCGTTTGGGTAGATAATCTAGCCTAAAAAAACAAAACCAAGAGAAATCTATATATTTTTAGCATTCATACAGCCGCCAAGGATGGCGGCTGCGCGGCGTTGCTGCCCGGATGAAAGCACCGCCGTCGGCCGGGGACCATCCTATGGAAGACGCCGGCAATGGAGGCCGGCGGCAAACTTAATTGTCCATTTACCTTGCCGGTTCAGGGATGAACCGGACATTGGAGGGGTTCTAAGGGGAAGCAGCGTCCCCTTAGCGGCGGGGTTGCAAGGGGTTTGCCGCCAAACCCTTTGCACGCCTGCAGGCGGAATCCTTGTTTTAGGCCCAAAAACTTAAAACCAGCATACCCCAAGAACTTTCGCTTACATTTCAAACCGATCAAACCGCTCTCCATCGAAAATGACTTGCGTCTTTGCTGAGTAAACTTAATAATCGGAAGATCTTGATTCACAAAAGATCGATCTAGAACCATCGCAGATCGATCTTTATCCACAAAAGTTAGATCTTTATTCACATAAGGAAGATCTTTATTCACAAAAGATCGATCTGGAATCATTGCAGACAGATCTTTATTAACAAAAGATCGATCTTTATTCACATAAGGAAGATCTTTATCCACAAAAGATCGATCTGGAATCGTCGCAGACAGATCTTTATTAACAAAAGATCGATCTTTATTCACATAAGGAAGATCTTTATCCACAAAAGATCGATCTTTTGTGGATAAGTGAGTTCCGTGAATGATCCGGGCTGAAACCGGAACGCCTCCGCCTCGCCCCTTCACGGCTTCCATACCGCGGCCCCGAAACTTAAATCGCTTCGCAAAACCTTCCCATGCGGCCGGAATTTAAAAAGGGCTGCCTTTTTAAAGACAGCCCTTCAATATAAACGCTTTATCACGACCGGCGGCCATGATAATAAAGCCCTAAATCAGCTTACGTTAATCTGGCCTACCAACGACGCCGCCGGCAGGAAGTGGAGAAAATCGCATACGCCGGCGCGCTGCTGGGGCAAGCCACCGGGAGTACCGTGGTGGTCGGAGCCCAAGCTACCGGAGATACGGCGGTCGGACCCCAGCCAAACGGCGATACGGCGGTCGGACCGCAAGCAGTTGTACCGAACGGAACCGCGGTCGCTCCCCAACCGCCCGCACCCCAACCCATCGGAGATACGGCGCTTGGGCCCCAACCGCCCCAACCCATCGAAGACGTACCGCAACCACATGACATAATCGAATCACCTCTTACATGTTTGATAGGTTTTTCCCTTAGATATCTTATTAATTGCTGCATTAGTTGCGCACGTGCCAAAAGATTTTCTTTCCTTGAAACGGTTATCCGATACTCTTTATTTATCGTTGCACCGAGCCGGGCTCACGCCGGCCGGCGGCCCCGAAACTTCAATGGGCGGCCGCTTGCTGCGGCGCCGCGATCTCCGGACGCATGCGGCGCGCATACCGCTCGATCCCGCTGACGATGGCGCTGGCGCAGGCCGAACGGAAAGCGTCCGTCTTCAGGTACGCCTCTTCCTGCGGCAGGATCATATAGGCCGACTCGGTGAGGACCGACGGCATCTGCGGCGCGCGGGTCACCGCCAGGTTATCGTAGTATAATCCGTCATCCGGCAGGTTAAACGCGGCGCCGGGGCCAAAGGTCTCGCCGTAGGCCGCATGAATCTCCTCGGCCAGCTCCCGGCTCATGGGCGTGAAGTAATACACCCCGTAACCGTGTTTAACCAAAGGATTCCCGCCGTACCCGAACGAGTTGTTGTGAACGCTCACGAAAATATCGGCCTGATTTTGCCAAGCGATCCGCGGCCGGTCGTTCAAAGGCACCGGTTCGTCGCCCTGGCGGGTCATGACCACCCGCGCGCCCTTGGCCAGCAGCTGCTGCCGCAGGTTGAGCGCGATGGCCAGATTGGCGTCTTTTTCGAGATAGCCGGTGGTGCCGACGGCGCCGGTATCCGGCGAATGGCCGGGATCCACGGCGATGGTCAGCCCCGCCAACGGCGAAAGGCCAGCCGGGAGCGGCGGCGGCATCCTTAACTCTATAACCAACGTATTGCCTTCATAGCGGGCGTCATAGCCCCACCAGCTGTTGGGGATGGTCGCGATGTGCAGCCGGTAGGTCTCCCCGTCATCCTGAAACCAGCGTACTTGCTTCACCGGGCCGGTCGCCGCATGGGCGATCATATCGGTATTGGAATAGACGCCGAACAGCGCGATATCGAGATAGCCCGCCGCCGCGTCGGGATCGATCGAAAAAGGAATTTTGCGCCCCAGCGGCAGGCGGATCTGCGCCGAACGGTCCTTGGCGCTGATCGTAATGCTGCCCGCGACGGCACGGGCCGGCGGCGTCCCCGGCGGCAGGCGTTTCACCTGATCGGCGCTGACCCACACCGTTTTGGTCTGGTTCAGCCGGACCCGGTATTCAGTGCCGTTTCTGCCGGTGATCTGAAGCACGGTTCCGACCGGCGGAAACATCAGATACCCCGCTTTATCGTAGGCCGACAGCGCGGGCCCGGCGCGCAACACCGTATCCGGCGAGGTCGTTTCGGCCAGCACCGGGAGATCGTCCGGGAAGCGCGACAGGAGCCCCTTGGCCTCCTTGGACTGACGTTTGTGTTTGTTGTCGACCAGCGTCATCTTGATCGGCGCATTTTTCAGCCGGTCTTTGGCACCGACCCGGTAAACGCCCTGGTAAATACCGGGCGCATCGGCGGATTCGGTCATGGGCCAGCGTTTCCAGACGCCTTTCACCGTAAAGTAGGCTTCCATGCCGGGACTTCCCTTGCCGACCACCGTGACCTCGTCGCCCGGCAACAGCTCCTGGTCCTGGCGCGGCGTTACGTACTCGATCGTCAGCGGCCGGACCGGCGCGGGCCGCTCGGGCTCGGCCACCCAAATCGTGCGGGTCAGGCGATAGGTAGCGCCGCTCAGCTGCAACTCGGCCTGGATCGCGAATTTGCCCGGCGCCAGCGCTACCATGGTCACAAATCCCCCGCTCGGATGAACGGCGACCTCCTTGCCATTGATCGACAGTTTCCCGCCCGGCGGCACCGAGCCGCAGACAAAGGTCGACCCCAGCGCCGGCAGGTGGGCATTCTCGCTCGGCTCGACGATCCGGATGGGATCCGTCGGCACAGGCACAGGCGTGGGCGTAGGCGCGGCCGCACCGGGTGTCATATTCTCCGTCGGAAGCGCGGGCCCGGCCGCCGGCGCGTTGTTGGAATTCTGATTGCCGGAATCCGCCAGGGCGATCCCTATCAATAAAAAGGCCAAAAATAGCGAAAGAATAATGTTTCTCATGATTTCACCTCATTCTATTAAAACCCTCATGATCATGAGTGATGCGATCTCCATCTTTTGCAGGTTCATCTTACTTAGATTTCAATATCGCAAGCAAATCCCCTTCCGCCATTCGAATGTAATTATTTACTGCGCAGCCACCCGAGACCTCACTCATTCAATTATTGGGAAAAAATATTCAATTTTATCGTGAAATTGTATTTCAGACGATAGGAATCGGAAATGATGACCAAATCTGTAAACCAAATTCATACTTAAATGAGCTTCGAATCGCGGTACAAAAAAAAGGATTCACGTCCCGGTTTTGCGGGATGTGAATCCTTTCCGTGTTTTGCGCTTGAAAAGGGCGGGCTTTAGCGCGTGACTTTTAAATTTTTGCCAAACATTTTCTTTGATTCATAAACGCTTGATTCGCAACGCGATATACGGCTTGCCGGGAAGCTCCACCCGGCAATTTCCGGCATAGACGCCGGCCGCCGCAGTCACAGTCATTTCCCAAGTATCGATGATATCGATCGTATATTGCCGGCCTTCCGGAAGTTCCAAGACCTGATAGGCCGGTTGACCGATGCCGTTATAAAGCAGGAAATATTCGTCCCTTACCCCGGCCAGGCCGGCCGCTTGCGCGTCCTTGCCCAGAACGGCGGTTTCCAGCCCTTCCTGAGGACCTTCGGCCATGATTTGGCGCAGAAAGGCGATCCGGGCCGGACTCTCCCCGTGCAGCTCGCCGCCCTTGGCCCACCACAGGATATCCTGGGGGTGGAGGTATGTCTCGCCGTGGCCCACATAGCCGCCGCTGGCGAAGCCCGTCCAGAAGCGGCAGACCATCTCCTGAGCCGTGATATTCCCCCAACGACGGTGAATGTTCCCTTCGTATTTGCATTCATCCACCACTACCGGTTTTTTATAAAGATCCCGCCATTCGGTAACCAAGGAAAGATCGTTGTGCTGGATGCTGCAATGGGTCACCCAGGGTTTGCCGTGGTCATAGAAAGGCCGGCAGTTATGGATGGAACGCAGATGCTGGTAAGGATCGCTCTGCTGGACGATATGGAAGAAGCGGTCCCAGTCCTTCATGGTCTTGGCCGGCATCAAATCGTATTCATTGGCCAGCGACCACCAGATATTCCGGTAAGCAGCCAGTCTGGCCACTACGTACTTCAGGTAGCGGTCGTCGGCAGTTGCGTCCATGGTGGCGTAGCCCCAGCGATCATAAGGATGGAACAGGATCAAGTCGCATTCGATTCCCAAGGTTAACAGTTCATCCACCATCTCCTCCAGATGCCGGAAAAAAGCCGGGTTAAAGCGGGTAAAGTCCAAACCGGTTTCGACCGTCCCCGCAAAGGCGTGACATGGCGGTTCATTTTCGTTGTACAGATAATGCTTGGGAAAGACGCACATGCGCAGCTTATTAAAGGGAGCCGTCCTGAGCGTCGCCAGCGTCCGCCGCTCCAATTCCGGGCCTTGATGATTCCAAACGTAACAGGTGGTTCCCACCGGAATAAAGCAGGTACCGTCCTCATAGACGAAATGATGAGGGCTTCCGACCCGGACCGGGCCGTGATTGCCGGTCGACGGGGGAATGCACCTAAATTGGCCGCTGATTCCGTCCAGTTCCCGGCGATTGCTATGAGTGACATAGGACCAGACGCCTTCCGCGTCCGGCATACAGCGCACTTTATAGACACCGGCGCCGTCATAAAAACCGTCGGCCGCCACCGTCCGGTTCTGATAGCGAAATTCGGCGCCGAAACTTACCTCCGCAAACGGATTACCGTCCTCCGGTCCGTTCAACGCCAGTTCGAATCTTCCCCAACGTTCCACGGCCTCTTGCAATGATCGATTCTGCATCTTGCTCCTCCTCTTATGGTGATGGCTTAGCCCTTGACCGAGCCCGACAGTCCTTCCACAAAGTAGCGTTGAAATACCAGGTAGATGAGCAACGCCGGCAGAACTGAGAGCAACACGCCGGCGTTCAGTAGCGGATAATTCACGGAGAACTCCCCTTGAAAGCGCAACAATCCGGTGGGGATCGTGCGCAGGTCATCCGAGGTCAGGAAGACGCTGGAAAGCAGGAACTCATTCCAGGTCGACAGGAAATCGAGGATCAGCAAGGTTGCCACGGCTGGCATCGCAATCGGCAGGATGATTTTGCCGTAAAGCTGAAAGTCATTGCAGCCGTCGATCTGGGCCGCCTCGTCGATCTCCCTGGGAATGGTACGAAAGAAACCGCGCAACACCAGGATGCCGAAAGGGATTCCGAAACCGACGTAAACGATGAAGAGTCCCAGATAGCTATTGATCAAGCCGGCCTTGGTCAGCATGATGTTCAGCGGCACCAGGGTCACCTGCATCGGCACGGTCATTCCGATAAAAAAGAAGATAAACAGAGCATTGGCCCGTTTCAGGTTCATGCGGGTCAATGCGAAGGCCGCCAGGGATTCGACCAGAATGCCCAGCGGAACCTTTATAAAGGACACGATAACACTGTTTTTGATATATACGCCCATCCGCCCTTGCTGCCAAGCATCGCTGAAATTGGACCAGACGATCTGGCTGGGCAATGCGAAGAGTTTCTTGCCGAATAAGTCCTGCGGGCTTTTGACCGCCGTGAAAATCATGAATACCACCGGTATCAGCCACACAACAGCCATACCGATCAATAATATGTAAAAAAGCAGTTGAAGGAGTTTCTTCCGATTCAAGCGTATCCCCCCGGTCTTGAAATAAATACGATTAATCCCTGGCCATATATAGGACATACGGAACGGTAATAATCATCACCACCAGGACCAGGATCCAGGAGATGGCCGTCCCGGTTCCGATGTTGGCGAAATTAAAAGTCTGAAAATACATCCAAGTGGCCAGAGTCTGGGTGGTTTGGGCCGGTCCGCCCCCGGTCATTGCGAAGACGATGTCGAATACTTTCATGGAGGAGATCAAAGTAGTGGCCAGGACAATGACAAAAGTCTCTTTTAACAGGGGAATCGTGATATGGAAGAACGCCTGCAATGGATTGGCGCCATCGATCCGCGCCGATTCCTGCATCTCTTGGGGTATGGTCTGCAAGCCGGCCAGGTAGAGCACCATCGGCGCACCCAGCGACTGCCACAAGGCCGCCACGAATACCGCGAAAAAGGCGATTCCCGGTTCAGAGAGCCAGCCCCGTTCCAGACGGTTCAGTCCGATGCCGCCGAGCAGCGAGTTGAGAAATCCCAATTGGGGATGGTAGATCCAGGACCAGATCAAAGCTACGACGATCCCGGACAGTATATAAGGAAAATAAAACAGACCCCGGAAGATGGTCCGGCCGCGGAATTGCCGGTTAAGCAGCGTGGCGAACCCGAGCGCAGTCGTGGAGGTAAATACCAGCGACAACAGGGTCCACAGGATATTGTTGCGGATCGCCGTTAGGAACACGGCGTCTTTAAAGAACAGATCCAGATAATTTCCGAAACCGACGAATATTTTCTGGGCCGCAACGCCGTTCCATTGAAAAAAGCTGAGATACAGAGAGCAAAACGCCGGTATGATGATTACCGCCAGATATATCAACAAAGCCGGCAACAAAAACGGAACCGCCCGGAAAGAATTTTTTCTCATCCCATCACCTTCCAAAAACATGTTACGTTGCGACCGCTCCGTTCCAGGCGGGCGAAAATCCCTGCCGCTTGGATCAGCGAAAAATACCATGGCGAGGCTGGATCAGCCAACCCGGCCATGGCATCATCACCTGGTTATGGGCAATTATTTTTTGGTCGCTTTATATCTGGCTATCTCATCCGCCATGAACTTGGCGGCTTGTTCCGGGGTCATACTTCCGATGATCACCGCATCCTGCGTTTGGAAGAACTTGTTGATGATCTCTTGGGGCAAGGCCTGATCGGAGATGAGCCAGGAACCGTTTTTATTCAAAGTTTTGACCACGGCCGGTACGTTGGGGAGATCGGTCGGGGGCTTGGCCGACTTCAGCGCCAGCGGATATTTGAACTCATTGACATACTTGCTGGTTTCGGTATCGGAGTAGAAAAACTCGGCGAATTTCAAGGCCGCGGCCTGTGCCGCCGGAGCGGATTTCTTGCTGAACTGAATCATCTGGACAAAACCCGATATCCGGTTGGGTTTCTGATCGGTGGGGAACGGGAACCAGCCGTATTTCTTGTTGTCCTGCTTATCGATGTTAACGTTGGTGTCGAAGGCGCTGACTTGGACGACCATGGCCGCCTGATCAGCGTAAAGGGCTAATTTATCGCCATTCGGATCGAGAGTGATGAATCCCTGCGGAAAATAACCTTTTTCGTTCCATTCCTTAAATTTGGCATACATCTTGATGACCCGCGGCTCATTCCAGGATGCCTCCAGGTTTGCCAGCTTATCATGAAGTTGTGCCCCGGCGAAATGCTCCAGCAATGCTTCATTGATCCGCATCACCAGCCAGCCGTCTTTGCCCGCGGTCGATATCGGCGTGATGCCATTTTGTTTCAAGACCTTCAAAGCCGTCTCAAATTCGGCGAAAGTCTTGGGGACCTTTATTTTGTATTTGGCAAACATTTGTTTGTTATAGTAGACGCCGATCCCGGTGATGTCCATCGGCATGCCGGAAAGTTGACCGTTAAACCTGCACATATCGAGCGCAGCCGGCATGAACTTTTGATTCCATTTATGCTGCTTGGCGTAAGCGGTCAGGTCTAAAGTCAAGCCGTTCTCCGGATAAAATGAACCCAACGAACCGCCCCAGTTGAACCAGGCATCCGGCAGCGTGCCCGAGGAAGCCGCGATCTTGAGGTTTTTCTTTTGATCATCGGTTCCGTTCAGGGTCAGAGCCACCTCGATATTGGGATTAGCCGCCATAAAATCAGCGATTACCTTTTTGGTCAGATCAGCTCGGCTGTTTAATGTCCAGAAGTTGATCCTTATCTTTTCCGAGGCGCCATGGACTGCGACGACCGAAAACGCTAAAAAGATCAAACCCACCAAGAGCCCAACCGTCTGCCATCGATTTTTCTGTGTGTTCATACTCTTCTCCCTCTTTCTATTATGTTAGTAAGATAAAAACCCGTTTCAAGCAGTCATGTCAACCTCCTTTCAACAAAATTGGCCATCGACTAGGAACATTCAATAGAAATTCGCGAATCAGGCAAGTTCGAAAACAATTATCATTCTGGTTTCAATTTCATTTAGTAAATTATTTTAATAATAATACTAAAAATATTTAATCATCGATCGACTAAAAACTAATTTTTTATCATGACTGTTAGTTCAATTATAAAGGTTTATAAATATTTTTTCAATAGATAATTAAATTTATTTAAATTATTTTAGCTATATTTTTAACGAAAGCTACCATTAGTTTCGGATTTTATAGTGATTGAAGTCATAACCATTGGACGGTCCGCATTCCGTCTTATACGATGTGGGTGTACGCCGAAAATCCAGCGTTTCAAACAAAAAGAGCCCATCAATTCGCTTGATAGGCCCTTATCAACTGGATGAAATGGCATGGCAATCAATGAGAGAACTCGCTCCATCCCGGTAGAAAATCCGTTTATAAATTTTTATTGAACACGCTTCTTCGTTCCACCAACTCCGTGTTAACTTCCACTTTAATATTTTCTTCGGGATTCTCCTCGATCCGTTCAATTAACCTTCTGACGGCGATTTGCCCCATGCGTTGCTTATAGACTCGCAAGGTGGTCAGCGGCGGATCGATCATCTCACAAAAGGGCATGTCGTCAAAACCGACGATCGAGATGTCCCGGGGAACATTAAAACCCTTCTCCCGCAGCGCTTTGATGGCGCCGAAGGCAATGATGTCGTTATCGGCGAAGAAGGCCGTAGGCAAGGAATCGGCGGTTTCCAAACTTTTATAGAAATCACCGTAGGCGCCTTCCATCGTCGGCTCCACCTGAAAGAGATAATGTCGGTTGAACTTCAGGTTATGATCGGCCAAGGCCTTCATAAAACCGTCCTTGCGCTCCTCAAAGTTATTGATCCAGACCGAACTCGTCAGATAACCGATTTCGACATGTCCGCAATCGATCAGATGTTTGACTGCTTCAAAAGCTCCTTGGCGATTATTGATGATTACCGTATCGTATTTTTGCGGTTCAAAGAAGCTGTCCAACAAGACCATGGGGAGCGCCAGGCGGTTGAAAGGCTCGATATCGGAACGTTCCATCTCCGTGGCGAGCAGCAAAATTCCATCGGCGGGATTCTCGGCCACGACTCGCTCGATATCCGTCTTCAGATTGTCTTTCTCGTTGATATAGGAGACTAAAATATTGTAACCTTCTTTTTTGGTCTCCTGATAGATCCCCTCCATCAACGCGGAAAAGAACGGCGTATCCGAAACCACCTGGCCGTGTTTCTTATAGATTACGAACCGGATGTTGCGGTTGTTCTTCAGAGCCGGTTTCGAGAGGAGATTGGTGCTATAACCCTTCTCCTCCACGAACTTCAACACTTTTTGCCGGGTCTCCTCGCTGATCCCCGGTTTGTTGTTTAATACCAGCGAAACAGTAGCATGAGAAATATTCAATTCGTTGGCAATATCTTTGATTCTTAAAGGCATCACCGGAATACTCCTAAAGTAATACTTACCTATACTATTTTATAGGACTTCGTCAATAAATCAATAGCCTTTCATTCTTCTTTTACGAATGCCGATAAACCTCCCAGCCCATATATTTCCCCAAAGCTTCCTCCAGAACCTTAGCGGATAGCGAGCGGCTCATAGCGACATGATGTTCAAACCCGTTTTGGCACAGGTAATTCATCAGGGCTTGCAGCCTCGGAATCCGGCACAAAGCCAATCCGCCAAAGCTATCGATCTTATCGTCCAAGAACTCTCCTTCGCCGAGATAAACCTTGATCTTGCCGGCCGGGTCGTCGGTGGAGATCTTCGCGAATGTCATCGGGCCCGAAACCACTTGCGCCTTAAGGGCTCCGAAGCATTTCTCCGGGCCAATGGTGGTCCCCAGAATGTCGAGGCTGGCGATCTCGAAATCTCTCCCGAAAAAGCTCTTCGGGAAATTGGAGCAATGCTGGCTGATACAGACATCCCGGTCAGTGTCGAAGCGGTTGTTCCAGTCCAGATAGGCCGGGGGACGTCCGGAGGCAAGATACAGGGCATACATGGTCAGGGCGCCGGTGACATCGGTCTCGCAAGCGCTCGGTTTTCCCTTTTCGCCCATCATGCTCATCGATAGGCAGGTAGCGCAGCCATAATTGTTCTGAACCGAACTCCAGCATTGGATAGCGCTGGCATCGCACTGATTTTCATTCACCCAATCTTCAATGGCCAGGGACAGCTTGGCCTGTTTGAGGATCTTCTCCTCAACCACGCTCGGATCGATCTTACCATAGGCTTTGATCTCGGCCGCTTTGTCCAGAACCGTAGCGGTATCTCCCATGTTTTGGGCGGCGGCGACGATCTCGGACATATCGACCACCGAAACCGTGATACCAGCCTTTTGTAAAAGCTTCTCAGAATAGCGGACCGTATGGAAGGGATCGGGCCGGCTGCCGATGGCTCCGATTCGCGCGGTGGAGAGCCCCCGGACTACCCGGCAGATCTTGGCGAAATCTTCGATATCCTTAGTAAACTCCGGGCTGTCAATGGCGCAGGTATGCAGGGTAGTATTGGTAAATTTAATGCCCCGCTGATATAAATTGTTGCATAAAGAAAGTTTGCCGCAGAAACTGTCATTGCGGTTCGCCAGATCAAGCTTATCCGGATCGTCGTCACAAGCCTGCACCAGTATCGGAACATTCAGTTTTGCTAAATCTAGCGCAGTGGCGACTCCCACTTCCTCGCCAAAGTTGGGCAGGACCACGATAACGCCTTCAATCCGCTCTTGGTTTTTCCGGAAAAGCTCCGCGCATTTCCGGGCATCGGCCAAGGTCACGACCGCTCCGAGCGGGGTATCCTGTTCGGATACGGTCACAACGTCATAACCCAGCCGGACCAGTTTCGAAAGGATCGCCGCTCGACCCTTGGCGACCAAGTGGTCCGGGAAGAAACTTCGATTACTGACAACTACTCCAAAGGTCCCTTTCTCCATAAAATTCCCTCCTGTAATACGAATATTCCATCAAAAACTTGATAAGCTCCGGCGAACTGCTTCTTTCCAGCCACGGTAAAGTTCATCTCTGGTTGAAGCATTCATCCGGCTCTCAAATACCGCATCTTGGACTCGCAACGCGCGGATCTCGGCTTCATCCTTCCAGATCCCTGTCGTCAACCCGGCGATTAAAGCGGCGCCTAGGGCGGATAATTCCTCCGTTTTATTTCGGACCACGGTTACATCCAACATGTCCGCCTGGAATTTCATCAATAGATCATTTTTGGCGGGTCCGCCGTCGACCCGCAACTCCCGCAACTGAATTCCCGATTCGGCGATCATCAGATCAATGATGTCCTTAATCTGGTAAGCGATCGACTCTAAAGCGGCTCGTACCAGATGGGCCTTCTTCGTGCCGCGGCTGATACCGGTAATCGAGGCCCGCGCCTCGCTATCCCAGTAGGGGGCTCCCAATCCCACGAAGGCCGGGACCAGATAGACTCCGTCATTATCGTTTACTGTCGACGCGATGGGACCGGATTCCCCGGGACTGGCGATTAATTGTGCCCCGTCGACCAGCCATTTGAGGGTATCACCGGTGCAGTTAACATTGCCTTCAAAAACATAGTCGACCCGCCCGTTCAAACCCCAGGCGATTGCGGTGACCAAACCGCTTTCCGAGGCCAGAGGTCGGTCGCCGATGTTCATCATGATCGAGGAGCCGGTGCCATAGGTCGCCTTGGCCATCCCTTTCTCGAAACAGTTCTGCCCGAAAAGCGCGGCGTGCGAATCCCCGGCCACCCCCGCAATGGGAATCTCCTGCGGCAGCAGCGAAGCCAGTGAAGTAAATCCAAAATTGGCATCGGAGGCTCTAACCTCCGGCAGCATACTGGCGGGTATAGTGAATATCTCAAGCAATTGGGGGTCCCATTGCAACGTCTGAATGTTGAACAACAAAGTCCGGCTGGCATTGGAAAGATCGGTAGCGTGAACCTTTCCGCCGGTCAAATTCCAAATGAGCCACGTATCCATGGTTCCCAGCAACAATCGCCCGGCTTCGGCGTCCGCCCTTACCCCGGGGACATGATCCAAAATCCAGCGAAGCTTGGGAGCGGAGAAGTAAGGTGCCAGAATTAAGCCGGTCTTCTGGCGGACTACCGGGCCATAACCCTGCTCCACCAACGTTTTGCAGAGCGGACCCGCCCGTTGACACTGCCAGACCACGGCGTTATAAACCGGCTTGCCGGTGATTTTGTCCCAAATCAATACGGTCTCCCGTTGATTGGTGACAGCCAAAGCGGCTATCCGGCGACGGTCCATCCCACTTTCATCCAAGACCGCAGCCACCGCTCGCAATGTTTTTTGGTAAATCTCCGTCGCATCATGCTCCACCCATCCCGGATGCGGATAGTACTGGGTATGTTCCACCGTGTGCCGCCGGACCAGCCGTCCCGCTTCATCGAAGATGATGGCTTTGGTTCCCGAGGTTGACTGATCAATGGCTAATAAAAAACGCTCCATCTCCGTTTCACCTCTTCAGCATGCTTAGAGCGGTTTCAGCAATCCGTGCACCGGTCAGTCCATAATAAGCAAAGACCTCAGCGGAACTTCCCGCCACCGTCGGTTCATCGGGAATGCCCAAAATCCTCATGGGAACCGGTTGGTGCTGGATCAACACTTCCGACACAGCCGCCCCCAAACCGCCGTGAATGCTATGTTCCTCGACGGTAATAATCCGGCCCGTCTCCGCGGCGGCCTTCAGAATAATCGCTTCATCCAGCGGTTTAATCGTATGCATATCGATGATCCGCGCCCGGACTCCCTGTTCTTGCAAACGCCGGCCCGCGTCTAGCGCCGGATAGACCGTTTCCCCAGCGCCGATGATCGTGATGTCCCCGCCATCCAGAATGACATTAGCCACGCCCAACTGAAACCGGACATCTTCTTCCCGATAAACGTCGGGTACCGCGCTCCGTCCCATCCTCACATAGACCGGTCCCGTATAATCGACCAAGGCCTCAGTCATCTTGCGGGTCTGGTGAACATCGGCCGGGAGCACGATGGCGATTCCCGGGATCGCGCGCATTACGGCGATATCTTGCAAGGAATGATGAGTCGTCCCGAGTGCGCCGTAGCTCACTCCACCGCTCACTCCGATGATCTTGACGTTGGTATGGGTATAGGCGACATCCACCTTAACCTGTTCCAGACTGCGGGCAGCCAGAAAACAGGCCGGTCCGCAGACAAAAGGCTTCTTGTTGCAAGTCGCAAGCCCGGCGGCAATTCCGACCGCGTTCTGTTCGGCGATGCCAATCTCGAGGAACTGTCCCGGCAGTTCCTCGGCGAACCGCTCCAGCGTCACCGAACCCCGGGCATCGGTAGTTAGTACGACGATGTCCGAGTCTTCCTTTGCCAACGCCAACAAAGTATCGGTGAAGGCCCTCCGGCAAGGCACCGCATTCACAGTGCTAGTCATCCTGCAGTCACCTCTTTCAGTTGTTGTGTCAATTCCTTGACCGCCAGCTCATACTGTTCCGGACTAGGGACGCCATGATGCCATTTAGCAACGTTCTCCATGAACGATACTCCTTTCCCCTTGACGGTGTTGGCGATCACTAGATGGGGCTTGCCCGGAGCGGTCGGAATTTTCTTGAAAACTTCCATCAGTTGCCCGATGTCATTCCCGTCTATCGTAAACGTTTCCCATCCGAAGGACGACCATTTATCGCTAAGGGACTCCAAGCGCATCACTTTTTCGGTAGCGCCGCTGATCTGTAAACGGTTGCGATCGATAATGCCGACCAGATTGTCCAATCGGTAATGTCCGGCGGCCATGGCCGCTTCCCAGACCGAGCCTTCCGCCTGTTCGCCATCGCCCATGAGTACATACACCCGATATTGCTTGCGATCCATCTTACCGGCCAAAGCCATGCCCACCGCGGCCGACAGTCCATGGCCGAGCGCGCCGGTATTCATCTCGATCCCCGGAACCTTGACTGTCGGGTGTCCGATGAAACGTGACTGAAATTTACTAAAGGTTTTAAGTTCTTCTTTGGGGAAATAACCCCGATCCGCCAGGATCGTGTAATATCCTTCCACACTATGGCCTTTGCTCAAAATGAAACGATCCCGGTCTTCCCAGGCCGGATTGGCCGGATCGATCCGTAGCATTTCATAATACAAGACGACTAAGATGTCGATCGACGAAAGCGCGCCTCCGGTATGACCGGTTTTAGCCTCATAAATCAGTTTCAAGAGATCGCGGCGTCGCTCAGCGGCCTTTTGCTGAAGTTCTTCAATGCGGTTCAATTCACTCGTCCTCCCATCTCAGTCCGTCTCGGCATATCATTTGATTTGCATTATTGAAATATTTTAATAATAATTTTAAAATTGTTCTCGCTTTATTCTTGTATAACAGGATTTATTTTGCTTTTATAGTTTAATCATAAACTCTTGTAACTATTTTTACAATAGTCTTAGCTAAATTATTTTTAAATTATTTTAGAATATCGTTAGAACAATTAACAACTCCGTTCTTCCCGCGTTTCATTTATTAAAAAAGCTTTGCGGTAAATCCGCAAAGCCTCGTCTTTCGTTATTTCGACAGCTCGATAATTCTTAAACTTCACTTACTTAATTATTCCGAACATATAAGTATTCATCTTTGGGAGTATTCAGTTTATAGGCTTTGGTCGCGGTGCAATAGGGATAAATCTTTTCCGGAGGAACCATGTTGGCCAGCGGCTCAATGCTTTTGAGTTTGTCATTAAAGGGCAGCAATTGCAGCGTGCCCTCGATCCCGACCCAATCTCCTTCCCGGAACGCCGTCTTATCGGGCAGTTTTACCAGAATGCCCAGCGGCAGCGCGTCGGCAATGCAGCAAGTGATGATCACCCGGTAGACGACGACCTCATCGTTTTTCAACTGAGGCGATTTCAACACTTTCCCCACGAAACCGAGCTTAGTGGTCACCAGCTTTTGTTTCGGCGCTTTCGGGGTGTCAAAAAGGATGTCCCCGATCTCCAAGGGCGTATATACTTTGTAATTGGCCGGGACGGACGGATTGGCCGCATCGGCCCGGGCCATTCCGGCCAGCATCAGCAAAACCAACCAAAACGGCAGCAAAATCCGGTTCATTACCATCTTCCTCATTCATTCTCACTTCCTCTCTATGTCCATGTCCTAAGGCTTCTTCTTTAGTAATACAGGTATTCCTGTGTTGGAGCAGTGATTTTATAAGCCTTCGTCGCGGTAAAGAGCGGATAGATCTTCTCCCGCGGGATCAGATTGGCGACAGGCTCGATGAATTTGACCCGCTCGTCGATGGGCGGCAATTGCAGGGTCCCTTCGACGGCGGCCCATTCCCCGTCATGAAAATCGTTTTTGCCGGGGAGTTTCACCAAAACTCCGTAAGGTTCGGCATCAGCGATGCAACAGGTAATGACCATCCGGTAGAGGACGATCTCGTCGCTTTTGAGTTGCGGCGTTCGCGAGATTTTGCCCTGCAAAAAAACCTTGGCGGCCAATAGTTCCCGGAGGGTGGATTTGGTGCCATCGGCCAGGATGGCCCCGATCTCCAGCTGGGTGTATTCTTTAAGACCGGCCGGAATGGTCGGATTTGCCGCGGTGGCAGCCGGACCGGCTGTCATGAGCATTAGCAACAGAAAGGACAGCGGCCACAGGAACAAATGGAGGTTGCGACGGTTTTTCATGATTAAAAATTTTAAAACCTCCCTCGGATCAGGGTAGGAGCGGGCAGCAAATTAAGTAGGCTGCAGAACAGCAGCACCAGCAGCGCGCAAAGGCCGAAGATGAACAGGACCGCCTTGGCTTTAAAGCTTTTGAGCAGCAACGCCGCGTTTTTAAGGTCGATCATTTGGCCGAACACCATAAACGCCATCACGCTGCCCAAGGGGAAATGATAGAGAAAAGAACGGGCCACAAAGGCATCGGCTTCGGCGCAGAGGGACAGGCAAAGGGCCAACAGCATCATCACCAGCACCGATAATACGGGATTGCTGGTAATGAGCATCAGGGATTGCTTGGGGATGACGGTTTGGACGATGGCGGCGATCAGAGCGCCACCGACCAGGAACTTGCCGACTTCCAGGAATTCATCGTTGGCATGGTGGAAAATCGCGGCCGTGACCGACCCCGGATGGGCAGGCGCGGCGCTCGCGGTCGTTGCTGCGGCTGCCTCCAGCTCCCGGACGGCCTTCTGATGAAACAGATATTCGAGCGACGGGAAGAATTTACTGACCGCCAACGCCACCAGGAACCCCACCACCACCGCCATGCCCACCCGGGTCAGCGTGACGGGCCAGTTATAGCCGAAGGCGGTGGCCGTGGCCCAGACGGTAATGGGGTTGACGAGCGGCGCGGTCACCAAAAAGGCTATCGCCATATAGGGCGGGACTTTCTTCAGCAATAACCGCCTGACCACCGGGATGACCCCGCAATCGCAGACCGGAAAGAAGAACCCGGCGCCGATGGCCAGTAGGATTCCCGGCAGTTTGGCGGTGCGGGCCAGCTTGTTCTCGACCATTTCCACCGTGACCAGGTAGTGCATGGCCGCCGAACCGAACACCCCGATTAACACGAAGGGCAAAGCCTGGATCACGATGCCCAGGAAAATGGTCACCAATTGGGGCAGCCGGTCAAGCAGGCTAGGGACAGTGGCTTGATAGCTCAACGCCTGGGGCGGCACCACCAAAACGAGCAATAGCGGCAAAAGCAACAGCAAGCTGCTCTTCTCCAATGCGTGAGCGTGATGATGATGGCAGTCACAATCGGGCTCATGTTCCGGGTCTTCCCGGTGCGTTCGGCGCAGATTGCCGGCCAGCATCGCCGCCAGGATCACCAGCGTCATGACGGTAAGAAATGAGAGCAAGGGATTGATGTAGTACCGGATCGTCCCCGTGATCAGCAGGAACCCCAAAAAGATGATGTAACCGGTGAAAACGAGGGTCAGATAGTGCTTTTTCAGATTTTTCACAGTTGAAAGCTTCCTCTCCTTGGCCGATGAGGCAAACCGAAAAAGGCGCAAAGACCCCTTTGGGATTTTCGCCAGTTTGAACCCGCTCAGCGTCGATTTTTAGGCCGCGAAATCATCCGTAAGGCAGAGGAAGGGAGACGCCCGGTTATCATAATGGGTTTGAGGCCGGGCCTTGAGGATATCGCTAAGGAATGGGACCACAATTTGGATGAGGATGGCCACCAGGATCAGTTCGAAGGAGGGGCTGGCGGTAAATCCCGCAAAAAGGATCTGGCACAACGGGCAATGATCATCCTGGCCATCCCCGGGGAAATGATCGAGGTGAGTATGGCAGCACAAGGACAGCAGAATAGCAATGAATAAAATGACGGCGAGTTTCAGGATGACCCGTTTTTGCATCGCGTTCTCTTGTTTATTGAAGATTAATATCAATAAGAGTATTCGCCCTATTTTGCCGGGCTCCTGCCGCCGGACGCGCCGAAACGTTTTTTCTCCGCTTGGTAATCCATGACAGTTGGACCGCTTAGCATCGGAGCCGTGGGATGGTGCCACAAAACACGCTGGCCCGGGCAGCGCGCCGTTCGTTCCCAACCATCAGACGCCGGCCGCTTTCTCCGGAGCCGCGTCGTAATCGACCATCGCCCCGACGATAAAATGGACAAACAAATCGGGCTGTCCTTCCAAAGGCAGCCAGTAGGAGATCCGATCGCGTGCGCCGTTTTTCCGTTTGACGAAAGCCGGCCGCCCCGTCGCCAGCGCCTGATTGGCCAGACAATGCCGGTGGGCTTCGGGTCCGCCGTAGCTGGAACAGATCGTCCCGGCCACCCGGCCCATCTTGCGGCCAGCTTCATTGAGCGCGATAATCTCCCGGTTCTTATGGATCAACAGGGCGGGGTCGGGAAAATTGCCCCACATCAGCTGGAATGCTTCGATTACTTTTGAATCAATCATCTCGGATTCTCCTTGCGATTTTGATCCTGACGAACCGAGCCTGGTCTCGCGGCCAAGCTCAGTTTGCGCTCGAATCTATCTTTTTACTATAGCGCGGATGTTCTATCCAAACGCCTTGGCGGGCGGCCCCAATTATAATTCGCTCTCGGCCACTCGCAACAGTTCCGGAATCTTCAGGTTATATTCGCAGAGCGGCTCACACTGGCCGCACTGGAGGCACTGATCGGCGCGGGGATCGAGCTGGCGATAGGCGGCGCTGTAAGCGGCGGCGTCTTTGCCGAAGATCTTGGCCAGCCGGTATCTGGATAATAACAGCAGCGCCGTCGGGAAGTCGATCCCCTGCGGACAGGCGAAATACTCCTGGCAATGGCGACAGTCGCGGCACAACTCGCTCAGGTTGAAATCGGTCGCCAGCTTGGCGCCGATCCGCCGGAACTCCTCCAGCCGGCTGGCGTCCGGCAGCGGCGCCAAAGCGGTCGCGATGTCCGCCTGCAGCTGCTCGGGATAGATGGCCCCGGCGTCGACCGTGGCAATGTAAGGGTTGGCGAGACAGAACTGCAGCATCTCCCGGTATCCGAGTTCGATATGCTCGCTCAGCAGCCGGAACAGCTCGGCCATCTCGTTGCCGCCGAACGCCTTCATGTTGACGATTCCCAGGTCGTGCCGGTGCGCCAGCTCGATATAGGGCGCCAGGCTCTGATTGAAGATGTTATAGGGCAGCTCGACGACGTCGAAGATATCGGTCGCGATGGCTTCTTTGATCTCGACGGTATCTTTATAATGGCTGGAGAAGCCGATGTAATCGATGAGGCCCTCCTCCTTGACCGACTTAATCTTGTCCAACACGCCGGAAGACTTCATCTCGGCCCAACGTTCGACGCTGATCCCGTGAAAGAAGTAGACCAGTTTGATAGGGTTGGGGCCGATATGCAATGAGTGGCGGCCCTCCACGCCCAGTTTGCCGCGGCTGGTCGCCAAAAAATCATCGAACTTCTCCGGGGTATAGCCGTGGCCCTTGGTGACGATCACGATCGGTTCGCGCAGATCCCGGCGACCGGCGATCACCCGGCCGACGACGGCCTCGCTCTCCACCGTCTCGCCCCCCGGCAGCTGGCCGTTGTAGGCGCGGGCGGTATCGATCAGGTTAATCCCCTGATCCAGGGCGTAATTGACCACCAGGTCCACTTGATCGAAGCGGGCGGCCCGCCGCAAGTTCATCGCTCCCAGACTGAGCTCGGTCACCTGCAGGCCGGTCTTGCCGAAACGGCGTCGTTTCAATTGCTGCATCGCTATCTACTCCTCGTTGTCAAGTTTAAAAACAACCCATGATTCGCCAAATATCTAATGGCAGCTGGAAATATCCCAAGTTAATCGTAAACCTTATTTTCATCCTATACCTTTGAGTTACCTCCAAGTCAATAGTTGATCGCGGGTTTCTTGACTGCGGTCCGGCATGCGCTTTGATGGCGATCATTATCCATTCTCCGTCTTTCGTCTTCGGAGGCGAGCTTGCCAATTAAAAAAACCCGCGATTCGCAGGTTTTTAAACTTTCGGGCGCTCCCAAGGGAAAGCCCATTCTCAGCCTTGATTCTTCAACTTTTGCACTGCATGGCCGGCTTATGGGGCACGACTTTGAAATTGAGATTGCCGAAGATCTCGCTGCAGAGCGTGGAACCCAGGATTAAAGCCGCGCCCAGGATCTGGGCCGGCCCCATTTTCTCGTTCAACAGCGCGGCGGCCAGCACGATCGCGGTAACCGGATCGATATAGCTGAATACCGCGATCGTTTGCGCCTTCAAATCCTTGACGGCCGAAAAAAACAGCCAGAAGGCCAGTCCGGTGTGAATAATCCTCAGGATGACCAGCCAGAGGACAGTCCGACCCGGGCTAACGGCGGCGGCATTGCCCGTCAACAGCGTGTACGGCAACAGAACCAGCGCGGCCACTCCCAGTTGGGCGATGGTCGCCGCAATGCTCGTCAAGCCCTTGAGGAACTTGCTCATCAGTGTGAAGCCGGCATAGGCCACGGCCGCGGCTACTCCGTACATTATCCCGAGGCCGTTGCCCGGCGTTGGCAACGCGGCCGTAAATACACCCGCGATCAAGGCCAAGCCGGTCAGCGCGGCGATGATGCAAATCCCTTTGGTGACCGTCAGTTGCTCTTTCAAGACGAGCCGCGACAGCACGGTGATGATGACCGGGGCCAGATAGTAGCTGAGCGTCGCATTGGCGATGGTGGTATGTCGATAGGCTTCGAACAAGAGGATCCAATTGGCGCCCAGCGCGGCCCCGGAGGCAATCAGCAATAACTTGTTATGGAGCAGCCCGCTTTGGGAAACCGGGCTTTGCATAACCAAGCTTACCGCCAAAAGAAAAAGTACCCCGATTACGCCCCGGACCAGGGCAATTTCAGCCGATGGCAAGTGGATGTCGCGGACCAGTATCCCCATGCTGCCCCAGATCAGCATGGCGGCGCTGATTTTTAGCTTGGCGCTCATGATGGTTCTTCGCTGCGCTCCAATTCCTTAGTATTCGACGATGTTTATTCCATAGCCATCTGCTTTGGGGAACCGTTTTTTCACCAATCAGCGATTCCCAAAGCGTTTCGTCGCGCCCGAAACATTGACTTCCTTTTTAAATCATTATATTATAAGTTGATCTATTAGAAAAACGCATCTTTATCATCTTAAACATGAAAAAACGTAATGAGGTCTGCCGCGATGAGCATCCCCAAATACCTGGCATTCATTAAAACCGTGGCATACGGCAGTCTGACCAAAGCGGCCGAAGCGCTCGGTTACACCCAGTCGGGAATCAGCCACATGATCAACGACCTGGAAGCCGAATGGGGCATTGCGCTGCTGGAACGGAAGCGTTCCGGGGTGCGGATCACTTCCGACGGGCTCAAGGTCCTGCCGCATCTGCAAAACGTCTGCCAAGCGCATCAAAAATTGCTGACCGAGATCGAGGAGTTGCACGGCCTAAACTCCGGGCTGATCCGGGTCGGGACCTTTTCCAGCGTGGCCACGCATTGGCTGCCCAACATGATCCAGTCGTTCCAAAAGGACTATCCGAACATCGAATTCGAACTGCTGCTGGGCGACTATACCGAGATCGAAAGTTGGGTCATGGATGGCCGGGTGGACTGCGGCTTTCTGAAGTTTCCGATCGACCCCGAACTGGAGAGCATCTTTTTAGAGCGGGACCGATTGCTGGTGATACTGCCGGAGAATCATCCGCTGGCCGAAGCGGCCCACTTTCCCCTCAGCGGTCTGGCCGAGGAGCCCTTTATTCTCCTGGAGAAAGGCGGCAAAGCCGAGATAGCGGAGATCCTTAAAAAACACCACATCGCCCCCAAGGTCCGCTTCACGACCTGGGACGACTATGCGATCATGGCCATGGTCGAGAACGGCCTGGGCATCAGCATGCTGCCGGAATTAATCCTGCGGCGCAACCCTTACCGAATCGTGCAAAAGGAGCTGGAGGTGGCCGCCTACCGCCAGATCGGCCTGGTGATCAAGGATTCCAAGACCGCTTCGCTCGCAGTCAAACGGTTTTTGCAGTATTTGCAATATCGCCATCGCGAGTGAAGTTTGATTTCCTCCTAACTTATCCTTAAGGCAAATTGGCGGTCGTTTGACCCGCCTCAGTTCATATTCTCCTTGGGAAAAAAGTTAGCACGAACGAAACAGCCCGCTTTCCCCTCCGTCCAGCCGCGACGCGCCTCTGTCCTCTTTCCCCGCCTCTCCGTCCATCCGGGATCGCAGCCGTCGTGTCAGGGATGGTCGTCGGTCCTTTAGGGACGGTCGTTATCCCTAAAGGGATGAGATATGTCCGTGTTAGGGACGGTCTTCGCCCCTCAAAGGACGGACGCGTCCTTGTTAGGTACGCCTCGATCCTTGTTAGGGATGGTCTTTGTCCTTGTAAGGTACGTCATGGTCCTTTCATAGGACGGGGCCATCCCTGCATCCCCAAGGACCATCCCTACTTCCCCAAGGCCTGGGGAAACTGATCCGAGGTTTCGGGATGCAGGACCAAGGTTCGGGGATGCATGATCAATCGCCATCCCCGCTTATTTATCCCGTGTCCCTATTGGACCGGATCCTGTCCTAGTTGTATCGGGGTTTGGGGAAGCTTATGCGGTTGCTGTCCCCGGAGCGGGAGCGGATGATTGGTTTGATTTGGAGTTGTGGGTTCGGGCGCACACCTCCGGTTCTGATACGAAAATAACCGATTTTCAAAACAAAGCGGCAATCCGGATATAACAAGATGTATAATGGACTTACGCGACCGTTGTATGATATTGGAATTACTGATTCATTTTCGAAAGGAAATGCGCTTATGAGTCCATCCAAAAAAGCATTATTTAACTGCATCGACTGCATAGAGCTCTATACTCCGGACATTCAGCGCGGAATTGAATATTATTGCAACAGCCTCGGCTTGCAAGTCTTATGGAAAACCGCTTCCCAGGCGGGCCTCGGAATGAGCGAAGGAATCACCGAAATTGTCATTCAAAATGAACGCAAGGAACAGCATATTGACATCAAAGTCGATTCAGTGAGCGAGGCGGTGAAGGAGATCGAAAAGGCGGGCGGTCCAATCATATCCGGGCCTTTCGACATCAGCATCGGGAAGTGCGCCGTTGTCAAAGATCCCTGGAACAATAAATATGTCATACTAGATACTACTAAAGGCACTTATATCACCGATAATGACGGGAATATTATCGGACAGAACCAGCCTGCCCAGTGATGCCATTCTGTAATGGGATGACTCCGCTTTCGCAAAAACCATGGCCATATCGGCATTGAAAGTTCCCGCCCCCAAAGCGGAACTTGGACCAAGAAACGGGCCGCGCCTTGTCGGGCGGAAGGGAAGCAACCGGGCCAGCCTCACTTTTTCGGCCGCCGGTGATATGATATAATTACTGTCGTCGGCAGAAGCGGCTCAGGCCCTGGGCCCAAAGGTCGGCTGGCGGGAGGTATGTTAAAGATGCCTGAAAGCAGTTCCTATACTCCGGATGAAGTGGCGCGGATCTTGAAAGTATCCCGGTTCACCATTTACGAGATGATCAAGCGGGGCGAACTGCCCGCCTACCACGTGGGCCGCCAGGTCCGGGTGGAACACGACGATCTGGAGCGCTACAAACAGAGTTCCAAGAGCCACAACGGACTGCCGGCCCAGCTGATCGCCAGTCCGGCGCCAGCCCTCTCGCCGGCCCGCGAAGGGATCATCCTCTGCGGCCAGGATCTGGTCCTGGACATCCTGACCCGGCATCTCGAACAACAATTCCCCTACCTCTCGTTCCTGCGCCGCTATGTCGGCAGCCTGGCCGGACTGCTCGCCCTCTACCAGGGCGCGGCCAATCTCGCCACCGCCCATCTCTGGGACGGCGACAGCGGCGAATACAATCTGCCCTATGTCCGGCGGCTGCTGCCCGGCCATGAAACCATGGTCTATAACTTGGTGTACCGGATGGCCGGCTTCTATGTCGCCCGCGGCAACCCCAAAGGGATCCGCGCCTGGGAAGATCTGGCCCGGCCTGACATCCGCCTGATCAACCGCGAGTGCGGCGCGGGAGCCCGGGTCCTTCTGGACGAGAAGATCTACGCGCTCGGTATCAAGCACCGCCGGATCACCGGCTATGACAGCGTGGCTACCAGCCATCTGGCCGTCGCCAGCGCGGTGGCCCGGGGCGAGGCCGACGTGGGGGTCGGCAGTGAGAAAGTCGCCTCCCAGGTGGCGGAGATCGAGTTCATTCCGTTGCAGCGCGAGCGGTATGATCTGGTCCTCCGCGAAGAGGACCTGAGCCTGCCGCATTTCCAGGCGCTGCTGGAGCTGCTGTATGCCCCGGCCTTCCGGGCCGAGATTCAGGGGCTGGGCGGCTACGACGTCTCCCAAATGGGCCAGCTGCTCACCAAGGCCGGGCGCTAAAACTCGGCCGCGCCGCCGCCCCGGGCGCCCGGCCCGGTTGTCCCGCCCCCGCCGCACTCGCGCTCACCCGTCCGCCGCTTTTTCATTCTCGCGCCGCAACTTGGCGGCCAACTCCTTCAGCCCCTCCTCGATCCCGGCACAGGACTCGAAACAGGCGATGCCGTTAGCCTGCAGGCGCCGACGGGCCTCGTAGCCGATGCGCATGGTCAGCACCGCGTCGCAATCCCGGATGGCCTGGAGCGCCCGATCGCGTTCCGCATCGCTCCGGTCGCAATCGGCGCCGGCGCAATACCGGACGGTTGGGCGGGTTTCCAGGAAAGTAATCCGCGCGCCGTCGATCGCATAGATCTGAAACTCCTCGGCATGGCCGTAATGCAGGTCCACCAGTTGGCGGTAGCGGGAAGTAACCGCTACCCGATACGCGGTTTTGGGAACGGGAGCGGGCTCCCGGCTCGGCGCCGCCGCCGTTTCGGCCGTCCGGTACCGGTACGACAGGTCCTCCGCCAGCAATCCGACGGCGTCGGCCCGGCATTGCCGGCAATGGCCCATCTGGGCGATATCCGCCTGGCAGTTCCGGCGCAACGCCTGAACATCCTGCATGCTGGTCTGGGGCAGGTTTTCGAAGGCGCTGCCCGGCGCGGGAATCAGCGGCATGATATTGGCCATGAACGCGCCCAGCCGCTTGACTACCCGGGCGACCTCGGCCAGGTGGCCGGCGTTGAGACCGTCGATCATCACCATATTCACCTTGACCAGGACGCCTCGCTCGGCCAGATAGCGGATGCCGGCCGTTTGATTGGTGATCAGGATGGCGGCGGCCCGTTCCCCGGTGAAGTAATATCCTTCATAATTCACATGATCATAGATGCGCGCCCCGATCGCCGGATCCAGGCAATTGACCGTGACCGTGACGTGTTTGATGCCCAGCGCGATCAGTTCCGGGCCGCAATGCGGCAACAGCAGTCCGTTGGTGGAGAGGCAAAAGATAGTCTCCGGGGCCCGCTCCCCGATCAGCCGGATGGTGCGCCGGACTACCGGCCAATTGGCCAGCGCGTCGCCGGGTCCGGCGATCCCGGCCACGGTCAGCTGGGGCAGCTCCCCCCGGACCCGGATGAACTTGGCCAGACTCTGCTCCGGGGTCAGGATCTCGCTGGTGACGCCGGGGCGGCTCTCATGGACGCAGTCGAATTTGCGGTTACAATAGTTGCAACTGATATTGCAGGCCGGAGCCACCGGCAAGTGCATCCGGGCGTATTGGTGGGCGGCCTCCGCCGAATAACAAGGATGCCTGGCGGTGAGCCCAGCCAGTTCCACCGGAGGGACCGGGGCCGTTCCTCGGCAACATTCGTCGGCCATGGCTCAGTCAACTCCTTTGGGCCGCGCCTGAAACATATGTTCCGGATCCGGCGGATTTTCCTTGGCGGTGAGCGCTTCGGGGACGATGCGGTACACGGCCACGGCCCGGTTATCCAGGGACGAACGGTATTTGGCCACCAACTCCGGGGCCAGCGGATTCTTAAAAAGTTGCGGGGTGAACTTCTCCAACAATCGGGTGAGCGCTTCCGCTTTTTCCTCCCGCTCGGCCACCGGCAGGGCCCGGCCGAAGAGGACCACGCTGAAATAGGAAGTGTCGCATTTGCAGGGCGCCGCGTCGGCCACCGTGCCGAATTCCTCGAAAACGCTGAAACAGACCGCCGGGTTGGCCGCGAGCAGATCGTTCTTCTTGCCGCTGCCCAGGCCGTGGAAATAAATCCGGCCGTTCCAGTAGAGATAATTGACGGGCACGGCATAGGGCCGGCCCGCCGGATCGGCCATGCTCAAGGTGCCGACGCGCCGATCCGTCAAAAAACGCTCGATTCTGACTGGGTCGTTGCAAATCCGTTGGGTGTAGCGGATCTGTTCCATCCCGATCCCTCCCGTTCTCGGGCGCAAAGGCCCGGTGTTCCGGGCGCCGCCCTGGTTTCGTCATGCCTCGGCCGTTCCCAGCGCCGCCAGCCGGTCCAGCAGTTGCTCCATCAGCGAATTGGCGGCCTTCAAATGGCTTATTCCCGCCCGGATCTGCGCCTCGGTCTGGACATAGCGGCCGCCGCCGCTCAGTTCGGCGGCACAATTCCGGAGCAGCGAGTCGATGCTGGCCGCACTGCTCTCCAGATGAAACTGCAGACCCACCACCCGCTCCCCGTACAGGAAGGCCTGATGAGCGCAAGCCTCGCTGGCGGCGATACAGGCGACGCCCGGGCCGAGCAGGCTGAAGGTATCGTTGTGCCACTGAAAAACGGTCAACCGCTCCGGGAAGTTTTGCAACAGCGGCGACTGGAACGCCGCGGCGTTGAGGGTCACCGGCAGCCAGCCGATCTCCGCCGCCGGGTTCTTGGTGACCCGGCCGCCCAGGACAGCGGCGATCAGCTGCGCCCCGAGGCAGATGCCGAGGACGATCTGGCCGCGGTCGACGGCCGCCCGGATCAGCCGTTTCTCCTCCCGGAGCCAAGGGTACTCCGCCTCCTGGTAGATATTCATCGGGCCGCCCAGGATCACCAGCCAGTCGAAGGCCGCGACCTCCGGGACAGCCTCCCGGTCATAGAAATGCGTGCCCGTGAGCCGGTGCCCCCGGCGCCGCGCCACTCCCCGACGCCCGCCGGTCCCTCGAACGGCACGTGCTGCAGATAATGGATTCTCATCCCCATTCCTCCTTCGCTCCGGGTCCCGCCGGCCGGTTTTTAAATGGCGGCCGCTCCGGTCTCGCCGGTGCGGACCCGGTACACTTCGCAAATGGGCAGGATAAATATCTTGCCGTCGCCGGGATTGCCGGTGGAGTTGACTGCCATGATCGCCTCGACCACTTCGGGAACCTCATCGTCCTGGACGATCAGGGTCAAAAACCGCTTGGGGATCAACCGGTGCTCCTCGGAGAGCGACTCGGCCAGGCCCGGCGCTTCTTTGGCCACCGCCTGGGGCGAACTCTGATTGAACGTGAAATCCACTTTCCGTTTGCCCCGCCCCAGCACCTTGCGGCAGGTGATCGAGGGGAAGCCCGCCTCGAGCAGCGCCGCTTTGGTTTGGTTGATCTGATACATGCGGATGAACGCCATGACTTCTTTCATGCTTCCGCCCCTCTCTTAAAGTCCTTTGCTGCGCGTGCTGACGGTATAGGCTTCCTCCACCGGACTGACGAAGATCTTGCCGTCGCCGAAGGCGCCGTTCTCGCCGGTCTTGGCCGTTGCCATGATCACCTGGACCACCCGGTCCTTGTCGGCGTCCTCCACGATCAGCAGCAGCATCTCCTTGGGAATCTCATCATAATAGATATCGCCGAACTTCAGCCCCTTCTGTTTGCCGCGGCCGACGACATCCACCTTGGTGACGGCCGGGAAACCGGCCTCGCTCAACGCCGCCAGGACCTCGGTCACCTTTTCGGGCCGGATGATCGCTCGCACCATTAACATATCGCTCTTCCCCCTGACTTTTTTTCATTGTTCTCCCGCCGCCCGGACCGCCGCGAGCCGGTCCGGGTCAAACAAATCGCGGACTTCGGCGCACAGCGCCAGGACGCGCTCGGCGTCGGGCGGCTCGGGCGCGCCGTGATGGTAGTTCTCCAGCGAACAGATGCCGAAGATCGAGTCCAGCGAACGGATCGCCCGGTTCAGGGCGGGCGGAAAGTCCATCAGCCCTTCGATGGCGTCCATCAGGCAGGTAAAGTTGTGATTGCCCGGCTCCTCGCCGTACAGTTCGCACAAGGCCACCAGGTAGCGTTCGAGCGCGACCGCCCCGACGTTGAAGACCACGCTGAAATGTTGCCCTTCCCGCAGGAACTGCTCCGCCCGGCGGTGGTACGCCCGGGCGTCCTGATAATCGGCTGCGAAGGCTCCGGCCTCGCTCTCCCTATCGTTAATCATTTGACTGATCCTCTTCCCTCAGAATCGCGCCGGCATCCGGCCGCGCTTCCGGGCCGCCGCAACCGGCGCGCCTCACCATACATTCAGGATCCATTCTTTGTTCTTCTTCCGCTCCATGTCGGCGAAGATGGTATTGGCCATCTCCTCGCCCAGCCAGGTCGCGCCGGCATAACCCACGATCGGGTGGCGGTAGAGCCCCGCCCGGTCGTAGGTGGGGAAGCCCACCCGGACCATGGGGATGTTGTAGTCGATCGAGATGAACCTGCCCTTGGAATGGCCCAGGATCAGATCCAGCTCCAGCCCCCGGTTCTTGATCCGCTCTTCCAGCTCCCAGAGGTCGGCATTGAGGACGATCTCCATGTCGAAATCGATGTTGGCCTGTAGCTCCTTGATGCGGGGATCGTTCCGGTAACCGGTGTTGTCGTCCCCCAGGAGCAGCAGCACCGGCTGCATCTCCAGATCCAGGCAGAACTGGGCCAGCCCGATGACCAGGTCGGCCGCGCCATAGATGGCCACCTTCTTGTCGGCCAGAAACAGGTGGGTCAGATCGGTCAGCGCGTCGATGGCCAAGCCGCGCTCGCGGACGAGCGACTGGGGGATGGGCTTGCCGGTCAGGGTTTTGACATTCCGCAGGAAGCTATCGGTGTTGCGGATGCCGATCGGCGTCGGGCCGACGATAGCCGGGACATCGAATTCGCTCTCGAGATACTCGGCGGTCTGGCCCCCTTCGTAACGGTTCAGGGCGATGGTCCCCAGCGCGTTGGCGGTGGAGGCCAGATCGGCGACGCTGGTCTCGCCGTGGGAGGTATGGTTGCCGTCCGGCATCAGCGGCGAATCGAAGCTTTCGATCTCAAACAGTACCGTCGCCGCGACGCCCATCTCCGCCAGCAGGTGCTTCAGCGCGGTCACGTCGCCGGGATTGGCCCAGCCGGTGATCAGGTTGAGCTTGCCGTTGGGCTCGCCTTTCTTTGCGAAATGGCTCACGAAGTCCTTGACCGCCACGTCGTAGCCGCTGATCATGCTCCCCTTGAAACTGGGGGTATGGATCGGGATCAGGTGGACTTCCCGGCCGGGGAATTTCTGGGGCAAGAGCCCTTCATTGAGTTTGCGGACGACGCCGTCGACGTCGTCGCCGATCACCTCGGTACAGCAGGTGGTGATGATCGGCACCACCTTCACGTCGGGATAGCGCATCAGCAGCACATCGACCGCTTCCTCGACCCGGTTGAGGGCGCCGAAGACCGCGCCGTCCTCGTGCACCGAGGAGGAGGCCAGCTCGAAGCTTTCCTTGAAATGCTGCGAGAACAGCAAGCGGACGAACATCACACAGCCCTGGCCGCCGTGGACGATCCCGATGCAATCCTCGATTCCGATGCTGGCGTACTGCGCGCCGCAAGGCTGGCAGGTGAATATCGGGTTGATGATGCCGACCCGTTCTTTTTGCTTCACTTCACATGGCATTCCTATCATTCCTTCCTGTCGCTGTGGAACGAAAGCGTTCCAATCGTCCGAGTTTTGCGAGGCCAGGCCGGCCAGGAGCGGCCACTAGTAGAGCGGGACCTTCAACTCCTCATTGAGCGAGCCGGTGATGGTCAAAAAGTCGATCCGCTCCCTGAGCCCCTGCATCAACGGTTTGATCTCCACCGGCTCCAGCGTGGCCAGCCACGGATAGCGGCTCTTAAAGCCGTCGGCCAGGCAGACGGCGTCCACCCAATGGCAGCGGTCAGCCGGGGTCTCATGGGCGACGGGCTCGCCGCAGAGGAGCTGCATCGTCTTGGTGAGGATGCCCTCGTTCTGTTTCTCGCGGTCCCAGGCGCGGGAGTGAAACTGCCACAGGCAATTTTTCATGATGTAATCCACCAGTTGTTCGACGCGTTCTTTCATTTGATCTTCCGACATGTCATCACCTCGTTCTAAGCCTTGTGATTAACTCCGGCCGCCAGACCGGCGGAACTGTAAGAACTCAGCCGAGCCAGGGATAAGTCAGACGCTGACTCGATCGCAAGGCTTTTATACCGCTGAGCGTTGTTGTTGGGAAGGGAAACTCGGGTAAGTCTTGTTGCGCAATCCGGAAACGCTGTCGTACTTCCCGGTGTATTGCCGCAGCCGGTCGGAGGCCAGGACCTCCGGACTCAGGTCGGCGTCGGAAAGCAGCCGCTGAGTGGCGAAGCCCCGATCGGCGGGGATCTCATCCCGGCTGATATCCAGATAGGCCAACTGATGAATGGGCGAATAGATCGCGTTATAGATGTCCCGGGCGAAACGGACCCAGCCCTCGTAGCCCTTCCAGGGGCCGTTGTGGTAGGCGTGAGCGTTGAGATAGGGCACCCGGATCTTCTTGGCGACCTCGCCCGGGCGCTTGCCGGTGAAGATGATGTCCGGTTTGAGCATCTCCATGGCCTCGAGTCCTTCCAATTCATTGGGATCGTCGATGGCCAGCGCGCCCGCCTCGCAGCGGGAGATGCCCTTCTCCATGTCGCCCTGGTGGCCGAATTTGGTGTAGACCGAGACGACCTCGACGCCCATCTCGGCGTGGATGGCGTGGGCCCAGTGCCAGAGCTTGGAACCGCCCGGCCAGAGGCAGACTTTCTTGCCCTTCAGCCGTTCCTTGTACCAGTCCAGCTCCGGCTTCCAGCGAGCGGTCTCCGCGTCGATGATCGCCTGGGCCCGGTCCTCGATCCCGAAGAACAGGCCGATCTTGCGCAGCGAGGCCGAAAGCGGCTCGAAGCCGAAGCCGTCGATGTCCAGCCGGGGCGTGCCGTACTTGACGCGCAGCTCGTTGCAGATGTACTCGGCCGAGCGGGCGCATTCCAGCACGTTGAGATGGGCCCGGTGCATCGCCCGCAGATCGTCGTAGGAGCCGTTGCCGGTGAAGGTGGAAAGCACCTGGATCCCCATGCGCTTGAAGTAGTCCTGCATCACTTCCTGGTCGCCCTGGATGTTATACTCGCCGACGTAATTGATCACGTAATCGCTGGTGATCTTGGGCTCGACCGTGCCGACCTTCTGGTTGATCCAGGCGATGTTGATCTTGTGGTGCCCGCCCGACTGGCTCGGCCCGCCGAAACCCGGCGAGTTGCAGACGAAGATGTCGACCTCGGGCATTTCGTCCATGACTTCCTGGGCGACCGCGTTCATGTCGTCGCCGATCAATGCCGAGGCGCAGGTCTGGTAGAGGGTCATCCGCTTGATCTGCGGGAAGGCCCGGAAAGCCTCGATGATATTTTGCTTGAGCATTTTTTCGGCGCCGAAGACGATGTGTTTCTCCTTCATGTCCGTGGCGTAAGTGTATTTCAGCTGAAAGTTGTCGTTGTCGCTGATATAGCGCTTGGTCTGCCAGGTGTCGTAGGTACAGCCGACCGGCCCGTGGCTCATGTGGATGACGTCCTTCATGGGCGTGCCGATGACGTGTTTGGCGCCGCAGTAGGCGCAGCCGCGCTCGGAGATGCTCCCGGGAATGGTGTTGAGGTAGCCCAGGGGCAGGGCGTCGGCCAGGGTCTCGCCCGGCCCCTTGATCACGGCGTGCTTGCGCCGCTCGGGAATGCACTCGCTGCATTTAAACAGATGATAAGGCATCTTGCGGTCCTCCTTTACTTGGCGGATGGGCTTCCGGCCGCCGTCCGGCCGGGCCGGGGAACGCCGTCAATCGGCGATGCCGTATTTGACGACCATCGCTTCCAACTCATCCATCTTCAGCGGCTGGGGGATGACGAAGTTCTGATTCTCGATGATCTTCCGGGCCAGTTCGCCGTATTCCTTGGCCTGGTTGCACTCGGCGTCGTACTCGACCACGGTCTTCTTGTTGAATTCCGCCTTTTGGACGATGTTGTCGCGGGGCACGAAATGAATCATCTGGGTGCCGATGGCGGCGGTGAATTCCTCCAGGAACTCCGCCTCGCGGTCCACCTTGCGGCTGTTGCAGATGACCCCGCCGAGGCGGACCCCGCTCTGCTTGGCGTATTTCAGCAGGCCCTTGCAGATGTTGTTGGCGGCGTAGATCGCCATCATCTCGCCGGAGGCCACGATGTAGACCTCCTGGGCCTTGCCGTCGCGGATCGGCATCGCGAAGCCGCCGCAGACCACGTCGCCCAGCACGTCGAAGAAGACGAAGTCCAGATCGGGGGTGTAGGCGCCGTTCTTCTCCATCAGGTCGATGGCGGTGATCACGCCGCGTCCGGCGCAGCCCACGCCGGGCTCGGGGCCGCCCGACTCCACACAGCGGATGCCCTCGAAGCCGTCGCGCACCACGCCTTCGACGGTGATCTTCTCCTCGCCCTCATCGCGCAGCATATCCATGAGGGTTTTCTGATTCATCCCGCCCAGGATGAGCCGGGTGGAATCGGCCTTGGGGTCGCAGCCGTGGATGAAGACCTTCTGGTCGTAAAAATGGGCCATCGCCGCGGCTGTGTTCTGTTGGGTGGTGGATTTCCCAATCCCGCCCTTGCCATAGATCGCAATTTTTCTCGGCATGTTTGGACACCTCTCATTGATTCAGATTTTCACTGCATTCCGGATCGGGCCGCCGCTTTCACCGCCTTTCCCCAAAAGGACCGATTCGGAACGACGCTTTTCTCGCTTATGTTATATATATGTTATATATTAAACTGATTCAACCAATCATATCAAACTATAACTAACTCAAACTAACTATAACTAACATTAACCAAATTATATGAGATGAGATTTGGAATGTCAACGCATCTTTATGTTAAATTTACTGACGTATAATTTACATTAACCTCACAACGCCCCCTGCCCAATAAAAAAGAGCCCTTCTCTCGGGCTCTCTGCTCTGTTCCGTTTCAACGGGCCTATCCGGCCAAGCTTCCCCGGCCGGTCTCCGTACCAAAGTTCTTCCGCTATTACATCCCAGGCCCTTGGCCTCAGCCCGTTTCCTCATCGAGGAGAAAGAAAAACCGAAGGAATCAACCCATTTTTCGTTCCGTCCAGCCGCTACTTGCCTCCGCCCTCTTTCCTCGCCTCCCCGGCGGCCTAGGATCGGAGCCCTCATGTCAGGGATGGCTCTTGGTCCAACTAGGATATTCTTTATCCATGTTAGGATGAAAGGTGTCCTTGTTAGGGATGCCATGATCCTTTCAGCGGATCCCTTCGTCCTTGTTAGGTATAGCACGATCCCTGTAAGGGATGGTCTCATCCTTGTAAGGGATCAACGGATCCTTTCAGAGGATCATCCCATTCCTGTTTCCCCAAAGACCATCCCTACTTCCTAAAAGAGCGGGGAAGCCGATCCGGGGTTTCAGGATGCGGGACCAAGGTTCGGGAATGCATGAGCGATCCTCATCCCTGCTTATTTATGCCGCATCCCTATTGGACCGGTTGATGTCCTAGTTGAACCGAGGTTTGGGGAAGCTTATTTGGTTGCTATCCCTGGAGCGGGAGAGGAGGGTTGAATTCTTTTTTGGAGACGCGGCTCACCAAAAAACCAATTCTTGCAATTAAGAATTGGTTAACGAGAACCGGCCGGTCTCCAGATAATACCCCCGAATTCATGCCCGACCCGCACCTCGTGATAGAGCGCATAGTAGCCCAGCGGATGTAACATGACGAAACCCTCGGCTGACATGGGGCTGAGAAAGAATGAGGAAAATCGGGAACTATTTTAATACTCGCTTACAAATACTACATAAAGCATAAGATTATAAAAGAAAACGGAGTGTTCTGAGTCGAAAGTAAAAATTGTGGGAAAAGATAGCGTTAAAAAGTGTTTCAATTAGTAAATTGCGGAAAGGAAGATTATCAAGACCTGATTTCCGGGAGGACATTTCAACATAGGAGAAGTGACCGGATAAACACTGGTGTTATTAAAATTTATTAGATTTGAGTACAACAATGGCAATACCATCGTTCTTCTCAATTCTCAATTGTTTGGCTTATCTTATCATATTTATATTCTATTTCGCGAATATCATAAACCTCCACAGTTGAACATCCAAAGAGCCTTTCATCGAATATTGCAAGATTATAGCCATTTTTATTCATTGTACTTTGATATTCTATACCCGCAAATCCTCGACTTTTAATTAAATCACTGATATATTGGGTAGGAAGATAATCAAGCAAACTGTCATGTCTACGCATAGGTTTGGCAATATCAACACTTATTTTTTGTAAGTTTTTTTTATTGATTGCATGAAAAGTATTATCAAGCGTCCAAAAAGGGCTAATCAGATCTACATGAGTTAAATCGACTACTTCAATATCCTTTTTTAAGATAAATTCTCCAACCGTTACATAATCATAAATACCTGCTCTAATTTCATTGATAGCAGTGATAGCTGTATCGGCAAGGTACAGACAACTTATCCCTGCGGAATTAGCTCTTCCCGCAGTGGCTTTGTCCGAAGGAGGAGCGCCCATTTCATTAGCATGAAAGCCAGTCTTATCTGAACAAATTCTTGCTCTGAAAAATGTTTTCCCCGCTTTATATGGTTTTTTAATAAAGTTACATAAATAAAAAAATTTTTCTTTATTTATGCAGTCGGTATGAAAACGATTATTCTTTTTTATTCCTTCAACAAAATCCTCCCACTCACAAGTTCTCATAATTGAATATTCTTCAAGATATTCTTTTTGATTTAATTCCAAAATTCCAATCGGTGCGTCAAATAATCCCCGATTTTTTTCATATCTTCTATGGCAGATACCAATTATAGCCATATATGCCAGATCTCTATCAAGGTTAAAAATACTCCATCGCGTGCAAAGTTCATCTTTTAGAAAGATTCTATTCTCCTGAGGGTAATCATCGGGCAGTTCGTCATTACTAGTATAAATATCTAATAAATCATCAAACATCGCTTCTAATTCATTATTTATGTCAGTATCATAGATAAAAACATTTTCTTTCCCACATAATTCGCAAGTACCAATCTGATTTAATTTTTCAATAATACCCTTAATTTCTATATCGTTAAAGCAATCCTTGCAACATCTCATCACTACCTCACCCCATCAAGATATTGCCCCATGAGCTCAATGTGGTGCATTATGGTCAGTTTTTTAATTGTTCCTAAACCAGGATATGTTTCACCTTTAAAATGCATCAAAAGTTTCTTTAACCCTAGTGTATCCATTTTATGTATCATATCCCAATTATTAAGTTTTCCCAACGCCTCATAAAATTTTCCCGCCGGGTTCGTAGTATCATCATTGGAATCAGAAACAAAGTGTTTAATGCGCAAACTTTTATCTTCCGCAAAATAAACAACATGTAATGCTACAGCATAGGGGGCAAAGCCAGCTTCTAAAAAATTATCTCCTACAATAGAATAGTCCGAAAAACCAATGAAACCATCATCTTGGTAAAATAGATGATCTTCAGAAAAAGGTTCATCAATTTCCGCATAATCAGTATTTCGATTCTGTTTTTTAAATTTATCATCAAGTAAAACTCTGCTGTTTCTAATTTTACGCCTAAAAGCACTCTGATCAGGAATTAAGCAATAACGAGGAAATTCTGAAGAAAATTCTTCTGAATACACATCAAAGAAATCACGATTATTACAGATGACCATTAAATCTTTTTTGCCGAATCCATTTGTTTCTAATTGAATAAGTTCTATCCGTGAATTAGCATTTAAAACATGGGCCTTTATTACCAACTGATTTCTTAATAACTCTTCAAGTCTATCTAGAATTGTATCTTTTTTTTCATTCTTAAAATCTTTTTGGAATGAACCCACTTGAGGATTATGGATGATGGCTATTTGATTTTCATTCTGAATATACGAATTTAAAGTATTAATCAATGTTGAAGATAATTTTATCGGCTCAATAACAGGTATGACATGTTTCCCAAGACGTTTAGAATCCACTAACTCACTCAAAGCCAGCAACTCGTATTGTCGACCCCGCAAGTATGGAAAATACATATCATTAACCCCCAAACTCGTTATTCAGGAACAAATTCAACTGTTGATACTCACCTTTTTTAAACTTCGCGAAATAAGCCAGAAATTTCAATTCATAAGGTATATTTTTATATTCTTCAGTTTCTATATTAGCTCTCTTCCTTAACTCATTCAACATATAATAATAAGATTTTTCAATGTGAATATTCTTAAAGAGTTTATAACATTGATTATAATGATTGACTTGTGATACTACGGGGATTTCTCCATAATGAACTTTAATAATATTCTCAAATTCTGCTTTTCTTAAAAGCTTAAACATGACTTTTGAGTCTAAACGAGAATCATCCTTGATTGGCTCCTTTCTAAGACTCAATGTATTACGTTTTGTTAAAATATAAATGCCAACAGGACTATTCTTTAGCAAATCATTAAGTTTTTCAAAATTATCTTCACAAGTTACTACACATACATGATCAAAAGCTTTATAATAATCATTCAGCTGACTTCCTAAACGTTCAAAACCATCTAACTCTGTTTTTATTTCATAAACTACAGCTTTTCCGTTTATCAATATAAAGTCAGCTTTTGATTTGCTAATTGGCATCTCAGTTAAAGCTATAGTTGTTTTTAAGCTATGTTTGGCAAGTAATAATTTATTCAATAAAGTATTTTTATAAAAATATTCGTTTCGATAACTGCACGTCATAATTTTATAAATTTCACTGATGAGGATTCGATTGCTCTTTGTTTCGATGTCATTTATATATCGGTTAATAACTTCAACGTATGTTCGGTTAAAATTTTCTGTAAGTAGATCAGCAAATGTATTCCGGGTGAAAAATCTATTCAAAATAATATTATTATTTGAATTCATTTTATCACCCTCTCCAGCAACCTAATTTATACAAATTCATTTTACCACAGTCCCGTCTTTTTAAAAGACATTTATTTACAATTATTCTTTGCTATTTTGCTTCTAATTAACTGCTGATCTTCCTCCTCCGTAGCTTATTAACTAAAGCTAGTTCCAACAGTAGAAGATCAGGCCGAAGAGACAGACTATAATCCAAAAGAAACCGCTCTCCGGCGTTGTTGAACTAAAAGCATATTTGACGAGGAGCGGTGAATCGTTAAAACCGAGGCCTATCGCTAAGAACATTCAGCGAGGCCAATGACAGATAGATGATATCTTTGCGAAGAAACACGAAATTTGCCCGAATTTCCAGTAATACACCCTTCCCCGCTTCCTGGACAGTCAAAATTGCCGCGTCGGGGAGAGGCTGCTTTTAGACAGTTCAAAAACTCTCCTTGGATTATCGAACTGCTCACTTCACCAACTTCTCCCCCAATTCCTTGCACTTCTCAATTAAATCCTCCGTCGGCCCATTCTCCTCTGTCGTCTGGCCGTAGGCGATTCCGGCAATGGTGAAGCCAACGTACCCGGCGATATCCTTGAAGTTATTGATGATATTGACGGCGCCCGATATCAGGACATCTTCGTCCGCAAAAGTAATGATCAACCCCATTTTCTTTCCGGCAAACAGATTGGGTTCCCCTTCCCGGATGGACGAGTAAAAAGCCCGATCGATAAACGCTTTGGTTAAAGAGTTGAACCCAAAAAAATAAACCGGACAGGCGATTACGATGGAATCACAATTCCTGGCTTCCACAATTACCTCGTCGAGACCATCCTTGAGTATGCATTGGCCGGTCTTTCTGCAACGCTTGCACCCGATGCAATGTTGAATATGTCCCAGGGTGCCAAGCCTGACCCGATGGACCTCGGCTCCGTTTGCCTCAGCCGATTCGATCGCCCGATCCAGGGCCCGCGCCGAATTACCGTTCGACCTGTGACTGCCCAATATGGCCAGCAGTTTCTGCGTCACGATTCATTCCACCTTTTCTTTTGAGATAAGCGCCGATTGAAACCCATCCCCATGAAGTGAGAAAATAACTAGAATCTCATTTCGTCGTTTTCCACAAGAACCCTCTCGGAACTTTTCGAACCATTAACCCGCGAAAATATCTTAAGGGCCGCATCAAACCACTACGGAACCCTTACGAAACCGTTCAAGAACACGTTTCATCCATTCCAGTCCGGCGGACTTTGACAACGTCATCGGTTTCATAACATAATTCCATCGCCGGTTAATATAAATACATCGGGGACAATCCATCCGCAAAGGGCCGCGGCCAACGATCCGGCTTTACCACAAAGCTCTTCGGCCGGAAGCGGTCTTTTAGCGGGTGACATAGAAAAAGGGAGGGATTAAGTTGAAGAGTCCGGTTGCCGAAAACTATCAGTTGTTTATCGATGGGACCTGGGTCGACGGGGTCGAGGGGCAGACATTCAAGTCCTATTGCCCGGCCGACGGGGAATTTCTGGCCACCTGCGCCGATGCGGGGCGGGAAGATGTCGACCGGGCGGTGGCCGCCGCCTGGCGGGCCTATCCCGGCTGGAAAGAGGTCAGCCCGCAGGAACGGGCCCGAATGTTATTGCGGATCGCCGATCTGATCGAGGCCAACGCCGCCAAACTGGCCCTGGTGGAGACGCTGGACAACGGCAAACCGCTCCGGGAGACCACGGCCATCGATGTGCCGCTCAGCGCGGATCATTTCCGTTATTTCGCCAGCGCCATCCGGACCGAGGAGGGCCAGGCGGTGATGATCGACAAGGACACGCTGAGCCTGATCCTGCGGGAGCCCATCGGCGTGGTCGGCCAGATCATTCCCTGGAACTTCCCGCTGTTGATGGGGGCCTGGAAGATCGCGCCGGCCCTGGCGGCCGGGGATTGCGTGGTCATTAAGCCCTCGTCGGCCACATCCCTGAGCCTCCTGGAACTCGCCAAGCTGTTGGCGGAGGTGCTGCCGCCCGGCGTCGTCAATGTGATCACCGGCAAGGGCTCGGGTTCCGGCCGCTACATGCTGGAGCACGAAGGCTTCCGCAAGCTGGCCTTCACCGGTTCCACCGAGATCGGCTACACCATCGCCGACGCGGCCGCCAAGAAATTGATCCCGGCCACGCTGGAGTTGGGCGGCAAGTCCGCCAACATCTATTTCCCCGATTGTCCTTGGGAAAAGGCCATCGAGGGACTGCAGATCGGGATCCTCTTCAACCAGGGACAGGTTTGTTGCGCCGGTTCGCGGGCCTTCGTCCACGAATCGATCTACGACGATTTCCTGGCCGAAGCGGTCCAGGCCTTCGAAAAGATCCGGGTCGGCCTGCCCTGGGAGCCGACCACCCAGATGGGTTCCCAGGTCAACCGGGAGCAACTGGAGAAGATCCTGGCCTATGTGGAAGTCGGCCGGCAGGAAGGCGCCCGGGTCGCCTGCGGCGGTTACCAGGTCACCGAGGACGGCCTGGATAAAGGCTGCTTCATGAAGCCCACCATCCTGGCGGACGTGGACAACACGATGCGGGTGGCCCAGGAAGAGATCTTCGGCCCGGTGGTCTGCTTCGTCAAATTCAGCGACGAGGCCGAAGTGATCCGCATGGCCAACGAGAGCGAATACGGCTTGGGCGGTGCCGTCTGGACCAGGGACCTCAACCGCGCCTTCCGGGTGGCCCGGGCGGTCGAAACCGGCCGGATGTGGGTGAACAACTACAATAACCTGCCGGCCCACGCGCCGTTCGGCGGGTATAAGAAGTCCGGCATCGGCCGGGAAACCCACAAAATGATGCTGGATCACTATTCGCAAAAGAAGAACATCTTCATCAGCCTGAGCGAAGACAAGGTCGGACTGTATTAAGCGTTACATGAAGGAAAGCGGGGCTCCATGATTACTGCCGATACCCCTATCGAGGAGCTGATGTCGATTCCCGGGGTAATCCGTTACTTTATCATTCACGGTTGCCCGCCCATCACCTGTTCCGACACCTACCCGGGAACCCTCGGCCGTCTGCTGGCGCTCAAAAAAGTACCCGATCCGGAAGGATTCATCACCGGGTTAAACCGTTACGTAACGGAACAGGCGGATCAATAATAGCAAACGGCCATCCGTGTAATGCGGATGGCCGTTGCTTTTAATGCACGATCAACCCATCCGCCCGGCGCCGCTTTTGCGATCCGTTCGCTGCTGCTCATCGCCTCGCCCAACCCCGCCTATGCCGAGGCGATCTTTCATTGGCGCGGCCAAGCGGTCCCCCTGATCTGCCTGGCCCATTCGGAAGTGGGCAAAAAGGCCGCCCCGGCGAGGACCAAACAGTATCTGACCCGGTTTCTGAAACCGCTGGGCTACCACATTCAAGCCGCGCCCCAACTGCCCCTGAAACGGCTGGCGGTGCGCAGCGGATTGGCGGCCTACGGCCGCAATAACATCTGTTACGTCGCGGGGATGGGCAGTTTCTTCACCCTGGTGGCCTATTTCACCGATATCCTTTGTAGTGAAGGGCACTGGCAGGAGCTCCGCGTCATGGATCATTGCCAGAATTGCAATGCCTGCCTAAAGAACTGTCCGACCGGCGCGATCTTGCCCGAGCGGTTTTTGATCGACAACGAGCGCTGCCTGTCCTATTTCAACGAAAGCCCGGGAGATTTCCCGGAATGGCTGCCCCGGTCGGTCCACCATTGCCTGTATGATTGCCTGCTGTGCCAGAAAGTCTGTCCCCAAAACCGGAATTACGTCGATCATGTCATCGGCCCCATCGAATTTGACGAAACCGAAATCGAGCTGCTATTGTCCGGACAACCGTTGCCGGAGCTTCCTCCCGCGCTGCGCCGGAAGGTCCGCTTTTTGGGCATGCACAGCTGGTTGAATGTGATGCCCCGCAACATCCGGGTTTTGCTGGAGAATCACGCGGGCGGCTAACTTTATGCTATAAATGGCCCTGGCCGATTGCGCTCAGTGTTACGGCGCCAATGTTTTCCGGTAGGAACGGGGCGATAAGCCCAGCGTCCTTTTGAATTGCTTCGAAAAAGCGTAGCAGTCGCCGTATCCCACCAGGGCGGCGATCTCGCTGATGCCGAGCCCGGCCATAAGCAACAGTTGCGCGTGGGCCATGCGCCGTTGGGTGCGATAGGCGGCCGGGGCGACGCCGGTCTCCGCCTTAAAGATCTTGCGGAAGCTTTCATAGCCGATATTCAGCTGACAGGCCACGACAGCGGCGGAAAGGTCGCTCTCCAGGTTCTGGCCGAGCATCTCCTTAGCCCGCGTCACGATCTCTTGCGCGGGAAGGTCCTTGGGGCGGTTCTCTTTTTGCCAGCGATAAACGATCTGCTGCGCACGAAAGAGCAACTCCGGCAGCTCGTCATCGGCCGCCGCCTTGAGATCGCGGAGCAGCCGGCCGAAGGCATCCAGATCGTTCCGGGTGACCACAGTATGCAGCACCGGGCTCTCGTCATGGATCAGGCCCAAATCCCGCAGATATTTGAAGGTCTGATAGCCGAAGCTGATGTAGAATTCCAGCCATTGGCCATCCGGAACGATCTCCGTGCTGTGCACAACCTGCGGCAGTCGCTGTACCAAGTCGCCGGGATGGATCGGGATCCGGTTGCCGGTCGCGTCGCTATAAGCTCCTCCGCCTCGTAACAGCACAAAACAGCTGTAATAATTGATGGCAAAGTTGTATTGCGACTTCGAGACATCCTTCTTCGCCATGTAACCGCAGGAAAGAATGCCATTGCTAAAGTCCCCGCCGATGCAGCGGTAAACCACATTGCTTTCAGTGATCTCATTAAAAACATCCTGATGCATCGTAACTCTCCACACCTTCTCCTTCATCTTGGGCCGTGATTACCAAAATGGATAAGTATTTTACCAATTGGCCTATTTTGGTCCAACCGTTTTCAGCGTATCATGGAATTCGTAAACCAACCAAGCCAAGACAGGAAAGGAACCGAATCATGTTTGATACCAGACCTTGGGAAACCCAGTATATCAACCAGATCAACCGTCAAAAGATGCATTCTCCCTATGGGGCCTATGAAGACGCCGCACAGGCCAAAAGCTGCGACCGCAGAGCTTCCCGCTATGTGAAGGTGTTGGACGGCCAGTGGCGGTTCCGGCTTTTTCCAAAACCGGAGCAAGTGCCGGAAGATTTCTCCGGTCGGGATTTTGACGCAATCGCCTGGGATACGATCCCCGTCCCCTCCAACTGGGAGGTGCTGGGCTACGACAAGCCCGTCTATACCAACATGATCTATCCGTTTCCCCGCGACAATCCCCAGGACCGGCACGAACTTCAGGCTTCGGCGGAGGACCCCGCCCTGTTGCGCCCGCCTTTCGTCCCGGAGGAAAACGCAACTGGCTGTTACATTACAGATTTCGATCTGCCCGACTGTTATGCCGGCAGGACCATCCTGCTGAACTTCGACGGCGTGGAATCCTGCTTCTACCTCTGGGTCAACGGCCATCCGGTCGGCTACTCCGAGGACAGCAAGCTCGCGGCGGAGTTCGATATTACGCCTTTCGTCCAAACCGGCCCCAACCGGCTGGCTGTCCAGGTGATGCGTTTTTGCGACGGGAGCTATCTGGAGTGTCAGGATTACTGGCATCTGTCCGGAATTCACCGCTCCGTGACAATCTGCGCCAAACCGAAACATTGCATCCAGGATTACCAGATCGAGACCCTGTTCGACAGCGCCTATCGTGATGCCACGCTCCGCGTCCAGCTCTGGCCCGGCCGGGAACAGGCGGGCTTCGCCGACCTCAGCTTCGAGGCCGAGTTGTTTGACGGTACGGGAAACTCGGTGATCAAAAGCGATCGTTTCTGCTTCCGGAATTTTCGCGGCTATCTGCGGCCTACCTTCGTGGCGGATATCGAGCTGAAGGTGGCCCAGCCACACCAGTGGACGGCGGAAGACCCCTATCTGTATACGCTGGTGCTCACGCTCCGGAACCACGCGGGCGAAGCCATCGACTTCGAAAGCGCCCGGGTCGGCTTCAGGCAAGTGGAGATCGACGCTCACGGCATTCTGAAACTCAACGGCAAACGGTTAATCCTGCGCGGCGTAAACCGTCACGAGCACTGCCCCGAAGACGGCCGGACCGTCAGCCGCGAACGGATGCGCCAGGATATCCTGACCATTAAACGCCTGAATTTTAATGCCGTTCGTACCTGTCATTATCCAAACGATCCCTATTGGTACGACCTCTGCGACGAGTTTGGCATCTATCTGGTCGATGAAGCCAACCTGGAGACCCACGGGGTCGACGGCGACCTGAGCCATGACTCCGCCTGGATCGGCGCTTACCTTGAGCGGGCGGTGCGGATGGAGCTGCGCGATAAAAACCATCCCTCGGTCCTCATCTGGTCCCTGGGGAACGAAGCGGGAGCCGGCGCCAGCCACGCGGCGATGTACGGCTATTTGAAGGAAGCCGATCCGACTCGTCCCGTCCAGTACCAGTCGCAATCGCCCCGCGGCAACATCTCCGATATCATCTGCCCCATGTATCCCAATCTCGACTGGGTCCGGCAAGTGCTGGCCGATGATTCCGACTTGCGACCGTTCATCATGTGCGAATACGCTTATTCCAAAAGCAATAGCAACGGCAATGTCCATAAATACTGGGCGATGACCGATCAATTCCCCCGTTTTCAAGGCGGCTTCGTCTGGGACTTCTCCGACAAGGCCTTGATCCGGACCGCCGCGGACGGCACGCGGCAATGGGCCTACGGCGGCGATTTCGACGAGGAGGTAACCGATCCGGTCCTGGACATGTGCCTCAATGGCGTGGTCGGCCCCGATCTGGCGCCGCACCCGGGGGCTTTCGAGATTAAGAAACACCAATCGCCGGTCCGCGTCTTCCCGGGCGATCTGGAACGAGGCGCCTTCGAAGTCCGCAATACCTACCATCAATCAGATCTCTCCCATCTCCGGCTCACTTGGGAAATCCAATGCGACGGCATAACCGTCCGGGCCGGAACCGTCGAAGAATTGGCCGCGCTACCGGGAGAATCGGCCACCATTAAAATTCCTTATGATCAAGCCCGCTACTGCGGAGAATGTTTCATCAATTTCCAACTTCTGTTGAAAGTCGATCTGCCTTGGGCGGAACGCGGCTTTGAACTCTATAACCAGCAGTTTGAGCTGCCGTTTTCCCGAAGAGCCCTGCCCGATTTGGCGGTCCGGAGTTGCGCTCTCCAAGTCGCGGACCAGGGTCAGGCCATTCTGATCTCCGGGCCCGATTGCTCGGTCCGTTTCGACAAGGCAAGCGGCCTCATCACCCAGGCAATCTATCACGGCAGGCAACTCCTGCTTGGCGGCACAGACAACTTCTACCGCGCGCCTACTGGGATCGACACCGCCTGCTCCAAACCCGGGGCCAATTATACCGCCGAGTGGAAAGCGCTGAGTCTGGATCAGCTGCAGCCTGAGGCAACGGACTGCGCGGTCACCACTGCGGAAAACGCAGCGCTGGTCAAGGTACATACCGTATTTAACGGCGGCATCCTGGAAAGTCGCACCGAATACGAGATCGGCGGCAAGGGGATCCTGGTGCGGAAACAGGTCCTGGTGCAAAAGCTGCCCTGTTCCATTCCGCGAATCGGGGTTTCCTTCGCGCTGCCCCGGGAGTCCTCGCAGATCGAATGGTTCGGCAGGGGCCCCTTTGAAAATTACTGGGACCGGAAGCTAGCCGCCAACGTCGGCAGATATCAGAGCACCGTGGCCGAGCAGAACACCCCTTATATCCTGCCGGTAGAATGCGGCGGCAAAGAGGACGTCCGTTGGCTATGCATCCACGACGGCGCCGGCCACGGCCTCAAAATCACCGGCGGCCGTGATTTCCATTTCGATGTTCATTACAACCCGGTCCAAGATTATGAGGCGGCCAAACACCAAAGCGACCTCAGGCCACGGGCCAACGTCTTCCTCAACCTGGACCACCTGCACATGGGAATCGGCGGCGATACCGGCTGGACTAAGACAGTCCATCCCGAATACTGGATCAACAGCGGGATCTACGAATACTCTTTTCTCATAAAGCCGCTCGGTTAAAAGCCGCACGGCCCTGGTTGACGCTCGGATTGCAGTCGCTGAAATGATAAAGCGCCGTCAGCACTATCAAAAAACCATGCTGGCGACGCTTTTGTCTGTCCGGCGGCTTCACTTTAGCGGCTGCCGGGTTTAAGGTTTAGCGTAAAGACGAACTCCGCTTCATTCAGGCGGTATTTTTCGATCAGTTCCGGGCCGCAACTGTTGGAACCGATCCCGCTTTGCCGGTAATCCAGGCAAAGCACGGTATAATCCGATTCCTCCAGCTCGAAATCATGCTTTTTGGCCGTCAGTTCTTCCTGGGTATAGTGAGAGGCGTTGAAGCTGAAGTTGGTCTCATTGTCGAAACTAATTTGAGCGCCCAAAGGATCGGAGACCGCCAGATAATCGCAGCCGAAATGCGAGCCATTTTCCTGCGGTTTGATATAATTAACATAGAGATCGGTCACCGTAGTTTGAAACAGTCCTTCATACGAAGCTCGGTGTTTATCGATATAGCTTTCATATGGCCCATATCCGAAATAGGTCACGTTTTCAAAGGATTTCGGCAGGAACATCCGTACCCCGAAGCGCGGCAGAAACGGCATCTCCATATTCTTTTGCACCCGGAACCGCGATTTTATCTCGCCGGTCGGAAGGATTATGAACTCAGCCGCTATCTTCAGCACCACCTGGATATAAACCGGGGCGATCGCCAGCTGCGCCGCAATGACCACGCGATCCGCCACTTTCTTGACTGCCGTGTCGTATACTTTTATTTGGATCCGGTCATACCCGGCCTCTTCCCACTTCTTCCGGATATACATGTCGTTATCGGTCGGCGCCCGCCACAGATTATACAGCATCGGCTTGACCAGATAATTTTCATTGTCGAAGACGAGCGTATTAAATAGCCCGGTTGTCTTAGAGAATGTGTATTTAAAATTGCCGCCGCGAACCACGATCAATGCGTCATACTCTTTAAAATTTACTTCCCCAAGAACCGACGCCGGAACGGCAACCGGCTGGTATTTCCGCTCATCCCGCGAAAGCCGGAATTGATCAAACCCTAAGACATCCCCTGACTTGGTAAACGCCCAATCATGCATCTGAACATACTCGAACTTGATCAGGCACTTGCCGGTTTGCGGAAGATCATAAGCGATGTGAACCGTTTTGGATTGATGGGCGGGCAAATCCAGATCCCTGATCTCGCCAGTGGCTATCACGCCGCCGTCTTGCGTGATCTCGTATCTTATATAGAGATAATCTTTTAAGTTCGTAAAATCGAGATGGTTGGTGAACGCAAACTGGCCGCCCGGCAATGAAACCACGGCAGCCCGGACCGGGCGGATCACATTTTTATATTCTTTAAGGCCAGTGTAAGGGGTGCGGTCGGGAAAGGTTAAGCCGTCGACGCAGAAATTGCCGTCATTGGGAAAATCGTTAAAATCCCCGCCGTAGAGGAATTTCTTCCGGCCGTCCAAGGTTCTGCCGGCATAGACCGCATGGTCGCACCATTCCCAGACCAGGCCGCCGACCAATCCGTCGTAACGGTAGATCCGGTCAAAATAATCCTCGAGGTCGCCGGGGCCATTTCCCATGGCATGACAAACTTCACACAAAATCAGCGGTTTCTGATCCGGTTTGGTGAAATAATCTTCAATGAATTCAACGGGCGGATACATCCGGCTGAAGACATCGAGCACGCTCAGATCGTGCGTCCTGCCGGGTAGCGGATGAATGCTGCTCTCGTAATGCAGCAGCCGCGAAGGGTCATACTGTTTGACCCAGCGGGCCGCCTTGACAAAGTTTTCGCCATAACCCGATTCGTTGCCCAGCGACCAAAAGACAATCGCGGGCCGGTTCTTATCCCGGATCACCGCTCTCTGCACCCGGTCGAGGATGGCCGCCTCAAACGGCCCTTCGTTGGCCAGCAGGGCGATGGTGGTTTCCCGGCTGCCGCCGTAGATCGTGACCCCGCCATGGATCTCCAGATCGGCCTCGGCAATGACATAGAAGCCGTATTCGTCGCAGAGCTCCGTGAAGAACGGCGCGTTTGGATAATGGCTGGTTCGGATGGCATTGATATTATGCTGTTTCATTAACTCCAGATCTTTAATCATGTCGGTCAAAGTGACCGCGTAACCGGAATAGGGGTCGCTGTCGTGCCGGTTGACGCCCTTGATCTTGATGGCCGTGCCGTTAAGATGGATAACGCCGTTGCGTACGAAGATCTCGCGAAAACCCACTTTTTCGACGATAGTCTCGCCGCAAGCCGTCAAAACCAAGGAATAAAGATAAGGATTCTCCGCGTTCCATAATACGGGCTTGGCAATTTTCACGGCCAATTTGCCCGAATCCGTGCTTCCGCTGGCAATCACCGTGTTACCGGCGTCGTACAGCTGATATTCAACCGGCTCATTCCGTTCCAGAAATTCGAAGTCGACCGCCAAGGTGGCCTCTTCATAGGCCTCCGAAAGCTCAGTCTTGACAAAGTAATCCCGGATATGGTTCGCGGGCCGGTAAAGAAGGTACACGTCTCTAAAAATACCGGACATCCGCAACTTATCCTGATCCTCAAGATAAGAACCGGCGCACCATTTGAAGACCAGGGCCGCGATCTTGTTGCGACCTTCTCTTAGATATTCGGTAATATCAAATTCACCGGTGCTATGGGAAACCTGGTTGTAACCGACGAATCCGCCGTTAACCCACAAATAAAGGCACGAGTCCACGCCCTCGAAATTGAGATACTTCCGCTCCGCAGCGTGTTCCTTGGCGATGTCGCAATAAGTAATATAGGCGCTGCACGGATTTTCGGCCGGGATATGCGGCGGATCGTAGGGAAAGGGATATTTGATGTTCGTATACTGGTGACGATCGTAACCGTGCATTTGCCAGACGGATGGAACGGGTAGCGTATCAAACGATTGCGCCGCAAAATCCTCCCGAAAAAAATCATCGGGGACGGTAGCCAAATTCCGGTAATATTTGAACTGCCAATCGCCGTTCAAGAGTTGAAACTGGTCGGACTCCCCGCGGCGCTTCCGGAGCGCATCGGTTGCATCCGAATATGGAATGTAGTAGGAACGGTATTTCATGGTATTGACGCCAAGAACGTCGGGATCCTCGAAATAATTTACTAATTTCACAGCCACACTTCCTTTTGACGAATCATGACTCCTAAACCGCTGGGCTTACCACTCGGCAATCGAGCCATCTTCGTGCCGCCAGACCGGGTTGCGCCATTGGTGATCGTGGTCCTCGGCGGCGACGAGCGCCTTGTCGACCTCGACGCCCAGTCCCGGGCCTTGCGGCAGATCGACAAACCCGTCCTTAAATTCGAATACTTCCTTATTCACGATATAATCGAGCACGCTGCCGGTTTCATTATAATGGATGCCCATACTCTGCTCCTGAATCACGGCATTGTGACAGGTGGCGTCCACCTGCAAACAGGCGGCCAGGGCAACCGGTCCCAAGGGGCAGTGGGGCGCCAGCGCCACGTCGAACGCTTCCGCCATGGCGGCGATCTTTTTGACCTCGGTGATCCCGCCGGCGTGCGACAGGTCCGGTTGGATAATGTCAATGCAACCGAGTTGCAGCAGGCGTTTGAAATCCCAGCGTGAAAAGAGCCGTTCGCCGGTAGCGATGGGAATGTTGCTGGCCCGAGCCACCTCGACGAAACTCTCCATATTGTCGCATAACACCGGTTCCTCGATGAACATCGGGTCGAACTGCTCCAGTTTTTTGGCGAGGATCTTCGCCATCGGCTTGTGGACCCGGCCGTGGAAGTCGATGGCGATGCCGAAGTATTTCCCGACCGCCGCGCGGATAGAGGCGACCCGTTCCAGCACGGCGTCGATCTTGTCATAACTGTCGATATATTGCAATTCCTCGGTGGCGTTCATCTTGACGGCCCGAAAACCCTGGCGCTGTTTTTCCAGCGCCGCCTCGGCCACATCGGCCGGCCGGTCGCCGCCCACCCAGGAATAGACTTTCATCCGCTCGCGGCAGCTGCCGCCCATCAATTCATAAACCGGCGCGTGATATCGCTTCCCTTTGATGTCCCAGAGCGCCTGATCGATGCCGGCGATGGCGCTCATTAGCACCGGTCCGCCCCGGTAAAACCCGGCCCGGTACAGCATATTCCAGATATCCTCGATATGCCCGGGATCCTTGCCGATGAGGTAATCCGCGAGTTCGGTGACGGCCGCTTTGACCGTCGCCGCCCGGCCCTCGACGACCGGTTCGCCCCAGCCCGCGATCCCCTCGTCAGTGTCGATCTCCACAAAGCACCATCTGGGACGCACCAGATATGTCGCAACCTTGGTGATTTTCACAGCAACTCATCTCCTCGAAACTGCCGATTTTTAGTTTATGCTGGCGACCAGTCCGGCCACTTGTGCGGCGGCCCGGTCCCACGAGTCATTCGCGATAAGCTCCTTCGGAATCAGACTGCTGCCGATCCCCGCGCCGATGAAGCCCCGCTTCAAAAACTCCCGGAGGTTATGCGCTCCGACGCCGCCCACCGCCACATAGCTGGTATCCGAGAACGGCCCCTTCAGGCTGTTGATGTAAGTAAGCGGCAGGTCGCCGGCGGGAAACAGTTTCAGCGTGTTGAAGCCGTATTTCAGACAGGCAGCGACATCGGTGGGAGTCATCACGCCCGGAAGCAGCGCGATGCCCTGGTTTTGGCAGTATTCCAACACGTCCGCGCCGGAAGAGGGCGAGAGCAGAAATTGGGCTCCGGCATTGACTGCCGCCTGCGCCAGCGGAACGCTGATCGCGGTGCCCGCGCCGACCGCGAGCTTGCCGTCATAAAGGCGCCGCGCCAGCTCGATCTGGGCCAGCGCGTCCGGGGAGTTCAAGGCGATTTCGAGCAGCTTGATCCCGCCCTCATAAATCGCCCCGATGTAGGCGGCGGTTTTTTCAAAGGGAACGTTCCGCAGGATGGCGATGATCTTGTGCTCGGCAATGGACTTTTCCAGGTTCATCTGAACACTTCCTTTGGGTAAATTGACATCGGATGCCAAAAATAATGACGATTGGGCCTATCTGTAAATAATCTCCTTGTTGGTCAGAAAGTTGTGCATCTCCGCTTGGCTCGGCAAGCCTTCGGTATCCCCGGCGGTCTGGGTCGCCAGCCCGCCCATGATGCTGCCCATCGTTCCGCAGGTCTCCAGCGGCAACCCTTCCAGGATGCCGGCCACAAATCCGGCGTTGAAAGCGTCGCCCGCTCCGACCGCGTCGATCCGTTTCCACTTGGTCGGCGGGATCTGGTGGATGGCATCCTTGGTGCCGACCCAGGCGCCGTTGGGGCCGTCTTTTACCGCCAGATAGGTAAGCCGGTCCAGCTTGAACAATTGTTCAAAGATTTCGTGAATCGCGCCGGTTTGCAACAGGATCCGGGCCTCGCCCACTCCGAGTGAAATGATGTCGGCCTGCTTGAGAATTTCCAGCATGAGCGGCGTGTAATCCTTGCCGTTCCATAACTTGAGCCGGATATTGGGATCGAAGCTGATGAGAACCTGGTTTTGCCTGGCGATCGCGATGGCCTTTTGTACGGCCAAACTGCAGCTCTCGCTGAGGACAGGGGTAATGCCGGTGATATGCAGGATTTTGGCGGCGGCGATATAATCCGGGTCGATATCCGCCGGGGACAGGAAACTGGCCGCCGAGCCTTCGCGGTAATAGAACACCTTGGTTTCGCTGATGGCGTTGATCTCTTTGAACATTACCCCGCTGCGGTGCTGCCCGTCAAAGACCACCCGCGAAGTATCCACGCCTTCGGCCCGGATCTGGTTGAGAATGAAGTGTCCGAATTCATCCTCGCCGAGCCGGCTGATCCATCCGGCGGAATGGCCCAGCTTTTGGAGGCCGATCGCCAGGTTGCTTTCGGCGCCGGCGATCCGGATGCGGTAATGGGTCGCATAGCGCAACGGTTCGTTGGCCATAGGCGCGAAGACAGCCATGGTTTCGCCGAGAGTCACAAGTTCAGCCAAATGAAATTCACTCCTTATCAATGCAATATGGATACCATGATTCAGACCATATGCGCAAAATCGATCGCCACGTTCTTCAGCCAGGTTTCGAGCTTGGCCTTGGCGTTGAAGAGCAGATGCTTGACGAGCTCCCCTTTTTCCTCGGAGTAGCGGAACGTCGGTATGGCGACGCTGAGGGCCGCGATGATCGCATTATTTTTGCGGATGGGTATGGCGATGCAACGCACGTATTGGTTGGATTCCTCGATCTCATAGGCCAGTCCTTCGATCCGCGCCCGCTGCAGCTGGCTTTCGAGCACCTTGAGATCGGTGATGGTCTTCTCGGTCAGCGGCTTCAGGCCCTTGGGATACAGCGCTTTCAGGTCCTCCAGGTCATGATCCATCAACAACGCCTTGCCGAGACCGGTCCCATACGCCGGCAGGCGGTTGCCGACGGTCGATATCATGCGGATCGGTTCCGGGGAATCGACCTTTTTCAGATACAGCACATCCCCGCCGACCAGCGTGGCGAAATGGCAGGTCTCCAGGCAGACATTGACGATGTTTTGCATCTCGTCCTGGATCTGTTTCAGGATATCGAAACTCTTCAAGAAGGAATTGCCGACGTGAAAGGCCATGGAGCCGATGCTGTATTTGGAGGTGGTTTCATTGAAAACAAGGTATTGCCGTTCGAGCAAGGTATGGATGATGGGGAACATGCTGCTTTTCGGAGCGCCGATGGCCGTGCAAATTTCCGTCAAGGTGTAGCCTTCGCTGTTGGAGGCGATGTACTCGAACACATCCAGCACCCTGCTTGTCGAACGATGATCTGTCTTACCCGGCATCGATTATTCCTCGCAGTCTTAAACCATCAAGTAGTTATTTCTTCATTCAATGTACGAAATGAAAAATTGAAATTCACATATACGAACGTCGTTATCGTAACACTCTGTTGTTCTTTTGTCAAGGCAATCCTTCAGCTCCGGATTCCATCAAAAAAATTCACTTGATTTAGGTGAGTAAACCCGCTAGAATCCCTGATTCAAACTTTACAAAACGGGAAGACTGTGCTATTATAACAATCGTGTTACGGTGTTTTTAAATACGAAAATAGTTCGTATATAAGAACAACCGGTACTTATTTTACATATTAGGGAGGAATCAAAATGTGGATGAAAAGGTTGTTGCTATTCCTACTCGTCTTATCCATGGCGATGACCGTGAGCCTCACCGGTTATGGCGCGAAGGCGGCAGCGGAGAATAAGCCCGTCGTACTTACCGTTTGGAGTTGGGACGATACGTTTAACATTCCGATCATCAAAAAGGCCGGCCAAGTCTACGCCAAGAATCACCCCAACGTCACCGTCAACGCCGTGGCCCTCGGTAAAAACGATGTCTACACCAAACTGCAGACCGGACTCGCCGCCGGCGGCAAAGCCCTACCGGACATCGTTCTTTTGGAAGATTACGTCTCCTATAAATATCTCAACAACTATTCCAAACATTTTGCCGATCTTTCCAAAAGCATCAATTATAAAGATTTCTTGACCTTTAAAAAAGACGCCGTCACCTATAAGGGCAAAAAATACGGCGTGCCGCTGGACGCCGGCCCAACCTCACTCTTCTACCGGGTCGACCTCCTGAAGAAAGCCGGTTACACCGAAGCCGACATGCAGAACCTCACCTGGGATAAGCTGATCGAGATCGGCCAGAAAGTCACTAAGGTCACCGGCGTAAAATGGTACTTAGAGAACGCCAGCAACCGGACTTCGATGATTCGTCTGATCATGCAGTCGGCGGGCACCTGGTATTTCGATAAGCGCGGCAACGTCAACATCAAGAATAACGCTGCCCTTAAGCAAGCTTTCCAGATTATTAAGAAGATGATCGACAGCGGCATCATGTATGAGGCCCAGGATGACAACGATTATAACAGCGCGCTGAATCAAGGCAAAGTGGCCTCCATCGTCGTCTCGCCGTGGATCGTCAGCACCATTAAAGCTGCCAAAGAGCAGAGCGGACTCTGGCGTGTTGCTCCCACTCCGCGGCTGGCGAAATTGAAATCGAAAAACGCCTCCAACGTTGGCGGCAGTGCCTGGTATGTCATGCAGAACTCTCCTAACAAGGCCGTGGCCATCGACCTACTCAAGACCGCCTTTGACGGCAACGACCAATTCTATCAAGATATCCTGGTCAATCAGGGCTGCATGTTCTCGTATCTCCCCTCCCTTACCGACAAGGTCTTCGACAACGGCGATCCCTTCTTCGGTGGCCAGAAGATCAGTCAAATGTTTGTCAACACGATGAAACAGGTTCAGGGCTTCAATTACGGCGGATACGTCAGCGAGGCCAACGATGCGGTCAATACCGCGATTGTAGGCTACCTCAAGGGATCCGCTTCCCTCAATGACGCTGTCAACCAAGCCGACGATCAACTCCGGAACCAGCTGCAATAATTACCGGGCTCGAAAACAAGGAAAGGCTCGCACCCTCAAACTTACTGAGTCTTTCCTTGTTATTTTTAAACAATTGCTGTGGCCTTTCCCGCTGGTCGGCTGGGTTTACCGCGACTCTCGCAGCCCATGGTTTTAATTTTCCTAACGGAAGTGGGAATATGAAATTGAAAAAGCCAAAAAGTTTAAGTTATGACAAATACGGCTGGATGTTTATATCCCTTGCCGTAATCTGCTTTATTATTTTCACGCTGTATCCCGCCGTGGAATCCCTGAAACTCTCGTTTCAAAGCTTTTCCGAAGGTTCCTACAAGTTTACCGGCTTTCACAACATCCAAAAGATGCTTGGCGACAAGATCTTTTTAAAATCGATCACCAATAACTTCATCTTCCTGATTGTGCAAGTGCCGATCATGCTGGTCCTGGCGCTTTTCTTCTCGACCCTGCTCAACTCGATGACCGTTAAGTTTAAACCGTTCTTCCGGACCGCCATCTTCATTCCTTGCGTCACGTCGCTGGTAGCTTACTCGGTCTTGTTTAAGATGATGTTCGCCAATCAAGGCATTATCAATGACGCGCTGGCCATTATGAAGATCCTGCGTCCGATCGAGTGGTTGAATGATCCGTTCTGGGCCAAAGTGGTGATCATTGTCGCCATGACCTGGCGCTGGACCGGCTATAATATGATTTTTTACCTCTCCGGGATGCAGAATATTCCCCGCGAGACCTATGAAGGGGCCAAGATCGACGGTGCCAACGCCTTTAAGACCTTTTGGTACATCACGGTGCCTCAGCTGAAACCGATCGTCCTGCTGACCGCGATCATGTCGACCAACGGCACGCTGCAACTGTTCGACGAACCCATGAACATCACCGCCGGCGGTCCGGCCAATGCGACCCTGACGATGTCACAGTACATCTACAACCAGTCGTTCGTATACTCTCCCAATTTCGGATACGCTTCGGCGCTCTCCTATGTGATCGTCCTGATGATGGTGGTATTGGCAATGATTCAATTTAAGGTTGCAGGTGACGAGCGATGAAAGTAAACGCATATTATCAATCCAAAAGAAACACTCTATCATTTTTGATGTATTTTTTCCTGATAATCGCCGTAATTATTTCAGTTTTTCCGTTTTACTGGATCTTCGTGGGATCGACCAATAGTTCGATCCAGATCACTGACGGATCGCTCGCCTTCGGCAAAGATCTGCTCCTCAACTGGGAGCATTTACGCAAGGCCGCCGACGTGCTCCGGATATTCTGCAATACCTTCATCATCACGGCGGTCACCACGGTATTGTCCATTCTCATCTGCGCCATGGCCGGTTACGGTTTCGAGAAATACCGCTCGAAGCTCAAAGACATGCTCTACGCCATGTTCCTGCTGTCGATGATGATCCCCTTCGCGGCCCAGATGATTCCGCTATTCAGTATGATTAACGCCTTTAACTTGATGAATACCAAAATCGCAGTGATTCTCCCCTCGCTGGCATTGCCCTTCCTGATCTTCTTTTTCAGGCAGAGCTTTGTAGCATTCCCGACCGAGATCATCGAGGCGGCGCGGATCGACGGCGCGAGCGAGTTCCGAATCTTCTTCTCGGTCGTCCTGCCTTCGATGCGCTCGACCCTGGCGGCGGCGGTGATTTACGCCTTTATGAAACAATGGAACAACTACCTTTGGCCGCTGATCGTATTGCAAACCAATGAGCAAAAAACGCTGACGCTTCTCTTATCGTCGTTGTCCTCCGCCTTTTACGTGGACTATGGCCAACTGATGTTGGCGATAGTCGTTTCGACCCTGCCGATCATCGTCATCTTCCTGACTATGCAGAAACAATTCGTCGAAGGAATCGTCGGATCGTCGAAATAATTTGATTTTTCGTCATGGTAAATCAAGCGGATTTTGATTTTTCTCCATAATTTTTCATTTATCCAGCGAATATTTCATTCTCCATGCCCGAGAATTAAATTTTCGAGAACGATAATTTAATTCTCAGGGCATTAATTTTTATTATCGGAATCGTAAATTCATTTCTCACGATCGATTTTTTAATTATCGAGTCGGATTTTTTATTTATCGGGATCGAAAAATGAATTATCCGGATCGATTATTTATTTCTCCGGATCATTTTTTCAATTATCATGATAGTAAATTCAATTATCGATCGTGATTATTGAATTATCGGGAGCGATTTTTTATTTATTCGGATCAATCGCGCAATTATCGGGATAAAATAGCAAATTATGAAGCCGGGAATTCCCTTTGCGGCGGGCCGGATCAAGCTCGAACCGAACTCGACAGCGCCAGTCGCTTCCGCTAGACTTAATTCATCCTCACTTGGGCCCGTTAAAAGCCTGGCCGGCGCTAAAAGGTGCCCGTCCCCGGAGTCCATCGTAACTTTCCTCGCGGCCGTTTCATTCCAAAATAAAAGACAAGGTTTTTAAGCCTTGTCTTGATCGGGTTCGGTCCATTTCGGGGAAACTGCGGACGGCTTCCTGGGGCGCACCGGCGATTCCTCAACCGTTGTACGCTTTCTGATAAAGTTTGAGAATATCCGCCAACTTCTCCAGATCGGCTTCCTTGACTCCAATCTGGTTGAGCGTCTGGGGGATCCCAATCTCTTGCGAGAGCGTCCGGACCGCATGGACGGCGGCCGCGGCGGCCTCATCCAAAGCCAGGTCGTCTACTCCGGAAACGCCCATCGCCCGGGCGATCTCCCGGTATTTCTCCCTGGCCGCCGGAGCGTTGAATTCCATCACATACGGCAACAGCAGCGCATTGGCGACGCCGTGCGGCGTATCATAAAACGCCCCCAGCGAAATCATCGAAAACTAGATAACGCTATAAACGCTTGGCAGTTCCTCGATCCGCCTCGCTTGGATTGGCCTGCCATTTTATAAATCCGGGGATTCCTCCGGCTCCATCCGCTGCCGTCGCTCGCCGACCGGCTCCGGTTCCCCGGAATCGTCATGGCCGGGGTTTTGTTCCAGCGCCTCAATCAACTTGCCCATCAGCGCCGAGAGTTGCTGTTGCTCGTCCTCCGCCAGGCCGGAAAAGATGGTGTCGAGCATCGCCTGGCGCGCCTGTATGACTTCATCGACCACTCGGTGGCCCGCCTCCGTCAGATAGACGTTCAAAACCCGCTTGTCGTTTTCATTCACCCGGCGCTCGACGTAACCGTTCTGCGCCAATTTGTCCACCAGCTCGCCGAGGGAAGCCGGGCGGATCTGCAATTGCCGGCTCAATTCTTTCTGCGTCAAGCCGTCATGCACCAGCAAGACCCCAAGCAAATGCCCCTGGCTGCGGTTAATGCTGATCTCCCCGGCCTTGAAACTGCGGTGGTACTGTTCCCGTTGCACGATGCGGCGGTACTGTTCCCGTTGCACGAGATTGAGAAAATATTGGATCTGCTGAAACAATTTTTCCAAGGAATGACTCATGGCGTCCATCGGAATTCGCTCCTTCTTTATTCAGGAACCTTACAATGGTTATCTTAAACTCAGTCCTTTTTGATTGTCAAGGAACTTTGACGGCCATGGCCCAAAGTCCGGCCAATTTATTTGGATCCGCGGGCCCCTTCATTGGGTGCGAGGCCGTTAAGGCGTTCGGAAGCGGCGGCTTTGCCCTCCCTGAGGAGAAAGCAAGCGGCCAGTCCGACGGCGCAGGCCGCGGCCGCCAGCAGGAAACAGTCATCGATGGCCTGGACCGCGGATAATGTCCCTGCCTGTCCGGCAAGAATCGTGGCGCTCATCCCCTGGAGCGCTTTGCCGGTTCGCGCCGCCAGACCCTGCAGATTGTTTTGCAGTTGATAGAAAGCATACCCTGAACCATGGACCGTCGCCGCCAGCCGCGCATAATGAAAAGCCTTCCTGGTTTGCATGAGCGTGGCCAGGAAGGCGATGCCCAAGGAGGAAAAGATCTGGTTGGATACCTCGAAGGACGCCGAAGCCCTGCCCACCAGCGCCTCGGGCACCGCATTCAGGCAGGCGGCCCCGATCGGTTGCATGCAAAGCCCGAGCCCAAAACCGCGCAGCATCATCCAGACCGTCATTACCCAAAACGGCGTCACGGCATTGAAGGTGTGCATCATATAAGTGGTCCAAGTAGTGATGGCTACGCCGACGATGGCGATTGTCCTCACCCCGTAGCGGTCATAGATCCAACCGCTGATCGGCATCATCACGCTGGTGGCGATGACCGCCGGAAAAGTGATCAGGCCGGAGGTCAGCGGCGTCTGGCCCAATACGTTCTGGATCAGGATCGGCTCCAGGAAAACGGCGCCGTTTAAGCCGCCTTGCAGCACCCAGTTGACGAGGCTGGCGAGGGCGAAAACCGGCATGGCGTAGAGCCTCAGTTCCAGGATGGGGCTCTTGACGCGCAGCTCATTGACGACAAACAGGATCAAACTGGCGCTGCCAACCAGCAGCAGGATCACGATCTCCGGATCGGTCCAACCCTTGCTGTTGCTCCGATCCAGGGCCAATAGCAAGGTAAAAAAGCCGACCATGGAAAGGATAATGCCCCGAATATCGATTTCCGCTCCTTTGATCAGCTCGGTTTCCTGGAGCAGTCGCTCAGTCAGCCATAGCGCAATGATTCCCAACGGCAGATTGATCGAGAAGATGATCCGCCAGTCGGCGTTTTGCACCAGGAATCCGCCGAGGATCGGCCCCATGGCCGGGGCCGCCGCCCCCGCGATCCCGCAAATCCCCATCACAATCCCGATCCGTTCCCGTGGGCATATCTTATAGAGTATGGCCATGGTGCTCGGCATAATCAGCCCGCCGCCGATGCCCTGCACGACCCGGGCCACGATCAGGATGTCAAAATTCCAGGCGGCGGCGCAGAGGGCCGACCCCAGCGTGAATAGCGCCAGCGCCGCGAAGAAGCATCGCTTATAGCCAAAATTATCTCCCAAAAACCCCGACAGGGGCATGGTCACGCCCATGGTCAGCATATAGGCGGTCAAGATCCAATCGACCGAAGTGGCGCTGACATTGAATACCGCCATCATCTTCGGCAGGGCGACGTTGACGATGCTCGAGTCCAGTTCGGCCATTAACGGGCCGATGGTCAGTACTAACAGGGCAAGCCAGTTCAGTGTCTTGAGCGAGCTCCCATCCAGCCGTTCGACAGTTTCCGTTTCAACACCCATCTCCGTTCGTTCCTTTCGTTTGATCATCTCAAGCGCTTATTCCGCTGCCGTGTGAATCTTCACCTCGACGGACATACCCGGCATGAGCGGATGTCCCTTCGCCCCGGCCGGTGACCGGTCGACTTCGATCTTGACCGGCAACAGCTGAGTCACCTTGGTATAGTTGCCGGTGTCGTTTTGCGTCGGGATCAGGGCGAAAGTCGATTGGGTAGCCTTGCCCAACGCGGCGACTTTACCGCGAAAGACCGCGCCGGGATAAGCGTCCACCCTTACGTCGGCCCGCTGGCCGATGCGGATGCGGCCGAACTTGTTCTCCTTGATATTGGCAACCACCCAAGTGGCCCGGAGATCGGCGATGGCCAGAATCTCCTGGTTTATCGACAAGTTTTCCCCCGCCACCGCCGGCACTTGAATCACCGTACCGTCCATGGGAGCATCGATAAAGGAATCCGCGTAGTTCAACCTGGCGCTGTCGTAAGCGGCCTGGGCCTGTCGCAACTGCGCCAGGTAGACGTCGGCACCGGTGTGGTTCACCGCTTTCAGTTGGGTTTGCGCGTTAGCCAACGCCGCCCGGGCGGCTTGCACATCGGTAGCGGCGGCGTCCAGCGTCGCTCCGGCCTGATTGAATGCGGATCGCGCTTTCGCCAAATCATTATGGGAAACCAGGCCCGACTGGTATAGGAGGTTCGTTTGGTCGAGGTCCCGCTGGGCATCATCGAACGCGGTTCGGACCTTCTTTTGTTGGGCTTGGGTGGCCTGCAACTGCTGATAGGCCGCGTCCACAGCCAACTGGGCGGAACGGACATCGTAAGGAAGTTTGGCATAGTTGGCCTTCGCTAATTCCAGGGCGGCCGCGGCCTGTTTCATAGCCAGCGCCAACGCGCCATGATCCAGTTCGGCCAGCTTTTGTCCTGCCACGACCGCATCACCTTCGGATACATAAAGCCGTTTCAGGCAGCCGGAGATCTTCGAGCTAATGTAGGTGATATCGCCAGTCACCTGGGCGTTGTCGGTACTGATCGACACCCGCAGCTCATGCCACCACCAAATACCCCCGGCAATGGCGCTCAATAATACCAGCCCCCCAATGAGCCAGCCGATTGGCTTGGAAAGCGGGCTGTCCTTTGCTTGTTTCGGGTCGTTTTCCATTGAATCAGCCATTGAGTTTCCACCTTTCTATCTGTGCCAGGTGATTTCACGAGAACTTGCGAGCGAATCGCCGTTTAAAAGCAAGACAAAATGTTCATCTTCTTAATAAGGTACCTTAATGATACTAGAATACACTCCCTTTTCTTCAGTTGTCAAGAAATTTATTAAGGTACCTGAACTATTTTTCGAATGAATCTTCAAAAACCTTTGCCAGTCCTGGGCCGAGAGTAGAATTGCAACCAAATAACATCGAGCCGGGATTGCGGGCTCCGCCAAATGCGCTAAAATGGATATATGGGGCAACCTATCGTCGGGCAATCTCGTCGGTTACGAACCATTCACTGATGGAGGAAATCATGAATCTCAAGCATCTTTTTTTCCACATTCATTATTGCAATTTCAGAAAAATCAGCGAATTTCAAGGGCACCCGGCCAGGATCACCCGGACCATTCAACATCACGAATTGATCCTGGTTACCGGCGGGAAGGGCAGCATTTCCATTGACCAAAAAAATTACCCCGTTAAAGAGGGGACGCTGATTTATCTTTATCCCGATCTCCTCCACTCGATCGAAAAAAACATCGCCGATCCCATTTCTTTTCTATCGGCTCATTTTAGTTATGCGACCGTGAACTTCAATGATAACCGGTGGGATGTAAAAAAAGCAGTGGCCATGCTGCCGCTGCATTTGGTGCAGGAATTAAAGGATTCCTATCAGGTTCATGACGTGTTCAAGAAACTGGTGGAGAGCTGGAATGCCAAACTGCCCGGATATGAGTTTCTCACCCGGACGCTGCTGCAACAATTGTTCATTGTAATCTTTCAAAACCTCCGCAAGCAGAATCAGAATTACGCAACTTCCTTAAAGGTGGAGAAAATCATCCAGACCATGCAGCAGAATATCGGTCATAAGCTGACCCTGACCTGGCTGGCGGAGCTGGCTCAGCTATCGCCCACTTACCTGTCGCGCGCTTTCAAAGAAACCACCGGGTACTCGATCATCGAATATTTCAATAAGCTAAAAATCGATAAAGCCAAGGAACTGCTGATCGAAGGCGATAAAAAAGTGAAGGAAGTGGCCGGGGCCCTCGGCTTCAGCGATGAATTTTATTTTAGCCGGATCTTTAAGAAAATCGAGGGGATGAGCCCCTCGGAATATTACAGCAGAAATGTCCATGGAGTTTAAGATGGTGCATGGTACAATGCCTTTCTTCCGGTTTACAATAAGGATATTATTGTTCATTGGTTTGGACATCATGGCGGGACAACGGAAGGAAGTCTTATATTCATGCCCATTTGGAAGAGGAATCTGATCGTTTGCTGGTTCGGATTGTTAGTGAGCAGTGTGGGAATGAGCCAGATAGCGCCGGTATTGCCGCTTTATATCAAGCATCTCGGCGTTCACAGCACTGCTTTGATCGAACAATTTTCGGGCATCGCTTTTGGCATCACCTATATCGTTTCAGCGGTTTTCTCGCCCATTTGGGGCCAGGCCGCCGACAAATTCGGACGCAAACCGATGCTGCTCCGGGCCAGCCTGGGCATGGCCATCGTCATCTTCAGCATGGGTTATGCGCCCAATGTTTATGTGCTCATTGGATTGCGGCTATTGCAAGGCGCGATCACCGGTTTTGGCACCGCCTGCACGACCCTGATTGCCACCCAGACCGATAAGGAGCACGCCGGCTGGGCGCTGGGCACCCTTTCCACGGCCAATATCACCGGTTCTTTGCTCGGACCGATGATCGGCGGTTATATCGGCGAGAACCTGGGCATGCAAAATGTCTTTTTTCTTACCGGCGGACTGCTGCTGATTTCATTTGTAACAACGCTTTGTTTCGTCACGGAGTCTTTCGTCCGGCAGGATAAGAAGACGCTCAGGGCCAGGGAAGTCTGGAACGTGATCCCGGAAAAGAATTTAACGCTAATCATGTTTGTAACCTTTTTCATCTTGACGCTGGCCTTGTATTCCGTGGAACCGATCATCACCGTTTATATCGGGCAGCTTTCGCGCAATACCGGCCATGTGGCGCTCCTGGCCGGCCTGGCCTTCTCGGCCTCGGGGCTGGCCAATATCATCGCCGCGCCAAGATTGGGGAAACTGTCGGACCGGATCGGACCCCAGAAGGTGATGCTGGCCGCGCTGATCGTGGCCGGAATCATCTTTATCCCGCAGGCCTTCGTAAAAAATCCCTGGCAGCTCATGGGGCTTCGCTTCGTCCTGGGACTGGCGACGGCCGGGTTGAACCCTTCGGTGAATTCCCTGGTGAAACGGATTACCCCCGACGCCATTACCGGCAGGATTTTTGGTTTTAGCATGTCCGCCGGATACTTGGGCGTGTTTGGCGGCGCGGTTTTGGGCGGACAAGTGGCCGCCGGGTTGGGCATCCGCTATGTATTTTTCATTACCGGTACTTTGTTGCTGCTTAATGCGTTGTGGGTCTATTTCAAAGTATATAAAAACTTAAGTTTAGCCAAATAATCAGATGGGAGCGACCAAAATGACCGAGCAAAAATCATCCGAAACCGAATTGCTGAAACCCGAAAAAACCGCGCTGGTCGTGATCGACCTGCAAAACGGCATCGCCGACCCCGGACGGGAAATGGCTCCGTATTCCGCCGCGCAAGTGGTGGGGAATGCCAGCCGCCTGGCCAACGCCTTCGCCGCACAGGGAGCCTTGGTGGTCCTGGTCCGCGTCTCCACGGTCGATGGCCGGGACATGCCTAAACCCAAGACCGATCTGCCGGCGAGCCTGCCGCAACTCCCGGCCGGCTGGGACGCGCTTGTGCCGGAACTTGCCAGTGTCCAAAACGCTCATCTCATTACCAAACACCAATGGGGAGCATTCTACGGCACGGACCTCGATTTGCAATTGCGGCGCCGGGGCATCGATACCATTGTGTTATGCGGCGTTTCCACCGGCGTCGGCGTGGATACCACCGCCCGTGAAGCTTATCAGCACGGTTATCAGCAAATCTTTGCCGAGGATGCGATGGCTGCCTCTACCCAGGAGGAGCATGATTATGTTTGCAAACACATCTTTCCGCGGATAGGCCGGATCCGGACCAGCGCCGAAGTGCTGAGGCTGTTGGCCCACGGCTGAACCCAAGCATGGCAATTTCGCCTGTTAAACCGGGAACGATCCCTATTTCTCAGCTGGAATGATGAAAAGCTTCCTGTCCGTATCCGGGGCAGGAAGCTTTTTTGAATCCGCCTATCGCCGGCCCCCGTCGGCTTTGGCGGGAGCTCGGTTTTTCTCTCCCGGGCCTTCGAAAAACGGTCCCCGCCTTCGGGCAAGCTGTCCCACGGCTTGGGAAAGAACGCCCAGGTCTTGGGAGAACATTCCCGGACCTTGGGCAAGCATTCCCAAGGTTTGGGGAAGCATTCCCAAGCCTTGGGCGAACTGTCCCAAGCTTTGGGAAAGTATTCTCAAGGCTCGGGCAAGCCGTCCCAAGGCCCGGGAATGGATGCCCAAGGTCCGGGAGAGGATTCCCAACCCCCGGGAAAGAATTCCCGAGGCCCGGACGGGCTGTCCCGCGTTTTGGGAGAGAATGGCCGAGGTCGGAAAATGCATTCCGGCCGGGGAGGAACCTTCCCTCATCGCTCAGAATGCCTGGCTTGGGATCAGCGGGGACTGGCCCGGCTCCTGCCTTTGTTGCCGTTCAACCGGGCCTTTAAAAGTGCGCAGCATTGAATATTTTAATATAAATGCCAAAACCGGAGTATATACTATACTCATATCTCAATAAAATGAGGTCTTTGCGCATGAAGCCCGCGAAACATAAATTGCTGATTCATCAGCCGGAAGACAGTGTCGGGGTGGTGATCGCCGACATCCGCGCCGGGGAAAAAATCACCGGCATTGTCACGGTAAATAATGCCAGGGTGGAGATCGAAGCGATCAGCGACATTCCCCTGGGTCATAAAATCGCCTTAAAACCGGTTGGCCCGAGGGAAAGCATCATCATCTACGGAAACCCCTGCGGTTTGGCCTCCCAGGCCATCGCCCGGGGCGAACACGTCCATGTTCATAATATGAAAAGCGCGAGGTGGTAGCCGATGGCCAAACACACTTTCGAGGGATACCGCAGGGAAAACGGGGCAGTGGGAGTGCGCAACCATATCGCAATCATTCCCGTGGACGGTCTGTCCAACACCGCCGCCATGCATGTGGCCCAGATTATTCACGGCGTGGAAGCCGTGACCCATCCTTTCGGCGAAGGCCATTTCGGCAAAGACCTGGAATTGTTCTTCCGGACCATGATCGGAGTCGGCAGCAATCCCAATGTCACTGCGGCCGTAGTCATCGGGGTCGAACCCGACTGGACCGACAAAATCAGCACCGCTATCGCCGCAACCGGCAAGCCGATCGCTTCTTTTACCATCGAAAGATTCGGCGATCTGGCCGTTATCGAGCGGGCCGCCCGGAAAGCCAAGGAATTCGCCCATTATGCCAGCGAATTGACGAAACAAAAGATCGATTTTTCGGAGATCACCCTCAGCATTAAGTGCGGCGAGTCCGACACCACCAACGGCCTGGCCGCCAATCCAGCCGTCGGCCAGGCCGTGGAGCGGATGCTCGACTGGGGCGCCACGGTGCTGTTCGGCGAGACCTCGGAACTGACCGGGGCCGAACAGATCATCGCCGAGCGGATCCAATCCCCCGCCGAGCGGGAGAAGTTCTGGCGGATCTACGACGATTATGTCGGTTTCATCGCCAACCAGCGGGCCGATCTGCTCGGTTCCCAGCCCACCCAGGGCAACATCCGGGGCGGACTGAGCACCATTGAGGAGAAAGCTTTCGGCAATATCCAAAAAATCGGCCAAGCCCCCATCGCCGGCGTGCTGGATCCGGCCCAACAGCCCCCGGAAAAGGGGTTGTGGTTTATGAACACCTCTTCTACGGCGGCCGAAGCCCTGACCCTGTTCGCGGCGGCCGGCTCCGTGCTCCACCTTTTCCCTACCGGGCAGGGCAACATCGTGGGCAGCCCGGTGATGCCGGTGATCAAGCTGTCGGGAAATCCCTTAACGGTCGCCACGATGCCGGAACATATCGATGTCGACGTTTCCGCGCTGCTGACCCGAGAAATTACCCTGAAACAAGCCGGGGACAGTCTGATGGACATGTTAGTACGTACCGCAGGTGGCCGGGTTACCAGTTCCGAAGTGCTCGGACACAGAGAGTTTTTGCCCACCAAACTGTTCCGCAGCGCTTGACTGCGGCTGCATGTCGCATTTATGTTAAAAAAATTACGGAATTCTGCGGGCTGAAAGGGTTATCATTGGTTTCGGCTTCCTCCGGGGGCCGATCCTACCCGACCGGTCCGCTATATTTTTGATTATCTCTTGACAAACCCCAGGTTAATTCGGTATATTAAATACAAACCAAACGGTCGGTTTTTTGTGAGAGGCGATGTATTGATGAGCGATACCAAGGAACACATCTTAAACGTTTCCTTCAACCTTTTTCTCCAAAAGAGCTATAAGGAAGTGACCATGCAGGAGATCGTGACGAAGACCGGGATGTCCAAGGGGGCTTTCTACTATTATTTCGAAAGCAAGGAACAGCTCTTCCTGGAAGTCATCGATCATTTTTCCGATTCGATAATGCTAGACTATGACAAGCTCAGCCGGGATTCGCTATATCAATTTTATCACGATTATATCGATCATTTGCGGGATACCAGCCGTTTTCTGTACAGACAAAACGAGGCGGACAGTGGTTTCGTGCTCAATTACTATGTACTGATGTTCGACGCGATGAAGCTTTTTCCCAGTTTCCGCGAGAAAGCGATCGCCACTTTGAAAACGGAGTTAAAAGCCTGGCAGGAAGTTATCGGTTTGGCTCGGGAGCGGGGCGAAATCCGTTCTTCCATGACCGACGAACAGATCTCCTTCATGTTCGTATACACCAGCGACGGCGTTGCCATGCATAATATCATGAAAGCCAGCCTCAAAGATGCGCCGGATGATTTATTGGGCGTATGGGATGGTTTATATGAGGGCCTGAAAGCATAAATTTTTTTAAAACCATTAAACCGAACGTTCGGTTTTTTAATCAGTTATTTTGGGAAGGAGCAATGCAAGATGCTGAAACGAGTTGTGCCCTTGGTCAGCTTGGCTTCATTGGGGTTATTCCTGTTAAGCGGCTGCGGCGCCGCGAAGCAAGACCTCGTCAAAAGTACCGCCGCTGGCGTCGCCAAAGCGGTGACCGTCAAGAACCGGGCGATCGTATACCTGATGGCCGGCAAGATCGACGCCATTGAGAAAGCCGAGGTGACCTCGAAGATCAATGCCCGGGTCACCGCCATCAACGTCGATGTGGGTTCCGCCGTTAAAAAGGACGATCCGCTAATCAGTCTCGACGCCCGCGATCTCCAGGCCCAGACCGGCCAGGCCCAGGCCGCTTTCAACAGCGCCGGTGCCAGTTATCAGAATGCCAAAAGCAGTTATGAACGGAACCGCCAACTCTTTAGCGCCGGCCTGATTTCCAAGTCCCAGTTCGAAGGATATCAAACCGCTTTGGCCGTGGCCGAAGCCTCCGTCAAATCGGCGCGCGAGAATTTAGAATTGGCCCGGACTCAGCTCAGTAACGGAACGATCCTCTCCCCCATCTCCGGCGTGGTCAGCGTCAAAAATATCAATCCTGGCGAGTTGGCAACCTCCGGAACTCCCTTGATAACCGTCGTCAATCCCAATACGCTCATCGTCAATGTTTACCTGCCCGCCGGACTCATTGGAACCATAAAGGCCGGGCAGCGCGTCGCAATCAAGGTTTCGGAAGTCCCCGGGCGCCGCTTCCACGGCCAGATATCGCTAATCGGCTCAGTGGTTGATTCCAAAGACAAAAACATTCTGGTCAAAGTGAAGTTCAGCGAGGGGGATCCCCGGCTGAAACCGGGAATGTTCGCGGAGATCGGCTTAACAAATTAAAGGCAGGTGACAGAAGTGAACGAAAAGCTGAAACAGCTGAACGGCCAGCGGAAATTGCTCATTCTGGGGCTATTCGTGGCCATGGTTCTAACCCTCAGCGGGGTGGTCCTTTATTACTGGTATAATAACACCTATTTTCTCGCCACCGACGATGCCAAGGTCGCCGGGGATTTCGTGAAGGTTACCCCGCAGATATCCGGCAGGCTGCTGGAGTTCGATGTCGCGGAAGGGCAGCGGGTCGCCGCCAATCAGATCCTCGGCCGGATCGAGGCGGTGGGAGTGGCTGATTCGGGGATCGACACCTCGTTGCTGCGGGCGCCCATCAGCGGCGTGATCGTCAAGAAACAGGCCACCGTCGGCGAGTATGAACTGAGCAGCGCCGCTCCCACGCTGGCACTGATGGTCGATCCGCAACAGCTCTATGTCAGCGCCAATATCGAGGAGACCAAACTGCGGAAAGTCAAGCCCGGACAGACGGTCGACATCACCATCGACCAATTCGACGGGCAAGCGTTCCAAGGCCGGGTCGAGGCCATCGGCCAGGCCGCCAACTCGGCGTTCTCACTGTTGCCGTCCTCCTCAAGCGGCACCTTTACCAAAGTCGTACAAAAGGTGCCGGTCAAGATCGAGCTGGCGAAAACCAACGCAAATCTCCTGCCCGGCACCAATGCCGTGGTCAGAATCCATCTAAGGTAGGTGGGAGCGATGGCTAACCAACCGGCCAACTCCAACAAATGGCTGACTTTGCTGGTGGTCATGATCGGCATTTTCATGGTCAATCTGAATACCAGCGTGGTCAATCTGGCGATCGCTAAGATCATGCAGACCTTCAACACCACCATCGACCAGAGCCAATGGGTCCTCAGCGGCTACACCTTGACACTGGGAATCATCATGCCAGTATCCGGGTATTTAGCGAACCGTTTCGGCACTAAAACTGTATATATCACTTCCATGGCCCTGTTTACGCTCGGTTCCATCCTCTGTGGATTATCCTGGAACATCGCCTCGATCGTGGCGTTCCGGATCGTCCAGGGATTGGGCGGCGGGCTAATCATCCCCATCAGCATGACGATCCTGATGACCACCTTCGAGGGGAAAGAAAGAGCCAAAGGCATTGCCGCAGTGGGGATCGGGGCGATGGTGGCCCCGGCGCTCGGACCGACCCTGGGCGGCTACCTGATTGAAAACTTCGATTGGCGGCTGATCTTTCTGATCAATATCCCAGTTCAAGCCGCGGGCCTGATATTATCCTTCCTCTTGTTGCGGGAATCCGAGCGCAAACCGGCTAAGCGTTTTGATCTGGTGGGAATCCTGACCTCCAGCGCCGGCCTGGGATGCATCCTCTATGTGCTCGGCAAGGACAACATTGACTGGAACGATCTCTCGAACATCTTATTGATGATCACCGGTTGCTACAGCCTGCTGATGTTCATCGTCAACGAGCTGCTAGTCGCCGAGCCGATGCTGGACTTGCGGCTGCTCAAGAATTACACCTTTTGCATGAGCAATATTATCATGAACATCGCTATGCTGGCGCTTTATGGCGGCGTGTTCCTGATGCCCATCTTTCTGCAACAGATTAAGGGGCTGACCCCGCAACAGACTGGACTGATCCTTTTTCCCGAGGCGATCGCCACCGGCGCGGCGATGATGATCGCTTCCAAGCTCAGCGTCAAGTTTGATGTGCGGATCTTTGCCGTCTTGGCCCTGTTCCTTCTGGCGGTAAACGGTTTCAGCATGTCCCACGTGACCTTGGATACTTCCAACGCCACAATTACCCTGCTTTTGATGGTCCGGGGCCTGGCGGTAGGGTTTCTAATGGTCCCGGTCCAGACCGCCGGATTGAACGCCCTGCCCAAAGAGGTGATGGCCAATGCTTCCGCTTTGCTGAATACCGTCAAGCAGATCGGCACCTCGATCGGCATCACCATCATCACCAGCGTCATGCAACACCGCAATACCCTTAACTATCTCGATCTGGCCGGGCAGGTCAACGCCTTCAACCGTGGCTGCATGGATCTTTATAAAACGCTGACCGGAGTGTTCTTTTATGGCGGAATGTCCCGGGCGGAGGCGCAGGGCGGCGCCTTGAGCCTGATCTATAAAGCCGTGGCCCGCCAGGCCCAACTGCAGGCGCTCAACGATACCATGCTGGTGATCTCGGTAATCGCGGTGCTGACGATCCTGCCAACGCTTTTGTTGCGGGAAAACAAGCACCGGTCGTAAGCGGAACCAGCCGTGAAAATCAAAACAACTGCCGATCTACCCGTAAAACAAATTTACTGCTGACTTCATGGTGCTAAGTCGCAAAACGGCAGCCACGAAGCGATAGTCACCGGTTAGAATACGAAAGGCTATTTTGAACAAAATAGCCTTGAAAGAAGGTATTCAGATGCCATTCGCGGATGACCGTTTAACGTTATGGATCGTTGCGGGGATAATCGGCTCCATTGTGCGGGAATTGTTCGACGCGATCATTATTTTGATAGGATTGCCCATCATTCATATTGCTTCTCTCGCCGTGGATTTATTTACCAATGATATCAACCATATCCACTCTTGGCTCGGCGTAATCATTGGCATCATGACCGATTGGATCATGGGCGCGGTCATCGGGGTCGGCATCGGCCTGGTCCTGCAATGGAGCGGCCGGCAAAATTATTTATTAAAAGGCCTTGGAATCGGTCTCATCAGTTGGGTCGTTATTTTCGGTTTTTTGGTTCAAGGGATGCCGTGGATGTTTGTATTGAAACCGACCCTCTTCAATACCCTTTTTGCGATAATACCCCATGGCCTATATGCGAGTATCACTGCATTTTTTATCGTCAAGTTCACCAAGGTGTCCAACCATTGATATTTCAATCATTGTCCAGGATGATCTTTGGTCCAAATTTCGGCGCGCGGAGGGTCGACGGGTAGAATCGGCTTCGGACAGAATCCGGAGCCGGTTCTACTGACTCAGAGGTTCACCGCGAAATCGTCCGCTCGGTTATTCCGGATCCGCCGACTCGCCTCGAATGATCACCTAAACCAGTCCCAACACCCGCGCGATCTGGGCAATCAGGAAGCAGACCAATACCGCCACGCCGGTGGGAATCAACGCGGCCAGCAACGTCCATTTGGCACTTTGAGTCTCCTTGCGAATGGTTAACAAGGTTGTCGCGCAGGGAAAATGCAATAGCGAAAAGAGGATCATATTTAAAGCGGTCAACCAGGTCCAGCCGTTGTTGATCAACAGTTGCCGCAGCGCCTCGATGCTATCCAGCTCGATCATCGATCCTTGCGACAGATAGCTCATGATCAGAATGGGCACCACGATCTCGTTGGCCGGCAAGCCCAGGATGAACGCCAGGATAATGAAGCCATCCAGGCCGATCAGGTGCCCGAAACCCTGGAGCCAGCCGGCCAGGTGCCCGAGGATGCTGAGATTCCCGATCTGGATGTTGGCCAGGATCCAGGTGACCGCGCCGGCCGGCGCCGCCACGACCACCGCCCGCATCAGGACGAACAGCGTGCGGTCCAGCACCGAGCGGATGATTAACGAGCCGACTTTGGGCATCCGGTAGGGCGGGAGCTCCAGCGTGAAAGTGGAAGGCACCCCTTTCAGCAAGGTTTTGGACAAAAGCCACGACACCGACAAGGTAACCAGAATCCCCAGCACCACCACCCCGGCCACCAGCGCCGACGCGGCGAGGCTGTTATAACCGCTGACGAACGCCCCCATAAACACCGCCGCCATGGCAATCAGCGTCGGGAACCGGCCATTGCACGGCACGAAGTTGTTGGTCAGAATGGCGATCATCCGTTCCCGGGGCGATTCGATGATCCGGCAGGCGATGATCCCCGCCGCGTTGCAGCCGAATCCCATGCACATGGTGAGCACCTGTTTCCCGTGGGCGCCGGCTTTCTTGAAGAATTTGTCGAGATTGAAAGCGACCCGCGGCAGATACCCCAGATCCTCGAGGAAGGTGAACAGCGGGAAGAAGATGGCCATCGGCGGCAACATCACCGATACCACCCAGGACAAACCGCGATACATGCCCAGCACCAGCACGCCGTGCAGCCAGGCCGGCGCGCCCGCCCAGCGGAAAAACTCGGTCAGGTGGTCCTGAAACCCGAAAAGCACATTGGCGATCATTTCCGAGGGGACATTCGCCCCGCTGATGGTCAACCAGAAAACCAGCCCCAGCAAAGCGATCATTAACGGAAAGCCGAGGATTTTCGAGGTAACGATGTTATCGATCTTTTGATCGAGATCGCTCTTGACCTGCCGGCTCTCAACGACTTGCCCGGCGATCTCCTGGGCCTGCTGATAAATGTCCTTCACGACCTGATCCCGGACGGCGCCCAATTGATTGCGGAGGATTTGGGCCTTGACCATGATCTGATCGAAATCGACTTCGATATTATTCACAACCATCCGCCTCCCCGCAGCGGACGCGCAATGGCTCCCGGTCTTGACCCGCTTGCAGATGATGCAGCATTGCGGCGATGAGCGCCGCATCTCCGTCCAGCAGGCGCATGGCCGCCCAACGGCTGCTGAACTTCCCCCGCAGCAACGGTCCGACCTCGTTTTGGAGCTGGGCAACGGCCTGCTCGATATTTTCGCGATAGGTCAAGGGCCGCGGCCGAAGCGGCCGCTTTTCGACGGCCACTTGGTGGACGGCGTCTTTCAATTCCGGCAGTCCGACCTTATCCCGGGCGGCGGTCGGGACTACCGGAATGCCCAGGATCCGTTCCAGCTTGGCGCAGTCGATTGCGATATTTTTCCGTTGGGCCTCATCGATGAGGTTGAGGCAGAGGATGGTTCGCGGAGTGACCTCCATGACTTGTAAAACCAGGTTCAGGTTGCGCTCGATACAAGTGGCATCGGCGACCACCACGACGGCGTCGGGATTCCCAAAACAAATGAAGTCCCGGGCCACTTGTTCGTCGCTGGAGTTGGCCAGCAGCGAGTAGGTTCCCGGCAGATCGACCAGTGTGATATCCCGGTTACGGTGCCGGTAATTGCCTTTGGCTAAAATTACGGTCTTGCCGGGCCAATTGCCCGTATGTTGGTTGAGTCCGGTCAAGCCGTTGAAGACCGTGCTTTTGCCGGTATTCGGATTGCCCGCCAGCGCGATCAGGGCATCGGCCTGAAGCGCGGACTGATTGAGTTCTTCCAGAAAAGCGTATACGCCGGTGGATTGGGCGGTGAGCCCCATCATCATTCCCTCCTTCATTCTGCCGCAGAGCCTTCACTCTGCCGGTCGCGGATATGTTCCGTTAATCCATGGCCCGGACCCTGATTTGGCGGCTTTCCTCCGCGCGCAAGGCGATGATCGCGCCCCGGATCCTATAGGCCACCGGATCCCCGGCCGGGCTTTTCCGGATCGCCTCCACGATGGTCGTCGGCACCAGACCCAGATCCAAAAGGCGATTCCGGGTCGCCCCTGCCGCAGCGACATTTATCACTTGCGCCATTCCGCCGATGGGCAGACGGGTTAATTCAAATTCGGCCACACTCATTCCAGACACCCCTTCGATAATTAATAGCGAAGTTAGCCGACGCCAAACTTATCCGGCTCCCCGAACAGTTTTGCTTTGGGCTAATTTCAATGTCAGTATATGAATGGGCCCAAAGGCATGTTACTCAAGGCCCGAAATTGGCCGGTTCGCGAAAGAACCGGGCCAGTCTATTCTCCGGTCGGCAGTCCGACCCCCGGCTTGCTCCGGTTTTAACTGGGACTTCCCTGACTTATCCACAGCCGAAACTGTTAACCCCATTCGACGATTCCGTTTATCCACAAAAATAGATCACTTATTCACAAAAAGAGCTCTTTTATTAACAAAATGAGCTCACTTATCCACAAAATGAGCTCGTTGAGTGACTGAAAGAGATCACTTATTCACAAAAAGAACTATTTTATTAACAAAATGAGCTCACTTATCCACAAAATGAGCTTGTTGAACGACTGAAAGAGCTCACTCATTCACAAAAAGAGCTCTTTTATTAACAAAAAGAGCTCGCGCAACGCCCCAACCCGAACCCTTATCCCCAAAACAACGCTCAAAGGGCAGTGAACCCATCCGGTATTGGCCATAAAAAGCCGGGAACGGTTCATCGCGAGCAGGTTTTCAAATAACAAAAACCGGATCACGTTTTGATCCGGTTGCCTCTTTAATATTCTCAAACGATTTGGTCAATGGGCCGGCGCTCTCCTTCCGCTCACCGATGAACGGACTTAAGGGAATTTCTTTTGCCCGGCAAACTAGGAGGTTTTTTTCCCCGCCCATAATTTGCGGATGAGGTATAAAATCTTCCCCGGTTTATTCCGGAGCTCGACCTCCTCGAGGGACTCCAGTTCCTTCATCAGGGGGAGATTGATGGAGGAGCTTTTGGTGACCCCCAGGATCTGACTGCCATAGACGCTGCGGTGTCCGGCGGCCAGATAACTGATCAGGCAAGCGACGGCCGCATAGGAGCCGATGGACGGGCCGAAGATTTCGATGGCCATGACCGAGGCGGCGATCGGCGTATTGGCCGCCCCGGCCAGCAGCGCCACCATTCCGATGGCCGCGAAAACCGCCGTGTTCAAATGAAGCAGTTGGGCGAAGGCGCTCCCGGCCGTCGTCCCGATAAAGAAGACCGGGGTCAGGATGCCGCCGCTCCCGCCCATGCTCAATGTGAGCGAGGTGAAGAGCACCTTCGCCAAAAACGCCAGGGAAGGAACGCTATCCCCGCTTAAGGCGGCCTCGATGGTGTCCATGCCCAACCCGAGATAGCGGGAGGAAAACACCAGCGCCAACCCGACCAGCAACGCGCCGCCGATCAGCCCTTTCCAGGGCTTCCAGATCGTCAGCCGCTTGGCGAGGCGTTCGGCCAGTTTGAGGACTTCCACCAGGATTAAGGCCACCAGGCCGAAGTAGATTCCGGCCAGGATAACCTCGAAATATAGCACTTGCGAGAATTGCGGCAAGCGGATGAGCTGATGAAAATAGGTGATCTTAAACGAGATGGCCACCTGATAGCTTATAATCGCCGCCACCATCGAGGGGAACAGCATCTCCTGCAATACCCTTCCCAATACCAATACCTCGACCGCGAATAAAGCCCCGGCGATTGGCGTGCCGAAGACCGCCGCGAAACCGGCGCTGATCCCGCAGATGACCAGTTTGCGCCGGTCCTCCTTGGTCAGTTTCAGCAGATCGGCCATGGCCGAGGCCATTCCGGCGCCGATCTGCGCGCAGGGGCCTTCTTTGCCGGCCGAGCCGCCCAGCGCCAAAGTAATGATGGTGGCCACCAATTTTACCGGGACCACCATCAGGTTGATCTTTCCCCAACGTTTGTGGACGGCCTCGATCACCTTCTCCGTGCCGTGTCCTTCGGCGTCCGGGGCCAGATATTTCACCAGCAGGCTGCTGGCAAACAGCGCCAAGGGCAGCAGCAGAAAATAGTACCGCTGCGATTGGGCCAGGGCGGCGCTCCATCCCAGGGCCTTGAGGAAGAAAGTGGTGGCAATCCCGACCACCAGACCGACCAGGGTGGCCAGCACCGCCCATTTGACAATGCTGATAAACAACACGGTTTCTTCGAGAAATGTTTTTTTCATGACTTCGCTTTCAATGCCTTCCTTGCTTCGATGATCAAACCCTTCGATCCGGGGAAATCGCAACGCTCCCCGGCGGCTTTCCAAAACGGGATCCCTTGCTTCCCTGAGCTTTGGTGTTCACCCTGCCCTTCGGTCAGGATTTATCGCAACGCTTTTCGGCTAACCCCGGATCGCCCCCAAACGTTTTTTATTTTACCTCTTTCAGCTGCGGTTTTCAAGTTGACTCGCTTCCAAAACAAAAGCTTTGGGAGTTCAAAAAGGCAAAACTTTTTATTCGTCAAAAAGTTACGCCCGGGAACGCCTGGTGCCCGGCTCGGCCGGAAAGAACCGGACGAAAAGGAGCGGGGAGGCCACACAGGTTACCATGGCGACCAGAATAAACGCGTTATGGATCGTTTCATTGATCAACTTTTCCGCCAAAGCCAGATAAGAAAGGGCGATGATCAGGCTCAGCCGCGATGACAGCAGCACCCCGGCCGCGACCGCCTCCCGCAGGCCGTGCCGCCGCACCAAAAGCAGCGCCGGAACCAGTTTGACGACATAGACGATATATAAGAGGAGCGGCAACAAGAGCAGGGATTCCCGCCGGAGGGTCAATTGCAAATCAAATTTGGCCCCCACGGTCAGGAAGAAAATCGGAATCAAGAATCCATAGCCGACGGCTTCCAGCTTGGGCAGGATCTTCTCCCGGAGGCTTCCCACGGCTACCGCATAAAGAATTCCGGCCAGGAACGCGCCGAGAACGATCTCCATCCCGGCGGCCTCCGCCAGGGCCACCAGGATCAGCAGCAGCGCGAACGCCGCGCGCACCACGGTCTGGGAATAATCCGAAACCAGCTGGGCAAACTGCCTCTTCGTCTTCGTCCGCGTCAGCATATAGTATCCGCAACCGAATCCGACCATCAACAGCAGATCGATCAATTGAATATCCCGCCGGCCCGCTGTCAAAAACAGCACCACCGGGATCATCAGCATGGTCGCCGAGTCCGCGACCAGGGCGGCCAGGAGTATCGCCCGGCCGATGGGGCGTCCCGCCAGCGCCCGGTCCTTCAAGACCGGGACGACCACTCCCAGCGAGGTGGTTGAAAAAATCAGCGTCAACAACCAGGGCGAGCCGATCATCCCGAAGCGGGTCAGGGCGCTGGCGAAGATGAGCGAAAGCCCCAGCGTGAATCCGAAAATGATCAAGCCGCTCCCCAGCGGGCTTTCAAAAAGATTCCGCCCCGCCGCCGGCTTGAAAAAAGCGAAATCCAGCTCCAACCCGCTGAGAAACATCAGATAGGCGAAGCCCAGCAAGGCCAAGAGCTCGATGCCGGGCGCCATCCGGATCAGATTCAAACCGCTTTTCCCCAGCACGATCCCGGTCACGATCTCCGCGACCGGAACGGGGAGCTTTAAGCCGCGCAGCTTATGGACGACCAACGGGATCAGGCAAGCCGTGACGCACAGGATTAGAATCGATTCCAACGCCGTTTCTTTCCCCATCGCTCTCCTTCCGTCCGGGAACCGGACTGTTGATATCGCCCCGACGGATCGTTCCGGGCGCTCGTCTCGCGGCGACGACAGCGAGGTGCGAAGCATTTCCAAGTGCAACTTTATTATATTTTGAATTTAAGTCCTCGATTCATTCTATTCCAAAATTGGATTGCGATACCTGTTATCGCTTATTTTTCTTAAATAATGGGCGTTCTATCAGTATGCCGGCGGTGACGCGAACCGATTGGCGATCATTCTTATTTACAAAATGAATAAAAGTATTTATAATGGTCTTAAAAAGGATCTGCCAAAGATTAGGAGTAGGAGCATTGGGATGAACCCCTTTCGTTCGCTGGACCACGATGCCAAAAAAATTTTCAGCCTGATCCAAAAGAAGGGCCCGCTGACCAAGAACAATCTCCTGGCGTTTCTCAACACCAACATCGGCGTCCTGAACCGGACGATGGCCGCGCTCCTGGACCTGAGCTTAATCGTCGAAGTCGGCAACGGCGCTTCCACCGGCGGCCGAAAGCCGGTCCTCTATGACGTCAACCGCAACGGTTATTATGCCGTGGGCATCGACATCTCGCGGCCCTATGCCCAGATCGTGATTACCAACTTGAAAATGGAAGTCCTGGACAAGCGGCAATTCGAGATGGACGAGACCTGCACCCCGGAAAAAACCGTCCGGCAAATCGGCGCCATCGTTCGAATATTGCTGGAGCTGCTGCGGCTGGATCATTCGCGGATCTTGGGCATCGGATTGGGCACGGTCGGGCCTTTGGATCCCGAAGCGGGGATCATGACCACTCCGCAAAATTTCCTGGCTTCCGGCTGGACGGATGTGCCCATTAAAAAGCTGCTCGAAGAAGAGCTGGAGTTAGCGACCGTGATCGATACCGGCGCCAACAGCGCGGTCTTGGCGGAGAACCTGTTCGGCGAGGGCCGGCAGTATCAGAATATCGCCTATTTTCATTGCAGCGGCGGCATCCGCACTGGGGCCACCGCCGGGAATGCCATCGTCCGCACCATCAACAACGCCGAGGACACCTTCGGCCACATGATCGTGGATGCCGACGGCGAACCGTGCCATTGCGGCAATTTCGGCTGCGTCCAAAGTTATGCGTCGATTTTCGCGATTCGCAAAAAGTTTGTGGCCGAGCTAAAGCTGGGACGCTCCACGTCGATCGCTAAACCCTGGGATCAAATCCGCTACACCGACATCTGTAACGCCGCCACCGGCGGCGATGACCTGGCCCGGGAGATTATCACCAGGGGCGCCTGTTATTTCGGGATCGGCCTGGCCAATTACATTCAACTGCTCAATCCCGGTTTGGTCATCCTAAGCGGCCCGCTGATCGCCAAGTCCGATCTCTTTTACACCACGGCCGTTGCCATTGCCGTAAAAAAATTGAACCTTTTGGAAAAAAATCGCGTCGTCTTCAGCAAAGGCGGATATTTCGGCGACGAGACCATCGCCGTCGGCGGAGCCGTAATGCTGGTGGAAACCTATCTGAAGCAAGACTGAGCCAAGCCAAGCAACGCTGATCCCTCAATCCGCCTCGAGCCATTCCGCCAAGGAGGTGTTGCCGTCGGTCGGAGATCTTCTCAAAATTTTTTAGAAAGGAATGACAGCCATGAAAGATGCCGCAATTGTCGCGATCATCGGACTGATCATCGCCCTTTTAGGGCCCGCGACTCCCAAAGTGACCACGATCACACCGGCCGGCGGAATCAACAATAGCTTGGTCCGGGTTTCGATAACCGGCGCTAAATTTGACAAGTCGGCCACGGTGAAGTTGACCAAGCCCGGCCAGCCCGATATTCCCGCCTACAATGTCCAGGTCGTTTCCAAAACGCAGATCGATTGCCTGTTCGATCTGACCGGCAAATCGACCGGCGCTTGGAACGTGGTGGTTTCCAATTTTAAAAAATTCACCAAACGGGCCAAAACCGGCCTGCTCGAAAACGGCTTTACTATCGAATACCCCGCTCCGACGCTGGCGACCGTTCAGCCCCGGACCGGATTGCCCCAAGCCACGGTAAGTTTGAATATTTTCGGTACGGGGTTCCGGGCCGGCGCCCAGGTCCAACTGGCTAAGGAAGGTCTGGCGCCCATCCAGGCCCAGGATGTCAAAGTTCTATCCGATACCCACATCCAGTGCGAAATCGATCTGACTCAGGATACTCCGGCCGTCTACGACTTGGTGGTGGCGAATGACGACGGAAAATCGGCGGTACTGAGCGGCGGTTTCGAAGTCACCGAAAACGGGGCTCCCCAGCCCGTTCTGGAACCAGCGCTCGTGCCAGAGCCGGCAATTTCGGAAGAGCGGGTCAATGTCCCCGAACCGGCACCCCCGGTTGAAACGCCCGTTGCTCCGGTTATTCCGGCAGCCACTCCGGCGCCAGCTCCGGTAGCCACTCCGGAACCCGCTCCTGCCCCCGCACCAGCCAATCAGGATCTTGCTCCGGCGGCCACACCGGTAGCTACTCCAGCAGCTACACCGGCGGCGGCTCCGAAGCCGACTCCTACTGCGGCTCCAGAGCCCGAGAGCGTGACTTTCCCCACCATCGAGCCGGGACCCGCTCCTCAAGAACCTCAAGCAGCGGTCTCCGCCGCACCGAGCGCGGCGGCCAATCCGCAATCGGCTCCGGAAGCTGCAGCTGTTCCGGCTGAGAATGAGAACAAGCCCAGCCTCAGCGACTTGAACGCTCGGTTGAAACCGATTTATTTTAATTTTGACGATGCAATGCTCCGGCTGGACCAAAGGCCCAACCTGGAAGCAAATATCGCGCTGCTTAAGGAAAACCCCGACCTGTACATCTTGGTCGGCGGCAACGCCGATGAGCGGGGAACCGAAGACTACAACTTGAAATTGTCGGCCCGCCGCGCGGCGACCATCCGGCACTACCTGATCAAAGGAGGCATCGCCCCCGAACGGATCGTGACGTATGCTTACGGGGAGAAATATCCCATCCGCAAGGGCCATTCCGAAGCGGCCTGGCGCTATAATCGGCGGGCCGACGTTTTGGTCTATGCCTCCCGTCCCACCCTGGAACAAGGGATTCGCGCCCAGCTTAACCAAGGCCAATAACTACCAATAGCTCCTCCTAAATATCAATACCCAAGGCGGCTGCCCTTATGGTAGCCGCCTTGGCACATCCTAAACTCCAGGGACAGCAGCCTTGCCAAGCGTTTATCAAGTTTATATTAACTTGCTTAATGCTTGGCATTGTCCAATTTATCAAAGATCCCATTTTTACAAGACCTACGGTTAAAACGATGTTGAGCGACTGAAAGTTGTGTCTATTGTATCTTAGGAGAAAGCTTTGCCCATCCAGCTTAATCCTGTGCGAAATGTCCAGAGGTTGAACGGCCAACCCCAACACCGTGGACCTACCCCGCCGCAGGGCCTCATGCCGGCCCTTGACCTGGCATTTGACTTTACTAAACGCACCGAATGCTAGTAAAGAATCGATTCTGCCAATCGCATCTCTTTTTGAAAGTAATTTCCGTTGGGCAACGGCATGCGCTCCATTCGCAATGCCGTGCCGGTCTACCTCCCTGTAGACCGCTTGGGTAGATAATCTAGCCTAAAAAAACAAAACCAAGAGAAGTCTATATATTTTTAGCATTTATACAGCCGCCAGGGAGGGCGGCTGCGCGGCGTTGCTACCCGGATGAAAGCACCGCCGTCGGCCGGGAACCATCCTATGGAAGACGCCGGCAAGGGAGGCCGGCGGCCAATTCATTGTCCATTTACCTTGCCGGTTCACGGATGAACCGGACATTGGAGGGGTTCTAAGGGGAAGCAGCGTCCCCTTAGCGGCGGGGTTGCAAGGGGTTTGCCGCTAAACCCCTGCCCGCCCGCAGGCGGAATCCTTGTTTTAGGCCCAAGAACTTAAACCAGCATACCCCAAGAACTTTCGCTTACATTTTAAACCGATCAAACCGCTCTCCATTGAAAACCGACTTGCGTCTTTGCTGAGCAAACTTAATAATCGGAAGATCTTTATCCACAAAAGTTAGATCTTAATTCACAAAAGATCGATCTTTATTCACAAAAGATCGATCTGGAATCATCGCAGACAGATCTTTATTAACAAAAGATCGATCTTTATTCACATAAGGAAGATCTTTATCCACAAAAGATCGATCTTTTGTGGATAAGTGAGTTCCATGAATGATCCGGGCTGAAACGAAACGCTCCGCCCGACATCGTTACGGCTGGTGATAAGGCTCTTTCTCGTTCCCAACTTGTCAATCAGCTTAACACGGTCGACTTCATCCGGCACAACGCATTTTACGGATAGGCTCCTCATGTCCGATTCCCTACCTTCCAATGGCCTTTTGCAGTTTGGCCAGGCTGATGTCGTAATCGTACCAGGCGTTGATGTGATTGGTCTTGGCCATGGTCAACGCCAGCTGGGCATCGATCACATCGAGATTGGTGCCCAGCCCCGCGTTATAGCGCGCCTGAACCAGACGGAAATCTTCATTGGCCTTATCCAAGACCAGCTCGCTAGCATGAATCCGCTGTTCCGCCTCGTTCCGGTTCAAATAGGCCTGCCGGACTTCCAATTGAATGGCCTCCCGGGCCTGCATCGAAGCCTCTCTGGCCTTCTCGCGCAGGGCTTCGGCTTGATCGACCCGCGACTTGGTCCGGCCGCTGTCATAAAGATCCCAACTGGCGATCAGGCTCAGCGACCAGTTATGATTGTCATTGCCCGGGAAATCGGCATCGTTCCGGTCGACTGCCCCGACAAAGGAGACCGTCGGCCAATACCCGCCTTGCGCCACCGCCACCCCGGTCCGGGCGATCTCGTATTGGATATCGCCTTGGGCGACCTCGGGACGGTTTTGCAGCGCCTGGGCGAGGCAGGCCTCGAGGCTCTGGTTGAAGGCAACATAGGATAAATCTTCCTGAACCGCAAACTCCGTGGCCAGCGGCACCCCCATGACGAAGTTCAGCTCGGCCGCAGCCAGTCCGTAACCGTTGCGCGCTTTGATCAAGTTTTGCTGGGCATCGGCCAATTCTACCTCCGAACGCAGCACCTCGTTTTCAGTAATCAATTCCGCCTTGAAACGCGCCTGCACATTTCGAAGATGAGCCGTCAAGCGCTCCACGGTCTCGGCGTTCAACTGCACGAGACTTTTGGCCTGTAAAACGCCGTAATAGGCGAGCGTGGCCTCCAGCTTTACCTGCTGTTCGGCCCGGGTCAGGTTGAGGTCGGCGATCTTCAGTCCCAGTTCCGCCTGGGCAATGTACCCCTCCAGTTGCCCGCCGGTATACAAAGGAAGCGAAACCGCCAGCTTGTTGTCGTCGTAATTGGTGACGGGGGGATCGACCCCCAGCAACTGATAGGCCGGTTCCGAGGGATTCGGCTTCAGCCGGCTGTCGGAATGGGTCAGATTGACCAGCGGCAGCTTCCCGGCGCGCAACTCCCGTAAACGGCCGGCCGCCGCAGCGCGGTCTTTCTCAGCGATCTTGACCGTCTGGTTGTTTTCCAATGCCAGCCGGATGCTCTCGTCGCGACTCAATCCGCTCCCGGCCGCCGCCGCCATATCGCCCACCGCCAGCGCCGCAATGAGCACTGCGGCACAGGCCATCCGCTTCTTTTCCATAATGAACACCTCGCTAAAATAATTTCGCGCTTCCAGTCGCCCGAGTCATGGCTTAACCCCCATCATCGTCCGGCGCCCGGAAACGGCTTACCGGCTTAACGTTTCGGAAGGCCCGGCCGCCCGTTGCGGCTGCACCTGGTACCAGGCCGCGTACATCGTCGGGAAAACCAGCAGGGTCAGGACGGTGGCCACCAGCAGCCCCCCGGCGATCGCCACCGCCATCGGCCCCCAGAACACGCTGGTCGTCAGGGGAATCATGCCCAGGATGGCCGCGGCCGCCGTCAGCATAATGGGACGGCACCTTAACACCGTGGCGTTGATGATGGCATCCCAGACCGCTTCCCCGGCCTTCAGCTGTTGTTCGATCTGGTCGATCAGAATGACCGAATTGCGGATGATGATTCCCGATAGCGCCAACATCCCCATGATCACCACGAACCCCATCGGCCGCCCGGTCAGCAGCAACGACGCCACCACGCCGATCAGGCCCAATGGCGCAGTAAGCAGCGTTAATGCCATCTTCGAGCTATTTTGCAGCTGCAGCATCAGCAATACGACCATGACGATCAGCATCAGGGGAACCGGCTCCAGCAACAAGCCGATGGCCTCATTCATCAGTTCCACCGCTCCCCCGATATCGATGCGGTAACCCGGCGGCAGACTCTGGCGCAGTCTTTGCAGCGCCGCATAGGCCCGCTTGGTGGCCGCGTCGCCGGTGATTCCCGGGACGGTATCCGCCGCAATGGTAATCGTCGGTTTCAAATCGCGCCGCCAGACCAAACCCTCTTCGGCAGCGTAACGGATCCGGGCGATCTGGTCGAGCGGCACAAACCGGCCGCCCCCCACCGGAATGTTCAGATCCTTGATTTGGGACAGATTGCCGCGGTTCCGTTCGTCCAGCCGGAAAACGACTTGGACGGTCTTGTCTTGCTGGCGGAATTCGGTCACCGGTATCCCGGATAGTTGCGCCTGCAGGGCGATGGCCAAGCGCTGGCTGTCGATTCCCAACCGCCGCGCTTTATCCTGATCGATCTCCAAATGCAAGATTTTGCTCTTTTCGTCCCAATCCAGGTTGATATCGCGCAGCTGCGGATCGGCCGCCATGATCGCGCGGGCCCGTTCCGCGATATCGCGCACTCGGTCATGGTCGTAACCGGTCACCCGCAAGACCACCGGATAAGGGGACGGCGGCCCCAGCTGGATGACGCGCAAATGGCCGCGCACCTCCGGGAATTCCTCGCGGAGCAACCGGTTTAATTTCTCACTCAACTGATTGCGGGCTGCCAGCCCCTTGGTCAAGATAATGAACTGGGCGATATCCGGACTCGGCAGCGTCGGATCGGCGGTAAATATGAACCGGGGCGCCCCTTCTCCCACGTAATAGGTATAATTGACGATCTCCGGATTTCCCTTGAGGCGCCTGGCAAATCGCTCGGCGACCGCCTCGGTGGCCCGCAGCGAGGCTCCCTCCGGCAATTTCAGGTCCACTATCAATTCGGGACGGGCCGAAGCCGGAAAAAATTCTTGCTTGATCAGCGGCATGAGCAGGAGCGAAGCGACAAAAGCAGCCACCGTCCAGCCCAACACGGTTTTCCGGTGCTCCAGGCACCCGATCAGCAGGCGGCGAAAGCAGCGGTAAAACCGGGTGTCGTAGAGATCGCGCCGACGCTCCGCCAGCTCCGGTTCGACCTTGATGAGACCGTAACCCAATAAAGGCGTCGCCGTACTCGCCACTACCCACGATATCAGCAAGGCCATCAACACTACCCAGAAGACTGAACCGACATACTCCGAGGCTGAGCCGACCGACAAGCCGATGGGAATGAATCCGGCGCAGGTAATCAAGGCTCCGGTCAGGCGGGGCGCGGCGGTCGAACGATAGGCAAAGCATGCCGCCGGCGCCCGCTCCCAGCCCTGTTCCAGCTTGACGGTCATCATCTCCACCGCGATGATGGCGTCGTCCACCAACAGGCTCAAGGCGATAATCAACGCCCCCAGCGAGACCCGTTGCAGATCGATGCCCGCCATTTTCATGCCGGTAAACACCCCGCAAATGACCAACGGGATGCCCAGGGCCACCACGATCCCGGTGCGCACTCCCAGGCTCAGGAAACAGACCCCCAGCACAATGACGATCGCCAGGACCAGCGTGACGATGAATTCGTTGATGGACTCCTTGACTACCTCGGGTTGATTGGCCACTTGGGTCAATTCCAGCCCCAACGGCAGGTCTTTCCTGATTTTGGCGGTTTCCCGCTGCAAATCCCGGCCCAAGCTAAGAATATTGCCGCCCTTTTCCATGGATAAGGCGATTCCAATGGCCGGCCGGCCGTTATAAAACAGCTTGGGTTCCGGGGGATCGGCATAGCTCCGTTTCACCGTGGCGATATCGCCCAGCCGGAAAGTACCGCTCGCGGCGGGGATCGGCAAATTGCGGATGCTCGCGAGGTCATCGAACATCCCGGAGACTCGCAGGTAGATATCGTCCGATTTTGTCGCGACCATGCCCGACGGAGTCATGGCGTTTTGGGTTTGAATCAGCGCCATAAGCTGATTGGGGTCGATCCCCAGTTGCGCCAGTTTGCTGCTCTCCAGCTCGACATAGATCTGCTCCGGTTGCACGCCCAGCAGCTCGATCTTTTTGACGCCTTGGACGCCCAGCAAGATCCGGCGGATCCGTTCCGCCTGTTCCCGCAGCTCCTCGTAGCTGAAACCGTCGGCGGTGATGGTGTAAATCGAACCGAACACATCATCAAACCGGTCGTTAAAAGTTGGGCCGACCACTCCCGCCGGTAGGGTGGATTTGATGTCGCCCACCATATTGCGCACTTCAAACCAGGTTTGCCGGGCCTCTTTCTGGGGCACGGAATTTTTTAAGGACACAAAAATGACCGACTGCCCGGGTCGGGAATAGCTTTTCAAATAATCGAGCCCCGGCGTATCCTGGAGCTTCTGTTCGATTTTGTCGGTGACCTGTTCCTCGATCTGACGGGCGCTGGCTCCCGGCCAGGCTACCGAGACGATCATCTGTTTGAACGCGAAATCGGGATCTTCCATCCGGCCGAGATTCTGGTAGGAAAATGCGCCCGCTAAAAATAATAAAATGATCGCAAAATAAACCAGTTGTTTGTGGTTGAGTGTCCATTCGGTCAGATTGAATCGGTTCATTGGACTTCATCTCCCACCCGGACTCTTTGGCCCTCCCGCAACGTATGAACGCCAGCGGTAATTACCCGCTCTCCCTCGGCCAGACCCGCCAAGACCCGGACTTGGTTATCCCCGAACGAGCCGATCCGGATCATCCGCAAATGAACCCGGCCATCCCTCACTAGCCATACGGCGGGCAGCTTTCCCGTCTGGATAATCGCAGTCAACGGAATAAGCACCGTTTGGGCCGGCTCGGCATCGGCCAGCGTCACCGTGGCGGTCATTCCCAGCTTTAGCGCTGGCGGAGGATTAAGCAAACTGACGCGCACGCTATATGTGCCCGAGATCGGATCGGCCATTGGCGCCACTTCCCGTACTTTGCCGGTTATCTTTCGCTTGGGGAGAGCCCAAAATGTAACCGCGAGTTGTTTGGCGTTACGGATCTCCTCCAGCCGGTTTTCCGGGATATTGATTTCGATTTCCTGGTCGCCGTCGCGTACCAAAGTGACCACTGGCTGGCCGGCTCCGATCACCTGTCCCACCTCCGCATTGACGGCGGCGATAACGCCGGGGGCATTGGCCCGCAAAAAACAATAGTTGTATCGGTTGGTAGCGTCGGCGTATTGGGTCCGCGCCTGATTCAACCCGGCGGCGGCTATTTCATAGGCATTGCGATATGTATCAAATTCGGCCTTACTGATCAGGCGATCGGCGTACAGTTTCTGGAAACGGTCCAAATTGTCCTTGGCCAGTTGAAACTGGGACTCGGCCGAGGCCATTTGGGCGCTGGCACCGTTCACTCCTTGCTGGATATCGACCGGATCGACCTGCATCAAGATCTGGCCGCTTTTAACAACGCTGCCCAACTCCACGTTCCGTTGGATGATCTTGCCGTTAACCTGAAAAGCCAACTGACTCTCATAACGCCCCCGTACTCTCCCGGAATAACTGAATTGTTCGGGAATCGCGACTGACTTCACAATTACCGAACGCACCAAGGATACATCTTGAACAATCGGTTCTTGTCTTGATTTACCACCCCATATAATACTGCTAATTATCATCAGGACAGCGATGACCCCAATTAAGCTTAAACCGCTGTATAAAATGGTATTTCTGTGCATAATCCAGCTCCTTTCTCTGGTGAACCCCGGACTGTTTGTCATTTGCCATAAGTAATTTAGCTAAACTCAATCGGTTAAGTTCGGACGTCCGTATTATTATGTACTAAATTTTAGTCATCTATCGGAAAGACAGAAGACTAGGCATCAATCGATAATCATCTTATGATTTAGAAATATGATCGAGCGAATTGATTGGAGTCAGTAGTCGGACGTCCGTATTAATTCATCGAGCAATCCCCTCTTTCAAAATGAAGTCCAATGGTTATGATTCAATCAAAACATTGATCATATTTAAGGATTTAAAAATATCTTTATTTTCAGGCTCGATAACATACTGCATTCCAATGCCGAAAATTGCCGCCAGCAGCATCCTGCTGATTTCTTTTACAGAAAACTGGTTTAATTTTGCATTTGCTGAAATTTCATTGGATACATATTTCCCCAGGAGTTCGGCGAGTTCGTCAAAAATCGCCTGCAACTGTTCCCGATAAGGCTCACACCAAACCGCCATGCTGAGAAAGTCAAATAACATCCGGCTTAGTTCGGTTTTTTCAAGGAATATCTTTTGACTGAATTCTATTAAAAACGCAACCTTTTCTTTTACGGTAATACCCTCTTTTAAATTACGTTCAATACTTGCCAAGTATTCTTGCTTTAAGGCCTTGATCACCTCGCTGAATAAGCCTTCTTTATTTTTATAATAGTAGTTTAATTGACTCAATACCACGCCGGCTTCTTCAGCGACATCCCGCAATGAAACATTGGCATACCCTTTGGCAGAGATGCAGCGAAAGGCGGCATCGAGGATCTTTTGCGATTGGTTCCCTTTTTCTTCTTTATTACTCATCAAAATTCCTCATTCAAATTCGGACGTCCGTACGAATATCTTACTATACCGAACCACCTCCGTCAAGATTTCTCTTTAGGTTTGTATAGGCTGTTTAGTTTATGTGACTAAAAAAGCTCAAAACAGCTCGAAAGCCCTTATTTAAATGAAAGCAAGCGGGACTTTTATTTCCCCATCTTTATACTTTCTTTACGGTTCCCCGCCGGATCTTAACCCCATTCTGACCTCGAGCCGCTCTATAATTAAAACAACGTTTGATTCCCAAAGGTCGCGCCCGTGCCGGCATCAACAAATTTTCACAAGGGGATGAGGGCCATTCATGAGTTCATTTACAGGATAGGGCTGTTTACTATTTTTGCCGTCATCATATTGGTAATCAAATTGTATTATGACAGCCATGTCTAATCGCTCAACACGTCAACCGCTAAATCAAAAACGATTATAAGATTGGATTCATCAGGAGATATTGAATAATATCGGCACCAGTGGAAGCTTGGATAAGATAAAAGGAAGAGGTGTTCAAAGGTGGACTTAATCGTCGGCGCCGTTGTTTCGGTGTTTTTATTGATATACCTTGTCTATGCTTTAGTAAAGGCGGAGGAGTTATGATGGTCGCGGATATCATCCAAATGGGCTTGACTTTAGCAATCATGATCGGCCTGGCATGGCCGCTGGGCCTGTATATCGCCCGGGTCTTCCAAGGCGGCCGCACCTGGCTGGACCCGCTCGCCAAGCCGGTTGAGCGGCTGCTTTACCGGATCGGCGGCATCGACCCGGCGCAGGAAATGGACTGGAAGCACTACGCCGCATCGCTTCTGGCTTTCAACCTTTTGGGCGTCATCGCGCTGTTTATTCTGCAACGGCTCCAGGGAGTGTTGCCCCTCAATCCGCAACATTTCGGCGCGGTTCCCAACGCATTGGCGTTAAACACGGCGGTTAGTTTCATGACCAACACCAACTGGCAGGCATACTCCGGGGAAAGCACCCTCAGTTATTTGACCCAGATGGTCGGCATGACGGTCCAAAACTTCGTCTCCGCCGCCACCGGGCTCGCGGTGGTCATCGCCCTCATCCGGGGGTTCACCCGCAAAACCACCCGCCAGATCGGCAACTTCTGGGTCGATCTGACCCGTTCGGTGGTTTGGATCTTACTCCCGCTCTCCTTGGTCCTGGCCTTAGCCCTGGCCTCGCAAGGAGTGATCCAAAATTTTAACCATTATACAGTAGTTCAAACTCTGGAAGGGAAAACCCAGACGCTCGCCATGGGACCGGTCGCTTCCCAGGAAGCCATCAAGGAACTGGGGACCAACGGCGGCGGTTTCTTCAACGCCAACTCGGCCCATCCTTTCGAGAATCCTTCTCCTCTGACCAACCTACTGGAGATCATCGCTTTGCTGGTGATCCCGGCCGCGTTGACTTTCACCTTTGGCCGAATGGTCGGCGACCGCCATCAAGGCCTGGTGATCCTGGGAGCGATGCTGCTGCTCTTCCTGGTCGGTCTGGGCGTCGGCTTCTCCAGCGAAACGGCGGGCAATCCACGAATCGCGGCCCTGGGCGTCCGTGAGCCAACCGCGCTGGAAGGCAAGGAAGTCCGCTTCGGCATCGGCAATTCGGTGCTATTCGCCACCGCCACCAGTGCGACCTCATGCGGAGCCGTCAATTCGATGCACGACAGTTTCACGCCGCTGGGTGGCTTGATTCCCTTGTTCCAAATCATGCTGGGCGAAATCGTCTTTGGCGGTGTGGGCGCCGGGCTTTACTCGATATTGATCTTTGTCATCCTGGCCGTCTTTATTGTCGGCTTGATGGTGGGGAGAACTCCGGAATACCTCGGCAAAAAGATCGAGAGCGCTGAAATCAAAATGGCGGTGCTGGGCATCGTCATCCCGTCCGCGCTGATCCTCATCGGCAGCGCCATCGCGGCGATAACCCCCGCCGGCCTGGCGTCAGTGACCAATCCCGGTCCCCACGGCTTAAGCCAGATCCTGTATGCCTTCTCTTCGGCGTCGGGAAATAACGGCAGCGCTTTCGCAGGGCTGAATGCCAACACGGCGTTTTACAATTTGCTGCTCGCCCTGGCGATGTTCATCGGCCGTTTCGGAGTCATCCTGCCGGTTCTGGCCATCGCCGGATCCATAGCCGGGAAGAAACTGATCCCGGTGGGGCCGGGAACCTTTCAAACGCGCGGCATTCTCTTTGTCGGGGTTTTAATCGGAACCATCTTAATCGTCGGCGCGCTGACCTTCTTTCCAGCCCTGGCGCTTGGGCCGGTCATCGAACATTTGCTGATGAGCACCGGGAAAACCTTTTAAGGCCTTTATTCCGGCCTTCGACAGCCAAGTTCGTGTAAAGCTTTCAGAATGGAGGAACCGTAATGTCCAACGACAAAAAGAACGCGCAACGCATCAGCGGTGCGATGATCTGGCAAGCCGTCCGGGAATCTTTTATCAAGCTCAATCCCGGGACCCTCTGGAGAAATCCGGTCATGTTCGTCGTAGAAGTGCTGGCGACGATGCTGACCCTGGCGATTCTGCGAAATTTGGCCGTCCGTCATGCGGCGGCACTGGGGTTCAATGTCCAAATTGCCTTCTGGCTTTGGGTGACGGTACTGTTTTCGAATTTCGCCGAAGCCTTGGCCGAAGGCCGCGGCAAAGCGCAGGCCGCGGCGCTACGGCGGACGCGGAGCGAAACCGTGGCCAAGAAACTCGAAGGCAATAAGACTGTCCCCACCCCTGCCGCGGAACTGCGAAAAGACGATCGGGTCCTGGTGGAGCCGAGCGACATCATCCCCGGCGACGGCGAAGTGATTGAGGGCATCGCCTCTGTCGACGAGAGCGCCATTACCGGCGAATCGGCGCCGGTCATCCGGGAGGCGGGTGGCGACCGCAGCTCGGTGACGGGAGGCACCCGGGTCCTGTCGGACTGGATCAAAGTACGGATCTCCGCCAACCCCGGCGAGACCTTCTTGGACCGCATGATCCATCTGGTCGAAGGCGCCAAACGCCAAAAAACGCCCAACGAGATCGCCCTCACCATTCTGTTGATTGCCCTGACGATCGTCTTTTTGCTGGCCGTGGTGACGCTGGAACCCCTGGCGATCTATTCGGGAACGACCCTTTCCGTGACCGTCCTGGCCGCTTTGTTGGTATGCTTGATCCCCACGACCATCGGCGGGCTCCTGAGCGCCATCGGCATTGCCGGCATGGACCGGTTATTGAAACGGAATGTGATTGCGCTTTCGGGTCGCGCCGCGGAGGCGGCCGGCGATGTCGACGTGCTGCTCCTGGATAAGACGGGGACCATTACCCTGGGCAACCGGATGGCCACCGAATTCTGGCCCGCCCCCGGCGTTACCGCTGCGCAATTGGCGGACGCCGCCCAGCTTTCATCCTTGTCGGATGAGACCCCGGAAGGCCGGAGCATCGTCATCCTCGCCAAAGAGCAATATAACATCCGGCAGCGCGATCTGACCAAACTTGGCGCAGTGTTCGTGCCGTTCAGCGCCCAGACCCGGATGAGCGGCGTGGATCTGGAGCAGCGCGCGATCCGCAAAGGCGCGGTCGACGCCATCACCGCTTATGTGAAAAACCAGGGCGGAGCCGTTTCGCCCGAAGTCCAAAAAAACGCCGACCGGATCGCCCGGGAAGGCGGGACCCCTTTGGTGGTCGCCGAAGGCCGCCAGGCTTTGGGAGTGATCTACCTTAAGGACGTGGTCAAGGGCGGCATGAAGGAACGCTTCGCCGAACTGCGGCGCATGGGAATCAAGACGGTGATGATCACCGGCGACAATCCGCTGACGGCGGCGGCCATCGCCGCCGAAGCCGGCGTGGACGACTTCATGGCGGAGGCGACTCCCGAAACCAAACTGAAACGGATCCGGGAATATCAGACCCAGGGGCATCTGGTCGCTATGACCGGCGACGGGACCAACGACGCGCCGGCCCTGGCCCAGGCGGACGTGGGCGTGGCGATGAACAGCGGGACCCAGGCCGCCAAGGAAGCGGGCAACATGGTGGATCTCGACAGCAACCCCACCAAGCTGATCGAGGTGGTCGGCATCGGCAAACAGCTGTTGATGACCAGGGGCTCGCTGACCACCTTCAGCATCGCCAATGATGTCGCCAAGTATTTTGCGATCATCCCGGCGATGTTCGCCAGCACCTACCCGGTGCTCAACCAACTGAATATCATGGGGCTCGCCAATTCCCAGAGCGCGATCCTGGCGGCCGTGATCTTCAACGCCTTGATCATCATCGCGCTGGTCCCCTTGGCCTTGAAAGGCGTCGCCTATCGTCCGCTCGGCGCCAACCAGCTATTGCGCAGGAACATGTTGATCTATGGCTTGGGCGGGTTGATCGTCCCCTTTATCGGCATTAAATTGATTGATTGGCTCATCAACCTGCTTTAGATTCACCGCTGCGGCGATCGCTTGAAGCAAATCCGGTTGCGATAATATTTAAACCAATGAAAATTTTATTGCGACATATATAGAAGGGAAAGTGTCAGATCATGTGGAAGATTTTTTTACGGGCATTCCTGCTTTTATGCGCCATGACCCTCTTGACCGGAGTCCTTTATCCACTGGTGGTAATCGGCTTGGCGCAGCTTTGCTTTCCCAATCAGGCCAACGGCTCGCTCGTCCGGAATCATGGCAAAGTGATCGGGTCCGCTCTGATCGGGCAAGACTTCCGGGCACCGCAATACTTTCACGGCCGGCCTTCCGCCGCAAACTATGACGGCACGGCTTCCGGCGGTTCCAACCTGGGGCCGACCAACCGCAAGCTCATCAAGGCGGTTGCCGGAAACGCCGCTGCGGTTCGTAAAGAAAATGGTTTGCCGGCCGGTCGGGCCATACCGAGCGATCTGGTGACCGCCTCGGCGAGCGGCTTGGATCCCCATATTTCTCCGGAAGGGGCTTTGTTACAAGTGCCGCGAATAGCCGAGGCCCGCAAGCTGACGGTCGAGTCGGTCCGCCGATTGGTCCGGCAAAACACCGAATATCCGTTGCTCGGCTTGTTTGGCGCTCCCCGGATTAATGTGCTCCGGGTCAATCTGGCATTGGATTCACTGCAAAACGGGGGTTGATGGATCATGGTTCCAACCGAGCCGCGGGCCGATCCCGACGCGATACTGGCCAAGGTCTGCCAGTCGGAGCGGGGCAAACTGACGGTATTCCTCGGCGCGTTCGCCGGGGCCGGCAAGACCTATGCGATGCTGTCGGCGGCCAAAGAACGTTTACTGGAAGGTTTCCGGCTGTTGATCGGCTGGGTGGAAACCCACGGCCGCGCCGACACCGAGGCCCTGGTCCACGGGATCCCGGCGGTCCCGCCGCGTTCCATCGAGTATCAGGGCCGCAGCTTCCCCGAGATGGATCTCAACGAGCTGCTGCGCCGCCATCCCCAGATCGTACTGGTGGATGAGTTGGCCCATACCAATATTCCCGGTTCCCTCCATACCCGCCGTTATCAGGACGTTGAGGAACTCTTGGCGGCCGGAATCGATGTCTATACGACCTTAAATATTCAACATATCGAAAGCTTGAACGATGTGGTCGCCCGGATCACCGGGGTCGTCATGCGCGAGACCGTTCCGGACCGGGCGCTCCAGGGGGCCGAGATCAAACTGGTGGATATCTCCCCGGAAGCGCTTCGGCAACGGCTGGCCGAGGGGAAAGTCTATGTGCCGGACCAGGCCCAGGAAGCGGCGCAGAAATTCTTCCGCCCCGGCAATCTGACGGCCTTGCGCGAACTGGCGCTCCGCTATACGACCCAGCACATCGATACCGACCTGGAAACCTACATGCGCGCCCACGGCATCCCCGGGCCATGGCCCGCCGCCGAGCGGGTCATGGCCTGCGTCAGTGAGAGTCCCCTCTCCGCGCAACTGATCCGGGCGGCGTACCGTTTGGCGGCCAGTTTAAAGTCGCCCTGGATCGCGGCTTACGTGGAACTGCCCCGCAACGAAGTGGCCGGGGAAAAAGAAAAGCTCGCTTTGGCGCACAATCTGCGTCTCGCCGAAGAATTGGGCGCCGAGCTCGTCACCATCGTCGGGGATGACGTCGCCGCCGAGGTCGTCCGGCTCGCCCGGCGGCGCAACGTTACCCATCTGCTGATCGGCAAACCCGCTTTGTCCAATATCCGCCAGTTCTTCCGCGGCTCGGTATTCAGCAAAATATTGCGCCAAAGCGAGGGCCTGAGCGTTCACATCATCTCGGAACCGGCCAAGCATGCGCCCGTCCGTTTCACGCCGCGCCGGGAACCGTCCAAGATCAGACTGTTACCCGCCATCGTCACCGTGGCCATGGTGGTAGCGATCGCCGGCATCGGGAAGCTGGTGGAGCCGACTTTCGGCTTGGTCAACATCGCCTTGGGTTTTTTGTTGCCGGTGATGATATCGGGGATTCTGTGGGGGCGTTATACGGCATTATTGGGGGCGTTGGTGGCTTCCATCTGTTTTGATGTGCTATTTATCCCGCCGGTGCTGCATTTCACGGTTTCGGACGTCCGCTATTTATTCAGTTTTATCATGTTTCATGCCGTGGCTTATGTCACCGGATTGCTGGCGGGACGGCTGCGCCATCACGCCCATGAGGCGCGCAAGCGGGAAGTCCGTATCGCCGCCCTTTATGCGCTCAGCAAAAACATCATGGGCACCGATGGCCTGGATAGAGTGCTGGAAATGGCGGCGCAACGCATTGCCGAGTCCGTCAATGCCGCTGTCGTGGTGCTGCTGGCCGACGAATCCGGCACATTGCAAGTCAAGTCCTACGCCAATCCGCCAGCGGAAACCGCGGCCAATTTCATGAATGAAAACGAATTGGCCGTGGCGACCTGGGCCTTTCATCACGGCCAGATCGCCGGCCACGGCACGGATACGCTGAATGGGGCCGAAGCGCTCTGCATGCCCCTGGTCTCCGATGATCAGACGCTCGGCGTGATCGCGGCCAAGTTTTACAGCAACGGCAAAGTCGTGGATCCGGAGAAACGCCACCTGATCGAGGCCTTTGCCAATTTAATCGTCCTGGCGGTGAAACGGATCACCCTGGCGGAGGCTTCCAAACAAACCTACCTGCTGCAGGAGTCGGAACGGCTTTGGATGGCCATGTTCAACTCGTTATCGCACGATCTGCGCACCCCGCTTTCCTCGATCATCGGGGCGGTCACCGGGCTTTTGGAAGAGGGAGAGTTGTTCGATCGTTCGGCCCGCAACGAGTTGCTGCGGACCATCGAGCAAGAGGCGTTGCGGATGAACCGGCTGGTGGGCAACTTGTTTGACATGGCCCGGCTGCAAAGCGGCATGCTCCAATTGAAGAAGGAGTGGTGCGACATCGAGGAGATCGTCGGGATTGCCCTGGGCGACATCCGCCGTTCGCTGGGCAACCGGCCGGTCCAGGTGGATATCGAGCCGGCCCTGCCCTTGATCCAGGCGGACATGGCACTGATCGAACAGGTCTTGGTCAATATCTTGGATAACGCCATCAAATATTCGCCGGTCGATACGGCGCTTTCATTGCAAGTCCGCCGTCAAAACGATCGGCTCTATGTGTCAGTGCGGGACCAGGGCGAAGGAATTCCCGAAAACGAACTTGGCGCGATCTTCGATCAGTTTTACCGGGGCAAAACATCGCAGGCCGTGAGGGGAACCGGCTTGGGTCTGACGATTTGCAAGGCGATCGTCGACGCCCATGAGGGCAGGATCTGGGCGGAGAGCAACCCGGCGCACGGAACGGCCATCGTTTTTACCCTGCCCCTCTCCGACCATTCTCCCCGGGATATTCCGGAAGGAAACGAGCTGAAGAGCCATGAGTGATAGCAGTTCCCGAATCTTGATCCTGGTCATTGACGACGAGCCCCAGATCCGCCGTTTCCTGAAGGTGGCTTTGACAGCGCACGGCTTTGAGATGATCGAGGCTCCGACGGGACGGGACGGTCTCAACGAAGCGGTCATGTCCAAACCGGATCTGATCGTTCTGGACATGGGGCTGCCGGACATGGACGGGTTGCAGGTCCTCAAAGCGTTGCGGGAATGGTCGCAGGTGCCGGTGATCATCTTGTCCGTCAAGGAGCAGGAGAGCACCAAGATCACCATGCTCGACGCCGGAGCGGAAGACTATGTCACCAAGCCGTTCGGCATGGGGGAACTGCTGGCCAGGATCCGGGTGGCCTTGCGCCGTTCGGCCAAGGAGACGGAAGAACCCGTCGTCGAGCTCGGCGATCTCCGGATCGACCGGGCCAAACGGATCGTCTTCGTCGCCGACCGGCCCATCAAACTGACGCCCACTGAATATGATCTCTTAACAACATTGGCTTCCAATCCGGGACGGGTCTTCACCAACACTCAGTTGCTGAAAGTCGTCTGGGGCCCCGGCTATGAACATGAAACCCATTATCTGCGGGTTTTTGTGGGCCAGCTCCGCCGCAAGATCGAGCCGAATCCCTCTCAGCCCGTCCATCTGATCACCGAACCGGGGGTAGGTTACCGGTTAATGTAGCAAACCATCGCCAAAAAGATACCCGCGCCTGACAAGAATCGAATCATGGACCTGACCGCACCGATCAAAACGAGTCCTGATCAGCGGCCGGTTGATCTTTTGCGGGATTCGCCGTGCCTTTCTTCTCCAAAGGTCATCCCGCCTTCCCCGAGTCTTATGGCCCGGCCGCTAGGCCTGTTTTCGGACTGCTTCAAAACGATACCCCAGCCCCCACATGGTACTGATGTATCTAAAATTGCTTTTTTGTTCCAGTTTGTTACGCAGCCGGGTCACCAGAACGTCGACCGTCCTGGCGTCGCAACAGCTGTCATTCCCCCAAACCAGTTCGTACAGCATGGCTCGGCTGTAGACGAGACCGGGATGTTGGGCCATGCATACCAAAAGGTCGAATTCTTTCGGGGTCAGCTGCACTTCTTCGTCGGCCACCAGGACGCGCCGTTCGTCAATATAAATGAGTAGTTCCGGGCATTGCAGCATCCCGCTTTCCCGGCCGGCATCGCGATGGTAGTGGCGCAGCTGCACTTTTACCCTGGCCACCAACTCACGGGGGCTGAAGGGCTTTACCACATAATCATCCGCCCCCAGTTTCAGGCCAGTCACCCGGTCCTGTTCATCGCTCCTGGCGGTTAACAGGATGATCGGAATGTTTTGGGTGGCGCGTATCCGTTTGCAAACCTCAAAACCATCCAGTTTCGGCAGGATTACATCCAGTATGATCAAAGAAAAGTCTTGCCCCTTCAGTTTGGCCAGGCATTCCTCGCCGTCGGAAGCCGTTTCCACCAGATAGCCCTCTTTGAGCAGATAAGCCTTGACCATCTCCACCGTTTTGCGGTCATCGTCGCACACCAGGATCGTTTCCATCTCATACCCTCTTTCAGGTCCCCAAGTACAGTTCTGAGGGTACCGAATGAATATCAACGAAGTATCAAGAAATTGTGGAGATTTTATGGATTTTTTGTTTGCAATCGAATCAGCGAAGCTTTGCGGCAGCCATACCTGCCCTTCGGCCGGCCCGGATCGGGAGTCCCATGTCAGGGATGGTCCTCGGTCCAACTGGGATATTCTTTGTCCTTGTTAGGATGAAAGCTATCCTTGTTAGGGATGCCCCGATCCGTTCAGAGGATCCTTCGATCCTAGTAAGGGATGGCCTGATCCGTGTCAGGATGGTCTCCGTCCGTGTAAGGGATCCCCTGATCCTTTCAGAGGATCCTCGGATCCTTGCTTCCCCAAAGGCCGTCCCTACTTCGGCGAGCCGCGGGGAAACTGTTTCGAACTTCCGGGAAACGGGACCGCAGGTCCAAGATGCCGGACCGGCCTTTGGGGAAACTGTCCCGCGGGTTAGGGAAGCAGAACCGATCCTTGGAGACGAAGGACCGGGGCGCGAGGAAGTAAGACCAAAGTGCAGGGAAACATCTCCCTGCATAGCCAAACAGCGAGCAAAAACTGGAGTTTTTGCCCGCTGTTTGACTTTTCAATTGCAATAAATTTTAAATACTAAAGCATGGCTGGTAAGGATCCGGCGTATGCCCTCGCTCACACCGCCATCTTGAATGCTGCGATGTATTTGTCGATATACTGCTGTTTGGACTTGCTTTTATATTGCATGATAAACCTGGGATGTTCCAGCGGGACTATTTTTTTGAAAAAGCCATTCTCCTTGTTTATCAGGCTCAGGAAGCGCATGTTTTTATTGGTGCCGAAACAGTAACAAACATCGGTTTCTATGCCGAACTCAAGTTGCTTTTTGATGCTGTCGACGATGAAAGGGTAAACCGCCTCGGTCAGCGCTTTATTATCGTAATAATTATAATTGGTTTCCTTCCCCTTGGCGTCGCCGATCGTAAAACCGAGCGGGCAGACGGAATTGATGTAAAAATCATTGTAAAATTGGTGAAGCCCGCCGTATGCTTCAATCACATCATAAACGAAAACGGATGAAGGTTCGTGGGTTTCTTTTCCGGAATACTTTATGCCGCATTGCTCGGCCAGCCGTTTGGTATCGGTAAAGGGCACCCCGGTTACGCCCGCGCCAAACCGGCCCGGATTAATTCCCAGGATGAAATGGCGGGAATTGTGATCGTTATAGAACTTTTTATAAAAGGAAGCTGAAATTGCGCCGATTTTGTCGTCCTCTTGAAAGGGATTCATGATTCTGATGCCGTCCGGAAGTTTCCCCCCTGTGAAATCAAGGGTTCGGTTAAATTCGATGACTTTGTCCGCAAAGGTCATGATCCATATTTCCTTTATTGTAAAATTTGGCTCGCATCTCCCGCTTTTATTGTATATGGAACGGGTTATCCAGGCAAGCATATAAACCCCAAGATCGACAGTTAATTTTAATTCTTTCAAAACTTTGAGACAAACCTCGCCGATGTTTTTACCTTGGATGATTCTTACTGCCTTGCGCTTTAGAGAATTTATCCGGATATTAGTTCAAGGTTATGCCTTTGCAGACAAGCTGAGTCTTGCGTTTCCGCCCGGGATCATTCAAAACTTTTTCATCACGCTGACGGAGAAGCCTTGGCCATTATAGGGCGGATTGCGCATTCTTCCGCGCTGCCCGTTGGAGACGTGCATTATCTTACAGCCAATGCTCACGGCATAATTCTCATTCAAAGCGTAAATGAGTTTCGGTCCCAGCCGCCACAGGAAAATGAGGCGATAATTAACAAATCTTTGGATAGGTCCCAGATAATTTGTTTATGAAAGATTTTTTCAAAGCTGGGTTCAAATACATATTTTGAAAAGACTTTATTATAAAGAATGTGTTTTGTCGCAAAATGCTCGATAATTGGATATGCTTGTGAATCCCACCCGGATCATAGCTAGAGCGTATCTTCAAACGTATTGATAAAAAAATTTAGGCAACTATACTGGTAACGAATCCAGGAAATGTAGTAGATACAATCGTTTGTGGATGAATTTCTATTCGAACACCCTTTAACCATACCTGAGATTAAGGAGGAATAAAGTATGAACGTATTATGCACGGCTCAAATGGGGATGGATAATGTCATCGGGCAGACTATGCGCGTAGCTGCGCTAGCCAAGGCGTTGCAGCGCCGCGGACATGATATTAAGTTTATAGCCGCGGGTAACTTAATTCCACTCATTAAGGACCTCGGAATAAGCGTTTTGGAAACCGCCCAAATCTCCAATACTTCAGCGACAAAAGTTAATTCGAAAATGCATGAGGTTATGGAGAATGTTAAGCAGATAGAATTAAAGGCAATTCGTAAAGAAAAGCCGCATCTGGTATTAAGCGGGACGCTCACCGGAGCTTTCGCTGCCCGGCAACTGGACGTGCCATCGATTATGACGTTTCTGCAACCTCATGGTGAAAAAACTATCACCACCATCAAAAACCTTATGCTGAGTAACGGAGAACTGGCCATGAAAAGAATGTTGGAATGGCTGTTAAACTCGTCCAGAGCCGCCAATCTTATTGTTCTGGAAGGAATGCCGGAAATCAGCGGGGGCGTGACTTTCGAAACTTTTGGCGACGCTGTGCTAAATCTTAAAGAAAAAGTCCGGTTCAGCGGCCCGTTGTTAGTCGAGTATCCTGACCAGCTGCCCGAACGGGATGAGTTAAAAAGAACGCATATTGGTGAATCATACCAAAAAATGGTTTATATTACAATCGGCGGCGGATCATCGCTGATCAACGAGGAATTTCTAAAGACGATATTAGACTCGCTTCGCATGATTCCGGAGGTTACGGGAGTAATTGCGACCGGTATCGTTATTTCGCCTGAGGACATTAAAAAATTGGATCCGCCAAGCAATGTAATCCTTCACGGTTTTGTCCCAGGCACTGAAATGATTAAAGCCAGTGACGTAACCGTCTTCCACGGCGGTTCATCGACGCTTATGACCTGTATTGCCTGCGGAACACCGGCAGTCGTTATCCCGTCTATGGGAGAACAAGAAGATAACGGTGCCGTGCTTTCCCAATTTGGGGCAGGCATCATGCTGGATAGAAAAACCCTCACACCGTCGATTCTAGTTGAGGCCATACAAAAGATATTGCACGATAACACTTACCGTAAAAATGCACAGCAGCTTAAAACGCTAGGAGAAAGATACGGAGGAGCGAGTGCCGTGGCCGATTGGGCGGAGATGCTCATGAAGGCGAGTATAAAATGAGCGACGAGCATTGGCAGTGATGATTATAAATTTAGCTCCGGGAAGGCTTTACCAGAGCAAATGTTCTGGGAGGGAAATTCAATGGCTAAAGTTACAAAGGTATTAAAAAAGCGCCAAAATGACCGGTCCGCGGTTGCAGTTCCCCAAACGAAGTCATTTTTGAAACCCGCATTATATTATAATCCTGTCTTCATTCTCATCCGACGAGCCGTTGCCAAATCGGAAATGTTACCAGATTTCGGTTTTTTAGGCGGGCGCCGCGCCGGTTTCCCGTTCCCGATACTCGAAATAGTCGAAATCGGCGTGTTTGCCGGAACCGTTCAAGTCCTGGCAGCACAGTCCGACCAATGCGCCGGTAAACTTCCCTTCCCGGCAGTACCCGTCCGACAGACGGCTGGCATCCAAAACAGGCCCGATGGGCGTCCAATGGTCTCCGTCCGGCGCATAAAAGAATTGCAGCCGGTCGTAATCCACCTCCACTTTCAGATAACAGCGTCGCCAGCCTTCAAGGCAGACCTCTTGCCGGGCGGGATAATCAAAAACGTTATTGTCGCAACTCCAGATCGTCAAGTATTTGCCGCCCTGTTCCGGATCATGGGAAATAAGGAGGTAATAAAAGTTTTCATGGTCGTAAAGGCAGATTAAGCCGGCCATCTGCTTATAATTCTCCGGCTCAAACTCGACGCAGGTGCCCGCCGTGTACGAAAAAGCCTGTTGCCTCCGGGCGACCAGGGACTGGCGATGGCGCGAGGAGAGCGATTCCCTGCCCTTGAGCCGCAAATACCCCGGCCTTTCCGTCAAGGAGCCGAGGTCCTTAGTAAAGGGAATTCGCAAGGTCTGAAAATGAATATTGAGTTCCGGCGCGTCGAAATCATCCCGTACCGGTTCCGATGGCTGGGCAAACTCCGGGAGTTCCGGGGCGGGGACCCGCACCTGCGGCTTTTTGCCGCCGTTTTGTAAGCGCAGCCAATGATCCGAAGTCCAGACCATTTTCTGAATCGCCGTCTCCCTGCCCAAGGGGTAACGCCCCAGCGAGGGGATGGGGCGCCCGCAGAGATGTACCATATACCATTCTCCCGTTTGGGTCTCTACCAGATCGGCATGCCCCGCTTTCTGAAGCGGCCAGGCCGGATCCTCCCGCGAGGTGAGGATCGGGTTCTCCGGATCGACTTCGTAGGGACCCTTAATTGAACTGGAACGAGCCATGGTTACGGCATGCCTTAGCTGTGTTCCGCCCTCTGCTGTGATTAAATAATAATAGCCGTTTCGTTTGTAAAGATGCGGCCCTTCGGTCGAACCGAGCGCGGTGCCCTGAAAAATATTATAAACCGGCCCGATGAATTCTTGAGATTCGACTGAATATTCCTGGAGGACTATTCCGCCAAACATGTTCTTACCTCGGCGATGGTCGGTAATCATGTTGACCAGCCATTTGCGGCCGTCGTCGTCGTGGAAGAGCGAAGGATCGAAGCCGCTGCTGTTCAAGCAGATCGGATCCGACCATTCCCCGGCTATATCCCGGCTGGTCACCAAGTAGTTGTGGGTGTCTTTGGCCGGCGTGTATAACGTTTTGACGTCGGTGTAAACCAAATAAAACAAGCCGCCGTCCCAGCTGAGGCAAGGCGCCCAGATTCCCCCGGAAGCCGGATTCCCGGCCATATTCAGCTGAGAAACCCGGTTCAGGGGATGGGCGATCAGCTTCCAATGCACCAGATCCCGGGAGTGATGGATCCGGACCCCGGGAAACCATTCAAAAGTCGATGTCGCAATGTAATAATCTTCTCCCACCCGAATGATCGAAGGATCCGGGTTAAATCCGCGCAAAATTGGATTATTGATCTCGCTCATCTTAGTCACTCCGATCGCAGCAAAAATTGAATAACTGGCGGCTCAAACCAAAACCGCGACGCCAAAGGGAGGAAGGACCCAATTGGAGTGAACCTCGCGCTTTGTCAACAAATCGGTGTAATCTCCCTTCAGGTCGAGTACCGCCTCATGCGAGTTATGGTTTAAGACCATCAGGAAGCGGCGGCCCCCATTCTCTTTGTGAACCCATTCCACTCCCGGGACGAACTGCGTCCCTAGCGGCGATATGCCCGAATTAGCGCTGATATAGCGCAGCATCCCGTTTAATGCAGCTCGATCCAGATCGCATCCGATATAGTAAACCTTTCCTTTCCCCCAGTCATTCACGGTAATTGCGGGTTCCCCCTCGTAATAGTCGCTGGTGTAGCTGGCAATTACTGTCGCACTGCTGGGTTTGATGATGTCACACCAGATCGAAGCGGTGGCGCTCCCGGCGACAGTTACCACCGCAACCTGGCGGCCGCGATTCAACGAATCGAACTCTTCCACTTCGATTCCGGCCATTTCGCTGAATTCGCCGGGTATCGTCAGCGCGCTCAGCGTATTATCCCAATTCCTGGTCCCGGAACGGAAAGTCAGAATAAGCGTCCCGCCTGATCTTACATAGCCGTCCAGTCTGGTCTTAATTTCCGGTTTCACCAGATTCAATGCCGGCATGAACAGCATTTTATACTTTGCTAAATCATCATGGACGCCGATAACATCCGCTGCAATATTATTTTCAGCGCAGGCGGTATAATAATCCAACAATAGCTTGTTATAATCAAACTGAACGTTGTGAGGTTGAATCTGGTGGCTCCACAAATTATCGTAGGACTTGACAATGGCCGTTTCCGCCAACACTTTCGAACCCTCGAGCAACTCGGACAGGGCCTGTAATTCGGCTCCGGTCTGTTGAATCTCCCGGTACCGCCGGCGCGGTTTGGAATCATGATCCAGGATGCCGTACCAATATTGTTCCGTTCCAAAACGGCAGGCCCGGAAACGGAAGTATAGCACCGCCTCGGCCCCATGAGCAAGCGCTTGATAGGTCCAGAGCCGCAATTGCCCGGGTTTCGGCGTATCCGACACTACATTCCAACCGCATGGCCCGCTTTGCTGTTCCATCACCCAAAAATTCTTTCCCTTGGTCCCGCGCATCAGATCATGGGCCATGGCGGTATCGAGATAAGAATGAGCCTGCTTGGCAATTTGCGGGTAATTGTCCCACGCGACAAAGTCCAGATCCTGGGCCAGCTTGAAATAGTCGATCTCCGGGAAATGCCCCATCAAGTTATGAGTGATCGGCTTCGTAGAAAATTTGCGGATCGTGTCAATCTGCAGTTTTTGATAGGCTACCACGGAATCCGAGGCAAACCGTTTATAATCCAAGGTCAGGGAAGGGTTGTGCCCGTGATTGAGTGGATCCGCTCCGGAACAGACGCTATAGGTCGGAAGAATAATTTCATCCCAGTCCCGATAGGTTTGACTCCAAAAGATCGTTCCCCAGGCCTGATTCAGCGCGTCGATCGTTCCATATCTCTGCTCAAGCCAGCTACGGAAGGCTTGTAGACAACTTTCGCAATAACAATAGGTGGTCTCCTGGCATCCAAATTCGTTATCGACTTGCCACGCGACGACATTGGAATGATCGCCGTACCGTTCGGCCACTTTGGCGACGATCTCCCGGGTGGCCTCTTGAAAGACGGGATTGTTGAAACAATAATGCCGGCGGCTTCCGAAACCTCGCGGGATCCCGTAACGATCCTTCGGGTAAACCTCGGGATGCCGATCCATGAACCATTTCGGCGGAGTGGCGGTCGGAGTCCCCAAGGCAGTCCGGATGCCATATCGGCTTAAAAGCTCAATCGCCTCGTCAAGCCAGGCAAAGTCATAACGCCCTTGTTCGGGTTCGAGCTTCGCCCAGCCGAATTCGGCGAGCCGCACCAGATTGATATGGGCCTCCCTCATTAACCTGGCATCTTGTTCCCACATTTCCGGCGGCCAATGCTCCGGATAATAATCAACCCCAAAATACATGACTTCAACTCCTTATCATTCATTGATCGATATTTGAAGAATCGCGCTTATCCTTTCACGGCGCCTTCGGACAGACCGCTCAAGAAATAGCGGTTCATGGTCAAATAGACGATAATCATCGGCAAGATCGAGATCATCGTCCCGGCGATCATCAGATTCCAGGCACTGACTCCTTCTCCGCCGCCATCTTTTAAGTTGACGATCCCCACGGCCAAAGTCCTCAGAGTCGGTTTGGTAAGGGTGAATGCCAAAGGAAGCATAAACGCGTTCCAAGCTTCACGGAATGACAGTAACGCAATGGTGGCATTGATCGGTTTCATGATCGGCATGACGATTTTCCAATAGATCTGAAAACTATTGCAACCGTCGAGCATTGCCGACTCATCCAACGATTTGGATATGCCCGAACAGTAACCCATCGCCAAAATACTATACATCGGTTGAGACCAGGCAATTTGAACGATGATCATTCCCCAGAGCGAGTTCAGGAGGCCGAGATGCTTACAGATGATCACCACCGGGAAAAGGGTGGTCGCTCCGGTCAGAAAAAGGGCGGCTCCGAAGGAAGCCAACATCAGTTTTTTCCCGATAAAAACTTTTCTGGCCAGAATGTAACCGGTCATGGTCGTCGTGATTAAGATCCCGACGACACTGGTGAGCGAAAAAACCACACTATTGAAGGTATATATTCCAAAATTGACTTTGCTGAATGCCTCGCTATAGTTTTGGTAGCGCCAAGCCCGCGGAATAATTCGGACCCCGCCTTGCAGGAATTCTGCGACACTTTTAAAGGAGCCGAAAAAAGCATAAACAATCGGAAATAACATGAAAATCAATAGGCCCATCAGAAAAAAATAAATCAGCCCTCGGCACAACTTGCGTATCATCTCATAATCCTCCGGTCTCGTCGGCCTCATTTTTGGTAAAATTCATATATAGCAACGCTACTGCGGCCACAATGATTGTCGCAATGATGCTCACCGCAGAGGCATAACCCTCTTGGGATATCACGCTTCCGCCTCCGCCGCCTTCGAAGAAATAGCGGTAAATATACATGGTCATTACCTCGGTTTTTCCCGCCGGAGCCCCGTTGGTGATCGCCTTGATACTGTCGAACAACTTCATGGCATCCAATATCGAAAGCGCGCTGATGACCTTGAATAAGTCACCCAGCATCGGCAAGGTAATTTTGATAAAGGTTACAAAGGTATTCGCTCCGTCTATCTCAGCGCTCTCATAAATATCGCGCGGGAGCCTCTGCAAGGCCGCTAAAAAGAGGACCATATAAAAGCCAATTCCAAACCACAACCGAAATAAGATAATGATCCATTTGGCGATCCATTCGTCGGCAAACCAATCGATGTTGGCAGAGACGAGATGGACCGCTTTCAGGATAGCGTTAGCGATACCGTTATCCGTCGCAAACATGAAATAAAAAATGATCCCCATCACCGCCGAACTTGTAATATTCGGCAAGAAATAGGTTACCCGGAAAAAGTTTTTGCCCCGAATTTTGCCGTTTAAGATCACGGCGATCACCAATGCCAGCGGTATTTGGAATAAAGGAATGAGCAAACCGAATTCCAGCGTATTGAGGACAGTCTGCCACCAGCCGACATCCTGAAAACAACGCCAGTAATTGGCGAGACCAATCCATTTGGGATCACTGAAGCCATTGTATTCCGTAAAACTGTAACCCAAAATGTAGAGAATGGGTAATAAGCCGAATACGACAAATAACACTCCGGTGGGAGCGATCATCAGATATTCACCGAGGTTGACCTTTGAAACTTTGGCTACAGCAGAGCGCGATCGATCCGGTTTTCGTAATTTATGCATTTTAAATCCCCTCTTCTATGAAAAGGTGGGCATCATCAATGCCCACCCGCACCAGCAACAGCTTATTTTTTGATATCCTTCTTTTTCAGAACTCCATCCGCGAAGGCTTTTTCTAAGGCTTCGTTATAGCGTTTGTTCAGTTCAGTGATGACCTTGTCGAAATCGCCTTTGTCATTCGAGTAATTTTTAATGAACTCCTCGGTAATGGCGCGATCGCGGTCCGGACCCATCAGGGTAATGCTGGTATGCGGTTCAACCCGCAATGGAATGTATTTGGATTCATTGGCCTGCAAATATTTGAAAAGGGCTTTATTCTGCGGCGGGTTGGGTTCAATGTTGCTCTTGTAGGTAATCGGCCCGATATTGAAATCGTAATTGGCATCAGCATTCGCGGCTAAGAACTGATAGAATCGCTTGGCCGCGGTCACGTTTTTTGAAGCGGCGTTAATCACCATTTCCTCTTGGTAATAAGCATAGCCATTTTTAAAACTTTCCCCTTTTAGAACCGGAATATCGGCGTATCCCCAATCAAAATTGGTCCTGAGAATAACGCCGAAAAGCGCCGTCGTCCAACTTCCGTCGAAGTACATGCCGATCTTTCCTTCGCCAAATTTGGAGCGCAATTGTTCGATTCCCAAAGTCGTTTCCCCCGGGTAAAACGAACCGTCTTTTTTCATTCCCAGAAAAATATCCAAGTACTTCTTATGACCGGAAAAATCAAATCTGCCGGTGCGATAGTCATAACCATAGACCCCGCTCTTGCCGGCGGCGACCCTCATCATGTCAATGGTGCGCCACCAGTAATTTCCGATCCCCAGGCCCATTCCGAAACCGTAAAAATCGCCTTTGCCAGCGGCTGTTATTTTCTTGGCATCTTCCCGGACCTCCTCGAAGGTCTTGGGCGGGTTGTTCGGATTCAGACCGGCCTTTTTGAAAAGATCTTTATTATAGACGAGCTGGAAAAAGTATTTCACGGCCGGAATGGAATAGATCTTATTCTGATAAACAATATCGTTGCATTTAAAAATCCCCGGATCCAAGTTCGCTTTTAACTTTTTGGCAATATCATCGACCGGCACAATGATCTTATTGGCGGCATATTGAGCCACGGTGCTCGTGCCGGCGGCCGTATTGGATTCAAATAAATCGGGAGCGTCATTGACGGCCAAGGCCATCTTCAAAGCGTTGCCATAATTCTCGCCTTGCAACTGCACATCGACCACGACATCTTTCTGACTGGCATTGAAACGTTTGGCGGCCAAGGTCAGATAGTTCTCGGTGCCGGTCGCTCTCATCCAAACCTTTAATTTAACCGGCTCTTTGGCTTCGACTAAACCAGAAAACGCCATAACAATGATCAATATCAAGCATAAAGTATTTGACACTCTTTTCACGCTTCGTCTCCATCCCTTCGTAATTTTTTAAGGTACCTTTAATTAAATTATAAAGATGACCGCTGAACGTAACAATCTGTGTTCGGATTACAAAAGGTATCATTTTATCATATTTGGTTTCTTTTTTTGACCGTCAATTTTGAAAATCCCAGTTAAATTGAGTTTCTAAATATCCGGTGCCCAATCGGAGCCCCAATTTTATGGTATAATCGTAAAATAAAGTCCAAAATCCCGGGGGAGGGACGACCTTTGTATAAGCTCCTCATTGTCGATGACGAATATCAAATTCGTAACGGTTTGGCAACCTATTTCCCCTGGAATGAAATCGGTTTTGAAGTGGTGGGCCAAGTTGAAAACGGGATCAAGGCCCTCGAGTTTATCGCGGCAACTCCGGTCGACATCATCTTAGCCGATATTGTAATGCCGATGATGAACGGCATCGAGTTGGCGGAAAAGTTAAATCAGAGCGACAGCCAGGTTAAGTTGATCTTCTTAAGCGGTTATCAAGACTTCGAATATGCCCAACAAGCTTTAAATTTGGGGGTCAAGAAATACATTGTCAAATCGACCAAATTCGACGAACTGGCCCGGGTCTTCGCTTCGTTAAAAAAAGAACTCGATCGGGAATTCTTCCCGGAAAAACCGGCACTGGCCCAGGATTCCCCCTCCCCGAGCGGTCAAAATTATAATCAAAAAATTATCGCCTCGGTCAAGCAGTATGTCACTGAAAATTATCAGGAAGCCACGTTGTATAGCGCCGCCAGCCTGATTAAGATGAACCCCTTTTACCTCAGCCGCTTCTTCAAACAAGAGACCGGCAGCAATTTCTCCGATTTTTTGCTGACGGTGAAGATGCAAAAAGCCACCGAACTCCTGCAGGATATTTCACGGAATATCGATGATATCAGCAAGGCGGTCGGCTACAATAGCCCCAAGAATTTCACCCGAACCTTTAAAAATTTTTATGGAAAGAGTCCCCGGGAGTTCCGGAAGGAAAGTCATTGACCGTTCATGAAAAAACTGATGAATTGGCAATTCACCATCAAAAACTTTGGCCGCTATTTCGCCCCGGTTTTCTTCCCCTTGATCATCCTGGGCCTCTTTCTGAACTTTACGACCCGGAATTATCTGATCGCCGATACCACCCGCAAGGACCTCCTGGTTTTACAGAACATCCAAAATTACACCGATCAGTTTTTCTTGATTTTGAACCGGATCCGGCTCGATTTCGAAATTGAAAACTCCCTGCAAGCCCTGTTGGCCAACGCCTTACGCCAACCCACCGATAATATCGCGGCTTTTCAAGCGATCGAGCTGTTAAAGAATATTGCTTATAATCACACCAACTACAATCTGGCGGTAAAATCGATTTATCTGTATATTGACAACCCTGCGGGGGCTTTTATCAGTTCCGACCAAGGCTACTCGCTGATTCAAGATTATTATGATCCGTCGTGGCTGAAAAGTTATCAGGCGCACCGGAACACTTCCAGAAACACCTGGGTCGAAACGCGCCAAGTCAATGACTCTACCTACTCTCTTCTCAATCCGCAAGCGATCGTGACGATTTATCAGAAATTTTCGCGCTCCATCAGCAGTAAAAATGCCGGCGTCATTGTTTTAAACATATCCCGCGCCAACCTGCTGGCCCAGATTAACTCGATCCCGCAGATTAAAAACCAGACCATCATCGTCTGCGATGACCAAAATCAACCCATTCTGGTTACCGGAAACCGAATTCCGGTAGCGAAAACGACGATCGCCGCTATTTTCAAATCGGACGATGTTTTATTTCGGCTCGGCTCCCATTCCTATATTCGCACCAAAAGAGTCCTATCCAATTATAAGTGGGGCTTGGTCATTCTGACTCCGACCCGACAAGTTTTCAACCGCCCGACCAAACTGGTTTTTTTAACGGTGATCGTCTTTGGCACATCCATTTTGATCGGGCTATGCATTGCGGCTTACATGGCCAAAATCAATCACCGGCGCTTGGAGGCGATCGTCAAAACCTTTCAGTCGGCCGAAACCGGCCAGCATTTTCCCAAACCAGCGCCGCCAATGAAAGATGAATATGATTTTATCCTGCAAAACATGGTGACGACCTTTGTGGAGCAGAAATATTTAAAAACCCAGTTGGCCGAGAAAAAGTACCGCTTGAAATATTTAGAGTTGCTGGCGCTTCAAGCCCAGATCAATCCGCATTTTTTATTTAACACGCTCAAAACGATTTACTGGATGAATCTGGCGCAAACCTCCGGCAAACCCAGCAGCGTCAGCCGGATGATCGAGAATTTGAGCGACCTTCTTTATTATGCTTTGGGGAATCCGGAGAAGCTGGTGACCCTGGAAGCGGAGATTCAGAATGGCATCAGTTACCTCGAGATTCAATCCGAACGCTATCCCGACAAATTCGAGGTTTCTTGGGAGTATGACGAATCCGTCCTGGCGAACCAGGTCCCCAAGTTAATCTTGCAACCGTTAATCGAAAACAGCATTGATCACGGTATTAAAGAAAAAACGGGGCGCTGCGTTTTGAAGATCCGGATATCCCTCCGGCGCGAGCGCATCCAAATCGCGGTGCTGGATAACGGGATTGGAATCGCGCCCGCCAAATTGAAGGAAATTCGCGCCCGGTTTTCGCAAAAAGCGGACGCATCGGAGCATATCGGCCTCATCAATACCTACAAACGGCTGGCCTTGGTCTATAACGAAAACTTCAAAATGGTCATCCGCAGCAAATATCAAGCCGGCACGGTCGTATTGATCGATCTGCCGCGCACGATTTTCCCCGCCTAAATCAGCCGGACGATAAAATACCCCATCAATTTTTTCTTACGCTAGATAGGTTGCCCTAAGTTTCGCTACCTTCAAAATCATTGCTGCCTATTTCCTTGATTCATAAGTTTGAAATAAATACCGCGCTTCGTCCTTTTCCAGCCGTGCTTCACGGATGAAAAAGCCCGCGGCTTGGGCAAACATGCCCAAGCTTTGGGACAGTTTGCCCAAAGGTTGGGAAAGGATGCTCAAGGTTTGGGAAAGGATGCCCAAAGGTTGGGCAAGCATTCCCGGACCGTGGGCAAGCTTCCCCAAGCCTTGGGAAGACATTCCCAAACCTTGGGCGATCTGTCCCAAGCCTCGGGCAAGTTTCCCCGAGGACCATCCCCGCTTCCCCGGCGTTCATCCCGGCTTCCAGCCGCTCTCCTCCTTTCGGATCACGACTTCTTTTATGCCGACCGCGGCCCATTATAAGAACCTCATGGCCTTGCTTTCATTATCCTATCGAAAAGCATGGAAAACAAAGGGCTGTTTTAAGATCCTGTCATGTCCTTTTTAAGCTTTTATCGCAAGCATCAAAAGATCCCACCTTTGAAAAAAGAGACGGGCCGGTTTCCACTGTTTCCTCGGATCGATGTCTTATGCCCGGCCCGCCTTTTTCTTGAATTCACTGGGCCGGCATCCGGCAAACTTCTCGAATAATTTGCTGAAGTAGTTGGTATCGCTGTATCCTACCCGCTCGCATACCTCATACACCTTGAGATCGGTCTTCTCCAAAAGCTCTTTGGCGCGATTGATCCGCAGTTTCATCAGGTAATTCAGGTAGGTGTCGCCGGTTTTCTCCTTAAATAGCTGGCTGAGGTAATAAGGGTTCATGAAGAATTTGCCGGAAAGTTCCGCCAGGCTGATGTCCTTATCGAAATTTTCGACGATATATTCCTTGACATCCGCAATGATATCCTTTTTAACCGGCATTTTGCAGGCGGATTTCAATTCGATGATGCGCCCGATGGTATCAATCAGCCAATTTTTCAGCTGATCCAGGGTTTTAAAACTGGAAATGCTATCGAGGAATAAGATATTCTTACCCAAAAACTCATGAAGCTGCAACTGCGTAGCCGGCAGCTTCCTAATCCCCGACAGAATAATATTCAAGCATTGAAGCTGCAGGTCCGCAAGGCTTAAATCCTTATCCTCCGCCATTTTAGCGAAGATGCCCCGCACAATCTCGCCGCAGCCCCGGATGTCCATATCGCCGATACATGCTTCCAGGCTGGCGATATCTTCCGGGGATACCGCCCTGCGGCTCCCGGCGATCTTTTGAATCTCCCGATAGGGAATCAGCGAACCGGCGCCTTTAATGACCTTATAATCCAGCGCATGGCGTACTTCTTCGAAGGACTTGCTCATTCCAGTGATATCGCCGTAGATGAGGCCGACGGCGGCGGTGACCGGAATCGCCAATTTCCCGGCGATTTCGCGCCGAACCCTGTCGATGGACGCAACCAGCCGCGCATAATCGATGGGCGCGTGATGAGACACGACTATGACGATCTGTATTTTTGAGTATTGCAAGGCAACCGTATTGGAGTATTGGCTTAAGCCCGTCCTAATTCCCTCGGCCAACTCGGGAAAGAGGCTCCCCGTCAGCTCCGGCGCCGCACCGTTTAGTTCCAGCATGACGCAGGCGTACTGCCGCTGGGCTACCGGAAAACCGCAGGAATCCAGCAAATCGATCATCGAAGCGGACCCATCCGCGGAGTCAAGCATCTCCCGCAGCACAAATTCCTGCATATTCTGCCTATTGCTTTGCACGGCATCCTCCAGGCGCTGAAGCTCAAGGTTTCTGGCCTTTTCGGCCTCAATGTCCGAGCCCGCTTTGCCGATGGCCGCCAATAATTCTTCCTCCTCCACCGGTTTGTTAATATAGAACTTGACTCCCAGCCCCATCGCATTCCTGGCATATTCGAATTCGGAATAGCCGCTGAGAATAATGAACCGGGCGTTGCAGCCCGCCTCATCCAAGCGGCGGATCATCGCAAGACCGTCCGCCTGCGGCATGCGAATATCCGTTAAAATGATGTCCGGTTTGACCTGCATGGCCAGATCGAAGCCCTGCGCGCCATTGTAGGCAACCCCGGCAACGGTACAGTCCGGCATATTGCGCTGGATAATGAGTCTCAGTCCCTCGGTGATTCCCTGTTCATCATCGACAATTAAAATGCTGTACATCTGCCTGCTCCTGTGTTATCAGTAACCCGATTGTTGCGGAATCTTCAGTTCGATAACCGTACCCGAGCCATTGCTTGAAACGACCCGCAAATAATAATCGTCGCCATAGTGCAATTTGATACGTTCCGCGATATTCTTCAGTCCGATGCTTTCTTCAGCGTTTTCACCCTTTAAATCCAGTTTCAGCTTGTCGGACTCCGCCTCCATCAGCAGTTTGTTCATTTCTGCCGTTTTTTCGGCCGACATTCCGATCCCATTGTCCCGGACCCGGATCACGATATCGTTCTCTTTGGTGATTTCCCCCTCGATAATGATGGCGAGGGAAGTGTCGTCACCCCGGAAGCCGTGAACGATGCTGTTTTCAATTATCGGCTGGAAAACCAGCGCAATGATGCGGGAGTTTCTGATGGCCTCAGCGAGCCGCACCTCCAGGCTGAACCGATCGTTGAAGCGGATGTTTTGAAGCCGGATATAGTTCTCGGCATACTCCAGTTCATTCCCGATCAGGTTCGGATCGGCTTCCTTCCCCAGGGTCATTTTGAACATCCGCGCCAGAATCTTGATCATCACCGCCACCTCGTCCTCGCCCTTCACCAGCGCCTTCATGCGGATGGATTCCAGCGTATTGTAGAGCATATGCGGGTTGATTTGCGCCTGGAGCGCGAGAAACTTGGCGTTTTTCTGCTTAATCTGGGCGATGTATACATCCTCGATTAAGGTCTTGATTTTGGTGATCATACGATTATAGCTGGTGATCAAAGCGCCGATTTCGTCATTGGCATGATTCTTGATGGTCCAATATTGGCCTTCTTCCACCAATTTCATATTTCCCTGCAGGTTTTTAACCGGTCGGGTGATCGTGTAGCTGAAAAGTATCGAGGTTACGATAATCAGCAAGATGCAGATTAAAACCGCCGAGAACGTGACATAATTGATCTTGCCGATCTTAAACAGCAGTTTGCTGCGGGGGATTTCCGCATTGACCATCAGCTTGCCCCGCTGGGTTTTATTGGACATCAGGATATAGTCTTGCTTGCTTTTATTCCCCGGCTGTTTATAGCCGTGGTTCAACACCTGTCCCCAGGTCATCCGGGCGCTCGCTACATCCGAGTCATAGAGCACCCCTTGCTGATCATTGGTCACGGTAAGCTTGATATTATAGTCATTTCTGGCGATCAAGAAATTATCGTTTAAGCGAATTAAGCTCAAAGGATCCAGGTCAATCAGCAAAACGCCCGAATATGCGCCATTCGAATTCAGAATAACCCGCCCCACCGTTAATACGTAACCATCGTTCTGGCTGTCATAATACGATTTATCATGAATCGAGGTTATGACCAGCTTGTCTTCGGACTTCAGTATCCGCCTGAACCAAAGCTGTTCTTGGAGTTTGGTCGCATTTACCGTATCACTCGCCCCATATTGGTATAAATTGCTTTGGGCGCTGAGCAACATCAGGCATTTAATTTCCGGTTTCAAGGTTTGCAGGCGCATCATCAGCTTCTGGATCAGCAGCTGGTTATTGACCAGCTCAATCATGGAGGCATTGGCTTCATTGTTTAAGCGGTTAATGACATCGTTATCCACCAGCGCCGATTTGGTGATTTTATCGTATTGATCGATAAAATCATCGATATTGGTAACGATCTGGGAATTGAAAATGGCGGCAAACTCCAGCGAGGCGTCTTCCAGACTCTTGACGGAAAAGTTATAAATGGTGAAACTGGCCACCAACAAAGGAATGATGCAGGCCAGCAAGTAACTGAGCATCAGTTTGTTATAAAGCTTTAAGTTCTTGGTGATGGCTTGCACCGGATTTTTCACTTGTGCTTCCTCTTATCGCAATTTTATCCAATCATTATTATACTATGATATCCGGTGGCAAATTAGCGGAAAACCAGAGAAGAGCGCCATAGCCGACCCGCTTCCCTGGTTTCCCCGATCATTTACGGATGTTTTTTATGAGGAATTCTACTTTCTTCCGACTTTGGCGTACCATTCCCTGGCTCGCTTGGTGACTTCTTCTCCGCCGGTTTTATGCCATTTTTCCACGAATTCATCGAATTTGCCGATCGGATATTCGCCGGTGACAATCTTCGATGCGTATTCCAAATAGAGGGTCCGGTTCTGGATATCGGGGTAATTCTCATAAATGCTATTCGGGATACCATCACCCGCGACGTGCTTCCCGTATTTTTGATTGTCTTTCAGACTTTGGATGCACTGGTCAAACATCCATTTTCGTTCAGAACCGTTATTGGCATAAAGCTTGGTGGTAAAGTCCAGTGAGGCAATATCTTCCCAGGGTCTAAACAATAGATTTTGCTGCTTGGTTTTATCGAGCGGCAGAAGTACCCGCTTGCCATTTTCCACCTTACTGTGCATGCCATTCACTCCGAAATAGAAATCAAACCATAACTTCTTATTCGCATATGCATCCAACGCTTTAAAGACCGCATCGATCTTCGCCTGGTCTTTTTGATTTTTAATGACCCACCATGGCGTTTTGACTTTTTGCACTGGATAAAAGCCCTGATATCCCGGGGCGCTGATGGCGGGAAGCACTGCATAAACCGGCTTGATACCGAAAGAAAGGTTAATCGGCTCCAACATTTCATTTTCAGCTTGTACCCAATGGTAGTACACGCCCACCCGGTTCGCTTTGATCTTCCCTTCCCATCTCGTCTTATCATTGAGGAGTGTTTCCTTATCCATCAGACCTTTCTCGTATAACGAGTGAATAAATTGCAGGGCAGCCTTCATATTGGGTGTTACGGCCGCGTAAGTCAGCTTGCCGTCATAAATATCCCACATGGGATTGCCCTCCCACATGGCCAAACCGTACATTCCAAACAGATGATCCATCCATTTGAGCTGTTGGCGTCCGCCGGTGGGGATCTCGTCTTTCTGCCCGTTCCCGTTGGGGTCTTTATCCCGGAACGCTTCGAGCACTTTTATGAAATCCGCCTGCGTTTTCGGCATGGGAAGCTTCAATTTGTCCAGCCAGTCCTTGCGGATCAACCCGCCCATCAGGCAATAGTCCAAAGTGGCGGGAATCGCATAGATACGGCCTTTTCCATTGGGATCATACGAACGCATGACATCCCATGCTTCCTTGGGGATCGCTTTCCACAAATGCGGCGCTTTCTTTGGCAGTAGATCGGTAAGGTCCAGGATGGCTCCGTTTTTGGCCAGGTCGACCTCGATTCCATTCCATGGCGTAAACAGATCTGGCATTTCACCGGCGGCAATTTTCAGATTCAACTGTTGAAGATAAGTAATGCCCCCGTTCCACTCGACATAAGGTTGAATAATGCCTACGCCCATCTTCCGTTTATAAAGGTTATACAGAGGGCTGCCTTTCTCGACCGGCAAGTAACCGATATTCGTGCTCCAGACTTCAATATCCACGGTTTTATCGGGTTTTGGCGCACCATACACGGCAATGGACGACACGGCGATCAGCGCCACCATGGCTAATACGAAAAACCTTTTGAACAGCATTTACTTTCCTCCCTTTTTTTAGAAGCCATGTGATAAAGTCTTTCGAATCGGAAAAATCTTTATGAAGTCCATTTTAACGACTTTATCACTTGCTTCTCTGAGCTTTTGTGTTCAACCCCACCTTCGGCGGGGTTTATCACAACACTTTTAGGAAACTTGAGATAACAAGTTTGATAAGCTGCTATTTCACCTCCTGTCCTTTTGATCTCCTAGCATACTAAAATCCGGTTACTGGAGTAAACCCGCCTACCCTTTTAAAGAGCCCAGCATTGCACCCTTTACGAAGTATTTCTGAAGATACGGATAGACCGCAACGATCGTCAGGATCGCGTAGATGACCGTCGCTGAGCGCAATGTCCGCTCACTGTAATTGATGCCTGCCATCGATGCCGTGGTCGATAATTCGCTGCCATCGCTGATCATCTGGCGGATCTTTAATTGCAGAGGGAAAAGGTGCATATCCTGGATAAATAGCAACGGATGCTGGAACTGGTTCCATACTGTAACCGCGTAGAACAGTCCCAAGGTAGCCAATACCGCCTTCGAGGAAGGAAGCACGATTCGGAAAAGCACCTGGAAAGGTCCGCAGCCTTCCAGCATCGCCGCTTCCTCGAGCTCTACCGGGAATTGTTTGAAAAAGGTCCGCATGATCGCCAGATTGTAGGCGCTTAAAATATGGGGCAAGATCAGCACCAACGGGTTATTGAACAGCCCGATATTTCTTAAGGTCAAGAAATAGGGCACAATGGGAGCCTTAAAGATCATCGTGATGATCACTCCCAGCATGATGACTTTCCCGAGCCGGAATTCCTTTTTGGAAAGCGGGTACGCCATCAGTGCCGTAACCAGCAGCGCCAAAAACGTGGCGGTTAAGGTGGAAAGCAGTGTAATTTCATAAGAGCGCCACAAATCGGCATTGGTCAGGATATATTGCCACGAAGCAAAAGTGAATTGGACCGGCCAAAGGGAGACCAGGTTCATGTCCGACGCCGCTCTTGAGCTGAAAGACATGGCCACCACGGATATCAGTGGAATAAGCGCAAGAACTGCTACTATACACAAGACAAATGTATTTATATATTGAAATGCTCTGTCGTTGGTCGATTCGCGCATGACTACCAAAGGCCCCCATCCGAAAATTTGTTGGCGAGCTTGTTGAATATGAATACCAGTATAAACCCGATGGTCGATTGGAATAATCCCACCGCCGTGGTAAAACTGTATTGGGCTTGCTGGATGCCCACCCGGTAAACGAAGGTGTCAAATATATCCCCGGTGTTATAGGTCATCGGCGTCAGAAGATTGTATACCTGTTCGAAGCCCAGATCCATGAAGCTTCCGATGTTGAGCAGCAGAAGGATCAGGATGGTGGGAATGAGCAACGGAAAAGTGATGTAGCGAATCTGTTTCAATCGTGAGGCACCGTCGATCATGGCCGATTCATACAGCGCCGGGTCGATGCCGCTCATTGCCGCCAAGTAGATTACCGTGCCCCACCCCGCCTCTTTCCAGATGGATGAGATGACATAAACGGTTCTGAAGTATGACGAATCTTGCATAATCAAGATCGGTTCCATGCCAAACAAGGCTCTGATACTGTTAAACAAACCGCCCATTCCGAAGATGTCGAAGATCAGCCCGGCAATAATGACCCATGACAAGAAGTAAGGGATATACACCGCAGTCTGGATGGACTTTTTCAGAAGTTTGCCGCGGACTTCGTTCATCATTAACGCCAGCACGATCGGGATCGGAAACAAAAACAGCGTTCGGTACAATCCCAATAGCAATGTGTTGGTGAAGACTCTCCAAAAATCCGGATAATTAAGCAAAGCCTGAAAATGTTTCCATCCCACCCAGGGACTGTCGCCAAAGCCTTTGAAGATGGAATAATCCTTAAAAGCGATCACCGTCCCCAGCATGGGAATGTACCTGAAGATAATGAAAAATAAGACTCCCGGCATTACCATCACGTAATACGGCCAATATTTTTGCATATTACCCAAAAGCCCGGACCCGTCCGGTAATGGAACTGTTCCTCCCTTTGTCCCGGAAGCGCTGATTGACATCGTGGTTTTGGACATTGCAAGGCTCCTCGAAAAAAATATTTAACAAATCCGTTTCATGATCATCATCATTATCCCCGAGAGCGCCCCAAAAGGCAAAGGGCTATTTTTAGATCCTACCATGGCATTTTTAAGTTTTCTGGCAGTCTTTGAAAAACTAAAGGTGAAGGCCCTTTGTTAAAAACGGTTTAAAAAAAGCAAAAAAGACCCGGAAGAGCTTAAAATATCCCAAGGCCATTTGCAGTTCTTTGATATTAAATTTAGTTATTGCATGGAAAAAGCGAAGCATGTTAGGCGGGAAGGCGCAATACTTCTTCGGATTGCTTGATCACGATGGCATTCCGGGCAGAAAGTATTCGGTATCGCTTATTATGAATTGCTCGAGCCTAAAACGGCGGCAGTCTTGGGGAGGTTGAGATGCTTTGATGATAAATATAAAGGACATGACTATATCGGAAACGGTTCGATCTGAAACAGGCAGCAGTTTCGCTAACTGCTTTTTATCTCCGGATCGGAAGTCCCATGTCAGGGATGGTCCTTGGTCCAACGAGGATATGCTTTGTCCTTGTTAGGATGAAAGATGTCCTTGTTAGGGATGCCCCGATCCTTTCAGCGGATCCTTTGATCCGGGTAAGGGATGGCCTGATCCGTGTTAGGATAGCCTTCGTCCGTGTAAGGGATCCCGCGATCCTTTCAGAGGATCCTCGGATCCTTGCTTCCCCAAAGACCATCCCTACTTCTGCAAGCCTCGGGGAAACTGATCCGAGGCTTCAGGATGCGGGACCAAGGCCGGGAGATGCCGGACCGATCTTCGGGGAAAGTGGACCAAGGCACGGGGAAGCAGAGCCGGGGCGCGGGGAAACATCTTCGAAGGTTCGGGAAGCTTCTTCGAGTGTCGTCCTAATCCGATCTTTCATAGTAACGATTAGTCAACTCCGAGTCATTGCTTGGTTAATTTTGCAATTGGCGACCCGCCGAAGGTTAATTGCCGAATAATTCGACCGCCTGTTTCATTTTAGCGATGACATCCACGCCGAAGGGACAGTTTTTCATGCACGACCCGCAGGCGATGCACTCATCCGCCCGATGCTCCAATAAGTGATAATGGTTCTGCAATGTTTCAGGAACAGTTTCTTGAATAACTGCTAAATCTAAATATTTATTTACCGCCGCGATATCGATCTGGTTCGGACAGGGGGCGCAATGCCCGCAGTACATGCAATGTCCGCTGAATGAACCGCCCCGCGCGTGGGCCAGAACTTCGCTGTAATCTTTCGCTTTTTCGCTGGCCGTGACATAGGCAGTGGCCGCCAGGATTTGCTGCGCATCCGACACGCCGACCACTACCGAAGCCACCGCCGGTCGGGTCAGACAGTAATGCAAACATTGCACCGGAGTCAGCGCCTTTTCAAACGGCGATTGTTTCTCGCTGAGCAACACTCCGGCGGCATATCCTTTCATGACCGTCAAGGCGACCCCGGCATTTTCGCAAGTCCGATACAAGCGGTCGCGTTTCGGATCGATGCCTTCATAGGTCCGGTTTTTGAAAGTGCTCTCTTCGAACAGCAGGTCGACATCCTCGGAGGCCGGCAGCATATCGTAAGCGGCATTGATGCTGAATAAAATGACATCGATGATGCCCGTTGCCACCGCTCTGAAAGCAATATCCGGATTATGGGTCGATATTCCTAACGCTTTGACAAGCCCTTTTTCCTTTAATTCCCGGGCATAGCGCAGGATCGCCCCGGCGAAGACGGCCTCAAAATCCTTTGGGTCATCGACGTAATGAATCATCCCGATATCCACGGAATCGATGTGCATTCGGGCGAAAAGATCTTCGTAGGCGGCAACGACTTCGTGAATATTCCTGGTGCGCCGGTATTGTCCCCCGTCCCAGGCGGAACCGAGATGCCCTTCAATGACAAAACTGCTCCGGGGGTACCGGCTTAACGCCTTGCCGACATTGCTGCGGACTTCGGGGTTGGAATTGTAGAGATCAATGAGATTAATCCCTTCTCGGACCGCGCAATCGATCATGGCTTCGCAATCCGCATAACGCTTGTTTTCAAATCCCTCGCCGCCGATGCCGATGGCGCTGACTTTCATTCCGGTTCTTCCCAAAATCCGATACTCCATCTTATCGCCTCATCGGACCGCGACGCCTATCTTTTGCAGCCAAGCAGTGAGCTTGGATTGGGCGTTGCCGCCAGCGTCGCCGCGGATTGCAAAGCTTTCGAGTACAGTGGATTCCGGGCACAATTTGGCGATGTCCGTTGCGACTCTTCCCAGTCCGCCTCCGCCATGGGTACAGAATGGCACGACGGTTTTTCCCGTTAAATCGCTTTGCGACAGAAAAGTGGCGACCGGGGGAGCGATGGTGCTCCACCAATTGGGGGAACCCACCAAAATAGCATCATACGAGTCAAGCTTCCCGATGTCCGATTTTAACGCGGGCCGGTAGCCCGCCCGGATTTCTTTTTTGGCCTGTTCGACAACGGCGTCGTAGGAATCGGGATACGGAATCTCCGGCTGAATCGCAAACAGATCTCCGCCAACCTGCTCATGGATCTGTTCGGCGATCTGGCGGGTATTTCCGGAATGCGTAAAATAAGCGATTAAAACATGATCAGCCATATGGATTACCATCCTTTCCGGTTTAAACTCAACAATTGGCCCGCTCGGTACGAAATTGATGGCGGTACATCCGTGCTAAAGCGCCTATTAATCCTGCGCCATCCTTGCCGATGTTTCTTCCTTCATGTTGCCCCTTTGCAATCAGTCTAACACCTAGAGTTTACTCCAGATCAAGTGTTTTTTTTAGAGAATGCCTCTGATCTGTTCAACCGCTTATGAGTTTCAAATCACGTTTCCTTTGTACACGCTTTAACGCATTAGAACGACTAGATTTTATCGTAAATTATGAACCCCGCTCATATTAATTCATAAGGTACGGCTTAACACAAACCGGAGTGGGTATCTTGACCTCGGAGATCTTTGCCAGTTTTCCAGTACGATTATCGATTTTAAACACTACAACATTATCCGTATCCTGATTGGCAACCAATAAAAACTCCCCGGTAGGATCTATCGCAAAATTACGCGGCGTTTCCCCACAGGATGATTCCATTCCCACGGCTGAAAGCAATCCGGTATTCTTCGCAACTTTATAGATCACGATACTGTTATGTCCACGATTGGATCCATAAACATATTCACCGTCGGGATGGACCTGGATATCGGCACCGGTATTTTCACCTTCGTAATTGACCAAGACCATCGGTACGGACTGCATCATTGTAAAACAGCCTTTCAGTTGGTCAAAACGCAATACCGAAATCGTGGCGTTAAGTTCATTAACTAAGTAACAATACTGTCCATTGGGATGGAAGGCGCAATGCCGGGGGCCGGAGCCCGGTTCCGTATTAAACGCAGTCGCTGGAGATGGTTCGAGTTGACCATGAATGAAGTCGGTCTTATAAATCAGCAACTTATCCAGACCCAAATCAGGCACAAAGGCATATTGGTTCAGCCGGTCAAAAACGAGGGAATGAGCATGGGGACCGGCTTGCCTGGTTTTATTAACGCTGGATCCCGTATGTTGAATAAATTGACTTGGCCTATCCAATGCGCCATTTTCTAAAATCGGGAATATACAAACGCTTCCGCTCATGAAATTGGTTACAAAAACATGACTCTCCCGATCATTAACAGCGACATGGCAGGGATCTGTCCCTCCGGTCGGCAATTGATTGATGAAGTTCAACCGGCCGGTTCCGCTCTCAACGGCAAAAGCGCTGACAGCGCCGGAGGCTTTTCCGTTAAATTCTTTCAATTCATTAACTGCATATAAATATTTACCGGAAGGCGCTAACGTTAAATAGGACGGATTTACAACTCCCGGAGTTTTCGCCACGAATGTCAGACGCCCGTCTAACAGATCCAGCTTGTATAAATAGATTCCTTCGCCCTTCCCCTGAAGAATTTGTCCAGTCCCAAATTTTATTGCCTCGGTATAGGTCCCGACAAATAGATAGACATCTTTGGGCATGGGCCATTACCTCCTTATCTTTTTTAGAGCATGGATAATAAATTCATTGCGCTGCCGGGCCAATTGATCCATATCCTTTTGCGACCAGTCATACATCCCCTTGCCGGTTTTATATCCCAAATCACCGTTATTTACTAATTCGGTGAGATACCGATTGGTTACGGTAGCGTTGCTAATCTCCGGCAGTACGCTATTCTGGACTGCTGTGGCCAGGTCCAGTCCGACGGCATCGATATGCTCCAAGGGCCCCCAAACCGGAAATCTAATTCCCATTCCCATTTTAACCGCAGTATCGACATCCTCAGGCGATGCCAATCCTGTTGCCACGATGTTGACAGCCTCCCGAATAACCGCCTGGAGGATGCGATTGGCAAGTTGACCGGGTAAATCCTTTCTGACCAACACCGGGGCTTTGCCCCATTTCGCCAAGGTTTCCTTAACTGCAACCGCCACAGCCTCGTCAGTTTGCTCTCCCATTACCACCTCAACCAGCGGCACCAGATGGGCGGGAAACCAAAAATGGGCCGTTATCGTTCTACCGGGATTTTTGACCCTGGTGGCAATATCGGTGATCCTTAGTCCGGAGGTATTTGATAGAATGGGAACCTCCACCGGTAATTGTATGTCCATCTTCTCAAAGAGTTCTTGTTTGGCCTGTAAATCTTCATAGATCGCCTCAATCACCATGTTGGCTTGCTTAAGCGATCCTTCTAAACAGTCAGACGCTATCAATAAGTCTTTTCCTTGGCCAGCCGCCTCTTGATCTGCGATATCATTTTCAACCAGTTCGCGAATGTTTTCAATGGCATTTTTGATTCCCATCTCGGCTTTTTGGATAGCGGTATCCACCAGAATCGTTTTATTCCCGGCCAGCGCACTTATAGCAGCAATACCGCTCCCCATCAGCCCGCTGCCAACGATTACGACGCAATCTCTACTCATATTTGCTCACCGCCGTTCGGATAAATGACCACCTTCATCGCCCCGTCTTTGCGGTTAATAAAGGTGTCAAACGCTTCAACTGCATTTTCCAAATCAAAGGTGTGCGTTACCAAATCTTTTACGTAAATATTTCCGCAAGAAATAAGATTCATAATTTTCCAGCCCACATTGGGATTGGCGCGGGAACCGTGAACTGTAACTTCGTTATGGGTGGTATATTTAAAAGGGATTTCTTCCATAACGCCATCTTTGGCTACCCCGAGCAAAACGACGTGGCCGCCTTTATTTACCATCCGAATACTTTGGTTCAGAGTACCAACGGCGCCGGAACATTCAATACAGGCATCAACTCCCAACTCCCCGGTCAATTCCCGTACTTTTTCAACCGGATCGCATTTCGTGAAGTCCACCGCGGCATTACAACCATGTTTACCGGCAAATTCCAAACGCGAACCCCGTCCGACTACGATGGTTTTAGCGGCTCCCAATGCTTTGGCAAGTTTCAGCGCCATCATGCCAATCGGCCCCGGTCCGATAATTGCCACGGTGCTGCCAGCGACAACCCCCGATAATTCCAAGCCGTGCAAGGCCACTCCTGCCGTATCGGCCATTGCGGCTTCAGCATAGCTGACATTATCCGGCATGGGGGTAATGCTCTTGATATGAAAAGAGCCATATTGCGCATAGGCGCCGTTGGTGACAAAACCATAATGACGATGTCCGCTTTCCGGTTGGCCATAGTTTAAACACAGGGTATAACGGCCATTTAAACAGTTACGGCAATGGCCACATCCTTTATGGGCTTCACCAGCCACGCGGTTGCCAATCTTAAAAGAAGATACTCCTTCACCCACTGCCACCACTCTTCCGGCCCATTCATGACCGGCGATAAATGGATAAAACGGCGGCCAAGTTCCGGCCAAATCGCCTTTTATGATTTCAGGGTCACTTCCACAGATAGCCACTCCACCGATCCGACACAGGACTTCTTCAGGGCCGGGTTTAGGAACCGGTATCGTTTGGATCTCAAATTCTCCGGGCTTGGTAAGCACCATGGCTCTCATTGTTTTAGGAATATCGTATATCACTTTAAAACCCCCTATAAATATCGAAAATTATACCGGTATATCAATCCTTGATGCCGGACATCGTCATGCTTTTGACAAAAGCATTCTGCATAAAAAAGAAGATCATCACCATCGGCAACACGGCGATTGTAGCAATAGCCATCAGCTCATGATACATAGTAACGTAGGCGTTCTCAAACATGGTCATACCCAAAGGCACTGTTTTCAAGTTATCTTGCGTAATAATCAGCAACGGCCAAATATACGCATCCCAAATTTCCCTAAAAGTAAAGATTCCTAAAGCTGCAAATGCCGGTTTGGAAAGGGGCATGACAACCTGGAAAAAAATCCGGAATTCCGAAGCGCCGTCAATTCGTGACGCTTCGATTAAAGAATCCGGTATTTCCAACATGAATTGGCGCATTAAAAATATGCCGAATGCATCAACCGCCATCGGAATAATTTGTCCCTGCAGCGAATTTAACATATTCAATTGTTTGGTAATCAAGAACAAAGGTACCATTAAGACTTCCAATGGCAGCATCATTGTAGCTAAAATAATAATAAATATCGCTTTGTGTCCCCGGTATTTAAATTTGGCCAGGCTATAACCGGCGAAAGAACAGATTAACAAGTTTAAAGCCGTGACACTGACTGAAACAATAATGCTGTTCTTAAAGTATGAAAGAAAATCATAACGGGAAAAAGCGGTAGCATAATTGCCCCATTGAAAAATTTTCGGCACCCATTCGATTGGAATAGCAAAAACTTCATTCACGTTTTTAAGTGAAGTCGATATCATCCAAAAAAACGGTAATACCATCATTAACGCTCCTGCAATCCCGATCACATAATAAATCCCATTGAGGGGCTTCATTGGTCGCGTATTCATCGACTTCTCCTTTCATTCGGCTTTAAAAATCTTAAATTGTAGGAGCGTAAGTAGCATAATTGCTCCAAACATCAGCATGGACATAGCCGAGGCATAGCCAATTTTGAAAAACTGAAAACCGGTTTGATAAATTAATAATGGCAACACTCGGGTCGCGCCCGAGGGACCGCCCCCGGTCATGACCATAGGATTCAAAAAGACTTTTAAGCCAATAATTAATGACATAATAACCACTAAAACGGTGGTATTCGTCAACAACGGCAATGTAACGTGACGAAAAGCCTTCCAACCCGTAGCGCCGTCCATTCGGGCCGCTTCGTAATATTGTTCGGGAATGGCCTCCAACCCGGCTAAAAAAATAATCATGAAATAGGGAGTCCCCCGCCAGATACCGGGGATCAGCAAGGCGGGCATCGCCAGTTGCGCATCGGTCAACCAATTGAGTTGTCCAATCCCAAAACCATGCAATAATGTATTAATAAGTCCTAACGGATGGTACATAAATTTCCAAACCAAAGCGACTGGAATCTGCGACATAATAACCGGTATGAAATATAATAAACGGATAATATTCTTCCCACGGCCCAGCTTAGAGATTAGTAACGCCAAAGCGAGACTCAAGATCCAAATTGGAATACAAGTCCCCGCCACATAATAAATCGAGGCGCCAATCGACTGCCAAAATAAATCATCGCTAACAAGCGCGCTATAATTGCCAAAACCAACGAAAATAGCCCGACTAATCAGATTTGATTTAAAAAAACTAATGTAAAAAGCCTCAAACATCGGATAAAATTTGAAAATGGCAAAATAAAAGATAGCCGGTAGGATAAAAGCAATTCCCCATAAGTTAACTCTAAGTTCAAATGAACTTTTGGGCCTGCCGATACTACTGTTCATTGCACTCCCTCCCCAAATCCCTTTGGATAAGGATTCGGGCAGAGCCCGAATCCTTTCTGCTCGTATATATTAATTTAATGTCCGGATAGAATCTTATCGATCTCCTTAGCGGCAATATCCAACGATTGTTTGGGCGCCATCTTGGTAAACATGCACCGTTGGATGGCGCGATCGACCGCTTCGCTGATCTCGTCATAGTATTCCGAGCGAGGCAAGCACTTAGCCTTGGATAAATCGCTCATCCAAACATCCAGAAATGGGAAGCTCTGCGCTTCTTGCGACTTGTACCAGTCCAGTTTCGGTTGCGGGAAACCCAATTTTAACAACCAGTCGGTGGGACGAGAGGAGGCCATGGCAATCCATTCCCAGGCGGCTTTTTCCGTTTTAGGATCCTTGATGGCGGAGCTTACACTCCACGAAAAACCATATTGCATGGTAGCCGGTTTTGAAGGATTGGCTTGAGGATAGGGTACAACAATAGTGTTCTTATAGACTTCAGGATTTACTTTAATCTGATCAAGCGCCCACGGACCGGTAGTCCACATGGCCACCTTGCCTTCGGTGAAGTCCTCATTGGGAACTGCTGCTGTGGCTGCCGAAATGTTTGGGTCCCCGACTTTATATTTGTAGAGCAAATCTTGCCACATCGTCAAGGCCGCTACCCCAGCTTTGCTGTTTAAAGCGGCTTTCTTGCCATCGGGAGTTAATACTGAACCACCGTATTGCCGGATCAAAGGATCAAACGTAAACATCGCCCAATAGGGTCCGTTATACGGCAGGTCAAATCCTTCCTGAATGATCTGACCGTCTTTATTGTATTTGACTAGCTTTTTAGCGACGCGCGCTATATCCGCCCAGGTTTTCGGGCAATCTTTTTGAGGATCCAGACCCGCTTCTTTAAAAAGTTTCGTGTTGATTAACAAACTAAATGAATTTTGTTGAATGGGAATCCCATATAATTCATTCTTGAATTTCATACCGGAAAGACTACCTTTGAGATAGGTCTTTTCCAATTTAGCCGTGGTTTTGTATCCAAATGCAGTAGGATCGACCGGCGCGAGCAATTTGTTGGAAATGAACCCGGGATAATAATAGTCCCCCAAGTCAAAACAATCGGGGCCGGTTCCGGTGGCGCTGGCTACCATCAGCTTTCTTACATAATCTTTGCCCGGGAAAAACGAAAACTCAATATTAACATTCGGATGTGTCTTTTTAAACTCCGGTATTAATACATTCTGGATGTACTGGACTTCCGGAGGATGCTGATGGATCCAGAAGCGCAAAGTAATCGGCGATTCAGCGTTAATGACACCTGAGAAGATAAAAATAAAAATTAACATGGCAGATAACAGGAACTGTGTCTTTTTCATTTACTTACCTCCTTTTTTTGGATACTGACATCAATTTTGAGTTGTTAAATATCATCTCCTTTCAACCCCGGGATCTTGGAAGCGGTTCAGTTGATTACGGAATAATTACGCAACGGCCGATAATTCTGCCATTGCCAAGATCAGCCAAAGCTTCGTTAATCGCGGTTAGCGGATAACGATTACTGATATATGGTTTAATCCGACCATCCGCTGACCAACGGATCATATCGGCCAAATCCTGCCTGAGACTAGCGCGGCAACCAATAATTTCAATTTCATCCATGAAAAGTTTAAAGAGGTCAGCGGTAAATTCATTCGCTAAATAACCAACGATGATGATCTTCCCACAACGACGGGTCAATTGTACCGATTGAGCTACTGTGCTGCTCAAACCGACATTATCAATAACTACATCAGCGCCAATACCGGTAATTGTTTTTACCATGCTTACCAAATCCTGGTGTTTGGTATTAATTAAATAATCGGCGCCTAACTGAGCAGCGTAATCCAAACGTCCATCGTCGCGACTGGTGGCAATCACTATGGCGCCCATCATTTTTAAAATTTGGATGGCCTGCATTCCTAGGCCACCGGTAGCGCCAATGACTACCACATAATCGCCCGCTTGAACTCGGGCTTTATTTCGAATGGCATGCAGGATACAGGCTCCTGCATCCGGTAAAATGCAGGCTTCCTCAAAACTCAAACTATCCGGAATTTTAAACAAATTTTCTTGAGGCACCACCACCTGCTCACTAAAAAACCCGTTCCGTTCAAATCCGATCCGGGCAACATCAAGACACATATTCTCGTATCCTGTATAACAAAACCGGCATCGATTGCAAGTAACGTAAATACTGGAAGTGACTCGCTCCCCAATTTGCCAGCCATGAACTCCTTCTCCCAAAGCTTCAATCACACCGGCGCCTTCATGGCCGGGAATATGCGGTAATCGCACCGTTGGGATCCGGCCTTCTAATATGTGTTGATCGGTGGTGCACAACCCGGCTGACTTCACCCTGATTAAAACTTCGTCATAACCGGGCTGAGGCTTTGGAACTTCAGTGATGGATATCGGTTTGTTAAATTTCTCGATTACTGCTGCTTTCATTCGTTCCACTTCTTTCCGTCCGTAATATGAATTTTAACCGTCTTTCTTCATTTTTCATTGGATTAAAGGATAAATAATAAATATTGGTCAAAAACGCAGTATTTAATCTTTGGGACAGCTAAAGCTGTACTATTAGTTAACTAAGTGTAGTAATACTAAACAAAAAGAGCATGATAAGACCAGGAACCATTAACAATATACAGAAAACGGTCCAAAGCTAGCGAAAAGACGGCTTGCTGCTATATTTTCTCCTAAAGTTTCCGACGCTAACTTAGAATGATGGGGGTGTAATCGCCCAAATCAATTCAACCTCATCATCGGTTTCATTAACCCATCCATGCGGAATTTCACTTGAGTAATAAGCCGTGTCGCCTTCCTCAAGTTCAAACTCTTCATTTCCAACAGTCAAACGAATCCGGCCTTTGACAACATAGCCCCATTCCTCACCTTCATGGGCCATATATTCCGATCTCCCGTCCGGCGGGGCGATAACCCGAATGATTTCCATCTGTCGTTTTAAATCCGGCGATAGCAATTCGAAGTTTAAAGTCGAATCCGGAAGCTGAAAATTTTTACGCTTGTTTTTTCTTACAACAACACCCGAAAGATTCTTCGTTGGATTTTCAAACAAAGACACCAAAGGGATATTCAACTCTTGCACGATAAGTCGAATCGAAGACAGGGAAGGATTACTCTTGCCCCTTTCTACCTGCGAAAGAAAGCTCTTAGTCAAACCTGTTTTCAATGCCAACTCATCAAGGGTCAACTTTTTTTGCTCCCGTGCTGTTCGGATCCGTTGGCCAAGCTGGTTCATCTTAACATCGTTTATTGTTTTCTTCGGTTTGTCGTCAACTAAATTATCCAAATTCCCTACCTCAAAATGTTTTGTATAGTATGGCTTAATCTGCTTCAAAAAAATAAGTCTCAGACTTTGAGCGCAATGCTCTTAAAACCATTCAAAATAGTATTTTAAGCTCGGCTTAGTTAAATCCAAAATCTTAACTTCACTTCACTATAGTTAAGTAATACTACACAGATTTCACTAATCCTTCTTTTTAAAAAATAAAATTGCCCAATTATACTAAAAGAAATTCACTGCCTGTAACTTTCGAACTGAGCCCGCTATGGCGATTCTCTGTCTGTTGGGCTTCGGTAGCGTTCTTTTGGTGGCCAAGGCGCCGCTCCATTTCGGCTTCCAATAATCCTTATAATGTTTTACTAAACAGTTTTTTAAGCATTTTGAATATCTGATCAACGCGGGGAAGCAGATCCGGGGCCCGGGGAAGTATCTTCGAAGTTTGGGGGGCTTTTTCAATAAGGGAGTAACTAAACCCGATTCCATTGTATTCTTCACTATCCTACATGAAATCTGGATCCTTGGAGCCGACTCCTTTTTTTCGGTTCACTGCTTCCGTTTTTTCAGCTCCCGGTAGTCGGTCGGCGCCAAACCGTAATATTTCTTGAAACAGATCGAAAAATAATGTTGATCGCCGTAACCGACGAGCGCGGCGATGTCATAAACTTTTAAAGTGATATCATCCAGCAACTGTTTGGCCCGTTCCATGCGCATCCGGGTGATATATTCGACAAACGATTCCCCCATTTGTTGCTTGAAGAGGCTCCGCAGATAATTGGGGCTGATAAACAAGCGGGCCGCGATCTGATCCATCGACAATTCATTATCGTTCAAGGCGGCGGCGATCATCTCCTTGGCCTTCTCCACCAGGCTATAACCCTTGCCCACCTTCAACTTCTCGACTTCATCCAGGCAATTCAGGGTAAATTCATCCAGGAAACGCTGCAGGTCCTGGAAAGTCTCGCAAAGATGGATGATGTCATAAGGCGTGGCGGCGTCATCCTGACGGACGCTTTTGATGCTTCCGCCCATCTCTTCGACCATCCTGAGCATCAGCACGGCGATCTCCAAAACCATTTGTTTGAAACGGGTCGGCTTGATATCTTTCAAGCCCCGGTAATAACCGAGGATCATCGCCACCGTCTGTTGCGCGGCTCGTTTCTCCCCCATCTTCACCTGGGACAGCAGTTGTCTTTCCATCTCGACCGGCCGGGCGCACAGCGCTTCGTCCCCGGTACGAATATCCTCGAAATTGGTGACATTGCCCTTCTCATGCAATAGGCTGAAACGAAGCGCCTCCTCGGCCTCGCGCCGCGACCGGTGGACCTGCAGCAAATCGTCGTACAATCTTCCCAATGCTGCATAGGCCTCCCGCGCCAAATAACGCTGAATCGCGATGACCATCCGCTGCAGGTTCTGGTTCAGTGAAATGAAGACCCGCTGCCGATCCCCATCCGGCGTGGCGAACAATAGCACCAGCTTACCGCCGGACAAAAAGAAACAATGCGGTTTAAGCGTAACCGGAAAGAGGCTTTCGGCGATCTGCATCAACGAACATTGCAACAATCCTTCTTCGGCGACGGGCTCAGCCCGATTGGATTGCCGGTTTTTGACCTTTAGCAACGCGATGGCGTACAACCGCCCGGCCAGTTTCAGATCGAGAGCGGTCAATTTCTGTGCCAGGCTGTCCGGGGCGACTTTACCCCCGATTAATTCTTGAAAGAAACGGTCCCGCAGTACCGGTAAACTTTCTTTCACCCGATTCTTCAATTCATCCAGATCCCGCAACAAATTGCCCCGTTGATCCAGCTCATCCCGGACTCTGCTCAGCGCGTCGATGAGCTTCTCCGGGACCATCGGTTTCAGGATGTAATCGAAGACGCCCAGCCGCAAAGCTTTTTGCGCGTATTCAAAATCATCATAGCCGCTGATAATAATCACTTTCACATCGGGATTGATCATTTGCGCCTGTTCGATCAGTTCGATCCCGTTGAGCAGCGGCATGCAGATATCGGTGATGATCACGTCGGGAAGCAACTCTGGCAGCAGTTCCAGCGCCTCCTGACCGCTGGCCGCCTCACCGGCCACCGTAAAACCGATCGGGTGATTGGCGATAAAGCGGCTAATGCCTTCGCGCATCATCGGCTCATCGTCGACCAGCAGCAATTTATACATACTTAGCAATCTCCTCTCGCCGCAAGGCTGGGATCAAAATCCGGACCGTCGTCCCTCGGCCCCATTCGCTGGCAATCTTCAACCCGTAGCGATCCCCGAAATAGAGCCGGATCCGTTCATTGACATTATAAATTCCGTATCCCTCGGATTCGGTGGCCGCCGTTTCCAGCAACAATCCCTCCGCCAATCGTTGATTGATCAACTCCAGTTTGGCCGGGTGAATCCCGGGGCCGTCATCCTGAATCAGCAGTTCGACGTCGGCGGCATCGTCCACCAGCCTGGCGCGGATCCTAATCGTGCCGGACCCTTCCTTTTCTTTGATCCCGTGATAAATCGCATTTTCGACGATGGGCTGCAGAATCAGTTTGACGGTCATCCGTTGCAGCAGCGCTTTTTCAAAATCGATCGTATAATCGAATTTATCGCCGTAGCGCATCTTCTGAATCGCAAGATAACTGGACATATTCTCCAATTCGTCCTGGATGGTGAGGAATTCTTTCCCTTTATTCAGTCCGGTTCGGAACAGCGTACTCAAAGCCATGGTCATCTGGCTGATATCGCTGGCGTCGATCTTATCGGCCATCCAGCGGATCGATTCCAGCGTATTGTATAGAAAATGCGGATTAATCTGCTCCTGAAGCGCCTTTAATTCGGCGCGCCGCTTTAAATTCTGCTCCCGGCGCACCTTCTCCTTTTCCTCCTGAAGCCAGGCGATATACTCGTTCAACTTCTGAATCAGGCTCTTAATCTCACCGACCATAAAGTTGAAACTCTTGCCCAACTGCCCTACCTCATCGTGATACGGGTAGCTAAACGTAACATCGAATTCGCGCCGGGTCACCTTGTGAATGGCGTTTTCCAGCATCGCCAGGGGATGCGTGATGCTCCGCGAAAGGACCAGGGTGAAAGCCAGCCCGATCAGGATGCTGGCGGCGGTCAAGATCAACAGAAACGCGCCAAAGGCATTGACTTTTTTGAGCAATACCTTTTCCGACTGCACACTGACGATCTTCCAGGGCGGTACCGCCATGTCTTGATAGTTGATGATGAAGGTTTCCTTGCCATAGCTGCGTTTGATGATTCCCCGCTGGCCCCGGGCGATTTTGGATACGGCCGTCTTATCCCCAAGCAGCATCCGGGCGTAGCGATCCTTGCCGGCCGCCACCGCCCGGCCGTTATCATCGAGCATCAACGTCCAATTCCCGGACCCGGAATAGACTTTGACCAGATAGTTCAAGAGTTCCCGCTGATCCAAATTGACCACCAGCAGAATGTCCCCGTTGTATCCCTCGAACGAAAAACGGACCACCAACGGGATCACCGGTTTCGCTTCATAATAAATCTCATCGTTGGCACTCAAACCCCAAAAGACGGATTGGGCGGGACTCCGCTGGAGTTGCCGGAATAGCCGCGAATTTTTAAAGTTAAAATTGGGATTTTTGATCTTGGCGATATCGAAAAATTCGCCCTTCGGAGTGTATAGAAACATGGAAGAGATAAACCGTTCGGTCGAACGGATCTCCGAGAATGAATTGGAGAACTGGCTGAGCGCCATCGGATAACGGTATTTCTCGTCATTGAGCAAGAAGTCGGTCATCGTCTTATTGAAACTGTCGTTGATCTGCAGCGCATAAACCCGGCGCAAGATCTCTTTCAATTTCTCATCCAAAAAATTGCTGACCTGAACCAGCATATCGGCAGAATTGACATTGGCGGTCTCGCGAATTTGATTGGCGACGTAGCTGTACAGCAGCACCGCTGAGAAGAAGGACGACAACGAAATCAATCCGATGCAGGCCAAGGCGATCTTATTCTTCAGTTTCAGATTCCCGATCCAGTTCAGCATGGCAAGCTCCTCACTCCCGGCGCTTCGGCGGCTGACCCGATCATTCCGGCAAACGGCAATCCCTTCAGTCATCATGCCGAGCTATCTTTGCCAGCCATCGCCCAGCGGACGGAAAATATGTTCAACATCGTTTCAATGGATTGTTATAGATTACAATACACCCACTATATCAAACATAGCGAAGGATACCAAGCCGTGGTTGCATGGAATGTAAACCGCAAAGCCTGGTACCGGAAGAAACGCCTCTCGCCAGGCTTTCAAACGCCCGATGCGTAGCGGGATTTATCCTTTCACCGCCCCGGCGGTCAGACCGGCGATAAATTGTTTGCTGGTGAAGAAATACAGGATGAGGACGGGCAGCAGGGCGATCGCCGCCCCGGCGGTCATGATGTTCCATTCGGCGGCGGCATTGGCCGAGTATCGCAGGCTGACCACCGCCACGGTCAACGGTTTCAGCAACGGATTGGACATCGTAAACACCAGTGAGGTGATATAATCGTTCCAGGCCGTCCGGAAGGTGAACAAGGCCACCACGCCCAGGATCGGTTTGATCAAGGGCAGGATGATGTTCCAGTAGACCCGGAAATAACTGCAGCCGTCGATCAAGGCCGATTCGTCCAACTCCTTGGGCAGCGTTTTAATGAATCCCATGGTCAGGAAGATATTCGTCCCCTGTCCGCCGGTCAGTACCAAGGCCAACCCGACCAGACTGCCGGTGAGTCCCAAGGAATGCATCAGTTTGAATTGCGGATAAAGCGATACGGCGCCGAGTGAAACGAACATGAATCCCAGATACAAACCGAGCAACAACTTCTTGCCCCGAAATTCGTGCCGGGCCATGACATATCCGACCAGCGACGAGGTGAGCAGGGCCAGAACGGTCACCATTGCGCTTAAGTACAGGCTATTCCAGGTATACTGCATGAAATTTCCTTTTTGAAACGCCTCGCCGTAGTTGCTGAAAAGCCATTGCTTCGGCAGAAGCGAGCTGCCGGAGATCAGCTCCGGATTGCTCTTGAGCGAGCCGGATAGCGTATATAATACCGGGTAAACGGTAAAGACGATCATTACCGCCACAAAGATCCATTTGATTGCCGTAGCAAGCCCCCGCAATGTTTTCCCCATTATCTTTTCTCCATTCCTGGCCAGTCTTTAAAATCGTGAAATGGTTTGAATCGGAACGCTTTAATACATATCATTCAGCTTACGCGAAAAATACAGATAGACGCAGGTCACCAAGCCAATGATGGCGGCGGCCACCACACTGACCGCGGCCCCGTAACCGAAATCCGAATTCATCAGCGTATTGGCCGTAGCCGATATCGGGAAATAGAGCTGATAGATATATAAAAACATCACCTGAGTCACTCCGAATGGCCCGCCTTCCGTCAATACCATGATGCTCTGCATGTCCTGGAAGGCGACGACGATCGCCAGCATCAGAATGACTTGCAGCATCGGTCCGAGCATCGGGAGGGTAATATGCACCATCCGCTGCAACCCGTTCACTCCGTCCAATTCGGCGCTTTCGTATATTTCCGGCGGAATGCTCTGCAACCCGGCCAGAAAATAAACCATATAGTTGCCGATCCCGCCCCAGGCTCCCACGATGATACAGGTCAGCATGGCCAGATCCTTGCCCAGCCAATTGAGAGGCTGTTGGGCGAGTCCCAGCGCCAGGATCAACTGATTCACCACGCCGTTGTAGACGTTGAAGATCAGATAGAAGATCAGGGCCATCACCGCCGCGCTCATGATGGTCGGGCTGAAGATGATTCCTTGCAAGAGTCCCCTCCCTTTGAACTTCTTGTTCAGGATTAGGGCCAGGACGAACGCCGGCGGCAACGTAAACAGCAATTTGCCGCCGACATAGATCAGGGTGTTGAGGACCGACTGCCAAAAGACATCGTCGCGGGTGAACAAGCGGACAAAATTGGCCAGGCCCACAAATTTGGCGGCGCTCATTCCGTCATAACTGAAGAACATATATTGCAACGCCCAGATGACCGGGTAGATCGTCAAAGCCGCGAAGATGACCAAGTTCGGTAAGAGCATCCAGTAAATCTGGCGATTGGTCTTTCTGCCCCAGGCGGTTTTGACGGGCTGAACATTGGCTGATATCATTGCCGGCATGAACTTTTCACTCCTTACCAGGGGCGGCTACAGAGGATTCCCTGTAGCCGCCGGTGGTCTGTCCTTTATTCGCTTTTACTTGAATACTTTGCCGGGGTCGGCGGGGTCAAAATTGGGATAAACAATCCGGCTGACTTTTCCCTCGCTGATCGCTTTATCGTAGGCATTGTTATAGCGGGCATTCAGATCGGCAATCCCTTTGTCCATGTCGGATAGGCCATAGATGATCTCGGTCATCACTTGATACATATCCTTGCCTTCCGGCCGGATGCCAATGGGAATATTGGGCCAAACTTTGTCATGCTTGTCAAACTTGAGCGCCGGCCATTTTTTGATCGTCTCGGGGTCTTTCGCCTTTTTCAGGGCGGAAGGAACCAGCACGATGCCCAAACCGTTTTCATGATATCCGGCCAGCAGCTCGTCGCTGTAAAAGTATTGGATAACCTTCCAGGCTTCTTTGGGGTGCTTGCTCTTGCTGCTCATAAAGAACCATCTTCCGGCGTTAAAAATCATATTCGATCCCTTGGCCTTGCCGTCGGGGGTAGGCAGCGGCGCGACATCCCATTCTTCCTTGGTGGGGAATTGGTTGGTATAGACGCCGGGCTCGGCATGCGTGTATGAAATATACATCCCGATCTTTCCGGCGGCAAATTGGGTTCGCAGCGGATCGATATCCAGGGCCTCGCAGCCCGGAAAGGCCGCATTGGAAGTGAATATTTCTCGATAGGCCTGCAAAACCGGTTTATAACTTGTGAAATCATATTTGCCGGTCTTAAAATTATAGCCCTGGTCAACTCCGCCGGAGCGGGTCAAGATGAAATCGACCGAGCGCTGCAACGCCGAAGCCGGGCTTTTGAAATTCTGGGCGTAGCCGTAGATGCCCTCTTTGCCGAGCTTATCGCTGATCAGCTTGGCATCCTTGACCATCTCCGCCAGGGTTTTCGGCGGTTGTTTGATCCCGACCCGCTTGAATATCCCCTGGTTGTAAATCAACCGGGTGGTGGTGCCGTTGGATGGCATGGAATAGATCTTGCCGTTCACCGTGTTGATCCCTTCGATGAATGCCCCGGAACCGAAACGTTTCTTGTAGGCGGGCGTAAGATAAGAATTAATCGGCGCCAACTCTCCGTTCGCCAACCGCTTATCGAAGACGCCGTTCGAGTCGATAAACACATCCGGCGCTTCCCCCGTGGCAAACGCCAGGTCCAAAGTCTGCGGATAATTGTCGGAATAAATCTGATAATCGATCTCGACATCGGAATTCTGCTTGTTAAACTTATTGACCATCTCGGTCATGTACTTCGCATCATGGCGGTTGATCGTCCAGACCTTGATCTTGACCTTTTCATTGGCCGCCCAAATCGAGCCGCTGCTCAAACATAAGCCGGCCAGCAGGACCGCAACCAAAAAGGCTCCAACTACTTTTGGGTAATTTGTTCGTTTTCCCATGTTTCTCCCCCTTAGATTAATGATTGGGCCGGTTTCCAACGTCCCGGTCCCCAGGTCTCGAGTTTACATGAATATCGCTTTAATTTTGAGTTAATATTTTACTAACGATAGTCAAAATTTGATGATTCAGTCATGATGCGATTCCGCCGGCAACGAAATCCGATAGGGGACCTCTTTCCCACCCCGGCTGACAATCACGGTAATCCCATCCTGGCCCGCTTGAAACTGTACATCAGCGACTCCGGTCTCGCCCCGGCCGACCGTTTCAAAGAGATTGATGAAGCGGGCGCTTTTCCCGTTTACCCGGTGAATCAGATAGGACATATCCTGAACCGAGGGATTGGAAGGACCCGCTCCGTAAAACAATTGATTCGAATCGTTGCCGAAACTGTACAGATTGAACCGGCAATTGCGCATTTCCCAGCTGGAGAGAACGCTGCCGGACGGCCGGATAACCCGCAAGTTCTTCAAATATTTAAAGGGTTTTTTGCTGCTGAATATCCCGGGATGCTCGATCGCCCGATTCGGCTGCAACTGGCCCGGGACGTGCAGCACCCAGTCGATGGGGCCCGCTTGGACGCCGTCCACCGCAAAGACTTCGATGAAATAGCTCCCGCACCACAGAATGATCCGGCGCATGGTCACCCCGGCATAGCTCGGGTCATCCCATTGGACGATCGTATAGGAATCCAGTCCCGGATAGCCGCCATCCCAGCGCACCTCGGTGTCCAGCAGCGTGTACTCCGGCCCTTCCCAAAAGCGCAAAACTTTGGGGTTGGCCGGCGGCTGGTTCTCCTCATGGATCATCACCGTATTATGGCTGCCGGTATTCTTATAGTAATCATAGTGGAGCTTGGCCCCATAGCCGGTGGTTCCGAGATCGGGGGCGATCCATTCCCCGAATGCCAGATAAGACAGGCCCAGCCGGTCGTAATGATCGTGCTCCCCGCCGAACGGGCTGTGCTTGACCAATAGATACCGTCTCTCCGGGCCATGCAGGACCGTTAAGCCGGAGCCGTCGGCGTTATGATAATCGGCGAGCGGACGCGGGGCCGGCTCCGGCAAAGACTCCACGCCGTAAAGAAAGGCCTCAAGATTGCCGCGCCGGGAGTCGTCGCGATAGATCCGGCGCAGGAACCAGGCGAAGGCCGGATCGCCATATTCGCGGAAGCCGAACTCGTAGACCGTTTCGAAGCGGTGGTTTTTCTCGCCATAGATGGCGTCATTCAACAAAGGGAGCTCGTCATCGGGCTGGATCAAGCGGAGCGGGAACGCCAGCATTTTGGGAAGGCGGGGATGATTCAACCGGTAAGGGGTATGGCGGGCGAATTTCTCATACGCCAGAAACGATTCCAGGGCGAAGATATGGTAGTGAATGGATCCCTCGAACCAAAAGTCGTCGCGCAGGACGGCATTTTCCAACTGATAAACCAGCCCGTAGGGCCAATTGACCGCGAAATCGATCAGATCGTTCCGCTCCAACAGGATTCCCAGGATACCGATGGCGGCGTCGATGATGACTTCATGATTGTGCAACTGGGGAGTGCGGTGTTCCCGCAAGAACTCCGCCCCCGGGATGAAGAGATCCACCTCGATACCCTTTCTTTCGGCCGGCGCCAACGCGTCACGGATCAGATCATAGCCGCAGGCCAACAACCGCAGCCAAGTCGCTTCGCACAGGGTTTGGGCGTTGGCTTTGCCGGGGCCGTTATAGGGAATGTCGCCATGAACCTGATAATCAGGATAGTAACGGGCATATTGCAATAATATCGTCTTGGCCAGCTCAAGATATTTGGAATCCTGCGTAAAGAGCCATAACAAACCGCAGGAATAGCAGCCCTCGGCATTGATCTGATTGACAAAACGCCACCAGGCGCCGTCATACGGCTCGCCGCTGAAGACCGTTCCATCCACCGGACAGACATGGCGCCGGGGTTCATCGATATCGAATTGCAACTGGACCGAATGCTCCGGGCAGAAATAATACAGCGTCCAAGTGGCCAGTCCGGTTTCGGGAATACGGATTCCCGCTTCGAAGGACTCCCGGACCCGCTGGCGCAGATTGGTCACGATGGAATCATCATGGCGCAAACGGTTCCGATAGGCTTCGACCTCTCCCGGCGTGAATTGAATCATGACACGTTACCTCCCGACGATAATTTCCGTTCCATCTTAACCTGTTACGTTTTCGGTCCATAGTTAAAATTTTAAGAACATAGGGTAAAATTTGATGATTTGAAAGCGAAGCCCGGATGATTACGCCGGCATTTACTCTGGCGAAGCACCGATTGCCTATGCCCGTCGACCTCGCATCAGCCTGTAACATAATTAAAGGAGGTGAGTGAATTAATCACTTCCCTCCTTCCCGCTCAAAACGTCCCCCTATACAAACTGCAACGCTATGAATAAAATGAACCCCGATTGCTCGCAGTCCGGGCTTCCCATTTTTATGTCGATCAAAAACCGGAACTCTTCCGTCCGTCGCTACAATTTTTCTATTCAAACATTTCCATCGTATGATACCTCCGACTCATTTGGGAAGAAATCCGTCCCGGATCGGAGGGATGGGTTCGCCCCATGGCCGGCAACCGCTGCTCCTTGCCTTCCCAAGCCTTGGGAAAGGATGCCCAAGGCTTGGGAAAACATGCCCAACCTTTGGGCGAACTGTCCCAGGGGTTGGGAGAGGATGCTCAGGACTTGGGAAAGCTGTCCCAAGGTTTGGGCAAGCATGCCCGAGCCGTGGGCGAGCTTCCCCAAGCTTTGGGGAGACATTCCCAAACGTTGGGCGATCGTTCCCAAGCGCCGGGCAAGTTTCCCCAAGGGCCCTCCCGGCTTCCCCAAGGTTAGGGGAAGCCTCTTCGGCCGCCGGAGAAACTGTTGCGTGATTCGGGGCTGCAGTACCGAGGCCCGGAGCGGCCCGATCAATCCTTAACATTGAAACGACGCCCGGGCTTCTCCTAGAGAAAAGTCTGATATCTTTTAATATAAATCGTCTTTAAAGCCTGACATACCAGCATATAGCAGACCATTGTCGCGATGAGCCAGGGGAAATAGGCCAGCGGCAGAGCCGCCATTTTCAGGTAAGCGCCAAACGGCGTAAACGGAATTGCCACGCCAATCGCGATGATTGCGCTGGTCAGCAGCATAACCGGCGCGGTCGCGCGGCTTTGGACGAACGGCAACTTCTTGGTGCGGATGAAATGGACGATCAAAGTCTGCGACATCAAGCTTTCGACAAACCACCCGGCATGAAAGAGCGCCACCGCGTGCGGATTGGCGGCATCGTTGCACCCGAACACGAACCACATCAGCAAATACGTCGTAATGTCAAACACCGAGCTGGTCGGGCCGATCCAGAGCATAAATTTGCTGATTCCCGAAGCATCCCACTGGCGGGGCTTTCTGAGATATTCGACGTCCATGTTGTCCCAGGGAATCGCGATTTGCGAGATGTCATAAAGCAAATTGAGCACCAGGATTTGGATGGGCAGCATCGGCAGGAAGGGCAAAAAGGCGCTGGCCGCCAACACACTGAACATGTTGCCGAAATTGGAGCTCGCCGTCATCTTGATATATTTGATGGTGTTGCCGAAGGTCTTCCGCCCCTCGATCACCCCCGCTTTCAAAACCAACAAATCCTTTTCAAGCAGGATAATGTCCGCCGATTCCTTGGCAATATCCACCGCGGTATCCACCGAGATTCCGACATCCGACTCCCGCATCGCCGCGGCGTCGTTGATGCCATCGCCCATGAAACCGACCGTATGACCTCCTTGTTTCAACACCCGGATAATGCGCGCTTTTTGCTGGGGCGAAAGTTTGGCGAATACCGTGGTGATTTCGGCAACCCCGGCCAATTCTTCATCGCTCAAGGCGTCCATCTGCGACCCCAGCAGAATGTTATCCACCGGAAGCTGCACTTGTTTACAAACTTGCTTCGTGATAACCTCATTGTCGCCGGTGAGTACTTTAACTGCCACTCCGTACTCTTTTAACGCCCGGATCGCCGCCGCCGCAGTCTTTTTGGGCGGATCCAAGAATCCGATATATCCCATCAGCACCATTTCCGATTCATCTTTCACCGAGAAAACGCCTTCCACCGACGGATTGGTCTTTTGGGCGACGGCGATCACCCGCATCCCTTCTTCATTCAAACTCTTCACCATGGCCATGATTTCGCGCCGAATCTCATCGGTCAGCGGCGCCACTTCGCCTTGGTATTCGGCGAAGCTGGAAATGGCCAGCATCTCCTCGACCGCGCCCTTGGTTATCATTTGCGTTTTCCCATCGCTGTCCTCGAGCACCACCGACATCCGGCGCCGGGAAAAATCGAAAGGAATTTCATCCACTTTGGTATAGCGGCTGCCCAACTCCGCGAAGCCCACTTCATTGGCGTGATCGAGGATCGCTACGTCCAGCAGGTTTTTCAAACCCGTCTGATAATAACTGTTCATGAAGGCGTGGCGCAATACCCGGATATCCTCGTTGCCATGGATGTCCAAATGGCGTTCCAGAATGATCTTGTCTTGGGTCAGGGTCCCGGTTTTATCGGTGCACAGCACATCCATGGCCCCGAAGTTTTGGATGGAACTCAGCTGTTTTACTATCGTTTTGCGCTTGGCCATCGTGACCGCGCCTTTGGCCAAGTTGGTGGTGACGATCATCGGCAGCATCTCCGGCGTCAAGCCTACCGCCACCGAAAGCGCGAACATCAGCGCCTCGAGCCAATTCCCCTTGCTTAAACCATTCACCACCAACACGATCGGTACCATGCCCATCATGAAACGGATCAGCACCCAGCTGACACTATTGATCCCCTTGTCAAAGCTGGTCTGAACGCGACGGCCAACAATGGATTTGGCAATCGCGCCCAAGGAGGTCTGGTTCCCCGTAACCAGCACTACCGCTATGGCGGAGCCGCTGATTACGTTGCTGCCCATGAAGCACAGATTATCCAACTCCAAAGGACTTTTGGGTCTGGTGTCCTCATTGCGCAAGGCATCATATTTCTCTACCGGTTCCGATTCGCCGGTCAAGGCCGACTGGCTGATGAATAAGTCTTTCGAGAAGATAATCCGGACATCAGCGGGAATCATGTCCCCCGCCGCCAGATGAACAATATCGCCCGGGACGAGCTGCGCCAAAGGGATTTCGGCTTTTCCGGTTTCGGCGCGTTCTGCCGTAACCGTGGTTCGCACCATCGCCTTGAGTTTTTCCGCCGCATCACCGGAACGGGCTTCCTGCACATAACGGAGCACGCCGCTGATGGTTACCATCACTGCGATAACCATTACAGTTCTCAGGCTCTTATCGCCCGATGCCGCCAGTACAAAATCGAGCCCAAAAGAGATGGCCGCCAGGATAAACAGTACGACAGTAAAAGGGTTGATAAACGCTTTGTATAGCCTTTTTATCAACGAATCGGCTTTCTCATGCGAAATCTCATTAAGGCCATACTTTTCCTGACGGTCCTCCACCGCTTCGATGTTCAGGCCATTTCTTTGGGTATGAAGTTCTGCAAACAGCCCCTCCGGGCTCAGGCGCGAATAGCGAGCGAATCGCTCGGCAACGGAGGATACGTCATGGTTGACATTGTTTTGAAGCAATTCATTAATCTTTTTCATCATCCGGACCCCCAATCATCAGGTTGTCAATCCATTGCTGAAGCATTTTGGCGCGCAAAAAAACCTCTCAACGAATTGAAAGGTTTTAAATGCAAACTTTTTATATTCGTTGAGCTTTGGCACTATACGGCTTTGAGAAAATGATCTCAGCTACATTAAGTAAAACCTTATTTCGGTAATACCTGTTAACCCATTGGCGTCTTTCGACGTTTCCGGGCAGTAGCCTATATCCGTATAGGAGCCTCACCTAACATAAATATTGAGTTGAAGGTGTGATTTTCAGCCAAAAAGGGATCCGCAAAGGGAAAGAGATTTGTCGCAGATTGAACTCGTCTGAGGAATAATCGCTGGGAGAATAAGGGGGGAAACCGTTACTCGCCAAAGAATACAGATTCAGACTTCGGAAGTCCGATATTGCGGCAAACTAAACTTAAATGTCCCTTGTTGGCCGATCTACTACCGTCACCTTCCATTGCCCTCACCTGCCTCTTCATCACTTAATTAAGCTCTGTTTTTCGCTCTCTTTTATATATATTCCTTTTATCTGATTTTGTCAACATCCTTTGCTAAAAATCTCTCCAAAATGATTATTAATTTTGGATTGCATGGGATAAAGCGAGGTTTTTCGAATCCTTGTTTTGATATGTGTATGTAAGGGAGTTGCTATTCTCTGCCGCTTATGGCGGAGATTTTTGAACCCCATCGGCAAGCCGGTGGGGTTCAACATAATAATGGCTTTAAAATCATTCGTTTTAATAAAACTCCACCCCGGTCTGCCGGACGCCATTCCGGGGGCGCGCACGGATTTACCCATCCCTATATAAACTCTTCAGGGAGTCTGCAGCGAACCATCGCGCAAGCGAGTCTGGGTCCACGTCGTCACAACGTTCTCGCAAGGATACTTGGCGGCTTCCTTTTCATCGATTTCCACACCGAGGCCCGGTCGGTCGCTAGCATAGACAAAACCGTCATTGCCGTAAACGGGCATGCCCGGAAAAACCTCCATCAGGGCGCCATGGGGTCCCTTTAGCTGTTGAATGACGAAATTCGGCGGTTCGATGCCGCTCCACTCCTGCAAGCCGAGATTGGCGGCTGCCAAATCGATGTGGATATTGGCGGCATGGGCGATCGGGCTCATATCTCCCGGGCCGTGCCAGCAGATGCGCACGCCGTACTGTTCGCAGAACTGCTGCAACTTGTGAGCCAGAGTGATGCCGCCGACCTGGCTGATATGGACGCGCATGAAATCGATCATCCGATTCTGCACTAAATTCTTATACTCTGCCGGATTGTTGAACAGTTCCCCCTGCGCCAGCGGAGTGACGCTGGTTTGCCGGATACGCTGCAGCCATTCGGTCTGTTCCAGCGGGACGACATCTTCCATGAAGAATAGTTGATAGGGCTCCATTTCCTTGACAAAACGGACCGCATCGGTGGGGTGAATCCGTTCATGGACATCGTGCAGCAGCTCGATGTCCATGCCGATTTTGGCGCGGATGCCGTCAAAAAGTTTCAGGGTGTCGCGCATATACTGCTTCGTATCGAGATAAACGCCCTTGAGCGCTCCCTTGGCCGCCCATCCGGGGGCGTCGCCGTAGCCGCTGCCCCCATAACCGCCGCACTGGCAGCGGATATGACCGATGCCGATGCTGCGGTACTTTTCAATGTTTTCACAGATCTCATTGATGTCCCGGCCGTCGGCGTGCCGGTAGACCGGCACCCCCTCCCGCATCTTGCCGCCAAACAGATCATACAATGGCATCTCAGCCATTTTGCCCTTGATGTCCCACAAGGCCATATCAACGCCGGAAATGGCGTTATTCACTACCGGGCCGTAGCGCCAGTAGGCGTTTTGATGCATCAATTGCCAGAGCTCGCCGATCCGGGTGACATCGCGGCCGATGAGCAAGGGGCGCAGGTATTCCTCGATCAGCTGTTTGACGGTCCGATGACGGTAAGCAAAAGTTGCGCAGCCCAGACCGTACAGACCGGGTTCGCTGGTCATTACTTTGACGACCACCAGATTAATGCCTTCCGGCGCCGTCAAAATGACCTTTAGGTCTTGAATTTTAGGATTCATGGCTGATCCTCCAGTTCAGTGGTTTTCCGAAAAGATGCGACGCTTAACCCGGGTTTGAGCCGGGAATCATTCCGCCGGCGCTGGGATATCTTTGTTCAACCCGTCGCACTCCAAAGCTACTTGACCAGATAGCCGCCATCGACGGGGATGGTGGCCCCGTTTAAGTAATCGGAGGCGCTTGAGGCCAGGAACAGGACGGGGCCTTTCATGTCGGCCGGAGTGCCCCAACGTCCGGCGGGGATCCGTTTCGAACATTCGTCTTTGCGCGCTTGCGTCATATTGGCGCACATTTCCGTATCCATATAGCCGGGGCATAAGGCATTGATGTTGATGTTGCGGCCCGCGCAATCCACGGCGATGCTTTTGGTCAGTTGAGAAACGGCGCCCTTGGAAGCGGTATAGGCGGGAACAGTCGTGCCGCCGAACCAGGTGACCATGGAGCCGATGGTGATGATCTTGCCGCCGCCGGGCTGTTTCAGCATTACCTGCAGCGCTTTTTGGATCATGATGAATACGTGATTCAAGTTGATATTGAGGACCAAGTCCCATTCAGCCAGGGGGAATTCCTCCGGCAAATGGCGGCGCTGGATCCCGGCCGCGGGAATCAGCACATCAAGCCTTCCTTCCAGCAGCACCAGCGCCTCATCGAATATCCGATCGAGGTCGGAACGGTCAGCCAGGTTGCCGGCCACGGCGTGAGCCCGGTAGCCCCGAGCGTTGTATTCGGCACAAACGCTTGCCAACTTGTCTTTTTGGATATCCACCAGAACGACTTCGCAGCCATTCTCCAGCAAAGCCTCGGCCATGCCCCGTGACAACCCTTGCGCGCCCCCGGTAACGATACAATGTTTACCGGCGACATCAAACATATGATTCGCAGCCATCGTCAGATCTCCTTTGATTCCGTAGTTTTTTCCGTCCGAATGATTCAGCGGTCGAAGATGATCACGGTTTTCTTTACCGCGGGATCGGGGTGAATCATGTTATCAAAAACTTTTTCAATCTCGCTGAACTTGATAAAGGTGGTCGCCAAACCTTGCAAGCGATATTTGCCTTCGGCCATCTTTTCGGCGGTGGGAATGAACTGGTAAGCGCTCATGCGGCTGCCGATGATCTCCAATTCCCGCTTATTGATGTCGGCCTGGCTGATCTTTTCCGGCTGATCGCAGAAGCCCATCGGCACGATCCGGCCGGCATTGCCGACGATTCCTGGCGCGAATAAACTGGTCAGGCTGCCGGGAAAACAGGCGGCGTCGAAAGCGACGGTGCAACCGTGGCCATCGGTGATTGCCTGCACGCGACCGACGATCTCCTCTTGCTTGCTATTGATGGTATAATCGGCTCCGAAACTTTTAGCGCGCTCTAATGATTCATCGTTGATATCGCAGCAGATGACCTTGGCCCCTCTGACTTTGCAGGCTTGGGCGATAATGGTGCCGATCGTGCCGGCGCCCAAAATGAATACGGTATCATCAGCGGTTACCCGGCCCCGGCTGGTACAATGTTCGCCGATGGCCAGCGGTTCGATGAGCGCCGCGTCTTCCCAGCGAATCCGGGGATCGATCCGATAAACGTCGCTTTCGGGCGCGGTGAAGTATTCGCGCCAGCCGCCATCGGTGCCGCTGCCACGGACCAAAACAGTCTCGCAGACGTTCTCCCGGCCGTGGCTGCACTGATAGCAGTGCCCACAGCTAATGATCAGGTCGACCACGACATGATCGCCGACCTTCAACCGGGTGACATTCCGGCCGGTTTTTGAGATGATTCCCACATTCTCATGGCCCGGCACCAACGGATAGCTGGAACAGGGATTCTCGCCGCGGTAGATGTGCAGGTCGCTGCCGCACACGCCGGCGGCCATCATTTCGATCTGTACCTCGTCATCCCCGGGTTCGGGGATGGGAACTTCGCGGATCTCATAATGAAAAGGCTCGGTGATGACGCATGATTTCATAATATAGAGTCGTCCTTTCTCTGCAATTTGTTTTTTTGGCTCTCTTTATGGCGAAAACAGGCGACATAATGATTCGGCTCAGCCTCAAGCAACTGCGGGCTTTTTTCCCTGCACATCGCCTGCGCCATCCAGCAACGGCTGGCGAACCGGCAGCAGTCCGGCGGATCGATCGGGTTGGGGACATCGCCTTTCAAAAGTATCCGTTCGGTTTTCCCGGCCAGATCGATTTTGGGAACGGCGGAAAGCAAGGCGATGGAATAGGGATGAAGCGTATTGGAAAAGATTACATCGGCGTCCGCAAGTTCCACGATTTGTCCCAGATACATCACCGCGATGCGATTGGAGATATGCCGAACGACGCTCAAATCATGGGAAATGAACAAATAGGAAAGCTTGAGTTGCTGTTGCAGATCCATCAATAAATTAATAATATTGGCTTGAATCGAGACATCCAAGGACGATACGGGCTCGTCGCAGACAATAAACTCCGGGGCGAGCGCGAGAGCTCTGGCGATTCCCACCAGCTGACGCCGGCCGCCATCCAGTTCATGGGGGTATTTATCGAGGACATACTCTTCCAAGCCTACCAGCGCCGCGATGGCCTCGATTTTCTCGTTCATTTCCTGCGGATTCTTCGCGAGCTTATGGATTTGATAGGGCTCGGACAAAATGATCCGCACGGTTTTCTGCGGATTTAAAGAGGAGAATGGATCTTGAAAGATGATTTGCATCTTTTTCCGGAATTCCATATCCCGGGCGCCCTTGGCGTCGAAAATGTTTTCCCTTTTAAACAGAACCCGTCCGCCGGTGGCCGGCAACAGTTTCATCAGCAGATTGCCCACGGTGCTTTTGCCGCAGCCGCTCTCGCCGACCAACCCCATGGTTTCGCCGGGCATGACTGTGAAGCTGACATCATCGACCGCATGCAGCTGCCCTTTATTCTGCAGGTTGAAATACTTCTGTAAATTTTGCACTGCGACGAGAGGTTGCCCGTTATTTTGCGGCATGAATGTTTACCTCCGTATTCCAGCAAGCCACATAGTGGTCGTCATTGATCTTAGCCAGTTCGGGACCGGCCGCGCTGCATTTTTCAGTACAATGGGCACAACGGGGATGAAAGGTGCAACCGCTCGGCAGAGCTTGCGAATTAGCGACGTTCCCGATGATCGCATTGAGCCGTTCCCTGGGTCCTTCCAGTTTCGGAAGCGCGCCGATCAAGCCTTTCGTATACCAGTGATGGGGAGTGGCGAATACTTCCTGAATCGTACCGTATTCCACAATGGTGCCCGCATACATCACGGCCACCTTCTTGCAGATCTCGGCGATGATCCCCAAGTTGTGCGTGATCATCAGCAACGAAGTGGAATGTTCATGTTGTAACTTTTTCATTAGCTCGAGGATTTGGGCTTGAATGGTTACATCCAGCGCGGTGGTGGGTTCGTCGGCAATCAACAGCTCCGGATTGCACGCCAGTGAAGCGGCAATGCCGACCCGTTGCCGCATGCCCCCGCTGAACTGGTTGGGATAGTCCATATAACGCGATTTATCGATTCCGACCATTTTCAGCAAGTTTTCGACCTGAACCCGGGCTTCGCTTTTACTTAAATTTTTATGTTTTCTGAGTACCATGGCGATCTGTTCCCCGACTTTGAACACGGGGTTGAGCGATGTCAATGGATTTTGAAAGATCATGGCGATCTTATTGCCGCGGATATCGGCCAGCTCTTGCTTGTTCATGGCCAGGACCGACTGGCCTTTGAAATAGATTTCACCGCGGGTGACCTTGCCGACCCGTTTGGGGAGTAGATTGAGCATTGCCAAAGCGGTCGTGGTCTTGCCGGCCCCGGTTTCCCCGACGAGCCCCAGGGCTTCGCCGGGTTCAATCGTCAAATTAATTCCATTCACCGCATGCGATGTACCATTACCGGTCCGATACTCGATCATCAGCTCTTTAATCTCTAACAACGGTGCCATCTGGACATTTCTCCTTGCTTGGTCATTTGTCTAAAATGCGATAGCGGAAGCGCGCTCGGCTCAATCGATATTTTTGGGATCGAGGACATCCCGGATCCCATCGCCTAAGAAGTTAAAGGCGAGTACCGTAGTCATTAAAGCCATGCCGGGAGCGATCACTGTCCACGGCGCCGAGGCGATATATTCTCTGCCGTCGGCAATCATCGACCCCCAGGAAGGTTGAGGCAAAGGAACTCCCAATCCCAAAAAGCTCAGATTGGCTTCGGTTAAAATCACCATTCCCACTTGCTGGCTCATCAAGATGATCAACGGCGGGACGATGTTCGGCAGGATTTGGGTGAATATGATGTGGCGATTGGAGCCGCCGAGAACCCGGGAAGCCTTAATGAACTCGGTATCCCGGATTCCCATCACGCATTCCCGCATCACTCGGGTATAATTTACCCAACCCACAATAACCAGGACGATCAGGAGATTCTGAATGCTATTTCCGAAAATGGCCATCACGGTAATGGCAAAAACCATCACCGGAATGGAAAGCTGGATGTCGTTAAGCCGCATCAATATGGAGTCGATCATTCCGCCGGAATAGCCGGAGATCATCCCCAAAGCCGTTCCGATAATGCTCGGAATGACCACGCCGACCAGCGCAATAATCAGGCTGATCCGGCTGCCGATGAGCAAACGGGTGAGGATATCCCGGCCCAACGAGTCGGTTCCCAAGATATGGCCAGTCCAGCCCTTGCTGAAAAATTCCGGTTGTAACAAACGGGAAGACAGCGAAGTCGCTTCGGCGTTATAGGAAACGATGGCCGGAGCGGCCAAGGCGAGCAACACAATGAATAAAGCCAGGATACTGCCGATAATAAAAAACTTGCTTTTGAACATCTTGCGGATGATGCTCTTTCCCCGCGCACTGTGCATTGAAATTTTTCTCCTTCTCAACGAGCTTGTGCCAAATCGGGCGAAGAAGCCGGAAAGGTCACAGCGATTGCTTGAAGCAAGGGATAAGGTCGTTTTTACATCTTTTTGAAGGCACTTTCCGGTTCGGAAGACTTCATCCCCTTACTGCTAATTCAGTTTCATCCGTGGGTCGATAGCGGTATATAACATATCCACCAATAAATTCACCACAACGAAAATCGTCGCCGTAATTAACAGGATCGATTGAATGAGCGGGAAGTCCCGCATGTTGATGGCTTGTACGGTCAATGTCCCCAGCCCGGGCCATCCAAAGACTTGTTCAATGATGATGGCGCCGGCCAATAACTGTCCGATTTGGATGCCGGTTACGGTGATAACCGGTAATAGCGCATTCTTTAATGCATATTTGAAATAAATCGCCGATTGATTGATTCCCTTGGCATAGGTCGAAACGATATAATCCTCCTGCATTACATCGTACATATCCGAACGGAGCATGCGCACGACGATGGCCGAAAGCGGCAAGCCCAGCGTGACGGCTGGCATAATGATGTTTTTCAATCCGCCATAACCTTGGGTGGGAAGCCAGCCCAGGGTGACGCCAAACAATAGAATCAACAATAGTCCAAACCAGACTTGGGACATGGATTGCCCCACCAACGCGAAAAGAACCGACCCGAAATCCACGGCCGAACCTCTTTTGATGCCGGAAATGATTCCAAGCGGAATACTGATCAGTAAAGAAATCAGTACCGCGACCAGAGTCAATTGGGCGGTGGCGGGCAAACGTTTAAAAATGAGGCTGGCGCACGACTGGTTATAAAATATCGAAGTGCCCAAATCGCCGTGCAACACCTTGCCCATATACAGAAAGTATTGGATGACAGGCGGTTTATCCAATCCCATTTTGATCTGCATATCGGCGATCTGCTGCGCGGTTGCATTTTCCGGAAGCATTAAAACTGCCGGATCGCTCGGAGCGAGTCTCAGTAAGGCAAAAGCAATGATTGAGACTCCTACCAGCACGAGGAGACATTCTAAAAGCCTTTTTGTCAAAAAGCGGGCGATTGCCATGGAGCATTTCTCCTTTACCATGATGGGGAAAAATCGGATCACTTTATGATGCAAATTAGGAAAGCGGCGGCCATGATCACCGCCGCTTCCCGTCTCCCAAAACTGCGCGGATGATTTATTTCCCGGTAATGCTGACTCTTCTCAGGTCCATTACGCCATCCGGGTAAACGATGAGGTTTTTAATATTGGAGGAATGCACGGCGAACATGTCCAGGCTCAGCACGTAGATCATGGGCGCCGCCTCCTGCATGGTGATTTGAAATGCCTGTTGCATTAAGGCATCTTGCTTCTTCAAATCGGTGCTCTCGGACGCTTCTTTTATCAGCGCCAACTGTTTTGGATTGACGAACTCGGTATGGGCGGAATCGGTTGTATAATGCATATTGGCGTGGTTAAGACTGGAACCGTTGCCGTAGAAGATATTCGAAAAGCCTAAATCGTAATTCCCCTTGGAGCGCTTGGCGACAAAAGAAGCGCCCTCCATGATTTCCAGTTTGACCTTGAAGCCCACTTCGGTCATCATCGCTTGAATCGCCTGCAAGACTTCCTTGGTCCGCGGAACCTTGCCGTCGATGGCCATCAGATATACTTCCTGTCCCTTGTAAGAGCTGCTGGCAAGCAATTTCTTGGCCAACTTGGGATCATATTTGGCGTATTGTTTGGACTTTTGGGCAGCGGCGTTATAGCCAATGACTCCGGACATGGTCGGCCAATAAGCGGCAGTGCCCGAGCCCAGGATGCTTTTGACGATTAAGTCGCGGTTGATGCAATGCGTAAGCGCCAAACGGGCGTTTTTATCGGAGAAAATTCTTCCTTTGCCGGTCTCCACCGACATAAAGGTCATGGTCAGACCGGGATGCTGCCGGACGACGATGCCCGGTTTTCCTTTTAAGGAAAGCGCCTGATCCGGGGGAACATCTCCGGCAATGTGGATCTCTCCGGTCTTTACCCCCGATATGCGGGTCGTATCTTCGGAAATCGGTCTAAATACCAGTTCATCCACATTCGACTTTTTGCCCTTCCAGTTCCAGTAATTTTCGTTCTTCACGAAAACGGCCTGATGTCCCGGGTCGTAACTTACAAATTTCCAGGCGCCGGTCCCCGGATTGGTCTTAAATAGGTTGGCACCCTCTTTCTCCAATGCCTTGGCGGGTAAAATGGAAGCGACGGAGACCTCGCTTAAAAATGCGCCATAGGGCTCGGAGAAATGGAAAATAGCCGTGTATTCATCGGCAACTTCCACGGACTTGAGGTTGACCCACAGATAATGCATGGCCAGGGTGTTATCTTTGGCCATCCGTTCAAAGGTGGCCTTGACACAATTGGCGTCGAATTTTTCCCCACTGCTGAATTTGACATCTTTCCGCAAATAGAAGGTCCAGTCCTTGCCGTCCGGGGAAACGCTCCATTGGATGGCAAGTGACGGGGTATAATGACCCGCGTGATCGCTCTCGATTAACGTATCATAGATAAGGATGCGCGCTATATACGATGGCAAACTGGGTTGACCGGCCGGATCCCAAGTGTAAAAATCCTCCGCCAGCGAATAGGTAACGACTTTTTTCGGCGCCGCGTTGATACTGCTGCATGCAATGACGAAACAGACCAGGAGCACGCTTACCAATAAACCCGAAAACTTTTTCATTACTCTCCCTCAACCTTTCTATTTATTGATTGAATTTTGATTCTGTGCATAAAACTGCATTTTTAGGAAATAGAAGGCAATTTTTGCGTTATTTCCTACAACAAAATCAATTTTCATCATCAATCTATAATAACCGTTGCCAATAGTAAATAAAACAAACTCGTGGTTGTTAACATCCTTTATCAAAAAGAATAAAATTTGTTAACGAACATAGATAATGCTCTCATGAGGCGCGCCAAAAATTTTTTCTTTTAAGTTATAATGAAAATGAAAAAACATCGCCAACCAGGCAGCGGTCCGGCCATTTTTTCCGTCCGCCGCGCGTTAACCGTGCTGGGGCGCGGGGAAACGCATGGAAGAAAGAACAAGCAGGTAAGCGGGAAAAATTTGTTGAAAATAGGGGGATATCAAAACCAATTCGTAACCGAATGGATACATGAATTTAAACAAACGGCCATCGACAGCAGCGCCATTGGCAACCGGCGCGGCGTCATGAAGTCCGTTGACTCAATCGAGTGTGATATCGGCCATACAAGCCAAGCGGGAGGGCATTCTATGAAAAAACTGGGGAAATTCTTTTCAAGCATTAATAATATCAATCATAATATCTTCTTTGAAACTTTAATCCTGATCGGGACCTTATGCCTGCTGATCATGGCTTATATTATTGTGTTTGCCTTTTTCCCCGTTGTCAAAGCGAATAAAGAAAAGAATATTTCCCTTTACGCGAATGCCCTAAATAGCGTTCAGTCCATGATCGATTATTCCTTATTAAACATGCACGATATCCTCACCAAGACCAGCCAGGAAAACTGCATCATCAACGCGATCGTTTCGCCCAGGTCCAGTTCCAGCGATACCGACGTTTTGTTCAGCATCGCCACGTTAAGCGGGGAAAATGAATTAATCGATAAAGCATTTTTATATATCCCTGAGAGTGGCAAGGTCTTTGATTCCAAATACACTTTGACCCATCTCGATCATTTTTATAACCGGGACATCATCGCTCGCTATTACAAAGACTATGATGCGGGGAACCGCATCGAAAGAAACGGCCGAATCACCCGGATGATTCAATATGGCTCAAATTTGTTTTTGACGCGCGATTTTCCGCTCGACGGCGCCAAAAGATTGGGCACCTTTTTCATTCAACTGAATAAGAACCGGCTCTTTCGGAACGCCAGCGTCAAAAAAGCCGTCTTCCCCAATCAGATTTTGATTTACGATGCGCAAGGAATGCCGCTTTTCAGGGATCTTCCGGCTGATGCCGCTGCATACCGCCGCGTCCTGTCTTCCTTTCGCGCCGGCACCTCGCAGACGGTCGGCAAAATAAACAAACGGCTTTTCCTCTATTCGAAATCGGATATTACCCAACTTCAATATTTTTTCACCAGCGACGATGGGGAAATCTTCAATATTCAACAGATCATCCTTCTGACGATCCCGATCTTTTTCTTATGCCTGCTGATGGCGCTTTTCATAACCAAGAAGATCTTGATTCCCATTAAGAACATCATTTTTATCGCCAATAATACCAAAATCGACAATTTGAACAATGTTGTCTATCTGGATTCCCACAGCGATCCCCAGGTCAGCAATTCCGCGAGCCATTCCATTAATGATTTAAAGATTACCTTTTCGAATGTGGTCAACAGTATTACCCATTTGAAAGACGTAATCAAAGTGTTGCAGCCGGATATTCTGACGATCGTGTTTAATGATTTGCTTTCCGGGAAGCCGATGCAAATCACGGACATTGCCAATATCTTAAACAGCGTTAACAGCCCGATAAGCGTCAATGGGATTTATAATGTGCTGATCTTGGATATCGATCCCAATGTGGCTTTGAATTCGATCCATGAATTTTTGGCTTTAACGAAAAATACTCTGGATGATAAAAAAAGCGGCAATTGTGCCGCCTATTATCTGCATATGCTAAACAGTTTCAGGTATGTAATCATCTTTCAATTTGAAAAAAACGCCGCGCTGGGCGACATTAAAATGTTTGAAGCGGAACTCCGGGAAGATCTCCTGAAAAAGGCGGGCAACCTGCAGCTGGACCTATCCATTCAAACGGGAAAGCTCTGCAACTCCATCCTCGACATCCAATTTTCCTTCAAAAAGGCTTGCCAGCAAAACCGCCAAAATCCGGCCGGGAACAGTCCCGTCAATGTTCCTGACCTGAATCCTTATTACGACCGAGACTACTTCGCTGAACATTCCGAAAAGTTTTTCGAATTAATCCGCAATAACGATGCGACGAGCGCCTTATTAACCGCGCAGCGGGTCTTGAATGACATCGACAGTAAATTGGAGATCGAATCGGCCAGGCCGCTTTACAACCTTTACGTCGAATCGCTATTCGACGTCTTATTAAAATTCCGCAATATCAGTTTGAATCAAAGCGATTTATTCCAAATCGAGGAAGCATTGAACGCCAGCGACGATTGGGAACAGATGAAAGCAACCGTCCATAATTTTCTCAAACAAGTCATATCCTTGACTTTAACTCATTATCGAAAACTGAATAACCAGTATATTATTAAAGCCGAAAATTACATTAAAAAATGCTACGCCGATCCTTCGCTGTCCCTCAGCACCGTGGCCGAATATCTTAATACCAACGCCACTTATCTCAGCAAATTATTCAAGGATGGCGTGGGCACCAATTTCAATGACTATCTGAATTCGTATCGCATCGAAAAAGCAAAGTCCCTGCTCTGTAGCTCCGATATCAAAATAGAATCGGTCGCCGCCGCCACCGGATTCAATTCGCAGCAGAATTTCATCCGCGTATTCAAGAAAAGCGAGGGGATCACCCCCGGCCACTATCGCTATTTGAATCAGGGATCTACCATTTAATCCTGCATGGATTTTCGCAACTTATGTCAGGCATTGAGCCTCAGAAATTGATATAATGAATAGAGGAGTGAGTTGCATGTCCCTTCAAACGATGGAATCGATGGTCCGATGGCTTGATAATCATGTCCTGGAAAACCCGACCTTAGAACGCATGTCGTCCCATGTGGGATACTCTCCATATTATTGCTCAACCAAATTTCGCGAGTACACGGGCGTCACCTATAAACGGTACCTGGCCAAATGCCGGTTGGGTGTGGCTGCAAGCCTACTGCTTCGGACGGGCGATAAGGTCATTGAAATCGCTCTTAAATGTGGTTACTCATCGGCGGAATCCTTATCAAGAGCTTTTATGGAAGTCTATCAGTGCACTCCCACTCAATATCGGAAAGCGCATATCGGCTGATAGTTAGGTTGTTTGTTCCGAAACTGTTTTTTGAAGAAGGTATCAAATGATGGAGAAATTGGGGCGAAATGATGCTTGTTGGTGTGGCAGCGGGCAAAAGTATAAAAGGTGCCATGCCGATATCGACGATCGGCTGGATAGTTATATTGCCAAAGGATACCTCGCGCCAAACCGCAATTTATTAAAAACCCAACCGCAAATCGCTAAGATTAAAGAAAGCAGTAAAATCAATATCGAAGTTCTGGACTTCGTCGGCAGGCATATCGCGGCAGGCATTACTACCGCAGAAATCGACAGGCTGGTTTTCAACAAGACCAAAGCGCTCGGCGGCAGGCCCGCGACACTGAACTATAAGGGCTATCCAAAGAGCGTATGCACATCCATAAACGAACAGGTGTGTCACGGTATCCCGTCCGAGAAAACCGTCTTAAAAGATGGCGATATCATCAATGTCGACGTTTCAACCGAATACAACGGTTATTTTTCTGATTCATCCCGGATGTATTGTATCGGAAAGGTATCGAACGAAAAAAAGCGGCTCGTCGAGATCGCCAAAGAATGCATGGAACTGGGCATCCGGCAGGTTCGTCCCTGGGGTTTCCTGGGTGACATTGGGCAGGCGATCCATGACCACGCCAAGCAAAATGGCTACTCTGTCGTGCGGGAAATAGGCGGTCACGGCATCGGATTAAAATTTCACGAAGACCCCTGGGTAAGCTATGTGTCCAAGGCCGGAACGGGCATGTTGTTAGTACCGGGGCTCATCTTCACAGTAGAGCCCATGATCAACATGGGAGCAGCCAAGATATTCATCGACAAAGATGATGATTGGACCGTTTATACAGCCGATGGCCAACCGTCGGCGCAATGGGAAAGCATGGTGCTTGTCACAAATGACGGTTGTGAGGTGTTGGCTTACTGATTTCGCCATTTGCTGGTTAAAAATTGTAAAGGCGGGAGCCAGGCGACGGTTTTGAAACATGAGAATCCAAACCGTCGCTTTCTTTTTCAAAAGCGGATGCGGTCCGGGGGTCTCGATCGAGCCCGGGAAAGCCGCCCCGCGGATTGGTAAAGCACGATCCAGCCGCGGGGCAACCGCTCCAGAAGTTCGGGAAGCTTCCGTTTTTACGGCGCCACCGTCGCATAGACCCCCTCGTGCCGATAGTTGGAGATGAAGACCTGGTTTTCTCGCCGGTTCAATTCTTCCAGGCCCAGTTGCCAAAGGCCGGAGTTGCCCCGTTGCCCGCTGCTCGGGGCAGCGGCAATCGAGTTTTTCTCTTGACTTCAGGCAGTTTTAACTGCTACTCTCCCGAGTTATCCACAGCCAAAACTATTAACCTCATTCAACGATCCCGTTTATCCACAGAAACAGATCACTTATTCACAAAATGAGCTCACTTATCCACAAAATGAGCTTGTTGAGCGACTGAAAGAGCTTACTTATTCACAAAAAGAGCTCTTTCGTTAACAAAATGAGCTCACTTATCCACAAAATGAGCTCGTTGAGTGATTGAAAGAGCTTACTTATTCACAAAAAGAGCTCTTTCGTTAACAAAACAAGCTCACTTATCCACAAAATGAGCTTGTTGAGTGACTGAAAGAGCTTACTTATTCACAAAAAGAGCTCTTTCGTTAACAAAATGAGCTCTTGCAACGCCTCAACCCGATCATTTATCCTTAGCCCCTGGCAGAAATCCAGCAGGACCGGAAATTTCCCCGGCGGATATCCTTGGGACAATCATAGCGGAAGGCCGGTCGGATGCAGTAAGCCCACGGTGCCTACTATCGGGTGGTCTACTACTAGCGTCCGACGATTTTAAATCCATTACGACACATCCTTCACGAACACATCCAGACCGGCGATAATTTTTAAATTTTTCCCGCCGCAATGGGGACAGATATACTCCTGTCCCATCTTCTTGCCGCATTGAAGGCATACCGCCTCCGGTTTGATCGTGGTAAAACTGAAGCGGATGCCGGTCATTGCCAAATGTTCGGCGACATGATTCAACTGTTCTTTCAGCGCCGATTTGGATAATCCCTTGAGAACGCCGAACCCGATTTTCACCCTGGTGATCGATGAAAGGCCCTTAGCCCGGGCCATTTTCACTGCTTGCTCCATTAAGCGATCCGCTTCGCCGTGTTCGTGCATTGAGATTCCTCCGCCCCATCATTTTTATTAAATATTAGATCGGGCTTATCCAGCCCTATTTTGGGCGAGTCTGAAAAGCGACGCCCAACGATACCTAAAAACGTTTCTGAAATCTCTGAAAAACGATAAAAATCGACTGCTTCGGCATCAGCACCGGCATTTTTTGCTCCCGCATCCGGGGAAAGCAGGAGAACTTTTGGGCGAGGCCGAATAATCCATCATATCATCAAAACCGTTGGAGGAGTTTATGAGTTCTGAGCTACAACGTTTCGGAGTCTCCATCGACAGTCAGCTGCTGACCAATTTTGATCGGCTCATCGAAGCCAAGGGCTATACCAACCGTTCCGAAGCCATTCGCGATCTGATCCGGGACTGCCTGGTGGAAGAGGAGTGGCAGAATGAGCAGGGCGCGGCGGTCGGCAGCATTACCATGGTCTATAACCACCATTTGCGGGAAATGTCCGACAAGTTGAACGACATTCAGCACCAGTTCCATCAGCAGATCATTTCCGTATTGCACGTCCACCTGGATGCCCACAACTGTCTGGAGGTGCTGGTGGTCAAGGGCGAAAAAACGGTCATCCAAACTATCGCCGGCCGTCTGGGAAGCACCAAAGGGGTTAAGCATTGCAAATTGGTCACCACCACCACCGGCGAAAATCTCTAGCGCGCCGAACGGACGCTAAGCCAGATTGACCGCTGCCAATAACGGCTCGTCATCCAGCAAATCGGTGCTCCCCACCGTTTCGATCCGGTGCAGCTCGTTCAGGATCACCACCCGATCCGCCAATCCTTTGGCCGCCGCCAGATCATGAGTCGCCATCACCAAGGTGGTGCCGCTGGCGTTTAACTCCGAAAGCTTGCCGAACAGCCATTTTCTGGTGCGCGGATCCAGGCCATTGGTGGGTTCGTCCAACAATAAGACCTGGGGCCGGTAAATTAATACCGAGGCCAGGGCGACTTTCTTTTTTTCGCCGCCGCTCAATTGATAGGGCGGCCGGTCGCGCAATTCCCAAAGCCCCAATTCTTGCAGCATCCCATCCACCCGCCGGATAACCTCGGCCCGGGGCAGATCCATCTGCAACAAAGCGAAGGCCACTTCATCATAGACAGTCGCGCAAAACAGTTGCACATCGGAGTCTTGAAAGACCAGGCCGACCTTGCGGCGAAACTCATAGGGATTTCGATGGAGCGCCTTTTCGCTTAACCGCTGGCCAAACGCGATGATCTCGCCTTGATCCGCGAAGATGATCCCGTCCAGTAACTTCAGGATGGTCGATTTTCCGCTGCCGTTGGCTCCCAATACCGCCAATTTCTCGCCGTCCAGCACGGTCAGATCGATATCCGCCAGGGAGGGACGGGACGGGACATAAGCGTATGCGATATTCCTAAGCTCAAATAAATGCGAGGGCATGAACTGACTTCTCCCGGATCTTCTTTTTATTTGAATTGCAATATCCCCACGACCCAGATCAAGTTCCAGACGAGCCACAACCAATCGCGTTTGCGGGTCCGAAACCGTTCCAGGACCTTGACCTCGCCGCAATAGCCCCGCGCAAGCATCGCCTGATAAACCGCGTCGCTCATCAGGGAGGTCCGGATCAGCAGGTTGCCGGCGGTGGTCGCCACAAAACGCCGCCCCTCGCGGCCCGGGATTTTAGCCAGGGTCCGGCTTTTCCGGGCGGTGAAAGTCTGGGTCGTCAACTCCAAACACAGGAACAAATAGCGTTGGGCCATCTCCAGGGTCGCCACGAAAAGCGCGGGAACCTTTACGATGCGGAGCGCTTTCAAAATATTAACCCATTTGGTGGTGGCGGTCAACAAAAAGACGGCCGTCAACGAAGCGAACGACCGCAACACCAGCAATACGCCGCCCAACACCCCTTGTTTGGTGATATAAAGCTGATCCGTCAAATGCCACCAGGGATCGCCGGGCCGGATCCAATTAAATATCGCGGGCAGCGCGACCAGCCCGGTAAAGATGACCGCTATCGCCGCAACCCGCCTGAGCAACCGGAGCAAGGGAATCCGGGACAGTAGCGCCAGCAAAAGCAAGTACCCGATGTACCAGAGCAATTCCCGCGCCGAACGGGCTAAATTGATCATTAAAATCAGACCCAGCATGGAGAGGAGTTTCACCCGCGGATCCAATCCTTGCAGCAATCCCTTTTGACTGGCGGTTACTTCGGCCTGAAACAGCTCTACAAAGAGCCTTTGAATATCCCGCAGCGTTTTTTCGATGAAATTATCCATGCCTTCGTCCTTAAAACCGGTCTTATTGAAAAACCACGGGATAAAGTCTTTTAGTCAAGATTGTAAAACGACTGGACTTGACCCGGCATTATCTTTACCAAACGTACCGAATGCCGCTAAGAATTTAATTCTGCCAAACGCCGGCCGCTGATTCGGGAGGCCGATTTCGGGGCGGATGATATTTTTTGCGTACGAAAACGATACTTCATCCCCGGCTTTTCGCGATATAATATCGATCATGGAAGTTTTCTTTCATAGGAGAGTCCGTCGGTGATACCGACGGACTTTCGGTCCTGGTCAAAACTTCCGTTGCTCATGCCCCGCTTCCTATGCGGAGTTAACTTGATAATCATCGACCCCTTACGTATGATAAGGGACAGTGACATAACCCTGATTCATCGGCCCTTATCCGGACCCATTAAATCTGCTCATGCTTTTTGCACAACTTGGCAAAAAGCCAGAAAAACAGCGCAATGAACCCGATGCCGACCACCGCCGAGATAATATAACCGATGGCCGATTGAAAGAAATTATGATCCAATCCGGGCACGCCGTAATCCGGCAAAACCACTTTCAGAACCTCATTGAAATGGTTCATGCCTTGGGGTACGAATCCCAGCTTGGCCTGGATCTCATCGAGGCCCCACTCGCCCCAGGCCGTTCCCTGGGCCAGCAATCCCAGGGGAGTCAAAAGAATGAGCACAATAAACGCGGGAATAAACTTTTTAAAATTCATTGCGCAATCTCCCCCACTTTCCGTTCAGTTTGAAACAAAAAATTATCGGCCTTGACCTTCTGCAAATAATACACCACCAGTCCGGTAACCACCGCCTCGATGCCGCCGGCGATCGTCAAGTGAGCGAAGGCCATCGCCGGAATCGCCTGGCTCAGCGGATACGGAGAGTACAAGGGAACCCCGTTGGCAGTATGAAACAGCAACGGCTGCAGACCGAATTCGGTAGCGGCAAAGAGCGCGGCCACATTAATCCCGACATATGCGCCAATGGCGGCAGCGACGGGGCGGTTGCTTTTCCAGGCCAGCAATAGACGATAAATCCCGTATCCCACCATGGGCGCGACAAAAGCCATGTTAAAACAATTGGCGCCGATGGCCAGGACCCCGCCATCGCCGAAGAACAGCGCCTGAATGACGAGGGCGATGGTCACTCCGATGCAAGCCGCCCACGGGCCGAGCGTCACCGCCATCAAGGTGGCGCCGATGGCATGCGCCGTGGTCCCATCGGGAATCGGTACATTAAACATCATGATTACAAACGAAAACGCGGCTCCCATGGCGAGTAGCGGCACGTTCTTGCGTTCCAGGGTCCGGGTGACCTTCCGGCTGGCGGCCGCCCAGATCGGCAACATCACCGCACCCAAAACGCCGCAGGTTTGCGGGCTCAAATACCCTTCCGGGATATGCATATGTAATCCTCCCGTGATACTTTTATAAAAATCATGTTATGTATGGTTCTGCATTTGAATTAATTTTCCTGCTTCTAAACTATAAAAATTTATTCCGATATTAAACTTATGAATATCTCCTTCGGATGATACGTAGCAAATTATATCCAATAATAACAATAAGCGCTGGATCCCGGCTTCTCCGAAATTGCGCGGCGGTTTGCTCATAGAACCGTCTTCCCTTCCCGGCAAACTTAAAGCTCATCTTTATTAATGAATTAAGCTTAATCCGAGCGCTCGATCCGTCCGGCATTTTTTCCGGAAGCTCCGGCGCGATTCCCTTGCCTGTTTCAAACTTCATTTTTTTAATAATTTTAATAATGTCTCGCAATTTTCGATCGTACCCGTTGACTTAAAGGTAACTCTAAGGTTTATGATTTTGTTATAAAATAACCCGGATTGTAACTCAACCTGTTGCTACGAGGAGGATGAATCAATGAAGTCGCTACGGGATTGCTATCGGTTGTCGAATGGCGTTCCAATTCCCTGCGTGGGTTTTGGCACCTGGCAGACGCCCGACGGCGAAATTGCCGTATCCGCCATCACGGAAGCCATTGCCCTGGGCTATCGGCACATCGACACGGCGGCCGGATATGGCAATGAGGAAAGCGTGGGGATCGCGGTTCGCAAGAGCGGCGTCGCCAGAAACGAGCTCTTCATTACCAGCAAGCTTCAAAACTCCGACCATGGCTACGAGGCCACTCTGAAGGCTTTTGAGCAGACTATGAACCAATTGGACCTGGATTATCTGGATTTATATCTGATCCATTGGCCGAATCCGCTCAAATTCAGAGACTGCTGGAAGGAAGCCAACGCCGGCACTTGGAAGGCTTTTGAGGAACTGTACCAGGCGGGAAGAATTCGCGCCATTGGTGTCAGCAATTTCCGGCCTCGCCACCTCGAGGCCCTGCTGGAAACGGCCAAGATCGTTCCGATGGTCAATCAGATCCGCCTTTGCCCCGGCGCAACGGAGCCGGAAACCGTTGCCTACTGCAGAAAACACGCCATTTTGCTGGAAGCGTACAGCCCCTTGGGAACGGGGCGCGTTTTTGAAGTACCCGAGATGCAGGCGCTGGCGACCCGCTATGGCAAGACCGTCGCCCAAATCTGCCTGCGCTGGAGCCTGCAGATGGGTTATCTACCGCTGCCGAAGTCGGTAACCGCGGCCCGCATCAAAGAAAACAGCGCTATTTTCGATTTTGAACTTTCCGACGCCGATCGGGAAGCCATCGCCAACCTCAAAGGTTGCTGCGGCCCGACCAAGGATCCCGATGCGATCCCTTTTTAAGGTCGGGTGCAGCGCAATCGGCGTTGTCCGGATATTCATCTGCCAAGGAGGATTCGCATGCAATATAAAAATTTCCCGGGAACCAGCCTGAAAATATCCGAGCTTTGTCTGGGGACGATGATGTTTGGCGGACAGACCAGCGCGGCCGATAGTCTGGCGATGATCGACTATGCGTTGGACCACGGCATCAACTTCTTGGACACCGCCAACGTTTACAATCAGGGCGAAAGCGAGCGAATCGTCGGCAAAGGCATCCAGGGCCGGCGCGACCGGATCATCCTGGCCACCAAAGCGGGCGGCAAAATGGGCGACGATCCCAATGACGCCGGGCTGAGCCGCCGCAACCTGATTGCGGCCGCCGAAGCGAGTCTCAAACGGCTGAACACCGATTATATCGATCTCTATTACATGCATATGCCCGATTACGGGACAAAGTTAGCGGAATCGCTGGAAGCCATGTCCGGCCTGGTCAAGGCCGGCAAGGTCCGCTATGTCGGCGTCAGCAATTTCGCTGCGTGGCAAATCGCTGATATGTTGGCCATTTGCGATAAACGCGATGATATAGCGCCGCTGGTCACTCAAAACGTTTATAACCTGATCACCCGCGGCCTCGAGGATGAACTGGCGCCCTTCCTCGAAGCGCACGGCATGGGGCTGGTGATCTATAACCCGATCGCCGGCGGGCTGCTCTCCGGGAAACACCGGCCCGGCCAGCCGGCGGAGAACACCCGTTTCGCCAACAACCGGAATTATTACGAGCGGTACTGGTCGGACGAGAACTTTGGCGCCGTCCAGCAACTGACGGCGATCGCCGCCGGCCACGGCATGAACCTCCTGCAGCTGGCGATGAAATGGTGTGCCGGACGGAAGATCGTCACCAGCATCATCAGCGGGGTGAGCCGGCTGGCGCAACTGGAAGAGAATATCGCCGCAGTTGAAGAAGGGGAACCGCTGGATGACGCGGTGCTGGCCGAATGTGACACGGTATGGCGTTCATTGGCGGGCAACCGTTTCCGCTATAACCGGTAAGCCATCGGACGGCGAGGCAAACGCCTGATTTTAAAATTAATTTCAATGGGAGGTCGGATCATGGACTATACCTACTTGGGTCGAACCGGGATGAAGGTCAGTCGGCTGTGTCTGGGCACTATGAACTTCGGTCCTTATACCGAGGAAAAAGAAGCCTTTGCGATCATGGATAAGGCGCTGGAAGCCGGGATCAACTTCTTTGACACGGCCAATGTGTACGGAGGCGCGGGCCACAAGGGTTGGACGGAAGAAATCATCGGGCGCTGGTTTGCCCAAGGCGGAAAGCGGCGCGAAAAAGTGGTGCTGGCCACCAAGGTATTCAGCGACATGGAGGACGAAAACGACGGCCCCAATGCCGGCCGCGGGCTTTCGGCCTATAAGATCCGCCGCCATCTGGAGGGTTCGCTGCGCAGGCTCCAGACCGACCATGTCGAGCTCTATCAAATGCACCATATTGAGCGGAATATGACCTGGGAAGAAAGCTGGGGCGTCTTTGAAGCGCTGGTCCAACAGGGGAAAGCTTATTACATTGGCTCCAGCAATTTCGCCGGTTGGCATTTGGTACAAGCCCAAGCGGCCGCGGCAAAGCGCAATTTCCTCGGGCTCGTATCCGAGCAGCATAAATATAACCTGCTGTGCCGGCTGCCCGAATTGGAGGTGCTCCCCGCCGCCCAGGCCATGGGCATGGGGGTAATTCCCTGGAGTCCGCTGGGCGGCGGGCTGCTAAGCGGGAATATGCTCCATCCCCAACCGGGAGCCAGGGGCGCCCAGCGGGCCGCGACGCTTTCGGCCCAGGAACGCGCGCAATTGGAGGCGTATGCTAAGCTTTGCGCCACAATCGGCGCCAGCGAATCCAATGTGGCCCTGGCATGGCTGCTGGCCAATCCGGCGGTGACTGCGCCCATTATCGGACCAAGGACGTTGCAACAGTTCGAAGACTCCCTCAAAGCCCTCTCTGTCAAATTGTCCGACGACGCGCTCAAGGAACTCGACCGCATTTTCCCGGGACCGGGCGGCAAAGCTCCGGAAGCATACGCGTGGTGATGACGGACGGGCATGACTCGCCGTTACCAAGACGGAGGATCCCCAGAGCATGAAGAGCCGGGATGCTTTGCGTTAACCGATTCATTTGACAATTGACTTTTTTTGTAACCGAATGCTATACTTAGATGAACTCAATCAGCGCGTGATTTGAGGGAGAGTCATCGGAGGGCTTGTAATCGTAATTACAATGCTGGATAAGATGTCGGGTGAGCCCGGTATTTTATGCGGCATTTTTTATTTTCAGGGCGAATTAAGAATGGACCATATTTAACAGCAAGCTGCTATTGATTAGGAAAGGGCCTTATAATATATGAATTTTAAAAAAATTGAGCTCATTATCGCGATCATGTTGGCTATGTTTTTGGCGGCAGTCGAAGGCACGATTATTACGATGGCTACGCCGACCATCGCCAAAGATTTGCATGGATTCGAATTGATCAGTCTGATTTTTTCGGTATATTTATTGACTTCGGCATTATCTACGCCCATTTACGGCAAGCTTGCGGATTTATATGGCAGAAAAAACATCCTTTCCTTTGGTATCCTGCTATTTTTGACCGGAAGCTTCTTATGCGGATTGGCACAGCGCATGGTCATCCTGATTGCCTGTCGTGGAATCCAAGGACTGGGCGCCGGCGCCATCCTCACCGTCTCATTCACTATCATTGGCGATGTTTTTCCGGTTGAAGAACGATCGAAGATTCAGGGCGGTTTGGGCACAGTATGGGGAATTGCGACGCTGGTGGGCCCGTTTCTGGGCGGATTTATCATCGATATGCTCTCCTGGCACTGGCTCTTTTTTATTAATGTGCCTTTTGGATTATTAGCGGTTGTTCTGCTGCAGCGGTCGCTAGCTGAAACTTTTGAAAAGAAAAGACACCCTATCGATTATGCGGGAGCCGTTACCTTATCCGCGGCGGTTGTCGCGTTTTTAAGTATCTTTTTATTGGACCCGAATCCGGATTCCCCTCGTCACGTATTGCATGGAACGGCGGCAGCGATCACAGCTGCGTTGCTGCTGATATTCTGGAAAATCGAAAGAAGAGCCAAAGAGCCGATCATTCCTTTCGACATATTTACAAAGACAAGCACCATTGTAAATCTGTTATCTTTTTTGATTTATGCCGCATTAATCGGTGTCGATGTCTATTTGCCGATATACTTACAGAATATTTTGGGATTTCGCCCGGCCGTGGCGGGACTGGCCATGCTGCCGCTGTCCCTTTCCTGGCTCATCGTTTCGTTCATCCTGGGGAAATTATTGACTCGGTATGGCGGAAAAGCTGTAACGTTGACAGCGAATGTCGTTTTACTCATCAGTACACTATTGCTGCCCACGCTCGGGATAGATTCGCCGCTATTATTGGTGTTAATATATGGTTTCATCCTCGGTATAGGGTTTGGCGGAATCACCACCGCTTTAACTACCATTATCCAAGATTCCGTGGAGTATAACAAAAGAGGAACTGCAGTCGCGACCAATTCATTGCTGAGAACGCTGGGGCAGACAATCGGCATCAGTATATTCGGAAATATATTCAATTCGTATATCACAAAATATTTTATTCAGCACGGGATAAGCGGCATAGAACCGAGTAACTTGTATCAATCCTCCCTATCCCACCATGCGCTCACTCCGGAGCAGATAAGACTTTCATTAAATAGCTCCATCCATGTCCTGTTTGTTGCTTTTATCATAATTTCCTGCCTATCTTTGATTTTATCCATCGCAATGCCCGGGACAAAAAAGAAGGAGCAGCGCCAAACCGCATAAAAGTCTTATTTGGAACCCTGGCTTTACGAGGTGTAAAATAGTACTTTGACTTATCCACAGTCGAAACCGTTAACCCCATTCAACGAATCCGTTTATCCACAAAAATAGAGCTCTGCTAATTATAAATTTAGATTCGGGAGGGGTTACCAGAACATATGTTCGTGATAGAATAATCTAAAAAACAAATGTTCTAGGAGGGAAATCCAATGACTAAAGTTGCAAAGGTATTAAAAAAGCGCCAAAACGACCTGTCCATTGAAAAGTTCACTGAATATTTCCCAAATGATTATAAAGTTAGATCCGCAAATAATTGAAAGATGTATTCTTAGGAGAAAGTCCTGCCAATCCCGCTTAATCCGGTGCGAAATGTCCAGGGGTTGAACCGGCCAACCCCAATACCGCGGATCTACCCCGCCGCAGGGCCTCATGCCGGCCCTTGATAGTGATTCCTAATCTTTTTTCATGATGGGATGGTCAAAACTCCGTGGAGCGTGGAGATTTTGACCATCCCATAGAGCTTAAGGTAATTAGGTACCACACTTGACCCGGCATTTGACTTTACTAAACGCACCGAATGCCACTAAGAATCGATTCTGCCCATCGCAACTCTGCTTGAAAGTGATTCCCGTTGGGCAACGGCATGCACTCCATTCGCAATGCCGTGCCGGTCTACCTCCCTGTAGACCGCTGGGTCGGAATACTCTGGTCTAAAAAACAAAACTAAAAGGAATCCGAGGTCGATTTCAGGATGCGGATCGCTACTTTTCGCGTACGAAAACGATACTTCATGTACGGCTTTTCGCGATATAATATCCATCGTGGAAGTTGTCTTTCGTTGGAGAGTCCGTCGGTGATACCGACGGACTTCGGTCATGGGTCAAAGCTTGCGTTTCTCATGTCCCCATTATCTATGCGGATCTAACTTGATAATCATCGAAAGAGCTCTTTTTGTGAATAAGTGTTCTGTTCCTGTAGATAAATGAATCCGTTGAACATGGTTAATGATTCCGATTGTAAATCAATCGCACGGTAAAATTCATTTGCTGAATAACGTAATCATCAGTTTATTCAATTTTCATTGCGTTCCACCCGAATCGGGTCGCCCGGTTTGATTATGCCGCCGTGCAGCACCCGGGCGAAAACGCCCTCGGTCGGCATTACGCAATTGCCGACCTGGCGGAAGATGGCGCAGTGCTGATGGCATTCCTTGCCGATCTGGGTGATCTCCAGCAGAACCTGGCCGATGGTGAGCCGGTCGCCGATATTCAGCCGGTAGAGCACGATATTTTCGGTGGTGATATTCTCGGCGAAGCGGCCGGGGCTCAAGCCCCCGACCCCTTGGGCGGTCATCCGGTCGATGCTCTCCCGCCCCAGCAGGCTGACCTGGCGGTGCCAGTCGCCGGCGTGGGCGTCGCCCTTTAAGCCGTAATTCGCTATAAACTCGCCGCTGGCGACAGGTTGTTTGGGCACGCCCTTGGCCGCGCTCAGACTGACGGCAATCACCCGCGGTGTGGCATTATCGGTACCGGTTTCAGACATCGGCCGCTCCGCCTTCCCCGGCCGCGCTGTTTGAGTCGGAGTCCTCATTAATATAGACGCCGCTGCGGCCGCCGCTCTTCCGCAGCAAGCGGACCTCTCCGATCATCATCGAACGGTCCACGGCCTTGCACATGTCATAAACGGTCAGTGCAGCCACCGTCACGGCGGTCAAAGCCTCCATCTCCACGCCCGTCTTCCCCGAACAACGGGCCGTCGCCCGGATGGCCACGCCGCTGCGGCCGGTATCGGCGGTCAGCTCGACGCCCACCGACTCCAACGGTACATTATGGCAGAGCGGAATGAGTTCCGAGGTGCGTTTGGCGGCCATAATCCCGGCGATCCTGGCCGCGGCCAGCACGTCGCCTTTGGGCGAACCTTCGCTGAGCAACCTTAAGGTCGCGGGATTCATCGTCACAAAACCGGCGGCGACCGCCTCCCGGGCGGTAATCTCCTTGCCCGAAACATCCACCATCCGGGCCCGGCCGCTTGGATCGAGATGGGACAGTTCCATGGTTCATCCTCCGATGGCGACCATCGACCTTTTCGAGGCGAAACCGCGTTCAAAATGGTGTCCGGCCGGCTTCTCCAGGATGGCCTTGCGGATCAGTCCGGCCAGCCGGTCCGACTCGTGGCGCAAGGCCGCCGCGATGTCCAGCTCGGCATTGTCCCCGAGACAGGGTTTAAGCTTTCCGTCACAGGTCAAGCGAATCCGGTTGCACCCGGTACAAAACTGCCGGCTGATCGGGCTGATCAGACCGATCCGGCCGCGGTAGCCGGGGACCGCATACCGTCGCGCCGTCTGGTTGGGATCGCCCGACAGTTCCTTCAGCCAGGGACGGCAATCCAGAATCGCGGTGTTGGAGAGGAGCCGCTCCGGATGATCGCCGCCGAATCTGCCGATCGGCATCAACTCGATGAAGCGGACCTCCACCGGATTTTCGCGGGTCAATTCGATGAATTGATCGATCTCATCGTCATTAATCCCCTTCATCAGCACCACATTGATCTTGACCGGCTCCAGCCCGGCGGCTACGGCGGCTTTGATCCCCTTGAGCACCGGGGCCAGCTTGCCGCCGCCGGTAATCGTAGCGAATTTGCCGTTGTCCAGGGAGTCCAGGCTGATATTGACCCGCTGCAATCCAGCGGCCTTCAATGGTTGCGCCCGCTCGGCCAGACCGATCCCGTTGCTAGTCATCGCGATATCCGCGATGCCGGGCACCTGGGCCACCGCGGCGATAATCTGGGCCAGATCCGGACGGAGCAACGGTTCGCCGCCGGTGAGCCGCACTTTGCGGATGCCGAGACCGGCCATGGCCGCAGTGATCCGACCGATCTCGGCCGCGCTGAGATAACGCGGATCATCCGCCGGACTCCCCGGCGGAAAGACCTCCGCCAGCCCGGTGGAGCAGTAAATGCAATGAAGATTGCAGCGGTCCGTCACTGAAATTCGTAGATAGTCGATATTCCGGCCACAGCTGTCGCGCATGTTGCACCTCGAAATTTTTGTCGCCATGCCTAAAGAAAGCAATATGTCTACGCTTAATCTATATAACTATTCCGGCGGGGAAGTTGTTCCCGCCGCTTCAAATATGTTAGAATAATCCTACAATCCCCAATAAAGGAATGATCGTTCATGATCCGTTTCAGCATCCTGGTCGCCAGCGACCAAGGCTCGGCCGGCCAACGGGAAGACCGGAGCGGCCCGGCCATCGCTGCGCTCCTGGCTGGTTCTGGCGCCGAACTGCTCGAATCCCGGGTAGTTCCGGACGAGCGGCCCCTCATCGCGGCGACCCTGATCCAAATGTGCGACCGCGGCGCCGACTTGATCCTGACCTCCGGCGGCACCGGTTTTTCACCCCGCGACGTCACCCCCGAGGCCACCCTGGATGTGATCGAGCGGCAGGTGCCCGGCATCCCCGAGGCGATGCGCGCCAAGAGCCTGGCGATCACCCCCCGGGCCATGCTCTCCCGGGCGGTGGCCGGCATTCGCGGCCGCACCCTCATCATCAACCTGCCCGGCAGCCCCAAGGCGGTCCGGGAATGCCTGGAGGTCGTCTTGCCGGTTCTGGAGCACGCCATCGCCATCCTGACCGGGACCACCGGCGAGTGCGCCCGTTAGAACCGCGCCACGGTTATTGCCGCCGCTGTTTCAAGGCCATCAGCACTTTCTCCGGCGTAATCGGCAGATCCTTGATCCGGACCCCGGTGGCATTGTAGACCGCGTTGGCGATGGCCGCCGGCGGCGTGTCGATGCCGATCTCGCCCACTGACTTGGCGCCGTACGGGCCGGACGGTTCGTAGCTCTCGGCGAATTCCACCGTGATATCATGGATATCGAGCCGGTTGGGGATGTTATAAAAAAGCATATTGTTGTTGAGCTGCTTGCCTTGCTCGGTGTAACGAACCTCTTCATACAAGGCCATGCCGATCCCCTGCACCAGTCCGCCCTCGACCTGAATGCGGGCTAGATTGGGATTGATGGTGGTGCCGCAGTCGACCACCGCCGCGTAATGCAGGAGATCGATCTTACCGGTTTCCAGGTCTACCTCGACCTCGGCGAAGCCGGCCATGTACGGCGGGGGCGATTTCTGGCCGACATAGGAGTCGGCGGCCACCAGTTGCTTCTGATTGGCGTGATAGTACAACCCGGTCGCCAGATCCTTGAGCGAAATGGACCCTTTGCCGTCCTTGCGGCGGAGCATGGTCCCGTCGAACTCCACTTCGCCCTCGGCCACCCGCAGTTTGAGGGCACCCTCGATTTCGATCAGCCGCTTCATATTTTCGGCCGCTTTCTTGACGGCGTTACCCGAGACATAGGTGGTGCTGGAGGCGTACGCCCCTTTATCGAAGGGAGTCAGGTCGGTGTCCGACGAATAGACGATGATCTGGTCGGTGCCGACGTTCAGGGCTTCCGCGGCGATCTGGGCCAGAATGGTGTCGCTGCCGGTGCCGATATCAGTGGCCCCCACCATCAGGTTGAAGAAACCGTCGTCGTTCAGCTTCAGAACCGCCGAAGCCATGTCGATATTGGCGATGCCCGAACCCTGCATGGCGATGGCCATGCCGACCCCGCGCACCTTGTTGGATCCCACTGCCTGGCGGGGGAACTTCCCATCCCAGCCGATCAGCTCCAGGCCACGCCGGACGCAATAGTCCAGCTTGCAGCTGTCCATGGTCATTTCGACCCCTTCGCCGCCTTCGCCCATGATCTTGAAGATCGGCGAGGTTTCGCCCTCGGCAATCATATTCTTGCGCCGCAATTCCAAGGAACTGATCCCGAGCCTCTCCGCCAGCTGATCGATGGCCGATTCCAGCGCGAAAAGGCCCTGGATCGCGCCATAACCCCGGTAAGCCCCGGCCGGAGTATGGTTGGTATAAACGACCACGCTGTTGAAGCGGACCGCGTCGACCTTATTATAGAGCGGCAACGGTTTGGAGCCAGCCCCCATGACCACGGTCAAGGCATGTTCGCCATAAGCGCCGGTATCCGAGAGCACAGCCATGTCGATGGCCTTGATCCGCCCGTCCCGGGTCGCTCCCAAAGCGATGTCGAAACGCATCGGGTGGCGGCTGAAGGTCGATTCGAAGACCTCGCGCCGGGTATAGACCATTTTGGCGGGCCGGCCCGTCTTCAGCGTGACCGCGGCCACCAACGGCTCGCCGTGGGTCATCTGCTTGCCGCCGAAGCCGCCGCCGACCCGCGGCTTGATCACCCGGATATCCTTGCGCGGAATGTCAAAGGCCATCCCGATCACCCGCCGCGCATGGAACGGGGTTTGGGTCGAACTGACCACCGTCAGCCGGCCGTGCATATCAAGGTAACAGGAGATGGCGTGCGGCTCCAGCATCACGTGGGCCTGGGCCTGGGTATAATAGCGGTCCCGGACCACCACCTCGCATTGTTCCAGCACCGCGTCCACGTCGCCGACGTTCATCCGGTACGAGGCGGCGATATTGCGCGACGCATCCATGCCGATATCGAATTTGGAATGGGCTTCCGGTTCCGGGTGAAGCACCGAGCGATTCCCTTCCGCCTGCTCGAAATCGAGCACCGCTTCCAACAACTCATATTCCACTTCGATTAATTCCAATGCCGCCTCGGCGATCTCTTCCGACACCGCCGCCACCACCGCCACCTCGTCGCCGCAATAGCGGACCACTTCGTCCAGGACGAATTTATCATACGGAGAAGGCTCCGGATACCCTTGCCCGGCCCGGGTGATAATGTTGCGGGGCAGATCCTTATAAGTCAATACGCAAGCGACCCCCGGCAGCTGCAGAGCCTTTTCGGTCCGGATCGTTTTGATTCTGGCGAAAGCGTGCGGGCTGCGCAATACCTTCACGATCAACGCGTTTTGAGGCGCCAGGTCATCGGCATAGACCGGCCGGCCCAGCATCAGCCCTTTGCCTTCCAGTTTGGGTTTGGGTTGATTGACTTCCCTCATTCTTTCACCCCCAGGTATTTGGCGATCGCGCGCATTTGGCCGACATATCCGGTACAGCGGCAGAGGTTGCCGGCCAGATAATGCCGGATCTGCTCCTCGGTCGGCGCGGCCAGTTCCCGTTTCATGGCCAACACGGTCAGGGCAAAACCGGGATTGCAATAGCCGCATTGGTCGGCGCCTTCCGCCGCCATGAAGTCGGCCAGCTCCCCCACTTCCCGCTGCAGCCCTTCCACCGTGGTGATGCTGTGCCCGTCGGCCTTGGCCGCAAATAAGGAACAGGAAAGCACCGGCGCCCCGTCCATCAGTACCGTGCAGACTCCGCAGGAGCTAGTGTCACAACCCCGTTTGACGCTGAGACAACCGTAGCGCCGCAATACATCCAGCAGAAACTCATGAGGCTCGATCTCCAGCGCCATCGTCAAACCGTTCAATTGGACATTGATCTTCATGATTCCACCTCCTGCAGCGCCCGCCGCACCAATACGCCGCAAAGTTCTCGGCGGTAAGCCGCCGAGGCCCGCCGGTCGTTGGTAAACTCCAGTTCCGCCGCTGCCAGCTCCCCGGCCTTCGTCAACGTTGCCGCGCCGGGAACGACCTCGCTCAAGTATTGCATGGCCTCGCTGGCCAATTTTGCTGGGCCCGGCCTGGCTCCCACCGCGATCCGGTAACCGACGTCGTGCTTGGTTACAGCGACGCCCAGAATGGGCAGGCTCCCTAGCGAGTTGCGGAACATCTGGTAAGCGCCGCGCAATGCCTCCTTACGTAGCACGATCTTTTCCAAGATGTCCTTGGCGTTGCCCCGCGAGGCTAGGAAATCGGCCAGGCTGGACTCGCCCCTGTGGTGCAACACCACCCGGCAATCCAATGCCGACAGGCAGGTGATAAATTCTGAGAAGCCATAACGTCCGTACACCGTACCGCCGACGCTGACCATGTTACGCAGCTGTACCCCAGGCACATTGGCGACGACTTTAGGGATCAGGCCGTCCAGATTGCGCTGCAGCACCGCGCTGCGTTCCATCGTGCGGAAGCTGGTCATCGCGCCGATCTCGATCGCCGCGTCGCTTTCCCGGATGTAATCCAGTCCGGCCCGGGATAGGTCCAGGGCCAGTCCAATCTTCCTAGACGCCAGCCGCATAAAGATTCCGCCGCCCACCACGGCCGCGTTTTCACTGGATGTCAAGAGCGTATAGGCTTCGGCGACGCTCCCGGGTTTTACATACTCGTCAATGGTTACCATCTCTCACCCGCTCCTCGTAAAGGTTCTTGGTCGTTGATGCTGCTTCAGGATGTTAATTCAGGCTCCTGGTTCTTGGTTGGTGATGCTGATTCAGGATGTTGATTCAGGTTTTTACTAATAACTAGGAACTAAGAACTAAGAACCAAGAACCTGAAACGCCATCCTCGAATTCGCTTCACGAACCATCAACCCTTTCCCAATTTCACATTTCACAATACTTCTTTCGTCCTGCATTGAATCTTATATTCGACCAGCTCGGTAATGCTGGGATTTTCGCCGCAGAGCGGACATTCCGGCCGGCGCCGCCAGGGGACTTCCCGAAACCCGGTGGTCAAGGCGTCAAAAGTCAGGATGCGCCCTGAAAGAGTCGTGCCGATTCCCAGGATCAACTTGACGGCTTCCAGGGCTTGAACGGTTCCGATGATCCCGGTGGTCATCCCCAGAACTCCCGTGTCGCTACAAGTGGACAAGACGCCATCCGGCGGCGGTTGCGGATATAGGCAGCGGTAGCACGGCGTTTGGCCGGGAATGATCGTCATCAGGACGCCGTCATAGCCGACCGCCGCGCCCTCGATCACCGGCTTGCCCAGCAAGTAACAGCAGTCGTTGATCAGGTAACGGGCGGTAAAATTATCGGTGGCGTCGATCACCAGGTCGTAATCTCTGACTAACTCTTCCACGTTATCGATGTTCAGCCGCAGATCGTGCCGGATCACTTCCACTTCCGGATTGAGCCGGCCGATCTTGGCGGCGGCCGACTCCGTTTTGGGCCGGCCGATATCGGTGCTGTCATGGATGATCTGCCGGTTCAAGTTGGAAAAGGTCACCGCGTCGCAATCGGCCACCCCCAGCCTGCCGACGCCGACGGCGGCCAAATACAACAACGCCGGGGAACCCAGGCCGCCGGCCCCGATCACCAGGACCTTGGCCCGCCGCAGTTTTGCTTGACCCGCCGGCCCGAAGCCGTCCAGGATCAACTGCCGCGAGTAGCGGAGCGTCGTTGGGTCCATGCCTGCTTCAGCCAAGCTCAACCACCCCCGACGATCTTGATAATCTCCAGATTGTCGCCTTCGCCCAGCATGATCCGGGACCATTGATCGCGGGGCGGCGTGGTGAAGTTCCACTCGATGACCACCAGCACGGTATCCATCCGGATGAACTGCAGATAATCCGAGATCGACATGGATTGCGCCAATTCTTCATTTTTCCCGTTGACCGTAATCTTCATGACCGAACATCCTTTTGGAAAATTTCTATTTCTATTCCTACCGCAATAGATAGTGATAATCCCGATCGATGGCCCAGATCAGCGCGGCGATCTCAGCGGGGATGACCCCGCGGCACCGGCCGGTCGCATCGAAGGTAACCTCGGCGGTCTGATCGCCCAGCCGTACCCGGAAGCGGCGAGCCTCCTCATCCAGCGGCACGAAGCCGGCGTTTTTACTCGCCGCGAAATCGGCCGGATTCGCATAGAGGGTAAATTTATCCCGGTACGGCGCGCTGTCATAGGGGCAAAACGCCTCGCAATTGCCGCATTCGTTGCAGATCGCGTCCAGATGGACGATCTGATTCCGGTTGCGCAGCGCCGCATTGCCGGCCCGCACCGCGATATTGGCCCGGTTCGGACAGACTTCCACACAAAGATTGCAAACCGTATTGCATTCCAGGCAGCGGCCGCCCTCCCCCTCCGGCTGGCCGGGAGTCTGCAGAAGCCCTTTTTTGCGCCCGATCTCGGCTGACTGCCGCTCCGTATCGAAGCTGGCCGGCGCGGTCAGGTCCAAAGCGCCAAGGCCTTCCCGCTCCAGCACGGTCCGGGCGAAGCGGGCGCCGTCGGCGATTCCTTCGACGATAGTCGCCGGTCCCCGGAGGGCGTCGCCGCCGATAAAGACATTGGCGAGACTGGTTTCATGCGTCTCCGGATCGGCTTGAACCCGGCCCTGGGGATCGAGGGCTATCCCGTTGCCGGTCAACAGCTCCGTCTCGACCCCTTCGCCGACCGCGGCGATCACGCTGTCCACCGCCAGATCGTCCCACGCGCCGGGAACCGGCACGGGGCTGCGGCGGCCCGAACCATCCGGAGCGCCCAGCTCCATCCGCTGACAGCGCAACACGCCCTGCTCGAAAGAGCGCGGCGCCAACAGTTCCTTGAATTGAACCCCGTCCGTCAAGGCCAGCCGCAGTTCATCCCGGTCGGCGGGCATATACTGCCTGGTCCGGCGGTAAACCACATAGACGTTTTCGACCCCGGCGACCCGTTTGGCAGCCCGCGCGGCGTCCATCGCCGAGTTGCCGGCGCCCACCACCGCCACGTTTTTCCCGAGCGCCAGGTTTTGCGGCGTTTTATTAAAGGTCTCCAGGAAGTCCAGGACATTGGCGATCTCCCGGTCACAGGGCGCCAGTTTCAATTGGCCCGGTTTCCAGGCCCCGATGGCGATGAAGATGTATTTAAATCCTTCATTCCGCAACTCCGCAAGCGAAAAGTTGCCGTCCACGCCCAGCCGAAACTTCGCGCCCATGCTGCGAACCAATTCCAGATCATGATCGATCGCGGCCTGGGAGATCCGGAATCCGGGCGCGATATGCTGAATAATGCCGCCGATTTTATCCTTCCGGTCCAGGATGGTCACGTCGACTCCCTGGCGGCCCAGGAAATAGCCGGCCGCCAATCCCGCTGGTCCGGCGCCGATCACCGCCACCTTGAAATTGCTGTCGATCACCGGCCGTTTCAGGCCGGCGAGATATTCCGCAAAGCCCCGCTCCGCCGCCACCAGTTTGGCGGCGCGGATTCCGACCGGGGTTTCGTAATCGATCCGGGTACACTTGGTCATACAACGGTGGTTGCAGAGCGTTCCGGTGATGAACGGCAAGGGATTCTTAGCGGCGATTACCGCAAAGGCCTCCCGGTATCTTCCTTCCTGCACCAGACGGAGATACTCCGGCACATCCTGGCCGATGGGACAGCCCACGGTACACGGCGCGATGAAGCAATCGGTCAGCGGCACGTTCTTGGCCAGCTTGCGCGTACCAACCTCCCGGCTTTCCTTGAGGTGGTGGGCGTCGGTCAGCGCGCTTTCGGCCAGCGAGCGTAACCCGGCCACGTCGATTCCGTTGAACTCCGGCCCATGATAAACCACTTCCAATCGTTCGGCCAACTGCTGCAGGCGCAGGTAGCCACCAGGTTTCAAAATCGTGGTGGCCAGGGTGATCGGCCAGATGCCGGCGGCATAGATGCGGTCAATGTTAAAACTGTCGGCCCCGCCCGAATAGGAGATCCGCAGATCGCCGGCGAAGGCTTCGGCCAGCCGGTAAGCCAGGTTAATGGTAAGCGGATAGAGGGAGCGGCCCGACATATACATCTCTTCCCCGGATAATTCTCGCCTGGCGATCCGCACCGGGAAGGTGTTGCTCAACTTGACGCCGAAGCTCAGCCCGCGCTCGGCCGCCAAATTCTTGAGCCGCCCGATCATCGGGACCGCGTCCGCAAACTGCAGATCGTTTTGGAAATGGTGATCGTCGAAGACCAGATAGTCATAGCCCATCTGAGCCAGGGTACGCCGGGCGAAATCGTAGCCGAGCAGCGTCGGATTGCATTTGACGAAGGTATGGATGCCTTTTTCGGTCAAAAGATAACGGGCGATCCGTTCGATCTCCTCGGGCGGACAGCCATGCAGGGTGGACAGGGTGATCGAATCACAGACCCGCGCCGGGATCGCCTCGACGAAAGCCCGGTCGACCCGGTGGAACATTCCCAGGTTGCCCAACAGGAATTCCCGGCATTCGCGCCAGATCGGCGTGCAGGAGGCGTCCTTCAGGTCCTCGATGAAAGCGTCGATCTTGGGCGACTGGATCCCGGCCAGATCATAGCCGACGCTCATATTGAAGAGAAAGCCCCGGCTGGAGCCGAGTCCCAGTTCCTCGGCCAGAATATGCAGGGCAAACCAGGCCTTGACGTACTCATTAAAAGCGTCGGGCACCGTCAGCTCGGTCGACCATTCCACGTTGTAACCCTCATCCTGGGCCAGAATGCAGGGCTTGGCGACCGGCAGATCCGCGCCGTCCAGGATTTGCACCGTTTTTAACTCGAAGAACCGGCCGCCGGCCAGATAAGCCGCGATGATATTCTGCGCCAGCTGGGTGTGGGGACCGGCCGCCGGTCCCAACGGATTTTCCAATCCCGCGTCGAACAGCGCCAGCGTATTTTGGTTGGACTTCCGGAAGAACTTCGCGCTCGAAACGCCGAAGATCGAATCCTCCGCGGTCCGCTCTTTGAACGCCCAGCGCATCAGTTGGTCAAAGGGTATTCCTGTCATACGATCAGTCATCGTTGGCCTCCCTATTTCGAGCGCAGGCCGTTTGGCGTTGCGCGGCAACATTCTTACGGAAAAGGCGCCATTGAACTTTTGTGAACGCTCCGGCCTTCGGGCGGGTTAATCACAAAGCTTTTAAATCCGCCGCCAGACCTTATCGGCCAATTCCCGGCTCTTGGCGCAGATTGCCTCTTCGTCCAAGGTGGTCAGCCGGCGGTCTTCCATCACCACCCGGCCGTTAATGATGGTGGTATCCACCGCCCGGCCGCTCACGCCGAACAACAGGTGGCTATTCACGTTCTCTGCCGTCAAGCGGGTCGGCGGCTGATAGTCGACCACGATCAGGTCGGCGTAGGCCCCGGCCGTCAATTGACCCAGCGGCTTCTCAAAATAGCCCGCGGCGATCTGCCGGTTGTTCTCGAACAACATTTGCGGGATCTCCGTCCAGGCGACGCTGGGGTGCTGGCTGGCGTGTTTGTGCAAGCAGTTGGCGGCCTTGAAGGATTCCAGCATATCGCCGGTATAACCGTCGGTGCCGAGGCCCAGCCGGACCCCTTGGTGAAACATCGCCAGCACCGGGGAGACCCCGACCGCGTTGCCCATGTTGGACTCGGGGTTGTGCACCACGTTGGTTCCGCTCTCCCGCAGCAGCCCGATCTCCGCCGCCGCGATGTGCACGCAATGCACCGCAATACTCTTGGGGCCCAATACCCCCCGGGAATGGAGCCGTTCGATCACGCCCATGCCATACTTGGCCCGGGCATCGTCGCGATCCTCAACTCCTTCGGCGGCATGAATGTGAAATCCTGCTCCGGTTCCGGCATTTTGGGCGACGCACCGTTCCAACGTGGCATCGGATAAGGTAAATGAAGCATGCAGGCCGAACATCGCCTTCAACAGCGGGTCGGTCGCTTCGTGGCAGTGCTTGATAAAGTCGAGATTCTCCTGGATGCCGGCTTCGGCAATCGTTGCGCCGTCCCGATCGGACACCTCGTAGCAGAGACAGGCGCGCAGTCCCGCCACCTGGGTGGCCTCGGCGATCTGGAAGAGGCTGCCACGGGCGCAGTTGGGGCTGGCGTGATGGTCAAAGACGGTGGTGACCCCGTTTTTAATGCAGTCGATGATCGGAATCAGGGCGCTGTAATAGACGTCTTCCAGCGTCAAGACTTTATCCAGCCGCCACCAGAGCCGCTCCAGAATCTCGCGGAAGTTGGTCGGCGGAGCGCTGTCCAAGAACATGCCCCGGGCAAAGGTGCTGTAAAAATGCATATGGGTATTGATCAGCCCCGGCATGATCAATTTCCGCCGGGCATCCATGAAGCGAGCTTCCGGATACTTGCCCCGCAGCGCCGCCGTGGTTCCCACCTCGGCGATGAGCTGATCCTGGATCGCCACGCAGCCATCCTCGATCAGCGGATTGGCGGGATCCCTGGTGATTAACAATCCGTTCCCTATCAGCAGCATGTTTTGATTCCTCTCATCCTTATAAAGTTAGGGGCTGAATCTGACCTCCTTAGTCGGGTTGCCGCAGCCCCAGCAGAAAATCGCGAATCAGGTTCCAGGCCACTGTCCGCCGGTAGGCCGCACTGGAACGTTGATCATCGATGGGTCGGATCAATTCGGCATAGGCCGCCTGTATCTCCGGGAGCCGATCGGGGATCTGCTGCAGCGTCCGGTTCAACAGGATTTCCTCCACCTCCCGGCTGCGGACCACCCGCGGTGCCACCGCGCCGAGCGCGATCCGCAATTCGGTCAACTTCCCGTCATCGACCTCCGCCACCGCTGAGAAAGACAGTTTCGAAAGCGCGTCGGCCTTGCGCGTCCCGACCTTGCGGTAAGCGGATATTTTAAACTGGCGCAACGGAATTTTCACCGCCACCAGCAGCTCGTTGCCGGCCAGAACGGTTTTGCCCGGCCCTTGAATGAACTCGGCGATCGGCAGCTCCCGGATTCCGGCGACACTCTGCAGGACGACCATAGCCTCCAGGACATAGAGCGGCGGCATGGTGTCGGCCGCCGGCGAGGCGTTGCAAAGATTGCCGCCCAGCGTTCCGCTGTTGCGGATCGCCGGCGAGGCCATTTGCGCCACGGCTTGCTGCAACAGAGCGGGCACGTTCCTATCTTCCAGGAGGGCGGTCAGGGTGGTGGCGGCGCCGATGGTCAGTACGCCATCCCCCATCGTAATACCCTGAAGCTCCGGCAAGCCGCCGATGAACAGTACAGGCTGCTCGAAGCGGGGCGCTGTTCCCGACCAGCGCTTGCGGCGGACCATCAGATCGGTCCCGCCCGCGAAGGGGATGGACGGCTCGGCGTCGCGGAGCCGCAATGCTTCCGCCAAAGTCCGGGGAGTGAATGCCGTTACCATAGTCCCTCACCCCTTTGCGCGGCGTCTTGGATCGCCACCACGATCATGCTATAGCCGGTACAGCGGCAGAGATTGCCGGAAAGCGCCGTGCGGATCTCGATTTCGCTCGGCTTGGGATTGCAGCGGAGCAGCGCCTCTCCGGCCAGCAGCATGCCCGGGGTGCAGAAGCCGCATTGCACCGCACCCGCCTCGCCGAAGGCCCGCTCCAAAACCTTGAAGCGTTCGGTCTCCCGGAAACCTTCGATCGTCATGACCTCCCGCCCCGCCAGGGTGCCCACCGCCGCCAGGCAGGAGTTGACCAGCCGACCGCCGACCAGCACCGAGCAAGCGCCGCACTCGCCCTCGCCGCAGCCTTCCTTGGTTCCGGTATAACCCAGATCTTCCCGCAGCACGTCGAGCAAGCGGCGCAGCGGGTCGGCCTCCAGCGCGACGTTGCGCCCATTTAATACGAACTCAATCCGCTCTGTCATGTTCCATGACCTCCATCAGGTATTCCGGAGTCACCGGCAGCCGCCGGATGGGCACCCCGAGCGCATTGCCGACCGCCAGAGCCAGCGCCGGAGCGGCCCCGACCAGGGTCAATTCGCCGGCCCCCTTGGCGCCGAACGGACCTCGCTCATAAGGATTCTCAATCAGCCGGTTCTCGATCTTCGGGCAATCCAAGGCGGTCGGAATGATATAATCGGTCACGCTCCGCTGCTGGATCCGGCCGTCGCGGCATTCCATCACCTCGAGGCTGCCGTAGCCCAGCCCTTGCAGGACGCCCCCCTCGACCTGGCCGCGGATGATCCGCTCATCGATGGCCACACCCACGTCAAAAGCGGACCAGACTCCCTGCACATCGATCTGGTAGGTCGCTGGATCGATCGCCACTTCGACCGCGTTCACGCCCCAGGAATAAGCCGGATAAGCATCGCCGCTGAAGGTGTCGTTATCCCAGACGATATTGGCGGGATGCTCGTAGTCCTTGACGACTTCCTGCTCCCCGGGTTGGTCCCAGACCGCTTTCAGCTTGCGAGCCGCCTCCTCCAGGAGCCTGCCGACGATCATCACCGTCCGCGAGGCCACCGTCGGTCCCGAATCGGGCACCCGGTCGGTGTCGGGATTGTCGTAAATGATCGTCTCCAGCGGCCGCTCCAGGGTTTGGGCGACGATCTTGCGCAGCGTAGTCCGGAGACCCTGGCCCATGTCGGAGTTGGCCACCAGCACTTCCACCCGCCCATCGGCCCGTTTGTACAGTTTCACCCGGGCCTTGATGTGGTCACGCTCGCCGCTGCCAGTAAAACCGCAGCCGTGCAGGAACATGGTCATCGCGATCCCGCGGAGCTTGACGCCGTCCTGCTGCGCGAACGCGGCGGTTTTGCGCCGGTAATCGGACAGCTCCTCCACCTTGGCGACCAGCTCGGGCAGCTTGATCTCTTGCTTATAGGTGCCGCCGGTGGCGGTCCAGTCGCCTTGTTGCGCCATATGTTTCAGCTTGAATTCCAGCGGGTCGACGCCCAATTGCTTGGCGACCTCATCCAAGTGCGTCTCCACAGCGAAGAAGGCCTGCGGCGATCCGAACCCCCGGAAGGCGCCGTTGGGTACGGTATTAGTGGCCACCGCCCGGCCGTGGACCCTTAGAGCCGGCAGCTGATAAACCCCGGCGATGTTAAACATCGACCGTTGCAGCACCACGGCGGAGAGTCCGGCGTAGGCCCCGGCGTTCAGGCGGATATCCGCCTCCATCGCGCTGATCCGCCCGGTCGCGTCGAGGGCGGTCCGCAACCGGATGGCCGACGGATGCCGTTTGGTGGTCACCTCGATATCCTCGGCCCGGTCGAAGAGCAGTTGCACCGGGCGGCCGGTCTTGAGCGCGGCGAACCCAGCCTGGCCGGCGATGAGCGAAGGATAATCCTCTTTGCCCCCGAAACCGCCGCCAGTGGTCGTCTGGACCACCCGGACCCGGTCGCCGTCCCAGCCGAAAGCCTGGATCAAGGCGTTTTTCACATAATAGGGACACTGGATCGAGCCGTAAACCGTGATTTTTCCAGCTTCGTGGACCGCCAGCACGCCCTGGGGCTCCAGATAGACATGCTCCTGATAACCGGTTTGATACTCCCCCTCGATCACCCGGGCCGCCCGACTGAACGCCTCGTCGACCTCGCCCCGGCTGAAATGATACTCGGCGAAGTAATTATCCGCACCGAAGAGCGGCGGCAATTCGTCCCGCTCGGCGTCGGCCAGCGTCAGGATGGGCGGCAGATCCTCGTAGTCGACCCGGATGCCGTCCAGAATCGCCAGGATCCATTCCTTCTCCGGCCCGACCACCAGCAGGATCGGCTCGCCGATATAATTGACCCGGTCCTCGGCGAAGAACGGCTGATCGTCGATGAGGATCTTCACCCGGTTCTTGCCGGGAACGTCGTGCCGGTCCACAATGAAATATCCTTCCGGCAGCGGCGGAACCGTGATCGCCCGGATGATCGCCCGCGCTTTGACCGAACGGAGCGTCTTGGCGTACAGCATTCCCTCCGGGCGGAGATCTCCCAGATACTGGGCGTCTCCGGCCAGCTTTTCCCGGTTGTCGATCTTCTCCACCGGTCTCGAAATCTCATGGCTCATTCGCTTCGCCCCCCTCGCCAAACCGCTCCAGGATCCGCCGGTAATCGGCCTGGGTGTCCAGGTCCAACAGGATGCCCGGCTCGGCCACCTCGAGCGTTTGATAACCCTTGCGTTGAATGAAGTCGCGCAGATTCGACGAATCGTCTTCCCGCACCAACTCGGCGGCCAACTCCCCCGCCAGCAGCACCGGGTGGCCTTTGCGGCCGCCATGGACCGGGATGACGATCTCGCCCTCCGCCGCCAGCAGGCTCCGGCAGACCGCCGGACTGATCAGCGGGTAGTCGCCGGGCGTGAAGAAGAACCGTTCCCCCCGCACGTGGCGCGCCCCCTCCTTCACCGAAGTGAACATGCCCTCAGCGTAACGGGGATTGCAAACCAGTTCGACTTTGGCATAATCCTGCAGCACGGCCTCGAGCCTTTCGATCCGGTAGCCGCCGACCACGATGATCCGCGCACAGAGGTCGTACATCCCGGCGATGCATCGTTGGATGACGGTCCGACCGCCGACCGTCAACTCCATTTTAAAGGCCTCGGCCCGACTGGAATAGCCGGCGGCCAGCACTACCGCTTCGATGGCCATCGCCGTCCCACCCTTCATTGTGCCATGCAGCGAAACCGCAGCGCAGCGCCCGCTTCAGCGGACCGGCTTTTCGGCCAGATTCGCGGTGACCTGCGGCATTTGATCGGCGTACTTCCGGACGAACAGCGTCGGAATGGCGGCGTACATGGCCGCGGCCTTGACCAGCTCGCTCTTCCAGGTCCGCTCGTTGGGCGCGTGGGCCTGATCCTCATGGCCGGGACCGAACCCGATGCAGGGGATTCCGTATTTGCCCATGATCGAAACGCCATTGGTCGAGAAGGTCCATTTATCCAGCAGCGGCTTGTTCCCGAAGAGCCCGTGGTAGGCGTCGAGCAGCGCGGCGCAGACCGGATGATCCTCCTCGATGAACCAGGTGGGGAAGTACGACTCGGTCGGATAGACCAGCCCCGTATACGAAGCCCGTTCATAGCCGTAGAGCGACACCTCGGCCCCGGCGGCTTTCACCGCCGGCAGGTTGCGGATCTGGCCCAAGGCGTACTCCAGGTCCTCGCCCGCGGTCAAGCGGCGGTCTACCGAGATCCAGCAGCTGTCGGCGACGGCGCAGCGCGACGGCGAGGTGAAAAAGACTTCCGAAACGGTCAGGCTGCCCTTGCCCAGGAAGGCGTGGTCCTTCAGGTTTTCATGGAGCGCCCGCAATTCCAGCAGGATCGGCGCCATTTTGTAGATGGCGTTGTCGCCCCGTTCCGGCGCCGAGCCGTGGCAGCTGACGCCCTGGGTGGTGATCTTGATCTCCATCCGGCCGCGCTGGCCGCGATAGATGTTGCAAGAGGTCGGCTCGGTGATGACCACGAATTCCGGCCGGATCCCCGCTTCCTGGATGATGTACTGCCAGCAGAGGCCGTCACAGTCCTCTTCCTGGACCGAACCCACCACCAGCAAAGTGTAATCGTCTTCCAGCTTCAGATCCTTGATGATCTTGGCGGCGTAAACCATGGCCGCCATGCCCCCGGTCTGGTCGCTGCCGCCCCGGCCGACGATGATCTCCTCGTCCTCGTAACCCTGATAGGGATCGTACTCCCAGAGCTTCGGATTGCCGACGCCGACGGTGTCGATATGGGCGTCCATGGCGATCAGATGTTGGCCGTGACCGACATAGCCCAGAATGTTGCCCATCAGGTCGATCGTGATCCGATCGAAGCCCACCGCCTCCATCTCCTGCTTGATCCGCTGCACCACCCGGCCCTCCTCAGCGCTCTCGCTGGGGATAGCGATCAGGTCGCGCAAGAACCGCGAAATTTGTGGCTTATATTGCTCGGCCGCCTTGACAATCTGTGCGAAATCGATCATGGCTCTCTTCTCCTCTATCATTTTATTCCGTACCCACACCGTTCCTGCGTTGTATAACGTTCCATGAAACTGTTGCGATCCGCCTAAGGCTCGGCAACCCCTTCCCAAGCCTCCGGCGGTTCCTTCCTTACCCCGGGAACGCCGTCCCATCGCTTTGGAGGGTCTTCCCAAGCCTTGGGAAGTTCCGTCCTGCGCTTGGGAAGGAGCGTCCTCCGTTCGGGCGGACCCGCCCAAAGCCTGGGAAGAATTCTCCCACGGCCCGGCAGAATTGATCCGGGCTTCGGACGAACCGCCCCGGCGAAAGGGAGACCTCTCTTACCCCCGCACGATCCGCTTCACCGCTTCGATATCCGGGGCGACCACCGCCGGTTTCCCCGCCGCCAGCGCGGCGCTCTTGATATCCTTGAGCCCGCTGCCGCTGACGATGCTGGCCACCCGCTCGTTGCCGGAGAAGATCCCCAGCTGGTTCAGTTTCAGGATCCCCGCGAAACTGGTGACGCCGGCCGGCTCACCGAAGATGCCCGTCCGTTCCGCCAGCAGCTTCATGGCGGCCAGGATCTCGGCGTCCGTGACATCGACCATCATCCCGCCCGATTCGCGCACCGCATTCAGGGCCTTGATCCCGTTGCGCGGGATGCCCACCGAAATGCTGTCGGCGATGGTCTCGGGCTTGCGGTACTCAAACTCGTTGCTCCGGCTGGCGAAGGCCCGGGTCACCGGATTGGACAGCGCGGCCTGGACCCCGATGATCCTGGGCAGCCGGTCGATGAGGCCCAGTTGGTAACACTCCTTGAAGCCCTTCCAGACTCCGGCGATGGTGCAGCCGTCGCCCACCGCCACCACCGCGATGTCCGGCGCCCGCCAGCCCAGTTGCTCGCAGATCTCGTAGGAAACTGTCTTCTTCCCTTCCACCAGGTAGGGGTTGATGGCGCAGCTCCGGTTGTACCAGCCGAACTCGGCCGCCGCCTCGAAGCAGAGCTCCACCGCCTGATCGTAGGTTCCCTGCACCAGAAAGACATGGGAGCCGTAGATCAACAGCTGGGTCACCTTGGCTTCGGGCGCAGTCTCCGGCACGAAGATGTAGGTTTCAATCCCGGCGCTGGCGGCGAAGCCGGAGAGCGAGGAAGCCGCGTTGCCGGTGGAAGCGGCGCAAACCACTCTTCTGTCCAGTTCCAGCGCTTTAGCGACTCCGACCGCGCTGGCCCGGTCCTTCAGCGAAGCGGTGGGATTGCGGGAATCATCCTTGATCAGGAGCTGCTTCAGCCCGGTCTCCCGCGCGAACTTGGCGGTCTCATAGAGCGGTGTCCAACCAACCTGCAGCGGCTGAATCCCGCGCGGGTCGTCGATGGGAATGGCCGGCAGATAGCGCCATAGGGAATAATCGCTGTTTTGCCGGAAATACCCGGGCGTCATCTCTTTGCGGATAGCCTCGTAATCCAGGACCACGTCCAGGATGCCGGCGATCCCGCAATCGAAGCAGGTATAGAGGATCTCGGACGGGTCATACTCCCGGCCGCATTGGACGCATTTCAACTTTAAAGCCTTGCTCACAACCGTGCCACCTCTTTTTGATCCGCGACAGTTCCAAAACCCTGTCGTCGGTTACTGCTGGGTTATTACCGTCCCGGCGCCGCCGTTCAAGGCGTCGACCGCTCTGGCGAGGGAGGTGATGATCGCTTTCTTCTTGGGATGAAGCTTGACGAAGGCCAGCGCCGCCTGGACCTTGGGCAACATGCTGCCGGGCGCGAAATGGCCCTCCCGGATATATTGCTCACACTCGGCCGCCGTCAGCCGGGACAGATTCTGCTGATTGGCTTTCTTATAATTCAGGGCCACCTGCTCGACCTCGGTCAGGATCATCAGAATGTCGGCGCCGACCTCCTCGGCCAGCTTCTCGGCGGCCAGATCCTTGTCGATCACCGCCGGGACGCCCTCCAGGGTGCCGTCCTCCTTCTCAACCACCGGAATTCCCCCGCCGCCGGCGGCAATCACGATGGTCGAGTCCCACAATTCCTTGATCGAATGAATCTCCACGATCCGCTGCGGCAAAGGCGACGGGACCACCCTGCGCCAGCCGCGGCCGGCATCCTCGCGCAGCACGAAGCCCCGCTCGGCGGCGAGTTTGCCGGCTTCTTCCTCGGAGTAGAACGGGCCGATCGGTTTGGTCGGATTCTGAAACGCCGGATCGGCCGGATCGACCACGACTTGGGTAATCACCGTGACCACCGGCAGCGGCCGGTTCCGGTTGGCCAGGGCGTGGCTCAGTCCCTGCTGGATGTGGTAACCGATATAGCCCTGGCTCATGGCGGTGCAGACATTCAGCGGCATGGCCGGCGTGACCTCCGCCGCCAACTCCGACGCCAGCAGGATCCGGCCGATCTGCGGCCCGTTGCCATGGACGATCGCCAGTTCGTAACCGAAGAGACACTTGATATCGGTGATGATCTCCGCTGTCTTTTTGACCACTTCCAGCTGGGCCTCGGCAGTGGCCAGCGCGCCCGGTTCCTGGAGCGCGTTGCCGCCCAACGCGATGACCACTTTTTGATGCGATCCCATCGCTTTAGCCATCCCTCCGCAGAACGCTTATTTCGATCGAGCTTTTCGAGCCCTTAACGCATCGCTTTAATCTTCTCGTTATACTGGTTGACTTTCTGGTATTCGTCCTCCCAGAACTGGGGCGACCGCATCGCATCCAGGTAGGCCTGGCTGTAACCGAAAGGCAGCCAATCCTTCTCTTTCTGCTGGAAGAGCTGTTCCTTCCGGTCTTTGCGACGGAAATCGAAGACATGTTCCTCGCTGATGCCGTGGAAGATATCGCGCACCCAGCGTTCCAGCACGAAGTCGGCGGTCTCCAGATAACGGCGGTCCAGATCCTCCAGCACCGAATTGTAACGGTCGAAGCTGTCGGTGGCGATGGTGACCACGTTGTCGTCCGGGCCCAGCTTGAGATATTTGGCCATCTTGATGGCGCCCAGGATGTTGCAGATGCCGGAGACTCCGAAGAGCTCGCGCATTCCCTCGGCCACTTCCGGCGCGACGCCCAGTTTGGCCAGGATACGCGGCGCGTCGTGAATCACCTTTAATGCTTTGACACAATCATCGTCATAAATCAACGTCACAAAGTCGGTGGTCAGGACATTATGAATCAGCGTGCACATCTTGTCGCCGATCCCTTCGATACGATGCTGGCCGCGGCCGCCATTGGCCAACGTCGAGCATTCATACGGCTCCAGCGCGGCGATTTTGCATTCGGGAAAAGCCGCCTTGATGGCGTCGCCGGCGGCGATGGTCCCGGCCGATCCCGGCGCCGAGCAGAAGGCGGCGATCCGGCCGTTGCCGATGCCCTGCACCGCCTCGATGGCCGAATTGCCGGTGACGTGGCGGTGGAAACGGTAGTTGGGGAACAGTTCGAACTGGGCCAGCGGCCGGTTCTTAGGATCTTTCTTCAGTTCATAGGTGCGTTGCAGGGTCAGGATCACGTCGGACTCGGTGCCCGGGGTCAGATCCAGCTCGGCGCCGTATTTACGGATTCTTTCATACCGTTCCTTGCTCATATTGTCCGGCATGATCACGACGGCTTTGTAACCCATCAAGTTGCAGATATAGGAGACACCGATGCCGAAGTTGCCGGTGGACGGGCCGAGGATGGTATGCTCGCCCGGGATGATCTCTCCGTCGACGCAACCTTCGATCAAGGTGGCATAGGCCGGCCCGACCTTATGCGAACCCGAGGGGAAGTCCTTGCCCAGCATCACCACGATGTTGGCGTCGACCCCGGTCAGCTCCGGCGGCAAAACGATCTTGCGCACCTGGTTGTTCCCGTCTTTCCAGGTAATATTGAACAGATTGACCGGGTCCAGCTCATTCTCTTTCAGGGCCCGCAACGCCTTGCTCCGCAGGGCCACATCCATGCTCTCCGGATGCAACATCTCGTCATAGGTGGGGCCGAAAGGAATCTTTCTTCCTGTCATCTTTCTCATCCTCCTAAATCTTTATTTGGGACCATCCATTAAGTTTACGATTATTTTTTCAGCCGCGTCAAAATACTGATCCAGATCGAACTGGCCTTCGTCGATCAGATATTGCATCGAGGCCCCCATCATCAGCGAGACCATCAGAAAAGGTATCATCTGAACCTGTTCCCCAGAGAATCCGCCCTGCGCAAACACCGCGCTGATGTCGTTGCGCCAGATATCGAAGGTCTGCCGGAATGACTCCCGGACCTGGGGATTGACCGTCCCCTGCACCCAGTAGTCGAACTGGACGTAATCCAATTTCTTGTGATTTAAGATGACATCTTTCTTCTCCGCGAAAAAAGCGTGCAAATTCCCTTGAAACGTTTTCCGGTCCAGATCCACCACCTGCTGCCGGTTCTTGGAGAACCACTCCTGAATGTCGCCCAGCAGGGCGATGAGCAAATCATTCTTGGTCGGAAAATAGTAATGCAGATTGGACTGGGTCATCGCCGCCTCTTTGGCGATCAGATGCATCCGGGTGCCGCTGATCTTCTCCTTGGCGATGACCTCCAGCGTGGCATCGAGAATCTTTTTGCTGACGTCTTTGGACATTCCTTTACCTCAATTATTAACGGTATTGCTGCGCGTTGCATCCGTTCGAGCCAGACAACGCGCGGTTCGATTATCCGCTCAACCCACGAACCGGGAACGGCCCTGGTTCAACAGGGACTCCAGGGTCCGGGAAGGATTTTTCACTTTGCTCAGGAAGATCATCGCCGCGATGATGTAGGGTTTAAAACCGGCCTGCCGGTAGAGCGGGGCGCGGTAACGGTCGAAGACCGAGGCCGTCACTTCGCCCTGGCTGCAGCTGACACCGGTGATGTCGGCGGGTAGGCAGTGCAGGTACAAGGCGTTGCCGCCCTTGGTGCGTTTCATCATGGCTTCGGTGCACTCCCAGTCCTGATGGCGGGCGTTCTCGGCCAGCAACTCTTTCTCGAGCGCCTTAATCCCGTCGAAATCATTCGCGCCATACAGGTCAGTCCGTCTTTCCATGGCCGCATACGACGCCCAGCTCTTCGGATAGACAATATCGGCGTCAGCAAAGGCCTCTTCCATCGAGTGGGTCTTGCTGAACTGACCGCCGCTGGCGATGGCGTTCCGCTTGGCGACTTCCTCGACTTCCGGCATCAGATCGTAACCTGCCGGATAGGCCAAGCTGACGTCCATACCCATGCGGGTCATCAGGCCGATGATTCCCTGCGGCACTGAAAGCGGCTTGCCGTAACTCGGCGAATAGGCCCAGGACATGGCGATCTTCTTGCTCTTGAGCTGCTCGACGCCGCCGAAATGATGAATCAGATGCAACAGGTCGGCCATGCACTGGGTGGGATGATCGATGTCACATTGCAAATTGACCAGCGTCGGCCGTTGTTTCAAAACCCCATCGTCATAACCTTCCTGGACCGCCGCGGCTACTTGCCGCATGTAAGCGTTGCCTTTGCCGATGTACATATCGTCGCGGATCCCGATCACGTCGGCCATAAACGAGATCATATTAGAAGTCTCCCGGATCGTCTCGCCGTGGGCCACCTGGGATTTGCCCTCGTCAAAGTCCTGCACCGTCAGTCCCAGCAGGTTGCTGGCGCTGGCGAAGCTGAAACGGGTGCGGGTCGAATTGTCGCGGAAGATCGAGATCGCCAGCCCGCTGTCGAAGATCCGGGGCGAAATGTTCTGCTCCCGCAAGGCGCGCAACGCGTCGGCGACGGTGAAGACGGCCTGCAGTTCGGCATCGGTTTTCTCCCAGGTCAACAGGAAATCCTGGCCGTACATGTTTTGGGTATCGAGTTGCTCCAGTTTCTGAATTAAATCCTTAATCTCTGCCATGCTTTCTACTCCTTTTATCCCGAATTAATCGTTCGCTGTTTGATGGTTCCTAATCATTACCATTTGATTGACCAGTCAATCAAACCGGATTAAAAAAATTATCTTATTGGCTTAGCATATTACAAAACAAGCCCCATCTAATAGCTATCTTGGGTTATCGACTGTCTAGGGCCGGAAAACGATCTCTCCCGGCTTCATCGACTCGATGACGGCCAGGGATTCCAGGCGGATTCCTTGATCACGCACCAGTTTGCCCCCTTGCTGGAAGCCTTTCTCGATGACGATGCCCACTCCCACCAGGCCGGCCCCAGCCTGATCGACGATGTCCTTCAAGCCCAGCACGGCTTGGCCGTTGGCCAGGAAATCATCGATAATCAACACCTTGTCAGCGGAGCCCAGATAACGTTTGGAAACCCGGATCTGGTAATAGCGATCCTTGGTGAACGAATAGACCTGGCTCTCATAGGTATCGGCGTCCAGATTCTTGGACTCGGTCTTCTTGGCAAAGATGACGGGAACTGCAAAATACTGGGCCACCATGCAGGCGACGGCGATCCCCGACGCCTCAATGGTCAGGATCTTGGTGACCGGCTGGTCCTTGAAACGCTCCTTGAATTCCTTGCCGATCTCATTCAGAAATTGAACATCGATCTGATGGTTGAGAAAACCATCGACCTTCAAAATGTGCTCGCTGTCCACCCGTCCCTTGGTGACGATCATATCCTTTAAAAGCTGCATCCGGTCTTTTCCGCCTGCTGAAAATGGAAAGAAACGCTCCGGTTTCTCTCCCGCTCCAGCGGGCTCCCCCTTCTTATTTTAAAATATATGACAAGATTATATCATAACTTTACCAGCCTGGTCAGGGAGCAAGCCGTTTTTTAACCGGATGGGAATAATCTATCATTGTAAGGTGACATTACCGATATCATGTATCATGAAATGCTTCTTAAACGGGATTGCGGCCTCGGCATTTGACAAAGTTCCCCCAACCCGGTTCGCCGAGGAACTCGCCGTCTCGATAGACCAAACGGCCGCGGGAGAAGACTCGCACCGGATAGCCCTGGAGTTCCACCCCTTCCCAAATGGTGTAATCGACCCGGGAATGCATATTGGCTTGCGAGATTACAAAACGTTTGGCCGGATCGTACACCACGATGTCGGCGTCGGAGCCGACCGCGATGGTCCCTTTTTGCGGCGCGCAACCGAAGATCTGCGCCGGATTGGCGGCGCAGACCTCGACCGCTTTACTGAAGGAGATTCGGCCGCGGTTGGCCGCGCTCAACATGTAAGGGTAAAGGTTTTCAATGCCCATGCAGCCATTGGGGATTTTCGTGAAGTCATCCTGGCCATAGTCCTTTTCGAACGACTGAAACGGACAATGATCGGTCGCCACCGTCATGATGTCGCCGCGCCGGATCCCTTCCCAAAGCGCCGCCCGGCTTTTCGCGCCTTTGATCGGCGGGGAGCAGACAAAATTCCGGCCGTCCGGCCGCTGATACACTTCCTTGGTGAAATGCAGATACTGCGGGCAAGTCTCGGCGTAAATGGCATAACCTTCGTCCCGCGCCTTGGTGACCTCGGCCAATCCTTCGGCGCAGGCCAGATGGACAATGTATAAGGGCGCCTGAAAAACCTTCGCCAGATGAATAGCACGTTTGATCGCCTCAGCCTCGACGAACTCGGGGCGGCTTTCATAATGATGCCAGGCGCCGGTCTTGCCCTCGGCCAACAACCGGGCGGTCCGCCGCTCGATGATTGCCGGGTTCTCGGCATGCACCGCGACCAGGGCGCCGGTAGCGGCGGAACGTTCCAAGGCCTCCGCCAGCACGCCGTCATCGACCATCAGATCTTTGTAGACCATGTATAGCTTAAAGCTCGGTACCCCGAAGGCCACCGATTCGGCGAATTCGTCCAATACCAGGGGTGTCAGGTCGGTGATGGCCGTATGGAAGGAAAAATCGATACAGGCCTGCGCTTTAAAGGCGGCGATCCGTTCGGCGACCGCTTCCACCAAGCCTTGCCCCTTTCCTTGGACCGCAAAATCGAAAACAGTGGTCACGCCGCCGCAGGCCGCGGCGGCCGGGCCCGATCGATAATCATCGGCCGAGACGAACGAGCCGACCGGGGTCTCCAAATGGACGTGGCCGTCGATCGCGCCGGGCAGGACATATTTTCCGGCGGCATCGACCACTTCCGCCCCGGCATCGGATAAGTCCCGTCCGATGCAGACGATCCGGCCGTCGGCGATCCCCAGATCCGCCGGATAGGTCTCGCCGGCCGTAATAATCGTGCCATTTTTGATGATAGTATCCAAAGCGCTACCCTCCCAAAAGCCGTAATCAACCCCGCCCAGATTGGTCATATCAGTTGAATTCAATTTCAAACTTCGTTATGGCTTATTTCCCGAACGAACAAACCGGGTAATGGCATACTTCACATTGGCGGCAGAGTCCGCCGTGGGCCAGCGCCGCCAAATCGGCCCGCACCAGCCGTTCCTTGGCCAAAATCCGCGGCATGATCACATCCAGAATCGTGGTCTGATTATACATGGCACAAGCGGGCACACCAATGAGCGGCGTCGCGTCATGATAGGCTATCATACACATCGAGCCCGGCAAGAGCGGCACGCCATATGTCACCACTTCGGTGGCGGACCGGGCGATCGCTTGCGGTGTGACATCGTCGGCATCCACGGCCATCCCGCCGGAGATCAGCACCAATTCGGCGCCACGCTCCAGCATTCCCCGGATCTGGCCTTGAATGAACTCGGTATCGTCCGGCGCATATTGGAGATCGAGGAACTCGCCCCCGTAATGAGCGACCTTCGCTTGTAAAACCGCTCCGAAGCAATCCTGGATCCGGCCATAATAGACCTCGGAGCCGGTGACCACGATCCCGACTTTCAACCGGAAAAGCGACTTGGTAGCGATTACCGGTCCATAACGGCCGCAGATCTGTTCGGCCCGTTCCAACTCCGATCGATCCATTGTCAACGGAATGATCTTGGCCGCCGCCACGATCTGATCCGGTTCGACGATCGTATTATCATACAACGTTACCACAGCGATATTAGGGATCTGGTTCAGTTCCGCCAGCGCGCTCCGGTTAATTTTTAGCAGTTCCCGATTAACCGCCACGATGTTGGCTTTTCCCTCGCGCGGCTCTTTGATCGACAGTCCCTGAGCCGCGGCCGCGGCCGCCAGCCGTCCGGCGGCTTCATTCTCATGGACCAGCTCGTCGCCCAGCTGCACCACCCACAGATGGTTCTTGCCGATATTTTTCAGTTCTTCGATATCTTCGGCCCGGATGATATAACCTTTTTTAAATGCCGCGCCTTTAAACTCTCCCGGCACGATTTTGGTCAGATCGTGGGCCAGCACCGTGCCCACGGCGTCTTCCACTTTTACCTTTTGCATGCTTAACTCAATCCCGCTCTCTCATATACCTGCCCGATCAACTGATTGGCCCGGGTAATCACATCCGTCTCGTCGATAGTGGTCAAACGGCCGCTCTCGTAGACAATTCTGCCATCCACCACGGTCAAACTGACATCCGAGCTTCTGGCCTGGTAGACCAGTTGCGCATAGATATTGGAGCCGGTGAACGGCGTGCAATGGAGCTTGCGCAGGTCGACCATGGCCAGATCGGCCTTCTTGCCCGGCTCCAGCGAACCGATCTGAGCGGCAAGCCCCATCGCTGCGGCTCCGCCCAGGGTAGCCATTTCAAAGACCCGCCAGGCCGGCATCACCGTCGGATTATGCAACGGCTTCTGGATCAGCGCCGCCGTCCGCATCTCGGTGAACTGATCGAGATTGTTGTTGCAAGGAGCGCCGTCGGCGCCGAGTGCTACTTCGATGCCCCGGTCGAGCATCTCCGGGATCCGCGCGATTCCCGAGGAGAGCTTGAGATTACATGACGGGCAGTGCACCACTTTTGCCCGGTTACGCTGAATGATCGTTAACTCGTTATCATCGAGCCAGATGCAATGCGCCAGGACTAGATTTTCGTCGGCCAACCCCAGATGCTCGAAGTAAACCACGTTGCGCATCTGGCGTTCCTGTTCCACCAGCGCGATCTCGCCCTGGTTTTCCGAGGCGTGCGTATGGATCTTCACTCGGTAATGGCGGGACAGTTCGCCCACTTGTTTCAACAAGGCTTCCGTGCAAGATACGGCGAATCTTGGCGCGAATGCGTAGGACAGTCTTCCGTCGCACTTGCTATGCCATTTTTCGAGCAGATCGACGCTTTCCCGGATGGAATCATCGGTCTTCTCCAGCAGGCTTGCCGGAACTCCATCGCCCCAGTCCATCATGCATTTGCCGCTCAAAGCCCGGATGCCGCTAGCCTTAATCGCTTCGAAAGCGGATTCGGTATGATGGACCGTTTCCATGTCGATTAAAGCCGTGGTCCCGCCTTGAAAAAGCTCGCCAATCCCCAGCAGAGCCGAATAATAAAGCGATTCCGGATCGTGAGCGCCTTCCAGGGGCCAGATCCGCAAGCGCAACCAATCCAATAGCTCCAGATCATCGGCCTGCCCCCGGAAGAGCGACTGGCAGAGATGGACGTGGGCCTGGATCAGTCCCGGGATGACCACCTGGCCTTGGCCGTCGATTACCCGGTCGGCGCTGTATTCTTCGCTACCGATGGCTTTAATCCGGTCATCCTCGATGAGAATATGGCCTTCCAAAACGGTCCGCTCCGGATTCATCGTCACGATCTGCGCGTTTTTTATGAGAATGGACGACATCGTATCATCCTCCAATATTCATCAGACAACTTAAGAAAGCTCACCCATTTGGCATTGCGGTTCAGCGGTCTTCGCGGGAGTATGAAATCCCCAAAGCCTCCGGCGTGGCCACCCGGCGGTTCTTGGTCTCCCGGGTCAATACGATCAGAATAATGAAAGTGAATAAATACGGCAGCATCTTCAGGAAGAAGGACGGGATCATTACGCCTAAAGTCTGCATGTGAAAACCGAGGGCATCGATGGAGCCGAAAACGTAGGCGCCGATCAGCGCGCGCAGCGGATTCCACATGGCGAAGATCACCAGCGCCAAGGCGATCCAGCCCCGGCCGGCCGTCATATTCTCCAGCCAGGAAGGGGCATAGGCCAGGGACAGGTAGGATCCGGCGACGCCGGCCATCATTCCGCCGATGATCACCGCCAGATAACGGACTTTGAAAACATTGATCCCGGCCGCATCGGCCGCGGCCGGATTCTCGCCGACGGAGCGCAGGATCAGCCCGGTCTTAGTCCGGTACAAGACGAACCAGATCAGCGCCACTACCAAATAACTGATGTAAACCAGCAGATCATGGGAGAAGAAGATCGTTCCCAGCCAGGGAATCTGGCTCAATCCCGGAATCAGCACCGCTTTGAAGGTCACCGGCGCGGGGACGCCGATCAACGGTTTCCCCAGATAAGCGCTGAGCCCGGTGCCGAAAATGGTCAAAGCCAAGCCGCTCACGACCTGGTTGGCCTTTAAGCTGATGGAGAGGAACGCATGAATCGAGGCCATCAACCCTCCCGCCAGCATGGCGGCGAGAATCCCCAACCATAGATTCTGAGTATAGACATCCACGGCGAACCCGGTTACCGCCCCGACCAGCATCATGCCTTCCACACCCAGGTTCATCACGCCGGCCCGCTCGGCCAGGACTTCGCCCAGTGCCGCGAAGAGCAGCGGGGTGCCGGCCACGATTCCGGTCGTCAAAACTGCCACGATGATCGAATCTTGCATCTTATTCCTTCCCTTTCCGCTTTAGACGGTACTGGCCCAAAATTTCGCCGCCCAACACAAAAAATAAAATCGCGCCCTGCAGCATCGATACGGTAGCGGCGGGGAAACCCGAAGTCTGGATGCTGAATCCGCCTACCAGCAAGCCGCCGAGCAGGAACGAAACCGCGATAATGCCCCAGGGATTCAGGCGGGCCAGCCAGGCGACGATAATCGCGGTGAAACCATAGCCCGGCGATACGCCTTGCTGGAGGCGCTGGGTGATGGCGGAGACCTCAGTCATTCCGGCGATTCCAGCGATTCCGCCGCTGATGAACATCACCAGCAAGATATTGCGGACGAAATTCATCCCGGCATAAGTGGCCGCTTTGGAACTTTCGCCACAGACCCGGATCTCATAACCCCATTTGGTGTACTTCAAGATAATATAGAAGATTACGGCGATCACCAGGCCGATCACCAGGCCCCAATGAATACGGGTATGGCCGAAGGTCGGCAGTATCGCGTTGGGCGAAAACGGCGCGGTATTGGGGAAATTAAAGCCGTGCGGGTCCTTCCACGGGCCGAAGACCAGATAATCCACCCAGAGAATGGCGATATAGTTCATCAGCAAAGTGCTGATGGTCTCATTCACTTTGAAATAGGCGCGCGGGATCGCCGGAATCAGGCCCCAAATGCCGCCCAGCAGGAAACCGGCGACGAACATGGCCGGCAGCAACAGATAGGCGGGCCATTGCGGGAACGACAAGGCGATCCAGGTGGCGCCGAATGCTCCCATGTAGAATTGACCTTCCGCGCCGATATTCCACAGCTGCATCCGGAATGCCAATGAAACCGCCAGCGACGTCAGGATCAAAGGGATGGCCTTGACCACGGTTTCCGACAAGCCATAAGCGGAGCCGAAAGCCCCCTGAAAGAGCAGTGCGTAGACCGTGAGCGGATTCTTCCCGGTAAGCGCGAAGAAAATACCGGCGAAGACCAGGCCCAGAAGCAATGAAAACAGAGGCACCAGGAACTGCATCGGCTTGGAAGTGGTTCCCCGCTTTTCGATCTGCCAATTCTTCAAGTTAACTTGCATCACATTCCATCCTTTTGCCAGCCATCATCATGCCCACGGCTTCGATTGTCGTCTGCGCCGGCTCCACGATCCCCATGATCTCCCCGGCGTGAAGCACCGCGATACGGTCCGCCAGTTCGAACAGCTCATCCAACTCCTCGGAGATCAACAGCACCGCCTTGCCGGCGGCCCGCTGCGCCAATAGGAGCTTACGGATGCTTTCGGTCGCGCCGATATCCAGTCCCCGCATGGGGTAAACCGCTACCATCAGGCTGGGTTCGGATTCGATCTCCCGGGCCAGCAGCAATTTCTGCAGGTTGCCCCCGGACATCATTTTCACCGGATAATGAGCGCCGGCCAGTTTCACCTCGAAACGGCCGATCAGCTCATCGGTAAACGAGCGGATCTTATTCCAGTTGATGAACCAGCCGTTCATCTTGCGGTAACTTTTCAGGACCACGTTCTCCGGAGCGTTCAAATTGGGCACCAGGCCAGTGGCCATCCGGTCCTCCGGAATGTAACTGACGCCGGCGTCGATCAGCATCTTACAGCCGGTATGGGTGTAATCTTTCTGATTGACCAGGATCGTTCCGGTTTCCACCGGCCGCAAGCCGGCGATGGCTTCCGCCAGATCTTTTTGGCCGTTGCCGGCCACGCCGGCGATCCCCAGAATCTCACCGCCGTGGATCGTCAGCGAGACGTTTTTCAGGGTTATCCGGCCCCGGTCGCCCATCACCGAGACGTTCCGCATTTCCAGGACGCAGCCGCCCTGATCGACCGATTCCTTGTCGAATTTCCAGGCAATATCCCGGCCCACCATCATCCGGGCCAGCTCGGTTTCACTGGTGGCCGAAGTCTTGACGGTGCCCACGTCTTTGCCGTCGCGCAGGACGGTGATGTTGTCGGTATTTTCCAGCACTTCGTTCATTTTGTGGGAAATTACGATCACCGCCTTGCCCTGATCGGCCATGCTGCGCAAGTTCTTATAGAGTTCTTTCGCTTCCTGGGGCGTCAGCACCGCGGTCGGCTCATCCAAAATCAAGATTTCCGCCCCCCGGAACAGCATCTTGATGATTTCCACCCGTTGCTGTTCGCCGACGGATAGCTGCCAGATCTTCGCCTTGGGATCGATCATCAGCCCGTAACGCTTCGAACACTCCAGGATTTGACTTTCGATCGCCTTGCTATCGTAAACCTGTTTCAACCCCCGCAATCCCAGCATGATGTTTTCAGCCACGGTAAACGGCTGAACCAGCTTAAAATGCTGGTGCACCATGCTGATGCCCTTCATCACGGCATCGCGGGGCGAGGCCAGTTCCACTTTCCTGCCGTCGAGCCGGATCTCGCCGCTGTCCGGCCGGTAAAGTCCGGTCAAGACGCTCATCAACGTGCTTTTCCCGGCGCCGTTCTCGCCGAGCAAGGCATGGATCTCACCGGAATGGACGGCCAAAGAGACCCGGTCATTGGCGACGACCCCGGGAAACTTCTTGGTAATATGGATCATTTCAACCTTGGGAATCTCAGCCACGCTATCAACCCTTTGTCGTTTTTTATGTTACAGTGGCACGGCAAACAATTTACAATTTACAATCCTATTTGATATTATACTATTACTTTCGCCGTCAATGCAAAACGTGAATGTAAAACTTGCGGATTTCCCCGAATAAATCCCGCTACAGCGAAAAATCGGGAATTCCGATCGCCCCAGTTTTGCGACGGAATTCCCTCCGGATGATTTATAAATTGGTTGGCGCGCGACTGTAAAATCAAAATCTTCCAATTGCTTGGCCGGAAATTTTGGAAGCGGCACCGCTTCAGCGGCGACCGGCGGTAGGAAGCGCTGGTCGCCGCTACAGGAGCGTTCGTTCCATTTCAGCCTGCCAATCCGCTCATTTGGGAATGGTGCCCTCGACGCCTTGCACGAACCAGTTGAATTCCAGCATTTCTTTGTCGGACATCTTTTGGCCGGCTTTCACCCGCACTTGACCGTTCTGATCCTTCAACGGTCCGGCGAAAACCGCGCCATCATCTTTCAGGAGGACGTTCCGTTTGGCGGTAACCGTCTTCTTAACGGCCTCGGTCACCATGGAGCCGTAAGGGCCGATGTCGATGATGCCGTCGGAGACGCCGCCCCAATATTGATCCGGTTTCCAGGTGCCGTTCATTACCGCTTTGACCGTTTTCACATAATACGGCCCCCAGTTCCAGATCGGAGCGGTCAGGATGGCTTTCGGGGCATAGGCGCGCATGTCGCTGTTGAAAGCCACGCCGTAGGCGCCCTTCTCCTCGGCCGCCTGCATCGCGGCGGGGCTGTTCATATGCATGGCGATCAGGTCGGCGCCCGCGTTCAGCAGGCTGCGCGCCGCCTCTTTCTCGGCCGGCGGATCATACCAGGTATTGGTCCAGACCACCCGCACCTTGACCTTGGGGTTGACGGCCCGGGCGCCCAGCGTGAAACCGTTGATGCCCCGGATGACTTCGGGAATGGGGAAGGCCGCCACAAAACCGATCAGGTTTTTCTTGGTGTATTTTCCGGCGACCAGGCCCGAAAGATAGCGGCCTTCATAGTCCCGGCCGAAATAGGTCGCGACGTTTTTGGCCGTCTTATAGCCGCCGCAGTGCATGAAGATCACGTTCGGATACTTAGCGGCCACCCGCTGCACGTAATCCATATAGCCGAAGCTGGCGGCGAAGATCACCTTATTGCCCTTCTCGGCCAGTTCGGTCATGACCCGTTCGGCGTCGGCATTTTCAGGGACCGATTCCACGAAGGTCGCCTGGACGTTAGGGAGTTCTTTTTCAAGATAGCGCCGGCCCAGCTCATGGGAGAAGATCCATCCGGCATCCCCGATGGCGCCGTCATATACGAATGCGACTTTGAATTTTTCCTCGGCCGCGGCTACCTTGGGACCGATCGTCCCCAGCACGACGGCGGCCAATACCAGCAGCAAACAGAGGGAAACTATACCGTGTCTCATCATTTTCTGCATCGCCATATTCCTCCTCGCTATTTTCAAGGAAAACTGTGCTTCAATCCTCGCTGGCTGTTGCAAATCACCCTCCCGTCCGGGCGGGCCTTTTCAAATGATCACCCATTGGCTAATTTTTGATCGACTAGTCAATTAAATTATATTTGTATGTCATCTTATTGTCAATATCATCTTATTAAAAACAATAATATAACATTTAAATTACACATACTGCTTTTCCGCCGGCCGACGGCCTTAAGAAGCGCCTTTCAACAGGCCATGCCGATATCAATGCTCTCATTGTACCCGAAGGGCCGCGCTCCGCCAAGCGAAGATTGGTGGAAAAACGGACGGCCGTTCCTTCAAAGCTGACATAAACAAAACAAGAGCCCGGCGGTTTGAAGCGCCGGGCTCTCGTTTGGGGTTTTGCGGTCCGTCAAGACTCAGGTCATTTTATGGATTGCGGCGTTTGAGCGCAAAGCAAGCTTCCAGCAAAACCTCGCCGCCGAGCGCGATGACGAAAACGATCCAGGCCAACCGCCAGCTCCAGCCGAATCCGATCAGGAAGAAGGCGGCCGCCGCGAAGATCCACAGGGCGCGGAGAGCGTCCCGCGCAGGATCATGGTTTGCGGATTGCGGTAATACTCGACCCATTGTTTCTCCCATTCCGGCCCCATCTTGCGGCGGCTCCGTTCGGTAAGCCCCAGGTAAACGAATCCGATCGCCGCGATCGTTACAAAAGGCAACGGGGCCGAGCAGGCGTTCACCAGATCGTGCCCGCGCAGGTAGGAAACTCCCGCCAGCGCCACTCCGGCCAGCAACGCTTCGGCCGCGCCGCTGTAGGCCAGGGCCCGCCTGGGACGCATGCCGTAATGGCGTTTGGTCTCCTGGGTCAAACCGAAATAGCAGAATAGCGGCGCCGCGGCCAGGACAAACGGCATGGCGCAGGCGAAGGCGGCCACCGGCGCGTTGCGGCGCAGGTAGACGACGAAGCCCATCATGATCCCCAGCAGGAAAAGGGCCGTGGCCGCCGCATAGGCCAGCGCATGGGGCTTATCGAGCGGCCGCGTTTGGAAAGCGCTTCCCGCGCCGCGCCCCGCGGAGGCCCTTTTCAAACTCTCGATCAATTCGCTCATATCGCCCAGTTCGGCCACGGCTTCGTCAAAATCCGCCTCGGCGCCGGCACCCCGGGCGATCCGGTCATTGAGCGATTGAAAGAGCTTATTGAATGACTGAAAGAGCTTATTCAGTCATTGAAAGAGCTTATTGGATGACTGAAAGAGCTTGTTCAATCGTTGAAAGAGCTTATTGAACGACTGAAAGAGCTTGTTCAATCGTTGAAAGAGCTTATTGAACGACTGAAAGAGCTTGTTCGGTCATTGAAAGAGCTTGTTCAATCGTTGAAAGAGCTTGTTGAGTGACTGAGAGTTGTATTCTTAGAAGAAAGCTTTGCCCATCCAGCTTAATCCTGTGCGAAATGTCCAGGGGTTGAACGGTCAACCCCTAGGACCTACCCCACCGCAGGGCCTCATGCCGGCCCTTGACCCGGCATTTACCTTTACCAAACGTACCGAATGAAGTAAAGAATTAATTCTGCCAATCGCATCTCTGCTCGAAAGTGATTCCCGTCGGGCAACGGCATGCGCTCCATTCGCAATGCCGTGCCGGTCTACCTCCCTGTAGACCGCTCGGGTGGATACTCTAGCTGTAAAAAATAAAACCTAAAGACTGCCTCCACCTAACATTTTTTCATTCATGCAGCCGCCAAGGATGGCGGCTGCGCGGCGTTGCTGCCCGGATGAAAGCACCGCCGTTGGCTAGGGACCATCCTATGGAAGCCGCCGGTAATGGAGGCCGGCGGCAAACTTAATTGTCCATTTACCTTGCCGGTTCATGGGCGAACCGGACACCCGCGGGATTCTAAGGGGAAGCAGCGCCCCCTTAGCGGCGGGGTTGCAAGGGGTTTGCCGCCCTCTGCCTGGCGCGAAGCCCGGACCGCTTCGCTGCTCAGTCTGGCAGAATCACCCGGCGGATATCGTTCAGCATATTGCCCAATTTGGCGGGCCCGGCCCCTGCAAACCGCAACCATAGCAACTTCAGTGTTTTGGGCAGCGATACCCAGCCTTGCTCCACGTTTTGCATCAGCTCCATAAACCGGCCCGAGACGTCCAGTACCGTATAGCCGAACGATATCACCAGTGTAACCACTGCGATAATGACTACAATCAAATAGCTCTGTTTCCACATTTTCATAAAATCCATGTTTATACCCATCCCGGGCGAACGGTTTACCATCGCCCTATGCTGCAATTGATTTTTTGAACAGCGCAAGCTGATTGCAACATATTTCCCTGCTTCAAAGCTGAAATAAACACTGCGACGGAGTCTTTTCCAGCCATATTTAAGGATGGAACAGCCGATTCAAAAATTTATTTCAACTTATAGGTTGATTATCGGCATTTTTCGCGATTTATTGAGGATTAGCCGGAATCCCAGCAATGCCAAGGGTTCTAGGCTGTGATGCGGGGTGAAAAAGGAGCGAACCGAGAGGTCCGGCAACGGAGATTGTCGAAAATTGTCAGCGGCGGGCAGTTTGGTTGGTGAAGATCGCGAAGATCCCCAAGCGTTGCAAGCGCTCAGTGATTAAGATGAAAAAATTTCAAATCGGATCGAAGCGGTCCGGCAACCGGAAACCGCTGATACACAGCTTCATCCGGATATGGCGCCGGATCTTCCGAGCCGGGGTTTGATTGACCGCAATCGCCGCAGGATGTATCATGGTTCTATAACAACGCCATTCATCCCTATCGTGGAACCAAGGAGGAAGGATCATGACGGTAAGATTCGGCATTATCGGGCCGGGGTCGATCGCTACGCGTTTTGCAACGGTTTTGAACACTGTCGACGGCGTCCAATTGACCGCGGTGGCCTCGCGCGACCAGGCCAAAGCCGCCGCTTTCGCCGGGAAATTCGGCGCGGCCAAGGCTTACGGTAGTTATCTCGAGTTGATTCAGGACAGTGCCGTCGATGTCATTTACATCGGCCTCACCCACAACTTCCATTATGAAGTCGCCAAGCTGTGCCTGAACCACGGCAAGAGCGTCCTGTGCGAGAAGCCGTTGGTCACCAGCCAGAAAGACGCGGCGGAACTGGCGGAACTGGCCCGGGAGAAAAAAGTGCTGTTGATGGAGGCGATGTGGACCCGTTGCATCCCCGCTTTCCGCAAGGCCCGGGAATGGGTGGCCGGCGGCAGGATCGGCGCAGTCAAACTGATCGACGCCTCATTCTCCTTTAACGCGCCGTTCGACCCCGAGCACCGGCTGTACGATCCCAAACTGGCCGGCGGCAGTCTGTACGACGCCGGAGTCTATCCCATCGAGTTCGCCACCGGGATCCTGGCCGAGAATCCCAGCGCCGTCAAAGGGGTGGCCACCACCGCTTCGACCGGAGTCGACGACAACGTGGCCATGGTGATGAGCTTCGCCAGCGGCGCCTTGGCCATGCTCAGCTGCGGTCTGACCGCCAACACCACCCGGAACGCCTCGATCTACGGCACGGACGGGCATATCGTGGTCTACAACTTCCTGGGCCCGCGCCAGTGCGAATTATATGACAACCAAAATAAGCTGGTGGAATCGTTCGAGGAGGATTTCAGCGACGGGTTTATCTATCAGATCCGCCATTTCGCCGATCTCTACCGCAACCATCAGATCGAAAGTGATCTGATCCCGTTGCGGGACACCGTCGCTTGCGCGGCAATCTTTGATGATCTGATGCAGCAATGGGGATTGAAATGAATCCGCGGCGGTGATGCGCGGATTGATCGCCCGGCATGAATCGAAGCCCTGTGACAATGTCGGCACCCGGCATTTCACGGGCTTTTTTCAAAATCACAGCCTGCTTAAAATGGTCTCCAATACCGCTTTGCCCAAGATCGCATTGTGCCCCGAGATGCAAGTGTCGAAATCCAGCGCCGCATATTTTTGAATCGTACTCCGGTAAATATCCCGGCCGCAGTCCAGGCTGGGGATAATCTCGGGCATGTTTTCGCCCACGTTATCGGCGACGATCAACACTTTTTCCGTCTCATCCAGCACGCTGATGGAATCGGCCGTGTGTCCGGGCGCGTGGAACAAGCGGATCTGATCCGCCGCGAAATAGAGTTCCCCTGTAAAGACCAGATTCGGCAGGTTCAGCGCCACCGTCCCGCGACAGCGGTGACTGTTCTGCGCGAGCATTTCATCCCAGCGCGACCGGATGAGCTCCCGGCATAATTGGTGCGAGACGATCAGGCAGTCTTGGAACGAGCCGTTCCCCCAGATATGGTCCCAATGGTAATGGGTGTTGATGACGATCATCGGTTTGTGATCGTTTTTAATAGATTCCCGGATCGGATCGGTGGTTAGAGAACCCAATCCCGTATCGATAATGTAATTATATTTTTCTCCCCTGATTAGATAAAGATTCAAGTCGCACGCCGCCGGGTCTTCATAGGTGAACAAAACGCCGCGCTGTTTTATTCTTTGGATGTGCATCATTCCTCACTCCGCTCCCCAAATCATTTTATTTATTGTCCTCAACTAAAACGAAAAACGGCGGCAACGATACGGCCGGGTTTATCCCCCGCCGCGGCGCCGGCCACGGCCTGATCCGGTTTTAGATTACCATATCGGCTTGCATCCGTAAAATTGATATTTTTGATGGGAACATTCGCGAAAGTTGATATTTAATGTCGCCGAAGCTTAACGGGTCGAGCCAATCCCGCGGCCCGGGGCGAATCTTCGCCAACCAGGCTATTTTGTTAAGAAATAATTTTTACCCTTTTGGCCCGGATACTCTATAAAATAGTACCATTTTATGATATAATTTACTAAAATTATTGTTTTAAAAAATGATGCGAAAAACCGGCTAACTTAGGTAATTGTCTTACAAAAAGATTCGACCGGTTTCCTGCCGCGCCGCGCTTGACTCTGATCGCTTCCCCCGGGCCTCCGTCCGGGGATTTATCACCCGTTTCAAAGACGCAACGGTTTTATCGTAAACCTGGGCATCCCGGATGAATCTCTATTCAAGTTATATAACGACGCTTGATAGACTCATGGAAAGGAGCAAAACGATGATTTGGAAGGAAAAATACCAGTTGGGGGTCCCGCAGATCGACGATCAGCACCGGGAGCTTTTCAGTCGGGTCACTGATTTCGTCGAAACCTTGCGCCGCCCGGTCGGCTGGGAGGAAAAGGTGGAGAAAGTCAATCAGACGCTGAATTTCATGAAGGATTACGTAGTGACCCATTTTCATGACGAAGAGGCTTATCAGCGCGCGATCGGCTATCCCGAACTGGAGGCGCACCGCAAGATCCACAACGACATGGTCGATTACGTGGTGACCATCGGCAAGCAATACGAGCAACAGGGCTATCAGGAACAACTGATGCAGCAATTCGCCGGCAAGCTTCTGGCTTGGCTGATCAATCACGTCGCGGCCGAGGACCAGCGGATCGCCGCGTTTGCCAAGGCGAAGGGGGTGGCTTCCCATGGCCGATGAACTGTATCAGCTTTTTTTCGACGCCACGCGGGACGTGTTCGGCCTGATGCTCGATCTGGAGCACATTTCGGCGATCGCCGATGACAAGCAGGCCGACAGCGGTTCGAACGGCAAAGTCAACATCGCCATCGGCGTCACCGGCGATCTGCGCGGAGAAATCGTCTATCATTTCCCCAAGGATACCTCGCTGGAAATGGTCAAGATCATGAGTGGGATGGATTTCTCGGAAATCGATGACTTCGTCACCTCGGCCATCGGCGAGATCACGAATATCATCAGCGGGAAAGCCTTGATCGCGCTTTCCGAGCAAAAAGTCAGCTGCGACATTCTGCCGCCCAAGATCGTCATCGACGCTCCGGTGAGCGCCACCGCCGCGCCGTCGTCCTCGAGCACCCGGATCCGCACCGACATCGGAGAAATCGACCTGGACATCCGGCTCCAGAACGGCCCAGCCTGAGCACCAGCCCGGCCGGATCCGCCTGCGAAATGCCAAAGCGCCGCGGCATCCGGCCGCCATGCCCAAAATATTACCGAAAACTCCGGCCCATCCCGCGGCCGGAGTTTTTTTATTGAATCCCATGATCAGCTGCCCTTGCTGAACTCGGAGACGATCCGGTATTGCTTGATCTGCCGCCACAGGGTGGTCCGGCTGATGCCCAATTCCTTAGCGACGATGCTCTTATTGCCGTGATAGCGCCGCAAGAGGTCGATGATTTGGCGCGAATAACCGTCCCCGTCCAGTTCGGCGCGGGGGATGACCGGGTTGGCCTCGCCTTCGGCCGTCAGCGGCGGATGGGTTTCCTTCAGGAAGCGCGAGGAAAACAGCTCATTCTGCAGTTGCCGCTCGATGATCTCCACCCCGAGCTCGTTGCGGTCGGCCAGCGCCACCAGGCGTTCGCAAAAGCTTTTCAAGTGTCGGACATTGCCGTACCAGGGATACTCGCCGATCTGGGTGACGGCGGCGTCGGTCAGCGTCACGTACTTATAGAACTTCTTATTGTATTCGCTGATGAAATAGCGCAGCAAGTATTGGATATCGTTCTGACGGTCCCGGAGCGGCGGGATGTTCAGGGTGAGCACATTCAGCCGGTAGTAGAGGTCCTCGCGGAATTTCTTCTTCTCCACCAGCGTCACCAGGTTCTTATTGGTGGCCGCCACGATCCGCACGTCCACCGGGATCACCCGGTCGCCCCCGACCCGGCGCACCTGCTTTTCCTGGATCACCCGGAGCAACATCACCTGCCCGTAGATATCCATCTCCGAGATTTCATCCAAGAAAATGGTCCCGCCGTGGGCGATCTCGAACAAGCCGCGTTTGCCGCCTTTTTTGGCGCCGGTGAAGGCCCCCTCGACGTAGCCGAACAGCTCGCTCTCCAGCAGGTTGGCCGGGATCGCGCCGCAGTTGACCGCCACGAACGGCCCCTGGCTTCGCAAGCTGGCGTTGTGAATGCTCTGGGCGAACAGTTCCTTGCCGGTGCCGGTCTCCCCCAATATCAGCACGATCGAATCGAGCTTGGCGAAGTTCTCGGCGATGCGTTTCGTTTCTTGAATCGCCCCAGACTCGCCCCGGATATCCTTGAAAGAATACTCGGCGACGTTGCCTTTGCGGTAAAGTTCTTCCCGGATTTTCGCCTCAACGCTCTGAATCCGTTCGATCGCCTGGAACGACAGGATCGCCGCCATCACCTTGTGGTTGACCAGGATCGGCGTGAAATTCAACACCACCGGGGCCGAATGGGTCTTGACGATCTTGGCCAGCACCGGTTTGCCTTCGACCAGCACTTGCTGGAGATCGCTCTCCGCGATGAACCCCATCACCTGCCGGATATGGGCGCCGATGGCCGCGCCGGCGTCGATCTTCAGGAACAGCTCCGCCGCGGCGTTAAACACCGTAATCGTGCCGCGGTCGTCGCTGCCGATGATCGCTTCGAAGGCCGAGTCCAGGATGGCCTTTAATTCCTCGGCCTTTTTCTGTTCCAGGGTCCGGGCGAATTTAATCTCCGCCGCGATGCCGAAGGCGGCCCGCAGCGATTCCCGGGTGGCGCCGAGCGTGACCGAGGGCAGCGCGCTTTGCCGCGCGAACTGGCTGGTCAGGATCCCGCCGATCACCACGTCGATCCCGTCGTCCTTGGCCTGGGCGACTTGGCGCTCCATTTCCTCGGCCGACTGGACGTGATAGATGCGCAGATCCACATTGAGAATGCCGGTGTACATCTGAATATTGCGCACCATATTCTCGAAGCCGACGTAACCGATGACCGGACGGGGCTTGCCGGAGACGGCGATCGCTTTATTGATCGCTTCCACCAGCTCCTTGCCGGTGATCGTCACTTCGACGACGGGAATCTCCAGCCCGCAGTTCTTGAGCAGCCAGGCCGTGCCGCCCCGCGAGATGATCACCGCCACTTCCGCCTTATTCAACGAACTGGCCAGTTCCACCGCGGCGTCCATATAGCCGAAGCGAATATCGACTTCCTCGGGGAGCTCGGGCAGTATCTCATGAGCCAACGCGGCCATTTCCTCATTGGGGGCGATTAAAACCAGCTTCGACAAAACAGGGACTCCTTTCGGCGCGGGCGCGCGGCGGAAAAACGGACCGCGCCCGCGTCAGCGATCCTTCAGATAAATGTAGCGCTCGCCCGGCTGGAAGATGTGATAGCGCATTCCCGGATGGCGTTTGTATAAATAATCGACCAGATAACCGGGATTTTCGGTGTTGTGTTCGTACAGGTCGAAATGCATCGGAATGAAGAGGTCGGCATGGATGGCGTCGCAGAGATCGGCCGCTTCCTTGAAATTGGTGTTCCCGATAATTCCCTGGGCGTCCCGCACCCAGTCGCGGCCGTTGATCGGCAGCATGGCGACGTCGATCCCGGACTCTTTTAGGATCTGGGGCAATTCGGGATAAACGATCGTATCTCCCGAATGATAAAGGGTAACCGGCCCCATTTTGACAATATAGCCAAGCGCAAACGCGCTTCCGGCCGGATCGCGCCGGATCTCGTAATGGGCCGCCGCCACCGGCATACAGTCCAAGCCGCCCAATTGGATGGCTTGATCCGACTTGGCCCCGACGATCTGTTCCGCCGGGATCGCCAGTTCCCGCAGGGCGTCCCGCTCCGGATCGGGAACCACAAATTGCACTTTGCGGTTGTGGGCGGCGATCTTGGTCACCGTGGCCCCTTCCAGGTGATCGGCGTGATTGTGGGTGATCAGGACATAATCGACGAAATCCAGCAACGCCGGATCCAACGGCGAAGGATAATTGCGAATGCTGGGATTGACCTCCCTTTTCGAAAGGGAGTCTTCCAGATGGGGATCGAATAAGAGCACCGTATCCAGGTACTTGACCATCATGCTCGATTGGCCGAGATACCAAATGGCAACGCCCTTCTCGCCGAGGCCGGTGCTTTGGATCTCTTTCAAAAGCTCTGTTCCACTGCGGTATAATCGATTGCGCATTCTTAGTCCCTCACTTATTTCATTATAATGGATCGTTCAAGCCATTTCCCTAGGATATCAAATGAAAATCAATTCCGTAATTTTATTTTTCGGCCGGCCGCCGGCAGTTCTGCGACGAAGCAAGGCCGTAATCCCATTATACCAGATACAGCGCCAAGAAAGGAACTATGGCACTCACCGCCATAGTTCCTTTTGTGGATCAAGATCTGACTTTTGTGAATCAAGATCGATCTTTTGTTAATAAAGCTCTGTCTGCAATGATTCAAGATCTTCCTTGAGCGATTTCAGATCGATCTTTTGTGACTCCAGATCGATCTTTTGTGGATAAAGATCGATCTTTTGTTAATAAAGATCTTCCTGCGATGATTCCAGATCTTCCTTGAGCGATTCCAGATCGATCTTCGGTAGAAAAAGATCTTCCTGCTGCGAATCAAGCGCTGCTGGCGATCGGTTTGGACCTTACGGCTGCTAAAATTCCTTTTTTAACGGAGCGCCTTTGGCTACCGAGCCCACCAAATGAGCGTACCGCTTCAGCACCGGGCTGGTCACTCCTTTGTCGAACGGTTGCCACTCCCGGCGCCGCCGCTCCAGCTCCGCTTCGTCCACCAACAGTTCCAGCCGGCGTCCGGGAATATCGAGCCGGATGATGTCGCCGTCTTCGATCAAGGCGAGCACGCCCCCGGCCGCGGCCTCCGGCGAAATATGGCCGATGCACGGCCCGCGGGTGGCGCCCGAGAACCGGCCGTCGGTGATCAGCGCGGTACTTTCGCCCAGGCCCATGCCCATCAGCGCCGAGGTCGTCGCCAGCATCTCCCGCATTCCGGGTCCGCCTTTGGGGCCTTCGTAGCGGATGACGATGACGTCCCCCGCTTTGACCTTGCCCGAATATACCGCCTGGGTGGCCTCCTCCTCATAATTGAAGACAATCGCCGGGCCCTGGTGTTGCACCATTTTGGGCGAAACCCCGGATATCTTGACCACCGAGCCTTCCGGGCAGATATTTCCCTTTAAAACACCGTAGCTGCCGCGGTGGTGGACCGGGTTGGTCAGGGGCCGGATCACTTCCGGATTCTTATTGCGGTGGGAGTCGGCGATTTGCCGCAAGGTCAGGCCGACGAGGTTCTTTTGATCGGCGTCCAGCAGCGGCAGCATCTCTTTGATCAAGGCCGGAACGCCCCCGGCTCTTTCAAAATCCAGAAAAGTATAGGGGCCCGACGGCTTCACGTGGACTAGATGCGGCACTTGCCGGCTGATGGCGTCGAAATCGTCCAGGGTGATGGCGATGCCCATTTCGCCGGCAATGGCCGGAATGTGCAAGGTCGCGTTGGTGGAACCGCCGATGGCCGCCGCTACCCGGATAGCGTTGAGGAACGATTCCCGGGTCAGTATGTCACCCAATCGGACATTTTCTTTTACCAGCCGGACCGCTTCGCCCCCGCTTTGCTTGGCGATTCTTTTTTTGGCCGAAGCGGCGGCGTGAATCGTCGCGCAACCGGGCAAGGCCAGCCCGATGACCTCGGCCACGATCGCCATGGTATTGGCGGTGCCGTTCATGGCGCAGGAACCGGGACCCGGACAGACGCTGCATTCCATCTCATAAAACTGCGCGTCGTTGACCTCGCCCCGCCGCCATCTTCCGGCGACCTCCCGCAGGTCCGAGATGGCGATGTCCGCTCCCTCGAAATAACCCGGCAGCATCGGCCCGCCGGTGACCATGACCGACGGCAGGTTTAGCCGCGCCGCCGCCATCATCATCGCCGGCTCGATCTTGTCGCAGGAAGCCAAGAAAACCAGTCCGTCCAGTTGTTGCGCCTGGACGACCAGCTCAATGCTATCGGCGATCAAGTCCCGGCTGGGCAGCACATAGCTCATTCCCATGTGGCCCTGGGTAATGCCATCGCAGATCGCGATCGTATTAAACTCAAAGGCCACGCCGCCGGCCGCCGTGATCCCCTCTTTGACGCTCTCGGCCAGCTCCCGCAGGTGCATATGTCCCGGATGCATGGCATTGTATGAGTTTACAATTCCAATGAACGGTTTGTCGATGTCCTCATCGAGCAGGCTCATCGCCCGCAAATGGGCCCGGTTCCCCGATTTATGGACGCCATTAGTCACGTTGCCGCTGCGATAAGGTTTGTCAAAGTCAATTTTCCCCATGGTTGATCCTCTCTTTGCCTGTAACTTCGTTTATAATATATAAGCAAAAAGCATGCCATTTTTACGATTTTTCAGATTGATCAGCGCAAAACTCAATCCAGCCAATCGTTCGAGGCTTTTTAAAGCGTAAAAGTTGGCTTGTCACAACGGAGGCCGCCATCGCCGTTACGATTCAAAAAAATTCTCCAGCAGCGTCAGCTTTCAATCGACCGGGCCGCTTTTTAAACACTTGTTCAGCAATTGTGCAACAAATGTAACGTTATTAAACGGTTGTTTCATCAAAACAGGCTGATAAACCAGGTATTATCTTCCAAGTGTAAACTTGTGTTTCATTTCCAAGCTATTTTTAAATAATTTTTGAACCTTGAGAATACCCCGGCAGTCCATCAAATGAAGAAACATTTTAGAAAAGGCACATATTTTGACCCATCATCCGCTCAGCAACGAAACTTCTCGTTGGGTTGGCACGCTTTTTGCTTTAGTATATTAATGAATTTTCAATATTCCATTAAAAATCAATCCAAGGAGGAGCCGAGATGTTTAAAAAAAGACTCATGGTGATGGTGTTTCTGGCCTGTATCTTGGTAGCGACCTGTTCGGCCGAACCCAAAAGCGCCCAGCTCAGATTCTGTTGGTGGGGAAATGATCAGCGCACCCAGCTTACACTGAAAGTTATCGACATGTATATGAAGAAACACCCGAACGTCAAGATCGAAGCCGAATATAACGGCAAATCGGATCAAGCCAAGATTGCCACCCAGCTTATCAGCGGCACCGTGGCTGATATCATTCAGTTGAATCCGCCGTGGATGGTCGACATGACATCCAATGGCGACTTCTTCGTCAACTTCAAAGCCAAAAAACGTTTCATCGATTTATCCGGATTCGATCCGAAGTTTTTGCGCGACTATGGAACCTTCAACGGCAAGTTGATCGGATTGCCGACCGGTTTGAATGCGATCGCCTTGCTCATGAACCAAACCGTCGCCAAAGATTTTAACATTCCCACCAGCATGAGTACGAAATGGACCTGGAACGACCTGGACAACGTCGGAAAGGCCGTCAACAAAAAGGACAGCAGCAAGTATTTCCTCAATTCGGACAGCCGCACCCTCGGCACGTTTATCTTGCGGCCCTATATCAAACAACGCACTGGTCAACAAATTATTAAAGATAACTATACCCTCGGATTTACCAGACAGAATTTGATCGACGCCCTGACTTATATCGATAAACTTTATAAGGACAAGGTTTTGCAACCGGCCCAAGAAGCCAATGTATTCGCCGATGTGCCCACCACCAATCCGAAATGGATCAATGGCAGTCTGGTGGCGGAATTCATGTGGACCTCCCAATTCGACGGCGCAGCCAAAGACGCCAAGGGCGAAATGGGAACCTTCATTTTCCCGATGGAAGCTCACAGCAAGGACACCGGCCTAACGGTCCAGCCTGCTCAGTTGCTGGGGGTTTCCAACAAGAGCAAAAATATCGACGAGGCCGTGAAGTTCGTAAACTATTTCCTGAATGATGTCGAAGCCGGAAAAGTCTTAAAAGATACCCGCTCGATCCCGCCGGTCAAAAAGGTCAGAGAAACTTGCACTAGCGCCGGCCTCTTAAGTAAAAATGTGGTCGACGGGGTTAATTACGGTCTCGCCCATATGGGCAAACCGGATAACGGACCGTCCTCCAATGTCCAAGTCGAAAAGATATTTACCGACGCCATCGAGAAGATCGGCTTCGGCTCGCCCGTCAACCAAGTTGCCGATGAGACAATAAAGCTGCTAAACGCGCAATTAACTACCCTAAAAACGACCCGGGACAAATAATAAGTCCCGGAATGGAATAGCGAACATCCTAGGCTCTGTCACCGGTCCGCTTGTTCCAAAACAAGCCGATCGGCGATAGAGCCATCTCTGTATCAGGAAAACCAATTAAGATACGAGTGCGAGGTAATTTATGGTTATGGATACTAAGGCAATCAATCGCCAAGCCAGGGTGCTGCCGCGAAAAATGACCAGCAAATACAAAGGCCTGTTTTATATTTCGCCGTGGATCATCGGGTTCATGGTGTTTCAGTTATATCCCTTTTTGTCGTCCTTCATCTTTTCCTTCACCGATTTCCGGGTGATGGGCGCGCCGCGATTTACCGGATTGGATAATTACCTCACCTTATTCAAACAGGATCCGGATTTTATTAAATCGCTCTCCGTTACCGCGATGTACGCTTTGATTTCGGTCCCGAGCAAACTGATCTTTTCATTGCTGATCGCTTTGTTGCTGAATGCCAAGATCCAAGGGGTCGGCTTTTTCCGAACCGCTTATTATCTGCCCTCGATATTGGGCGGAAACATCGCCATCTCCGCGTTATGGAAAATCATGTTCATGAAAGAGGGAACGATCAATCAAATCCTCAGCGGGATCGGGATCGCTCCCATTGATTGGCTGGGCAACCCCAATTTGTCCCTGATCACCATCAGTATCTTGCAGGTATGGCAGTTCGGATCCTCCATGGTGCTCTTTTTGGCGGCCCTGAAACAAATACCGCTTGAGCTTTACGAAGCCGCCAAGGTCGACGGCTCCTCCAGAATCGCGACCTTCTTCAAGATTACTTTGCCCATGCTCACCCCCATTCTGTTCTTTAATCTAATTATGCAATCCATCAATGCGTTGCAGAATTTCACCTCGGCGTTCGTGGTAACCAACGGCGGGCCTTTAAAATCCACCTACTTGATCGGCCTGAAGCTTTACATCGAAGCTTTCACCAATTTTCGAATGGGCTATTCCTGCGCGATCTCCTGGATCTTGTTCCTGATCATCCTGGTATTGACGTTTGTTATTTTCAAAACCTCGGACAAATGGGTATTTTACGATGACGGGGGTAATTCGCATGAGTAACGGGAAGGCACTGTCCAAACTGACAACCTATCTATTTCTGGCATTATTCGGATTTATGCTGATTTATCCCCTGCTCTGGATGTTCTTTGCCACTTTTAAGACCAATGCCGAGATTTTCGGGTCAACGACTCTCCTGCCCGCGGCGTATTCCTTTGCGGCTTATCTGAAGGGCTGGGTGGGAGCGGGCCAATATACCTATGCCACCTTCTTTATCAACACTTTTTTGCTGGTGATTCCCACCGTGTTTTGCACTTTGCTATCCTGTTCGGTGGTGGCCTATGGCTTCGCCCGATTCACATTCCCAGGCAAAAACCTGTGGTTCGGGCTGATGATTTCCACCCTGATGTTGCCGAATGCCGTAATCATCATTCCGCGCTATTTGATCTTTAATAAGCTCGGTTGGCTGGATACGTATCTGCCTTTTATCATCCCGGCCTTATTCGCCTGTTATCCGTTCTTCATTTTTATGCTGGTCCAGTTCCTGAGGGGAATCCCCCGCGATCTGGATGAAGCCGCCAGTATCGACGGTTGCGGTTCGACCGGCATCTTTTTCAAGATTCTGCTTCCCCTGATGAAGCCGGCCTTATTTTCGGCGGGATTGTTCCAGTTCATGTGGACCTGGAACGACTTCTTCGATTCACTGATCTACATCAACAGCGTCAAGCACTATACCCTTTCATTGGGGTTGCGAATTTCCCTGGACGCCGCTTCGGCCGTTCCTTGGGACCAGGTGATGGCCATGTCGCTGATATCCATCTTGCCATTGATCATTTTGTTCTTCTTCTCCCAGCGCTATTTCATCGAGGGGATCGCGACCAGCGGTTTGAAGGGTTAAGACCAGAAATGCACCGATTTTCTGAAAGTAGGCGATCAAATGACAATCACGCAGCGTGCCAAAAAAGCCATCGATATCCGGCCTTCGCTGGAAATAAACGTCGGCCAAAAGCTCCAAAACTTCCGGACCGTCCCGGTCCGGCTGGGCGATGACCGAACCAAGGCCTTTCTCAGCGTTTATAGCGCCAATTACGATATTGACGCAAGCTATGAGATGTTCTGCTATCCGACCGACACTTTTAAAATGATGGTCTATACCGAAACGGGCGAGGTCTTGTGGAAACGGGACCTGGGCGTGGGGGTTTGCCCGGGGACCGCCTTCAGCACCTTCTTCACCTTTGATCTCGACCAGGATGGCGTCGATGAGATCTGGTTCGTCAATAACCTGGATACGCTCCATCCGTTCAACTATAAGAAATTCGTCCTCGAACGGGTCAACACCTTGACCGGCGCGACCACCGGCCAATGGCCGTGGCCACAGACTGATATCAATCAATATTTCGGCGAATTCTTCCGCTGTCACATCCTGGGCGGTTACGCCAAGGGCGAACCGGTGCTCATCACGGTGCAGGGGACCTACGGCCTGATGCAGTTTCAAGCCTGGAAACCGGATATGACCTTGCGCTGGGAGAAAAACATCACCAAGGATGAGCCGGGAGCCCGGGGCGGACACAACTATCCCATCTTCGATATCAATCAGGACGGCGTCGACGAATTCCTCTGGGGGGAACGGTGCATCGAGGTCGATACCGGCCAGGAAGTCTTTTGCGCCGACAAAGATACTTGGCACGGCCATTCCGACATGATCCAGCCCATCCCCGATCCCGCCACCGGGCGCTGGCTGTTCTGGGTCATCCGGGAAAGCTTCGAGGACCTCGCCCCGCGGACCATCTTATATAACGAAAAGGGCGAACGCGTCTGGAGCGCCATCGAATACGGGCACATCCACAAGGGCTGGGTCGGCCGGATCGGCCAGAACGGCGAGTTGATCGCCACCGCGGTCCGGATCGAGGAACAGACCAAGACGCTGGAGGGAAGGTATTATACCGGCATCACCGAGTTCGCCTTCGAGGCGCTGACCGGCCAGCCCGTCAAGCTCCCTTTCAGCATCGCGGACACCGCGCCGGTGGATATCGACGGCGACGGCCTGCACGAGATCATTTCGGGGATGATCGGCGGCGACGCCCAAATCATCGATCGCCAGGGCAATGTGCTCAAAACGATCGGCGGCCGGATCGCCATGGCTTCCAAGCTGTTAAACCACCCCGGCGAACAATTGCTGACCTATTATCCCAACGGCGACGTCAAGATCTGGCTGGATGTCAATGCCGAAGATTCTCCGCAGGCGCTAAAACGGTACGCCAATCCGTTTTACGACGCCAACCGCCGTTTCCCGACCAAGGAAAGCATTATCTGCATTTTGGGCGGGATTTAAATGCAACGGCTAATACCGCGTTTCTTTGCGAATTGCCATTGAAGCGCCACGTTGCGCCAAGCTCTTTCGAATGATCAATCGGCTGGAGATTCAGATCTCCAGCCGATTTGGCATACCCCCCCCGCATTCGAAGCGGTTTTCACCCGAGGTTCAATCATTCCAGCACTTCCGGCCCTATCGTATAGAAAAGCGGAGCCTGAGCGATGCAAGCTTTGACCCATTTTCAAAGACCCGATTTCACAAGATCTACGATTAAATGGACAGCCCAAATCCCAGCTAACATTTGTATTCTATACAGCCGTCAAGGATGGCAGCTACGCGGCGTTTGCCGCTAAACCCCTGCCCGCCCGCAGGCGGAATCCTGGTTTTAGGCCCAAAAACTTAAAACCAGCATACCCCAAAAACTTTAGCTTACAATTCAAATCAAACGATCTCCCATCGAAAACCAACTGCATCTTTGCTGAGCAAACTCGATAATCAGAAAGATCTTCCTTTTGTGAATAAGATCGATCGGCAATGATTTAAGATCTTCCCGGAACGGTTCCAGATTGATCTTTTGTGAATTAAGATGCTGCTTTTGTGGATAAAGATCTTCTTGCTGTGAATAAAGAGCGATCAGCAGTCTGATAAGGAGGGTCGGACAGCGTTGCTCCAGAGGCTAGGGTAGGAGTTTTTCATTCCACACAGCAATCTTTCGATATAGGTCAAAAACTTATTTGGCGCAAACTGTTTCACGCCGCTAACCCCGAATCAAGATCGAACCTCCGGCTAAGGTTGCGCCGGAGGTTTCTTTTATAGTTCTAAGCATGAAAAAAGTTTAAGCCGGGAGATTGTCGTCGAATTAAGTCTGGCTCAGACCTCGATCAACTCGTAGCTTTTGGTTCCCAGGCCGATTTTTTCAGCGTGGTCGACGCCGGCCCGCCAATTGGTTACCGGGTGGTTGGCGTGGAAATGATCGTGTCCCTTGGCGCCTTGTTTTTGCAGCCGTTCGTCCAGGCGGCTGCCGGAGAGGGCCGGAGCCCGGTTGACCCTATCGGCGCAGGCCATGTCGAGCGCCACCGGATCGAAGGAGGCGAACATGCCGATATCCGGGATGATCGGCAGGTCGTTTTCGGCATGGCAATCGCAGTTGGGCGATACATCGATCACCAGGCTGATATGGAAACTGGGCCGGTCATGCAATACCGCCCAGCTGTATTCGGCCATTTTCCGGTCGAGAATATCGTTGGATTCGTCCCAGGCCGCGACAATCGCGTTGAAATGACAGGTTCCGATACAGCGGCCGCAACCGACACAGCGGGCATGGTCAATCCGGGCTTTTTTGCCGACGATCGTGATCGCGCCATGGGCGCAGATCCTGGCGCAAGCGCCGCAGCCCACACAGTCTGCCGTTTCCACGCTGGGTTTGCCGTCGCTGTGCATCTCCATCTTGCCGGCGCGCGAGCCGCAGCCCATGCCGATGTTTTTTAACGCGCCGCCGATCCCCGTCAACTCATGGCATTTGAAATGGGTCAGGCTGACGATGATATCGGCGTCCATGATCGCCCGGCCGATCTTGGCTTCCTTGACATACTCGCCGCAAGGCACCGGAACATAAGCCTCGTCGGTCCCTTTCAGGCCGTCACCGATGATCACCTGGCAGCCGGTGGTGAGCGGATTGTAACCGTTCTCGTACGCCGCGTCCAAATGCTCCAGCGCGTCCTTGCGCCGGCCCACGTACAAGGTATTGCAATCGGTCAGAAATACCTTGCCGCCTTTGCTTTTGATCAGGTCGGCGATGACCTTGGCGTAATTCGGCCGCAGGAAGGCCAGGTTGCCCGGCTCGCCGAAATGCAATTTGATGGCGGTAAATTTATTCTCGAAATCAATTTGCTCGATACCCGCTTTTTTGACGAGCCGTTCCAGCTTCTGCAACAGATTCAGGCTGCCGGTCGTCCGCAGATTCGTGAAATAAACCTTCGACTTGTTCATAAGTAAATAGCCTCCTATCTTTTCATCCAGCCCGGTTTCAATGGCTACGGTAAGGATTCAAAAGGTCGCGCCCGCTTGACCCGCTTCAAACAAATAAAAATTGTACCCCTTTGAGGGTACTCCAAGTCAATAGCCCATCCGGGCCAAAAAACGCATTTAATCATCTTTTTACATTTTGGAAAATGGCTTAGGCCAGGGGAAACGGTGGTGAATCTGCCATTTGAGCCGGAGTTTGGTGAGAGATTTTACAAATAGCAGAGGAGTTGTTCTACTGGCGGGTTTGGTCATTAACCATTAAGACCGCTGCTTTAGGGAACGATCGCTTCTAATTTGGACAACAGTCGTGCCAGCGTCGCCAAATCCGTTTCCCCGAGATATTCGCGGATCGCTGCCTGAGCCTCTTCCCACCGTTCCTTGGCCGCGATCACCGCGTCTTTGCCGGGTTCCGTCAAAGCTACCTGCCGGGTGCGCGAATCTTTGCCGGGGTTAATAACAATCAGTCCGGCATCGGCCAATGGCTTCATATTCCGGTTCAAGGTGGTCCGATCGATCCGGGTCATCTTGGCCAGCTCACTGATGGTGATCCTTTCCCCGGCCGTCAAATTTCGTAACAACCCAAACTGGGCAACGGTGAGGCCGCTGGGACGCAATACTTCATCATAAAACTGCGTGACAGCGCGGGAAGCCCGCCGGATATTCAGGCAATGGCAAGGACTTGGGGATTTCGGATAGGTTTGATTAATATTTTTCATCGCGAAGTTCTCACGTTCATGTGTATATACACTATGGTGATCGGATTATAAATCGCACTATCGAACCATGTCAAGGGTTTTTTAAAAGCCGACCCGTCCGCCCGTAAAATCATGATTCCCGCAGGACGGGTGCTTATGGGGCCGCATCTTTTTCACAGTCTTAGATTTCAGGCTTCCCCCGCCGCGGAACTTTGCCGCACTGCTTTGATATCTTTGAGGGGCGGCAGGCCGAACAGCCGCCGGTATTCCCGGCTGAATTGCGACGGGCTTTCGTAGCCGACCGTCAAGGCGGCGGTGGTCGCGTCCATCGCCCCGCTCAGCATAAGGCGCCGCGCTTCCTGGAGGCGGAGCTGCTTTTGATACTGCAAGGGGCCCATGGTCGTCACCGCCTTGAACTTATGTTGCAGCCCCGAGACGCTCATATTGTTGGATTGGGCCAGTTCCCGGACGGTAAAGGAGCAGGCGTAGTTTTCCTTGATCCAGGCGATGGCCCGGCCGATCCCGCCGGCCTGCTGATCGAAGAACGCCGGTTGGAAAAACAAGTGCCCATAATCCCCAGTCAACAAATGATAGATCATTTCCCGCTTGATGAGCGCGGACAGGTACGGAGCCGCCGCGGGTCGCTCGATCAGCTTCAGCAGCCGGATAAACAGCTCTAGCAGCTCGGCGTCGGCTCGGCCGACGAAGGCGCCGGTGTTCAGCTTCTTATTCCTCGGCTTGACCTGGATCCCGGCCCCCGTCACCACCGCCACAATTTCCTGGGTCGTAAAATCCAGGCGCAGGCCGATATAAGGCGTCTCCTTGGTCGCGGCGACCACTTGCCCGGACACGGGGATGTCATGGACCGCGGCCAAATAATCCCCGGCATAATAATACATCAGGTCCTGGCCGATCTGAACTTCTTTCGTCCCTTGCAGATTCAGGCAAAATGACGGGGTCATCACGCAGCGGATCAGCGGCGTTCGCCGGCTGTGGCGGGCAATGGCCAGAAAGGGAATGATGGTCGGCGTGATCTCCTCCGCCTTGCTTATCCGCTCCGTCATAGCAATGAGCCGATCCAGCAACTGCTGATGGGGGCAGACGGGAGCCACCGGAAGGTTCGCTTCGGTTAAGGTTGCTATTTTCGGTTTTGGTTCCGACATGCGGTTTACACCTGCCCTTTAATAATGTCCTTGGGGCAACGGGATTTTCCTTGTCCGTCGGCTTCCTTCCATTGTACCTGATGGCGGGACCTGATGCAACAAGGCTGCCCTCTGGAAAATGATTTCATTTTGCAACTTTAGGCAATTTTTCTGCAGTAACGGTCTATCTTGCTTTAGAAGCGTATGGGATAATAGCCCTAAGAAATTTCGAGGAGGTTCTTCGGATGAACCAACAAGCTCCCATCGGTTCCGGTTTCGGGGCGGCGACCACCGCCGCGGAGGTTATCCGCGGCTGCGATTTGCGCGGCAAAACCGCCATCGTCACCGGCGGCTATTCCGGCCTCGGATTGGAAACCGCACGCGTGCTGCACTCCGCCGGCGCCAAGGTTATCGTCCCGGCGCACGATCTCTCCAAGGCCGCCAAGGCGTTGGCGGGGCTCGACGGCGTCGCGATCGAGGCGCTGGATCTGCTCGACCCGGCTTCGATCGACGCCTTTGTCGAGCGCTTCCTGGCCTCCGGCCGGCCGCTAGCGATCATGGTAAACAGCGCCGGCATCGCCGGCGGTCTGACCGGCCCGCTGACGCTCGACGCGCGCGGCTACGAGATCCATTTTGCTACCAACCATCTGGGTCATTTTCAACTGGTGACCCGACTTTGGCCGGCGCTCCGCCAGGCCCGCGGCGCGCGGGTGGTGATGGTTTCGGCCTGGGCGCACAGCCGTTCGCCCATCTTCTTTGAGGACATCCATTTTCAGCACCGCGAGTACGCTCCGTGGCTGGCCTACGCCCAGTCGAAGACAGCCAACGTTCTCATGGCGGTGGCGGTCGACGCAAGGGGCAAGGCGGACGGTATCCGGGCGTTCGCGCTGCACCCGGGCAGCATCGTCGCGACGGGTCTTTCCAGGAACATGCCTCCGGAACAACTGCGCACGCTCGGCGTCGTCGACGAGAACGGGCAGATTATCATCGATCCGGCGCGAAACATGAAGACCGTCGCGCAAGGAGCGGCCACCGGCGTCTGGTGCGCCACCAGCCCGCAACTGGACGGGATCGGCGGCGTTTATTGTGAAAACTGCGACATCGCCCCGCTGGTGTCCGGGGCGATCGCCGACAACCCGCCCGGCTCGCGAGCGCTCGGCGTGGTGCCGCACGCGATCGATCCCCAGGCGGCCGAGCGGCTCTGGCGCGTGAGTGAACAACTGGTATTCGGGCACCCTACCGAGTGGATTGGAGGATGACCTTTCATGACGATCGCGGCGCTCCGGCTCGATCCCGCCCCAATGCGAGCGCGCGACGACGCCCTGGCGCTGGGAAAAGTCTCCGGCAACCGTTACCCCGACTGGATCATGGCGACGATTGACCGTTGAGCGATTAAATATGAATCCGAAAGCCCAGCCGCGAACCAGGCTGGGCTTTTGATTCTTCCTCCCGGATAACCGGAACGCCAAAGCCTCACTTCCCAAGGCCATTTTTGTACAAGACAACATTGGAAAATAGTGGTATAATCGTGTTAATACCGGGCCAAAAAGGAAACCCTATGCCAGCCGGGCCCTTCCGCTAGATGGCGGTTCCCGTGCCATGAAACGAATACTGGAGATGAGCTGATGATCGCCAATGAGACTCTAAAAACCATTAAACAGCGCCGGAGTATTCGAAGCTTTCAAGCGGAACAGATCAAGGAAGAGGAGTTACAGGCGGTATTGGAAGCAGGGTTATATGCTCCCAACGCCGGGGATCAGTCCTGGCATTTTACAGTCGTTCAAAACCGGGCATTGCTCGACCGGCTCAATCTGGCCGCCAAAGAAGCGGCGCGACAAATGCCCATCGAACCCCTTCGCCAACTGGGAAGTGATGATAATTTCAATTGCCTGTATGGCGCGCCCACGCTGATCATCGTCTCCGGCAGTGAGCGGGCGCCGATGCCGCTCGACGCCGATTGCGCCGCCGCCACCCAAAACTTGCTGCTGGCCGCCGAATCCATCGGGCTGGGGTCGTGCTGGATCTTCTTCGTCCTGCTGGCTTTCGACTCCCCCCAAGGCCCCGCGCTGCGCCAGGAACTTAAAATTCCCGAAGCTTACAAGCCTTACGATTCGGTTGTGCTTGGATATAAGCAGGATGCAACTGTCCGGGCGGCTGAAAGGAAGCCGAACCTCATTACGTATATCAGGTGATTTACAATGAAAAGCCGCAGCCATCCGAGCCGCCAATTAAACTGGGAGGATCATCTCGATGGGATTAAAGGATATCAAACTTTGGGAAAATAATCTGCCTGATGCCAAGTTAGTTTCCGCTATCGTGGACTTGAATAACGAAGGGTTGCCTACCCTAACTCCTTATTTACTAAAAGAAGAGAAGCTTCATCCGGCAATGATTATCGGTCCGGGTGGAGCATTTCAATTTAGAGCGGCTCATGAAGGGGAACCAATTGCCAAATGGCTGAATCAAATAGGAATCCATGCTTTTGTTTTAAATTATCGGGTCGCACCTTATACTCCATTTACTTCAACTAAAGATGCAGCGCGCGCGGTTAAATATATTCGTTATCATGCCCTGGAATTAAATATTGATCCAGAACGAATCGGCATGATGGGATTTTCGGCGGGTGGTTATTTAGCCGCTTTTATAGGCACTCATTTTGATAATGGAATGATAGAACCGGAAAGTCGAAACGCCCAAATTATGTCGATGCTTTTTGAAGAATCGGATTTCAACGATCCGCTTGATCAAACCAGTTCTAAACTTAATGCGCTCATTTTATGTTATGCGGAAACATCCCCCTTTTCTAAGGAAAATTTGCCTCCAGACTCTCTATTACCAAAAGGTGTTACAATCGATGAACTTATCGACTTTACTTCAAATCATAAACATGTTACTGCGAAAACGCCACCGACTTTTTTATGGGTTACAGCGAACGACGACTTTAATTTTCAGCGCCAAAACTTACTTTTTGCTCAAGCGCTAAGTGAGCAAAATCTATCGTTTGAGTTCCATGTATTCTCCAAAGGTCCCCATGGTTTAGGATTAGGTGAGGATGAACCGGCGGTAGCGATCTGGCCAAAGCTTTGTGAAAATTGGCTTCAAGGGTTATGGTCAACAAGTTTTAAATAATATTGGAGACTGTCCCTCCTTGGCCAACTTTATTCGTTTGAATATTTTATCGGTTGCCATTTCCCCGCTTGAGCTGCTCGGAATAACAAGCAGGAGTATCCTTCACCCCCACGGTCTTTCCCCCAGCGACGAACGCTTCACCACAATGTTGCGATAACCATATTTACGCAAGACCGTCTCGACCAGTTGCGAGAACCAATCCTTCGAATCGGGAAACACATAAACGGCATCGGTCAGTTGGTTCAAATCCACCTCGATATTCAAGCCGCTTACCTCTTTCCCGCTGCCTTGGCGGATCTGGCCCACCAAGGCCCTCAACTCGTTTTCGTGCTGGAAGCTCAACCGCTTCCAGAAGAACGGCTCGATCCCCAAAAAAGGTTGGCGCGCCTCGCCCTTGGGCGGCTGCCACCGGTCATAATCGATATAATCCACCGGGCCGATCCAGATCCGTTCCCTGGTTTTCGCCAGGGACCGCTTCAGCCTCCCGATGGTCGACTTGATGGCTATCCCCTCGTAATTCTGGGAATACAGCCGCCACATCGCGTCGGACTCGTATTCGCTCATGAACCAGCAGTTGACGAAGTGGGACGGGATGATTTTCCAAATCAAAATATCTTTCAGCCGATCCACTCCCCCATTCCCGGCGAGAGTATCTTGATAAACTTGCGCCCAATATTCCAGCATGGCTTTGGGATAAACCCCCTCCCACTTATCATGGAGCTTATCCAGCCTGCAAAAGAAGAGCGCCCCTTCATTCAGCATCGAACAGAACTTGGTAAAGGTGATATAACGCCAGATGACGGTATCATCGGGCGGAGTCGCGAGTCGCGAATGCTCATAGAACAATTCCGATCCAACCTTCGCAATCCGGTTTAATTGCTTCCGACCTAGTATCCGCGCTATCCTGAAAATCCATGTAATAAGCCAACTGAACGATTGAGAGAGCTCTCTTATTCACAAAAAGAGCTCTTTGATGATTATCAAGTTAGCTCCGCATAGGAAAGCGGGGCATGGGCAATCAAGCTTTGCCCAATGACCAAAAGTCCGTCGGTATCACCGACGGACTCTCCAAGTGAAAGACACTTTCATGCTTGATATTATATCTCGAAAAACCAGGCATGAAGTATCGTTTTTGTATGCAAAAAGTATCATCCGCATCCCGAACCATGATTCGTAGGATTCAAGGCTTAACACGATCAATTCGGCCGAGGATCTAAGGAATCCTAATATTTTAGCATTCATACGGCCGCCAAGGATGGCGGCCGTATGAATGCCAAAATCGAAGGTTCCTATCAAAAGAGCCGATCACGGATTGATGGATTCAAGGATTTCACGGAAAAACCTATTTCCCGATCGCTAGGCCGTGGAATCTTTTCATCTCTCAGTCGCTGGAAAGAACTTTTGGATGCTTATTTGGCCCACGGTTCTGGCGGCGGGCTCACCAAAGTTAAATGACGTAAGCATCGAAAAATTCGAATAGCACCCGTCTCCATGGAAGGAGACGGCGCCGCTTTTTTTCCTGGATGAAAAACAGCGGTCGGGGTCGGAAGCCTGCGCTTAGTTGCCAGTCAGAATGCCATGGATGGCGGCGGCATTCTAAAACCCCGGATGAATGAGGAGGTCTAGGAACCTCGGTTCCTAGTCGGGGGATTCCAAAGGGTTTCCGACCAAACCCTTTGGTCCTGGGGGCGTGGGGGCAGGAATAGCCCCCATCGACCCTTAATCGCTTAAGTCGAATCATCCCCATCAACCCTCAGTCACATAATAAATCATTGCTTACTTTTTCACATGAATTACCCGGAGATCTATCCCGCTTCACTCACATGTCGGCGCCGCGCCCAGCGCCTCGACCACCGCCCGGACCAGTTCAGGCAGGGCCTGAACTACAGCGTCCAATTGGGCGCGGCTGATCCGGTCGACATGAATGCCGCAAGTGACCACCACATTCCGGTTCAGCTTGGCGGCAAGCTCCCGGGAGACATAGCGCGCCGCCTCATCATCCTTGTGCCCGACCCGCGTCAGAACGGAGGTCGAGGCGCTGACCGTTTGAGGATCCGCCAGGCTGGGCCGGGGCACGCTCAGGGTCACCGCGCCGATGTGCGGACTGTCCCCGCCGGCAATGATCACGCAGAGATCCGGGCCGATCTCCAGCGCTTTCAGATCGAGCGGAATTCCCGCTCTCGTAATCGACAGCTCAATCATGGCGCCTCCTCCCCAAGGTTCGGCGCCGGCGGCGGACCGGGCGCTACCGGAATCTGCAGTTCGCACAGATCGGCGCCTTCCTTGTCGTTGAAATAAAAAGTAGTGTCCAGGTAACAGACATCGATCACATCCCCGGTGATCGTCAGCCCCTGTTCGGCGATCCAGTCGATCAGCCGCTCCAGATACTTCAGATCATAAGGCATGCCGTACTTATACATGCAGGCGTACTGGCCGCCCGGCACATCGATGGTATTCGCGATCGGAGCGTCTTTAAATGGCAGGGTGAAAAAGACTCCCGCACCGCGAAAGACCTCCGCGGTCCCCAATCCGGCCCGCCGGATTAACGTCCCGAACTCCCCGGAAGGCAGGATGCCGCTCTGGAACAAGGTGTTCCAGGACTTCATGCAGGTGCAGTGCAGTTCCTCGCGGCAGATCTCATTCGTAAAGGGCGTCAGCACCATCCGTCGCTCCGGCAGTTCCTTCAGCATCGGTTTATCGATGGATTCCTTGAAATACTCGGCGTATTGAAAACGGTTCAGGCGTTGCTGGATACTGAAATGGGTCTTGGTCAGGCGCTCGATCTCCCCGGCCACCCATTCTTTATGATGTTCCAATAGCGCGATGGCGGTGTTCAAGTTCCTCCGCTCCATGTGCTCCTTGATCTCTTCCAGCTTCACGCCGATCGACTTGAGAAAAAGGATCTCCCGCAACAGCGGAATCTGCCGCGCGCTGTAATAACGGTAGTTGTTGGCTTCGTCAATGTAGAGCGGCTTAAAGATGGCGACTTTGTCGTAGTAGATCAACGTCTGCCTGGATATATTGTGCATTTCCGCCATTTCACTGATGGAAAAGACCTCTTTCATCAGCCGTTCACCTCTTATCGCATGGATGTCGCTGGAGCGATCCTGGCCCGGGCCCGCCGGGACCCGCGCTCCGTTCCCAAGCCGGAATGACGCCGCGGCCTCATCCGTCACATCCGGCTAACTTCTATATTATACAATATTTTAATAAAATTTCAACATTTCATGTATTTATATCTTTTTATTCATAAATGATGGATAGCAGCCAATATATTGGAAAAAAATATTATTCTGTTGCCATTTTAATTACATATGGACTGTATAGTAACAATACAGTTTATAATATTGTATGCCACTTTTCCCGCAATAAAATTATTAATTTACCAATTATTTATAATTTGACTGTATAGCGGCTATATAGTTTAAAGTGTTAAATGTAATAAAACGTGGCAATATCACATAAAAAATCCAAAATCAAAACTTATCGCGAGGGAGGAATCTTTTATGGCAAGCGATCAGCAAAAAGCAGCCGTCACCGATCTGCGGTCGGCCCTGGCCCTGTTAAAGTCGGTGCCCGGGCAATTGCTGGAGACGGACGAGCCGGTCGACCCCAATGCCGAGTTATCCGGGGTCTACCGTTACGTGGGCGCGGGCGGAACCGTGCGCCGTCCCACCCGGATTGGCCCGGCGATGGTCTTTAATCAAGTGAAAGGGCATCCCGACGCCAAAGTAGTCATCGGCCTGCTGGCCAGCAGGAAGCGGGTGGCCCTGATGCTCGGGACCCAACCGGAACGGCTCGGTTTTCTCTTGAACGAGGCGGTGCTCCGTCCGCTGGCTCCGGTCGTCGTCGCTCCGGAAAAAGCTGTCTGCCAGGAAGTGGTCCATTATGCGACCGAGCCGGACTTTGACATCCGCAAGCTGGTTCCGGCGCCGACCAACACCGAAGAGGACGCCGGTCCGTATATCACCATGGGCCTGTGTTACGCCTCGGACCCGGAGACCGGCGAATCCGACATCACCATCCACCGGCTCTGCCTGCAAGGCAAGGATGAGATCTCGATGTACTTCGTCCCCGGCAACCGCCACCTGGAGGTCTTCCGCCAAAAAGCCGAGGCGGCCGGCAAGCCCCTGCCGATCTCGATCAGCATCGGCGTGGACCCGGCCATCGAGATCGCGGCCTGCTTCGAGCCTCCGACCACGCCGCTCGGCTATAACGAGCTCGGCGCGGCGGGCGGAATCCGCCAACAACCGGTCGAGCTGGTTCCTTGTCTGACCATCGGCGAGCAAGCCATCGCCAACGCCGAGTACGTTATCGAAGGGGAGCTGCTGCCCGGCGTGCGGGTGCGCGAGGACCAGAACACCAACACCGGCAAGGCCATGCCGGAGTTCCCCGGCTATACCGGTCCGGCCTATCCCGAATTGCCGGTCATCAAAGTCAAGGCGGTCACTCACCGCCAGAACCCGATCCTCCAGACCTGCATCGGTCCGAGCGAGGAGCATGTCAGCATGGCCGGGATCCCCACCGAGGCCAGCATCATTCAGATGGTGGAACGGGCCATGCCCGGGCGGCTGTTGAATGTGTACGCCCATTCGGCCGGCGGCGGCAAGTACATGGCCGTCCTGCAATTCAAGAAGAGCATCCCCAGCGACGAAGGGCGGCAGCGCCAGGCGGCCCTGCTGGCATTCTCGGCCTTCTCCGAGCTCAAACACGTGATTCTGGTGGACGAGGATGTCGATCCCTTTGACAGCAACGATGTGCTGTGGGCGCTGAACACCCGTTACCAGGGAGATATCGATACCGTATTCATTCCCGGGGTGCGCTGCCATCCGCTGGATCCGTCGCAGAACCCCGCTTACAATTCGCAGCTGCGCGATCGCGGGATCTCCTGCAAGGTGATCTTCGACTGCACCGTGCCGTTCCAGCAGAAAGACCGTTTCAGCCGGGCCCGCTTCAAAGAGGTCGATCCGGCCCGTTTCGCTCCGTCGTTGTTCAACCAAGAGTAAAGCATCCCCAACAACAGTGGGCCGGCGTCCGTCAACCGGGCTACCCGGCCCCAGTATAACGTTTCGATAGTTCCAAAAATCTAAAAAAACGGAAATACAGGGAGGAGATTGTCGTGCCCATCGGAGTCATTGTGAATAGTCTGTCGGTTCTCCTGGGAGGGTTCCTCGGCGCCTGGCTGGGGAAGAAGATCCCGGAACGGATTCGTACCTCGTTGCCGCTGACCTTTGGAGCGGCCTCCATGTCCATGGGAGTGGCCTATATCGTCAAAATGAACGCCCTGCCCGCGGTGATCCTGGCGTTGATCCTGGGCACCGCCATCGGCGAACTGATCAAGCTGGAAAAAGGCATCGAATGGTGCGGCAACCGGGCGCGCGGCCCGATCGAGCGCTTCTTTTCGAATAACTCCAACGTCGAGAATCAAAAGGAGTTCATGGAGAAATTGGTGGGGATCGTGGTTTTGTTCTGCGCCAGCGGCACCGGCGTCTTCGGCGCGCTGAAGGAGGGCATGAGCGGCGATCATTCGGTATTGCTGGCAAAGGCCATCCTGGACTTTTTCACCGCCGGCATCTTTGCCACCGCACTCGGTTATATCGTCATGACCATCTGCGTGCCGCAATTCATCGTCCTGATCACCTTGTTTCTGAGCGCCTCGCTGATCATGCCGATCAGCACGCCGGCCATGGTCGCCGACTTTACTGCCTGCGGCGGCATGATCATGCTGGCCACCGGATTGCGGATCAGCGGCATCAAATCCTTCCCCATCGCCAACATGCTGCCCGCTCTGGTGCTAGTGATGCCCATCTCCTACCTGTGGTCCACCTATGTCATGGCGTTGGTGAAGTAAACCGATCCGCTCCACTGCGCTTTCGGAACCTTGCCCTTCGGAACGTCCCGGGCAGCCGGCTTCCCCGCCGCCGCCCGGGGCTTCCGAAGGTCGCACAGCTCGGCCAGCGGATTCCCAATCAAAATGCGAAGGATGTCCAAAACGATGCCCGATTCCAGTAAAAACAGTTCCAGAAAAAGACTGGTCGTCGGAATGAGCGGGGCCAGCGGCGCGATCCTGGGGATCGAAATCTTAAGCATCCTCCACGCCGCGCCCGAGTGGGAGACCCATCTGGTGATCTCCAAAGGCGCGGAAGCGACCATCCGCCAGGAAACCCCCTATCAGCCGGAGGAAGTCAAGGCCTTGGCCGACGCGGTCTACGCCATTTCCGACATTGGCGCGGCCATCGCCAGCGGCACCTTCCGCACGGCCGGCATGGTAATCGTGCCCTGCAGCATGAAGACCGTGGCCGGAGTCGCCAGCGGCTACTCCGACAACCTGCTCTTGCGGGCCGCCGACGTCACCATCAAGGAGCGGCGTCCACTGGTCCTGGTCGCCCGGGAATGTCCCTTAAGCCCGATTCACCTGCGCAACCTGCTCACCCTGGCCGAACTGGGCGCCATCATCATGCCGCCCATGCTCAGCTATTACAATCATCCCGCCGCCATTGCCGATCTGAACCGGCACATGGTCGCCAAGATTCTCGACCGGTTCGAGGTCGAAGTCTCCGGCTACCAGCGCTGGGGCGAACCGGGCTCTCCTGCCTGAGCCGGTGGCCGCGGCGGCAAAGCGAGCGATAGCCTCACTCAACGATCCCGTTTATCCACAGAAATAGATCGTTTATTCACAAAAAGAGCTCTTTTATCCACAAAATGAGCTTGTTGAACGACTGAATGAGCTCACTTATTCACAAAAAGAGCTTGTTTATCCACAAAATGAGCTTCTTGAACGACTGAAAGAGCTCATTTATTCATAAAAAGAGCTCTTTTATCCACAAAATGAGCTTGCTGAGCGACTGAAAGAGCTCACTTATTCACAAAATGGGCTCTTTTATCCACAAAACGCTCTCTTTTACCAACTCAACTTTCGCAAAAAACAAGGAAAGAACTTTTGGATGCTTATTATTCGGGCCCACGGTTCCGGCGGCGGGATTACTTTTGGACCGCCCCAAAAGTAACCAAAAAGGCGCTGGAACCTACGGATTCCCGTCCTCCCTTTATGCATCCGGTAATCGTCTTCGCCATCCCTGGCCTTCTG